>CAVOHH010000014.1:0-480921 GCA_963695615.1 uncultured Alphaproteobacteria bacterium | reverse complement strand
GCTCCGGCATCATCACCGCCTATACCTGGGCCACGGCCTACGAATTCTGGCGCGGGCGCAGCGAGCCCTTGGTGTCGCGCTGGCCGGCGATCTTCATGCTGTTCGCGCACGGCGCGCTTTTTCTGTTGCGCACGCCGTTCGGCGCCATGCTGTCGTGCGTCGCCGACGAACAACGGCGCGTTCGAGAGCGTGTGGCTCACCGTGCTGAGCTTCGAGGCGCTGCTGTTCACCATCTCGATCGCCTTCATCCTGTTGGCGATGGCCAAGGAGCGCACCGAGTATCGTCACCGGACGGCGGCCTTGGTCGATCCGCTCACCGGGATTTCCAACCGCCGCGCCTTCCTGCAGGACGGCGAGAGTGCAGCTCAAGCGGCAGGCGGCCGATCCGCGTCCGATGGCGGTCATGCTGCTCGATCTCGATAACTTCAAATCGATCAACGACCGCTTCGGCCATGCCGTCGGCGATCGCGTGCTGCAAGTGTTCGCCGAAGTGGCGGGCAACTGCATGCGCCGCACCGATCTGTTCGGCCGGCTCGGCGGCGAGGAGTTTGCGGCTCGTCTTGGTCGACGCCATCGCGCGAGCGCGCCGTCGCGCGTCGCCGAGAGATCCGCCGCGCTTTCGCGGACGCGACGCGCGAGGTCGACGGCCGGCCGGTCGTCGCCACCGTGAGCATCGGCATGGTCATCAGCTACGACGCCGTGCTCGACGTCTCGGCGCTGCTGGCGCAAGCCGATCACGCGCTCTACCGCGCCAAGGACAACGGCCGCAACCGGGTCGAGATCGCCTCGATCGAACTGATCCTCGATCGCGCCAAGCGCGCCGCCGACGCCGCCGCGGTCGGTATCGGCGGCGCGCCAGATCCGCCGCGTAGTCGCCCGCGCGCGCCAGGCCTCGCCGAAAATCATCGCCGCTCTGTTGGGCTTGGCCCATTGTGATGCTGACCTGGGGTGGGCAATCCCTGCTTGCGCGACGCGCAATGATGGTCAAACGCCTCGCCAATGACGGAGAGCGGAATGAAGCGCAGCACCGATCGCATCCTCACCACCCATGTCGGCAGCCTGATCCGGCCGCCGGAGCTGCAGGAATTCCTGCGCGCCAAGCAGGCGCGGCAAGCCGTACGACGAGGCCGCCTATCGAGGCGTGCCTGAAAGAGACCGTCGCCGAGGTGGTGCGCGAACAGGCCGATGTCGGCATCGACGTCGTCAGCGACGGCGAGTTCGGCAAATCGATCAGCTGGTCGCAATATGTGCTCGAGCGGTTGAGCGGCTTCGAGCGGCGGCCGATCAAGGCCGGGCGCCAACCCGTTCATGCGCGGCGTCGACCGCGAGAAATTCGCCGCGTTCTATGCCGAGCTCGATGCGCGCGAACATGTCGCGACGACGACCGAGGCGGTCTGCGTCGGGCCGATCGCCTATACCGGCCAGGCCGAACTGCAGCGCGACATCGACAATTTCAAAGCGGCGCTCAAGGGCGTCAAAGTCGAGGAGGCGTTCCTTCCGGTCGCGGCGCCGGCAAGCGTCATCCCCGACCGCAAGAACGAATATTACAAGAGCGACGAGGAGCTGATCCGCGCCATCGGGGCGGCGATGCGCACCGAATATAAGATGATCATCGATGCCGGCTTCGTGCTGCAGCTCGACGACGCGCGCGCCGCCGTCACCTATGACCGCATGGTGCCGCCGGGCAGCTTTGCCGACTATCGCAAATGGCTCGCGCTGCAGGTCGACGTGCTCAACGAAGCCATCGCAGGCCTGCCGGCCGACCGCATCCGCTATCACGTCTGCTGGGGCAGCTGGCCCGGCCCGCACACCTCCGACGTGCCGCTCAAGGACGTCGTCGACCTCATCCTCGGCATGAAGGTCGGCGCCTTGGTCATCGAGAATGCCAATCCGCGCCACGAACACGAATGGCGGGTGTGGGAAACCGCGAAGCTGCCGCAAGGACCAGGTGCTCATTCCGGGCGTCATCAGCCACGCCACCAATGTCGTCGAGCATCCGGAACTGGTCGCCGAGCGCATCGTGCGGCTCGCCAAGCTCGTCGGCCGCGAGAACCTGCTGGCCGGCACCGATTGCGGCTTCGCGCAAGGGCCGTTCTATCGCCGCGTGCACCCGAGCATCATGTGGGCAAAGCTCGACGCGCTTGGTGAAGGGCGCGCGGCTCGCCAGCAAGGAACTGTGGAGCTAACACCGCTCATTCCCGCGCAAGCGGGAATCGCAATGGCTTGCTGGAGCGTCTCGACGCGCGGCGCCTGTTAGAACTGGGTCCCCGCTTTCGCGGGGACGAGCGGACGGTGGAGACTATTCCGCCGCCACCGCGTGGACCGGCTCGGCCTCGGCGTCCTCGATCGGGCCGCGCCGCGCGCCGAACAGCCAGGTCTGCAGGCGGTCGAGATAGAGATAGACGACCGGCGTCGTGTAGAGCGTCAGCACCTGGCTGAGCGCAAGCCCGCCGACCATGGCGTAGCCGAGCGGCTGGCGCATTTCCGAGCCGGCGCCGCTGCCGATGGCGAGCGGAATGCCGGCGAGCATCGCCGCCGCCGTCGTCATCAGGATCGGGCGGAAGCGCAAGCAGGCAGGCCTCGCGGATGGCGTCGAGCGGCGCCAGCGTGCCGTTCGCGCTCGGCGGCGATGGCGAAATCGACCAGCATGATGCCGTTCTTCTTGACGATGCCGATCAACAGAATGATGCCGATGATGCCGATCACCGACAGATCCATATGGCCGAGGCTGAGCGCCAGCAGCGCGCCGACGCCGGCCGACGGCAGCGTCGACAGGATCGTCAGCGGATGGATGAAGCTCTCATAGAGAATGCCGAGAATGATGTAGACGACGATCAGCGCCGCGCCGATCAAAGCCGGCTCGCTGCGCAGCGACGTCTGGAACGCCTGGGCATTGCCCTGGAAGGTCGGGATGACGGCGGACGGCATGCCGATGTCGCGCGACGCGTCATTGACCGCATCGACCGCCTGGCCGAGCGCGACGCCGTGCACCAGGTTGAAGGTGATGGTGACGGCCGGAAACTGGCCCTGATGCGAAATCAGAAGCGGCCCGACGCCGTTGCTGTCGATGGTGACCAGCGACGACAGCGGCACCGCGCCGCCGGTGAGCGGCGATTTCACATAGATGCGGTCGAGCGTGGAGAGGTCCTTCTGCAGGTCGGGCAGGATTTCCAGAACCACAAAATAGGTCTTGAGCTGCGTGAAATATTGCGTGATCTCGCGCTGGCCGAACGCGTCATTGAGCGTGTCGTCGATCGTCTGCGGCGAGATGCCGAAGCGCGAGGCCTGATCGCGATTGATGGTGATCTGGAGCTTCGGCGCATTGGCCGCGAGATCGGAGGTGACGTCGGCGAGCTGCGGCAGCGTGCGCAGCTTCTCCAGCAGCTTCTGCGACCATTCGTTCAGCTCGTCGATATTGGTGTCCTGCAGCGTGTATTGAAAGCTGCCGCGGGCGATGCGGGCGCCGACATTGATGTCCTGCGTCGGCTGCAGGAACAGATTGACGCCTTCGAGCTTGGCAAGCTGCGGCCGCAGCCGGTCGATGATCTGCGAGGCGTTGATCTTGCGCTCGTCGCGCGGCTTGAGCACGATGAAGAAGCGGCCGGTATTGGCGGAATTCGCAGCGCCGGTCGAGCCGGTGAACGAGCCGAAGCCTTCGATGTCGGGATCGCGCAGCAGCACGTCGCCGACATTGTGCAGCAGCCGCATCATCTCGTTCGGCGAGGTTTCCTGCGCGGCCTCGGCGAAGCCCTGGATCATTCCGGTGTCCTGGATCGGGAAAAAGCCCTTCGGGATTTCGATCGCCATGACCACCGTGAGCGCCATGGTGGCGAAGAACACGCCGAGCGCGATCGGCTGGTGGCGCAGCACGATGTCGAGCGTGCGCCGGTAGAACGACATCATGGCGTCGAAGCCGCTTTCGATGAAGCGGTAGACGCGGCCATGCGTTTCCGGCTCGCGATGCATGAAGCGCGAGCACATCATCGGCGCCAGCGTCAGCGACACCAGCGCCGACACCGCGATCGAGGCCGTCACCGTCAGCGCGAATTCGCGGAACAGCCGGCCGATAATGCCGCTCATCAGCAGCAGCGGAATGAACACCGCGATCAGCGAGCAGGAGATCGACAGCACGGTGAAGCCGATCTCGCGCGAGCCTTTGAGCGCCGCCGTGAACGGCGCCTCGCCATTCTCGACGTGGCGATAGATGTTCTCGACCACGACGATGGCGTCGTCGACGACGAAACCGACCGCGATGGTGAGCGCCATCAGCGACAGATTGTCGAGGCTGAAATTCATCATATACATCGCCGCGAACGAGCCGGCGAGCGCCAGCGGCACGGTGATGCTCGGAATGAGCGTCGCCCAGAAATTGCGCAGGAACAGCAGGATCACCATCACCACGAGGCAGATGGTGAGGACGAGCGTGAACTCGACATCGGTCACCGAGGCGCGGATCGTCACGGTGCGGTCGAGAATGGTCTCGACCTTGACGGCCGGCGGAATGCGCGCGGTGAGTTGCGGCAACTGGGCTTGGATCGTACTGACGATCTCGATGACATTGGCGCCGGGCTGCTTGAAGACGGCGAGGATGACGCCGTCTTTGTTGTTCTGGTAGGCGGCGACGGTGCGGTCCACCGGCTCGGCCACCGCCTGGCCGACGTCGCGCACCCGGATCGGGGCGCCGTTGCGGTAGGCGATCACGACATCGTTGAACTTGTCGGCGTCGGTGATCTGGTCGTTGGCGGCGATGGTGAAGGTGATCTTGTCGCCGTTGATCACGCCTTTGGCGGCATTGGTCGTCGAGGTGACGAGCTGGCCGCGGATTTCTTCGAGCGTCAGCCCGCTGGCGGCGAGCTTGGCCGGGATCGACCTGGACGCGGATCGACGGCGTGCGGTCGCCGAACACCGAGACCTGCGCCACGCCGTTCACCTGCGACAGTTGCTGCGCCAGGAAGATATTGGCGTAGTCGTCGACATTGATCAGCGGCGATGGTGTCGGAATGCACCGACAGCAGCAGGACCGGCGTGTCCGCCGGGATTGACCTTCTTATAGGCCGGCGGCGTCGTCAGCGCCTGCGGCAGCGTCTTGCTGGCGACCGTAATCGCCGCCTGCACGTCCTGGGCCGCGGAATCGATGTTCCGGTTGAGATCGAACTGGATGACGATGGTCGTGGCGCCGAGCGAGCTCGTCGACGTCATCTGCGTGATGCCGGCGATCTGGCCGAATTGCTGCTCGAGCGGAGCTGCGACCGAAGTCGCCATGGTCTCGGCGCTGGCGCCGGCCCAGGTCGTCGTGATCTGGATGGTCGGAAAATCGACCTGCGGCAGCGGCGCCACCGGCAGGAACGGGAACGACACGATGCCGACAAAGGCCAGCGCCGCCATCATCAGCGTGGTCGCGACCGGGCGCCGGATGAACGGTTCGGAAATGCTCACGTCGCGTCCCCGCTGGTCGCGGTGCGCGGCGGCGCCAGCGTGACCGGCGCATTGGTCTCGAGCTTGTATTGCCCGTCGGTGACGACGCGGTCGCCGTCTTCGACGCCGGTGAGGATGATGGTGGTGTTGCCGGTCGTGGGGCCGGTCTGGATCGGCCGTGCCTCGACCGTGTTGTCCTTTTTGACCACCCAGGTGAACAGTCCGTGCGGGCCGCGCTGCACGGCGACCGGCGGGATGACGACGACGTTCTTGCGCGTCTGCAGCAACAGCCGGGCATTGACGAATTCGCCCGGCCACAGTCTTTCGTCCTCGTTGGCGAAGGTGGCTTTGAGGCGGTAGGTCGCGGTCGTCTGATCGATCAGATTGTCGATGGTGGTGAGCGTGCCGGTGCTCAGGAGATGGACATTGTCGCGGTCGTAAGCCTCGACCTGCACCTCGCCGTGCGCCATCGCTTCGCGGACATCGTCGAGCGTCTGCGCCGGCAGAGTGAACAAGGCAACGGCCGGCTCGGTCTGCGTCAGGATCGCGATCGCGCCTTGGTCGCTGGCGTGCACGATATTGCCCGGATCGACCATGCGCATGCCCATGCGGCCGTCCGTGGTCGCGGTGATATTGGTGTAATCGAGATTGGTTTGTGCGGTTTCGATTGCGGCGACGTCGGCATCGATCGCGGCCTTGGTCTGGTCGACCTTGGCCTGTTGCAGATCGACATTCTGCTGCGTCTCGGCGTTGCGAATGACAAGCGTCTGAAAGCGGGCGAGATCCTTCTCGGCGGCGATGAGTTGCGCGTCGTCCTGCGCCTTGTGCGCCCTGGCTTGGTCAAACGCCGCCTGGTAGAGGCGGGGATCGATCTTTGCCAGCACGTCGCCTTTCTTGACGCGCTGGCCTTCCTTGAAGAACACGTCCTGGAGCTTGCCGTCGACCTGGGCGTGGATGCCGACGGTGAACAGCGCCTGCACGGTGCCGAGCCCGAGCAGATAAATCGGCACGTCTTGGCGCGATGCGGTCGCGACCGTGACCGGAACCGCGTTGTGCGCGGACCGCGACGCGCGCGCCGTATCGGTTCCCTGCGACAAATACCAATAGGTGAATCCCGCGATCGCAATAAGAGCTGTGCCGGCTGCGATCACGACCGCGCGGCGGGTAGTCCCGCCCGCATCGTCAGGCCTCGTCTCCACGAGTTTCTTCCCTCTAGAGGCGCTTAAGCGCGCTGTTATTTGCCCCAGTATAGTTCGGAATACTTAGCAGCGCGAACGGCTTTCCGACAGTGTGAAAGCTTATCTTGTCGCAGTGCAGCAACGGATTTTTATTGGCGCCGATACATATAAATTTTGCATAAACACGCTTGGTCTCGACGAAGAAAGACATTTCATTAGGCGGGGTTGCGCAGTTCTTGGAGTCCTTTTGGGGGCCGCTTGGGGCTTCTTGTGGCTTCTTGGAGCTCGCCGCGGCGCACCGCAGGGCGCAGTTATGCCCGGGCAGGGCGGCAATTGCGCGGCTACAGCGCGGCGGCAGGATTTGCTAGATTGTGGCGGAAAGCCCGGCCCGCGACGCCCGCACCGCACAATACGATCTGGAGGACACCGATCATGCTCGACGTCACAAAAAAACAAGGCACCGCCCCGTTCGATACCGCACGCCTCGACCGGCTGATGGACGAGCAGGGCTTCGATGTCCTGCTGGTGACGTCGAAACACAATGTGCAGTACCTCCTCGGCGGCCATCGCGCGTTCTTCTTCGAATCCATGGATGCGATGGGATTGAGCCGCTACCTGCCGGTCTTTGTTTATGCCAAGGGCGAGCCGCAAAAGTCGGGCTTCTTCGGCCATCGCATGGAGAAGTTTCAGAACGAGAACACGCCGTTCTGGGTATCCGAGCTGAGCGTGAGCAGTTCCGGCTCGGTCGACGTGATGGAAAAGGCGGTAGCCTACGCAAAGAAGCTCACGCCAAACCCGAAGCGCATCGGCGCCGAGCTCGCTTTCATCCCGGTCGATTCCTATGAAGTGCTGCGCAAGGCTTTTCCGGGGAGCGAAATCAAGGACGCGCTGTTCGTGCTCGAACGGTTGCGCGCGATCAAGACGCCGCACGAACTGGAAATGCTCAAGACCGCCTCCGATGCGGTGATCGATTCGATGCAGGCCGTGATCGCCAAACACGGCCCCGGCTCAAGCAAAGCGGAAATGACCGAAGCGCTGCGCCGCGAAGAAACGATGCGCGGACTGACCTTCGATTATTGCCTGATCACGGTGAATGCGAGTCAGAACCGGGCGCCTTCGAGCGAGCGCTGGGAGAAGGGCGGCATATTGTCACTCGATTCCGGCGGCAATTATCACGGCTATATCGGCGACGTCTGCCGCATGGGCATTGCCGGCGAACCGGACGCGGAGCTCCTCGATCTGCTCGCCGAAGTCGAAGCCGTCGAGCAGGCGTCGATGAAGGCGATCAAGCCCGGCATCCCCGGCAAGGACATCTATGCCGCGGCGAACGCGGTGCTGCAGAAAACCAAGATCCACAACCACACGCATTTCCTTGCCCACGGCATGGGTCTGGTCAGCCACGAAGCGCCGCGGCTGACGAATTCAGGCCCCGTTCCCTACGACGCCTATGACGCCGACCGGCCGCTCGAAACCGGCATGGTGGTGTCGGTCGAGACGACGCTCGCGCATCCGAGCCGCGGCTTCATCAAGCTCGAAGACACGGTGGTGGTCACCGCGACCGGTGCGGAAGTCTACGGCGACCGCATCCGCGGCTGGAATTGCTCAGGCGTCGCCTAGAGCATGATCCCGAAAAGTGAGAACCGGTTTTCGGAGAAGATCATGCTCCAACGAAGAATCTAGACCTTGATCCGATTCAAATTGAAATGGATCAAGGTGTAGTCTTTCGTTTCGTACTGGGTCTCCGCCGGGACCCGTTGTATCAATGGATGTGCGAAGCGGCCTGCGGAATGCAGGTCGTAGAACTGGATCCTTTACCGGTCCGGTGACGCAACGCTGTCGGTTCTTCGGAAGATCGAGTTCGTTACTCACCCCTTTGCCGGAAGGAGAGGCCCATGGACGCCGTGTCTCGACGCAGTGTACTTGCCGCAGCCGCACTCGGCTCGGCCGCGACCGCAGCTTCGGCGGCCAAGGTTTCGGTGGCCAGTGCCGCAAGCTTCGGCAATCCCGATGACCCGCCGCAAGGCCAGATCAATACCACCGCCAATCCATCAAGTATCACAGATCCCGGACCGCAGAATCCGGCGATCTCCTCGCAGTTTCCGTCCGCGTTCTCGCCGCCGCCGACCGATATCGGCTCCTCGCCGTTGTTCTGGGCCTCCTTCAACAATGCGCCGCGCCGTATTCAGAACGGCGGCTGGGCGCGGCAGGTGACGCAATCGGATTTTCAGATCGCGACGGAAATTGCCGGCGTCAATATGCGCCTGATCCGCGGCGGCATCCGCGAACTGCATTGGCATCAGGCTGCCGAATGGGCCTATGTCAGCAAAGGCGCGGTGCGCGTGACGACAATCGATACCGCCGGGCGCGCCAATATTGAAGATGTCGGCGAGGGCGGGCTTTGGTACTTTCCCTCCGGCTTGCCGCATTCGTTACTGGGGATCGGCGACGACGGGGCTGAATTCATCCTCGCCTTCGATGACGGCCACCAGACCGAATACTCAACGCTCCTCCTCACCGACTGGCTCGCCCATACGCCGCCCGACATATTGGCGCAGAACTTCAACCTGCCGGTCGAGACGTTCGCAAAAATTCCGCTGCGGCAGCTTTATATTTTTCCAGGCCAGATGCCCGGGCCGCTGGCGGACGAGCAGGCGCAGGCGCAAGGCCCCGCCGGCAAGATGCCCGACCCGTCGACGTTTTCTCTGGCGAGCATGCCGCCCACCCGCAAGACCGCGGGCGGCGAAGTGCGCATCGCCGACAGCCGCAATTTCAAGGCGTCGGTCACCATCGCAGCCGCGCTCGTGACCGTGCATCCGGGCGGCTTGCGGGAGATGCATTGGCATCCCAATGCCGACGAATGGCAATATTACATTGCCGGCGAGGCGACGATGACGGTGTTCAATGCCGGGCCGAGCGCGGTGACCCAGAACTTCAAGCCCGGCGACATCGGCTACGTGAAGAAATCGCTCGGTCATTACGTCAAGAACACCGGCACCACCGATCTGAAATTTCTGGAAATTTTCCGCAGCGACCGTTTCGAGGACGTCTCGCTGTCGGATTGGCTGGCGCGGACCCCGCGCGCCATGGTCGCCCAGCACCTCAATATCGATCCGGCGATCGTCGCCAAGTTCCCCGGCAATAAGCCGGAAATCATGCCGGAGTGAACGGGGCGGAGGTCGGAGAGACCTTTCACAGCTTCGCCGTGAGATATTTCTTGTCGAGCATGATGTGGATGCCTTTGTACTGATTGACGATCTGCGTCACCCGCAAGTCCGCGGCGAGGCTGCAGAGCGTATAGGCATCTTCGCGCGACAGCCCGCAGCGCTCGCCGAGCAGCGCGATCATGGTGCGGAGCGCGATGACGGCCGCTTCGTCGAGATCGGGATGGAACGCCATCGTCATCATATGCGTCGGCGTCTCGGCCATCGGCCATTCGAGCGGCATGTCGGCGCGCGCGCTCAATCGGAACGTGCCGATGAGGCCGGTCTCGATGGCGTTGACATTGACTTCGCCGTCGCCCTGCGCGCCGTGGCCGTCGCCGACCGAGAACATCGCGCCGTCGATATGGATGGGAAGATAGAGCGTCGTTCCCGCCACCAATTCCTTGTTGTCCATGTTGCCGCCGTTCTTGCGCGGCTGGATCGTGCTGACCACGCCCCAGCCTGCCGGCGGCGCGACGGCCATGACGCCGAAGAACGGCCGCAACGGGATGTCCAAGCCCCACGGCAGCCGTCCCACCATGCGCTCGCGATCGAGCGGAATATGGATGACGCGCGGCGCGTCGAAATCGTCCGGCAGCGCGCCGGTCATCGGCCGGATCATGTTGTAGCCCCAGTCGTAGTTCAGTTCGATCGACTGGATCTGCACCTCGAGCGTCATGCCGGCTTTGGCGCCGCGCACCGCGACCGGCCCGGTGCAGATATGGCCCGGCAGCCGCTGTGTCTGCGTCCTATGAATGTCGGCGAGCGCCTGCGGCAGCTTGAACGGCGAGTCCTTGGGCGGCATCTGCGCCGGCACGCCGGAAACGGTGGAGATCGTCACCACCTCGCCGTTGTCGATGGTCAACAGCGGCTTCCGCGCCGCGTCGAAATAGCCCCAGTGCACGGTGTCGGGCGCTGCGTCCAAACGATGATGCGTCATGTCAACGTCCCTGCGTAGCGATGCGAAGCTCGGCCTATTCAGATAAATCATTTCGACGGACGTGTCGCATGCCTGTATCGTCCTCGTCCGATCCGAGCCACACGGAGAAACTGCATGGCACAGGCTTTCATTTGCGTCACCTGCGGAACGCAATATGCGCCGTCCGAAGCGCCGCCTGCCGCTTGCGCGATCTGCGATGAGGAGCGGCAGTTCATCCCGCCGTCGGGCCAGGCTTGGACGGTGCTGCCGAAATTGCGCGTGACGCATATGGCGACGTTCCGCCGCGAAGCAGAGCTCATCGGCATCGGCACGTCGCCGGCCTTCGGCATCGGCCAGCGCGCCTTGCTGGTGCGCACCGCGCACGGCAACGTGCTGTGGGATTGCGTCTCGCTCATCGACGACGCGATGGTGGAGATCATCAATAGCCTCGGCGGGCTCACCGCCATCGCCATCTCGCATCCGCACTACTACACGACCATGGTCGAATGGAGCGAAGCCTTCGGCGGCATCCCGGTTCATCTGCATGCCGCCGACAAACCGTGGATCATGCGCGCAGCCTCCTGTCTCGACCTGTGGCACGGCGAGACGAAAGAGATTTTGCCGGGGCTGACGCTGGTTCGCGCCGGCGGTCACTTCGAGGGCGGCACGGTGCTGCATTGGGCGCAAGGCGCAAGCGGCAAGGGTGCGCTCCTCACCGGCGATCTTCTGCAAGTAACGACCGACCGCAAATTCGTCAGCTTCATGTGGAGCTTTCCGAATTTCATTCCGCTCGGCGGCAACGCCGTGCAAACCATCGCGGCGCGCGTCGAGCCGTGGCCCTATGACGTCATTTACGGCGCGTTCTGGGATCGGGTGATTACGTCGGATGGGAAGCGCGTGACGAAGGAGTCGGCCGCGCGTCATGTCGCTATTCTGCAACGTGAGGCGCTCTAGGGGCGGAGGTCCGGCCGTTTGTCAGTCATCCGAAAATGTTGCCGTAGAAAAAAACATCAAGAACAGACGCAAACGCGATCACCATCGCGGCCAGCAACACCATGAGTTCTTTCAATTTCATGCTGACCTACTGAACGATCGCAGATATATTTCCCGGGTGCCCGCCAGAGGCGGCACGTTCAGGACGGCACAGCAGCTTAGACACTCGAAAGTTTGCGCCGTTGTTCGCTCGTCCTGGTCAAGCGGTGCGTGACGGAACCGCATTCCATCGGCGCAGAACCGGCAGCGAGGATGCGGAGAATCAAGATCCATAGCCCAGCGTGGGCTGAGGTTGGTTAACGAAAGGTTAATCGGGCTTGGCAAATCGGATATGACTCCGAGACGCTTCCCAATGTGACGACTTGCAGTGAGCACCTAGGAGACTTGCGATTCCCATTGATGATGACACCTCAACCGGCGAAGACCGCTTTGGACAGAAACGAGTCCAGAAATACAGCGGCTGGGCGGCTGCAGTTGCCATAGCTATTACAATCATCATTGTTGGAGTGGTCTTTTATTATCGAGCAATGCTCGTGGCCCTGTGATGAGGTCAAAACGCGACGTGCATCAGGTGCGAGTAAGCTTCTGAGTTTCAATCGAGTTGTACGACCCGCAGTTACCGCGGTGAATTACGATGCTGTGAACTCGGTTCTCCTCCGCGTGCAGCAAGATCGTGCCGCAGTGCCCGCAGATATAATCCACCGACTGGTTTATCTCCTTTAGGATTGGTGGGGCATCTAGGACAAGACCGGATGCGGGAGCGTTGATAATCTTCAGACTGATCTTACGAGCGGCCATCGACGCTGATCCCCTCGGTGGCTCTCCGCGCAACATTATTTCCGACGCATCTCGCGAAACTCCTTCGGTCCGCGGATCAGCCTTCTCTTACGCCGCTGTTGCTCCTCTGGCGGCGCCGTTTTGTCTCCAATATCGTCGATCGTGCTCGCTGCCATTTCGGCGGCTTTGGGTGCTTCGCGAGCGGCTGCGTGTTCGAGACCCGGATCATGCGTCTTGCAGTAGTCGGTAAGTAACTTCTCGATCAGCCCCGTGAGCGAGCGTTGCTCCGCGGCCGCCACCTTCTCGCTCGCGGCCTTAAGTTTAGGTTCGATCTGGAGAACGACCTGGAGTGTTTTCATACGCATACAACGCGAGCCGGGCGCCCGTTGTTGCATCCATTTCAAGAGGGGGTAGGCTTGTGGGTAAATCTGCCGTAACGGCGAAAAAGCCTGGCAATTTCAATTGTAACTGGCTCCCCGGGCCGGATTCGAACCAGCGACCAACCGGTTAACAGCCGGTTGCTCTACCACTGAGCTACCGGGGAAAAGCCTAAAGCTCGTGTGGGTGCGCGTATAACAAAGCCGGTCCGGCATTGAAAGCGCCAAACGCGCCAATTCTTCGCAAGTCTTGGCATAGGTCCGCCTTGGTTTTGCCCTCGGCTTGGCTGGCTCGCCGAGCCGTAGCTCGCGGCGGCTAGCGCGGCCCGCCTTCGCTAAGCTCCGGCGGGCAGCCTTCGCTGCGCTTCGCGAGCGAAGGCTGGAGGCCACGCCCGGAATTGAACCGGGGTACACGGTTTTGCAGACCGTTGCGTAACCACTCCGCCACGTGGCCATCCGGGCAGTTACTTAAGTCAGTTACGCGGGATGGCGAGCATGGGTATCTGCACCAAATCCATTAAGCAATGCCTATACGCATGGCCCATTTGGCCGATTTGCCGCGCCACGGAGGTGCGGCGATAGGGCAAAACAGGGCCGCAAAAGCCGGCCGTTCATCGGCGCGGCCCGGCGCTTGCGTTTTGGCCGACCCTGTCGCAAAACGCCGGTAGCCGGCATTTTCGCGATAATTTGGGAACTCCAAGACATGTTCGACACCGCCGCGGCACGCCGGATGATGGTGGACTGCCAGGTTCGCACCGCCGATGTCACCAATCCCGATCTGATCGACGCGATGCTGGCGGTGCCGCGCGAGCTCTTCGTGCCGTCGGCGCTGGCCGGCCTCGCCTATCTCGACAGCGATATCTCAATCGGCGGCGGCCGCGTGCTGCTCAAGCCGATGGTTCTCGCCAAGCTGATCCAGGCGGCGCAGCTCGGCGCCAATGATCATGTCCTCGATGTCGCCTGCGGCACCGGCTATTCGTCGGCGATCCTGTCGCGGCTTGCGGGTTCGGTGGTCGCGCTCGAAGAGGACGCGTCGCTTGTCGATGCTGGCGCGGCAGGCGCTGTCGGCCGTCGGCGCCTCGCAAGTCTCGATGTCTGGTCTCGGTAGTACCGGCCCCTTGACCGCAGGCTGGCCCGCCGCCGGGCCTTACGACTTTATCCTTCTCAACGGCGCGACCGAGGTCACGCCGGAGTCCTATGCCGGCCAATTGAAGCCGAACGGCCGGCTGGCCTGCATCTATCGCGCCGGTCCGGCCGGCAAAGCGATGCTTTACCGCCTGGTCGAAGGCCACCTCGTCGGCCGCCCGATTTTCGATGCCGCAGCTTCCGTGCTGCCCGGATTCGTCGCGCCCGCCGCCTTCGTTTTCTGAGCCGGCGGCCGGATTGGCAACCTCCGGTAGGGCAAGTTCGCGGCAGCGGCGGGCCTGCGGCGATGTTTCTTCGCGATTTTGTGCCGGAAATATGGGCTGATTTCGCACCTGTGGCGCTTATGTGCCATTGGCCGGATTTCTGCATCTCATCCCCAGGCGGAGGGTTTCGCCCTTCGCCGCCCGCAGCTTAAGTTCACTGTTCCAGGTCCTCGGCTTAGCGCGCTTCGGCCGGGGTGTGTGGGTGTATGTGTGGATTGAGGATCCACCGCAGGGGGCGGGTGGAGCAGGGGTGGGAGCTGTCTGCGTCATGAGTAGACGAAGACTGCGAGCGTGCATTGGCAGCGCTGCCGGCCTTGCTGTGGCCGGATTCGTCCTGGCCGGTGGCTGCGCGCTTGGCTTTCGCCGACACCATCGAATGGGCCTTGGTCCAGGCCTATCAGAACAATCCCTCGCTCAACGCCCAGCGCGCCTCGCTGCGCTCGACCGACGAGAACGTGCCGCAGGCTTTGTCCGGCTATCGGCCGAAGATCACCGCCACCGCCACGGCCGGCTCCAATTACACCAACACGCTGTCGCACATCATCTCGCAGTCGACGTTTCCGAACACCACGACTTTTTCGAATACCGCCGACGATTTCGCTTCGCGCAGCGTCGGCATCACGGCGTCGCAGACGCTCTACAACGGCAATCAGACCGCCAACAAAACGCGCCAGGCCGAAAGCCAGGTGATGGGCGCGCGCGAGACATTGCGCGTCACCGAGCAGCAGGTGCTGCTCGACGCGGCGACCGCCTATATGGATTTGCTGCGCGACGACGCGACGCTGGCTCTGCAGCGCAGCAACGTCGAAGTGCTCACCGAACAGCTCAAACAGACCCGCGACCGGTTCAATGTCGGCGAAGTGACGCGCACCGACGTCGCCCAGGCCGAATCGCGGCTCGCCGCCGGCCGCTCCCAATTGCTCGCCGCGCAATCGCAATACGTGACCTCGCAGGCGCAATACCGGCGCATCATCGGCGTCGATCCGGGCAAGCTCGCGCCCGGCACGCCGGTCGACCGGCTGTCGCCGCCGACCTTGCCCGGCGCGATCGCCCAGGGCCAGGCGCAAAGCCCGTCGGTGCTCGCCGCCATGTACGGCGTCGATGTCGCCGAACTCGCGGTGAAGGTCAGCGAAGGCGCGCTCTATCCGAATCTCGGCGTCCAAGCCACGCGTGCAAAAGGCTTGGGACCCTGCCGCCACGACCAACAAGCAGACTTCGGCTTCGGTTCTCGGCACCCTGACGATCCCGCTCTATCAAGGCGGCGCCGAGTATTCGGCCATCCGTCAGGGCAAGGAAACGCTCGGCCAGCAGCGGCTGACGCTCGACGTCAACCGCGATCAGGCGCGCGAAACCGTCGTGCAGTAGCTGGGGCGCAGCTCGACGCCGCGAAAGCGCAAATCGAGGCGACCACCGCGCAAGTGAATGCGGCCGAGATCGCGCTCAACGGCGTGCGCGAAGAAGCGCGCGTCGGCCAGCGCACCACGCTCGACGTCCTCAACGCGCAGCAGGAACTCGTCAATGCGCGCGTCGCGCTGGTCCAGGCGCAGCACGACCGCGTGGTGGCGTCTTACACATTGCTGGCGGCCGTCGGCACGCTGTCGATGCAGCGGCTCGGGCTCGACGTCATCATCTACGATCCGATGGTCCATTATCAGCAAATCCGCGATGCCTGGGTCGGCGTGCGCACGCCGGACGGCAGATAGGCGGCGGCGCGCCGGCCTCTCTCTTTGTTCCATCTTGAGACAAGGGTCGTGTCGGGCGAGCCGGTGTCCACAGGACCACGCTTTGTCGCGCCTTGCGTTCGACTTTCGCCATGACATACTTGCCGGCAACATTGCATAGTTGTCCTCGCGTGATTCGCCGTCTTGGGGCGTCTTGTGGGCCTCTTGTTGAGGCGTCTTGGGGGAAAGGCTCACGGCGGTCGCGCGCATAGGGAACGTAGGCGAGGACGCGTATGAATCAGCCGGCGAGAGCGCAAGAACCGTCGATGGAGGAGATTCTCGCCTCCATTCGCCGCATTATCGCCGATGACGATGCGACGAAAACGGCGCAACGACCGCCGGATGCGCCGCGCGCCGAAGCGCCGCCGACCGCCGGTGCAGCAAGTCTATGCCGCGCCGCCGCCGCCGGCCCCACCGCCGCCCGCGCCGCGAATTCGAACCCGAACCGCCGCCACCGCTCGGTCATCGAGGAGCCGGTCTCCTTCCAGCAAGAGACGGTCGCCGACCAGGCCGCCGACATTCTCGATCTCACCGAATCAATGGCGGCATCAATGCGGCGATGCCCGAGCCGGAGCCGCCGCCCAACGGCGCCGCAATTCCGCACCATCGACGGCAATTCCGGATGTCGGTTTCGACGACGCGCCCGAAGCGCCTGAAGCGCGCGAACCGGAGCCTGCGCCTTTTCCGCCGGCGCCGGCGCGCGCCTATGACGAGCACGGCCGGCTCATTTCCGGCGCCACCAGCGTCGCCGTCAATTCGGCCTTCAATGCGCTGGCGCAGACCGTGCTGTCGCAGAATGCCCGCACGCTCGAAGATCTGGTGCGCGAAATGCTCCGACCGATGCTGAAATCCTGGCTCGACGACAATCTGCCGGGCATGGTCGAGCGTATGGTGCGCGCCGAGATCGAACGCGTCTCGCGCGGCCGCCCGGGTTGAATGCCGCCGTCATTCCGGGGCTGAGCGAAGCGAGGAGCCCGGAATCCATACTCACAGGTCAGCGAATATGGATTCCGGACTTGCCGCTTTGCGGCAATCCGGAATGACGAGAATCAACCCTTCAACGCCGCCACCAGCCGCGCCGCCTGATCGGCCAAGACGGCGGGGTCTTCCTTGACGCTTGCCGGCGGCTTCATCGGCACGCCGTCGTGGCGCGGGATGACGTGGAAGTGCAGGTGAAACACCACTTGGCCGCCGGCCGGCTCGTTGAATTGGAGGATGGTCATGCCGTCGGCGGAAAACACCGTCATCGCCGTTCGGGCGACCTTCTGCGTGGCGCGGATGACATGAGCGAGATCGTCCGGCGCGATGTCGAAAATGGTGCGGGCCGCCACTTTCGGAATCACCAGCGCATGCCCCGGCGTCCGCGGCATGATGTCGAGAAACGCCAGCACCTTGTCGTCTTCGTAGATCTTATGCGCCGGCAATTCGCGGCGCAGGATTTTGGCAAAAATGTTGTTCCCGTCGTAGCTCGCCATCCCACTCTCCGCGGCTGAAAAAGCATGGGTACAAAGAATCGATCTTAGTCATTCCGTCTCGGCTTCCAAGCCTTTGCGAAACGGCGCCAGCGCCGAAAGCTCGCGGCCGGCCGCCGCCACATAAGCGCGTTCGCGCACCAGATAGTCGGCGATGGCGCGGCGCAGACCGGGATCGGCGATGTAATGCGCCGAAAACGTCGTCGTCGGCATGTAGCCGCGCGAGATTTTGTGCTCGCCCTGGGCGCCGGCCTCGACGCGCGCCATTTTGTGCGCGATCGCGTAGTCGATGGCCTGATAGTAGCACAGCTCGAAATGCAGGAACGGGTGATGCTCGATGGCGCCCCAATGGCGGCCGAACAAAGTGTGCGAGCCGATGAAATTGATGGCGCCGGCGATCCAGCGTCCGGCGCGCTTGGCCAGCACCAAGCAGGATGCGGTCGCGCATTTTCGCGCCGGCGAGCGAATAGAATTCGCGCGTCAGATAAGGGCGGCCCCATTTGCGCGAGCCGGTTTCCATGTAGAACGCAAAGAACGCGTCCCACACGTCTTCGGTGAGATCGCTGCCGGTGAGCCAATGCACGGTGATGCCGTTCGCCAGCGCATCTTGCCGTTCGCGGCGGATGGTCTTGCGCTTGCGCGAGCTCAACGCCGCCAGAAATGCGTCGAAGCTTGCGAAGTTCTGATTTACCCAATGGAACTGCTGGTCGGTGCGTTGCAGATAGCCGAGCTCGCCGAGAAGGCGATATTCGGCCTCGGTGGCGAATGTCACATGCACGCCGGACGCTCCAAGAGCGCCGCAGAATTGCGTCAGGCCGCCGGCGAGCGCGCGCCGCACCGCTTCTGCGGGCACGCCGTCCCGCACCAAGAGCCGGGGGCCGCTCGCCGGCGTGAACGGCACTGCGATCTGCAGCTTCGGGTAATAGTTGCCGCCGGCGCGCTCATAAGCTTCCGCCCAGCCGGCATCGAACACGTATTCGCCCCGCGAATGACTCTTGAGATAGGCCGGCGCTGCTGCAACTAAAGTGCCGTCGGAGGTTTTCGTCAGAACGTGTTGAACGTGCCAGCCGCTCCGCCCGCCGACCGACTTCGAGTCCTCGAGCGCCGAGAGAAAATCATGTGAAACGAACGGGTTATATGTGGTTTCGTGACTGGAATCTTGATCCAGCGGACATGCGGCCGGATTCCGCTCAGACTCCGGTTGAGCCGAAGCCAGGATCGCACTTCCATTATGCGCATGAGCCGGTTGGGGATTGGCGCAGGCGTCCCACTCGGCCTTGTCCACTTGCCCGATACGCTCGACCGCGCTGACGCGGAGCTCCAGGGAGGCCGCCGCGCGTTCCGGCGGGTTCTTCCCGTCGCCTTTGGCCGCTTTCTGCACCGGGCCGCCGCGCTCGATCATGGCCTAAAACCCTCGAAAATCATCTGGTCCGCGTAGCGTGCGGCCGCCCGCCGCTCGGCTTCGCTGCGAACCGTCCAGGTCAGGACCGGCATGCACATAATGCGCCGCATGAAGAACGGCAGCAGCCCCGGCAGCGCATTGACGGCGTAAGCCAGGAATTGCGGCCGTGCCGCAAGCCCTGAGCGGACATAGCCGAAGCCGCGCCGCGCGCCAGCCGGCAGCAAGTCTCGATAGGAATTGGGGCGGTATTCGGCCGCCGTCATGCCGCGCACCAAGGCCGGTGCTTTCTGCCGCAGCGCCATCACCTGGCGCAGGTCGAACGACATGGCTGCCACCGGCCCGCTGTAACGGGACAGCACACTGGCGACCCGCGCGGCGAGCCGGTCGTCGCCGTCGAAGCGGCCTTTGAGTTCGACGACCATCGTGACCCGCCCGGCGACGAGGTCGCACATTTCGCCGAGCGTCATCATGTGCTCGGCGCTGGCGCGAAACGGCACGTGCTTGAGCGCCGAGGCGCCAAAACTGTCGAGCCGGCCTTCGCCTTCGGTGAGGCGGCCGAGCGCATCGTCATGATGCACCATGGCTTCGCCGTCGGCGCTGATCTGCACATCGGTCTCGATGGCATAGCCGGCTTCGATCGCTCGCGCGGAACGCGCTCGCCGTGTTCTCGATCACGCCGATTGCCGCGTCATGCAGGCCGCGGTGGGCGATGGGCCGGGCGGTGAGCCAATCGAGCGACGTGCGCATTTAGGACACTTCGAACACGCCCTCGACCTCGACGGCGGCGTCGGACGGGAGCGCCGCGACCCCGACCGTCGAGCGCGCGTGTTTGCCCTTGTCGCCGAACACCGCGACCATGACGTCGGATGCGCCGTTCATCACTTTCGGCCCGTCGGGAAAATGCGGCGCCGAATTGACGAAGCCGCCGAGCCGGACCACGCGCACCACCTTGTCGAGATCGCCGATCGCTGACTTCACTTGCGCCAGCAGATTGATGGCGCAAGCGCGCGCCGCCTTCTGCCCGTCCTCGATGGAGACTGCGCCGCCGAGCTGACCCTTGGCGACGATCTTGCCCTCGCCGTCGATGCAAACCTGGCCGGAGACCGTCAACATGTTACCACTGCGCACGAACGGCACGTAATTGGCCATCGGCGCCCGCGGCTCCTGGAGCACGATGCCGAGCTCTTGCAATTTCTTTTCCACGTTCCGGCCATTGGCTTCCTCCGAATGCTTAAGTGGTGCGCCTGCTTAAGCCGCTTTCTTCGCCGATCGGTGCCTGCCATGCAAGCGAGCTGCAAGCGGGGCGAAAAGCCGGCCGGGCGCGGGGCGGCTGTTGCCCGAAACCGGTAAGGTGCCTATCTTCGCCGCAATTCGAACAATAAAGAAAACGCACAAAGCTAAGGGGAGTCGGCAGGCGGGCAGCCATCTCCGCATGGAATGAGATAGCTTTATGGACGACAAGTTCGCAGCGCGCGCCACGATTGCCGCCACGATTGCCTTTGGTTTGCTTGTTCTCGCTCCCGCGCTCTTGGCGCTCTTGGCGCTCTCGGCGCCCTTGGCGCGCTTGGCACCCTTGGTCCCCGCGGCCTGGTCGCAGGACGGTCCGATCGCTCCCATTGCGCCGTCCCGCTCATGCCGCACCGCGCGATCTACGACCTGTCGCTCGGCGACGTGCGCGGCAATTCGTCGATCGCAAGCGTCCGCGGCCGCATTCTCTACGATTTCGACGGCAATGCCTGCCAGGGCTATTCGCTGGAATTCCGCCAGGTCTCCGAGCTCGACACCGGCGAAGGCAAGACCTCGACCAGCGATCTGCGCTCGACCACCTGGGAAGGCGCCGACGCCAAGAAGTTCAAATTCACGTCGGAGAATTATGTCGACGAAAGCTCTCGCCGGAGCGGTCGACGGTCATGCCGAGCACGATCCGGACAAGACCGCTGTGGCGCTGGAAAAGCCCGAGCAAAAGACCCTCGATCTCGCCGCCGGCGTCGTGTTCCCCACCGAGCATATGGTGCGCGTGATCAATGCCGCGCACGACGGCAAGAACATCCTCAATTTCCCGGTCTATGACGGCTCCGAGACCGGCGAAAAGGTGTTCGACACGCTCACCGTGATCGGCCCGAAGATCGCGCCCGACGAGCGCAAGCACGATGACGCGGCCGCCGCCGAACCGAAGCTTGCAACGCCGTGCCGCGCTGGCCGGTGACGATCAGCTATTTCGAGAAGAAGAAACAGGAAGACGCCAGCGAGCAGACACCGGCTTACTCGATCGGCTTCGAGCTTTACGAGAACGGCATTTCGCGCGCGCTGACGCTCGACTACAACGACTTCATCGTCACCGGGAAACTGAGCTCGCTGGAAATCAAAGACGCCAAGCCGTGTCCGTGAGGCTTCGACGGCAAAGACGCAATCGATCAATGCCAGCGCCGATCCGGCCGAGCCAGGTGCGCCTTCCCCGTCATGATGTCCCGCGGCAAAACTGAACGGACATAAGCTTCTGCCGTGACTACCGCACTGGCGCGGTAGTTAAGCCCTCAATAACGGACACAAGGGTAAAAGGTCGGCGGGGTCGGGGGATGCATCAAGAGAATGAGCATCAAAGCAGCCTTCGTCGCGCTCCGTGGGGAGTGTTCGGGGAAACTCCTCGCCCGCCTGCGATTGCCGTCGGTAAAACGCTCGACCGTCCGGCCGAGTGCGAAGGCGATGTCCTTCTCTCTGCTGCTTCTCGCCGGCTGCGCCACCTTCAATCAGCCTGCAAACATACCTGTCGCAGTCGGCTCAAGTCCGATGGGGCAATTGATGCCTCCGGAAGTGGGGGGCGATACCGCGGTTGCGCTCGCCTTCTCCGGTGGCGGAATGCGCGCCGCCGCATTTTCCTATGGTGTATTGCGCGGTCTCGATCGTCTTCCGGCAAGAGGCGGAAAGAGCTACCTGGATCGGGTGATATTTGTGTCGGGTGTGTCGGGCGGCTCCGTCACCGCGGCCTATTTCGAACTCAAAGGCCGCACGGCGCTCGCCGATTTTCGCGAGCGCTTCCTCATACGCAACGCCGAAGAGGATTTGACCACAGAGGTCAGCCTCAGAAATATCGCCCGCGGTCTCAATGGCGGCGTGAACGACTCGAGCAGGCTACCTGCCTGGCTTGATCGCAACCTCTTCAACAACGCGACTCTCGGCGACCTCTTCAAGCCGGGTAAGCCGATTATCTGGATAAATGCCTCCGATCTTTACAACAGAACACCGTTTCTGTTTTCGCCGGAGACGTTTGCGGCTCTGTGCAGCGATATCGCAAAATACCCCTTGTCCAATGCAGTCGCCGCTTCGGCCGCCGTGCCGGTCGCGTTCGTGCCCATTGTGCTCGAGAGCTTTCCAACTGCTTGCGCGACGCCGCTGCCGCCATGGGTCGGCCGCGTCATTGCCGATCGCAATGCGGGGGCGCAAGTGCGGGCCTTCGCCGAAGCGCTCACGCATTACCGAGACCCCGGGCAGATTGAATATCTGAAGCTGGCTGACGGCGGCATTACAGACAATTTCGGCCTTTCGGGTCTTGTCATTGCGCGGGCGGCGGCGGACAAGCCTTATCTGCCGCTCACGCCGGAAAAGGCGGTGAAATTGCGCCGCGTGATCTTCGTGGTGGTCAATGCCGGCCAGGCTCCGGAAGGGAATTGGGCGCATACTGTCGAAGGGCCCGCCGGCGCCGATTTGCTCAATGCCGTGACCGACACTGCGGTGAACTCTGCCGTCCGCAGCGGGTTCGACGCCTTTCGCTTGAGTCTTCGCGATTGGGAGGAATCAATCCGGAAATGGCGATGCAGCCTCTCGGGCGCCGAAGCACGACGGCTTGGGGCGCCGAGCGATTGGCGCTGCAGCAGCTTCACGTTCCAGATTGTCCAGGTCGGGTTCGATTTGTTTGACGCGGAGCGCGCCGCTAAATTGTCTTCCATCCCGACGCGCTTCAAGCTGCCGACCGACGACGTGGACCTATTGATTCAGTCTGGCAGTGAGGCTGTCCTCAACCATCCGACCTTTAAGGGCTTGTGATCAGCGCGACGTTAATGCCGCCTCGAGCGCGTGGATAAGCTGGCCAATATCTGCCTGTCACCCGAAAGCAGGCATTTCCGCGAACAAGTCCACGCCCTAATTTTTCTCCCGCCGCTCGAACGCGAGCCCCCTGACCACCGCATCGTCGCCAAAGCGCGCCCGCACGCTGTCGACGGCATGCTCGGCAAGCGCCGAGCGGCCGTCGACGAGATCGGCCGGATCGGCTTGCGCGGCGGTGTCGATCGCGCTTAAGCCGACGCCGAGCAGGCGGAATTTCGTGCCGTCGGTCTCGCGTTCGAGAAGGCCGCGGGCTGCGGCAAAAATGCGTTGTGCAAGCTGGGTCGGGGAATCGAGCGAACGCGCGCGCGTCCGGATCTTGAAGTCGGCGGTCTTGAGTTTGACCGTCACCGTTGCGCCGGCGAGGTCCTTGGCCTTCAAACGCGCCGACACCTCTTCGGTCAAATTCCAAAGAATGAGCTCGAGCGCGCGGAAGTCGGCAATATCGCGCTCGAAGGTCGTCTCCGACGACACGCTCTTGGTCTCGCGGTCGGCGGCAGACTTCGCGCGCATCGAGGCCGCGGGCGAGGCGAAACAGGCGGCGGCCTTCCTCGCCGTAGCGGCGCATCAGGTCGATCTCGTCGGCGCGCTGCAGATCGGCGATACGGTGCAAGCCGTCGCGCGCGTAACGCGCCGCGCTGACTTTGCCGACGCCGTAGATGAAGCTCACCGGCTTCGGCGCCAGAAACGCCGGCGCCTCGCGTTGCGCCGAGCACGGCAAAACCGCGCGGCTTGTCGAGATCGGACGCGACCTTGGCCAGAAATTTGTTGCAGGAGAGGCCGATTGAAACGGTGATGCGCAGGTTCTTCTCGACGTCACCGGCAAAGCGCGCCAGCGCCTTCGACGGCGACATATTGTGCAGCCGTGCCGTGCCGGAGAGGTCGAGGAAGGCCTCGTCGATCGAGAGCGGCTCGACGAGCGGGGTAAGCGCCTGCATCATCCCCCGCACTTCGCCGGCCGACCTCGGCATATTTCTCCATATTGGGCTGAACGACTTTGGCGTGCGGACATAGCCGGAGCGCCTCGAACATCGGCATCGCCGATTTCACGCCATAGGTGCGGGCGATGTAGCAGGCCGTGGCGACGACGCCGCGCTTGCCGCCGCCGACGATGAGCGGCTCGGCCGCCAAAGACTGATCGTCGCGCTTTTCGATCGTGGCATAGAAGGCGTCGCAATCGACATGCGCGATGGTGAGCGTTTCCAGCTCGTCGTGGCGCAGCAGGCGCGGCGAGCCGCAGGCTCCGCAGCGCGCGCTTTGCGGCGCGGCATCGGCGAGGCAGTCGCGGCAAAAGCCAGTGCTCACGGCCAACCTTCTGTGTTCAAACAACTAGGCAATAACTAAGGTAAGTCGCGATCCCATTGTGGTCCGCCGAGTGCGCGACGCGCCCGCGCGATGCTTGCGGGATCGAGCCCGGCGCTATCGGCGAAGGCGAGCAACAGAACTCTCGTCGCCGAGCATATGGTCGAGGACGCCGGCAAGAAAGCCCGGCTCGCGCGCCGCCTCGCGAATGGCTTCCGGCCCGATTCCCGAAGCCGCGAGGAAGGCGCCGAGCCGTTCCGGCTCTTCGGCGATGAAGCCAAGCGCTTGAATTGCAAGCGATTCCGCCGCTTCTCGTGTCTGTCTTGCGCGCGCTTTCATCGGGTTCCATTTGCCTTTCCGTAACATATCCGCACTAGGTTCCGGAACGCTGCCCACAGGTGGCGTAAAGCAATTCTTTCGCTTTGGCATCCGCATCGGGCACCGGTCATTGCGCGGGGCTTGGGGAAGGGAATGGGGGATGGCTAAGACCGTCCTGATCGTGGAGGACAACGAGCTCAATATGAAGCTCTTCCACGACCTGTTGGAAGCCCATGGCTACACCACGGTCGGCACGCGCAACGGCATCGAGGCGCTCGATCTGGCGCGCCAGCATCGCCCCGATCTGATCCTGATGGACATCCAGCTTCCGGAAGTCTCCGGCCTCGAAGTCACCAAATGGCTCAAGGACGATCAGGAGCTGAAAAAGATTCCGGTCGTCGCCGTCACGGCTTTCGCCATGAAGGGCGACGAAGAACGCATTCGCGAGGGCGGCTGCGAGGCCTACCTCTCCAAACCGATCTCGGTGGCGAAATTCATCGAGACCATCCGCCATTTCCTCGGCAATCCGTAGGGATCATTTATGACCGCCCGCGTCCTTGTCGTCGATGACGTGCCCGCCAATGTCCGCCTGCTCGAAGCGCGGCTGACGGCGGAATATTTCGACGTCGTCACCGCGACCGGCGGCCAGGACGCGCTCGCGGTCTGCGAGCGCGCCGAATGCGATCTCGTTCTGCTCGACGTGATGATGCCGGACATGGACGGCTTCGAAGTGTGCCGGCGGCTCAAGAGCAATCCCGCGACCCAGCACATTCCGGTGGTGATGGTGACCGCGCTCGATCAGCCGTCCGACCGCGTGCGCGGGCTCGAAGCCGGCGCCGACGATTTTCTGACCAAGCCCATTCCGGAAATGGCGCTGATCCCGCGCGTGCGTTCGCTGGCGCGGCTCAAAGTCGTCACCGACGAATTGCGCATGCGGGCTTTGACCTCGCGCGAAATCGGCATTCAATCGCCGGAGCGCGACGCGGTCGTCCGACACCGGCCGCAACGGCCGCGTGCTGATCGTCGACGACCGGCCGGCGTCTTATGAGCGCATCGCAGCGGCGCTTAAGGCCGAGCACGAGGTCGACATCGAGCCCGATCCGAACCAGGCGCTGTTTCACGCCGCCGACGGCAATTTCGATCTGGTCATCGTCTCGCTCGGCCTGGAAAACTACGATGCGCTCCGGCTGTGCAGCCAGTTGCGCTCGCTCGACCGCACGCGAAACCTGCCCATTCTCGCCGTCACCGAGCCGGACAACACCGCGCGCATGGCGCGCGGGCTCGAGATCGGCGTCAACGATTATCTGTTGCGCCCGATCGACAAGAACGAATTGCTGGCGCGGGTGCGCACCCAGGTGCGCAAGCGCCGCTACACCGAGCGGCTGCGCGACAATTTCCAGATGTCGATCGAGATGGCGATCACCGACGCGCTCACCGGCCTGTCCAATCGCCGCTACATGGAGAGCCATCTCGGCGACGCTGATCGAGCAGGCGGCGGCGCGCGGCAAGTCGCTCGCGGCGCTCGTGCTCGACATCGATTATTTCAAGGCGATCAACGACACCCACGGCCACGACGCCGGCGACGACGTGCTGCGCGACTTCGCGCTGCGCATCAAGCGCTCGATCCGCGGCATCGATCTCGCCTGCCGCTACGGCGGCGAGGAATTCGTCATCATCATGCCGGAAACCGACATGGCGGTGGCCGCCATGGTCGCCGAGCGGCTGCGCCGGCGCATCGCCGCCGATCCGTTCGCGATCGCCCAGGGCACCCGCCACATTCCGGTGACGATCTCGATCGGCATCGCCGGGCTGCGCGGCAAGGACGACACGGCCGCGAAGCCTGCTCAAGCGCGCCGACGAGGCGCTCTATCGCGCCAAGCGCGACGGCCGCAACCGGGTCGTGCCCGAGGCGGCGTAGCGGTCAGTTTCCCGAATTAAAGCCCCTCGTCATGGCCGGACATAGCCGTCCGAAGGACGGCGTCGCTTCGCTCGCCTATGTTCCGGCCATCCACGTCTTTGTGCTTGCCGGACCCCAAAGACGTGGATGCCCGCGACAAGCGCGGGCATGACGGTAGAAAACGCGAGAAATACCAGATACTTACTTGATCTTGGCTTCGCGGAATTCGACGTGCTTCTTGGCGACGGGGTCGTATTTCTTCTTCACCAGCTTGTCCGTCATGGTGCGCGAATTCTTCCGCGTCACGTAATAAAAGCCTGTGTCGGCGCTGGAAACCAGCTTGACCTTGATGGTCACACTCTTGGCCATTGGAGAAACCTTTCGCTTGTTGGGCGCCAACCTAGTCAGGAAGCCCCAAAAGTCAAGAAAGCCCTCTTTTACGGCTCAAAATAGCTTGGATGGTCGATATCGGCGAGGAGCCCGGGCTGTTTCGGCTGCCAGCTCTACAATCCTGCGACGCCGCAGGATGCCGAGCGGATCAGAGCGCTGATCAAAGCCAGGCCGAAGGCCAAGTGAAGGACCAAGTAAAGGACCAAGAGATTTGTTATTGCGCGAGCTAATCCGAACACAAAGTGCTGTCGATAATTTTCTGGGTCAGCTCATCAGGTTTCTTCTCTGGCGTCGAGGCGGCTCGCCACACGATGGAGCCATAGTGATGAGGCTCGACCTGCTGGGCGTCGATAATTTTCTGAGTCAGTTCGTCAGGTTTCTTCGCTTGTGCAGTCTGTCCGTTCTCGGTGATGTCGCAATGCGGCTGATTTTTGGTCTTGTCGCCGTCGACGGCCTTCGCGTCATTCTGAGTATCCATCGCCCGCTTGGCAGGATCCGGCTCTGGAATCTGGCTTGATGGGGCCGGCTGCTGAGGCAGTGCAGCTTGCGCTGTGCTGCCACCATCGTCTTGAGCGGAAAGCCTGGCGATTTCGCTTTTGACCAAATTGCGGAAGTCCGAGCTGAATTGCGTTCCCATATGGGAATCATCGTTGGCGATATATTCGATATTATCCCCGACGAGTTTCTTTGATCCCATTCCGCCGAGAGTCTCCTCCGGCTTCGGGTTATAGATTTCAACGATCCGTCCCACCTTTCCGGTCAGGTCCGGATTCCAGCTCAGCATAGACGGCTGCAGGGCGATGATGGAATCGATGTGATCGACCTTGTTCGCCACAAAGACCGTGGCTGTTGGCGCCGAGGCTGTAGCCGACAACCAGCGTGTGTGTTCCCTTCGGCAGATGATTGAGGTCATCAACGAGGGACGGCCAATGCTGATGCAGATAAGTCTTGACCTCGACATCCGGCATCAATTTGAGCTCGGCGACCAGTTCGACGAGACCGACGGCGAGAAAAGGCCCGAACATCGGCCACATTACGCCGACGAAGGTTTTGGTCTTGGCGGATGCAGGCGAGCAGACGAGCAAGCAGCATAGAGCGAACGCGATGGATCGTTTCTTCACGTTGCCGATGCCCTGTCCGCGCAGAATCACGCAGAAATCGCGATGTGCAGATAGATGGAGCGTCGATGTGAATGGTTAATAATTCTTTATTTCCGCGTCGTTCGTCACGTCAAAGCGCGCGGACGAAGATGAGGTTGCGAATGACGGCGATGATCGAAAACATCAGCGCGACGACCACCGCGTAGCCGGCCCATTCGCCCCGACGACATAGGCCCAATGGACCACGATCCCCGACGGCTCTGGGGTCGCGGGAAACAGGCCCGCGGCTTTAAACATCAGGCCGGCGGCGAAGCCGTAGAGCGCGGCCCGGGAAATCCGCCATCTGGACGCAGCCATTCATTCCCCGGTTTGCCGCCGTCGCTGCATATGTCACAGAATTTCCCGCACGAACTTCCTGTGCAGCATGCGGTAGAGCGGGGCCGGGTGGTCGAAACTCATGCCCGAGGCGATGCGGTCCTGCAGCTCTTCGAGCGCGACCGCGGTGATGCCCGGCATATCGAGGCGGGACGCCTCGGTGATCGGCATCCAGACCAGCTCGACGAGTTCCTTGTCCGGGCCGACAAAGCCGTCGTCGCGCCGCGCGATCGCCGTCACCTCGGCGGCGAAAAAGCGGCTGTCGAAACGCAGCGGCCGCTTCGGCGGCGTGATCGCGCGCGCGATGAAGTGGATTTTGCTCAGATCGGGCACGATGCCGGCTTTGGCGAACGGCTCCCAGGATTCGGACGGCGCGTGGATCGGCTTGTCGGACGGCACGCCGAGCATGATGCCGGTCTCTTCGTGGGTTTCGCGCACGGCGGCAAGCGCATAGGCGGCGGCTTTGGCGAGGCTCGGCCGTTTGACCTGCCGCATCAGCCGTTTGAGATGGCTGTCGTTGAGCGCGCGTGGCGAACGCCATCTTCTTGTCCGACGGTTCGATACGGCCGCCGGGGAAAACGAACTTTCCGGGCATGAAGCGATGCTTTTCGTGACGGCGGCCGAGCAGCACTTTTGGCACCGATTCCGAACGGTCGATCAAAATCAGCGTCGCGGCATCGCGCGGTTTGACGGTCGGATAAGTTCAGGTCGCGAATGACGCGGCTCAATCGCTCGGCGCGATCCGCCGCGGTGCCGCCCGCTCTCACGCTCGAAATATCGTCGTCCACCATGAATGCGGATCTTTCTGCGAACTCTGTCTCAGTCGCTGGCGGCCGCGCCGGCCGGGCTTTTTCGTCGCGCCGCGCCGATTTCGGCCGGTGACGCGGCGGATGTCCAGCCTTTTGCGACGCCGCGCCAGCATGGCCAACAAGCGCGAAACGCAAGGCGCCGGCGACGGGCGCGGCTTCGACAAGCTCGACGGTGACCGCATCGCCGAGCCGGTGGCTCACCGCGGAGCCGACGAAAGCGCGGCCGGCTTCGTCGAAACGGAAATATTCGTCGCCGATGAAGCGCGCCGGGATGAAGCCGTCGGCGCCGGTTTCATCGAGCTCGACGAACAGGCCGGCGCGCGTCACGCCGGAAATATGTCCGTCGAACGTCGCGCCGACGCGGTCGGCCAAATGATGCGCGATGAGACGATCCGCGGTCTCGCGCTCGGCCTTCATGGCGCGGCGTTCGGTTGCCGAAATATTGGCCGAGATTTCGGCGAGCGCGCGGAGGTCGGTGTCGTCAGGCAGGCCATCGGGGCCGAGCTTGCCGGCGCGGATCAAGGCGCGATGCACGACGAGATCGGCATAGCGGCGGATCGGCGAAGTGAAGTGGGCGTAGCGGCGCAGATTGAGGCCGAAATGGCCGAAATTTTCCGGCGAATATTCGGCCTGGGCCTGGCTCCGCAGCACGACTTCGTTGACCAGCCGTTCGACGGCGTGGCCTTTGACGCGGGCGAGGATCTTGTTGAAACCCTCCGGCCGCAGCGCGCCGCCTTTCGGCAGATTGATGTCGATCGTCGCCAGGAATTCGCGCAGCGCATTGAGCTTTTCCGGCGACGGCTCGTCATGCACGCGATAGATCAGCGGCACGCGGGCTTTCTCGCAGGTCTCGGCGGCCGCGACATTGGCGAGGATCATGAATTCCTCGATCAGCCGGTGCAATTCAAGCCGCTGCGGCATGATCACGCGATCGACGGTGCCGTCGGATTTGAGCACGATCTTGCGTTCGGGAAGGTCGAGGTCGAGCGGGCTTCGCTCGTCGCGCGCGCGCAGCACCGTTCTGATAGGCGGCGTAGAGCGGGCCGAGGACTTTATCCGCAATCGGTTCGGTGTCTTCGTCGGTGCGGCCCGAGACCGCAAGCTGCGCCTGCTCGTAATGCAGCTTGGCGGCGGAGCGGATCATCACGCGGTGAAACGTATGCGAGCGCTTGCGGCCGTCTGCGCCGATCACCATGCGCACGGCAAGCGCCGGGCGGTCTTCGCGCGGCCGCAGCGAGCACAGATCGTTGGAGATGCGCTCCGGCAGCATCGGCACGACGCGGTCGGGGAAATAGACCGAATTGCCGCGCTTGACCGCCTCGCGATCGAGCGGCGTGCCGGGCCGCACATAACAGGCGACGTCGGCAATGGCGACGGTGACGATATGGCCGCCGGCATTTTTCGGATCGGGATCGGGAATGCCGTGCACGGCGTCGTCGTGGTCCTTGGCGTCGGGCGGATCGATGGTGACGAACGGCACATCGCGCCAGTCTTCGCGGCCCTCCATCGTCGCCGCCCGCGCCGTCTCGGCTTCATCGAGCACCGCGCGCGAAAACACATGCGGAATGTCGTGCGAATGGATGGCGATCAGGCTGACGGCGCGCTCGCTCTTGATCGAGCCGAGCCGCTCGACGACGGTGCCGGCAGGCAGGCCGAATTTGCCCTGCCGCGCCACGTCGACGGCAACGAGATCGCCGTCGGCCGCGCCCGCCGTCGCGCCCGGCGCAATGCCGAGTTCGCGGCCGAGCTGCTTCTTGTCGACCGGCACCAGCCGCCCGCCGCCCGACGGCAGAGCGCGAAAGACGCCGAGCGTGCGATGCTTGGCGCGATCGATCAGCTTGATGACGCGGCCGGTGGTTTCCTCGTCGCTCGCGCGCTCGATGCGGATCAGCGCGCGGTCGCCGACGCCGCCGGTTTCGCCACGAAACTGGGAAGATTGCCGCGCGCGCCGCGGCGTGACGATGCGGATGACCGGCGGCGCGCCATGGGCCTGCTCGTCCCATTCGGTCGGCCGCGCCAGAAATTCGCCGTCGCTGTCGCGGCCGGTAATGTCGGCTAGCACCACCGGGGGCAGCGTGCCCGAGTGATGCAGCCGCTTGCGGCGGCGGTCGATGCTGCCTTCGTCGGCAAGCTCGCGCAGCATGCGGTTGAGCGCGGCACGGTCGGCGTTCTTGGCGCCGAAGGCTTTGGCGATCTCGCGCGGTGAAACCTGGCCGCTCCGCTCGCGGATGAAGGCGACAAGCTCATCGCGGGTGGGCAGGCGTTGGTGCGGGCGTTTCATGGGCTACTCGGAAGCCCAGAACTGGGCCCCAGCCCACATTCTGAGCCAGTAGCGGGTCGCGTCAAAGTTATTCGGCAGCTTGTTGCGTCTTCTTCCGGGTCTTGGCTGTGGATGCCGGCGGCTTTTTCGGTGCCGCGGCTTTGGCCGCCGACACTTTGCTTGCAGCCCGCTTGCCGGTACGCGCGGCGCCACCTGCAGCCCGCGGCGCCTTGCGCGGGCGCGCGTGCGGCGCCGGGCCGCGATCGGCGCGCGCATCGACCAGGGCTGCGGCTTCCTCGAGCGTGATGGTCTCCGGCGTCTTGTCGGACGGCAAGCGTGGCGTTGACGCCGTCATGGCTGACATAAGGCCCATAGCGGCCCTTCTTCGCCACGATCGGCCCGCCGCGGCTCGGATGGTCGCCGAGCGACCGGCCCGGATCCGCGCCGAAGCGCTTGCGCGGACCCTTGGCCTTCTTCTCGGCGATCAGCGTCACCGCGTGATTGAGCCCGATGGTGAACACGTCCTCGGGCAATTCCAGGTTCGCGTAGATCTTGCCGTGCTGCACGTAAGGCCCGTAACGGCCGATGCCGGCCTTGATCGGCTCGCCGTCTTCGGGATGCTTGCCGACGTCGCGCGGCAGCGACAGCAAAGACAGCGCGCGCTTGAGATCGATCTCGTCGGGCGCGACGCCTTTGGGCAGGCCAGCGCGCTTGGGCTTCTCGCCGTCCTTGGTCGTCTCGCCAAGCTGCAGATAGGGGCCGAAGCGGCCGCCGCGCACCGTGATATCGAGCCCGGTTTCCGGATCCTCGCCGAGCTTCTTCACGCCGATATCGCCGCCTTCGGCGGACGCCGACAGCGAGCGGATGTAACGGCATTCCGGATAGTTCGAGCAGCCGATAAAGGCGCCGAATTTCGAGAGCTTCAGCGACAGCCGCCCGGTGGCTGCAGGTCGGGCACACTTTCGGATCGACGCCGTCCTCGCGCGCCGGATAAAGATGCTGCGACAACAGCGCGTCGAGCGCGTCGATGACCTGGGAAATCTTCAGATCCTTGGTCTCGTCGATGGCGCCGATAAAATCCTGCCAGAAATCGCGCAGCACGTCGCGCCAGGCGATCTCGCTGTTGGAGATCAGATCGAGCTTGTCCTCGAGCCCCGCCGTGAAATCGTATTCGACGTAGCGGGCGAAGAAGCTTTCCAGAAACGCGACGACGATGCGGCCGCGATCTTCCGGCACCAGGCGGCGCTTATCGAGCCGCACATATTTGCGGTCCTTGAGCACTTGCAGGATCGACGCATAGGTCGACGGCCGGCCGATGCCGAGCTCTTCGAGCCGCTTGACCAGCGATGCTTCCGAGTAGCGCGGCGGCGGTTCGGTGAAATGCTGGTCGGCTGCGATCGAGCGCTTGGCGAGCTTTTCGCCCTGGCTCATCGCCGGCAGGCGGCGCGCCTCTTCGTCCTCCGGGTCCTCGTCGCGGTCTTCATTATAGAGCGTGAGGAAGCCGTCGAACTTCACCACCGTGCCGGTTGCGCGCAGATCGAGAATGCGGCTTGCGACCTTGGCTTCGATATCGGCCGTGGTGCGCTCGAGCTCGGCGGATTCCATCTGGCTCGCCACCGTGCGCAGCCAAATCAGCTCGTAGAGCTTGGCCTGATCGGCATCGAGGAAGCTTTTGGTCTCGCGCGGCCGGCGCGTCAGCTCGGTCGGCCGGATGGCTTCGTGCGCTTCCTGCGCGTTCTTCGCCTTGGTCTCGTAGCGGCGCGGCGCGCCGGGCACGTAATCCTTGCCGTAATCGCTTGCGATGACGCTGCGCACCGCGCCGATCGCCTCTTCGGCGATCTGCACGCCGTCGGTGCGCATATAAGTAATGAGGCCGACGGTCTCGCCGCCGATATCGACGCCTTCATAGAGCCGCTGCGCCACCCGCATGGTGTGCGCCGGCGCGAAGCCGTGCTTGCGGCTGGCTTCCTGCTGCAGCGTCGAGGTGGTGAAAGGCGGGTAGGGGTGCCGCTTGACCGGCTTGGCTTCGACCGACGTCACCGTGAAGGCCGCCGTTTCGAGCGCCTGCTTGAAGGCTTCGGCCTCCGCGCCGGCGCCGATATCGAGGCGCTGCAGCTTCTTGCCGTCGGCGCCGACTAGGCGCGCGTCAAAGGTCTCGTTGCGCGGCGTCGCCAAGCGTCGCGACCAGCGACCAATATTCCTGACGGACGAATTTCTCGATGTCCAATTCGCGGTCGGCAACGAGGCGGAGCGCCACCGATTGCACGCGCCCCGCCGAGCGCGCGCCCGGCAGCTTGCGCCACAGCACCGGCGACAGCGTGAAGCCGACCAGATAATCGAGCGCGCGCCGCGCCAGGTAGGCGTCGACCAAAGCCTGGTCGATGGCGCGCGGGTGCTTCATCGCTTCCGTCACCGCCTGCTTGGTGATGGCGTTGAACACGACGCGTTCGACGATTTGCGACTTGAGCGCCTTCTTTTCCTTGAGGATTTGCAGGACGTGCCAGGAGATCGCTTCGCCTTCGCGGTCCGGGTCGGTGGCGAGAATGAGCTTGTCGGCGTCTTTGACGGCACGCGCGATATCGTTCAGCCGCTTCGCCGCCTTGGGATCGATCTCCCAGAGCATGCGGAAATCATGGTCCGGGTCGACCGAGCCGCTCTTCGGCGGCAGGTCGCGGACATGGCCGAACGAGGCCATGACCTCATAGTCCTTGCCCAGATATTTATTGATTGTCTTCGCCTTGGCAGGCGATTCCACCAGTACAAGATTCATGCATAACCCGATGATTTTACGGCCTTTTTGCCAATTCGAAGCGCGCAACAAAGCAGGCCGGCCGCCGGGAACATGGGTAATGACGGCCCGACTGTCAAATCGGTCTCGCTAAAAAACGCCCCAGAGCTAACCCCAAAGAACGAAATAAACCGTTCCAAACCGCACGATGTGTTGTCGCATCCTCAGGTTGTTAATTTACATATTATAGCGCGTCGGTATATTAGTGCGGACCTGGGGGACGTTGGAAAACAATCAGAACTTTGCCTTGGCAAGCGGGCCCGACCAGCGAGGCAGCGTGCCCAAAAGCCGCGCCCAAAATCGCGCCAAAAATCGTGCCGTGAACGGAAAATGCCGAACAGTGACGACACCGACAGTCCGGATGGCGGGGAAACGCCTGACTCGGTCGCCCGATATATCGCCTCGCTCGCCGGGGATCTCTCCAAGATCGCCAAGCGCAACGGGCTTGATGTGCTCAGCCAGTTGTTGGAAATGGCGGCGCTCGAGGCCGATCAAGCGGCAAGGAGATAGCAGGGTTCCCGATCGGCAGATCGGCTTGTGAAGATCGATCACCGGTGGACAATCGTGCATGACCATCATTCGGTCCCGGCCACATGATAGTGGCGGGGCGTTCCGGATCCGGGAGAATTGACGATGCGCATCCTCGCAACGCTAACGGCGATTGCTTTGCTGGCGGCGCCCGTTCACGCCCAGGCGCAGGGAGCGCAACCAACGACATTGAGCCAGCAAAGAGCGGCGAAAAAGACAACAGCACCGCCGGCGGACGAGCAGGCCTACAAAGATGCGCTCAAGCGCGTGCCTGTCCCCACCGAAAAGCCCGATCCTTGGAAAACGATGCGCTAGAGCATCAAAGCCCGACGCTCGCTGTCGCCGTAATAGGCCGCTCCCCGTTCCTGCTTGACTAACACATATCTCGCTGGTTATACGTCAATCAATAACCAGCGGGTTATCGATCTCAAATGCCAAACGCTCATGATGTGCTCTTTCGAACGCTCGCCGATCCGACTCGGCGGGCTCTCTTCGAACGGCTGTGCCGCGAAGGCGAGCAGACGGTCGGGGCTCTGACGGCGCGGGCCAAGGTCTCGCAGCCGGCCGTCTCCAAGCATCTCGGAGTCCTCAAAGAAGGCCGGGCTGGTGCGCGACCGCCACGAAGGCCGCCAGACGCACTATAGCGCGCAGCTCCGCGCGCTTGCTCCGCTGATCGACTGGACCAGCCAGATGACCGGCTTCTGGCAGAGCCGGTTCGACCATCTCGAAGATCTGCTCAAAAGGATGGACCAATGAGCAATCACCGAAACGCTCGCCGTCGTTGTCGAACGTGAGATACCTTATCCGCCGGAAAAAATCTGGCGCGCGCTCACCCAACCACACCTGATCGAGGAGTGGCTGATGAAGAACGACTTCAAGCCTGTCGTCGACCACCGTTTCAATCTTCGCGGCGACTGGGGCGCTGTCGACTGTCAGGTCATGGCCGTCGAGCCGAACAAAACGCTGTCTTACACATGGGCGGCGATGGGTCTCGAGAGTGTCGTCACCTGGACTCTCACCCCGACAAGCACGGGGACCCACCTGCGCATGGAGCAGTCGGGCTTCCGGCCGGATCAGCAGCAGGCCTACCACGGCGCCAAGTGCGGGTGGGCGCAAGTTCTTTGCGGCCCTTGAGCAGGTCTTGGCGCGGATAGATTGAAGTCCGCCGCCTCGCGCTTCGGCTCGCTTCAAAGGAGGTTCCGTTGAATTGGAACACGTGGTTTCGCCAGATCCACCGCTGGCTGTCCATTGTCTTTACAGTCACTGTCATCGCCAACTTCGTCGCTATGGGACTGGGGAAATCTCCCTCCTGGGTGGTCTACACGCCACTGCCGCCGCTCTTTTTGCTATTGTTCACCGGTCTCTACTTGTTCGCGCTGCCCTATGCCGCCAGGTGGAAGGTCGGGACTAACGAGGAGAAGCGGGCATGACGAAGAGTGGGAACAGCAAGTCCCCTTCTCGACTTATAGATGCGAGAATCAAGGAGCTGAGTGATTGGCGGGGCGAGGCGCTGGCTCGGGTCCGCGCTCTCATCAAAGAGGCCTGCCCCGACGTGGTCGAGGAGTGGAAGTGGCGAGGGGTTCCGGTGTGGGAGCACGCCGGAATCATCTGCACCGGCGAGACGTACAAGAGCGCCGTGAAGTTGACCTTCGCCAACGGCGCCTCGTTGGCGGACCCCTCAAGCCTCTTCAACTCCAGCCTCGAAGGCAACACGCGACGCGCGATCGATATCCACGAGGACGACAAGATCAATGAGCGTGCGCTCAAAAATCTCGTCCGCGCCGCTGCCGATTACAATCAGAGCAAAGTGAAGAAGAAAGCGCGCTAGATCAGCGAGACCAGCCCGCCGCCATGACGCTCCAGGCGACCGGCGATTTCGAGCTCCAATAACACCATCCGCACCGCGCGCGGCGAGGTTTGCGACAGCCGCACCAGATCGTCGATCGAGACCGGGGTCGGGCTCAACAGCGCGACGATCCGCGCGCGCTCATCGGCTTCCGGCTCCGTGCTGGGTCCGGGCTCTTGCAGTTCGCCGTCCGGCGCCGGCGCCGGCAGCAAGTGTCCCATGATCGGCGCCAGCACATTAATAATGTCGGCGGCTTCGGTGACCGGCGTCGCCCCTTGCTTGATCAGGCCGTTGGTGCCCTCGGCACGCGGATCGAGCGGCGAGCCCGGCACGGCAAAGACTTCGCGGCCCTGTTCGGCCGCCAACCGCGCGGTGATCAAGGAGCCCGAGCGTTTCGCCGCCTCGACGATGACGACGCCGAGCGCGAGGCCTGAGATCAGCCGGTTGCGGCGGGGAAAATCACGGGCGCGCGGCTCCCAGCCGAGCGGCATCTCGGAGAGTGCCGCGCCGGCCGGCAAGATGCTTTCGAGCAGGCTTTCGTGCTCGGCCGGATAGATGCGGTCCTGGCCGCCGGCGAGCACCGCGATCGTGCCGCGCGCCGAGCTTGCGCGATGCGCCGCCGCATCGATGCCGCGGGCGAGACCCGACACGATGGCGAAGCCCGCTTCGCTCAAGCGCTTGCGTGATCAGCTGCGTGATCTTGATGCCGGCCGCCGACGCATTGCGCGACCCGACGACGGCGACCTGCGGCATGGCCAGCACGTCGGTATTGCCGCGGATCGAAATCAGCGGCGGCGCATCGTCGATCATTTGCAGCCGGTGCGGATACGCCGCTTCACCGGCGGCGACGATCAGTACGCCGAGTTTTTTCGCCGCCTCGATCTCGCGCTCAGCCTCCGCGCGCGAACAGATTTTCGGCGCAGCGGCGCCGCCGCGGCGGGCGAGACCGGGCAGGGCGTCGAGCGCTGAGCGGGCGCCGCCGAAATGGTTGATGAGTGCGCGGAACGTGCGCGGCCCGACATTCTGGCTGCGGATGAGGCGCAGCCAGTCGATGCGCTGCTCATCGGTCAGGCGGATGGATTTTGTGGTGTCGTGCACGTTTAGTCTCAGCCTTAGTGCTCCGATTGGCCTAATGATTTTCGCCAACGACAAACATGAATTGGTCGTCCCCGAGCGTATCCATTTTGCCACCGACAACTTGAAAGCCGGCAGCTTTCATTGTTTCGGCGAATAGCTCTGCTTTCGGGGGAATTTTACTTACGTTCTTGACTACAACTTGCAGGGCAGCTTGTTGTGCGCTCGTGGCAATTAAAAATTCTACTCGGGGCACCAGTATTCCAACGCTGTTGAACTCTTGGAGAAATTCGGCCGCATAGCCTTGCGGCTCGCCATTTCCCGGTGCGCCAATTCGGAGTGTAGAAAACTGGTCTTTTAGAGGGAAAAAGGCCGCTTCCAACCGTCGCTTGTCATCTTCATTAAGATGTCGATCCGGCCTTGGTTGTAGGGCAGCGATTTGTTTGTTTTGAGCGTCAATTTCCTGCTCTTGCCGCTCGATGAACTTGGACTGTCTATCGATCTCACCGCGTGCCGCCACGAGATCGCCGCTCAATCTATCGATGGTGGATTGTTGGGTGGGGCTAGCAGTCCGCTGAAGCGCTGCCGTCAATTCACGCTGCAAACTTCGATTTCGAGTGTTTACATCGTCGAACGCAAGAAATCCGGCAAACAATAGCGCTATCGTTGATCCCCAGCGAAAAAGCTTATGACGTTTTTCTTTTGGCCATTGCTTGTCGATTGCCGACTTCCAAGTCGACGGAGCCAATCCTTCGATCAAGGGCTCAACTGCAAAGATGCCGCCTGGCACGAGCAGCCACCAATAAGATAGGAGCGCCCAGACAAAATCGTAAAGACGAGCGACGAGGCCGGGACCGTCCATTTCGGTTTCTCTCAACCTGAGATTGCCTCTCGGGAGGATAACCCGACTTGTGGCGCCTACGCGATAGTACCGTGCGATCTGAATCGTATTGCAGCAAGCGCAGCCCGGATGGCGAAGCGACCTCGGAGCGGCCTTCAAGTCCGTCGGCCTAATATCACCCCAAAAATCCGCGCAGCCGCTGCCCTACCTTCCGTGCTTCCGCCTTGTCGAGCCGTCCGATGCGGCGGTCGATCCGGCTTGGCTCGATACAGGCGATCTTGGCCGGCCGCACCACTGACGGCACCGGTAATCCTGAGCGGTCGAGATCGGCGATCGCGACGTCGCTCGGCCACGATTGATTGTCGGCGCTGGTAATCATCGCGACCCAAACGAGACCGTGCGCGGCGAGCTTGCGGTTGGAGATGATCAGAGCAGGGCGGCGCTTCTCGGCGAGACGGTCGGCATAAGGAAACGGCACCACGACGACGTCGAAAGGATCGAAACGCGGATTGTCAGAGGCCGCCATACGCTTTCTCATCGGCCGCGCCGGACCATTCGGAGAAAGCGGCGAACGGATCGTCGGTCTTATTCGCGGACGCCTTGTCGAGTAATACGCCGTCCTCGGTCACGCGGTAACGCAAGGTATCGCCGGGCTTCAGCCCGAGCCGCTCGCGCACTTCGCGCGGAATCACGGTCTGGCTTTTGACCGAAACCTTCGAGAAGGCAGCGGGTGTGCGAGTCTGACGGTTCATGGTGCGAATGTGGCTTACCGTCTTACATCTTACAAGAGGGACATTTGTCTCCAAGAGTGTGACGACGCTTGACAGTGGTCACCGCTTTAGTTACATCCCGATTCTTGCTCACGTAAAGGACCTGCCCCGGAGACATGCCGGGGCATGGGAGCGAGGGCGGTGCCCGCGGGCGGTGTTGTAAACCGCTCCCGGGCGGCTCCGGGCATCAACCTCCCAGCACTACCGACTGGGGCGCGAGGTGCTCGCTGGACTGGGACAGGTGAAGGCGGGTAACGCCCGCAAAAACCGCGTCGGTTCCGCCCCAGGAATGGGGATCGTTACGGGATCGGCGCCAATTCCAAGTCCCAGGAAACGTGGCCTGGAGCAGGGCCCTTGGGAGGAGATCTCTCCTGGGCCAGAGCCGTGGTGGAACGCCGATAGACGTGCGCATCCTGCTGGATGCGCGGCCGTGCCAGCAGCACGGCACGAGGACCAATGCGTCTGTCGGCGTTCCGCTTCCTTTTTTATTTGGCGAGGTGAGCGTAGCGGGCAGCGAAAAGGCAGGCACCACCCCTTCTTTTTTCTTCCGTGCTCTTCTTCGCGCTTTCAACGTGGCGGTATTTACAAAAGCTTGGGCGCGGATGCGGCGCGAGAACGGCCGCGCTCATCCTCCCCCGTGAAAACGGGGGAGGTCGCCATGCGCAGCATGGCGGGTAGGGGCGTCTGAGGTGGAGCGAAGCATGATGTCGAAAGCTCGTGGTGCCGTGAGGTGCTTGGACTTGAGGCTGGGCGAGCTTTCGGCGGCGTACCATGCGACGCCGCCCGCGCCCCTACCTCCGCGCTTCGCGCGGCTACCTCCCCCGTTTTCACGGGGGAGGATGGAGCGTTCGGAACTCACAGCGCCGGCACCCTGGACCGAAAACCGTTGCAAACCGGCCGCCAAAAACGCAGATTGCCCCGACTTGCGGCGGACTTGTTCTGACTTGGCCCCCGGCTTGCCTCTAGATCGCCGGGGTATGTGGGGTTTCCCTTTGGGGAGGGTGTACATTGGACGCTAGCCCGGCCAAGCGCGCGTTCCGCGTCGTTCTGATCAAGCCGTCGCATTACGACCCGGATGGCTATGTCATCCAGTGGCTGCGCTCGACGCTGCCGTCGAACAGCCTCGCCAGCGTCTATGGGCTGATCAAGGAGTGCGCCGACGAGCGCGTGCTCGGTCCCGACGTCGATATCGAGATCGAGGCCTGCGACGAGTGCAACACCGTCGTCGATGTCGAGGGCGTGGCGAAGCGCATCCGCGCCGCCGGCGGCGGCATGGTCGGGCTGATCGGCGTGCAGTCGAACCAATATCCGCGCGCGCTCGATCTCGGCCGTAAATTCCGCGAACGCGGGCTGACCGTCATGATGGGCGGTTTTCATGTCTCGGGCTGCATTTCGATGCTGCCGACGCTTGCCGGCCGATCTGCAGGAAGCGCTCGACCTCGGCATTCATCTGTACGCCGGCGAAGCCGAAGGCCGCATGGCCGAAGTGCTGCGCGATGTCGCCGCAGGCACGGCGAAGCCGATCTACAAATATCTCAACGACCTGCCGGAGATGGCGGCCGCGGTTTATCCGATCCTGCCGCGCTCGGTGGTGACGCGGGTCGCCGGCCATTATTCGAGTTTCGACGCCGGCCGCGGCTGTCCGTTCCAGTGCAGCGTTCTGCACCATCATCAATGTGCAGGGCCGCAAATCGCGCTATCGCACGCCGGACGATGTCGAAGCCATCGTGCGCGCCAACGCGGCGCAGGGCATCACGCGGTTCTTCGTCACCGACGACAATTTCGCCCGCAACCGCAATTGGGAGCCGATCCTCGACCGGCTGATCGAACTGCGCGAGCGCGACAAGTTCAACATCAAGCTGCTGCTCCAGGTCGACACTTTGTGTCACCGCATTCCGAATTTCATCGAAAAGGCGGCGCGCGCCGGCTGCACCGCGATCTTCCTCGGCCTCGAAAACATCAATCCGGAATCCCTGATGGGCGCCAAGAAGCGCCAGAACAAGATCTGGGAATATCGCGACATGCTGCTCGCCTGGCGCCAGCAGCATGTGATGACCTATGCCGGCTACATTCTCGGCTTCCCGACCGACACGCCGGAGACGATCGCGCGCGATATCGAGATCATCAAGAAGGAACTGCCGGTCGACATTCTTGAATTCTTCTATCTGACGCCGCTGCCGGGCTCCGAGGATCACAAGAACCTGTACATGAAAGGGGTGCCGATGGACCCCGACATGAACAAATACGATCTCGAACATGCCTGCACCGCGCATCCGATCATGTCGAAGGAAGCCTGGACGCAGGTCTATGCCGATGCCTGGAAGCGCTATTACACCGACGAACATGTCGAGACGATCATGCGTCGCGCCGTCGTCTCCGGCATCAACCGCACCAAGGTTCTGGACTCGCTGACCATCTTCTCCGGCGCGGCGCGGATCGAAGGCGTGCATCCGCTGCAATTCGGCTTTTTCCGGCGCAAGCTTCGCACCCAGCGGCGTTCCGGCAAGAAGGTGCTTAATCCGCTGGTGTTCTATCCGTGGCGCGCTGTTCGATTGTCTCGAAGGTGCTGGTCGCAATGGGGCCGGCTGATCTGGCGCTATCGCCGCATCATGGCGAAGGTGGCGAAGGATCCGGCGGCGACGACGCATTTCGACGAGGCGCTGCGGCCGCATACCGGGGTCGGCGACACCGATCATTTCGTCGAAGTCTTCGCCGACAAGATCCCGCACACCCACGGCGCGCCAGTTGCGCCGGTGCGGGTGACGGTGGAAGCGGCGGAGTAGTCCAATGTCCGCTCATTCCGCGAGCGTAGCGGAGCAATCCAGTGCTTGCTGGACTCTCGTTCTGGATTGCTTCGTCGCTTCGTTCCTCGCAATGACGGTTGATCTTTCAGGCGCCGTGTTCAGCTTTCGCTCGCCGATCTTGCTTTCCGTGCCGTTGACGAGCCGCGCGATATTGGCGCGGTGCATGATCCACAGCAATACGGTCAAGAGGAGGAAGAGCTGCGCTTCGCGGATATTGTGGTTCAACCACAAGACGGCTGGAGTCGCCGCGCTCGCGATCAGGGCGGCCAGCGACGAATAGCGGGTCAAAGCGGCGACCGCTGCCCAAACGACGCAGAAACACACGAGCGCCAGCCAGCATTTGAAACCCAGCAACAGGCCGATATAGATCGCCACCCCTTTGCCGCCGCGAAAACGGAGCCAAACCGGAAAGAGATGGCCGAGAAACGCGCCAAAGGCGGCGATGAGCGCTGCGTCGCGGCCAAGAACCAGGATGGTGAGAGCAACCGCCACCGTGCCCTTGAGCATGTCGCCCAGCAGCGTCGCCGCGGCGAGCTTCTTGTTGCCGGTGCGCAACACATTGGTGGCGCCGATACTGCCGGAGCCGATGCTGCGCAGATCGGCCGTACCGGCAAGCCGCGTCAGGATGATGCCGAACGGAATCGAGCCGCACAGATAGCCGAATATCAACGCCGCGCCGTAGGCGAATACAGGTGACACATTGAGCGGCAGTGACATGATGACTTGCTCTTTTTCCGTCATTGCGAGCGAAGCGAAGCAATCCAGGCGGGAGCCCGAGCGCGGCGATCAAATCTGTGCCGGGGAGCTGGATTGCTTCGTCGCTGCGCTCCTCGCAATGACGAATTTGCCCCGTCCGGGCAACAGCAACAAGACGTCAACCCGTGCGGACTTTGCCGATCTCGCGCGGCGCAAAGCCCGCGGCAATGGCGTCGGCTTCGCTCGGATAAATGACGAAGTGCCGAAGCTTGTCGGGTGCGGCGCGCGCAATCGCCGCAAGTCCCGGCGAAAACGTCTTGCGCACCGTGTCGCCGGTGACGAAATGCGCGGTGACGTCCTCATCGATATCGGCCTCGCAATAGACGCAACGCAGCCGGTGTCCGGCTTGCGCCTCGATCACATAGAACTTGTTGGCGGCGTATTGGCTTTCGGCGGGATCGCAGGTGATGCAATTGGTGTTGTGGCAGGCCACGCCGGTGCCGATCGGCTGCGCGTAGACCGGATGATCGGGCTTGGCGAAGCCGCCGGCGAATTTGTGCAGCGAATTGTTCTTGTGCAGGTGCAGCATCAGCGAAATCAGCGCCATGCGCACCGGCACGCCGTAAGCCGCTTGCTGGAAATAGACCGCGCGGCGGTCGCTGTCGAACGAGGCGTCGAGTTCGTTGACGCGCGGCAATGGGTGCATGACGCTCGCGTCGGAATACTTTGCTTCGCCGAGGAATTTGGCGTCGATCTTCGGATAGGGCAATTCCTTGCCGGTTGCCTTGTCGGTCCAGCGCTCCTTCTGGAAGCGGGTGACGTAGACGGCGTCGGTCTTCTTCTGCAGGACGAGCCCATAATCGATCTCGGGCTCGGCATAGAGCGAGAGCTGGTGCGGCTGATCGGCGGTGACATAGAGCGCGTCGATCCGGCCGCTTTCGGATGTGCCGGTGTCCTTCGACACCATCCGCGAGTGAAACTCCTCGCGCAGCCGCCGGTCGACATGCGCCGGCAATTCCATTCCTGGCGCGGGCAAAGGATCGATGGTGGCGCCGAACCGCGCCAGCGCATAGACGAAGGAATGGATGGTGCGGCTGCCTTTGAGGTCGCCGGAAATCGCGACCTTCATATTGCGCAGGCTCTTGTTCTTGGCGCGCAGCGTGAACAGATCGCACAGCGTTTGCGTCGGATGTTCGTGCGCGCCGTCGCCGCCATTGATCACGGGAACTTGCGAATATTCCGCCGCCAAGCGCGCGGCGCCGTCGCGCGGATGGCGGATGACGACAATGTCGGCGTAGTTGGAAATCACCCGGATCGTGTCGGCGAGGCTTTCGCCCTTGGCGGCCGAACTGGCCGCCGGGTCGGCACTGGTAATATTGGAGCCGCCGAGGCGGAGCATCGCGCTCTCGAACGACAGGCGCGTGCGGGTCGAGGGTTCGTAGAACAGGGTGGCGAGGATGAATTTCGAGGCGAGATCGGTACTGCGCGCGATGCGATAGAAGACGTTGTCGTCGGCGAGTTCCTTCAAAAGCCCTTGCGCGACCTCGAAGATCGTTTCGATCTCCTTATTGGTCAGGTCGTTGATCGAGGAGATATGGCGCGTCAGCGGCTGGGGTTTGGTCATTAAAGTGGTCGTATAGGCCCAATGGGCGCGGTCCGGCAAGCCCGCTTTGGTGACGGGCTCAAGTGATGCACTGAAATCATCGGCAGTGCCGTTCGTGCTAGGATTGTGAAGCACCAAGACGCCCCAAAGGGGCATTCGATCAGGGGCTCTCGGCTATGGCCATCCGCTCGCGTTTCGACACGCACGAGGTGTTCAACCAGTCGCCGCCTTACGAGAACGTCGATCTGTTTTCGAGCGACGCGCCGCTCGTCGAAGCGGTCAAGGCGAATGGCGGATCGGGCGAGGTGGCCGCTCTGTCGGCGTTCGGCAAAGCGTGGGGAACGGCGGAAAGGTTCACGCTGGCGCGGCAGGCCAATGAGAACCCGCCGAAGCTTCACGCTTTCGACGCCAAGGGCAATCGCTCCGATGCTGTCGAGTTTCATCCGGCCTATCATGATTTCATGGGCGCGAGCGTCGCTGCCGGATTGCACGCCTCGACTTGGACCGATACGGGACAACGCGCCGCGCCGCCGGCGGAAGTCTCGCGCGCCGCGCGCTTCTACATGGCGGCGCAAGTCGAGACCGGACACCTGTGCCCGATCACGATGACGCGCGCCGCGCTGGCGCCGCTTGCCGCGGAGCCGGCGCTCGCCGCCAAAATCGCGCCGAAGGTGGTGTCGCGCAGCTACGACGCGACGTTCCGGCCATGGTGGGAAAAATCCGGCATGACGCTCGGCATGGGCATGACCGAGAAGCAGGGCGGCACCGACGTGCGCGCCAATACGACGACGGCGACGCCTGATGGCGGCGCATATTCGGTCGTCGGCCACAAATGGTTCTTCTCGGCGCCGATGAGTGACGCGTTCCTGGTGCTGGCGCAGGCCCCAAAGGGACTGACGTGTTTCCTGATGCCGCGTTTCCGTCCCGACGGTTCGGTCAACGCGCTTCATTTTCAGCGGCTCAAGGACAAGCTCGGCAACCGCTCCAACGCCTCAAGCGAAATTGAATTCACCGACGCTTTCGCCTGGCGGGTCGGCGAGGAAGGCTCAGGCATCCGCACCATTCTGCAGATGGTGCAATTGACGCGGCTCGATTGCGCGGTGGCCTCCGCAGGCCTGATGCGCATGGCGCTGGTGCAGGCATTGCATCATTGCCGCTATCGCAATGTGTTCGGCAAACGCCTCGCCGATCAGCCGATGATGCGCGCCGTGCTCGCCGACATGGCGCTCGACGTCGAAGCCGCCGTGACGCTTGTCTTCCGCCTGTCGCGGGCGCTCGATCGCGCCGCAGCGGATGCGCGTGAAGCCGCCTATGCGCGGCTGTTGACGCCCGCGGTCAAATTCTGGATTTGCAAGCTCGCGCCGGGCTTCATCTTCGAGGCCATGGAGTCGCTTGGCGGCAACGGTTACGTCGAGGAAAGCCTCCTGCCACGGCTTTATCGCGAGGGCCCGGTCAACGCCATCTGGGAAGGCTCCGGCAATGTCATGTGCCTCGACGTATTGCGGGCGCTCAAGGGCAAAGAGGAAGCCGAATTGTTTGTTGGTCTTGTGCGTGACGCCGGCCTTGCTGTTCGACTCGGAAAATCCACAATTGTTGGGCGAGGCCGATGCGCGACAAATGGTGCTGCGCCTCGCCCTATTGGCAAGTGCCGCAGCCCTCAGACAAAGTTCACCGTCTGTGATCTTCAACACATTTTTCAGAACGCGCGTCGAAAAAACGCACGGTGCATTTTACGGCACCGCCGGGATAGATTCACAAACAGTTGATCTTTTGCTGCAGCGCGCGTTGCCGGACGCATAAAGGCGGCGCGTTGACGCGCATTTCCGCGCGCGGCTGCGATCGCGCGGGCGTTGGGAATAATTTTCGCGGACCTTCGATAAGTCATTTGCAGACGTGCCATGCGCAGGCGTCTCTCGCCATGCGTGATTTGCAAATTATCTGACGCGCGCAGCAAGGACTGCGCTTCGTCCTCATCGGAGAAGGAAATAAAAATATGGCTAAAACTCTCTCAGGCGGAATTTTCAAAGGCGCCGTTGCCGGCGCCCTTGCCGCTGCGGTCTCGCTTGCGACTGCGGCGCCGAGCTTCGCCGCCTCTCATCACTACAAAAAGGACCCGCCGCAGGCACGGTCCTATTACGACGTGGCGCCGTCGCCGTCGGCCTATTCCGGCGGACCCGCGATCAGAACCAACCCGGCGATTGTCGCCCCCGGCGGCTTCGGTCCGCCCGATCCGGCAAGCTGCGGTGGTTTTCACTGCTGATAATGATTGAAGCGAATTGAGAGAGTCGGGCGCCGGAGCGGAAGCTTACGGCGCCCCGATCTGTCCGCGGGTGAGGCGGTCGAGCGCGCCCTGCAGAATGAAGGTGGCGGCATGCTGATCGATCACCGCCTTGCGTTTGGCACGGCTCGCATCGGCCGCGATCAGCGCGCGCTCGACCGCCGCCGTTGACAGGCGCTCGTCCCATAACGCGACTGGCAGTTCGGTGAGCTGCGCCAGATTGCGCGCAAAGGCGCGAGTCGACTGCGCGCGCGGACCTTCGGAACCGTCCATGTTGATCGGCAGGCCGAGCACGAGACCTGCGGCGTTGCGTTCGGCGGCAAGCTCAAGAATGCGCTTGGCGTCGAGATTGAAGCGTTGCCGCGCAATAGTTTCGACCGGTGCGGCGACACGGCGATCCGGGTCGCTCGCCGCGACGCCAATCGTCTTGGTGCCGAGGTCCAAACCGAGCAGCGCGCCGCGCGCCGGAAGGATCGCGGCGGCGTCAATGAGCGCGAGAACGGGCATCCGCGATCTTTCCCATAGTGGCCGTTCCGGCGACCTTTTCGATCGGCGCGGCTATGCGTATCTTATGACTGTCCCCGCCGTTCCCGTCACGCACAAGGTCCGTCATGCAGATCACTTGGGGTAAAGCCTTTCACGTGTAATTTTCACCGGGAGTTCGCATGAAAATCACGTCAGCCGCGCTTGCCACCGCGCTTATGCTTGCCATGTCTCAATTTGTCCTGTCTCAATTTTCCATGTCTCAGATTGCCAAATCAGCGGAGATCAAGGTCGTCAGCGGCGGCGCTTTCAAACAGGTGCTGGGCGCGTTGGCCGCGCAATACGAGAAGGAGAGCGGCAACAAGGTCGATGTCACCTACCAGACCGTCGGGCAGCATCTGGCGCTGATCCGCGACGGCAAGGAAGAGTTCGACGTTGCCGTTCTGACGCCTGAGGGGATCGACGGGCTCGCCAAGGAGGGCAAGGTCGTGCCGGGCACGCGCGCCGACTTGGCGAAGGTCGGCGTCGGCGTCGTGGTCAAAGCGGGCGCGCCAAAACCGGATATCAGCACGGACGAGGCGTTCAAGCGCGCGCTGCTCGCGGCGAAATCGGTCGCCTATATCGATCCCAAGGCCGGCGGCTCGAGCGGCATCTATGTCGCCGGCCTGTTGCAGCGGCTCGGCATTGCCACAGAGGTCAACGCCAAGGCCGTCCTGGTGCAGGGCGGGGCGGTCGCCGATCACGTTGCCGATGGCGAGGCGGAGATCGGCATCCACCAGATCAGCGAGATTCTGCCGGTTGCGGGCGTGACGTTTGTCGGTCCGCTTCCGGCGGACATTCAGAATTTCACGGTCTATTCGGCCGGCGTCGGTGCTGCGGCCAAGGATGCCGCGGCGGCCAAGGGCTTCGTCGCGTTTTTGACCGGTCCGCATGCCCAGCCGATCATCAAGGCCAAGGGCATGATGCCCGCGTCGCCCTAGAGCCGGGCCAAAAAAACAGCGCCCGGCCGGAACCGGGCGCTGATTTACCGACCGCAAGCTGCGATCGGGTGGATTTTAGTGGGATTAGTGCTTCGCCTGTTCCCAAGCAATCCGCGGGATATCGCCACGCGTGATGCCGATATCGGCCAGTTCGCGGTCGCTGAGATGGGACAACTCGTCCATGGCAACGCCATAGCGCTTCCAGGACTTGAAGAAGTGGATGATGGACGACAACAACATGTTTTTGTTCCTTTATTTCGCTTTCCGGCGAAGGCTCGTGAAAGCCAGCACCAGAATCGGAACTCAATATAAGCACCAATGGTGCATTGCAAAATAAGCCTGCTGCAGTGCAGCTACGCGAATATCGCATATGCATTGCAACGATCTCTAAAGACTTGTGGTAAAATTTTGGCCCTGGCGTCAAAAAACTCAATGAATACTGGGCTTGTCATGTAGCTGACGCATCAGTGCCGGCCGATGGCGATCCGGAACCCGTCTCGGGGAGGCTCGGAGACTTAAAACACAGTAAAAATTGTTCCGATCGCCGCCTTTGATGCGCTCTTTGCCCGAGTTACGCCCGCCATTGATCCTTCATGCGCCGCACTTGGGCGCTGCAATGGCAGTGTTGGAGTATTGTGTCGGGGAGTTTCCCATGGGGACCGCTCTGGATCACCGCAGAAGCGCGGAAGAATGCGTTGCGATGGCTCGGTTGGCTGATGACACCAGCGACAAGGCGCTCTGGCTCGCTTTGGCGCAATCGTGGGTCAAGCTTGCCGAGCACGTCTCACGGGTCGAGACGGATGCGGCGCTCGAGGACGTGGATCTTGTGCCAGAGGACGTCAGACCGTCCTAGGCGACCGCTGCTTGGCCATTGTTACTGGTTTGGGCTAGCGGCTCACTGGCCCAGGCTTACTGGCTAGATTCACTGGCCATATTCACTGGCCATATTCATTGGCCATATTCATTGGCCATATTCATTGGCCATGGCTTGCCAGCACCGTCTGACACGCCTTGCTGATCTTGGGGCGGTTGGCCTGCAAGCAACCCAAAATGCCGAGCACGTCGTTCGGATTGACCTGCAATTGGACCTGACAATACTTGGTCACGTCCGGATGGCAGGCGGCGCGTTCCTGGTCGTTGCCTTGTCCGAGGCCACCGCCGGACACCGGAGGCGGCTGGGGCGGCAAATTCTGGGCGTAACCGGCCACACCGGCGGCAACCAGAGCCGCAAACGAAAACGCGACGATCGAGAGCGATTTGCGCAACATGGTCCTCCCTTTCGGGCACGAAGCCCGCGCCCGTGACGTCGTTTTATCCCACACTTTATCCGCACTGTCGCGATTCCCAAGCGCGTTATGTGGTTGCTGAATACTCTTGTGTGGATTTTTCGAAATCGAGCGCAGTGCAGCACACGGGTTCCCGTGTCGTCCGTCGCCGCGTTAAATGTTCGCTGGGATATTTGCCGGCACAGTTCGGAGCACGCCGGTCGCGCGCTTTTCCACACACTTGCGCGCACGCGTGCGGGGGCGATACATCTCGCCCAAGGCGGTTGGAAGGGCGATTAGCTCAGTTGGTAGAGCGTCTGCTTTACACGCAGAATGTCGGCGGTTCGAGTCCGTCATCGCCCACCACGCTTCGCCCTAACGGGCTACGCGTGGCGCAGCCATGCGGGAGCCCGTTAGGGCGAAGCGTGCCCGGCGTAGCTCGAGCGAAGCGAGAGCGTAGACGGGCTGAAGCGGCACGATGTGGTACGTCTACATAATCCGCAGCGTTGCATTTCCGGGGCAAGAATACACCGGCGCTTCCGCAGATTTGAAACAGCGACTAGCGGATCATAATGCTGGTAAATCAACTCACACCGCGAAGTTTATTCCCTGGGAATTGGTCTGGTACTGCGCCTTTCCCAACAAACAGAGGGCATTGGCGTTTGAAAAGTATCTGAAATCACATTCGGGCAGAGCGTTCGCGAAGAAGCGCCTTTAAGGCCCGGTCAGTCTAGTAATGTGCCGAAGTATGGCGCGCGCGGAGCATCTGCCCGGCGCACGCGATACCAGAGGCCCCCAAAAAAACTCGCCCGCGGCCTCGCAATTCAAGCGATTGCGATAGCGCGCGGGCGGTGAGTGGCGCACGGAGGATCCGCGTGGCGAATCCGCCGACGGCGAATAATCAGACGGCTTCCTTGAGTTCCTTGGAAGCGCGGAAGGCCACTTTTTTGCTGGCCTTGATCTGAATCGGTTGGCCGGTTGCGGGATTACGTCCCATGCGCGCGGCGCGCTTGCGGACCTGAAGGATGCCGAGGCCGCCAATGCGGATGCGCTCGCCCTTCTTCAGATGCTTGACGATATTGCCTACAAAGCCGCCGAGGATCGCTTCAGCTTGCTTCTTCGAAAGCTCGTTGTCCTCCGCGAGGCTCGCGGCGAGATGCTTTAATGTAACCGTAGTCGCGGTTGCCTTACTTGCCATTAGACCCTCCTCAATGAAGCGGTTTGCGTGAAAAAAGCGCCGCTCAACGCGAAGCAGTTAAACGATTCGGTTGCGGCTGACCACGCTTGTTTTGCCGATTCCACCGATGTTTTCTGCACCAAAGGGGTGTCTGCGGGCACTTCATGGCAAGGATATGACCGCCATGAAAGCCCGATGAAAGGCCCAAAACCCTCGACTTTAGTTGACTTGGAGCCGCCCTGGCCTTAACTCCCGACCTCGCCCGCGGGGGCGTAGCTCAGTTGGTTAGAGCGTCGGCCTGTCACGCCGAAGGTCGCGGGTTCGAGTCCCGTCGCTCCCGCCATTTCAAAGACTTAGCTCCGATTCTTGCAGTAGGTCGAAAGGCCCGGCCGACGGGCTGTGTGGGCTTTGAACGAGGCCGCGACCCGCGTCGGCTGTGCCAATTTGGAGGGCTGATCGCCGCCGATTGGGCGGCGTCTCCGATCGTGGCCGAGAACTTCTTCAGGCCGGAAAATCCGCAAGGAACCCACAGAAAATGCACCCGTGGGGTCGCTGACCGTTCGGCCTTTACACAACCTTTACCGCGTTCGGATTGCGCGCCGGGTCGCGCCAGAAGGCGTCATTCTCGTATTTGCGCACCAGATCGGCGGGGAGGACGGAGCGGCGTTGATGCGCTTCGACGCGCCGTCCGACCGCATGCAGCCCCGGCGTGCCAAGCCGGCGATCGAATTCGGCGACATCGAACTCGATATTGTCGAAGTCGTGCGCGAACGGTTTTTCGCCGATGAAGTCATAGACGGCTTCAAGCGCGAGCTGCGGCTTCGTGGTGAGCGTCTCGTAGGTGAGGAGCAATAAGCGATCGCTCTGCTCGCCGCAGAATGCTTCGCGCAGCGCGCTCCACGCATAGCCGACCATGCCGCCCGGCGCGGCCAGACCGTCGACACGCGAATAGACCGTGCCGCCCGGCTCGAAATTGAAAATGCCCGACGGCTGAAATTTGTTGGTGCGGATGAGTCGCTCGATCGAGTCGAGCACCCATGGCATGTCGCGCACACAGCAGATCATGCGCGCATGCGGAAATAGTGACGAGATCAACGGCAGCTTCGTGCACCACAGGCGATTGGTGTCGAACACCACATCGCCTGCCGGCGCATGCGAATAGAACGTGGTGAAGACCGCGCGTAAGAGCGCCTCGCGCTGCCCGTCGCTGATGAAGATCGATGTCTCGTTGCCCATGCTCATATTGCGCAGCATGGCCTCGATCAGCGAGCCGACCGGCCCGGTCATGCCGGCATGAAAGCGCGGGTTCTGCCGCAGCAGCGCCGACAGCAGCGTCGAGCCGGAGCGCGGCAGGCCGGAGATGAAATGAATGGACGCTTGCAAGAAAATCCTCCCCGTGTCGGCGCGCGGGCCGTAGCCGGCAGGCGATCAGCTTTGTGCGCGATTTTCAGGAAAGCGCAAGCCGGCTAGGACACGAAACCAAGTGACGGTGAACGGCCTAAGCTACGGTTAAGCCCGCGAAATTTCGGTCGGCGGCCCGCCTGTCGGAGGGTGAACCGTTGGTTGAAAAGGCATTTTGGCTTTGCTAATTTTTTGGCAAAGCCGAAGCGAGAAGCACGGGAAGGCGGTTTGCGGCCACCAGGAAAGCCCCCGATTGCAGGCGTGCGTACATAGCATTGGAGGACGTGGTGAGCGATCCGCAAATCATCCAAGTCTCGACCGAGCTTGAGCTCAACCAGGCGATCGCCACGGTCGATGGGGCGACGTCGGGCAGCTACGTCATCCAATTCACCGCAAATATCACCGAAGGCACCGACTCCGGCGGCGCGATCACCTTCAACGGCAAGACGCTGTCGGCGCCGGCCGATCTTTACGCGCTCAATCTGCACGGCGCCTCGGTAACGATCGACGGCAGCAAGTCCGGCGGCGGCAACTATACGCTTTCGGGCGCCGGCTTATATCGCGGCTTCTTTGCCTATGCCGGATCGGTGACGATCCAGAATCTTTCGATCGACAATACGCTCGCGCAAGGCGGCAGCGGCGATGGCGGCGGCGGTGGCGGCGCCGGATTGGGCGGCGGATTGTTCGTCGCTTCCGGAGCGCAGGTCGCTCTGTCCGGCGTCAGCTTCAGCACGGACAAGGCGCAAGGCGGCAATGGCAGCTCCGGGACCAGCAGTGCGGGCGGCGGCGGGCTTGGCGGCAATGGCGGCATCGGCGGCGGCGGCATCGGCGCCGGCGCGAGCGGTGGGACGATCGGCGCCGGCGGCTATGGCACCGTTCTCGGCGCGTCCAATGGCGGCGGCGGCGGCGCGAGCGGCGATGGCGGTGGCATTGGCGCAAACGGCTCGAGCGGCGGCTTCGGCGGCGGCGGCGGCTCCGGCGGCGGTGGCGGCTTTGGCGGCGGTGGCGGCAGTGCCGGAGTTTTCGGAGCCGGCGGCGGCTTCGGCGGCGGTGGTGGCGGTGGCATTATCGACGGCGGGGGCGGCGGTTTCGGTGCGGGCAGCGGGGCTGGCACCGGCAGCACGCGATATGGCGGCGGCGGCTTTGGCGCCGGCGGCGCAATTTTTGTTCAGCAGGGCGGCACGCTCATCATGAGCGGCTCCGCCGGCCTGTCCGGCGACAGCGTCAAGCGGGGAAATCCGGGAGGCGGCGGCGCCGGGTACGGCTACGCGTTCGGTGGCGGCATTTTCCTGCAAGGAAGCCAAACCGTCACCTTTGCGCCGGGCGCGGGCCAAACGCTGACCATTTCCGACGTCATCGCCGATCAGAGCGGATCGGGTGGCACCGGCGCTAATGCCGGGAGCGCCGCCGTGCTTGTGCAAGGCCCCGGCACGGTCGTGCTCGGCGCGACCAATACTTATAGCGGCGGCACCACCGTCGAGGGCGCAGGCGCGATCCTGTCAATCACCAAAGCGCAGAATCTCGGCGCGCTGAACGGGACTCTGGCGCTGGAAGACGGGACGACGCTGCTCATCAACGGCACCTTCACATTCCCTCAGACCATCACAATCGCCGGCGATCCGACCTTCGATGTCGCGACCGGGCAGACGGTCACCACCACGGCTATCACGGACGGCGCCGCGCCCGGCGACGTCGACAAGACCGGGGGCGGCACGCTGAAACTGAGCGGCCCTAGCACCTATAGCGGCGGCACGACGATCGAAGCCGGCACGCTGGAACTTGCCAACGCGCAAGCGGCTAGCTCCGGCCCGATCACGCTCGAGACAGGCGGGATGCTCAAGATCGACGGCACGACCATGCCGACCAATACGATCGAGGGCTTCGCGCATGGCGGCGACGAGATCTTCCTTGCCAGTATTCATGCAACCTCGGCCACGATCGATGCCAACGACGTGCTCACCGTCAACGAATCCGGCGGCGGCAGCGTCACGCTGCAATTGCAGGGCGATTTCAGCGGCGACTCCTTTGCCGTGATTCAACTCGGCAACGGCAGCGCCATCGCCAATACCGTCATCGATGTCGCCACCGAGCAGGAGCTCAATCAGGCCATCGCCACCATCGATGCGGCGGGCGGCGGCGCCTTCACCATACGTTTCACCGCTGACATCACCGAAGGCACCGACACCGGCAACATCGTGATGTTCAACGGCAATGCGCTTGCGGCGCCGGCCGATCTGTTTGGGATCAATCTGCATTCTAGCGCGTCGCTCACCATCGACGGTCAGGGCCACACACTTAACGGCGCCGGCGCCTATCGCGGCTTCTTCGCCTATGCCGGTTCGGTGACGATCCAGAACCTCGCTATCGACAATGCGCTGGCGCGGGGCGGCAATGGCGGAGGCGGCTACTTTGCCGGTGGCGGCGGCGCTGGTCTCGGTGGCGGCTTGTTCGTCGGGACCGGCGCGCAGGTGACGCTGTCCGGGGTCACGTTCAGCGGCGATCAGGCGCAGGGTGGCAATGGCGGCACGCAAGCGTTCGATAAATGGGGCGGCAAGTTTGTCGGAGGTGGGGGCGGCGGCCTGGGCGGCAATGGCGGCAAAGCCGGCGGCGGCGTTGGTGCCGGAGCGAATGGCTACGCGCGTAACACGCCAGCCGGCTCCGGTATTCTGCTCGATGCACCCTCGGACTATGGCGGCGGTGGGACCTTTCAGAAGGGCTCTCACTTCTCCTGGTTCAATGGCGGCGGTGTCTCGCCCGCCTCCATTGTGACCGTCAACTATGGCTTGGGCGGGGGTGGCGGCTTCGGCGGTGGCGGTGGCGGCGGTTATTATCAAGGTGGCAACGGTGGGTTCGGCGGCGGTGGCGCCGGTGGCTTCGTTGCCGGCACTGGCGGTTTTGGCGGTGGCGGCGGTAGCGGCCTCACTTCCGTCACTTACAATTACACGAGTGGCGGTTTTGGCGGCGGTCACGGCGGCGGTGGCGATGCACCGGGCGGCGGTGGCGGCCTCGGCGCCGGCGGCAGCGTCTTCGTGCAGCAAGGTGGCACGCTCATCACGGCCGGAGGTGACCTTTCCGGCGGCGGCGTCCAGGGCGGCCGTGGCGCCAATTATGTTGCCGGTTACGGCGAGGGCGGCGCGCCTGGCTCGGCTTTCGGCAGCGGCATTTTCGTCCAGGGCTTTGACACGCTCAATTTCACTCCGGGTTCCGGCCAGACGCTGACCATCGCCGACGCCATTGCCGATCAGAGTGGCTCGGGCGGCACCGGCAGCAATGCCGGGGTGGCCGGCGTCGTTGTGAATGGCCCCGGCACCGTCGTGCTCGGCGGCGATAATACGTTCAGCGGCGGGACCACGGTCAAAGGCGCGGGCGCGATCCTGTCGATCTCTGCCGACGACAATCTCGGCGCGGCATCGTCCGGCCTGACGCTCGCCAATGGGACGGAGTTGGATTTCAGCGGCAGCTTCACGCTGACGCATGCCATCAACGTCAACGGCGATCCGGTCTTCAACGTCGATGCGGGACAAACCGTCACCGTCACGACGCCGATCACCGATGGACTTGCGCCCGGCGATGTCGACAAGACCGGCGCCGGGACGCTCTTCCTCGACGCCAACGATACCTATAGCGGCGGCACCACGATCGAAGCCGGCACTTTGCAGCTTGGCACGACGCAAGCCGCCGGCGCGGGCGCGATCACCTTTGCCAATACGGTGGCGAGCGCGACGCTTGAATTCACGCTCGCGAATGCGCCCGGCAATGCGATCGACAATTTCGGGCCCAATGATTTTATCCAGATCGATGGCTTCATCGAGCACTCGGGCACCTATTTCGGTGGTGAGCTCACGCTGGAGGGCACCGACGGCAGCGGCACCACGCCGGAGACGGTTACGCTCGACATCCCGGGCGTATTGGCGTCGAACTTCAAGATTGATATCGCCTCGACGACGACGACAATCAGCTTCGGAACCAATGAGGGCGATATCGCCTGCTATTGCCGCGGTACCTTGATCCAGACAAAGCACGGCACGACGAAGGTCGAAGCGCTCGGGATCGGGGATCAGGTGATGACCGCCGGCGGTGCTCTGCGCCCGATAAAATGGATCGGGCGGCGGAGCTATGGCGGCCGTTTCATCATGGGCCGCAAGGACATTTTGCCCGTCTGCATCAGGGCCGGCGCGCTCGCCGACAATGTGCCGGCGCGCGATCTTTGGATCTCGCCGCATCATGCGATGTATTTCGAGAACGAGCGCGGCGGCATGCTGATCGAGGCCAAGGACCTCGTCAACGGCGTCTCGATCGTCCAGGCCGAGCGCGTCGATAAGGTCGAATATTTCCATATCGAACTCGACACGCACGACGTGATCATCGCCGAGGGCGCACTGTCGGAAACCTTCCTCGACGACGACAGCCGCTGCATGTTCCACAACGCGCACGAATACGACATGCTCTATGCCGACGACGTCCGGCAGCCCGCGTGCTATTGCGCGCAGCGGCTAGAAGACGGCTACGAAGTTGAAGACGTGCGGCGGCGCATCGCTGCGCGGGCACGGGCCGGCTCGCGTCCTTACTACGTGAAGGTCTATCGCCGCTCCGCGCGGTGAGAGTCCGTCAACGCTCAGCCGCGATAGATCGGCGCCGGCTGAGCGAAGAAGCTCCACAGGATGTGATAGACCAACGCGTAATTCTTCTGCTGGAAACTGGCGTGGGAAATTCCCGGCATCACCGCGAAATGCTTGTCGGGATTGGGCAGTTTGGCGAAGAATTTGACCAGGTCGTCGAAGCTGGCGATGCCGTCCCATTGGCCGCGCATGATCAGGGTCGGCACGGTGATCTTTTCCGGGTCGACCACCGGCAGGTTTCCGCACATGTCGACATAGGTTCCGGTCGGCACCGAATCGTCGAGCGCGGTGACGGCGTCGGCGAAAGCGTCGATGACCTTTGCCTCGGCGGTGCCGGGATGGTCGCGCTCGAAGATCGAATGAATGAACGCCCTGTCGATCGGCCGGCGGTTCTTGGCGCTGAATTCCGGCAGCTTCTTCTTCCGCTCGGCGAGCGTGGGCGAGCCTTCGCCGGTCCAGACCATGGCGTCGAGCGCAAGCCTTGCAACCATGTCCGGATGGCGCTCTGCAAACATGGCGGCGCGCAACGCGCCTGAGGAAATGCCGTAGACGAGGAGCGGGCGCTTGCCGCGCAGCTTCTCGATATAGGTCGCAGCCGCAAAGCAGTCGTCGGCGCCTTGTGCGATCGGGGCGTTATTGTTGCGGCTCTTTTCCGAGCGGCCATAGCCTTCCATGTCGACGCACCAGCAGTCGAAGCCGCGGCGCGCGAACCAATCCATGACGGACGAATCCGGCCGGCCGTCGACCTGAAGGTCGAAAGTCGGCTGCGACGCCATCGACGAGCCGTGCACGAACAGGATGGTGCCCGCGGTCTGTTTCGGATCGCCGGCGCATTTTTCGAACATGAACAGCTTCACGTTGCCGTCTTTGGTGGTCCAGTGCTCGTCGCCCTTGATCGCGGCAGCGGAGATCGTGGTCATGTCGTTCATGGTGTATCCGTGCGTTTTTGAGTTTGCGTCGTCGTGCGCTGTCTTCGATGGTTCAGTCGATAAGCGCGATGTGATTGGCCTTGATCACCTTAGCCCATTTGACGATCTCGGCCTGCATGAAGGCGGAAAATTCCGGTTGGGTCATGACCAACGCGGTCGCGCCCTGTTCCGCCCAGGTTCTTCTTGATGTCCGGCCGTTGCAGGATCGAGGTGATGTTGCGGTTGAGCAGATCGACGATCGGCTGCGGCGTGTTCTTCGGCGCCATGAAGCCGACCCAGAGCGTGGCCTGGAAACCCGGGGCGCCGGCTTCGTCGAGCGTCGGCACGTCGGGCAGAATGGGCGAGCGGGTTTTGCCGCTGGTGCCGATCGGGCGCACCATGCCGGACTTGATCAGCGGCGCCATGGTCGGAACGGAATCGAACAGCAGTTGAATCTGGCCGCTGAGGATATCGGTGCGCATGCCGCTCGAGCCCTTGTAGGGCACATGCACGATGTCGATGCCGGTGATGTTTTTCAAAAGCTCGCCGGCCATGTGATAGTTCGAGCCGGGGCCGGACGAGCCGTAATTGAGCGTGCCGGGCTTTGCCTTGGCCAGCGCAACGAGCTCGGCGAGGTTTTTCGCCGGCACCGAGGGGTGCACCACCAGCACCAGATCGCTGTCCATCAGCGGCGCGACCGGCACGAGGTCGCGCATCAGCTGATAGGATTTCTTCGGGTAGAGCGTCTCGTTGACCGTCTGGGTGCCCGAGACCATCAAGAGCGTGTAGCCGTCGGGCGTCGCATTGGCGACGAATTCGGTGCCGATGGTGGTGCCGGCGCCCGGGCGGTTCTCCATGACGAAGGCCTGATGCAGCACCTGCTGCAGCTCGGCCGCGATATCGCGGGTGTAGACGTCGGTCGGGCCGCCGGCGCCGAACGGCACGATGATCTTGACCGGCCGCGACGGATAATCGTCGGCGCGCGCGATCGAGGCCGTTACGGCGGTGGTCAGGACACCGGCGACAGGCGCGCTTGCCAGCATGAACAGGCGGCGCGGCGCGAATATCGAGGCATGCAACAGTCTGGCACGCAATAGTCTGGCACGTCAGTGTCACTCCCTAGTCGCACCGGCGAATTTAGGGCCTTGAATTTGAGCCCTGCCGGCGGCGCGAGCGATGCCCTGCCAGGAATTTGGCGGCTCGCCAAGCGGCAGATGCCTGCTATGCCCGTTGTCGCTGGCAAATTTGTCACTGGCAAAATTGTCACGGGAACGTAACATCGTCGCGACCGGCCGCGTCAACGCGCTCGCCACACACAGGCTTGTCTTGCACCTTTTTGTGCACTGCGCTAAGGGTCGCAAAGTTCCTACTGTGGCGCGAATCCGCTTGATTTTGGGGCAAATCGGCGCACTCGCCGTCGCATGCGGAACCGCGCCGCCAGGGACCGGTTCCCGATCCAGGGAGCGTGGTCTTTGCCTGCCGCTCAGAAGGGCCTCTGATGAGTCAATCACTGACTCAATTGCTGCTCGCCTATCTGCCGCTCATCGTCTTTATCGGCGTCGCGGGCGTGATCGGGCTTGTGCTTCTGGTCGTCGCCTTCGTCGTCGCCTACCAGCAGCCCGATCCGGAAAAGCTGTCCGCCTACGAGTGCGGCTTCAACGCCTTCGACGACGCGCGGATGAAATTCGACGTGCGCTTCTATCTGGTCGCGATCCTGTTCATCATTTTCGATCTCGAAGTCAGCTTCCTGTTTCCGTGGGCGGCCGCGTTCGGGCACATTGGGCGTGTTCGGCTTCTGGTCGATGATGCTGTTCCTCGGCGTGCTGACGATCGGCTTTATCTACGAATGGAAGAAGGGAGCGCTCGAATGGGATTGAGCGAACCCGCACTGCGCCACGCCGCGGCGCGCAGAACTCATCGATCCGCGCACCGGCAAGCCGGCCGGCGCGAACGATCCGTTTTTCGCCGACGTCAACAACGAGCTTGCCGACAAGGGATTTCTGGTCGCCGCCGCCGAAGATCTCATCGCCTGGGCGCGCACCGGCTCGCTGATGTGGATGACGTTCGGGCTCGCCTGCTGCGCGGTCGAGATGATGCAGATGTCGATGCCGCGCTACGACGTCGAGCGCTTCGGCTTCGCGCCGCGCGCTTCGCCGCGCCAGTCCGACGTGATGATCGTCGCCGGCACGCTGACCAACAAAATGGCGCCGGCGCTGCGCAAGGTCTACGACCAGATGCCGGAGCCGCGTTACGTGATCTCGATGGGCTCCTGCGCCAATGGCGGCGGCTACTACCACTATTCCTATTCGGTGGTGCGCGGCTGCGACCGCATCGTGCCGGTCGATATCTACGTGCCGGGCTGTCCGCCGACCGCCGAGGCGCTGCTGTATGGCGTGCTGCTGCTGCAGAAGAAAATCCGCCGCACCGCCACGATCGAACGCTGACCGTCGAGCGCTGAAAATGGATGAGACGCTCGACACGCTCGGCAAAACGATCGCTGCCGCGCTTGCCGGCGTCGGTGACCGGCTATGCGGTCGCGTATCGCGAGCTCAACGTGACGGCGCGGGCGAGCGATATCGTCTGCGGTGATGCGCTTCCTGCGCGACGACGCGCGCTGCCAGTTCGTCAACCTGATCGACATCACCGCCGTCGACTGGCCGAGCCGCGAGCAGCGCTTCGACGTCGTCTATCATCTGCTTGTCGCCGAAGCAGAATCTGCGCATCCGCGTCAAAGCCGAGACCGACGAGGCGACGCCGGTGCCGTCGATCATCGACGTCTTTCCCGGCGCCGATTGGTTCGAGCGCGAGACCTACGATCTCTACGGCGTCGTGTTCACCGGCCATCCCGACATGCGGCGCATCCTCACCGATTACGGCTTCGAGGGTCATCCGCTGCGCAAGGATTTTCCGCTGACCGGCTTCGTCGAGGTGCGCTACGACGACGAGCTCAAGCGCGTCGTCTACGAGCCGGTGCGGCTCGACGCAGGAATTCCGCAATTTCGATTTTCTCTCGCCGTGGGAAGGCACCGACTATGTGCTGCCGGGCGACGAGAAAGCGAGCGGGAAAGGGTCGTGAGGTCGTGACGTGAAACCGACGCTCAAGCCCGGCCTGACGCACCGCTTCGCCTACACGGTGCCGGAGAACAAGACCGTGCCGTACACCTATCCGGAAGCGCCCGAGATCGCCGCGATGCCGAAGGTGTTCGCCACCGGCATCATGATCGTGCTGATGGAATGGGCCTGCACGCAGCTTCTGGCGCCGCATCTCGATCCCGGCGAAGGCAGCCTCGGCGTGCATGTCGACGTCAGCCATCTGGCGGCGACGCTGCCGGGGATGACGGTGACGGTCGACGTCGAATGCATCGCGGTCACCGGGCCAGCGCGTCACCTTCAAGGTCAAGGCGCATGACGGCATCGATCTGATCGGCGAAGGCCGCCACGAGCGCTTCGTCGTCATGTGGGACAAGTTCAACGCGCGGCTTGCGGCCAAGGCCGCGAAAGTGACGCGAGACGTGGCGTGATGGCCGAAACCGCGCCAGCGCAACTTCACCATCAATTTCGGGCCGCAGCATCCGGCGGCGCACGGCGTGCTGCGCCTCGTGCTCGAGCTCGACGGCGAAGTGGTCGAGCGCGTCGATCCGCATATCGGGCTTCTGCATCGCGGCACCGAAAAGCTGATCGAGCACAAGACCTATCTGCAGGCGATCCCGTATTTCGACCGGCTCGATTATGTCGCGCCGATCAATCAGGAGCACGCCTTCTGCCTCGCGGCGGAAAAGCTGCTCGGCATCGAGGTGCCGCGGCGCGCCCAGCTCATCCGCGTGCTCTATTGCGAGATCGGCCGGCTGCTGTCGCATCTGCTCAATGTCACGACGCAGGCGATGGATGTCGGCGCGCTCACGCCGCCGCTGTGGGGTTTCGAGGAGCGCGAGAAGCTGATGGGCTTCTATGAGCGCGCCTCCGGCTCGCGCATGCATGCGGCCTATTTCCGCGTCGGCGGCGTGCATCAGGATCTGCCGCCGAAACTGATCGACGACATCGCCGGCTTCTGCGATCCGTTCCTCAAAGTCTGCGACGATCTCGAGGAAGCTGCTCACCGAGAACCGCATCTTCAAGCAGCGCAATGTCGATATCGGCGTGGTCAAGCTCGAAGACGCCTGGGCGCGCGGCTTTTCCGGCGTGATGGTGCGCGGCTCCGGCGCGGCGTGGGATTTGCGCAAGGCGCAGCCCTACGAGTGCTATGCCGAACTCGATTTCGACATTCCGATCGGCAAGAACGGCGACAATTACGATCGCTACTGCATCCGCATGGAAGAGATGCGCCAGTCGATCCGCATCATGAAGCAGTGCATCGAGAAGCTGCACGCGCCGGACGGGCAGGGCCGCGTCACCGTCGACGACCACAAGATCGTGCCGCCGCGGCGCGAAGAGATGAAGCGCTCGATGGAATCGCTGATCCATCACTTCAAGCTCTACACCGAAGGCTTCAAGGTGCCGGCCGGCGAGGTCTATGCCGCCGTCGAGGCGCCGAAGGGCGAGTTCGGCGTCTATCTGGTCGCCGACGGCAGCAACAAGCCGTACAAGTGCAAGATCCGCGCGCCGGGCTTTGCGCATCTGCAGGCGATGGATTTCCTCTGCCGCGGCCACATGCTGGCCGACATCTCGGCGATCCTCGGCTCGATCGACATCGTGTTCGGCGAGGTCGACCGATGAGCGTCCGCCGTCTCGCCGAAAAGCAGCCGCCGAGCTTTGCCTTCACGCCGGAAAATCTGCACTGGGCGAAAGCGAAGATCGCGCAATATCCGGAAGGCCGTCAGCAATCCGCGGTGATCCCGATCCTGTGGCGGGCGCAGGAGCAGTGCGGCGGCTGGCTGCCGCAGAAGGCGATCGAGGCGACCGCCGAACTGCTCGGCATGGCGAAAATCCGCGTGCTCGAAGTCGCGACCTTCTACACCATGTTCAATCTCGCGCCGGTCGGGCGCTTCCACGTGCAGCTCTGCGGCACGACGCCGTGCATGCTGCGCGGCGCGGAAGATCTGAAAAAGGTCTGCCACCGCATGATCGGTCACGAGAACGAGGTGACCGCCGACGGCACGTTCTCCTGGATCGAGGTCGAGTGCCTCGGCGCCTGCGTCAACGCGCCGATGGTGCAGATCAATGCCGATTATCTACGAGGACCTGACGCCGGAGACCTTGACGCGGATCATCAACGATTTTTCGGCCGGCCGCACGCCGAAGCCCGGGCCGCAGATCGACCGGCATCAATTCCGCGCCGATCGGCGGCCCGACCACGCTGACCGATCCGTCGATCTACGAAACCAAGGGACAGCCGGCTCCCGCTTCTTCGTCCACCAATTCATCCGAACAAGGACGCGGCTGATGCTCGCCGACAAGGATCGCATTTTCAAGAATCTCTACGGCCAGCATGGCTTGGGGCCTCGACGGCGCGCGCGCGCGCGGCGCCTGGGACGGCACCAAGGCGATCCTGGAGAAGGGCCGCGACGGCATCGTCAACGAGATGAAGGCGTCCGGCCAGCGCGGCCGCGGCGGCGCCGGATTTGCGACCGGGCTGAAATGGTCGTTCATGCCCAAGCAAGTCGGACGGCCGGCCGCATTATCTCGTCATCAATGCCGACGAATCCGAGCCCGGCACCTGCAAGGACCGCGAGGTGATGCGGCACGATCCGCATCTTCTCATCGAAGGCTGCCTGATCGCCGGCTGCGCCATGGCCGCGAACACTTGCTACATCTACATCCGCGGCGAATTCATCCGCGAGCGCGAGCGCGCTCGAAGCCGCCGTGCAGCAGGCCTATGACGCAAAGCTGATCGGCAAGAACAATATCCACGGCTGGGATTTCGACATCGTCGTGCATCACGGCGCCGGCGCCTACATCTGCGGCGAGGAAACGGCGCTGCTCGAAAGCCTCGAAGGCAAGAAGGGCCAGCCGCGGCTCAAGCCGCCGTTCCCGGCCAATATGGGCCTCTATGGCTGCCCGACCACCGTCAACAATGTCGAGACCATCGCGCAGGTGCCGGACATCATGCGGCGCGGCGCGGCGTGGTTCGCCGGCATCGGCCGGCCGAACAATACCGGCACCAAGCTCTATTGCATTTCCGGCCATGTCGAGCGGCCGTGCAATGTCGAAGAGACGATGGGCATTCCGCTGCGCGAACTGATCGAGCGGCATGCCGGCGGCGTGCGCGGCGGCTGGGACAATCTGCTGGCGGTCATTCCCGGCGGCTCGTCGATGCCGCTGGTGCCCGCCGGTCCCGATCAGGCCGACACGCTGCTGATGGATTTCGACGGCTGCCGCGACAAGAAATCGGCGCTCGGCACCGCCGCCGTGATCGTCATGGACAAGTCCGACGACATCGTCAAAGCGATGGCGCGCATTTCCTATTTCTACAAGCACGAGAGCTGCGGCCAGTGCACGCCGTGCCGCGAAGGCATGGGCTGGATGTGGCGCGTGCTCAACCGCATGGCGGAAGGCCGCGCGCAGAAGCGCGAGATCGACATGCTGATGGAAGTCACCACGCAGATCGAAGGCCACACCATCTGCGCCTTCGGCGACGGCGCGGCCTGGCCGGTGCAGGGCCTGCTGCGGCATTTCCGGCCGGAGATCGAGCAGCGCATCGACCAATACACCGCGAACGCCGCATCCCGAGCCGGTTGCGGTCGCGGCGGAGTGAGGCTGAGATGACCAAGCTCATCGTCGACGGCAAAGAAATCGACGTTCCGCCGGAATACACGCTGCTCCAGGCCTGCGAAGCCGCGGGCGCGGAAATTCCGCGCTTCTGCTTTCACGAGCGGCTGTCGATCGCCGGCAATTGCCGCATGTGCCTGATCGAAGTGGTCGGCGTGCCGAAGCCGCAGGCGTCCTGCGCCATGGCGGTGCAAGGATCTGATGCCGAACAAGGACGGCTCGCCGAAGGTTCTGTCGACGCGCTCGCCGATGGTGCGCAAGGCGCGCGAAGGCGTGATGGAATTCCTGCTGATCAATCATCCGCTCGATTGCCCGATCTGCGACCAGGGCGGCGAATGCGATCTGCAGGACCAGTCGATGGCCTATGGCATCGATTCCAGCCGCTTCCATGAGAACAAGCGCGCGGTCGAGGACAAATATCTCGGCGCGCTGGTCAAGACCTCGATGAACCGCTGCATCCAGTGCACCCGCTGCGTGCGCTTCGCCACCGAGGTCGCCGGCGTGCCCGAGCTCGGCGCCATCGGGCGCGGCGAGGACATGGAGATCACGACCTATCTCGAAAAGGCGATGCACTCCGAGCTGCAAGGCAATGTCGTCGATATCTGCCCGGTCGGCGCGCTGACCTCAAAGCCTTACGCCTTTGCGGCGCGGCCGTGGGAGCTCAACAAGACCGAATCGATCGACGTCATGGATGCGCTCGGCTGCGCCATCCGCATCGATACGCGCGGCAGCGAGGTGATGCGCATCCTGCCGCGCATCAACGACGACATCAACGAAGAGTGGATTTCCGACAAGACGCGCCACGTCGTCGACGGCTTGCGCACGCAGCGCCTCGATCAGCCCTATGTGCGCGAGAACGGCCAGCTTCGTCCGGCGACCTGGAACGAAGCGTTCAAGGCGATCGCGGCGAAGGTGGCGCAGGCCAATCCCAAGCGCATGGGCGCGATGGTCGGCGATCTCGCCGCGGTCGAGGAGATTTTCGCGCTCAAGGATTTGATGACGCGGCTTGCAGGTCGACCAATCTCGATTGCCGGCAGGACGGCTCGGCGCTCGATCCGGCGTGGGGCCGCGCCAGCTATCTGTTCAATGCGACCATCGCCGGCATCGATGCGGCGGATGCGCTGCTGATCGTCGGCTCGAATCCGCGCAAGGAAGCGGCGATCCTCAATGCGCGCATCCGCAAGCGCTGGCGCGCCGGCAAATTCCCGATCGGCGTCATCGGGCCGAAGGCGGATCTCTACCTATACCTACGACTATCTCGGCGCCGGCCCGGAGACGCTTGCCGATATCACGCGGCATTCCTTCGCCGACATTCTGCGCAAGGCCGAGCGGCCGATGGTGATCGTCGGCGCCGGCGCGTTCGCGCGCGGCGACGGCGCGGCGGTCGCGTCGCTTGCGGCCAAGGCCGCGGTCGATCTCGGCGCGGTCAAGGACGGCTGGAACGGCTATTGCGTACTGCACAACGCGGCGTCGCGCGTCGGCGCGCTCGATCTCGGCTTCGTGCCGGGGCAGGGCGCGTTGAGCGCGCGGCAGATGGCGGCGTTCGGCACGCTCGACCTTCTGTTCCTGCTCGGCGTCGACGAGATCGACGTCGCGCCGGGCGCCTTCGTCGTCTACATCGGCACCCACGGCGACCGCGGCGCGCATGCGCGCCGACGTGGTGCTGCCGGGCGCCGCCTATCCGGAAAAATCGGCGATCTACGTCAACACCGAAGGCCGCGTGCAGATGGCGACGCGCGCCTCGTTCCCGCCCGGCGACGCCGCGAAGACTGGGCGATCCTGCGCGCGCTGTCCGACGTGCTCAAAAACAAGCTGCCCTATGACTCGCTCGTCGGCGCTGCGGCAGGCGCTGTTCAAGGCCCATCCGCATCTGATGCGCGATCGGTCAGATCGCGCCGGGCGACGCCGCCGACATCCAAAAGCTCGCAGGCCTCGGCGGCACCGTCGACAAGGCGCCGTTCGCGCCGGGCATCGACGATTTCTACTTCACCAATCCGATCGCGCGCTGTTCGGCGGTGATGGCGGAATGTTCGGCGATCGCGCATGGGCGCGCGACCATGACGGCGGCGGAGTAGAGGACCTGCGCATGACGCTCCGCGACTTCTGGTGGACCTATCTCTGGCCGCTGGTGATCATGGTGGCGGAGAGCCTGCTGCTGCTCGTCATCCTTCTGATTGCCGTCGCCTATGTGCTGTTGGCCGACCGCAAGATCTGGGCGGCGGTGCAGATCCGGCGCGGCCCGAACGTGGTCGGGCCCTGGGGCCTGTTCCAGTCCTTCGCCGATCTGCTCAAATTCATTCTCAAGGAGCCGGTCATTCCGGCCGGCGCCAACAAGGGCGTGTTCCTGCTGGCGCCGCTCGTCACCTGCGTGCTGGCGCTCGCCGCCTGGGCGGTGATTCCGGTCAATGCCGGCTGGGTCATCTCCAACATCAATGTCGGCATACTTTACATCTTCGCCATCTCGTCGCTCGGCGTCTACGGCGTCATCATGGCCGGCTGGGCGTCGAACTCGAAATATCCGTTCCTCGCCGCGCTGCGCTCGGCGGCGCAGATGGTGTCCTACGAAGTCTCGATCGGCTTCGTCATCATCACCGTGCTGCTCTGCGTCGGCTCGCTCAATCTGTCCGCCATCGTCGAAGCGCAGCGCGACATGGGCTTGCGACCATGCTCGGCGTGCCGTGGCTGTCGATCCTGAACTGGTATTGGCTGCCGCTGTTCCCGATGCTCGTGATCTTCTTCATCTCGGCGCTGGCCGAGACCAACCGGCCGCCGTTCGATCTGGTCGAGGCGGAATCGGAACTCGTCGCCGGCTTCATGGTCGAATACGGCTCGACGCCCTACATGATGTTCATGCTCGGCGAATACGTGGCGGTCTGCACCATGTGCGCCATGATGACGATCCTGTTCCTCGGCGGCTGGCTGCCGCCGTTCCCGGTCGTGCCGTTCACCTGGGTGCCCGGCATGATCTGGTTCGTGCTCAAGGCCTGCTTCGTCTTCTTCATGTTCGCCATGGTGAAGGCCTTCGTGCCGCGCTATCGCTACGACCAGCTGATGCGGCTCGGCTGGAAGGTGTTCCTGCCGATCTCGCTTGCCATGGTCGCGATCGTGGCCGGCGTGCTGCAATTCACCGGCTGGGTGCCGAAATGAAGGGAGGACGGCATGCATGGATGGCGAACGGCTTGGATTTCTCGCTGCCGGCCTGGCTCGGCGCGCTCGTCGGGACGATCGTCGCGGTCGCGGTCTATGTGCCGGGAATCGCGCATGTTCGAACGGCAGCTGCGCGCGCAGAGCGGTCCGATGACGCTCGAACAGCGCACGGCGTTCGAGGACAGGCTCTCGGTCATGCGCCGGCTGATCCTCGGCGCCGACATCGCGGTCCTGGCCACGCGGGCTATTGGATCGGCACGACGTTCGGCGGCATGAGAGGTTGATATGAGCTTGGATCAGGCCGCCCGTTCGCTGTTCCTCAAGGAATTCGTGCAGGCCTTCGTGCTGTCGATGCGCTACTTCTTCAAGCCGAAGGCGACGCTCAATTATCCCTTCGAGAAGGGCCGGCTGTCGCCGCGCTTCCGCGGCGAACATGCGCTGCGCCGCTATCCGAACGGCGAGGAGCGCTGCATCGCCTGCAAGCTCTGCGAGGCGATCTGCCCGGCGCAGGCGATCACCATCGAAGCCGGCCCGCGGCGCAACGACGGCACGCGCCGCACCACCCGCTACGACATCGACATGGTCAAATGCATCTATTGCGGGCTGTGCCAGGAGGCCTGCCCGGTCGACGCCATCGTCGAGGGACCGAATTTCGAATTCGCCACCGAAACGCGCGAGGAACTTTACTACGACAAGGAGCGCCTCCTGGCGAACGGCGATCGCTGGGAACGCGAGATCGCAAAAAGCATCGCGCTCGACGCGCCCTATCGCTGAGACCGGCTCCGCAATGATCATCCACGCCATCTTCTTTTATCTGTTCGCCGGCGTGACCGTGGCGTCGGCCGTCATGGTGATCGCCTCGCGCAATCCCGTGCATTCGGTGCTGTTCCTCATTCTCGCCTTCGTCAACGCGGCGGGACTGTTCGTGCTGATGGGCGCCGAATTCCTGGCGATGATCCTGATCGTCGTCTATGTCGGCGCCGTCGCCGTGCTGTTCCTGTTCGTCGTCATGATGCTCGACGTCGATTTTGCCGAATTGCGCCAGGGCTTTCTCAATTACCTGCCGGTCGGCGCGCTGATCGGCGTCATCCTCTTTGTCGAACTGCTGATCGTGCTTGGCGCTTGGGTGATCGGGCCGGACGTCGCCAAGGCGATCACGGCGCCGATCCCGGCGGCCGACGCAGATCAGCAATACGCAGGCGCTCGGGCTCGTGCTCTATACCCGCTACGTCTATTTCTTCCAGGCCGCGGGCGTCATTCTTCTGGTCGCGATGATCGGCGCCATCGTGCTGACACTGCAGCACAAGCCGAACGTGCGGCGGCAAAACATCGCCGGCCAGGTTGCGCGCAACAAGCGAGCGCGATCGAGGTCGTCAAGGTGAAGTCGGGGCAGGGGCTGTCATGACGCAGATCTGCATGACATCGGGCTCGGCCACTATCTCGCGGTCGGCGCGATCCTGTTCACGCTCGGCATCTTGGGCATTTTCCTCAACCGCAAGAACGTCATCGTCATCCTGATGTCGATCGAGCTCATCCTGCTCGCCGTCAACATCAACCTCGTCGCGTTCTCGAGCTTCCTGGGCGACATCGTCGGCCAGGTCTATGCGCTGATCGTGCTCACGGTCGCGGCGGCGGAAGCCGCGATCGGGCTTGCGATCCTCGTCGCCTATTTCCGCAACCGCGGCTCGATCGCGGTTGAAGACATCAATCTGATGAAGGGCTAGCGCTGACCGAGGGACGGGTTTTCGGAAAAGATCATGCGCCAGCAAAATGTAGCTGGGGCGCAGAGCGTTTGGGACGGATAGGCGCTAATATGTACGAAGCGATCGTTCTCCTGCCGCTGCTCGGCGCCATCATCGCCGGCGCGATCGTCGCTTATCGGCGCGCGCAATCGCTTTCCCGGCGAGGATCCGCCGCCGCCGCACGACGACCATGCCGCCGCGCTCGCTGCCGACGCTCACGCGCACGGTGCGCCGTCGCCGGACACGGCGCATGCCGTCGCGCATGAGGCACACAGTGAGCACACGGCGACGAAGAGCCGTCCGCCGCCGGATCGCTCGGCGCCGAGCTCATCACCTCGACCTTCCTGGTGATCTCCTGCGTGCTGTCGTGGTTCGCCTTCTTCGATGTCGGCTTCGCAGCATCACGACGCCCGCATCACGCTGTTCTCCTTCATCAGCTTCGGCGATCTGCATTCGGAATGGGCGCTGCGCATCGATTCGCTGACCGCGGTGATGCTGGTCGTGGTGACGACGGTGTCGTCGCTCGTGCACATCTATTCGATCGGCTACATGGAGGAGGATCCGTACAAGCCGCGGTTCTTCTCCTATCTGTCGTTCTTCACCTTCGCCATGCTGATGCTGGTGACGGCCGACAATCTCGTGCAGCTGTTCTTCGGCTGGGAAGGCGTCGGGCTCGCGAGCTATCTGCTGATCGGCTTCTGGTACCACAAGCCGGAAGCCAACGCCGCCGCGATCAAGGCCTTCATCGTCAACCGCGTCGGCGATTTCGGCTTCTCGCTCGGCATTTTCGCCGTCTTCTATCTCACCGGCGCGATCGATTTCGACACGATCTTCGCGCAGGCGCCGGCCCTCGTCGGCAAGAACTTTCATTTCCTGAGCTGGAACGTCGACGCGCTGACCGCGATGTGCCTGCTGCTGTTCATGGGCGCGATGGGCAAGTCGGCGCAGTTCCTGCTGCACACCTGGCTGCCCGACGCCATGGAAGGCCCGACGCCGGTCTCGGCCCTGATCCATGCCGCGACCATGGTGACCGCCGGCGTGTTCATGGTGGCGCGGCTGTCGCCGCTGTTCGAGCTTGCGCCGTACGCCACGGCCTTCGTCACCTTCATCGGCGCGACGACGGCGATTTTCGCCGCCACGATCGGGCTGGTGCAGAACGACATCAAGCGCATCATCGCCTATTCGACCTGCTCGCAGCTCGGCTACATGTTCGTCGCCATGGGCGTCGGGCGCCTATTCGGTCGGCATGTTCCATCTGTTCACGCATGCCTTCTTCAAGGCGCTGCTGTTCCTCGGCTCGGGCTCGGTGATCCTCGCGATGCATCACGAGCAGGACATGCGCAACATGGGCGGCCTGTGGAAGAAAATTCCGTTCACCTACGCCATGATGCTGATCGGCACGCTGGCGCTGACCGGCGTTCCCCTCACCGCCGGCTATTTCTCCAAGGACGCGATCATCGAGGCCGACGACGTCGGTGACAGGCGCGATGGCGAGCTACGGCTTCATCATGACGGTGCTCGGCCGCGGCGCTGACCTCGTTCTATTCCTGGCGGCTGATCTTCAAGACCTTCCACGGCGAGCCGCACGACCAGCATCATTACGAGGCGGCGCACGAAAGCCCGAAAGTCATGCTCATTCCGCTCGCGGTGCTTGCCGTTCGGCTCGATCGTCGCCGGCTATCCGTTCGCTGCGCATTTTCACCGGCGACGGCGCCGATGCGTTCTTCCGCGAGTCGCTGACGCTGGAGTCGGCCGACACGATCTTCGAGCGCATGGAGGCTTCTGCCGCTCTTCATCGATCTCGCGCCGACCGTGATGATGATCGTGCGGCTTTCTGGTCGCCTATCAGTTCTACATCCGCCGGCCCGACATTCCGGCGGCGCTTGGCGCGCGATCAGAAGCTGCTCTACGAGTTCCTGCTCAACAAGTGGTACTTCGACGAGATCTACGATTTCCTCTTCGTGCGTCCGGCGATGTGGCTCGGCCGCCTGTTCTGGAAGGGCGGCGACGGCTTCATCATCGACGGCTTCGGGCCTGACGGCGTGTCGGCGCGCGTGCTCGACGTGACCAGCAACGTCGTCCGGCTGCAGACCGGCTACCTCTATCACTACGCCTTCGCCATGCTGATCGGCGTCGCCGCGTTTCATCACCTGGTTCATGTTTCGGGGGACTGCACTGATGACGAGCTGGCCGATCCTTTCCGTCGTCACCTTCCTGCCGCTCGTCGGCGCGCTGTTCATCGCCTTCCTGAGCGATGACCGGAAGGCGCGCGCAATGCGCGCTGGGTGGCGCTGTGGACGACGCTCATCACCTTCGCCATTTCGCTGATCCTGATCTGGCGCTTCGATCCGTCGACCGCGGATTTCCAGTTCGTGGAAAAGCGGCCGTGGCTCGGCGGCGCCATCAACTATTCGATGGGCGTCGACGGCATTTCGCTGCCGTTCGTGATTCTGACCACGGCGCTGATGCCGATCGCGATCCTGGCGAGCTGGACCGCGATCCAGCGCCGGGTGCGCGAATACATGATCGCCTTCCTGGTCCTCGAAACGCTGATGGTCGGCACCTTCTGCGCGCTCGATCTCGTGCTGTTCTATCTGTTCTTCGAGGGCGGCCTCATTCCGATGTTCCTGATCATCGGCGTCTGGGGCGGGCCGCGCCGCGTCTATGCGAGCTTCAAGTTCTTCCTCTACACGCTGCTCGGCTCGGTGCTGATGCTGCTCGCCATCATGGCGATGTACTGGGATGCCGGCACCACCGACATCCCGACGCTCTTGCATCACGCCTTCCCGCGCACTCTGCAGACCTGGGCGTGGTTCGCCTTCCTGGCCTCGTTCGCGGTCAAAATGCCGATGTGGCCGGTGCACACCTGGCTGCCCGACGCCCATGTCGAAGCGCCGACGGCGGGCTCGGTGATCCTCGCCGCGATCCTGTTGAAGATGGGCGGCTACGGCTTCCTGCGCTTTTCGCTGCCGATGTTCCCGGAAGCGTCGCAGCATCTCGCGCCGCTGATCTACGCGCTCTCCGTCGTTGCGATCATCTACACCTCGCTGGTCGCGCTGATGCAGGAGGACATGAAGAAGCTCATCGCCTATTCGTCGGTGGCGCATATGGGCTTCGTCACCATGGGCATCTTCGCGGTGACGGCGCAGGGCGTCGCCGGCGGCATTTTCCAGATGATCTCGCACGGCATCGTCTCGGCCGCCTTGTTCCTCTGCGTCGGCGTCGTCTACGACCGCATGCACACCCGCGAGATCGCGGCCTATGGCGGGCTGGTCAACCGCATGCCGGTCTATGCCTTCGTCTTCATGGTGTTCACGCTGGCCAATGTCGGGCTGCCGGGCACGTCGGGCTTCGTCGGCGAGTTCCTCACCCTGATCGGCACGTTCCGGGTCAACACCTGGGTGGCGACGCTGGCGACGATCGGCACCATCCTGTCGGCCGCTTATGCGCTGTGGCTCTACCGCAAGGTCATTTTCGGCAAGCTCGAAAAGCCGAGCCTTGTTCAACATCAAGGATATCGGCTGGCGCGAAATCACGATCTTCGCGCCGCTCGTCGTCCTGACCATCGTTCTTCGGCGTCTATCCGAAGCCGGTCCTCGACTTCTCCTCGGCGTCGGTGACGCAATTGATCGACAATTATCAGCACGCGCTCAGCGCCGTGCAGACCGCGGCCAGACCGCGTCGCTCGGACACTGAGGCCAAGGTAAGCAAATGAACGCCGCGCAGCTTCCCACGCTCGTTCCGCTCCTGCCGGAATTCGTGCTCGGCATCGGCGCCATGGCGCTGTTGATGCTCGGCGTCTTTCGCGGCGAGGCCGGCGGGCGCGTCGTCGATGTCATTGCCATCGTGCTTCTTGGTGATCGCGGGCATCATTGTGGTCATGCTGCCGCCCGGCAAGCTCACGACCTTCGGCGGCAGCTTTGTCGTCGACGATTTTGCCCGCTTCCTGAAAATCCTGGCGCTGACTCGGCTCGGCGGCGGCGATCGTGATGTCGCTCGATTATGCGCAGAAGGAACGCCAGCAGCGCTTCGAATATTCGGTGCTGATCCTGCTCTCGACGCTCGGCATGCTGATGCTGATATCGGCGGCCGACCTGATCGCGCTTTATCTCGGCCTCGAATTGATGAGCCTGCCGCTCTACGTCGTCGCCGCGAGCCATCGCGACTCGCTGCGCTCGACCGAAGCCGGGCTGAAATATTTCGTCCTCGGCGCGCTGTCGTCGGGCATGCTGCTCTACGGCGCGTCGCTGGTTTACGGCTTCACCGGCACCGTGACCTTCACCGGCATCGCGCAGGCGGCGGGGCAAGCGCCGGAGCGGCCGGCATCGGACTGATCTTCGGCATCGTCTTTCTGTTCGCCGGCTTCTGCTTCAAGGTCTCGGCGGTGCCGTTCCACATGTGGACGCCGGACGTCTATGAAGGCGCGCCGACGCCGGTGACCGCGTTTTTTGCCGCCGCGCCGAAAGTGGCCGGCATCGCCATGTTCGTGCGCGTCGCGGTCGTCGCGTTTCCGAGCATCACCTCGAATGGCAGCAGATCGTCGTCTTCGTCTCCATCGCCTCGATGGCGCTCGGCTCGTTCGCGGCGATCGGCCAGCGCAACATCAAGCGCCTGATGGCCTATTCGTCGATCGGCCATATGGGCTTCGCGCTGATCGGGCTCGCCGCCGGAACGTCCGAGGGCGTGCAGGGCGTGCTGGTCTATATCGCGATCTACGTCACCATGACGCTCGGCGTCTTCGCCGTGATCCTGTCGATGCGGCGCTCGACCGGCATGGTGGAAACGATCGACCAACTGGCCGGGCTCGCGCGCACCCATCCGGCGACGGCGTTCTTCATGGCGATGCTGTTGTTCTCGATGGCCGGCATTCCGCCGCTCGCCGGCTTCTTCGCCAAATTCTACGTCTTCCTTGCCGCGATCAAGGCCGGCCTCTACATCCTCGCGGTGATCGGCGTGCTCGCCAGCGTGGTCGGCGCCTATTATTATCTGGCGATCATCAAGGTCATGTATTTCGACGAGCCGGCCGAGGCCTTTGTCGAGATGCCGTATGAGCTGCGCGTGGTGCTCGCGGTCTGCGGCCTGTTCAACATCCTGTTCTTCGTCTATCCGGGGCCGCTCGTCGGCGTGGCGAGCGCGGCCGCGCATTCCCTGTTCTGATGCAGCTTGATCCCACGGCGGCCGCGGCGGGCGTTCGCCTGGCGGCTCATGACGTTCTGGGATCGACCAATGCGGAAGCGCTGACGCAATCGCGGGGCGGCGAAAAAGGCCCGCTCTGGGTGGTTGCGCGCGAGCAGACAGCGGGCCGCGGCCGCCGCGGCCGGGAATGGATTTCGGCGCCGGGAAATCTCTACGCGACGCTCCTTTTGTTCGATCCGGCGCCGGCGGAGAGCCGCCCCGCAACTGGCGTTCGTCGCGGGTCTTGCCGTTCATGACGCCATCGTCAGTTGCGCGCGCGACTTGAGCGAAGGTCTCGCGCTCAAATGGCCGAACGACGTGCTCTACGCCAATAGAAAGCTCGCCGGCATTCTGATCGAAAGCGAACTCGCGGCGCGCAAAGCTCGCCGTCGTCATCGGCATCGGCGTGAATTGCGTGCGCCACCCGGCCCAGACATCGTTTCCGGCGACCGATCTTGGCGTAGCCGGCAAGAAAGTCTCGCCGGAAAGCCTGTTTCTGCGTTGTCGCTTTCCATGATGCGGCGTCTCGATCAATGGAACCGCGGCGTGGGCTTTGCTGCGATCCGCGCCGATTGGCTCGGCTGCGCACCGGTCTTGGCGGCGAAATCACGGTGCGGCTCGCGCGGCCGCGACCTGAGCGGCCATTTTGAGGGCCTCGATGACTCGGCCGCCTTATACTGCGGCTTGCCGACGGCACGCTGCAAACCATCACCGCCGGCGACGTTTTCCCGGTCGCCGAACGCGCAGCCAGTGGTGAGCCTGTTGCCGAAGGGCTTCAAAAGCCAACCCCGCCGAAAGGGCAGACCGACTGATGCCCAACGAGCTTGTCTTCGCGCCGCTCGGCGGCATCGGCGAGATCGGGATGAACCTCTCGATCTACGGCTTCGGCGATCGCCGCCGCCGGCAATGGATCATGATCGATTGCGGCGTGTCGTTCGCGTCCGAAGAGCATTTGCCCGGCGTCGATCTCATCCTGCCGGACATCTCCTATCTGCTCGAAGAGCGCAAAAACATCCTCGGTCTCGTGCTCACCCACGGCCACGAAGATCACATGGGCGCGATCATCGATCTGTGGCCGCGGCTCAAAGTGCCGTTCTACGCCACGCCGTTCTCGGCCGCCTTGTTCGAGGCGCGGCGCGCGTCGGAGCCCGGCGCGCCGGAGATTCCGGTCAATGTCGTGCCGGTCGGCGGCCACCTTTCGCTCGGGCCGTTCGAGATCGATTTCATCAATGTCTCGCATTCGATTCCGGAATCGAATGCGCTTGCGATCCGCACGCCGGCCGGCACCGTCGTGCATACCGGCGATTGGAAGATCGATCCCACCCCGATCATCGGCGGGCCGACCGATGCGGCAAAGCTCACCGCGCTCGGCGACGACGGCGTGCTGGCGCTCGTCGGCGATTCCACCAATGCCGTTCGCGAGGGCCGGTCGCCGTCGGAAGCCGATGTGGCGAAGACGCTGGCCGAACTGATCCGCACCGCGCCGCGGCGCGTCGCGGTGACGACCTTTGCCTCCCATGTCGGCCGCCTGCGCGCCGTCGCCGACGCCGCCCGCGCCGCCGAGCGCGAAGTGGTCGTGGTCGGCCGCGCGATGGAACGCGTCGTCCAGGTGGCGCGCGAGACCGGTTATCTCGACGGCGTGCAGGATTTCCGCAGCGCCGAGAGCTACGGCTATCTGCCGCCGGACAAAGTGCTGGCGCTGTGCACCGGCAGCCAGGGCGAGCCGCGCGCCGCGCTGTCGCGCATCGCCGAGGACGAGCATCCGGAAGTCACGCTGTCGCGCGGCGACCGGGTGATCTTCTCGGCGCGGCCGATCCCGGGCAACGAGAAGGCCGTCTCGCGGGTGATCAACGGCCTGGTCGAGCAGGGCGTCGAGGTCATCACCGACCGCACCCATCTCGTCCACGTCTCCGGTCATCCGCGGCGCGACGAGCTGCGCGAAATGATCGGCTGGGTGCGGCCGAAAATCCTCATTCCGGCGCATGGCGAGGCGCTGCATCTTGCCGAGCATGCCGAACTGGCCCGCCAAGCCGGCGTGCCGCAGGTGCTGGTGTGCCGCAACGGCGACCTGGTGCGGCTTGGCGCCGGAGGGACCCGAAATCATCGACGAGGTTCCCTCGGGCCGCCTCTACAAGGACGGCTCGCTTCTGGTGAGCGCCGAGTCGCGCACCGTCGCGGCGCGGCGGCGGCTGAGCTTTGCCGGCATCGTCTCGGTGGCGCTGGCGCTGAGCGACAAGGGCGTGCTCGTCGCCGATCCCGAAGTCGAGCTGATCGGCCTGCCGGAAACCGACGCCGGCGGCGCCTCGATGACCGAGATCGCCCGCGATGCCGTCGAAGTCGCCTTCGACGCGCTGCCGAAACCGCGCCGCCGCGATCCCGACGCGGTCGCCGAAGCGGTGCGGCGCGCGGTGCGCGGAGCCATCGCCGAGCGCTGGAACAAAAAGCCGATCTGCCATGTCCATGTTTTGACGGTTTAGTGGCTCACGATCGGGCGCCGCGCGCTATAATGCTTCTGCCGGGATGCAGGAGACCAAAGCAGAGAGCAGGACAATGATCGGCAGGCTCAATCACGTCGCCATCGCGGTGCGCGACCTCGGCAAGGCGACCGCCGTCTATCGCGACGTTCTCGGCGCCGAAGTTTCGGCAGCGGTGCCGCAACCCGATCACGGTGTGACCACAGTGTTCATCACGCTGCCCAACACCAAGATCGAGCTGCTGGAACCGCTCGGCGAGACGTCGCCGATCGCGAAATTCCTCGAGCGCAATCCGGACGGCGGCATGCATCACATCTGCTACGAGGTCGACGATATCCGCGCCGCCCGCGACGCGCTCGAAGGCGGCCGGCGCGCGCGTGCTCGGCGACGGCGAGCCGAAGACCGGAGCGCACGGCAAGCCGGTGCTGTTCCTGCACCCGAAGGATTTTTCCGGCACCTTGGTCGAGCTTGAACAGGGATGAGCATCACCACGGCGCTCGCGATCTTTTTCCTGATCTGGTGGGTGGTGCTGTTCGCGGTGCTGCCGTGGGGGGTGCGCAGCCAGCACGAAGGCGGGGCGGAGCCCGATGAGCGATGGCCCCGGCACCGATCCGGGCGCGCCCACGAATTTCAGGCTCGGCCGAAAGCTGTTGTGGACGACGCTCGTCTCGGGCGTGATCTATGCCGCCTGCTATGTGGTCTATGTCGAGCATCTGGTCACGATCGACGGCCTGATGGCGCCGTTCGTCGGCACAAAAAGCCAATAAATATCAATATGTTAAGCTGAAGTATCTTGATGCTTGATCTGCGCATCCGCGCGCAACCGAAATAAAGGCCGTTGCGCCACGCCCCAAAAGAAAAGCAGGGCCAAAGCCCTGCCCTAAAATCCTCATCTGACCCATAACCCACGTTTCGTTTATTGAGGTGCGGCTTACACGTGGCTGGCGACGCTTTCCGCTCGCGGGTCATCCTCCCGAGACTTGGACCGCTGCCCTGAATTATCCGCGTTTTGAGGCGGCTTCAGGGTCGCAGATTATTCGTAATCGAACTTCAAAGGCTTGTCATCATGGTACCGTCCCGTCGCCGCAAAAAAATTCTAATGGAATCTCAGCTGAGGGTTGATCTCGCCTGGCGCCGGCGCTGATTGGCTTCGGTTGGGGCCTTGTAATTCCGTCGCCGTTGCGGCCTTTTGTGGCCCCGATTCACATTCCCGACTCGCCCGAGATTTCATGCGCCTTTCCCGATACTTCCTGCCCAATCTGCGTGAAACGCCGAAGGAAGCGGAGATCGCGTCCCACCGGCTCATGCTGCGCGCCGGCATGATCCGGCAGGAGGCGGCCGGCATCTATGCCTTCCTGCCGCTCGGGCTGCGGGTGCTCGAAAAGGTCTGCCGCATCGTGCGCGAGGAACAGGACCGCTCCGGCGCGATCGAGCTTCTGATGCCGACCATCCAGCCGGCCGATCTGTGGCGCGAGAGCGGCCGCTACGAGGCCTATGGCAAGGAGATGCTGCGCATCAAGGACCGCCACGAGCGCGACATGCTCTACGGGCCGACCAACGAGGAAATGATCACCGCGATCTTCCGCAGCTATGTGCGGTCCTACAAGGATCTGCCGCTCAACCTCTATCACATCCAATGGAAGTTCCGCGACGAGGTGCGGCCGCGCTTCGGCGTGATGCGCGGGCGCGAGTTCCTGATGAAGGACGCCTATTCCTTCGATCTCGATTTCGACGGCGCCAAGCACGCCTATAACCGCATGTTCGTCGCCTATCTGCGCACCTTCGCCCGCATGGGGCTGCGCTCGATCCCGATGGTCGCGGAAAGCGGCCCGATCGGCGGCAATCTGTCCCACGAATTCATCATCCTCGCCGACACCGGCGAGAGCGAAGTGTTCTGCGACCGCGACTATCTCAACTTCGAGGTTCCGGGGCCCGACGTGGATTTCACCCATGTCGGCCGCTTGCAGGCCATTGTCGACAAATGGACCTCGCTCTATGCGGCGACGTCCGAGAAGCACGATGCCGCGGCCTTCGCCAAGCTCGGCGCCGGACAAGGGCCTCTCGGCGCGCGGCATCGAGGTCGGCCATATCTTTTATTTCGGCACCAAATATTCCGAGCCGATGAAGGCCGTCGTGACCGGCCCCGACGGCGTCGATCGGCCCGATCCATGGCGGCTCCTACGGCATCGGCCCGAGCCGGCTGGTCGCCGCCATCATCGAGGCCTCCCACGACGAGGCCGGCATCAAATGGCCGGAGTCCGTCGCGCCGTTCAAGGCCATGATCCTCAATCTCAAGCAGGGCGGCGCCGACACCGATCCGGCCTGCGAAAAGCTCTATGCGGAGCTGACCGGCAAAGGCATCGACACGCTCTACCACGACCTCGACGAGCGGCCGGGCTCGAAATTCGCCACCGCCGACCTCATCGGCGTTCCCTGGCAGATCCTGGTGGGACCGCGCAGCCTTGCCGAAGGCAAGGTCGAGGTGAAGCGCCGCGCCGACGGGCAGCGCGAACTGATGTCGGCTGCCGACGCGGTCGCCAGAATTTCCGCGTCAACGTGCGTTTCGGCATGATCTTCTGTGTGCGGCGGCGGTTTGACGCGATGTGACCAGGCTTGAAACCGCCAGAATCGTGTGAAACTCCGGGTAATCGCGGGGACCTGACATAAATGGCCGAGTCGACCGGCACCCATCCTTTCTCGGCATTCGAATGGATGTTGTCGCTGCGCTATCTGCGCGCGCGGCGCAAAGAGGGATTCATTTCCGTCATCGCCGGCTTCTCGTTTCTCGGCATCATGCTCGGCGTCGCGACGCTGATCATCGTCATGGCGGTGATGAACGGGTTCCGGCAGGAGCTGCTGTCGAAGATCCTCGGCCTCAACGGCCATCTCTTGATCCAGCCGCTCGAATAGCCGCTCACCGACTTCGCCGACGTTGCGGCCCGGGTCTCCAAGGTCAACGGCGTCTATCTCGCCGCGCCCTTGGTCGAGGGCCAGGCGCTGGCGTCCTCGCCGTTCAATGCCTCCGGCGTCGTGGTCCGCGGCATGCGCGGCGCCGACCTCGCGAAGCTCACGCAAGTCGTCCAAAAACATCAAACAGGGCACGCTCGACGGCTTCGACGACGGCCAGGGCATCGCCATCGGCAGCCGGCTCGCCGAGCAGCTTTCGGTGCGCGCCGGCGACAATCTCACGCTGGTGGCGCCGCGCGGCGCGGTGACGCCGATGGGCACGACGCCGCGGATCAAGGCCTATAAGATCGCCGCCGTCTTCGAGATCGGCATGTCGGAATACGATTCGGCCTTCGTCTTCATGCCGCTCACCGAGGCGCAGGCCTATTTCAACCGCTCCGGCGACGTCACCGCGATCGAGGTCTATACCGACAATCCCGACAATATCGACAGTTTCCGCAAGGCCGTGACCGAGGCCGCGGCGCGGCCGATCTACATGGTCGACTGGCGCCAGCGCAACGCCACCTTCTTCAACGCGCTCCAGGTCGAGCGCAACGTGATGTTCCTGATCCTGACCTTGATCGTGCTGGTGGCCGCGCTCAATATCGTGTCCGGACTGATCATGCTGGTGAAAGACAAATCGAGCGATATCGCGATCCTGCGCACCATGGGGGCGACGCAAGGCGCGATCATGCGCGTCTTTCTGATCACCGGCGCCTCGATCGGCGTCGTCGGCACGCTGGTCGGCTTTCTGCTCGGCACCGTCGTCTGCCTCAATATCGAGGAGATCCGGCGCTTCCTGTCCTGGCTCACCAATACCGAATTGTTCTCGCCGGAGCTCTATTTCCTGTCGCAGCTTCCCGCCGACATGAACGTCAAGGAAACCACGGCGGTCCTGATCATGGCGCTCGGGCTATCGCTGCTCGCGACGCTCTATCCGTCATGGCGCGCGGCGCGGCTCGATCCCGTCGAAGCGCTGCGCTACGAGTGATCGGGCCGCAATGGACGACACCACCACGATAGGCGAGGCCAGAACGCCGCTACCGGACAACGAGGAACAGCCGCTTCTCTTCCTGCACGGCATTTGCCGTCATTTCAGCCAGGGAGACCAGCGGCTTGATATTCTCAAGAACGCGCGAGCTTGCGGTGTGGCCCGGGCAGTCGGTGGCGCTGGTGGCGCCGTCGGGCGCCGGCAAATCGACGCTGCTGCACATTGCCGGTCTTCTCGAACATCCGAATTCCGGCGAAGTCTATATCGACGCGGTGGCGACCACGCCGCTCACCGACATTCAGCGCACCCGGATCCGGCGCACCGAGATCGGCTTCGTCTATCAGTTTCACCATCTGCTGCCGGAATTCTCGGCGCTCGAAAACGTGGTCATGCCGCAGATGATCCGCGGCCTGTCGCAGCGCGAGGCGACCTCGCGCGGCCGCGGAATTGCTGAGCTATCTCGGCCTCAAGGACCGGCTCACGCATCGGCCGGCGGAACTGTCGGGCGGCGAGCAGCAGCGCGTCGCCATCGCGCGCGCGGTCGCCAATGCGCCGCGCATCCTTCTCGCCGACGAGCCGACCGGCAATCTCGACGTGCGCACCGCCGAGCATGTGTTCGCGACGCTCGGGCAATTGGTGCGCGCCTCGGGTCTCGCCGCCATCATCGCCACCCACAATATGGACATCGCCGCGCAGATGGACCGCCGCGTCACGCTGCGCGACGGCGCGGTGGTCGAGCTCGACTAACAGCTTCTAAGACTGCGGATGACGGTGCTTGTGCGCCGCTATATTGCGGCGCTGCGGCTGCGGACGGATGATACCAATCGTTCTGCTGACAGAAGCCGCCGATGCCGCGCACGTTCTCCAGGCACTGTTCGAAAGTTGTGAAGCCGCAATTGGTGCCGCTGAAGCCGGAGCCGTAAAACGAGCACCACGGATAGTTGCTTTGCGCCTGCGCGCGCGGCGCGATTGCGTCGCGCGACAAGCAGTCCGAGCACGAAAATCAAGGTCTTCATGACGATCTCCCGTTTGAGGGGTTTCACGAATTTTTGCTGTGGCTCTTGCGCATCTGGTGCCGCGCCGGCGCGGCAGCAAGGGGCGGCCGATACGTGTCGTTTTTCTCGCAGAAGCCGCCGATGCCGCGCACGCTCGCCATGCACTGTTCAAAACTCGTGAAGCCGCAACTGGTGTCGCTGTAGGGCGTGCCGTAACGGGCGCACCACGGATAGTTCTGCGCTTGCGCGCGCGGCGCGAGGGCAACGGTTGCGAGAAGGAGTCCGAGCACGAAAAGCAAGGTCTTCATGGCTATCTCCCGTATCTAGGGCTGTTGTTGCGAAGCTTTTGTTTCACGAGTTTTTGCTGCGGCTCTTGCGCGCCTGGTGCGGCACCGGCTCCGCGGCCGCGGGCCCTTTGTACCAATCGTTTTTCTCGCAGGTACCGCCCGAGCCGCGCGCGGTCGCCATGCACTGTTCGTAACTGGAAAAGCCGCAATTGACGCCGGCGCCGTCCGAGAAATTCGAACACCACGGATAATTCGCCTGGGCTGCCGCGGGCGTTGCGAACGGCGCCAGTGCAATAAATCCTAAGAGTGCACACAAAAGCTTCGTGGCCATCACGGTTATGAACCCGAGCCGTGGCGGTTTATTGCATGGCGAAGAGGCGAAGGCTCTTCTTAGCCCAAAAAAAGAGGCCGCCGGATGCGGCGACCTCTTCGCAGTCTTGTTCAGCGCAGTGTTGTTCAGCGTCCCCCGCTTAGCAGGGGCGCGCACCAGCAGCGATACGGGCCGCAGACCCGGGTAAAGCCTGGCCCGCACCAGCGGCCGAAGCCGCGGCAGGCCGCCTCTTTCAACGGGGTCGCATTTTTGATTTGGGCATGGAAGCTCGCGGCGCCGGACGACTGAGTTTGCGCATTGGCGGCGATCGCCATCGTGCCCAGCATCAGCGCGGCTGCGGTCAAAGTCATGGTCAGTTTTCGCATAGCACCCTTCCTTCTCATTTTGTCGTGTTTGCCGAGTAGAACGAGATTGCTACGGGATGGCGACAACGCAGGCGGCGTAGTTCGTAGCGCCGTAGCGCCGGCCTTTGGAATCGGCCGGCTACCAGGGCTTATACGCGATAACACGCCGACTGGATCGGTGTTGGAGTAGGGGCGCTGCTGCGGTCGTCAGGAATTTTGCGGGCGGCGCTTCATCGACCCCTCTTGGACGCCTCCTGGAGGCCGCAGCCGCGCCGCGCTGTCGCGGTATGGCATTACTTTTTAGGCGAGATCATCGCCTGTTCTGCATTGCATTCCGAGCAGCGATAGATGCGCCGCTCCGGTTCCTGATCGGTCGCCGGCTCGACATGCGACAGGCTCACCGGACCGCCGCAGACGGTGCAGGTCGGCAATAAAAACGGGTTGATCTTTCCGCTCATTGTACGATTCATTTGCGTGAAAATCTCGTGCGTGAAAATCTCGCGCTGCCATCGAATCATACTGTCATCGAATCATACTGTGTCGGCAACATTACACGACGAGGCAAATCATTACGCGCGACACGACGCGTCGGCGCGAACAAATTCTCCCGAAGACAAGTTCAGCGACCTGAGCAACGCATCGCTGACCCGGCCCAGATCCTCAATGATCAGGTCCTCAATGATATAGTCCTCAATTATATAACCGGGTTCGGCGATTTTAGTTCGAATGACATCCATCGCATCGTCCGGGTTGGCGATCGCGACGATGTAAGCGACGGCATGTCGATCACCGCGAAACCTGCTCACCCGCACCAACCGGCCGAAGAATTCAGTCGCGCGTCCGGTCATGAAGCGGTGATTGCCGATGCCAGAGCCGCGATATTGGCTGCGATAGTCGACGTATCGCGGACGCGCGAGCGCGGTTTGCTGCATGGCGGTCCCCCGTATTGCAATGCGGTAACTGCGGGAACCGGAATGGGTTTCTTAGAGATCGGATCGCGTCCGCGCGTGGTTATCCGTCCGTTGCGTGGAACGCAGAATTCGCAGGCTATCGGCTACCGCCTTCGCGCGGGTGCTCTACAAAAAACTGACATGCCGGGGTCGTCAGATCGGATATCTATTTCCGACAAGGACGCATATTAAGGGTCATGACAAACTCAGAGAAAAAAGAAGAGCCGGTGATGCTGCCCTTTGCCGACAAAGAGGGATCGGGCTGGCACGTGATCGTGCGCTACCACGAAGGCCACGAGCGCCGCATCGACGGCTTCGCCTCCGAGAAAGAGGCGCTCGATTGGATCATCGCCAATTCCAACCAGGTCGATGAATAGAATTTTCCAGTCAGGTCGATGAATGGAATAAGGCAGCCTCAGAGCTTTGCCTGCCGCACCGAAGCGCGCATAGTCGGTCGCATGGACAACACAATGGACAATACAAGTGAAACCGGTTGTGAACTGAAGATCCTCCGGGGCTGGGAGCCGATTACGCTCGAGGACGCGCTTAAGCTGCATCCAGACCGCGTCAAGCGTTGCCCGATATGCCACGGCCGGGTCCGCGCGAACAAAGCCGCCGACGACGGAGCGGTCGCCCATTTCGAACATCTTGAACATCATCCGGGCTGTTATCTGGAGAGCGCCTTCGACGGCAATCCACGGCCGCATCGCAAGGCGCTTAAATAGCTCCGCAAAACGCGAGACTTTTGGTACGGCGGGAGAAGCTTGGTGTTGGATCAGGAACGAAAGCGTTGCTGGGCTGGTCGACAGCGGGGCGTCCAAAGGCTTATTTGTGAGTTCTTTGATTTTTGAACGATCTGATCCCGGGCGGCACTAATTAATTTGATCCTATATTGGTCGTGTGAAGCCGCGGCGCTAAATCGCCAATCCACAGCCCACCACGCGGCGACCACGCTGCGCTCCGCATATCGAGGCTCTACAGAGCAATGAAAAAATGGATTTTAGCAGGGATGATTGGTCTTGGCGTTGCAGTCGTTGCTGCAATCGCTGCAACAATCATTACTGTGCTAATGTTTAAGCCGACGTTTGAGGGCGTCGACTTATTTGGGCTGATATTCCTTACGCCAACGGTTTTAATAGCCCAGGTAGGCTGGGGGTTAATGGTCGGATTCTTTGCTTTTCTGTTTGCCCTCAGCAGGTTTTGATTTTTTCTTTTTGGGACTCTTTTTGCCCTTCGCCCTATGCTGCGGCGGGGACTTAGCCACAACATCAACGGCGCGTTCAAAGGGCGACCATGTGTCAGGCGTAAGTTCAATATCCTTAGTTACGGATTTTGCCATGAACGACCAGAGTGTTCTAGATCACAGCGTTCTTCATGGGTATTGCGAATTGATGAAGGCGATAAAAATACGGACGGCCCTTATGGGCGACTTCCTAAAAAATCATCGCAGCCTTCCCCCTTTTTGCATCGGCGAGATTCTTCAGCTTCAGATCGCATGATTTGCGAATTGCTGGCAATCGCATGTCTTGTCGCTCACCGCGAGATGGAAGGCACTCAATCCGCCAGACTTACGAGCGCCTACCAAGCTGACTTTATCATGAATGCGCTCGAAAAATTACATCCGCACTTTTACCCGCGGCCAACACAGCAAATCCTCCGCGACGGGAAACCATACAAAATCGAAGACATCAAGGATGGCTTTCTGACGAAAGCGGAGCTTTTAAAAAGCTACCACGCCGCCGCCGATTTTCTTCATGTCGGTTCGGTCGCGGAAATTACCGGAACAAGGCGCAAAGTCATCAATCTCAGCGAGCTTTCGAACTGGCTAAGAAAATTGATGGTTCTTCTCAGCCACCACAATATCTACCTAGCCGATCCACCCACAGCTTCCGACGGAAACGAACCGATTAGATTTGCGGATGGCACAGTTGCGCCAAAAACTCAGATCATCGTGCTGATGGAGACCGACTTGCCAGGCGGCGTTCCTCAGGCGTCATTTTTTCGGACGGTTGGCAGAGTTGCGAGACGCCCGGAAAGCTAGGAACTTGGCAAACCACGATGCCGCTTTCGGATCGGCCATCTGTCTCGATTTCGAATAATTGCCCTACCTGATAGGGCTGAACGGGCGCGCCAGCCCCGTGCCAATCACACCGGATGGCTGTGGTCATCCACCTGACGGGGTTGCTTTTTCAAGATTACAATCCCCGCCTTGGGTAGTGGGTCAGTTTGAATAAGGCATCCCATTCGGGGGTAGCGAACTCGGGACGGCCGGATCATATTGCGACCGTGGCCGATCTGCCCCCACGTGTGATTTTTAGCCCCGCAAGATAGCGGACGGCGATTGGCAAGTTCGCGCTCACGTCCGGGGATCGGCTGAAATTGAGTACATTGACGGCTTCCCAAACGAGACGGATGCGCGGGAATGGCCTCGTACAGACGCTTGCCGAGCGTGGCTGAAGCAAAGAGGGTGGGGCTGATGCCAAGGCACCCCAAACGCCCAGAGATGGTCGACGTTGTGGACGTGCTCGATGCGTTTGAGGCGAAGCGGAAGCGCCAGCCCAAAGTCAGTTTCAACGTCGAGGCTTGGAGGATTGGCGGCAGCTATTGCGTGACCGTCACGTTGCCGGACGGCACCTCAGGGCGAGTTGGGACCCAATCATTTCGCGACGACGGCGAGGCTTGGCGCTGGATAAGGAACGAGTCGGTTGCTTGGTTGCGCGACCGACGATCCGCAACGTAAAATGCCGAGATGGGCAATTGGCTGGGCAAGCAATTTTTAAATTTCATAATATGGGTGATCGTCGTCGTCCTACTCCTCGCGATCTTCAGCTTTGCACCAAGCGTGGGCAGGTGGCTTAGTGGGTCTGCTGTGCGTCCGGTAGCCCTACTGCTTGGTGTGGCTGTTGTGGGCTTGATAGCCCGGTTGGCTATAACGCGGCTCTGGAACCGCCGAAAATCACCGGGCGACCTTTAATCTCCTTGCCACAATTGAAACTGACCCACTACCGCTCGCCTTGGCGACGTTACACTTGACAACCCCAATACACTAGGTATAGTGTTGAGGCCATAGGAGATTTCCGATGGCCAAGCCCGTTTTGACCGCCCCCCATTTTCACAACGAGGAAGCCGCTTTCGCCTACGTCGAGGCTCACCTGTGGCCGGAAGGCCCGGTTTGCCCCCATTGCGGCAACTGCGATGACAAGCGCATCGGTCGCCTGACCGGCAAGAGCAGCCGTCCGGGCCTGCGCAAGTGCTACGCCTGCCGTAAGACCTTCACCGTGCGGATCGGCTAGCATCTTCGAGGACAGCCATTTCCCGCTGCACCTGTGGCTGCAAGCCATCCAACTGATCACCGCCAGCAAGAAGGGCATCTCGCACCCGCCAGATTCAGCGGACCTTCAATTGCAGCATGAAGACCGCTTGGTTCCTCACCCACCGCATCCGCGAGATCATGAAGCCCGCGGACGACGCTTCGCCGCTCGGCGGCGAAGGCAAGACCATTGAAGCCGACGTGACCTACGTTGGCCGCAAGCCGTGCACCAAGGCTCAAGCGCGGCGGCGGCGGCCACATGAACCCGGTGTTCTCGCTGGTCGAGCGCGACGGCGCGCGCGGTCGGTCCACATGCCGGACGTTCGCGTGCACAATCTCGGCGCGGTCCTCGAAAACCACGCTTCGGCCAAGAGCGATCTCATGACCGACGAAGCCGCCGCTTTCGCCGCAACTCGGCTGGAATTTCGCCTCGCACCAAACCGTCACCCACAGCAAAGACGAATAACGATGCATCCGTCACCAGGACGAAATGCCGTTCACTTAATTCATCCTGCAAACGCGAAAGGAGATTAGTAATCGAGGTGGCGACGCCGGTGCCCCCTGTTTGAGGCGCACCATCGAATACCCAGATCAATTGTTCGAGCCGGTCAATGTCCGGCTTGATTTTGAGTCCCGCTAGCTTGGAGGCATCTCGCACCAAATTAAGTGCAAATTTGGTGACCGCTTCTACGCGGTCGCGAGAAATGGTCTGGAAACCGGTCTGCGGGTCGCCAAGCCTCACATTCTGATCGAGCAGACCCCAAAACCATTTCGCTTCGGTAAGGAAAATTGCTCCCTGGGCGATTTTGAACCCATACAAATCCATCATATCCCACAGGCTCCAGAGCCGGCGGAAATCCCATGAATTTTGAGCCGAGCCGCCGGGGGTCACGAATTACCCCCAACTCTACCCCTAGCCGGTGGGGCCGCCAAGTGTAACGTCGCCCACTCCTTGACTCCAGAACAATAAGTGAACTATGTTCCCTTTTCGTTCCCACAAGGGGGGCGTCAGGGAGAAGGGGACACGTCATGGTTCGCTCGGTTGTCGAGGAAGCACTGGCTTTGGCGTCGATTGGCCTGTTTCTGGCCACGGTCGCCGTCTGGGCGCAGGTTCTTGGAGTTCTGTAGCTTGGGGTTATCTAGATTTTGCCACGCAGCGTAGCGGGCATACTGGGGACAAGTGGGTTGGCGCGCCCGCTCGAAATCGCGATTTGGCTGTATGCAGATCGCGCAAGGCGCGTGGCGATGAACCCGCGTGCCTTTAGACCCAGGGTCCGAACACAATGGCGGCTAAGCCCGGCTTCGTGCATCTGCACGTACATTCGTCCTATTCGCTGCTCGAGGGCGCGCTGACGATTGCGCGCCTGGCGGAGCTCGCCAAGAAGGACCGCCAGCCGGCGCTGGCGCTGACCGACACCGACAACATGTTCGGTGCGCTGGAATTCTCGGAAAAGCTTGCCGGCTACGGCATTCAGCCGATCGTCGGCTGCGCGCTCGGCATCGACTTCGGCGACCAGGAAAGCCGCAACCCGGCGCTCGAGCAGAACTGGCCGCGCATCGTGCTGCTCGCCGCCGCGCGAGGAGGGCTATCGCAGCCTGATGCGGCTGTGCTCGCGCGCCTATCTCGATACCTCGCCGCAGGAACGGCCGCACCTCACGCTCGCGGCGCTTGCCGACGAAACCAAAGGCCTGATCGCGCTCAGCGGCGGTCCGAACGGACCGCTCGACGTCGCGATTGTCGGCGGCCAGAACCCGCTGGCGCTGTCGCGCTGCGAAGCGCTGCAGAGCCTGTTCGGCGACCGGCTCTATGTCGAATTGCAGCGCCACGGCATGCCGGCCGAGCGCACCGCCGAAGCCGCCCCTGATCGATCTCGCTTATGCGCGCGGCATTCCGCTCGTCGCGACCAACGAGCCGTTCTTCGCCACGCGCGACGACTACGAGGCGCACGACGCGCTCCTGTGCATCGCCGAGGGCAAGCTCGTCGCCGACAGCGAACGTCAGCAGATGACGCCCGAGCACCGCTTCAAGAGCCGCGCCGAGATGGCGGCTTTGTTCGCCGATCTGCCGGAGGCGATCGCCTCGACGGTCGAGATCGCCGAGCGCTGCGCGTTCCGGCCGCGCACGCTGGCGCCGATCCTGCCGCGTTTCACCTGCCGAGGCGAAACCGATGAGCCGCAGGCGCTGCGCGAAGCGGCGCTCGCGGGCCTCAAGGCGCGGCTGGCGCGCTACGGCGTCGCGCACGGCCACACCGACGAGGAATATAGCGAGCGGCTCGACTTCGAGCTCGGCGTCATCGCCCGCATGAAATATGCCGGCTACTTTCTCATCGTCGCCGATTTCATCCAGTGGGCGAAGGCGCAAGGCATTCCGGTCGGCCCCGGCCGCGGCTCCGGCGCCGGCTCGCTGGTCGCCTACGCGCTCACCATCACCGATCTCGACCCGATCCGCTTCGGGCTCCTGTTCGAGCGTTTCCTCAATCCCGAACGCGTGTCGATGCCCGACTTCGACGTCGATTTCTGCCAGGACCGGCGCGACGAAGTCATCCGCTACGTGCAGGGCCGCTACGGCCGCGACCGTGTCGCGCAAATCATCACCTTCGGCACCTTGCAGGCGCGCGGCGTGCTGCGCGACGTCGGCCGCGTGCTGCAAATGCCCTATGGGCAGGTCGACAAGCTGTGCAAGCTCGTGCCGCAGAATCCGGCGAACCCGGTCACGCTCAAGCGCGCGATCGAAGACGAGCCGCGACTGCAGGCCGAGCGCGACCGCGATCCCGTCACCCGGCGCGCCTTCGACATCGCGCAGAAGCTCGAAGGCCTGCACCGCCACGCCTCGACGCATGCCGCCGGCATCGTCATCGGCGAGCGCGCATTGACCGAACTGGTGCCGCTTTATCGCGATCCGAAATCGCTGATGCCGGTGACGCAGTTCAACATGAAATGGGTCGAGCCGGCGGGACTGGTGAAGTTCGATTTTCTCGGCCTCAAGACGCTCACGGTGCTCGACCATGCCGTGAAGCTGGTGCGGCGGCGCGGCATCGACATCGATCTTTCGAATCTGCCGCTCGACGACGCCAAGACCTACGAGATGCTGGCGCGCGGCGAGACGGTCGGCGTGTTCCAGGTGGAAAGCGCAGGGCATGCGCCGCGCGCTGGTCGACATGCGCCCCGACCGATTTGAAGACCTGATCGTGCTGGTGGCGCTCTATCGCCCGGGACCGATGGCGAATATCCCGACCTATTGCGCGCGAAAGCTCGGTCACGAGCGCACCGACTACCTGCATCCAAAGCTCGAGCCGATCCTGCAGGCGACCTACGGCATCATCACCTATCAGGAGCAGGTCCAGCAGATCGCGCGCGATCTCGCCGGCTACAGCCTCGGCAAGGCCGATATCCTGCGCCGCGCGATGGGCAAGAAGGACCGCAAGGAGATGGCGTCGCAGCGCGACAGTTTCATCTCCGGCGCGGTCGAGCGCGGCATCGGCCGTGCCGATGCCGAAGCGATCTTCGATACCTGCGCCAAGTTCGCCGAATACGGCTTCAACAAATCGCACTCGGCGCCTTATGCGCTGCTCACCTATCAGACCGCCTATATGAAGGCGAATTATCCGGTCGAGTTCCTGGCGGCGTCGATGACGCTCGACATGGGCAATACCGACAAGCTCGCCGAATTCCGCGCCGAGGCCGAACGGCTCGGCATCAAGGTCGAGCCGCCGTCGATCAACCGCTCGGCGGTCGAATTCGAGGTCGCCGACAATACCATCTTCTACGCGCTCGCGGCGTTGCGCGGCGTCGGCCGCCAGGCGGTCGACAGCGTCATCGCCGCGCGCGGCGACAAGCCGTTCGCCGACCTCGCCGATTTCGGCCACCGCATCAATCCGCAGAGCCTCAACAAGCGCGTGCTGGAAAGCCTCGCCGCCGCCGGCGCCTTCGATGCGATCGAGCCGAATCGCGCCCGCGCCTTACGCCGCCGTCGATACGCTCCTTGCCACCGCGCAGCGCACCCATGACGACGCGGCGCGCGGCCAATCGGAACTGTTCGGCGGCGCGGCCGCGGCGGCGCCGATCATGGTGCCGGCGCTCGAACCGTGGCTGCCGGCGGAGCGCCTGCAGCGCGAATACGAGGCGGTCGGCTTTTTCCTCACCGGCCATCCGCTCGACGATTATGGCGCGGCGCTCAAGCGGCTGCGCGTGCAGTCGTGGTCGGAATTCTCGCGCGCGGTGAAAGGCGGGGCAGGGGCCGGCCGCGTCGCCGGCACCGTCGTCGCGCGCACCGAGCGGCGCACCAAGACCGGCAGCAAGATGGGCATTATCGGGCTGTCCGATCCGACCGGCCATTACGAAGCGGTGCTGTTCGCCGAAGGGCTTGGCGCAATACCGCGATCTGTTGGAGCCGGGCAAAGCCGTGCTGCTGTTCCTCACCGCCGAAGTGCAGGGCGACGAGGTGCGCGCGCGCATCCAATCGGTCGAGCCGCTCGACGAGGCCGCGGCCCGGATGCAGCGCGGGCTGCGCGTGTTCCTGCGCAACGAAGAACCGCATCGCCGGCGTCGCCAAGCGGCTCGAGCCGATGCGCAACGGCCGCAACGGCGGCGGTCAGAGCAGATGGCAATGGCGACGGCGAAGTCAGCGATGGTGCTGATGCTGCAAAACGGCAGCGAGGTCGAGGTGAAGCTGCCCGGGCGCTTTAAGGTCTCGCCGCAGATCGCCGGCGCCATCAAGGCGGTGACCGGCGTGGTGACGGTCGAGGCGCTGTAAGAGGCGCCTTTCCTTTCTCGGCGGCAACGCGACTATCTACTCGCCATCAAGCGCGCCGCGCGATAAAGAACGGCCGCGTCATCTCCCAACCAATTCGTCGGTGTTCGGACCCGGAAAATGCTTCGGATCGATAATCTCGTTTTCGATGCCTGGGGCCGCCGCTTCTTCGATGAAGCGAGCGTCGCGATTCCGGTCGGCGCCAAAGTCGGTCTGGTCGGCCGCAACGGCGTCGGCAAAACCACCCTGTTCAAGCTCATTCTGGGCGAGCTCGCGGCGCAGGGCGGCGAGATCGTGCTGCCCAAAAGCGCGCGGATCGGCTCGGTCGATCAGGAGCATCCGGCAACGCCGGTGACGCTGATCGATACGATGCTCGCGGCCGACACGCAGCGCGAGGCGCTCAACGCGCAACTGGAGACCGCCGAACCCGAAGAGCTTGCCGAAATCTATCAGCGCTTGAACGCCATCGATGCCGATCGCGCGCCCGCCCGCGCCGCGGAAATCTTGAGCGGCCTCGGTTTCTCCAACGACGATCTGACGCGGCCGATGGCGGAATTTTCCGGCGGCTGGCGCATGCGCGTGGCGCTCGCGGCGGCTTTGTTCGCCGAGCCCGAGCTTCTGCTGCTCGACGAGCCGACCAACTATCTCGATCTCGAAGGCGCGCTGTGGCTCGAAGCGCGGTTGAAGAAATATCCGAATACCGCCCTGATCATCAGCCACGACCGCGAGCTGCTCAACAATTCGGTCGACGCCATCCTGCATTTGAGCCAAGGCAAGCTCGATCTCTATACCGGCGGCTACAACGATTTCGAAACGCGGCGGGCGGAAAAGACCCGGCTGCAAGTCGCCACCAAGGCCAAGCAGGACGCCGAGCGCGCGCATCTGCAGAAATTCATCGATCGCTTCCGCGCCAAGGCGAGCAAGGCCGCGCAGGCGCAGTCGCGCATCAAGCGGCTCGCCAAGCTCGAGCCGATCGCCGAGGTGGTCGAGGAGCGCGTGGCGCCGTTCACGCTGCCGTCGCCGAGCGCGTCCGCTGGCGCCGCCGCTTCTGCAGCTCGAAGGCGCCGCCGTCGGCTACGACGGCAAGCCGGTGCTGCGAAAGCTCAACCTGCGGCTCGACGTCGACGACCGCATCGGGCTCCTCGGCGTCAACGGCGCCGGCAAATCGACCTTCGCCAAGATGATCGCCGGCGCGCTGCCGCTGCAGTCGGGCGAGATGAAGCGCGAGAGCCGCATCAAGGTCGGCTGGTTTCACCAGCACCAGATCGAGGCGCTCGATCCCGACGATACGCCTCTCGACATCATGCGGCGCGAGCGGCCGGACGACAGCGAATCGTCGCGGCGGTCGCGGCTCGCGCAATTCGGCCTGTCCTTCGACAAGCAGGACACCACGGTCGCCAATCTGTCCGGCGGCGAGCGCGCGCGGCTCCTGCTCAATCTCGTCGCCATGGCGGCGCCGCATCTGCTGATCCTCGACGAGCCGACCAACCATCTCGACATCGACAGCCGCCGCGCGCTCCTTGACGCGCTCAACGACTATGAGGGCGCCGTCATTCTCATCACCCATGACCGCTCGCTGATCGAGCTGGTCGCCGACCGGCTGTGGCTCACCGCCGACGGCCAGATCAAGCCGTTTCCGGGCGACATGGACGACTACGCGCGCTTCGTCCTCGAACGGGCCAAGGCCGGCGGCGCGGGCGCCGTCGCAAGGCGCCGACCATCGCGCCGCGGCGGCCGATCTTGGCGATGCCGAGACCGTGCTCTCGGCCGAGCAGGAAGCCGCCCAGGAAGCCCGTTTTGCCGCCCGAAAGGCCGCTAAGAAGCGGCGCCGGCGAGGCTATTGAGAGCCGGCTTTGAGGGCTTCGCGTCAGGACCGCTACTGGCCCCTATAGGTTGTTGCTTCTCGCCCACCGTCCCTATATAAGCCCGGCAATCTCACACGCGGACCTTGGCCTTAAAGCCGTCCGGTGTCCGGCCATCCAAGGCCGGGCTCTCGGTCCGCGGCGGATCAACCGGAGAACGACATGGCGCTGCCAGACTTCAGCATGCGCCAGCTTTTGGAAGCTGGCGTTCACTTCGGCCATCAAGCCCACCGTTGGAATCCGAAGATGGCCGAGTACATCTTCGGCACCCGCAACAACATCCACATCGTCGACCTGACGCAATCGGTGCCGATGCTGCACCGCGCCTTGCAGGCGGTCAGCGATACCGTGGCGCAAGGCGGACGCATCCTGTTCGTCGGCACCAAGCGCCAGGCGCAGGACGCCATCGCCGAAGCCGCCAAGCGGTCGGCGCAATATTACGTCAATTCGCGCTGGCTCGGCGGCACGCTGACCAACTGGAAGACGGTGTCCAACTCGATCAAGCGGCTGCGCGCGCTCGAAGAGATGCTCGTCGTCCAACGAGGCGCAGGGCTACACCAAGAAAGAGCGCCTGACGCTGCAGCGCGAGCGCGACAAGCTCGACCGCGCGCTCGGCGGCATCAAGGACATGGGCGGGCTTCCCGACCTGGTCTTCGTCATCGACACCAACAAGGAAGACATCGCGATCAAAGAGGCGCGCCGCCTCAACATGCCGGTCGCGGCCGTCGTCGACACCAATTGCGATCCGAACGGCATCACTTACGTGGTGCCGGGCAATGATGACGCGAGCCGCGCCATCACGCTCTATTGCGATCTCGTCGCCAGGCGGCGATCGACGGCATTTCGCGCGCGCAAGGCTCGCACGGCGTCGATGTCGGCGCCGCAGGCCGAGCCGATCGTCGAGGAACTGCCGCCCGAGACCAACACGCTCGGCTTCGAGCCGCTGTCGGGACCGCGCGGCGTCGCCGACGATCTCAAGAAGCTCACCGGCGTGTCGCCGACCATCGAGAAGAAGCTCAACGACCTCGGCATTTTCCACTACCAGCAGATCGCCGATCTGTCGCCGACCGCCGCGCACAATGTCGGCGAAGAGGTCGGACTTCCCGGCCGTGTCGAAGGCTGGATCGCCAAGGCCAAGGAACTGACGGCCGAGGAAGTGTAAGGCCTGCCGCAAGCTTTCTTCGGCGGCGGCTGTTTCGTGGACGCAATCGCGCTGCGTTTCGCTGCGTGGGGTCGTTAGGGGCTCAGCGCGGCCGGGACGGGCCTAACGACCGATTAGGGACTGACTTCAATGGCGAGAATATCAGCGCATCCATGGTCAAGGAGCTCCGCGACCAGACCGGCGCGGGCATGATGGATTGCAAGGCGGCGCTCAACGAAAGCGGCGGCAATCTCGATGCCGCGGTCGACTGGCTGCGCAAGAAGGGCCTGTCCAAGGCCGCGAAGAAGGCCGGCCGCGTCGCCGCCGAAGGCCTGATCGGCGTCGCCGTCACGCCGACCAAGGGCATCGTGGTCGAGGTCAATTCCGAGACCGATTTCGTCGCGCGCAACGACCTGTTCCAGGGCCTGGTGAAGATGATCGCGGATGTGGCGCTCGGTGCCGGTTCCGACGTCGAACAAGATCCTCGCCGCGCCGGCCGGCAGCATCACCATCGCCGATGCCATTGCCGACACCATCGCCAAGGTCGGCGAGAACATGACGCTGCGCCGCGCCGCCGAGCTTTCGGTCGGCAAGGGCGTGGTCGCGAGCTACGTGCACAGTTCGGTGATCGACGGGCTCGGCCGCATCGGCGTGATCGTCGCGCTGGAATCCGCCGGCAAGGCCGACGAGCTCAAGGCCTTCGGCCGGCTTGGTGGCGATGCATGTCGCCGCGGCCAATCCGCAGGCGGTCGATCCGTCCGGCCTCGATCCGGCAGTCGTCGAGCGCGAGAAGAACGTGCTCGCCGACAAGTTCAAGGCGCAGGGCAAGCCCGCCGCCATGATCGAAAAGATCGTCGAGTCCGGGCTTGAAGACTTTCTACAAGGAAGTCTGCCTGCTCGATCAGCCGTTCATCCTCGACGACAAGAAGAGCGTGGCGCAGGCCGTCAAAGAGGCCGAAGGCAAGGTCGGCGGCCCGATCAAGGTCACCGGCTTCGTGCGCTTCGCGCTCGGTGAAGGCATCGACCGGCCGGAAGGCGATTTCGGCGGCGAAGTCGCAGCCCTTGCCGGCGCGCATTAGACGCCGCGGTCGCCCTAGCTCGCCCGAGGGGCATCCCGATGACAAACCGAACTACCGGCGGGTGATCGTCAAGCTGTCCGGCGAGGCGCTCAGCGGCCCGGAAAAGTTCGGGATTCATCAGCCGACGATCGATCGCTTCGCCGCCGATCTCGTCGCCGCGCACCGGCTCGGTATCGCGCTCGGCGTCGTGGTCGGCGGCGGCAATGTGCTGCGCGGCGCGCAGATTTCGGAGGACGGCCTGTCGCGTCCGACCGCCGACGCCATGGGCATGCTGGCGACGGTCATGAATGCGCTGGTCCTGGTCGCGGCGATCGAGCGCGCCGGCGTCGAGGCGCGCGCCATGTCGGCGCTGATCATGCCGCAGGTCTGCGAGACCTATGAGCGCCAGAGCGCGCTGCGGCATCTCGAGAACGACCGCATCATCGTGTTCGCCGGCGGCACCGGCAATCCGTTCTTTACCACCGACACCACGGCGGTCCTGCGCGCCGCCGAGATGGAGTGCAACGCCGTGCTCAAGGCGACCGATGTCGACGGCGTCTATACCGCCGATCCGAAGAAGGATCCGAAGGCCACCCGCTACGAGCGCCTCGACCATCAGGAGGCGCTGGACCGGCGGCTGAAGATCATGGATGCGACGGCCTTCGCGCTTGCCCAGGAAAACCGTATGCCTATCATCGTGTTTTCGATCCGGGAGCAGCGCGCGATCGAGAACGTCTTGTGCGGAAAAGGGCACTTCACCACGGTCGGCTAGCGTTCGCGCGCCCGGCTCATGCGATCGATCAGTTTTCCAAGTAGAGTCTCGTTGGGTCTCAAGATTCTTGGGAAAGGTGCCAGGAGAGCGCAAAATGGCAACCGCCACATTCGACATGAACGATCTCAAGCGCCGCATGCAGGGCGCGATTGGCGTCGCTCAAGCACGAGCTTTCGGGCTTGCGCACCGGGCGGGCTTCGACCGCATTGCTCGACCATGTCCAGGTCGATGCCTACGGCACCCATATGCCGCTCAATCAGCTCGCCACGATCAGCGTGCCGGAGCCGCGGCTGCTCAACGTGCAGGTCTGGGACCATTCGATGGTGCACGCGGTCGAGAAGGCGATTTCGGCCGCCAATCTGGGATTGACCCCGTCGACCGAAGGACAGAATCTGCGCTTGCGGATTCCGGAGCTCAACGAGGAGCGCCGGCGCGAGCTGGTCAAAGTCGCCCACAAATATGCCGAAGGCGCGCGCGTGGCGGTTCGCCACGTCCGCCGCGACGGCCTCGATCTTCTCAAGAAGCTCGAGAAGGATCACCAGATCAGCGAAGACGAGCACAACCACCAGGCCGGCGAAGTGCAGAAAGTGACCGACGCGACCATCGCCGAAGTCGAAAAGATGCTCGCCGGCAAGGAAAAGGAGATCATGACGGTTTGAGTGACGCAGCCTCGATAAGCAAGGCGACGGCAGCCGCGAACCGCAACAGACGGCGGTTTCGATATGCCGCGGCACGTCGCCATCATCATGGACGGCAATGGACGCTGGGCCGCGGCGCGCGGCCTGCCGCGCGTGGAAGGCCACCGCCGCGGCGTCGAGGCGTTGCGCAAGACCGTGCGCGCGGCGAGCGAGCTTGGCATTTCCGTCTTGACGATTTTCTCCTTCAGCTCGGAAAACTGGTCGCGGCCGCAATCGGAAATCCGCGATCTGTTGTCGCTGTTGCGCCGCTTCATCCGCAACGATCTCGCCGATCTGCACAAGAGCAATGTGCGCGTCCGCATCATCGGCGAGCGCGACGATCTCTCCACAGACATCCGCGGCCTGCTCGAAGAGGCCGAAGACCTGACGCGGCACAATGACGGGCTCCTTCTGGTCGTCGCCTTCAATTACGGCGCCCGGCAGGAGATCGCGCGCGCCGCGCGCCGGCTTGCCGTCGAAGTGGCGGAAGGGCGGCTCGAGGCGAGCGACATCACGCCCGAGCTTCTCGCCGCAGCATCTCGATGCGCCCGATGTGCCCGATCCCGACGTCATCATCCGCACCAGCGGCGAGCAGCGGCTGTCGAATTTCCTGCTCTGGCAGTCGGCCTATAGCGAACTGGTTTTCGTCCCGGTCAATTGGCCCGATTTCGACCGCGCGGCGCTGGAAACCGCCATCGCCGAATATCGCCGGCGCGAGCGCCGCTTCGGCGGACTGATCGCTCAGACCGGCTCGTGAATACTCCGAACAATCAGGATCGTGGCCAGGGTCGCAGCGCTGTCGCGCCGGAAAATGCCGCGCGCAATTTCAAGCGCCGCGTCGCTTCCGCTTTGGTGCTGGCGCCGATTGCGCTTGCGGCGACCTATTTCGGCGGCTGGGCTTTCGTCGATCGTTTGTGCGCTCGCAGCCGGCGCCGTGCTTTGGGAATGGACGATGCTGGTGGCGAAGAAGCCCGAGCCGCGCATCATTGCGCCGGGGCTTGCGGCGCTCTTCGTTGCGGCGGGGCTGGTCGGCGCGACCGCGCCAACCGCAGCGATCGCCACGATCGCGATCGGCGCTCTTGTCGTCGGCGGTCTGGTAGCGTTCTGGCCGCGATGCGTGCTACCGCCGCTGTGGGCGGCGGGCGGCGTCATCTATGCCGGCGTCGTTCTGCTCGCCCCGACACTCCTGCGCAATGACCCGCAATTCGGCCTTCAGGCGCTGCTTCTTCTTGTTCGCAATCGTTTGGGCGACCGATATTTTCGCCTATCTGGTCGGCCGCGCGGTCGGCGGCCCGTTGCTCTGGCCGCCGGTGTCGCCCGAACAAGACCTGGTCGGGCGCCGTCGGCGGTCTCGTTGGGGGGGTTGCCGCGGGCATTGCGGTCGCCTATGCGAGCGGGGGAACCCGGGCAGCAATAGCGGGAGTTCTGGCCTTGGTGCTTTCGATTGTCGCGCAAGGCGGCGACCTGTTCGAGTCTGCCATCAAGCGGCGATTTGGCGTCAAAGACGCCAGTCACCTCATTCCGGGCCATGGCGGCGTGATGGATCGTCTCGACGGTTTTCTGGTCGCAGCTTTTGCGGCCGTCCTGATCGGTATTTTGCGCCAAGGCGTGGCGGCTCCCGCCCGCGGCTTCTTGGCGTGGTAGGATTTAGCTTGATGAGTTCGACGAAGCAGAAACGTCCATTGGCGAAAGTCGAGCTTGCGCGCGTGCGGGACGCCGCGCCCAAAACCGAACCCAAGACAGTGACGCATCCTTGGCGCGACCGGCTCGATCGGTTCGAGCACCGCCGATCTGTTGCGCCGCGATCCGGCGAGCTATTCCGTCGAAGCTGTGACCGCCAATCGCGACGCCGCCGCCTTGGCTCGCTTGGCGCGCGAACTCGGCGCCCGCTTTGCGGCCGTGGCCGACACGGCGGCCTATGCCGAACTCAAGGCCGAATTGTCGGGTTCGGGCATCGAAGCGGCGGCCGGGCCGGAGGCCATGGTCGAGGCGGCGCAGCGCCCCGCCGAATGGGTCATGGCCGCGATCACCGGCGCTGCGAGCCTCGCGCCGACGCTTGCCGCCGCCGAACGCGGCGCCACCGTAGCGCTCGCCAACAAAGAGTGTCTGGTCTGCGCCGGCGCATTGTTCATGCGGCGCGCAGCCGCGGCCGGCGCCAATGTTCTGCCCGTCGATTCCGAACACAATGCGATCTTCCAGGCGCTCGGCTCCGGCCGGCGCGAGGACGTCCGCCGCATCGTGCTCACAGCCTCGGGCGGACCGTTCCGCACCTTCACGGCGGAGGCGATCCGCAAAGTCACGGTGGAGCAGGCGCTCAAACATCCGACCTGGTCGATGGGTCCGAAGGTCACCATCGATTCCGCGACGCTGATGAACAAGGGCCTCGAACTGATCGAGGCGCATCACCTCTTTGCGCTCGCGCCCGAAGAGCTCGACGTCGTGGTCCATCCGCAATCCATCGTCCATGGCCTGGTCGAATTCCGCGACGGCTCCGTGATCGCGCAGCTCGGCTCGCCGGACATGCGAATCCCCATCTCGCACTGCCTGGCCTGGCCGGTGCGCATGGGGACGCCGGCGGCGCGGCTCAATCTGGCCCAGGTTTCGACACTGTCGTTCGAGGAGCCGGACATGGTGCGATTCCCGGCGCTCGCGATCGCCCGTCGGGCGCTGGCAACCGGCGGCTCAGCGCCGACCATTCTGAACGCCGCGAACGAGATCGCGGTGCGCGAATTTGTCGAGAAGCGGCTTGGGTTTAGCGGCATTCCCGCGCTTGTCGAGGCAACCCTCGATGCGATGGAGCGGCGCGGTGAGACCGAGGAGCCGCAAACCGTCGAGGAAGCGCTCGCCGTTGACCATAACGCGAGAAGGTTAGCTGCCGACCTCTTGCCCGAAATTGCCGCAATGGCATCCTAGCGTTAAAGGTTGGGGAACGGGGAAGAGCGGGGGCGTCGGTACACTGTATGGGGTCGTATTTGCTGTCGCATCTACATGCGCTGGGGGGCGGCGTTGTCGGCTACCTCTTCCCTTCCTCTTCGTGCTCAGCATCGTGGTGTTTTTCCACGAGTTCGGGCACTTCATGGTCGCGCGCCTGTGCGGCGTGCGGGTTCTGGTGTTTTCCATCGGTTTTGGTCCCGAACTCGGCGGCTTTAACGATCGGCACGGCACCCGCTGGAAGATCTCGGCCATTCCGCTCGGCGGCTATGTGAAATTCTTCGGCGACGAGAATGCCGCAAGCGTTCCGGAAGCGCCGCGGCTCGAAACCATGGACGATGGCGAACGCGCCGAAAGCTTCTTCTTTCAGCCGGTGCGCAAGCGCGCGGCCATCGTGGTGGCCGGGCCGCTGGCGAATTTCATCTTGGCCATCGTCATTTTTGCCGCGATCTTCATGATCTACGGCAAGCAATCGATGAGCGCGCGCGTCGACGCGGTGCAGCCGGACAGCGCCGCCGCGGCCGCCGGATTTCAGACGGGCGACGTCGTCGTTGGCGATCGACGGCAAGTCCGTCGACGACTTCGCCGACATGCAGCGCATCGTCAGCGAGAGCGCCGGCGAGAGCCTCGACATCAAGGTCGATCGCAAAGGCACGCCAGCTCGTGCTCAAGGCGACGCCGGCGCTCAAAGAGGTCAAGGACAATTTCGGCAACGTCCATCGCATCGGAATTCTCGGCATCAGCCGCTCGATGGATGCGAGCGATATGAAATTCCAGCCGGTGTCGCCGCCGCAGGCGGTGTGGATGGGGGTGCAGGAGACCTGGTTCGTGATCGACCGGACGCTGAGCTATATCGGCGGCGTCATCGTCGGCCGGGAAGCGGCCGACCAGCTCGGCGGCCCGATCCGGATCGCCCAGATTTCCGGTCAGGTGGCGACGCATCGGCTTTGTCGCGCTGATCCATCTCGCCGGCGTGCTGTCGGTCTCGATCGGTCTTCTCAACCTGTTTCCCGATCCCGCTGCTCGATGGCGGTCACCTTTTGTTCTATTCGATCGAGGCGATGCGGGGCCGTCCGCTCTCGGAACGGGCGCAGGAAGTAGGGTTTCGGATTGGTCTCGCGATTGTCGTCATGTTGATGATATTTGCAACTTTCAATGACATCGTTCATCTGACGACCTCCTAGGGGTCGGCGCATGTGGAGGCCATGCGACGGCCAAGGGCGACATTGGCTGCCAAGTGGGGTGGCGGTAACGTTACGGGGATGGTAGAAGTGGAAGAAATCTCAAGAGAAATTGGAAACTGAGCAAGGCGCATTGAGGGAGATTTTGAGGTAACCCGCCACTGGGGGCGGCCACGAGGGTGAAGGGCGCGTTGCGCATGGACATGTGTGTGCGGGTAAAACGAGGGCTTGTCGTGGCCGGCTTGCTCCTCGGGATGGGGATGTTTGGCTTTTCGCCACTTGCCTCATTGTCAGGCGCCGCCTTTGCGGCGCCGGCTGGCGCTGGGCGTATCCCCGAGCGCCATTGTCGTCGAAGGCAACCGCCGCGTCGAAGCCGACACCGTCCGCTCGTATTTCAAGCCCGGCCCCGGCGGCACGCTCGATGCCAACAGCATCGACGCCGCGCTCAAAGCGCTCTACGCGACCGGCCTGTTCCAGGACGTCCACATCGCCCAAGCCGGGCGGCAAGCTGATCGTCACGGTGGTCGAAGCGACAGATCATCAACCGCGTTGCCTTCGAAGGCAATCACCGGCTCAAGGACGAGCAGCTCAGCGAGGAAATCCAATCGAAGGAGCGCGGCTCGCTGTCGAAGCCGATGGTGCAGGCCGACGTCCAGCGCATCATCGAAATCTATCAGCGCAACGGGCGTTTCGACGTCACGGTCGTGCCGAAGATCATCGAGCGGCCGAACAATCGCGTCGATCTGATCTTCGAGATCAACGAAGGCGAAAAGACCGGCATCAAGAAGATCGTCTTTGTCGGCAACAATTCCTATTCGGACTGGCGCCTCAAAGAGGTGATCAAGACCGCGGAATCGAATTTCCTGAGCTTCCTGCAGACGACCGACGTCTACGATCCCGATCGCATCGAGGCCGACCGCGATCTGATCCGGCGTTTCTACCTCAAGCACGGCTTTGCCGACGTTCAGGTCGTATCGGCGACCGGCGTCTACGATCCCGCGCAGAAAGGCTTCATCGTCACCTTCACGATCGAAGAGGGGCCGCTCTACCATTTCGGCAATGTCGACATTCAATCCAATGTCCGCGCCGTCGACGGCGCAGTCGCTGCGCCCCTATCTCCTGATGACGGCGGGCAGATCTACAACGGCGAGGCGATCGAGAAGACGGTCGAGGAGATCACCATCGAGCTGGCGCGGCGCGGCTATCCGTTCGGCACGGTGCGCCCGCGCGGCGACCGCAATCCGCAGGCCCGCACGATCGGCGTCACCTTCGTCGTCGACGAGGGCCAGCGCGCCTATATCGAACGCATCAATATTCGCGGCAATTACCGCACCCGCGATTACGTGATCCGGCGCGAATTCGATATCGGCGAAGGCGATCCGTACAACCGCGCGCTGATCGATCGCGCCGAACGGCGCATCAAGAACCTCAACTTCTTCAAGTCGGTGAAAATCACCAACGAACCTGGTTCGGCGCCCGACCGCGTGGTGATCAATGTCGACGTCGAAGAACAACTCGACCGGCGACTTCTCGATCATGGGCGGCTATTCGACGTCGGACGGCTGGCTCGGCGAAGTCTCGGTACAGGAGCGCAATCTGCTCGGCACCGGCCGTTTCGCGCGGGCGGCGGTGACCTACGGCCAATATACCAGAGGCGTCGAGCTCAGTTATGCCGAGCCGTATTTCCTCGATACCCGCTCCAGCCTCGGCATCGATCTGTTCGCCAAGCAGACGCTGGCCAACAGCTACCTTTCCTACGGCACGGAATCCTACGGCGGCACCCTCAAATGGGGCCTGCCGCTGCGCGAAGACCTCGCCGTTCAGTTGCGCTATTCGGCTCTATGTGCAGAAGATTCAGCTGCCGTCTATTTTGAAAACTGCAACAATATCAATCCGGATTTCGTCAATACTTTCCCGACGCCAGCCGCCATCGCGACTGCGCAGCCGAGCCCAGACGTCGCTCGGCACGATGGCCTAACTACACCAATACTGCAGCGGCCGGCACCCAGACGAACTGTCTTCAAGACGGTGAGGCCTCGCTGCCGGTTCGCGTCGAGCTCGCCGCAGGGCAGCACTCTCACGTCGGCGCTCGGCTATGGGCTCGTCTACAACACGCTCGACAACAACAAGAACCCGACCAACGGCATCTATTTCAATTTCGGCCAGGACTTTGCCGGCGTCGGCGGCGACGTCGCCTACATGAGATCGGTGGTCGACTTCCGCAGCTACTACGAGGTCGTCTCCGACCTCATCGGCATCCTGCATCTGCAAGCGCGGCGACATGACGGCTTCAACCAATGTCCGTCCACTTCCGTTTGCGCCGGCGGCAGCGGCGGCTACGTGCGCATGCTCGACGACTTCAAGATGGGGCCGAATCTTGTCCGCGGCTTCCAGCCGGCCGGCATCGGCCCGCGCGACATCACGCTCGGCACGACGAATGACAATATCGGCGGCACGAAGTACTGGGGCGCCAGCCTCGAATTCCAGTATCCGTTCTACTTCCTGCCCAAGGATTCGGGTTTCCGCGGCGCCGTCTTCGTCGATGCCGGATCGGTGTGGGGCTACAGGGGTGAGACGCAGTACGCTGCCAACCGGAGAAGTCAACGGACCGATTACGACCGATGCGCCGGCAACGCTTTCGCCTGCCAATGCGGCATGGTCTACAACGACGGCGCGCTCATCCGCGCCTCGGTCGGCGCCAGCTTGATCTGGGATTCGCCGTTCGGTCCGTTGCGGTTCGATTTCGCCTATCCGATCACCAAGGGCGCCTACGACCGCACCCAATTCTTCGCCTTCGGCGGCGGCGCGAAATTCTGATCGCGGCTATAGCGTCTCGCGCCACGGACGGCTGATGCCCGATTTTGTCAAACCGAACTGCGAGTTGACGACCGGCGAGATCGCCGCGCTGACGCGCGCCAAGTTGCGCGACGGCGATCCGGCCGATCGCCGCATCAGCAATATCGCGCCGCTCGACACCGCCGGACCGTCCGACATCAGCTTCCTCGACAATTCGAAATATCTCGGCGACGCAGCGGCAACGCGCGCCGGCGCCTGCCTGGTCGCGCCGCGCTTTGTCGGCGTCGGTGCCGCCCGGCATTGCCGTTCTGGAAACGGCGCATCCCTATCCGGCCTTCGTCGCGGTGACGCGCAAGCTCTTTCCCGACGCGCTGCGGCCGCTCATCGCTGTTCGGCACCGAAGGCCGGGCCGCGAGCGCGCAGGTGCATCCGACGGCGCGGCTCGAAGCCGGCGTGACCATCGATCCGCTCGCGGTGATCGGCCCGCGCGCCGAGATCGGGGCGGGCACGCTGATCGGGGCCGGCGCGGTCATCGGCCCCGACGTCCGTATCGGGCGCGACTGCGCGATCGGCGCCGACGCTTCGATTCTGTGCGCGCTGATCGGCGACCGCGTCATCATTCATCCCGGCGCCCGCATCGGCCAGGACGGCTTCGGCTATCTGCCGAGCGCCAAAGGCCATCAAAAAATCCCGCAGACGCGCCGCGTCATCATTCAAGACGATGTCGAAATCGGCGCCAACACCACGATCGACCGCGGCGCAACGCGCGACACCGTCATCGGCGAGGGCACCAAGATCGACAATCTTGTGCAAATCGGACACAACAGCCGATCGGCCGGCACTGCCTGATCGTCTCGCAGATCGGCATATCCGGCAGCGTGACAGTGGAAGATTTCGTGACGTATGGCCGGGCAGGTCGGCGTCGCCGACCACCTGACGATCGGCGCTGGCGCGATGCTCGGCGCCAAGAGCGGCGTCATGTCGAACGTGCCGGCGAAGGCCCGCTGGGGCGGCTTTCCGGCGAGCCCGGCACGCGAATGGAAGGGCGTCGCTATCGTACGCCGACTGGTGTTGGGCGGCGACGCAGACGGTGGGGGCGAGAGCATGAATAGCGAAACCATGGAAGCCGCCGACATCCGCGAAATCCTGCGGCTTCTGCCGCATCGCTATCCCTTTGTCATGATCGATCGCATCATCGACATCAAAGGCGAGGATCACGGCATCGGCATCAAGAACGTCACGATCAATGAGCCGCAATTCCTCGGTCATTTTCCGGACAATCCGGTGATGCCCGGCGTGCTGTTGATCGAGGGCATGGCGCAGACGGCGGGCGTGTTGTGTCTGCGGCAGATGGACGAGGCGACGCGGAAGAACGCGATGTTCTATTTCCTCACCATCGACAAGGCCAAATTCCGCAAGCCCGCGGTGCCGGGCGACACCGTCGAATATCACGTCAACAAGATCGCGCACCGCCGCAACATGTGGTGGTACCGCGCGCGAGGCCAAGGTCGGCGACGCGCTCATCGCCGAGGCCGAAGTCGGCGCGATCATCACCGAAGCTGAATTGGCGGGCGTAAATTGGCGGGCATGAATGGCGATTGATCCGACCGCGCGCGTCGCCGACGGCGCGCGCATTGGCGACTCCGTTGAGATCGGGCCCTATTGCATCGTCGGACCGCAGGTCGAGCTGCAACGCGGCGTGCGCCTGCTCAGCCATGTCAACGTCACCGGCGTGACGACGATCGGCGAAGAGACCGTCGTCTATCCGTTCTCCTCGCTCGGCACGCCGCCGCAATCGGTGCATTATCGCGGCGGCGCGACCAAGCTCGTGATCGGCGCGCGCTGCGAACTGCGCGAAGGCGTCACCATGAATACCGGAACCGAAGACGGCGGCGGCATCACCCGCGTCGGCGATCGCTGCTCGTTCATGGTCGGATCGCATGTCGGACACGATTGCCAGGTCGGCAACGATGTGACGCTTGCCAACAACGTCGTGCTCGGCGGCCATGTCGAGGTCGGCGATTTCACCTTTCTCGGCGGCCACGTCGCCATCCATCAATTCGTCCGCATCGGCGAGGGCGTCATGATGGCGGGCATGTCGGCGGCGCGCGACGACATCATTCCGTTCGGCTTTGCGCTCGGCCAGACCGGCGCGCTGGTCGGCCTGAACATCGTCGGCTTGCGCCGGCGCGGCGCGACCAAGGCCGAGATGCATCGCATCCGCCGCGCCTATCGTCTCTGTTCTTCGTCGAGGGCCGCATCGCCGACCGCGTCGAGGCGGTCGCGCGCGAATTTGCCGACGATCCGATGGTCGGCAAGATGATCGCGTTCATTCGCGCCGGCGGCAAACGGCCGCTGATGCGGCCGCGCGCCAAGCGCGACGCCGATGTGCCTGCGGACGATGCCGACGCAGGATAGGTCTTGAGTGAGCTTTGTAGGTGAGCCTCGTCATGGCCGACGCGCAGCCCCGCAAAACCCGCTTGATGATCCGCTCGCGATCATCTGCGGCGGCGGCAGTTTTCCGGCCGCGGTCGCCGATGCCGTGGCGCGGCGCGGCCGCCGCCCGGTGATGTTCGGCATCAAGGGCTGGGCCGACGCCGCGGTGATCGAGCGCTATGCGCATCACTGGATCTCGATCGGGCAGGCGGGGCGGTTTTTTCGGCTGGCGCGCGCGGAGAATTGCCGCGACGTGCTGTTCATCGGCACGGTGTTGCGGCCGCCGATCTCGCAGCTTCGGCTCGATTGGCAGACGATCAAGCTGATGCCGCGTGTGGTGCGCTCCTACCGCGGCGGCGACGACAAGCTGCTGTCCGGCGTTGCCGGCGTCGCCGAGAGCGGCGGCCTGCGCGTTGTCGGCGTCAAGGATGTGGCGCCGGAAGTCTTTGTTCCGGAGGGCGTGTTGGGACGTCATGCGCCGTCCGAGCGCGACAAAGCCGATATTGCGCGCGCGCTGACGGTGATCGGCGCGCTCGGGCCGTTCGACGTCGGGCAGGCGGCGGTCGTTGCCAACAACCACGTGCTCGCGGTCGAAGCCGCCGAAGGCACCGACAACATGCTCGCCCGCATCGCCGAATTGCGCCAGCTCGGGCGCGTCACCGCGCCGCCCGGCGTCGGCGTTCTGGTGAAGGCGCCGAAGCCGGGCCAGGATCGGCGCTTCGATCTGCCGTCGATCGGCCCGCGCACCATCGAGAACATCGCCCGCGCCGGCCTTGCCGGTCTCGCCGTCACCGCCGGCTCGACCATGATCGCGGAAGCCGATCAGGTGATCGCGGCCGCCGACCGCGCCGGGATTTTCCTTGTCGGCGTGCGCGAGGATGCGCGCGAGGAACTGGCCGATGACGCAGCCGATCGCCGCGGCCGCTGTCGATCTATATCATCGCCGGCGAGGAGTCCGGCGATGCGCTCGGCGCGGCGTTGGCGCGGGCGCTTACGGAGCAGACCGGCGGCGCGCTCGAGCTTGCCGGCATCGGCGGACGCGCCATGGCGGCGCCGGGATCGCCAGTCCGTTTCCGATCGACGAGCTTTCGATCGTCGGTCTGACCGCGATCCCGCAAAAGCTGCCGAAGATTTTCCGCCGCATCCGCGAAGCCACGCAGGCCGTGGTCGCCGCGCGACCCGACGCGCTCGTCATCGTCGACAGCCCGGACTTCACCCATCGCGTGGCGCGGCGGGTGCGCCGGCTCGTGCCCCTCGATCCCGATCCTCGACTACGTCTCGCCGTCGGTTTGGGCGTGGCGGTCCGGGCGCGCGCGCGCCATGCGCGCTTATGTCGACCACGTGCTGGCGATCCTGCCGTTCGAGCCGGCGGCCTATGTGCGGCTCGGCGGGCCGCCCTGCACCTATGTCGGCCATCCGCTGATCGAACGGCTCGCCGAACTGCGCCCGAACGCGCAGGAGGCGGCGCGGCGGCAAGGCGATCCGCCGATCGTTCTGGCGCTGCCGGGCAGCCGCTCGACCGAGATCAGGCGGCATATCGGCATCTTCGGCGCGGCGCTCGCGCGAGGTCGCCGCCCGCGCGGGCCGATCGAGGTCGTGCTGCCGACGGTGCCGCATCTCGTCTCGCGCGTACGCGAGGCCGTGGCCGGCTGGACCGTCAAGCCGCGCATCGTCGTCGATCCGGCCGAGAAGTGGGCCGCCTTTCGCTCCGCCCGCGCGGCGCTGGCGGCGTCCGGCACCGTGACGCTCGAACTGGCGCTCTCCGGCGTGCCGACGGTCGCGGCCTATCGGCTGCATCCGGTCGAGGCGATCATCGCGCGGCTGATCCGGATCCAATCGCGCTTGCCGAGCGTCATCCTGGCCAATCTGGTGCTCGGCGAAAACGTGGTTCCGGAACTCATCCAGGAGGACTGCACGCCGGACCGGCTTGCCGCGGCGCTCCTGCCGCTGCTGTCCGACACGCCGGAGCGGGCGCGGCAGATCGAGGCCTTCGGGCGGCTCGATCGCATCATGGGCATCGGCAGCGCGGCCCCGAGCGCCAAGGCGGCTGCCATCGTCCTCGAGGTCGCCCGGCGGCCGTGCCGAGGGCAACGCTGCGAGACGGCTCGGGATCGCGCCAAGAGGCCGCCCGCAGTGTTAACACGCACCCCATCTGGTCCCCGCTGGCCCTACCAATCCGGCAATCATCCTGCTAAGCCGCACCCATCCCACCAGCTCAGAACCGTAACCCCGAAGCATTCCGCGTGAGCAAAACAAAAAGAACGGTCCGGAAGGCCCCGATCCGTGCCGCGATCACCGGGGTTTTCGGCTATGTGCCGCCCGACGTGCTCACCAATGCCGAGCTCGCGGAGATGGTCGACACCAGCGACGAGTGGATCACCGAGCGGACCGGCATCAAGGAACGGCACATCCTCAAGGGCAAGGGGCTCGGCACCTCGCATATGGGCGCGCGAAGCCGTGCAAGGGCCTCCTGGCCAAGACCGGAACCGCGCCGAAGGACGTCGAGCTTCTGATCTGCGCGACGACCACGCCGGATTTCGTGTTTCCGTCGAGCGCCAATCTGATCTGCGACATGTGCGGCATCCGCTCGATCGGCAGCTTCGACGTTCAGGCCGCCTGTTCCGGCTTCGTCTATGCGCTCACCGTCGCCTCGCAATTCATCGAGACCGGCAAATACAAGAAGATCGTCGTGGTCGGCGCCGACAAGATGTCGGCGATCATCGATTACACCGATCGCGCGACCTGCGTGCTGTTCGGCGACGGCGCCGGCGCCGTGCTGCTCGAGCCAAGCCGGAAATTCGGCATCATCGACACGCTGATCTGCTCCGACGGCGCCGGCATGCCGCATCTGCATCAAAAAGCCGGCGGCAGCCGCATGCCGCCGACGGCGGAAACCGTGGCCAAGCGCCTGCATTACGTCCATCAGGAAGGCGCCGCGGTCTATAAATTCGCCGTCGCCCGCATGGCGGAAGTCGCGACCAATCTGATGAAGCGCAACCGGCTGACCAGCGACAAAATCGATTGGCTGGTGCCGCACCAGGCCAATCTGCGCATCATCGAGGCGACCGCCGAGCGCATGAAGCTGCCGGCGTCGCGGGTGATGATCACGATCCACAAATACGGCAACACCACCGCGGCGACGATCCCGCTCTGCCTGTGGGACTACGAGAACAAGCTCAAGGCCGGCGACCGGCTGATCCTGGCGGCCTTCGGCGGCGGCTTCACCTGGGGCGGCGCGTATCTGACCTGGGCGTACAACTGATTTGGGCTTACGACAGGCACTGATAGTCGCCGCACAAATAAGACGGGCGGCGAACCATTGCTGTTCGCCGCCCGCCGCCTAATCGTCCAATCCGTATGATCTATTTCCGCTTCGACATCGGCTGATAGTCGCGCTGCGGCGAGCCGGTATAGAGCTGGCGCGGACGGCCGAGCTTCTGGTGCGGATCCTCGATCATTTCCTTCCACTGCGCGATCCAGCCGACGGTGCGCGCCAGCGCGAACAGCACGGTGAACATGGTGGTGGGGAAGCCCATCGCGCGCAGCGTGATGCCGGAATAGAAGTCGACGTTCGGATAGAGCTTCTTCGAGACGAAATATTCGTCGTGCAGCGCGATCTTCTCGAGCTCCATGGCGACTTCGAGCAGCGGATCCTTGATGCCGAGCTCGTTGAGGACCTCGTAGCAGGTCTTCTGCATGATCTTGGCGCGCGGATCGTAGTTCTTGTAGACGCGATGGCCGAAGCCCATCAGGCGGAATGAATCCTTCGGATCCTTCGAACGCTTGATGAATTCGGGGATGCGATCGACGGTGCCGATCTCGGCGAGCATTTTCAGCGCCGCTTCGTTGGCGCCGCCATGCGCGGGCCCCCACAGGCAGGCGATGCCGGCGGCGATGCAGGCGAACGGATTGGCGCCGGTCGAGCCGGCCAGCCGCACGGTCGAGGTCGACGCATTCTGCTCGTGGTCGGCGTGCAAGGTGAAAATGCGGTCCATGGCGCGGGCCAGCACCGGATTGGCCTTGTACTCCTCGCACGGCACCGCAAAGCACATGCGCAGGAAGTTCGACGCGTAATCGAGCTTGTTGTCCGGATAAACGAACGGCTGGCCGATCGAATATTTGTAGGCCATCGCGGCCAGCGTCGGCATCTTGGCGATCATGCGGATCGAAGCGATCATCCGCTGCGTCGGATCGGTGATGTCGGTGAAGTCGTGATAGAACGCCGACAGCGCGCCGACCGAGCCGACCATCACCGCCATCGGATGGGCGTCGCGGCGGAAGCCCTGGAAGAAGCGGCTCATCTGCTCGTGCACCATGGTGTGATGCACCACGCGATCGACGAAATCGGCCTTCTGCGTCGCGGTCGGCAGTTCGCCGTAGAGCAACAGATAGCAGGTCTCGAGGAAGTCGCCGTGCTCGGCGAGATCGGCGATCGGATAGCCGCGGTAGAGCAGCACGCCCTCGTCGCCGTCGATATAGGTGATCTTGGATTCGCAGCTCCCGGTGGAGGTGAAACCCGGGTCGTAGGTGAAGATGCCGGCCTCGGCATAGAGCTTGCTGACGTCGAGAACCTCGGGGCCAATCGTCCCGTCGTAGATCGGGAATGAATAGCTTTTGTCGCCGAGCTTCAGCGTGCCGGTTTTGATGTTGGCGCCGGTCTTCGCGTCCATGATCGTACCCTCGATGTTAGACAACGGGATCAACACGCCGCTATTGGCCGAAATGGCCGAGCTGGTTGGGGGCGGCAAGTCTAACCCGGCTCCATTTGCGTAGCGCAACACCGTTTGCACTGCAAGATAATAGCCCGTGAGCCCGGCCGCTACGGTCGGCAAACCAGCAATGATTTGGGGCTTGGCAAGGCCTCAACCAGGTCCGGTTCAACCCACGCTCTGTTGCGCCGCGCTCGTCTCCTTCGCCTGGTCGGCGAGCCGCGCCAGGCTCTCCGCCTTGCCGAGCACGGCCAGCACCTCGAAGATACCGGGCGAGGTGGTGCGGCCGGTCAGCGCGGCGCGGAGCGGCTGCGCCACCGCGCCGAGCTTCGTGCCTCGCTGCTCGGCAAATGTCCGTACCGCCTGTTCCGTTCCCGCGCTGGTCCAAGGTTCGACATGAGCGAGGTCGTCGGCCGCCCCGGAAAGGAGATCCCGCGCCTCTGGCGTGAGCAAAGCGCGCGCTTTCTCGTCCAGAACAATCGGCCGATCCGCCAAAAGAAAGCTTGCGCTGTCAATAAGATCGAGAAGCGTCTTCGCGCGCTCCTTGAGGCTCGCCATGGCCATCAGGAACTGCGCGCGCACGGTCGGCGTCAGCTTGGCGGCGAGTTCCGCGCCGCCGGCGACATGGGGCAGGAGGGCGTCGATCGCCGCGAGCAGATCGGCGTCGGAGCTTTGCCGGATATAGTGGCCGTTGAGGCTTTCCAGCTTGGCGAAATCGAACCGCGCCGGTGAGCGGCCGATCTGGGGCAAATCGAACGCCGCGATCATCTCCTCGGTCGAGAAAATCTCCTGGTCGCCATGGCTCCAGCCGAGCCGCACAAGATAGTTCCGCAAGGCCACCGGCAAGTAGCCCAGGGCGCGATAGGCATCGACGCCGAGCGCGCCGTGGCGCTTCGACAGCTTCGAGCCGTCGGGTCCGTGGATCAGCGGAATATGCGCCATCACCGGCACCGTCCAGCCGAGCGCGTCATAGATCTGCTTCTGCCGGGCCGCATTGGTGAGATGATCGTCGCCGCGGATGACGTGGGTCACGGCCATATCGTGATCGTCGACGACGACAGCGAGCATATAGGTCGGCGTACCGTCGGAGCGCAAGAGAACGAGGTCGTCGAGATTCTCGTTCTGCCAGACGACGCGGCCCTGGACCTGATCCTCGATCACGGTCTCGCCGGAGAGCGGCGACTTGAGCCGGATGGTCGGTCTTGACGCCCGCCGGCGCTTCGCGCGGATCGCGGTCGCGCCAGCGCCCGTCATAGAGTTTTGCCCGGCCTTCGCGCCTGGCCGCTTCCCGCATTTGCGTAAGCTCGTCCTGGCTCGCGTAGCAGTAATAGGCGTGACCAGCGGCCAGGAGACCTTCGGCGACCTCGCGGTGCCGGCCGGCGCGCGAGAACTGATAGACGGCGTCGCCGTCCCAATCGATGCCGAGCCATTTCAAGCCGTCGAGAATCGCGTCGATCGCCGCTTGCGTCGAACGCTCGCGATCGGTGTCCTCGATCCGCAACAGCATTTTGCCGCTGCGGCCGCGCGCATAGAGCCAATTGAACAGCGCCGTGCGCGCGCCGCCGATATGCAGAAAGCCCGTAGGCGAGGGGGCAAAGCGGGTGACCACGCTCATGTCAGACCGTAAATCCGTCGTTGCAAAAGCTCATGCAAAGCTCGTGACCATCCTTGTCGGCGTTTGGACAATTCTTGACCGGCTCCCGGCGGGCGCCTGTGTTGCCCCTTGGATGTGCGCCCGTTTAGCACAAATAACTAGCAAAGGATCAAAACCACGCCGCGTTTTCCAGCCTTTCCACGGTGTCGGGCTTGACCCGGCCGACCAAACTGTTCAATCCGGGGCCGCTTTGGCAGTGCCTTGGAATCGACGTGGCGGCCGGATTAGTCGGCCGTGGTGCTGGGATCGGGAAGCTCTGTTGGGATTGATGAAAGCTATGTCGGTTGCCGAAACGGAAATACGCGAAGCGGGCCAGGATTTCATTCGCGATATCGTGCGCGCCGATCTGCAATCCGGCCGCCACAAGACCGTGGTCACTCGGTTTCCGCCGGAGCCGAACGGCTATCTGCATATCGGTCACGCCAAGTCGATCTGCCTGAATTTCGGCATCGCCGAGGAATTTGCCGGCCATTGCAATCTGCGTTTCGACGACACCAATCCGGCCAAGGAAGAGCAGGAATATATCGACGCCATCGAGCGCGACGTGCGCTGGCTCGGCTATGACTGGGGCAAGAACCTCTACTACGCGTCGGACTATTTCGAGCGGCTCTATGAATGGGCCGAGCACCTGATCCGTGCCGGCAAGGCCTATGTCGACGATCAGAGCCAGGAGGAGATGCGCATCAACCGCGGCACGCTGACCGAGGCGGGCAGGAACAGCGCGTTCCGCGACCGCGGCGTGGACGAAAACCTCGATCTGTTCCGCCGCATGCGCTCAGGCGAGTTCCCAAACCACGCCCGCGTGTTGCGTGCCAAGATCGATATGTCTTCCGGCAATATCAATTTACGAGACCCCGTCCTCTACCGCATTCTGCATGCCGAACATCCGCGCACCGGCAAGACCTGGAGCATTTATCCGAGCTACGACTTCGCCCATGGCCAGTCGGACGCCATCGAAGGCATCACGCATTCGATCTGCACGCTCGAATTCGAGGATCATCGGCCGCTCTACGACTGGTTCCTGCAAAACCTGCCGGTGCCCTCGCATCCGCATCAATACGAGTTCGCCCGCCTCAATCTGACTTACACGGTGCTGTCGAAGCGCGTGCTTACGGAGCTCGTCCGCGGCGGCTTTGTCAGCGGCTGGGACGATCCGCGGATGCCGACGCTCGCGGGCTTGCGCCGCCGCGGCGTGCCGCCCGCGGCGTTGCGCGATTTCGTCAAGCGGATCGGCGTCGCCAAGGCCAACAGCATTGTCGATGTCGGCATGTTCGAGTTCTCGATCCGCGAGCATCTCAACAAGACGGCGCAGCGGCGCATGGCCGTGCTTGCACCCGCTCAAGGTCACGATCGAGAATTATCCGGAAGGTCCGGGCGAGGAGCTCGAGGCGGTCAACCATCCCGAAGATCCTGCCGCCGGTACGCGCCGCATCCGGTTCGGCCGCGAGATCTTCATCGAGCGCGACGACTTCATGGAGAACCCGCCGAAGAAATTCTTCCGGCTGTCGCCCGGTGCGGAAGTGCGGCTGCGCTACGCTTATTTCATCACCTGCCGCGACGTCGTGAAGAATGCCGCGGGCGAAGTGGTCGAGCTGCGTTGCACCTACGATCCGGCGACCAAAGGCGGCAACGCGCCTGACGGCCGCAAGGTCAAGGCGACCATGCACTGGGTCTCGGCCAAGGATTCCGATTCCGGCGGAAGTGCGCATCTACAATCCGCTGTTCACGCGGCCCGATCCGAACCCCGCCGACTTTGCCAATGAGATCAATCCCAATTCGCTCGAAGTGATCGCGGACGCGCGCGTCGAGCCGGCAATGGCTGCGAGCAATTCCAGCGATCCCGTGCAGTTCGAACGCCAGGGCTATTTCTGCCCCGACAAGGACTCGACGCCCGACCGGCTGGTGTTCAACCGCACGGTCGGCTTGCGCGACACCTGGGCGAAGGTCTCGGCTGGCGCCTAGGCAACCTCTACACAACCTTCTGGCCATGCAGCACGCGCCCCGGTAGCATAAGCCGGGTTGTTAGCGCGTGAGGGGCGCGCAGTGGCGTCGGACAGTAGAGCGCAAAGCCGGGAGCGGGCGTGGACCTGGGCGGGGACTTGGCCAGTCGGCGGGACACGCCCGGCGCCGGGTCTTGCTGGTCCGCGCGCCGAATTCTTCGTTGCGACGAAATTGCGCCAATGGGCCGCCGAGGAGGTTGCCGCCGCGCACCTCTTGCCGTGGCTCGCGGTCGCCTACGGCCTCGGCATCGTCCTCTATTTCACCGCGGAGCACGAGCCGGCTTGGTGGGCGGGAACGGCTGCGGCTGTGGCGAGCGCCGGCTTTGCCGTCATGCTGCGCCGGAATCTTGCTGCCTTCGTTGTCGCGCTTGCGGTGTTCTCGATTGCCGCGGGATTTGCCGTCGCTTCGATCAAGACGGCGCTCATTAGCCACCCGGTGCTGCGCTATTCCGCGTCGGGCGTGACCGTCGCCGGCTTTGTCGAGCTGAAAGAAGAGAGCCAGCACACCGACCGCTTCGTGCTGCGCGTCGCGCGGATCGAAGGCGGCCGGATGGAGGAGAAGCCGGAGCGCGTGCGGCTCTCGGTCAAGCGCGGCACGGCGCCGCCGGCGGGTTCCTTCGTCGAGACCAAGGCGCTGCTTGATGCGCCGCTGCAGCCGCTCGAACCCGGCAGCTATGATTTTGCCCGCGATCTCTATTTCCAGGGCATCGGCGCCTCGGGTTTCGCGCGCGGCTCGATCAAGATCGTCACGCCGCCGGCGGAGCAAGGCTTTTTGCCGGGCGCGGATGCCGCAGTGCAGCGCTTGCGCGACGCCATCGACGCGCGCATCCGCGCCGTGCTGCCGGGCGACGAAGGCGCGATCGCCGCCATGCTGATCAATGGCCGGCGCGACTCCATAGATCAGCATCTCTACGATGCCATGTTCGTGTCCGGGATCGGTCACGTTTTGTCGATTTCCGGCTATCACATGGCGGTCGTTGCCGGCGCCATGTTTTTTCTCATTCGCGCTTTTCTGGCTCTGGTCCCCGGTCTTGCCGACCGCGCACCGATCAAGAAATGGGCCGCCTTGGCGGCGCTCGGCGTGACGGCCTTCTATCTTCTGCTCTCCGGCAATCAGGTCGCGACGCAGCGCTCCTTCATCATGATCGCAGTCGTACTGGTCGGCGTGTTGTTCGACCGGCCCGGCATCAGCCAGCAAACTCACCTGTGGACTACATATAGAGTTGGTGCGTTGCCGATCCAGTTGACAGGACCATGATTTCTCCCACGGCCGCGATTCGCGGGCCGCTAGGAGAAACAAATGGAACCTTCAGACAACGTTTGCCCAACGTGCCAAGGCGTAGGCCATGCAGTAGCTATGAAGCCTATCCAGTTTGGGAGGCCCGTCAAAACGCCCAAGCCGTGTGAGGCCTGCAACGGTACTGGAGTCCGGCCTAAGCCAAAGCCGCCATCGCGGCCGGTCCCTATCAAATCGAGGATGGGGCTGGTAAGGAGAACGCGACGCGGTTGAGCGTCCCACGAGAAAGGAGGCACCTATGAAGCTCCGGCTTCGCATGAGCCTTCCCGGTGATGAACCCCACAGGCGGGGTTATTCTCGGCCTCCCGGAGCCGTTGGTAGAGCGGCTGAGGTCTAGCTGGCGAAAGCCAGTGAGTTTTCGCGGCATGGAATAGCATTGGGCTTTGCGAGCGCGCTTTCTACCCGGCGCGCGCCCGTTCCGGCTCTTGCATACGCGCTATGGTTGTCCCATGATACCGATGGGTGCTGGGGCCTGTCATAATGTCAAGTAAAGAGGAAACGCCGATTGCGGCCGCTGATCTGCCTGCGGCGGCTGCCGCAATCGGAACTAGTTCATTTCGTCAGCAATATCTTTTCGCCTTTGCGACACAGCCTGAGGTGATGGGCTATCTTCGAACGCAATTGGTCAAGGATGAAATTGATCGGACTGATGAAATTCTTGATGCGTGGGCGGTGGCGCAAACTCGCATTGCCACTCTTTCACAAACGGAGGCAGGCATAAGCGACTCGATTAAGATCGAGCCAATTCCCGCAGAATCGTTAGAATCGGTTCTCGCGATGCTTGATACCGGTCTGATCCGTAAATCCTTCCAATTGCAGAACAGCGTCAGCGTCGTTGAAATTGACAAGCTCGTGGCCGGACAACGGGCGGTGAACTTGGAATATGTCGACCAACTCAAGGCCGAGTTTGAGAAAGACCTAAGCTTCAACGGTATTGCAAAGATTTGTTTGTCTTCGGAGCGCACTGTCGCACCGATCCAGCATCTTGAATTAGGTCAGAACGTTCACGCGTTCTCATCTCCAAGTGCTGATCTGCGATTTCTTGGCTCGTATTTAATCGACAATCTCACACCTGAGTTGATAACCTATGCCGAAGGCGGCGGTTCGCCTGCCGCCGCAGTTATAAGTTTCATCGGATATGGGGCATATCCGATCAACGTGCTGAAGACCGGCCCGCGAATTGTCCTGAACAACGGATTTCACCGGGTCTATACGCTGCGGTCGCTCGGCATAGAAAAAATTCCGGTTCTGATTCAGCAAGCCGACAATTGGCAGTTGGAATTTCCGCATGTGGTTGGCAATGTGCCGCGCGATTACCTTCTCTTTCATCCGCGACCGGTTTTGATGAAAGACTTCTTCGAAGCCGACTTCAGCACAACCATCCGCGTCCGGAATCGGATGAAGCTCGTTACATTTCAATCGAATGTGGGAAGCCATGATGTACCATCCTAAGCGCTATTGTCACGGCGCTTAAGACATTGTTTACTATACCCGCTATAGGTGTGGAGCGCGTTTTGGGAGAAATAGCCATGACAGATGAACGTAGAGGCAATGAGCGATCTGCCCCATTGGATGATATTCGAATCGTTTCATCGGTGCGTCTGTCGAGTGCTCCAGTAAATGCTGCGGCCAGTTCGCCGCAAAATCAGACCGTCCTCGTAATGCAAAATGCGCATGATCGACGTCGCAGTGTCGACCAGGGCGAGGACTAAATCGGTCTCTAGCTTCCATCGTCTAAGGACACACAGACCAGCGCCGGGCATGTGCGTGGCCTATCGAGCGCACGGCTTTCCCGTCGTATCGGTCCATCGTGTTCTTGATCGCGTTCCAAGCCGCCCTGCGCTCGATTGCGGTGGGTTTTAAAACGCCTTTCTTAGCCAGCATGGCGATTGCGATCTCCATAGGCCGCAACGGCTCTGCGGCCTCGCGCAGCACGTCCAGCGCCAATAGGAAAGCTTCGCCTCGCTTGAAAAATGGGCTGCGTTGATTGGTGCGCTTCGGCTTGATGCTGGATATGTCAAAGTCCGGGCTAACGATTTTGATAACGGCCCGGACGTGTTCCAGATTTTCCTTCTGCTTTCGCAGATCGGCGTCTAGCCGAGAGTGCAGCTTGATTAGACCGTACATGAGCGGGCTTTGCGTAGTTTTAGATACGCGCGGCATTCTTTGCGCTCCGCTGCCAATAACCGCACCACTGCTTTGAAACCGGGTGATTGAGTGCCGCATCTGCGGCCATCAAATAAAGTTCGCCGTTGCTCACGCGCCGATTATCTTCGCGCCACGCCATTTCATTTGCGTAGGCGTGCAAATACGGACCGGCGATATGATGGTGAATGCCGATTTCAGCGCGGCGAACGCGGCTAAAGAAACTTTCGGCTTGATTGGTGCAGGCATCGCCGTCTGAATACGCTTCCGAATGATTGATGCGCTTCGTAAGGTAGCGCGCGTGCAATTGATCCCAATGCGTGGCTTCGTCGGCATGGATGGTGCTACCGTTGGCGATGCGCTCTTTGATTGTCGGTACGGCTGCATCTTCGGACGGCGCGACAAATGAAAGCGTTTTGCCGTTTCGCTCGCGCATAACGATAACGACGCGGCGCTTGCCTGATTTGTTTTCACCAAAGCGACGGTCGCGGCGGTTCTCTTTGCGATTGGCTGGCCTTACATGGCCGCCAAAATAGCCGCCATCGACTTCGACGACGCCGACTCGCTTGCTGGTCTTGAACGTCGGCGGCGACCGCCTCGCGAATTTTCATCGCCAGCACGTAAGCGCTTTTGTAATTACAGCTTAGGTCACGGCTCAATTGCAGCGCGCTATGACCCTTTGCGCCATTCACGAAGATCGCGATTGCCAGCAAGTAGTCCCGAATTGGCATCTTGCGGCTGGCGAAGATCGTTCCCGATGTCACGGTATATTGGTGCGAGCAGCCTTTGCACCGGAACACCTTGCGGGTCTTGTAGGTATAGGAGTCCAAGCAGCCACAGCGCGGGCAGCTTGGCTCGCCATCCGTTGCGGCCCAACGGATGGCGCGGAAGGCTTCCCACGCTTCCCCTTCCGACATGCGCGCCACGGTCGCTAACGAGAGCGACTTGGCGGCTGAGGAATGGAGAAAGTGCTGCGGCATATGGCCAACGTTTTCCGTTGACCTTATGGATAAGCGTTGAAATAAGTGATGTCAACGTAAATCGTTGGGGTTGACGAAAAGAATTTACGGGCTTATTTAGCCCCAATGTCGCCGGAACAAAGCCGCGCCGCGCGCGCATGGCTGGATTGGTCGCAGGACGAACTTGCGGCCAAGGCGTCCGTTTCGCTTTCGACCGTCCGTGACTTCGAGAAGGGGCGGCGCGTACCGATAGCGAATAATCTAACGGCAATGCGAGTTGCGCTGGAGACGGTCGGAATCGAATTCGTCGACGGCGCTGCACCTGGAATCACCTTTTCGAAGCGCAAAAAGCGCTGAAGTTTGGTGGACCAGTTGGGGGTTGGACCCAAGTTCTCAGGATGGAAAGCCCGCGAAACGGCACCGGCCCTGGCCCATCCAGGGCCGGTTTCGCATGGATTCGTCTAAGTGTCGGTTGTTAAAGGATAAAAAAGGACAAAAACTAGGTTTTTGTCCTTGCCTTTTTCAGGCGTTCAAGGAGCTTCCGTGCTCTTGGTCTAGCGGCTGAAACGCTCAATTCATGGCCATTTTCGGCGGCCCAATCCAACATCGCGTTTTCGATACCGACTTGCTGTTCGGGTATCCCGTTCTCATGGATGTGGGCACAAACCTCGATCCATAAATCATCCCAAAAATCGTAGCGGGGACGACCGCCTTTATTTTCTCGTTGGACAGTATCGGGAGGTTGGGGTGCCGTAACCTTGGCAGGTTCGGCAGGAACTCGTTGCGCCCATTACTTCGGCTTCGAAAATAGGATTCGGCGGTGGAAGATTGGGGCGAACATCATTCGGATTGAATTTGATTCCGAACGCTAGACGCGTCGTCGGACGTGAGCCTCTGGTGCCGACACTCCAAAACCGTGCATATGCTCCGGTCCAAAGGTCCGATCCAGTGGCGGTAAAGTCTTTCCATTGAGATTTGGGGATAAACCTTGGTTCGGTGCTTGTCTGAGGAGCGTAGCTTTCTTCGGTCGCGGACGAGCTGGTTGCGATAGCGGCAATCATGCCGCTAACAAGGAGCTGCCAAAGCGCCTTGTTGGCACCATTGAAACTCACGCACCTGGACGTATAAGCAAGCGCCTCTAGCGGCGTCCACCAAGACGCAAACATTTCCGGCGTCAGTTTTGTGGCTGCTTCGGTCATCCAGGCACTGGAAAAAGGAATTAGGCAAAAGCCTCCAGTCGGCTCCGCCAGCCGGACCGGCCTTTCCCTCTCGCTTAGTAGGATTAGCTGAAACTCGCCCACCTACAACCCCTAGATTAAGGTGAACTTGCTGGCTGATGCCGGACCGGCCGACGGTGACGATGCGCACTTTGACCATCGCGGCGCTGATCGTGCTGCTGTTTGCGCCGGAAGCGGTGGTGCATCCGAGTTTTCAGATGTCCTTTGCCGCAACGCTCGCTTTGATCGCGGGTTACGAAAAGGGCGCCGTCAAATTGCGCGCGGGCGCGGACAGCTCGCTCGGCTCGCGCGCCGCGCTGTGGGGCGTCAACGAGATCGTCGGCCTGACGCTCGCCTCGCTGCTCGCCGGCCTCGCCACCACGCCTTACGCCGCCTACCACTTCCATCGCATCGCGCCCTATGGCGTGCTGGCCAATCTGCTCGCCATGCCCGTCGTATCGGCCTGGGTGATGCCGATGGGCATTCTCGGCGTCATCGCCATGCCGTTCGGCTTCGACGCCGAATGCTGGCGGCAAATGGGCTACGGCATCGAATGGATGGATTGGGTAGCGCTCTGGGTGGCGGGCCTGCCCGGCGCTTTCGGCCGGGTCACCTTGTTCGGCGCCGGGCCGCTTCTCGTCTCGACCGCAGCCCTCCTGGTGATCGGATTGTTGAAAACGCCGCTGCGCTGGAGCGGCGTTTTGCTTGCCGCCGTCGCCATCGCCTGGGCGGCGCGCATTCCCGTGGCCGATGTGCTCGTCGCTAACGACGGGCGCACCTTTGCCGTCCGCGGCGCCGACGGCCGGCTCGCTTTCCATCACACCGGTGGCGATACGTTTGGTATCCGCGAATGGCTTGCGGCCGATGCGGACGGCCGCGACGTGCACGATCGCAGCCTGGGGCAGGGGATCGCGTGCGACCCGTCCGGCTGCGTCGGCATGCTCGCCGACGGCGCGCGTGTCGCCTATGCGCTGACGCCGGATGCGTTCGAGGACGATTGCCGGCTGGCGGTCCTTGTTGTGGCGACGCGCAAGGCGCCGCCCGGTTGTGCGGCAATGGTGGTCGATCGCGACATGTGGCGGAGGCAAGGCGCGCTGGCGCTGCGCCGCACCGCCTCCGGCTTTACGATCCAGTCGGCGCGCGCGCCGAGTTTCGACCGGCCCTGGTCGCCGGCTCCCCCGCCGCGGCGCGCGAACAATGCGCCGCCGTCAGGCAGCGACACCGCCGCAGCAGCGCCAACGCCGGTGCGCGACGCGACGCCGCAGCCCGAGGACATCGAGGCGGACCAGTAAGCGCGGAAAAGCTGCGACTACGCCATAGCAGCGCTGCCGCAGAACCAGGCGGCAATCCGCTATGACAACGAAAGTTTAACTCAAATGAAGCACATACTCTCAGTTGGAATGCCTGCAATACCCAGTTGACCGACGCCTTGCGCGCTCTCGTCGCGGTCCTGGATGAACTTGCAATCGCATGAACTGCCGCAATGCCGAAATTTCCCGTGCCATCAGGCTGGCCGAACGGACAAGTGTCGAATGCGATTTTCGCTCAAGACCAAGCTGCTTGTGGTCATCGGGCTCCTTGGGCTCGTTCCGATCGTGGGCGTCGTCCTCAATTCCCGTAATTTGTCGGCGAGCAGACAGGCCGGAACCAGCCGCGATATGGCCTGGCACGGCGTGCAATATCTCGAGCAGATCAACGGGCTCGTCTATGCCGCTGTGATGGAATTGCGCGGCATCTACATGTCGCCGGATTGGGCGACTGCCGAGCCCTTCGCCAAGAAATTGCTGGTCGACCTCAACGGAATCGACGCGGCGGCAAAGCTGTGGAAGGACGACGTCATCGAATCCGAGCGCGCCAAGATCGAGAATTTGCAGCGCGATATCGACGAGTTCATCGCCTTCCGCAAAGAGCTGGTGCGCAAGGCGCAATTCGAGAGCGCAGCGGCCGCGCGCGCTTTCGGCGACAACGACGCAAACCGCAAGGTCCGCTCCAAGCTCAACGACGAGCTTGTCGATCTCGGCAAGGCCTATGCGGCGCACACCGCCTCAACCGGACAGGAAGTAAAGCGCATCAATGCGCTCAACGAGATGATATCTGTTCGGTCTCGCCAGCGTTGCCGTGATCGCGCTGGCGGCCGGCTTCTTCTTCGTCACCCGCGGCCTGTTCCGCCCGCTCTACGGCTTGCGCAACTGCCTGCTGCAGATTGCCGGCGGCAGCCTCGAGCTCGACGTGCCGAGCGCCGACCGGCATGACGAGATCGGCCAAATCGGCCAGGCGGTCGTCGAGCTGCGCAACGCGGCCCTGGAGAAGGGCCGCATCGAACAGCGCCAGCACGCCGATCTGGCGCGCCAGCAGGCCGAAGAGCAACGGCGCATCGAGAGCGAGGCGCAGGCGAAGTCGGCGCAGGAACGTGCCAAAATAGCCAACGAGCAAACCCACGTCGTCGGATCGATCGCCAAGGGGCTCAAATCCCTTGCCGAGGGCAATCTCACCTACCGCATCGACGAGGTCTTCGCGGGCGCCTACGAGCAGATCAGGCTCGACTTCAACCTCGCGGCCGTTCGGCTGCAGGAGACCATAGAGGCCATCGTCGAGGCGGCGCGCCAGGTCGCCGGCGCGTCGAGCGAAATCTCAAGCGGCACGACGGACCTCTCGGCGCGCACCGAATCGCAATCCGCGGTGCTGGAAAAAACATCGTCCTCGATGGAAGAGATATCCTCGACCGTGCGGCAGAACGCCGAGAACGCGCAATACGCCAACAAGATCACCGCGGAGACCCGCGACGTCGCCAATCGCGGCAATGACGTAGTCGGCAAGACGATCAAATCGATGTCGCATATCGAGGAATCCTCGCACAAGATTGCCGACATCATCACGGTGATCGACGAAATCGCGCGCCAGACCAATCTGCTCGCGCTCAATGCGGCGGTCGAAGCGGCGCGCGCCGGCGAAGTCGGCCGCGGCTTTGCCGTGGTGGCGTCCGAGGTTCGAAGCCTAGCGCAGCGGTCCTCGCAGGCGGCGAAAGACATCAAGGCACTGATCACCAGCAGCTTCAGCGAGGTCCAGGAAGGCGTCGCGCTCGCCAATCAAGCCGGTGCGGCGCTCGACGAAGTGGTGGCTTCAATCAAAAAGGCCGCCGACGTCGTCGCCGATATCGCCAAAGCGAGCAGCGAACAGGCGGGCGGGCTGACGCAGATCAGCAGCGCGCTGTCGCAGATCGACGAAGCCAATCAGCAGAACTCGGCGCTGGTTGAGGAAAGCGCGGCAGCCGCAAAGACGCTTGAAATCCAGGCGGCGGCCATGGCGAGTCAGGTCGGTTTCTTCCGTATCGACCGCGGCGAACATCAGCGCAGCGGGGCCGCGCAGTTGGTAGCCTAGCTACCTCCGCAGAACCTTGCGATTGCGCGAAACCTCGCGATGGCGCGATCCGGCCGGGGCCGCGCCTCCCCACGATAAGAATGCATGCTCAGTAGCGGCGGAACAGCCCGACCAATTTGCCCTGAATGCGCACCCGGTTGGGCGGCAGGATGCGGACTTCGTAGGCGGTATTGGCGGGCTCGAGCGCGATCGAAGCGCCACGCCGGCGGAAGCGCTTGAGCGTCGCCTCTTCATCGTCGATCAGCGCGACGACGATATCGCCGGTGTCGGCTGCAGTCGGTGCGCTTGAGCAGCACCATGTCGCCGTCGAGAATGCCGGCCTCGATCATCGAATCGCCGCGCACTTCAAGCGCGAAATGCTCGCCCGAGGTGAGAAGATCGGGCGGCATGTTGATAGTGTGGCTGCGCGTTTGGATCGCTTCGATCGGCGTACCGGCAGCGATCCGGCCCATCACCGGCACCGCGACCGGGCGGCCGCCTTCGTCTTCGGAAGGCGTGCGGACGCGGCCGAGATTGCCTTCGATGACACTCGGGGTGAAACCGCGGCTGCGGCCGGCGGCGACGCCGTGCGATATCGATTCCGGCAGCTTGATCACTTCGATGGCGCGCGCCCGGTTGGGCAGGCGGCGGATGAAGCCGCGCTCCTCGAGCGCGGTAATGAGGCGGTGAATGCCCGACTTGGAGCGCAGGTCGAGCGCGTCCTTCATCTCGTCGAAGGAGGGGGGAACCCCGGCCTCCTTGAGGCGCTCATGGATAAAACGCAAGAGTTCAGCCTGCTTGCGAGTCAACATCGGCGCTCTCCCCCATTGTAACAAGTCGGCGGTAAGGTCCAAAACCGGTTCCAAAGCACGTTCCGGATATGGCTCGCTCGCGGCCGAAACAAATCATGAACGGACACTATCCGTTCCATATGTGTTCTGCAACCATTTAATTTGAAGTGAAGAAAGCGAGGGCTTCCGCCAACGCCCGATTAACGCTCGAATTTAACAACGCGGCAGCGGCTGCCGGCCTTGGCGGCGGGCGCGTAAGGCTCTCGGACAACGAGACAATCGGCCTGCGACAACGGCACCATCATGGAACTGTCCTGGACCGGGAAGGGCGTCGCCACCGCTCCGTCCGTACCGCTTGTCAGCGTCGCGCGCAGATAATCGGCGCGTTCGTCATTGGCGGGAAGGTCGCAACCGAGCACAGCCGATTCGATCGGGGCTGTGAGATCGCCGCGCCCGCTCATGCGGCGCATGAGCGGCACCAGGAACAGGAAGGCGCAGACATAGGACGAGACCGGATTGCCGGGCAGGCCAAGCACATGCATCGCGCCGAGCCTGCCATGCATCAGCGGCCGGCCGGGCCGCATCGCGATCTTCCAGAACGACAGCTCCATGCCTTCGGCGGCGAAAGCCTTTTGCACGAGATCGTATTCGCCGACCGAAGCGCCGCCGGTCGTCACGAGAATATCGGCGCCGAGATCGCGTGCTTTGCGCACCGCGGCGATGGTCTCGTCGAGCTTGTCAGCGACGACACCGAGCTCGGTGACCTCGGCGCCTTCCTCGCGCGCCAGCGCTGCGAGCGCAAAGCCGTTCGAATAGACGATCTGCCCGGGCCCCGGTTCGGTGCCGGGCGGCACGAGTTCGTCGCCGGTCGCAAACAGCACGACTTTCGGCCGGCGATGGACCGGCAGTAGCGGATGATTCATGCCGGCAGCCAGTTGCAGATCGCGCGCGCGCAGACGATGGCCTGCCGTGAACGCCGTTTCGCCCCGGCGAAAATCCAATCCGCGCGGACGCACATTGCGGCCTTTGACGGAGGGTTTCTGGACTTCGACCGTGTCGCCGTCGCGTGTTGTTTGCTCCTGCACCACCACCGTGTCGGCGCCGTCGGGCACCACGCCGCCGGTGAAAATGCGCGCGGCTTCGCCCGGACCGACCACCGATGCAAATGGCCGGCCGGCGGCGACTTCGCCGATGACTTTCAGCCGCACGGGCGCCTTGATCACGTCGCTTGAGCGCACCGCGTAGCCGTCCATCGCCGAGAGATCGTCCGGCGGCTGGGTGCGCAACGCTTTGAGATCCGCGGCGAGCACGCGGCCGTCGGCCTCGGCGAGAGGCACCTGTTCGGCGGGCAGCCGCTCAGCATGTGCCAGCACGTGTTGGAGCGCCTCTTCGACCGAAAGCAACGCCGCCACTGTTAGCCTTTCGCGCGATAATGACCGGAGCGGCCGCCGCGCTTTTCGACGAGCCTGATGCCTTCGATGCGCATGCCGCGGTCGACCGCTTTGACCATGTCATAGATGGTGAGGCAGGCGACCGATACAGCCGTCAGCGCTTCCATTTCGACGCCGGTTTGTCCGGCGACCTTGACCCGGGCGGTGATCCTGACGCCTGGCAGTTTTGCGTCGGCGCGCGGCTTCGACCTCGACCTGTGAAATGGCAAGCGGATGGCATAGCGGAATCAATTCATGAGTGCGCTTGGCGGCCATGATGCCGGCGACGCGGGCGACGCCGAGCACGTCGCCCTTTTTCGCATCGCCCTTGCGGACGATGTCGAGCGTCTTTCGCCTGCATGATGACGCGGCCTTCGGCCACTGCGACGCGCTCGGTCGCGGGCTTGCCCGAGACGTCGACCATGCGGGCTTCGCCGCTGCCGCTGAGATGACTGAGTTTGTTTGCGCGCCCCGCCACGATGGCCTACCGAGCCGGAGCAAGTGCGGGTTTGCGCGCGAGCAAAGCGCGCGTCGCCGCGGCGACGTCGTCCTGCCGCATCAGGCTTTCGCCGACGAGAAAGCTCGAAATTCCGCTCTTTGCGAGCCGTGCCAGATCGTCCGGCACAAAGATCCCGCTCTCGCCGACGATGATACGGTCGGACGGGACCCGGCGGGCCAAGCGCTCGCAGGTGGCGAGCGTCGTCTCGAAGGTTTTCAGGTTCCGATTGTTGATGCCGATGAGCTTCGATTTCAGAGAAACGGCCCGTTCCAACTCGTTCTCGTCGTGCACTTCGACGAGTGCGTCCATGCCGAACGCACTCGCCGCCGCTTCGAGCTCGGCGGCGCAGCTGTCATCGACGGCCGCCATGATGATGAGGATGCAATCGGCGCCGTAAGCGCGCGCTTCCGTCACCTGGTAGGTGTCGTACATGAAGTCCTTGCGTAGCGCCGGCAGCGTCACCGCCGCCCGCGCTTGGCGCAGAAAGTCGAGACTGCCTTTAAATGACGGTGCGTCGGTCAGCACCGAAAGGCAGGTTGCGCCGCCCGCGTGATAAGCCGTCGCAAGTGAAACCGGATCGAAATCCGACCGGATCAGTCCCTTCGACGGGCTCGCCTTTTTGACCTCGGCGATCAGCGCATAATCGCCGGCGGCAAGCCGCCGAGCGATGGCTTTGGCAAAGCCGCGCGGGGCGCCTGCGGCGCTCGCGTCTTCCTCAAGCGCGGCCAGCGGACGATTGCGCTTGGCGGCGGCGATCTCCTCGCGCTTATAGGCGGCGATCTTTTCCAAAATGTCAGCCATCGTTCGAGACCACGATCAGGCGATCGAGCCGTCCCTCGGCTTCGCCAGAATCCACCGATTGCGCGGCAAGATCGAGGCCGGCAGCGAGATTTTTTGCCTTGCCGGCGACGACCAGCGCCGCCGCCGCATTGAACAGGGCGACATCGCGGTAGGGCGTCTTCTTGCCTTCGAGCACGTCCTGCAAGGCCGCGGCATTCGCCGCCGCGTCGCCGCCGCGCAGTGCCTCCGGCTTGACCTTCGGCAGGCCGATCTCCTCGGGCGAAATCTCGAAGCTGCGCACCGCGCCGGCCTCGAGCGCCGTCACGCTGGTCGGCCCTGACGTCGTGATCTCGTCGAGGCCGTCGGAGCCATGGACCACCCACACGCTTTCGGCGCCGAGGATCTTAAGAACTTGCGCCAGCGGTTCGGTCCAATGCTTTGAAAACACGCCGACCATTTGCCGCTTGACGCCGGCCGGATTGGACAGCGGCCCGAGCAGATTGAAGATGGTGCGGGTGCCGAGTTCGGCGCGGGTCGCGCCGACGTTTTTCATCGCCGGGTGATGCGCCGGCGCGAACATGAAGCCGATCCCGGCCTCGCGGATGCAATGGCCGATCTGCTCGGGATTGAGATCGATATTGACGCCGAGCGCGGCCAGCACGTCGGCTGCGCCCGAGCGCGACGACAAAGCGCGATTGCCGTGCTTGGCGACCGGAACGCCGGCGCCGGCGACGATCAGCGCCGCGCAGGTCGAAATGTTGTACGAGCCCGATGCATCGCCGCCGGTGCCGACCACGTCGATGGCGTCCGCCGGCGCATGCACCCGCAGCATCTTGGCGCGCATCGTCGTGACCGCGCCGGTGATCTCGTCGACCGTCTCGCCGCGCACGCCGCAGCGCCATCAAGAGCGCGCCCATCTGCGACGGCGTCGCTTCGCCGGCCATCATCTGCTCGAAGGCGCCGGCGGATTCCTCGCGCGTCGAGCGCGGCGCCGGTCGCGACTTTGCCGATAAGCCCCTTGAAATCGCACGGTGCGCCCTCAATCCGCCAGCGCCCGCGCCCGTTGTGGCGCGTGTTGCGAGGCATTCCGGCGCCCGGTCGAGGCGTTCCAGGCGGCGGCGATGTCGAGAAAGTTTTTCAGCATCAGATGGCCGTGATCCGACGCAATGCTTTCGGGATGAAATTGCACGCCATGCACCGGCAGGCTTGTATGCGACAGCCCCATGATGAGGCCGTCGTCGGTTTCGGCGGTCACGCTTAATTCGCGCGGCAGGCTTTCGCGCTCGACGACGAGCGAATGATAGCGCGTCGCCTGAAACGGACCGTTGATGCCGCGAAATAGGCCTTGGCCCTGGTGGCGGATCTCCGACAGCTTGCCGTGCACCGGCACCGGCGCGCGCACCACTTTGCCGCCGAAGGCGTCGCCGATCGCCTGATGGCCGAGACAGACGCCGAGGATCGGGATGGTCGGTGCGGCGTCCTCGATCAGGTCGAGGCAGATGCCGGCCTCTTTGGGCGTGCAGGGTCCGGGCGACAGCACGATGGCGTCGGGATCGGCGGCCATGACCGCGCGGCTCGTCACCTTGTCGTTGCGGTGCACGACGACCTCCGCCCCCAGCTCACCGAGATAGTGGACCAGGTTGAAGGTGAAACTGTCGTAGTTGTCGATCAGGACGATCATGGCACAGCGCGGCTCTTAGACGCGGGCCAAGAAGGGTCAAGGCGGCCAAGAGTGGTCAAAATGTCATTCATCCGGCTAGATTAGACCAGTTTGCCAAGAAGAACGAGAGAAGAGGAAACGTCATGGTTTTGGGGTGCGCATTGCGGCCTGCATTAGCCTTCTTGTTATCGGCGCGGTCTTAAGCTTTCTCGGCTCCGCACAAGCGCAGGACTATCCGAGCCGTCCCGTCAAAATCATCGTGCCGACGCCGCCGGGCGGTCCGGTCGACGTCATCGGGCGTCTCACCGCGAATTATCTGCAGACGTCGCTCGGCCAGGCCTTTGTCGTCGAAAACCGCGCCGGCGCCGGCAACACGATCGGCTCCAAGGATGCCGCGGCGGCGACGCCGGACGGCTATACGCTGCTTTATTCGGCGGCGAGCGGGCTGATCATCGCGCCGCTGTTGCATCCCGACGCCGGCTACGATCCGCTCACGAGCTTCGATCCGATCGCGCTCGTTGGCGCGAGCTCGAGCGTTCTTGTCGTCAATCCATCGGTGCCGGCCAAGACGGTGCAGGAACTGGTCGCTTATGCGAAGGCCAATCCGGGCAAGGTGAATTTCTCCTCCGGCGGCATCGGCGTCTTGCCGCATCTGATCGGCGAATTGTTCAAGGCGCGCGCCGGCATCGACATCGTGCACGTGCCCTATAAAGGCGGCGGCCCGTCGATCACCGACCTCCTCGCCGGCAATGTGCAGATGACGTTCGAGAATACGAGCGTGCTGTTGCCGCTGATCCAGGCCGGCAAGCTGCGCGCGCTCGCCGTCACCACGCGAAAAGCGCATTCCGCAATTGCCGGACGTGCCGACCATGATCGAGAGCGGCTTTCCGAATTTCGTCACCGTCGCCTGGACCGGCCTGCTGGCGCCGGCCCACACGCCTGCACCGATCATCGCCAAGCTCAATGCGACGATCAATCAGGGCCTCAAGACGCCGGACTTCGCCGGCGCGCTGGCCAAACTGAGCGTCGATCCGCTAGGCGGCACGCCGGCAGGATTTTACCGAGACGATGAAGACCGAGCTCGCCAGATGGTCGCCGATCGTCAAATCGCTCGGGCTTGATCATCTGGCGCAGTGATCGCTTGGCGCCCGGCGGAATCTTATTCGCCGTGGATGCCGGAGAGCTTGGCCATCGCGGTCCATTTCGGCACTTCGCTGGCGACGAAGCCGGCAAAGTCCGCAGGCGTGCCCGGCTTGCCCTTGGCGCCGAGCGTCTTGAGCTTGGCCTGCAGATCGGCGGCGCCGAGGCCGGCATTGATCGCTGCGTTGAGCTTCTCGACGACCGGCTGGGGCGTGCCGGGCGGTCCGGCGAGACCGGTCCACGACACCGCGACAAAACCGGGCACGCCGCTTTCGATCATGGTCGGCACGTTCGGCGTTTCGGGGAGCCGCTCCGGCGTTGCGGTCGCGAGCGCGCGCAGCGAACCGTCGGAGAGATGCGGCAGCACGACGGAGGTCGTTTCGATGGCGAGATCGATCTGACCGCCGATCAGATCGGTCAGATCGCCCGAGGCGCCCTTATAGGTCACGATCACGATGTCCGTATCCGTCAGGCTTTTGAACCATGCCGCCAGCATATGGGGCGGCGCGCCGTTCGGGACGCCGATGGTGAGCTTGCCCGGATGAGTCTTGGCATAGGCGACGACGTCGGCGACGGTCGAGCCCGGCGTCTTCGGTCCCGCGATCATCACAAACGGCACCGTGGCAAAGGCTGCGACCGGCACAAACACTTTCGGATCGAGTCCGGCGTCCGGATAGAGCGTCGGTCCGATCGCGAGCGTGGCGGCGGTGGCGACGAGCAACGTGTAGCCGTCGGGATCGGCGCTCGCCGCCAATTTGCCGCCGAGCGTCGAACCGGCGCCGGGACGGTTGTCGACGTAGACTTGCTGACCGAAGGAGGTCGACAGGGACTGGCTCATCAGGCGGCCCATCACGTCCGACGGTCCTCCGGGCGTGTAGGGCACGATCAGCCGGATCGGCCGGTTCGGATAGGCCGCTTCAGGGGCGTTTTGGGCCCTCGCCGCGGAACACGCACCAAACGGCGATGGCCACAACGAATACATTGGCGACGGACAGGATGTGGGCGATGGACAGGACGTGGCGGCGGATGATCGATCCGGTCGTCATAATCTCTCTCCCCGAAGCGGCGCGGTTCGATCCGCGTCGACCCGGTCTTTTGGGGAGATCATGCACGAAAAAAAATTTGGCGGAAGGTGGGGACAGCACCTTCCGCCTGAAGCGACACGGCAAACTCGGTACGAACTCTTTTCGGCCTCGCTCAGCGGCCCGTCGAACTCGCAAAGCGATCCGCCGACACCAGCCGCACGTCGCGGGGCTGGACGACCGGCCCGCCGGCATTACGCAGACAAGCGGCGTCGAGATAGGGCCACGCATTCTGGCCGCAAGTCGTCACGGCAGGATACGGCCCGCCACGGTCGGCCTGGACGGCTTGTGCCGGCGGATTGGCATGGACTTGCTGCGACAAAGTCGGGAATGCAACGAAACAGGCGGCCGCAACGGCGGACACAGCTACGGCGTAGAAAATTTTGATCATGGCACCGTCCCCGTTCCGCAACCTTTGATCCGTTTAGAACGCAACGCGCTCTCGGCGATCTGGTTGCTCTTCTCTGGTTGGTTATTTCGCACTGGCGCCGCAACTCATCCGTGACCGGCATCACAGTTCGCACGATTGATATAACTATCTGAAAACACTTGATAATTTGTGCTTTACCTGCGGATTTGGCGTTAAACCGGGTTTACCTTGCGCGAATACCGATCGCATGGCCGGGGAGAGTCGCTCACCGTCGTCTCCCCTTGCCAGCTTGCGGATGACCAAAGCGCGGGCTAGACCGCCAGCATCGCGATTTTCCTGCGCAACGAGACCTCCCGCGAAGATTCCCTCATGGCCGCCACCACGCCGCGCACTGCATTGTTCGCCGGATCCTTCGATCCCATCACCAACGGCCATCTCGACGTTGTCGCGAGCGCGGTGCGGCTCGCCGACCGGCTGGTGCTGGCGGTCGGTGTGCATCCGGGCAAGACGCCGCTCTTTGCCGCCGAGGAGCGGCTGGTGATGCTGCAGGAAATTTGCGCGCCGCTTGGCAGCAAAGCGGGTTGCGAAATCGTCTGCGTTACGTTCGGCGATCTCGTGGTCTCGGCAGCGCAGCGGGAGAAGGCGACCATCCTCGTTCGCGGCCTGCGCGATGCAGCGGATTTCGATTACGAAATGCAGATGGCCGGCATGAACGGCACCATGGCGCCCGGCGTGCAGACCGTGTTCCTGCCGGCTTCCCCCGGTGTCCGCCCGATCACCGCCACTTTGGTCCGCCAGATTGCCGCGATGGGAGGCGACGTTTCGGCCTTCGTGCCCAGTCAGGTCGCGGCGCGGCTGAAGCAGAAATTCGCCAAAAACTAAACCCACCAAGAGCTAAATCTGCAAAGAGCTAAATCTGCCAAGAGCTAAATCCGTCAAAAACTAAATTTGCCCAGAACTAAAAAGACCCCCGAGAAGTTACAGAAACTGCCGGAGACACCATGATCCGCTTTGCCGCGCTTCTGCTTGCACTGACGATTTCGGTTCCTGCTTTTAGCCAGGGAGGCCCCGGCCTCGCCAATCCGGCGGCGTTGCACGAACAAGCTCCGGCCACCTACAAGGTCGCGTTCGATACCAGCAAGGGGCCGTTCGTCGTCGAAATTCATCGCGATTGGGCGCCGCTCGGCGCGGACAAATTCTACAATCTCGTGAAAAACGGGTTCTTCAACGACGGACGCTTCTTTCGCGTGATCTCGGGCTTCATGGTGCAATTCGGCCTCAACGCCAATCCTGCGATCTCGGCGCAATGGCGCAGCGCGCGCATCGGCGACGACCCGGTCAAGCAGAGCAACGCACGCGGCATGATCACATTCGCGACCGCGGGACCCGATACGCGCACGACCCAGGTTTTCATCAATTACGCCAACAATTCCGCGCTCGACAGGCAAGGCTTTGCTCCGTTCGGCCAAGTCATATCCGGCATGAATGTCGTCGATGCGCTGTATAGCGGTTATGGCGAGGGCGCTCCGTCGGGCGGCGGGCCCGACCAAAGCCGCGTCCAGAGCGAAGGCAATGTCTATCTGACGACGGCATTTCCCAAACTCGATTATATCAAGTCAGCAACAATCGCGCCGTAGCTCGTACGAGCGGCGACGCGACGATAGAGGAACAAGCACCATGGCCGAACAAGATACCGGTACCGCAGCCCTGCCGCCCGGCGTCGATCCCGAGAACGCACTGGTGGTCGATACCACGCCTGGCCGGATCATCATCAAATTACGCAACGATGTCGCGCCGGGACACGCCGAACGTATGAAGCTTCTCGCCCGCGAGCAGTTTTACGACGATGTCCCGTTCCACCGCGTGATCGAAGGTTTCATGGCGCAAACCGGCGACGGCGAATTCGGCAATGGCACCGGCGGCTCGGAATATCCCGATTTGAAGGCCGAGTTCTCTGATGTGCCCTATGTCCGCGGCACTGTCGGCATGGCGCGCACCGGCAATCCGCACTCGGCCAACAGCCAGTTCTTCATCATGTTCGATGAGGGCTCGTTCCTCAACGGCCAATACACGGTGGTCGGCGAGGTGGTGAGCGGGATGGACGTCGTCGACAAGCTCAAACGCGGTGAGCCGCCGGCCAATCCCGACAAAATCCTCAAAATGCAGGTGGCCGCTGACGTCGAATAACGCGACGGCGAAAAGCTAGGATGGGTGCGTGGGCCCGGTAGCGCGCTCGTCGTCCGCGGAGTGCGCGAATGCTCGCTGCCGGGGAGGCATGATCTCGCTACGCTTTGCGGAAGCGTCCTCGGAGAGGTTGAAGCCAATTATGCCGCATATAGCTCTCGGCGCCCTTCATCGCGGCTTTCAACATCTGAAACAGAATTCGGGGCCGCAGATGCCGAAGATCTCTTGGGATGTTTCTAAGCGCGTTATATTGAGTACGCAGCGTCCAATAGGCGTATGAAATTTGTTTGGACGTATTTTGCTGATGGTGCCGGACAAAAACCAGGTAGGCATCGGTCCAAACAACGCGATATTGCCATGACAGACGCATCCATAAATCCCAATCCGGCGACCGCATGGACTCGTCGAAGCCGCCGACGGCCAGCATGGCGGAGCGCTTGACCGTGGTCGTGGAGCAGCCACCTCCGTAGTTTCTGACGGTCATCGCGGCTCTGACCGATGACGACAGTGGCGGGCGGAGCGGCGGAGCCCGGACGCAGTCACGCCCGCCGACTATGGAAAAGTCGGAGAATATGACGTCGGCTGCAGCCGCCGCGGCAACCTTGAGTTCGACTTCAAGCTTGTTCGGCTCCCACAGGTCGTCGTCATCGAGGAACGCCAGCCATTCGCCGCGAGCAGCCTTGGCACCGGCATTAAGGGCAACCGCGATGCCGGCTTGCTCGACGCGCACGACGCTGCAGCCGCTACCGGCTGTCGCCTCCATCGTCTTCTGCGTCAGCGGATTCTCGGGACCGTTGATGACGACGATGATCTCATAATTCGTGAATGTTTGAGCCCGCACCGTGTTGATGGCCTCGCGGAGCATGTCGGGGCGATCGCGTGTCGGGATGACAACTGACACCAACGGTCCCATGGGGGCCTCATCCGCGGGGTGGATATCGTCTGCCACGAAGGCCGTTCGACCGGACGTCGCAATCGATTTTGAAATTAGCTCGGTTCGACGTGCTTGAGCCTTAGCAATGATCGGCATTGGCCAGAAGGGCAAGTGCTGAACCAGACGTTGCGGCTCGGCGCCATAGGCTCAATTCGGCTTATTACGCGACGTAAGATAGGGCTCGACACGGGCGAGCACCGTGTCCGCTGAAATTCGGAGCATGCCGCCGGGCGCGGGCCCTCCCTCCGGCTCGATCGCATGGATCAGTTTTGAATAAGTCAGCACCGGGTTGACCCCAAACAGTGCGAAGGCGGGAGTTGCCGCGGCGACGGCGAGATTCATCGGTCCGAAATCCGCGCCGACAAACAGATCGGCACGGCGAAGCAAAGCGAGCGCCTCAACCAGTTTCAAATCACAGGCATTGATCGCCGTCGCGCCGGCGCTGCAATCGATCAGCTCTTGTGCGCGCGCGGTGTTGTTGTGGCCGCCGATCAAAAATACCGTTCCGGCCGTGCGTCGACGTAAGCCGGTCAGAAATTCGGCCCAATGCCCGTCCGGCCAATCCCTGTGTCGATCCGAGGCGCCGATGCCGAGCACGATCCACGGCCGCAGACACGAGCCGTATCTGCTGTCGGTCGCGGCGAGGGTGTCGCCCGGCACCCGAAGATCAGGTTCGGTCGTCGGAAGCGGTATCGTCATCGCCGCCATGAGCGCGCGCAGCCAGTCGATCGGATGGTCGTGGAAATGGCGCCGATCAATTCCAGGATTGGTGATGAACAGTTTTTGCGGTCCGAGACCGAGACCGATGCGCACCGGTATGCCGGCCAGCATGGCCGCCAGCGCCGGCCGGATGGTGCGATCGAGAATCCATATTTTGCCAAAGCGCTGCCAGCGCAGCAGCGCCACAAGACGCATCAAGTTGGCCGCGCGTTGAAGCTCGGACCCGGCATGCTCGAAGTAGATTGTCTCGGCGACGCACGGCTCGGCCGCAAGCAATTCCTCGGCGCAGCTCGACGGCGGCGCAAGAAACGTGACCCGGCCGCCGGGCGAGGCTGCAGCGATGGCCCGGACGAACGGCAAGTGCCAGATAACGTCGCCGATCCCGCGTTTCACTTGGATCACTGCGACTTGGTTGACCGCGCTCGGAGACACGTTGATGGCCGCGGCAAGGGTTGCGATAGGCGCCTTCTAGAACATGATCGCGAGAAATGGAAACCGCCCTCGTTCTATTTCAACCCGGTCTGTTGCAGGAGCGGCTTCCAGCGCAGAATTTCCGCGCTGAGATAGCGCGCAGCCGACGTCGCATCCGAGTTCGTCAGGGAGGCAAAACCGGCATTCGCAAAGCTCTGTTGCAGACCTGGATCCTGCATCGCTTGCTGCGTGACCGTTTCGACCTTGGCCAAGATCGGCGGGGGCGTTCCCGCCGGCGCGAATAGGCCGACGAACAGGCGAGCGATGAGGTCCGGATAGCCTTGCTCGGCGCCAGTCGCGATATCGGGCATGGCGGCGAGGCGCCGTTCCGAGGCAACGGCGAGGACCCTGATCTGACCCGCGCGATGCAAGGCGATGATGTTCTGATCTATCATCGGGGTCATGATGGGGATATTGCCGGCGATCAGGTCGGTCAGTGCCGGGTTCCCGCCTCGATAGGGGACATGCGTGATGTCCGCGAGCCCGCTCACGCGTTTGAAAAGCTCGCCGGCCATATTTGAGACGGTGCCGGCACCCGCGGAACCATAGGACAGGCGATTGGGATTTTTTCGCGCATAGGCGACAAGTTCGCCGAGGCTCGCCGCGGGAACGCTCGGATTGACGACGACAGCCGCGACGGATTCGCAGATGATGGCGATCGGTGCGAAGCTTGAGACCGGATCGTAGGATTGCGGGCTCAGGATGGGGCTGAGCACCAGTTCGCTTGTGGTGCCAAACAAGAGCGTATAGCCGTCGGCCGCCGCGCGCGCCGCGAAGGCGGCACCGATAATTCCGCCGCCGCCGCCCATATTCTCGATGTAAGTGGCGCCGAAAGTCTTGCTGACCTTGTCGCCCCATTCCCTGGCGATGATATCGACGACGCCGCCGGCAGGACGCGGCACGATCAGTCGCACGACGTGATCGGGGTAGGTCGATTGCGCCCAGCCGGTCCGCGCGCCAAGCGTCGCTCCGACTGCGACACTACTCAGATGCAGGAAGCGCCGCCGATTCAAGGAGACGTCCTTTCCCGACGGGGTGGCGCAAGCGGGTCTGGCATCGGCTTTAAGGCTCTTCACCAAATGGCATCTCGGTGCCGAGCCCGCGGTTGCGCGCGCGATGGTAGATCCATTGGCCGATACCGGCGTCGAGCAAACCCAATCCGGCGCACTCGTAAAGGATGATCTCGTCATCGGCCGTGCGCCCGGGCTTCTTGCCAGCGACGACGTCGCAGAGATCGGCTGCGACGTCGTTCGGACCGAACCGACCGTCGGCGACCAGGCTCGCGAAAGGCTTGCGTGGCGGATTGTCGCCCAGCACCTGCTCGATGGCGGACAGAAAGACGCGTGACCGCAATACGGTCTCTTCATCGAACTCACCGGGCGCGAGCGACATGACGAGCATGCCGGGTTCGAGCCAATCCGATTCGAACACGATAGTGTTGCCGGACGTGGCGGTGATCACGATGTCGGCTTGGCGAACCGCGTCGCGTCCCGACGCGCAGGCCACGACGTCAATTCCGAGCTTAGCGCTTATGGTGTCGCAGAAATTCCGCACGTTCTCGGGGTTACGGCTGAAAACCTTTATCTGTTGCATCGGACGCACAGCGCAGACCGCCTGCACCATGCCGCGCGCGTAGCGCCCGGTGCCAATGATCCCCACCGTAGATGCATTGGCGCGGGCGAGATATTTGGCCGCCACGCCATAGGGCGCGCTGGTGCGCACGGCGTGCAGATGGAAGTCGGATATGATGGCGGACATTCTCATATCGGCCCAATCGAACAAGCAGATCACCTCCGACCTGTTGGTGCCGCGATAGCCCGAATAAACTCGAACCGCGGCCGCGCCGAGTTCGGGCACCATGCCCGGCAAAATGCGAATATTGTGCCACAGATGCCCCGGATGGGCCGGATGCGTCATCGTGTATCGCTTCAGGTGAAACGTGCTGCCGGCAGATTGTTGCGCAAAAACACGCGCGATGACGTCGACGGCTTCCTTGTAAGTATCATCGCCGGCGAGAGCGGCCAGGACATCCTGTTCGGTCAGAAAAAGCATGAAACAATCCGGTTTTCGGTCGGCGAACGGCTTAGCGCGGGGGTTTTGGCGCATCTGGCTTTCCACAGAAGGTCAGCATCCGCAAGCCGCGGGCTGCCTTGCACGTAGCGCGAGAGCGCGTAGTGGTGCACTAGCGATACGGATATTTGGCATCACGGATATTAGTATGCGTACCGACCTGTTCGATTTCGCACTACCCGAGGACCGCATCGCGCTGCGGCCGGTTTCGCCGCGCGATGCCGCAAAGCTCCTGGTGGTACGGCCGGGTGCCGCGTTCGAGGACCGCACCGTGCGCGATCTGCCCGGCCTGCTGCGGCGCGGCGATGCCATCGTCGTCAATGACACCAAGGTGTTGCCCGCCAATCTGCATGGCCGCCGGATCGGCCGCGGCGAGCGCGAGCCCGCGATCTCGGCAACGCTTATTAAGCGCCTCGACGGGTCGCGCTGGCGCGCCCTGGTCAAGCCGGGCAAGCGGCTCGGCATCGGCGACGTCGTGCGGTTCGGCGACGAAGGTCGCGTGTGTTTCCTCGGCCAGCTTGACGCCACGGTCGAGCAAAAAGGCGAGGGCGAGGCGGGCGGCGAAGTCACGCTTGCCTTCTCGTTCCACGGCGCGGTGCTCGACCAGGCCTTGGCTGAGCGCGGCGACATGCCGTTGCCGCCTTACATCGCCGGCCGCCGCGAGGTCGACGAACGGGATCGCGGCGACTACCAGACCATGTTCGCGAATAAGGAAGGATCGGTGGCGGCGCCGACGGCGGGGCTGCATTTCACCGCGCCGATGGTCGAGGCGTTGCGCGATCACGGCATCGGTCTGCATCGCGTGACGCTGCATGTCGGGCCGGGCACGTTCCTTCCGGTCAAAGCCGACGATACGTCCGAACATAAAATGCATGCCGAATGGGGCAGCGTCAGCGCCGAGACAGCGGCGGCCTTGAATGCGGCGCGCCGCGCCGGCGGCCGCATCGTCGCGGTCGGCTCGACCTCGCTGCGCCTGATCGAGAGCGCGGCGGCCGACGACGGCACACTGTCGGCCTTTTCCGGGGACACCGCCTTGTTTATCACCCCCGGCTATCGCTTCCGCGCCGTCGACGTGATGCTGACCAATTTCCACCTGTCGCGCTCGACGCTGTTCATGCTGGTTTCCGCTTTTTGCGGCCTTGACGTCATGCAACGCGCCTATGCGCATGCGGTCGAAACCGGCTATCGCTTCTATTCCTACGGCGATGCCTGCTTGCTGTTCCGTTGATCGAAGCACCCATCCAACGAGCCATCCAACCAGCTATGCAATCTTTTTCGTTCCGCCTGATCGCAACCGACGGCTCGGCCCGCACCGGCGAAGTCGCCACGGCGCACGGCCTGGTGCGCACGCCGGCCTTCATGCCGGTCGGCACGCAGGGCGCGATCAAGGGCGTGCATCACGACGATGTGCGCGCTTCCGGCGCCGATATCATTCTCGGCAACACCTATCATCTGATGCTGCGGCCGTCGGCCGGACGGGTCGCGGCGCTCGGCGGGCTGCACGCTTTCATGCGCTGGCCGCTGCCGATCCTGACCGATTCCGGCGGCTATCAAGTGATGTCGCTGTCGGCGTTACGCAAAGTGGCGGAGGAGGGCGTCACCTTCCGCTCGCATATCGACGGCGCCATGGTCGAACTGACACCCGAGCGCGCCATCGAGGTGCAAATGCTGCTCGGCTCCGATATCGCCATGCAGCTCGACGAGCTTGTCGGCCTGCCGGCCGAGCGCTCAGAGATTGAACGGGCGATGCAGCTGTCGCTGCGCTGGGCCGAACGCTGCAAGCGCGCCTTCGAGCGCGCCCCCCAAGGCCACGCGCTGTTCGGCATCGTCCAGGGCGGCGACGATCAGGGGCTGCGCGAGGCGAGCGCGCGGGGGCTCACCGGCATCGGCTTCGACGGCTATGCGATCGGCGGTCTCGCTGTGGGCGAGCCGCAGGATGTGATGTTCAAGATCGTCGGCGATACGGCGCCCGTGCTGCCGGCCGACCGGCCGCGCTATCTCATGGGTGTCGGCACGCCTTCGGATATTCTCGGCGCCGTCGCGCGCGGCATCGACATGTTCGATTGCGTATTGCCGACACGCAACGGCCGCCATGGGCTTGCGTTCACGCGTTTCGGCCCGATCAATATCAAGAACGCGCAGCATGCCGAGGATCCGCGGCCGCTCGACCCGGAGAGCCGCTGCCCGGCCGCGCGGGATTTCTCACGCGCTTATTTGCACCACTTATTCAAAGCTGGAGAGGCGCTCGGCGGCACGCTCTTGTCGATCGTGAACTTGTACTACTACCAGGATCTCATGGCCGGGGCGCGCGCGGCGATCGCCAAGGGCCGCTTCGCCGACTATGCCGCGGAAACCACAGAGCAGTGGGCGGTGAAAATAGATAAGCCCGCCGGTTCGTGAAATATCGAACCGGCGGGCTATCCATGCTGACAGTGCCGCAACTGGTAACAACGCAACGAACCAGTGCGCTTACGCTTTCACGAGCTGGCCGCGCAACTCGCCACCAGGATTCGCGGCGGTGTGAACGTTGGCGTAGAGGAGTCCGGCCTGAAGATCGGAGGCTTGCGCATCCGTCAGCGTGGCCGAACCCTTGAACGGGCTGTCCAGCGTCTTGCCCTTCTCGGAAATCCAGATGGCGACACCGGCGTTCTTGCCCGGCTCGGCCGGGCCGTGGAAATGGGCCGCCGTGGCGGGGCCGGAGAGGCCGGAAATGCTGCCAGTCCAGCTCAATTCCTTGGTCGCGGGATCGAAAGTCGCCGTCACGGTCCCGGTGCCGGCGGACTGGTTTGGCGGCACTTCGGTCGCCCCGCTCATGGTGGCCTTGTAAGTGACGGTCGCTGCGCGAGACGGTGTTGCTGACCCCAGCAAAACCGCGCCGGCGGCACCCCCGACGCAATACCCCAGGACTGAACGGCGATCGAATGTTTGACCCGATTTTTGAACTCATGTGCGTCTCCTTCTGGCTGGCTCCGTGCCCGCAACGACACAAACACCGCAAGATCATGATTATTGCGCGCTATTGCAGTCGCGGCTAGGGCGGATCACCCACTAACCACCTTCGGGCAACGGCGCAAAGGCTAGAACGCGGATACGCGGATCGGAGACACGCACACAGCCGCGCAAACGAACTGCCCGCGACCCTTTAGCGCGGCAGCAGCCGGATGGAGGTCACGAATTCGTTGCCGCAATCGTCGCACGACCAGGTGTGGTCGATACGGCCTCTGACGTTGAACCGGGATTCTTCGGCCATGAGCAGAACGCTGCCGCAACGCGGGCATTTCGGCCGGCCGAAGTTTTCGGTTCCTCGAACTCCCATGGAGAAAGCGAGGCAGGCGGGTTGGACAGTCATCGTCGATCCTCCTCGACGCCCTCACCGCACCCCGCTCGTATCGTGCCGGTAGTCTGTGGCACCGCCGCGACGAAGGCATGAAACTCTCGTGGCGGAATCCACACTATTCACAGCACGAGCCGACCGGCGTGCCGGCGCGATCGCACGTTAACGCGATTGCGTTTCGATGGGTGCGCAATTGGTGCGGCCGGACATCAAACAATCCTCCAACTTGCCGTTGGCATAGAGTTCGCGCGCTAAAAACCAACCGACGGCGAAAAGAACGACGACAACACCGAGAGCGACCAGAGGTCCGCGCCGATTGCCGTCATCTTCGTTGTCAGCTGGCATGGTTAGCTGGACTATTTCCGGTGCAACGGAACGGACGCGCTTTATGCGTATCTAACTTGAGCTTCCGGACATGATGCATGCGTCCGGCGGGGCGTCGAGTGAATTCGCCGTCATGTTCAAGCCGCAACGCGATGCATACCCGAGCCGTCGCGGGCGCCGCGGATCGCCTTCACCGACTTTTCGATCGCGATCCACAGCCGCACGATTTCGGTCGCCGAACCGTCGTCGGCATCGTATTCCCGAACGCCTTCGCCTTCGGCGAGCGCAAGCGAGTAATTCGCCCGCTGCGTGATCTGGCCGCCCCAGACCGGAATTTGCAGCTTGTTAAGACACTCGCGCGCCGCGGCGACTGCGGAGGCCTCGACGCTGCCGCGCTTGGGCGGTGCGGCGTTGATGACGACGGCGAAGGGCGTGCGGACCTCGCGCGCAAAGGCAATCGTTTCCTGCACCGCATCGAGATCGAATATGCCGGGCCGGCAGGGAATGATCAGCAGCGTCGCCGCTTGGATGGCGTCGGCGACGCACAGCGACGCGTTAGGCGGAGTGTCGACGAAAACCCAATCGACTTTGTCGCGCTTTGCCGCCTTCAGCACGTCCGAAATATGACGCTCGACCGTCTTGAGCGGGAGCGCGTCGTAATTGCGCAGCGTGTTCCAAAGCCGCAGCGAGCCTTGCGGATCGTCGTCGACGAGGAGGCACGGCCGCGACGGCTTGTAGACATGCGCGGCAAGGTGAGCGGCGAGCGTACTTTTGCCCGAACCACCTTTGCGCGACGCGAAGACAAGCACATTCATGGCAGCGCTCCAAAGCGAATGGGGCGCAACCTAACGTAGGGGAAGCCGATTCGCATCAAACACCGCGATACACGGCGAGCGAATCCACCGTCATAAATGCAATGTTTTGTTTGTGACAGTTAGCTGTCACGAGCTTCTCGAGGGAAGCTATTTGTCATCCGACGAGAACAGCTTGTCGGCCGCCGTGATCAGGCCGATATCGGGATGCGCCGAACAATACTCGCCGAGCTTCTTGGCGTTGTCGACGAACGCATCGGTCTCGATCACCGGCGGATCGTCCTGATCTTTGTAATAGCCGTCGAGCCAGGTCAGGATGATCTCGATCGTCTCCTTGTCGGCGGTCTGGAACTTCTTGCAGGTCCAGGTCGAGAGATCGATATCGTCCGCGACTGCGGGAGAGCAGCACGCGACCATTGCGGCCGCGACAGCAAGAGCGATGAACTTCATTGCAAACCCCATCCCAATTCGGCGTGAATCTCTCGGCGCCAATTTGCGCATCTAATCTGCGCGTCCAATTTGCCCGTCATTGGCCGCGAAGTCCATATAGAAGAGGCCCCGCTGATCAATTCAACGGCCGAAGATGCTCGGTGCCAACTCCGTCATGGCCGCGGATTGCCCAAGCGCCCGTCAGACCGTCGCCATCGACTTTGTAAATGACGAGGCCCGGCTCGCCGTCGATCGTATAAGTGGCCGCGAGCGAGTCGTTCATTCGCATGCCGAAGCCCTCATAGGTCGCGCCGCCGATTTTCCATACAATCGTGTAGGTCGTGTCGGAAATGACCGTGACGCTGGCGCGTGCCGGTATATTTGGATCCATCGGGATTGCTGCCGCTTGCTTCATAGCGCGACGCCAGACTCAGCGGATCGGCGCCCGCCGGCAGCGCAACGGCGAGAAGCGCCAGAGTGCAGAGTGTCGTTCGTATCAAGGTCGCCCCCTCATTTGGTCGGTTGGTAAGATGCTACGCGGTGCGTCCGTCGGACGGACGCTGCGCGACCCAACCATAATACAATTCGATCAAGAAAGCTCCCTGAAGCGGCCGGCGATGCGTGAGCCTGTGCGCCGGTGGACTTACTGTTCAAAATGCATGCCCGCTTCCCGGATGATCGCCTCGTAGCGGGCAGCGTCGCTGCGGATCCGCTCGGCGAACGCCGCCGGACCGATATGTTGCGGATTTATGCCGGTGTCGTTCATGCGCGTGCGCATGCTCGGATCCTGCACAATCTGACTGATGGCCCGATCGACCCGGCCAATGATCGCGTCCGGGGTGCCGAGCGGCGCGAACAAGCCGAGCCAGATCGTCGAATCGATCGGCAAGCCGCTTTCGGCCAAAGTGGGCCAAGCCGGTGGCAAGAAATCGGGCCGCTGCGCGCCGGTCAGCGCAATGACTTTGATCTTGCCGGAGCCGACCAGCCCCGGATAGACGGCCGGCGGTTGCACGATGCCGAGCGGCACGTCGCCCGCGGCGATGCCGTCGGCTGCCTCCAGACCGCTTCGATAGGCGACATGGAGCAACTTGATGTGAGCCGACACCGCAATCCATTGCCCAACGACGTTATTGACAGTGCCTTGGCCGGGTGTCGCATAGGCAAGCCCGTTCGGGTTCGCCTTGGCTGCTGCCAAGAAGCCCTTGATGTCGCTGAAAGGCGCGTTGCCGCTCGCCACCAATATCATCGGGCTAGAGGTGACCATCGCGATCGGCTCGAGCTCTCTGATGGGGCTGAACTTCATCTGCGGCATAAGCTGAGGAATAGTGATGAAGTCGCCGGCACAGAATAAAAGCGTGTAGCCATCCGGATCCGCTTTTGCCACCAATTGCGCCCCGACCGCGCCGCTCGCCCCGGGCCGGTTTTCGATGACGATTTGCTGCCCGAGAACATCGCCAAGCTTTTGCTGGAAGATACGCGCCACCACGTCGACGCCGCCGCCCGCCGGATAAGGCACGATCATCCGGATTGCCTTGGTCGGATAATCGTCGGCGCCCGCAATGTTTGGTCCCAGCAAAAGGACGAGAGCCGCGATCAGGCATTTGCTCGAGCGGAGCGCAGGCCGCATCCAATGCGTCATTGGTCAATTCCGATCGCGCAAAGAAAATTCGCAAAAATCACCGTTACGCTGCCACCGACTATCGTTCAAGTTGCAGGTTCGAGTTTTGCAGCGTTGATGCCGGCAATTCGTCCGCCGATCAGGCATTCCGAGTAATTCGCGCCCGAGAAGTAAAGGTGACCGAACACGCTGCCGAGCTCGCCGGCGACATAGAGCCGGCGAAGCGGCTCGCCGAACGCGTTGAGCACGCGCTGCTCCTCGTCATGCGGCAGGCCGCCTTGCGTGTTGGAGACGATAGGCCAGACTTTCGCGCTCGTCATCGCGGGACAAGAGCCGCTCGGCCGCAGTCGCGTAGCGCACGGCGATGCCGCGTCTGCTGACGTGCTCGTGGGCGACTTTGAACAGGTTCTTGCCGTTGACATCGCCCTCGACGCGGATGTGCGGATACACCTTGGCCGGATCAAACCCCGGAACGTGATCGACCTCGATAAGGCTCCACGTCTCGTAACCCGGCAGCGGATAGTTCGCCTTGGCCGGCACGATCCTCGTGGTGGCGCCAAGCGGTTCGGCCAAGGCGCGGACGTAGCTTGAAAGATCAACGACGCCGCGGGCAAGCGCCATCAGGACGGGGTCGGCCGTAGTGCCGGCGCATGTCGCCTTGAGATAGGCAAATGCGTCGGCGGCGTTCTGCGCGATGCGCGCGCCGCCGCCGGCACAAATGGAAATGCCCCCCGGATCGGATTCTTTCTCAATGAGAAGGACTTTTGCACCGGCATCGTGGGCCTCGATGGCCGCGATCGCTCCGGCAAGGCCGAAGCCGACTACGACAACGTCGTAGTTTTCCCCCATCAAGTCATCGCTTTTTACAGCTGAAGTTTGGGATTTCCCGCACCGCGCCAGCCGGCCGCGCAGTCTTTAGGATCGCGCCACTGCAATTTCACATTGAATTCGGTGTTAGACTAGGCAGATGTGACACTATGCGCTGGGGGGAGGTTGGACAATGCCTCGGACACTCCGACGATTGCGCTAATGCTGGTTCGACGCGGACACAACATTCCGGTCGCGCTGCTTCGTTCCTTTGTCTCGATAAGCGGGCATGGAAGCTTCACCAAAGCCGGCCAGGAACTGAACCTGACGCAACCGGCGATCAGCGCTCAGATCAAGCGCTTGCAACGCCTCGTCGGCGGCGATCTTTTTTTCAGGAAGGCGCAGGGCGTGGGCCTGACCAAGCTCGGCTCGATGGTGGAGGTCTATGCACGGCGTATCCTGGCTCTCAACGACCAGATTTTCGCGATTGCAGGACACGCGAGCAAACACGAAACCGTACATCTGGGAATCCAAAATATATTTGCGCGGACCGTATTGGCCGACGTCGTCAACGAAGTGCCGCGCGCCGGGCATTATCGGTTCATCTGCGGGAGCGCGCCGTTTCTGGCGGAGAAGCTCAAGGCCGGTTACGTCGATCTGGTTTTCATGCTGCTTCAGACGGAATCACGACGGAACGTCGTGGCCGAATGGAGCGAACAGATCGTCTGGGGGCGTGCGCTCGATCACTTTCCGGTGGTGGCGAACGAGCCCATTCCGTTAGTCGGACGCGAGGAAGGCTTTATCGATCGCAAAGTCATGGAAGCGCTCGACGAGCGCGAAGTGCCGTACACGATCGTTTTCAACGCCGGCGACCTGACGGCGCTCGCGGCGGCGGTCGAAGCCGGCATCGGCGTGATGGTGGCGCCCGAGCGCGCCATTCCGGGACCGCTGGTCGTCGCCAAGGACCGCATTCTGCCCAAGCTACCGGAGCTGCGCTCGGCGGTTTTTCACAAGGAAGGATTTGACGTCAAACGCCATCGGGCACTTGTCGAAGCGTTCGTATCCGCGGTCCGTCCGCGCGCCGGCCCGGCGACGAAAGCCGCGGGCCGGCCGGAAAAGGTCGCAGCGAGCGTCGTTCCAGCTGCCGAATAATGGTGCCGAATGAATATTGATAGACCATGAATTTCTATTTGCTTCCCAACACCTTGCCGCTGCGCCATGCTGAACTGGGGAAGGTTGGGGGGAGCGATATCATGGTCTGCAAAACGGACGACGATCGAACAGCCGTCGCCGACTACATTTGCGATTTGACGGCCGAACTGGCGCTGATGGCCGCGTGGGCGGATCATGCCGATCTTGCCGGCATCTTGGAGATGGCGCGTCTTGAAGTCCGAGCGGCTCTGCGGGCGGCGTCAAGACGAGGCGGCGGAACGGACGACCGACGCGACGGGCCTTCGGCAGGTCGAAGCTACGAACGTCGTTCTCTTGGCGGCGGTGCGCGGCGCGCAAAAATAGGCCGCGCGCGCAGGCGATTTGGTCTTGAAAATTCTCTGACATGAGGCGGCGCAAGTCCGGCGCCGCAAAGCGTCACTCGCGTTTCTCGGTGATGGCCTCGACCATGCGAACGATCGAGCGGCGAAGGCTTGCGTCCTTGATTCGCACGAAGGCTTTCACCAGAGCGAGTCCGTCGGATGTCGTCAGGAAATCGGTGACATAAGCGGGAGAAGGGCTCTCGCCGGGCTCGTATCCGCCCTTCGCCGAGTGTGGCGCTCCGTCGAAAAAGAAGTGCACCGGCGCGTCCAGGATCTGGGATATCGCCTGCAGCCGGCTGGCGCTGATGCGGTTGGTGCCTTTTTCGTATTTCTGAATTTGCTGGAATGTCAGGCCGAGCGCGTCCGGCGAGTTTTTCTTGGCTCATGCCGAGCATCATGCGGCGCATGCGGACGCGGCTGCCGACATATTTATCGGTTGGATTGGGAATCTTCGTAGCCATTGAGAGGGTCACGCCGTCGCGTTGGGCCAAAAACTACACTCGTCGGTCGAAAACCAGCGGAGCTGGCATAAAGCCTCGATCAAATATCCGACTCTGCGCCGCCTTGACGTTTTATCCGGATGGGCGCCGCGGCGGCCGTCCAGCCGACTGCGGCCCGGCAGTTTAACAGTTGCCGGGACCCTACGCCGCCGCGCAGGCGAAAATAGCCGCCGCGCCAACGAAAATACCTACCAAGACGCCCCAACCCGACCATGAACGGAGCCTAGCGCATCTCCGGCTTGCGTGTCAGCCCTCCTGTGGCGGCGGAGCTCGCTGCGGTCGACGCCACCCGTTTGCGCGCAGATGGGGATTGGTGAGCCCGGCGGGATTCGAACCCACGACCCCATGATTAAAAGTCACGTGCTCTACCGACTGAGCTACGGGCTCGCTTGGCGGATCAATACCCTGGTCCGCCAACGTTTTCCAGCCTTGCGCCTATGTGCGTGCCGCGCCTGCGCTAGGCGCTGGATGCGGGTGCGTATATAGGAGCACTGGCGCCACGGGAAGAGCGGGCCGCGGCGGCTGTGGGTACGCGGCTGCCAGGCCGCCTTGGCGCGCGCACGGGCTGCGGGCGCGCCTTGCAAGATTTCTCGGCAAGGCTTCGTGTCTTTGCTAGATTGGGCTCTTGCGCCGATACACCCGTAAGCGAGGACGTATTCCGATGCCGATCGTCAATCGTGTCGCCGACCTTCACAAGGAAATCACCGGCTGGCGGCGGGATATTCACGCCCATCCGGAGCTGCAATTCGACGTGCACCGCACGGCGGGCTCGGTGGCGGACCTTTTGCAGAGCTTTGGCTGCGACGAAGTCGTACCCGGCATCGGCCGGACCGGCGTCGTCGGCGTCATCCGCGGCCGCAAGCCCGGCAAAAAGGTCGTCGGGCTGCGCGCCGACATGGACGCGCTGCCGCTCGAGGAGGAAACCGGCCTGCCGTACAAATCGACGGTGCCGGGCAAGATGCATGCCTGCGGCCATGACGGCCACACCGCGATGCTGCTCGGCGCCGCCAAATATCTGGCCGAGACACGCAATTTCGCCGGCACCGCCGTGGTCATCTTCCAGCCGGCGGAGGAGGGCGGCGGCGGCGGGCTGGCGATGGTCAAGGACGGCCTGATGAGCCGCTTCGGCATCGATGAAGTCTACGGCATGCACAATTATCCGGGCCTGCCGGTCGGCGAATTCGCCATCCGCCCCGGCTCGATGATGGCGGCGGCCGACCACATCGAGATCGCGATCGAAGGCAAAGGCGGCCACGCGGCGCGGCCGCATCTGGCGATCGACACGGTGCTGGTCGGCGCCCAGATCATCAACCAGTTGCAGTCGATCGTGTCGCGCAATGTCGATCCGCTGGAATCGGCGGTGGTTTCGATCTGCATGTTCCAGGCCGGCAATACCGACAACGTCATTCCCGCAGCACGTGCGGCTGCGCGGCACGGCGCGCAGTCTGACGCCGGAGGTGCGCGACCTGTTGCAGAAGCGAATCGGCGAGGTGGCCGAAGGCACGGCGCGCCTTTACGGCGCGACCGCCAAGGTCACTTACCATCGCGGCTATCCGGTGCTGGTGAACCACGAGCGCGAGACCTCGTTCGCTGCCGATGTCGCGCGCGAGATCGTCGGCGACACCAAGGTGGATACCGACGTCGCCCCGGTGATGGGTGCGGAGGACTTCGCCTATATGCTGGAAGAGCGGCCCGGCGCCTTCATCTTCGTCGGCAACGGCGACAGCGCGGGGCTTCATCACCCGGCCTACAATTTCAATGACGAGGTGATCCCGATCGGCACGTCCTACTGGGTGCGGCTGACGGAAACGGCGCTGGCGGGGTGACCCTCGTCATTCCGGGTTCGCCGCATTGCGGCGCCCCGGAATGGCCATTCTTACTGCGCCGCTTCGACCTTATCCGTGGGCTTCGCCGGCTCGATGACCTTGGTCATGACCTTTTGCGACTGCGGCAGGATGACCGCCGCCTTGGCAGCGATCTTGGCTTCGACGGCGCGCCAGAAAGCGAAGCTGTTGAACCGCGAGCCCTCGATCCCGGCAAGCGCGACGGCGGCCAGGAACGGCAGGCTCTGCACCACAAGAACAGCTGCGAAGATATTGATCTCGTGGACCTGCTTGTAATTGGTCGCCACCAGCGTCGTCGCGCCGGTCGAGCAGCAGGCCGGCGATCACGGCTTCCCAGAAGGCCGGGAAATCGGGGCCCTTGCGGGCTACGCCGCCCTTGGCGGTGCGCAGGAACGGCATGTGCTCGTTGAGCACGCCGGTGCCGACGGCGCGTGCCACCGTCCATTGCAGCGACATCGCCGCGACGACCGCACCGACCATCTCGCCGAACGATGCGCGCACCCGCAGCCGGTAGAGCGAGATGAAATGGGCGACCGAAACCGCAAAGGCGGCAATGATCGGCAGCGTCAGAATGCGATCCGGCACCGCGCCAAGACGGGCGAGCGAATCCGCGTAGTCGCCGATTGCCGGCCACCAGTCGCGAAGAAAAACCGACACCCGCTATTGGTGTAGGCGACGAACGGCACCCAAAGGATGTTCAACAGCGCAACCACGACGCCGATGGAGTCCGAACCCATCCAATTGAGCCAGCCGATGCCGTATTCGCGCTTCTGCTCGCGGGTGAGGCCGTCCGCTTTGCGGCAGGAGATGCCGCCAGTGCTTGCGCAGCAATTGGAAGCCGCCGAAGGCCCAGCGATGGCGCTGGCGCTTATAGGCGTCGAACGTGTCGGGCAGGAGGCCGTGGCCGTAGCGGCGATTGGTGTAATGCGCCACCCAGCCGTGCTCGAGCATGCCGATGCCGAGATCGGTGTCTTCGACGATGGTCTCGCTCGACCAGCCGCCCGCGCTTTCGATCGCCGCGCGGCGGATGAGGCACATCGTGCCGTGCATGACGATGGCGTTGACCTCGTTGCGCTGCACCATGCCGATGTCGAAGAAACCGGCATATTCGGAATTCATGGCGTGGTGCATCAGCGAGCGTGTCGCCGTCGCGATGATCCTGCGGCGACTGCACGAAGCCGACGCGCGGATCGGCGAACAGCGGCACGAGATCCTTCAGCCAGGCCGGATCGACGCACGTAGTCCGCATCGATGCTGGCGATGATCTCCGCGTCCGGCGCGGTGTGCGCCAGCGCCAGCCGCAGCGCGCCGGCTTTGTAGCCGACGAGCTTGTCGATGCTGCACGAATTTGAAGCGGTCGCCGAGCGTGCGGCAATGCTCCTCGACCGGCTGCCACAGCGCCGGGTCGGGGGTGTTGTTGATCACCACCACGCATTCGAGATTCGGATAGTCGAGCCGCGCCACGGAATCGAGCGTCAAATTCAGCATGTCCGGCGACTCGCAGCAGGCCGGAACGTGGATCGACACTTTCGGCGCATAGGCCTCCGCGTCCGGCAAGCGCCGTCCGGAACGATCGACGGCGAATTGGCGAGCCGGCGCGGCGGGCGGCCAAAGGCAATGGCCGCGATCTCGTCGAGCCGCGACAGCGCGATCGCGATCAAGGGCATCAGCAGCAAGAGGCCAAGCCCGAGCGCGAAGGCCGCGCCGGGGACGAAATAATGCCCTTTCCAGAAGGCGACGATCGCGGTGAACCAGGCGCCGACCAGATTGGCGGAGACGGCGAGCATCGCCGCCTGGGTCACCGTCACGCCGGCAATGGCCAGGATCGGCAAGCGACAGCAGCACGCCGAGCAGCACGGCGAGGCCGGCCTGCTTGATATAGTCCGGATCGGTGATCGGGCCGGTCCAGGCGAATTTGGGCTCGCAGCGATGCGTCGAAAAGTCCCCAATAGGGTCCGACGCCGCCTTCCGTCCGTCTTCCACGGCTGATCGATGGCTTCGACGATGTTGTAGTCGATGCCATAGGCCTCGGCCCAGTTGGCGAAATCACGGATGATCATCGCCTGCTCGATGCGGCCAGGATTGGCATCGTGGAAATTGTAACCGGCGGTCGGCCAGCCGAATTCGGCGATCACGATCCGCTTGCCGGGATGCATCTGGCGCAGCTTGTCGTAGAACTCGATGGAATGGTCGACCGCGTGCGAAGCGTCAACGCCTTCCCAATAGGGCAGGATGTGCGCGGCGATGAAATCGACCGCAGAAGCCAGTTCCGGATGGTCGATCCATTCGTCCAGATTTCGGCCGTGGTCACAGGGACCGGGCTCGACCTTTTCACCGTTTGGATGAGCTTGATCAGGTCATCGACGCTCATGTCGTCGCGCAACATGGTTTCGTTGCCGACCACGATGGCGTTGACATTGCTGTAGCGGCGGGCGAGGTCGAGCGCCGAGCGGATTTCCCGGTCGTTGCGGTCCTGGTCTTTGCTGATCCAGGCGCCGACCGTGACCTTGAGACCGAACTCGGCCGCGATCGGGGGCACGAGTTCCGAGCCGTCGGTGGACGAATAGGTCCGGATCGCGCGGGTATAGGGCGCGATGGCCTTAAGATCGGCGCGGATTTGCTCGACCGTGGGGCGAGGGCCGTTTTCGGGATCATCGGTATGAGCAAAGGGAGAATACGAGACGCTGGCGAGTTGCCCGGTGAAATTGGGGGCGGTCTCCTTACGTTGCAGGAGAGCCCACATGCCAGCATGCACGCACGCTACAAGCGCGAGCACGGCAGCGAGGGTGCGCATCGAATTCTAACCACGCGGGGGCGGAACGACACGGGCCCGAACCTGTCCCCAAGGTTCGATGATGGTCGTAAGGGTGAGGCGACCTTGCGAGCGGCAAAAATAAATTAGCGGCGAGGAATGGCAATTTCAAGACAACAACTTGCGAGCAGCTGCGGCGCTAACGCCGCAGTGGTCGAAATAGCAAATAATTCGTTCGCTAGTGCGTCGTCGTCTGGGCTCGGAGCTGCCGCGGACGGGCGCGGCCGGCGCCGGCGTCGCGCTGGCCTGCAAGGCGGGGTTGATCCAGCAGGCCGGACGCGGCCTTGCAGGCTATCGGCGGCCTTCGGATCGGCGGCTTTCGGATCGGCGGGTACCGGGGGCGGGTGCAAGATCAGGCAGCGAAACGCCGCCTGGACATGGCCGCTCGGGCAGCCGAAACGGTCGTAGAGATCGAGGTGGCGGAACGCCGTATCGAGGTCGTCGTTCCACAGCAGTCCGACCACGCGGCGGCCGAGCCGAACGCATTCCGGATTGCCGGCCGGCCCGTTGAGCGCGTGCTGGGCTTCGGCGTATTCGTCGACCGTGGCCCCGTCCGGGCTTGGCGCCGATTGCTGGTCCGGGGGCGCCGGCGCGCTGTTTTGAGCCGTCAGCCGACGGTAGACCGGTAGAATTACCGCTGCAGCGGCGAGCCAGGTGGCGACCGACGCTGCGACGCACAATCCGCCGGCAATGCTAGGCACTCGATGGGACATGGTTCCCTTGATGTGTTGGGCTTAAGTTTGGGCCGATCGAACGGACGTTTTCCCCGGCGTTATTATTGGCCGCCTGATCGATGTCTTTGGCCGTCGGCGATCTTTTTGGCCATCGGATTGGGCCGCTATTGCGGCGGCCATCGCCGAAACAGCCGCCAAGACAACACCCTAACTCCGTTCGTTTGTCCAGCGCGCCGCAGCGCTGCGCCAAGCTTGGCATTGGTTAGCGGCCAGCCGGCGTAGCGTGCGCATGATCTGGCGGAAAGCCGGTTTCCACTTTTCCGGATCATGCGCTAAGGCGACACGCGTGGCTGGCCCTGCGGACGGAAACTCCATCGCTTCGGCGCTTGCGCATTATCGCGCTGACGGCGCTCGCGATCGCTGTTGCCTGGTGGTGGCTGGGCGCGCCGGTCCAATTGCCGCCGTCGCCGCTTGCCTCCGGCGGCAAACTCTACTGCGTTTCCTATGCGCCGTTCCGCGGACAGCCAGGATCCGCTGGTTCCGGGGACCATGGTGAGCGCCGAGCAGATCGACGAAGATCTTGCCTTGTTGTCGCGCTACACCGACTGCATCCGCACCTATTCCAACGCCAACGGCCTCGACCAGATTCCGGCCATTGCCCAGCGCCACGGCCTGAAGATGCTGATGGGCCTGTGGCTGGCCAACAACGCGGCGTTCAACCGCCAGCAGATCGCGACCGCCATCGATCTCGCCAAGAAATATCCGGACGTCATTCGCGCCGTCGTCGTCGGCAATGAAGTGCTGCTGCGCGGCGAACTGTCGGCGACCGACCTCGGCGCCATCATCCGCGAGGTCAAGTCGCAGGTGTCGATGCCGGTCACCTATGCCGACGTCTGGGAATTCTGGCTGCGCTATAGCGACCTGCAAAACGACGTCGATTTCGTCACCATTCACATCCTGCCGTATTGGGAGGACTTCCCGCTGCCGGCGTCAGCCGCCGCCGCCCATGTCGACGACATCCGCAAGAAGGTCGTCGCCGCGATCCCCAACAAGGAGATCGTCATCGGCGAAATCGGCTGGCCGAGCGCCGGACGGATGCGCGAAGCGGCGCGGCCGTCGCCGTCGAACCAGGCGCGGGTGATTTCGCAAACGCTTGAGCTCGCGCAGCGCGAGAATTTCCGCGTCAATGTCATCGAGGCTTTCGACCAGCCGTGGAAGCGCGCGCTCGAAGGCTCGACCGGCCGCTATTGGGGCATTTTCGATCGCGCGACGCAGGCGCCGAAATTCAGTTTCGGCGGCTCTGTTTCCGATCATCCGCATTGGCTCGCGCAGGCCGGCGCCGGAATCCTGCTCGCCGGCTCTTGCTTTTGCCGGCGCCTGGATGGCGGGCCGCGGCAAAAGCGCGCCGCCGCTCTTGTGGTCGAGGATCGCGGCTGATCGCGTTCCTGCCGTGCGTCTTGTTCGGCTGGACGCTCGAAACGATCCCGGTCGACAGTATCGGCATCGGCGGCTGGGTGCGGATGCTCGCCTTTGCCGCGACCGCGGCTCTTGCGCCGTCGTCTGCGCGGCGGCGTGCGCCGCGGGCCGGACGCTGCCGGCGCTTTGCCGCGCTGCTCGGCCGGCCGGACGGCATGCGCGACGGCTTAAGCATTGGCGCTCGGCGCGGTGTTTATCGCGCTGACACTGCTTTCGGTCGAAACCGCGCTTGGGCTGGTGTTCGATCCGCGCTATCGCGACATCCCATTCGCGCCGCAGAGCGCGAGCTGTCGTTCGCCTTTCTGGTCCTGATGCTTTCGACGCCGCGGCCGGCCGGACTACGCGCCCGGCGGCGGAGACCGCTTGCCGCCGCCGTGCTCGCGGTCTCGGCCGTCTACATCGCGATCAACGAGACATTCGCCAACTGGCAGGCGATCTGGCTGTGCGCCGGCCTGATCGGGCTTGCCCTTATTCTCGGGCGGGCGCGGGACGTGCCAGGCTGAGGATCAGCAAGCCCGCGGCGAGCGCCGACAGATCGGCATTGTGCAGCACGACGCCGAAGCCCGCCGCGGCAAGCGCAAGTGCCGTCAGGATAAGCGAAGGCCGCATCAGGTTGAGAAGGGCAGCGAGCGAGCGCCACCCAGCCGAACACCTCGTGATTGAAGAAGACGATCGATATCCGGAACGCCGTGCACAGCCAGGTCTGCAGACCGGCCTGACACGCCAATTCCGTATTCAAATTCTCGATCGCCATGTAGCGGATATAGAGCGCCTGGCCGACCGCGAGGAAGGCGACGATCAGAAGCCAATTGGTCTGCCGGGCCGTCGGCAGAAAGAGAGGGCGGCGCATCGCTGTCGGCTCGCATCGTTCGGGCGCGGCCGAAACTCCGCGATCCCGGAATTCATAACCACAGGAAGTTGCGGCTTTGTCACCGCTGCGCGAGATGCTGGCCGTCATAGACGGCGGGCTGGCAGAACATGCCGAACATGGTCAGCGCCGAGCACAATTGCGTCGCGGCTCCGGCTTGGGCGAGTGGCCCGACCACGAGCCGCAGCTCGATCTTGTTGCCGTGCGGCGTTTCCTTGACGCTCACGATCGGCTGCAAGCCGTCGAGAAGCGCCGGGTGAGCCGCGCGCAAGGTCTGCCAGCGCGCGCGCAGCGCCTGGAGTGTCAGCCGCTGCCGATATCGACGCCATATTGCGTCGGCGGCGGCTGCCGGCGGCGTCGCCGGTGCGGCCGACGGCGGGAGCCGGCGGCGGCGCCGGCGCATGATCGAGCGTGGCGGGCGCGGAGGCCGTCAGCGCCGCGGTCGCCGACACCGTCGGTCCGTCCTCGGCGCGCCGCGTTTCGCTGGCGGCCGCGACCTGGCGGATCGATCCGGTGACGTCGTCGAGATCGTGCTCGACCGCGGCGACACGGCTTCTCAACTGCTCGTCGTTCGACGCCAGGACGCGCACGGCGTCGGCGAGCTGCCGCGTGACCGTTTCCGCGTCGAATTTGGCGGCGAGTTTGCTGGGCGCGGCTGCCGCCATGGAACATGGCCACCAAGCGCTCGCGCGCCGACTTGGCTGCGGGCCGACAAGACGGCGAGCGCAAGAGCGGCGCTGGCGCCCATGGTCCAGACCGTGAAGCTGCGGAGCTTGCGCAAGCGTGAACGTCTTCGGCGCCGCGGCGGTCTTTCGCGGCGGCGTCTCCTTCACGATCTGCTCTCTCACGGCTTGCGCGAGATCAAGCATCTGCTGCGCTCCGGCAACTTCCAGACGAATCAGTCGAAAAAATCTATCAGATTCGCCCATCTGGAACCGCTCATTGGCGCTTTGGCTCGTTACTGTCGCGTTTGCCGTGCTTAGTTCCTTGGCCAAATCGCGGCTTTCGGTGCCCACCCGGCTCGGCTAAGAGAGCGCCGCGGAGGTTGTGATGACGGCTCGGAGCTGCCTTGCGATCGTGCTCGCGGCCGGCGAGGGCACCCGCATGCGCTCGTCGAAGGCCAAAGTGCTGCACGAGGTCGCCGGCCAGTCGCTGCTCGCGCATGTGCTTGCGGCAATCGCCGAGGCCGGCGTGACCTCGGCCGCCGTCGTCATCGGTCCGGGACAGGACGAGGTTGCCGCCGAAGCGAAGCGCGTCCTGCCGGACGCCGTGATCTTCACGCAGCATGAGCGGCGCGGAACCGCGCATGCGGTGCTCGCCGCAAAATCCGGCGATCGAAAAACCGTCCGACGACATTCTCATCGTCTACGGCGACACGCCGCTGATCCGGCCGGAGACGCTGTCGCGTCTGCGCGCGCCGCTCGCCGCAGGCGCGGCCATTGCGGTGCTCGGCTTTCGGCCCGCCGATCCGCAGGCTATGGCCGGCTCATCATGGCGGGCGACGAACTCATCGCCATTCGCGAGGAGGCCGACGCCAGCGCCGAGCGAACGCAAGATCGCTCTCTGCAACGGCGGCATCATGGCGTTTGCCGGCGCACAGCGCGCTTGCCATCCTGGAACGGATCGGCGACCACAACAGCAAACATGAATTCTATCTGACCGATGCGATCGAAATCGCGCGCGGCATGAAGCTTCGCGCGGTCGCGGTCGAAGTCGAGGAGGACGACGTGCGCGGCATCAACACCAAAGGCCAGCTCGCCGAAGCCGAAGCCGTGGCGCAGAGCGCCTGCGCGAGGCAGCGCTCACTGCCGGCGTCACGCTGATCGCGCCGGAGACGGTGTTTCTCTCCGCCGATACCAAATTCGGCAACGACGTCGTGGTCGAGCCCTATGTGGTGTTCGGCGAGAAGGTGACGGTGGAGGACGGCGCGGTCATCCACTCGTTCTCGCATCTTGCCGGCGCGCATGTCGGCAAAGGCGCTTCGGTTGGTCCGTTCGCGCGGCTGCGGCCCGGCGCGCAGCTCGGCGAGGGTGTCGCACATCGGCAACTTCGTCGAGGTCAAGGAGGCCGTGATCGAAGCCGGCGCCAAGGCCAATCATTTGAGCTATATCGGCGACGCCTTCGTCGGCGCCAATGCCAATGTCGGCGCCGGCACCATCACCTGCAATTACGACGGCAGCGACAAGCATCGCACGCGGATCGGCAAGGATGCCTTCATCGGCTCGAATTCGGCGCTGGTGGCGCCGGTCGAGATCGGCGACGGCGCCTATATCGGCTCCGGCTCGGTGATCACGGAAAACGTGCCGGCGGACGCTTTGGCGCTGGGGCGCGGCCGGCAAGTCGTTAAGGAAGGTTGGGCGTCGCGCTTGCGCGGATTGAAATCGCTCGGCAAAAAGAAGGCGCATTCGCGCGATTGAGCCGCGCCGCGGCGGCTGGTGTGTCACGGATCGAAAGCTTATTTGATTTCGGTGTTCGCAAGGCCTGCGCTTTAAGAGTTCTGCGCTTTAAGGGTTGCTGCGCTTTGAGGGTTAACGGGATGGCGGGCAAGCGCTGCCGCACCTTCTGAGGAAAGCATCGGATGTGCGGCATTATCGGAATCATCGGCTCTGAACCGGCGGCGCCGCAGCTCGTCGATGCGCTCAAGCGCCTCGAATATCGCGGCTACGATTCCGCGGGCGTCGCCACGCTCGAAGGCGGCAAGCTGACGCGGCGCCGCGCCGAGGGCAAGCTCAAGAATCTCGAGAAGAAGCTCGGGCGCGAGCCGCTCGCCGGCACGATCGGCATCGGCCACACGCGCTGGGCGACGCATGGCCGGCCGACCGAGAACAACGCGCATCCGCACGCGACCGAAAAGCTCGCGGTCGTGCACAACGGCATCATCGAGAATTTCAGCGAGCTGCGCCGCGAGCTCGAAGGCAAGGGCGCCAAATTCTCCACCGAGACCGACACCGAAGTGATCGCGCATCTCGTCACCGAAGAGATGAAGCGCGGCGCGTCGCCGGTCGACGCGGTGCAAGGCGGCGCTGCCGCGACTGCGCGGCGCCTTCGCGCTCGCCTTCCTGTTCGCCGGCGAAGACGATCTGTTGATCGGCGCGCGCCGCGGCTCGCCGCTTGCCATCGGCTTCGGCGACGGTGCGATGTATGTCGGCTCCGACGCGATTGCGCTGGCGCCGTTCACCGACATGGTCAGTTATCTCGAAGACGGCGACTGGGTCGTCGTCACGCGCAAGGGCGCCGAGATCCACGACAGCGACGGCAAGATCGTGCAGCGCGCGGTGCTGAAATCGCAAGCCTCGGTCCTGCTTGATCGACAAGGGCAATCATCGCCACTTCATGGCGAAGGAAATTTACGAGCAGCCCGAAGTCGTCGGCCATACGCTGGCGCAACTATATCGACATGACCGCGGAGCGCGTCGCGCTGCCGATGCAGCTGCCGTTCGATTTCAAGAAGCTGCAACGCATTTCGATCGCCGCCTGCGGCACCGCCTATTACGCCGGCATGGTGGCGCGCTACTGGTTCGAGCACTTCGCGCATCTGCCGGTCGAGGTCGATATCGCGTCCGAGTTTCGCTATCGCGACGTGCCGCTCGGCGACGGCAATCTCGCGATCTTCGTGTCGCAATCCGGCGAGACCGCGGACACGCTGGCGTCGCTGCGCTATGCGCGCGCGCACAAGCAGCACGTGCTCTCGGTCGTCAACGTGCCGACCTCGAGCATCGCGCGCGAGAGCGACGTCGTCATGCCGACGCTCGCCGGGCCGGAAATCGGCGTCGCGTCGACCAAGGCCTTCACCTGCCAGCTGGCGGCGCTGGCGGTGCTGGCGATCGCGGCCGGTCGCGCGCGCGGCGTGCTGAGCGAAGCGACGAGAAAGACGCTGGTGCACGCGCTGATCGAAATGCCGCGTCACCTCAACGAGGCCTTGGCGCTCGAGCCGCAGATCGAGCTGATTGCGCGCGATCTCGCCAAATGCCGCGACGTGCTTTATCTCGGCCGCGGCACGAGCTATCCGCTGGCGCTCGAAGGCGCGCTGAAGCTCAAGGAAATTTCCTACATCCATGCCGAAGGCTACGCCGCGGGCGAGCTCAAGCACGGCCCGATCGCGCTGATCGACGAAAACATGCCGGTGATCGTGATCGCGCCGCACGACAAGGTGTTCGAAAAAACCGTCTCCAACATGCAGGAAGTCGCCGCGCGCGGCGGCCGGCTGATCCTGATGACGGATGCCAAAGGCGCCAGCGCCGCGGCCGGCCAATCGGCGGAGACGCTGACGCTGCCGACGGTGCATCCGGCGGTGGCGCCGCTCGTCTATGCCGTGCCGGTGCAGCTTTTGGCCTATCACACCGCCGTCATCATGGGCACCGATGTCGATCAGCCGCGCAATCTTGCCAAGTCGGTGACGGTCGAATAGGCGGCGCCTTTTTCCTTGCCGGGCAGTGCTGTGTTAATGCTGGCGCTTGGCGCCGCTGCATTGGCGCGGGCGAAGCCTATAGACGTCGCGGGGCGCGGATCATCGATGACATACGCTAACGATCAGAACGAGCGACTACCGGGGAGCGGCGAACGGCCGCGCCCGGCTTCATGAGCCGCATCCGCACCTACTTCCTGACCGGCCTGGTCGTCGCCGGCCCGGTCGCCGTGACGCTGTGGCTGATCTGGTGGTTCGTGACCTGGGTCGACAATCTGGTGCGGCCGCTCATTCCGGTCGACTATCGGCCGGAAACCTATCTGCCGGTGAATATTCCGGGCCTCGGCCTGATCATCGTTTTCGTCGCGCTGACGGTGCTGGGTTTCCTCGCCGCCAATTTGATCGGCCGCAAGCTTGTCGATTTCGGCGAAAGCCTGTTGAGCCGGATGCCGATCGTGCGGCCGATCTACCGCACCGCGAAGCAGATTTTCGAAACGCTGTTTTCCAAATCGGAATCGAGCTTCCGCAAAGTCGGGCTCGTCGAATTTCCCTCGCCCGGCATGTGGTCGCTGGTGTTTCTGACGCAGTCGCCGACCGAGGAGATTTCCACGCGCCTGCCGGCGATCGAGCATGTCTCGGCCTTCATGCCGTGCACGCCGAACCCGACGACCGGCTTTTTCTTCTATGTGCCGAAGCGCGACGTCATCGATCTCGACATCACGGTCGAACAGGCGATGACGGTGATCATGTCGGCCGGCATCGTGCAGCCGGGCAGCGATCCGCAGGGCAAGCTTGCCGCGCTCGCCGAAACCGCCCGCGCCGCGCAATTGGCGCGCAAAGCCGAGCCGACGCCAGCGAAGTAGGCCCGGCAAATAGGAGTGCAAGCCTCACGCTGTCGTTCCGCCGCGGAAAATCCCAGTCGATAATAGCGCGTTCGATCTTGTCGCGCGGCCGACAACCTGATCTTCTTTGCAGTGTCGGGCAATAAATCAGCAAAAATTAAAGGGGCGGGAACAATGACTTTCACGCAGGCCATCAAGTCGGGATTTTCCAACTACGTCAATTTCACCGGCCGCGCCGCCCGGTCCGAATTCTGGTATTGGGCGTTGTTTGCGACTTCTGGTCGGCGTCGCCATTAATATCGTGGATTATGGCCTGGGCTCAGGCAGCGGGCTTCTTGGCGAACTTTGGGGCCTCGCGATGCTTCTTCCCAATCTCGCTGTCGGCGCGCGCCGGCTGCACGATACCGATCGCTCAGGCTTTTGGCAGCTTCTTCTGCTGACACTTGTCGGCATTTTCGTGCTGATCGTCTGGTGGTGCTTCAAGGGCACGAGCGGAGCCAACCAGTACGGCCCCGATCCGCTGGCGGCAGCCTGACCCGTTCCAGCCGCGCGGCTGTCGCAAACCAATGGCCGTGATCCTGCATCCGGTTGCGCACGACTAAGGCCAACTGGCCGCAGCTGTACCAGGCTGCCAAAGGGTTGACGCAAAAGGGGTTCACGCACATGACATTTGCCCAGGCGATCCGGTCGGGCTTCGCCAATTACTTCAATTTCCGCGGCCGCGCTTTGCCGTCGGAATTCTGGTGGTGGCAGCTGTTCGTGCTCCTCGTTGTGTTCGTAGCGGGAATGGTCGACGGCGCCTTCGACTTGAACACCGATGTAATTGCATATCTGTGGGCGCTCGTGACCTTGCTGCCCGGTCTCGCGGTCTCGGTGCGCCGGCTGCACGACATCGACCTGAGCGGCTGGTGGATCTTCGCTCTCATGGTTCCGTTCGTCGGCGTTCGTGCTCTTGATCGTCTGGGTCATCCAGGAGGGTACGCCCGGCTACAATCGCTTCGGCGCCGATCCGCGGCACCGCGCAGATCAGCCTGCACGCACAAGGCCGATCGCTTCGTCGCGCGCGAACAGATAGAGCAGATTGCGCAGCGCCTCGCCGCGCGGCGATTTCAGCTTCGGATCGCGCGACAGCATCAGCGCGGCATCGTCGCGCGCCGCCGGTCAGCAGCTTGCCGTGCACGTCGAGGCGGGCGATGTGGAAGCCGGGCATGCCGCTTTGCCGCGTGCCGAGCACGTCGCCTTCGCCGCGCAGTTTGAGATCTTCCTCGGCGATGCGGAAGCCGTCGTCGGTCTCGCGCAGGATCGCAAGCCGCGCCTTGGCGGTCGGGCCGAGCGGGCCGCGATAGAGCAGGAGGCAGGTCGATTTCTCGGCGCCGCGGCCGATGCGGCCGCGCAATTGATGCAGTTGCGCAAGCCCGAAGCGCTCGGCGTGCTCGATCACCATGACGCTTGCTTCCGGCACGTCGACGCCGACTTCGATCACCGTCGTCGCGACGAGGAGCCGCGTTTCGCCGGAGGCGAAGCGCTCCATGGCGCGATCCTTGTCGGCGCCGCGCATGCGGCCGTGGACGACATCGACCAGCGCGCCGAAGCGCTTTTGCAGCGCCTTGTAGCGTTCCTCGGCGGCGGCGAGATCGACGCTTTCGGATTCCTCGACCAGCGGGCACACCCAATAGACGCGGCGGCCTTCGTCGATGGCGCGCGCGACCGCGTCGATCACCTCGTCGAGCCGCTCGAGCGGCACGGCGCGGGTATCGATCTTCTGCCGGCCCGCCGGTTTCTCGCGCAGTTCCGAAACGTCCATGTCGCCGAAAAAGGTCAGCACCAGCGTGCGCGGGATCGGCGTCGCGGTGAGCACCAGGAGATCGACCGCCTCGCCCTTGCGCGTCAGCGCCAGCCGCTGATGCACGCCGAAGCGATGCTGCTCGTCGACGATGGCCAGCGCCAGATCGCGAAACGCGACATTGTCCTGGAACAGAGCGTGGGTGCCGACGATGAGATCGATATCGCCGGCCGCGAGCGCTGCAAGAATATCCTCGCGCTCGCGGCCGCGCTCGCGCCCGGTGAGGATGGCGAGCCGGATGCCGGCGGCGGCCGGCGAGCGGCGCGATGGTGGCAAAATGCTGGCGCGCCAGAATTTCGGTCGGCGCCATGAACGCCGCCTGGCGGCCGGCCTCGATCACATGCGCCGCCGCGATCAGCGCCACCACCGTCTTGCCGGAGCCGACGTCGCCGTGCAGCAGCCGCAACATGCGCTGCGGCTGCGCCAGATCGGCGATGATGTCGGTGACGGCGCGCTCCTGCGACGGCGTCAGCGAATAGGGCAGCGCGGCGATGATGCGCGCGCGCAACCGGCCCTCGGCGGCGCTGCCGCGGCCGGCGCGCATGCGCATATGCGCGCGCAGCAAAGCGAGCGCGAGCTGGCTCGCCAGCAATTCGTCATAGGCGAGCCGCGACCAGGCCGCGCTTTCCGGCGCGATATCGTCGGGCGCTTCCGGACGATGGATCGTGCGCAGCGCATCGGCGAACTCCGGATAGTCGTTGCGCGCAAGCCACGCCGCATCCTGCCATTCCGGCAGCGCCGGCAGGCGCTCGAGCGCGAGCATCGATCGCCTTGCGCACCTGGTTCGGATGCAGCCCTTCGGTGAGCGGATAGACCGGATCGATCAGCGGCAGGCTGGCAAAGCCCTTGGCGTCGACGACGCGGTCGGGATGCAGCATCTGCAAATGGCCGTCGTAGAACGTCGCGGTGCCCGAGACGTAGCGCAGCTCGCCCTCGGGCAGGAGCTTTTGCAGATAATCCTTGCGCGCGTTGAAATAGGTGATGGTCAGCGTGTTGGTGTCGTCGCTCGCGTCGATATTGTAGGGCGCGCGCGGCCGGTTCGGCGGCGGCGGGCGGTGCCGGTCGATGGTGACCGCGACGGTCACGACCGTGTCGGGCTTCACCTCGCTCAGTTTCGGCTGGTTGCGCCGGTCGACGAAGCCGGTCGGCAGGTGGAACAACAGATCGATGACGCGCGGCGGCTCGTCGTCGCGCCCGAACAGGCGGCCGAACAGCTTTTCGAGCTTCGGCCCGATCCCGGGCAGCGCCGACAGCGACGCGAAAAGCGGATTGAGCACGGTCGGCCGCATCGAAATCCCGCTGACATTTTCTGCGCCGCTCTCTATATACCCCTCGCCCGGCTGCGTCCGGGCTTTCGGCGTTTGCGGTCGCCAAGAGCTGCCGAATGTCGAGGCCGTCAATGACCGAACGATCGAGCGAAGGACTGGATGTGCGCCGCCGCAAGCTCTTGTTCCGCGCCTGGCGGCGCGGCGTGCGCGAAATGGACCTGATCGTCGGCCGCTTCGCCGACGTCTATATCGACAAATTCGATGAGCCCTCGCTCGACGATTTCGAGCGGCTGATCGAAGTGCCCAATGCCGAGCTCTATGCCTGGGTCATCGGCGACGAAAACGTGCCGGCCGAACACGACACGGCCGTGCTGCGGCAGCTCATCGGCTTTCACGCCAAGACGGTACGCAATCAGCGCGCAGGCCGGGGAGGGGCGCCGTAGCGTGCAGTCCGTCGCGAATTCCTTGCTGGCCAAATCGCCCGCCGAACGGCTCACGCCCGGCCGGCCGCTCACGCTCGCCGGCATCGCCGACGGCGCCGAAGGCCTGGTCGTCGCCGATCTCGCCCGCGCGATCGCGGCCGGCCCGAACCCGCCGGCGATCAGCGTCGCGGTCGTCTGCCGCGACGGCTCGCGCATGGCGATGCTGGCGCGCGCGCTCGGCTTCTTCGCGCCCGACATCGAGGTTCTGGAATTTCCGGCCTGGGATTGCCTGCCCTACGACCGCGTCTCGCCGCATGCCGCCGTCGTGGCGCAGCGCATGATGACGCTGGCGCGGCTGGCCCGCGTCCAAGGCCGCGAACATCCGGCCGTCCTGCTCACCACCGTCAATGCCGTCCTGCAGCGCGTGCCGGCGCGCGAACTGATCGCCAAGCAATCGCTCTCGGCCGCGCCCGGCAACATCCTGCCGATGGCCGGCATCACGCAGTGGCTCGAGCTCAACGGCTTCAATCGCGCGGCGACCGTGCGCGAAGCCGGCGACTACGCCGTGCGCGGCGGCATCGTCGATCTGTTCGCGCCCGGCATGGACGAGCCGGTGCGGCTCGATTTCTTCGGCGACACGCTGGAATCGATCCGCAGCTTCGATCCGGAAACCCAGCGCACCACGCCGAGCTGCGCGCGCTCGATCTCGTGCCGATGGCCGAGTTTCAGCTCACCACCGACACCATCCGGCTGTTCCGCACCGGCTATGTCGCGGCCTTCGGCGCCGCCGCGCCCGACGACGTGCTCTACGAAGCGGTGAGCGAAGGCCGCCGCCATGCCGGCATGGAGCATTGGCTGCCGCTGTTCCACAGCGCATGGAAACGCTGTTCGATTATATCGAGGCAACGCCGCTCGCCATCGAGCCGCTGGCCGAAGAAGCCGCGCACGAGCGGCTGGCGCAGATCGCCGACTATTATCAGGCGCGCAAGGACGCGGTCGATCAATCCGGCGGCGGCGCGCCGTATAAGCCGCTGCCGCCGGACCGGCTCTATCTCGCCGAAACCGAATGGCGCGAGCGGCTGGAAAAATCCGCGCTGGCGCGGCTGACGCCGTTCTCCGCGCCCGAAGCACGCCGCGGACGTCATCGAGATCGGCGCGCATGCCGGCCACAATTTCACCGCCGAGCGCAGCACGCCCGACACCAATGTGTTCGAGGCGGTGACCAAGCACGTCGGCGCGCTGCAAGTCGGCCGGCAAGCGCGTCCTGATCGCGCTGTGGAGCGAAGGCTCGCGCGAGCGCATGGGGCACGTGCTCGCCGAGCACGGGCTCGTCAATCTCACGCCGGTCGCGTCGTGGCCGCAGGCGCTGGCGCTGCCGCGCCACCAAATCGCGCTCGCCGTGCTCGGCATCGAATCCGGCTTCGAAACCGCCGACATCGCGCTCATCACCGAAGAAGACATTTTGGGCGAGCGCCTGGTGCGCGCGCGCCGGCAGTCGAAGCGCGCCGAGAATTTCATCGCCGAGGTGACGAGCCTCGCCGCCGGCGATCTCGTCGTCCATGTCGATCACGGCATCGGCCGCTTCATCGGCCTGCGCGCCATCGAGGCCGCCGGCGCGCCGCACGACTGCCTCGAAATCCATTATGCCGGCGGCGACAAGCTGTTCCTGCCGGTCGAGAACATCGAACTGCTGTCGCGCTACGGCTCGGAAGAGGCCGGCGCCGAGCTCGACCGGCTCGGCGGCACCGCCTGGCAGTCGCGCAAGGCGCGGATGAAGAACCGCATCCGCGAGATCGCCGGCGAACTGATCAAGATCGCCGCCGAACGGCATGCGCAGAAGCGCCGCGGCTTGCCGTCGACACCGGCCTCTACGACGAATTCTGCGCCGGCTTTCCCTATGAGGAAACCGACGACCAGCTGGCCGCCATCGCCGCCGTGCTCAACGATCTCGGCTCCGGCCGGCCGATGGACCGGCTGATTTGCGGCGACGTCGGCTTCGGCAAGACCGAAGTGGCGTTGCGCGCCGCCTTCATCGCGGCGATGAACGGCAAGCAGGTCGCGGTCGTGGTGCCGACGACGCTGCTGGCGCGCCAGCACATGAAGACGTTTACCGACCGGCTGCGCGGCTATCCGATCCATGTCGCGCAGGCCTCGCGGCTCGTCACCGCCAAGGAACTCGCCAAGACCAAGAAGGGCCTCGCCGACGGCACGATCGACATCGTCATCGGCACCCATGCGCTCCTCGGCAAGAGCGTCAAGTTCAAGGATCTCGGCCTGATCGTCGTCGACGAGGAGCAGCATTTCGGCGTCGCGCACAAGGAAAAGCTCAAGCAGCTGCGCGCCGAAGTGCATGTGCTGACGCTGACCGCGACGCCGATCCCGCGCACCTTGCAGCTCGCGTTGTCCGGCGTGCGCGAAATGTCGATCATCGCCACGCCGCCGGTCGACCGGCTCGCCGTGCGCACCTTCGTCTCGCCGTTCGATCCGGTCGTCGTGCGCGAGGCGCTGCTGCGCGAGCGCTATCGCGGCGGCCAGGCGTTCTATGTCTGCCCGCGCATCGAGGATCTCGCCGAGACCAAAGCGTTCCTCGACAAGAACGTGCCGGAAGTGCGCGTCGCGGTGGCCCACGGCCAGATGCCGGCGGCCGTGCTCGAAGACATCATGGCGGCGTTCTACGACGGCAAATACGACGTGCTGCTCTCGACCACCATCGTCGAATCCGGCCTCGACATTCCGACCGCCAACACGCTGATCGTGCATCGCGCCGACATGTTCGGGCTGGCGCAGATCTATCAGCTGCGCGGCCGCGTCGGCCGCTCGAAGCTGCGCGCCTATGCGCTGCTGACGCTGCCGGCCGCGCGCAAAATCACGCCGCAGGCCGAGCGCCGGCTCAAAGTGCTGCAATCGCTCGACACGCTGGGCGCGGGCTTCCAGCTCGCCTCGCACGATCTCGACATCCGCGGCGCCGGCAATCTGCTCGGCGACGAGCAGTCCGGCCACATCAAGGAAGTCGGCTACGAGCTTTATCAGCAGATGCTGGAAGAGGCGGTGCTGTCGATGAAGGCCGGCATCTCCGCGCCGGTCGCCGACAAGTGGTCGCCGCAGATCACCATCGGCACGCCGGTGCTGATCCCGGAGGACTACGTCACCGACCTGCCGGTGCGGCTCGCGCTCTATCGGCGGCTGTCCGAGATCGAGGACGACCGCGACATCGACGGCTTCGGCGCCGAACTCGTCGACCGTTTCGGCCCGCTGCCGGACGAGGTCGAGTATCTGCTGCAGGTCGTCGCCATCAAGTCGCTGTGCCGCCGCGCCAATGTCGAAAAGATCGAAGTCGGCCCGAAGGGCGCGGTGCTGTCGTTCCGCGACAACATCTTCGCCAACCCCGAAGGTCTGATCACCTACATCGCCAAGCACCCCGTCGGCGCCCGGGTGCGGCCCGACATGAAGGTCGTGTTCTTCGACGAGTGGGACACGCGCCGACGAGCGGCTCAAAGGCGCGAGGAAATTTTGCGCGCGCTGGTCGCGATCGCGGAGAAGGGCGCGAAGGCGGCGTAAGTACAGCGGCCACCGAAAGGCGTGGCTATCGCGTCAAGTCGAGGACGCGTCGATGATGACGGCAACACTCGTCAATAGCGCCGCGACTGCAACGATCGAACAGACCAGCCAGGGGGTGGTAGGGCGGATGCGAAACCCCGCAAGCGCCACAATCAGCCACGCTGCGGCAATTACTTCCGCGATCAGTGCAGCACCTTCAAGCGTGAGCATGGGGTAGAGGTGGGGTGGCTCAAGCCCGCTCGCGAGGCGCCCATTTGTCGCGGCGCCGATACGGGCGACTTGGTGAAGACGAAGGCTGGAGGCGCTCAGGTTCAAAACGCCGTCTTGCCGGCGATGCCACGGCCGCGCGCGTCGTATTCCAACACCGTCACTCTGCCGTCGCTTGCTGTGACCGTGGCGCTCCGGAGCTTGCGGTTGGGATAATAGGCATACACAAATTCGAAAAAGACCTCGCCGCGTAGCATCTTCACAACGCGCACCAGCCTGCTGTCGGCATCAAAATAGCCGATCACATAGGCGTAGCCCTTGGCGGCAACCGCGTCCGCTTCCGCCTTGGTTATCTTGTGCTGCAACACGATCGGATGGCGATAGCCGCCCCAGCCGCTGTAATATTCGATCGGATCGTGTTTTTCGTGCGCTTTTTGCACGGACCGCAGGAACACCGCTGCAAGCCACACGCCAATCAGGACGATCAGCGCCGCAAGCACGACGCCGATTACAATAACGAACCCGATCAGTATCTTCACGGCCGGGAACTATCCCTGCGCTTGAACCACGTCCTCCATTAGGGTCGCCGAAGGCGTTCCCGGTTCAATGGCTGGGATCGCAAAGTGAGAATGGCTAGTTATCCTGCAAGACGCGCTGACTTTCACGTTGTGCGGCCACAAAACGCTCGCCGGCATCCCGGTGCGCCTTCAATATCGGCTCAAGTTCATCCAATGTGCGCTGGTCCTTGGCTTGGATCTGCATTCCGGATACCGCGAGCTTGTTGCGGTTACCGTTGATGTAATCAGTCAGATGGATCGCAGCCTTGATTCCGGCTTCGAGCGCCTTGGCGGAGTTTTCCATCGCCAATGTCGGCGCGGTGACGAGCTTGTCGAAGGTCTTGTCGTAAACCACTTTCAAATCGTCAGGCTGTTTGAGCGCGCTGCGATCCGCATTCGCTTTTGCCAGCCGCGCTTCGATGCCTTGCTCCATTTTGTCGACTGCATCTTTGGCGACGACGAGGTCCTGCGGCGCGGCAGCCATCTGTTCGATTGTGCGTGCAGTTGAGCTGGGTCCGTAGCCGAGCTTGGTGATCTGCGCGGCGAAGTCATCCATCGGACCTTTCATGTCCTTGTCGTAGTCCAGAATGATTGCGTAATGCTGCAAGTACGGTCCGAAGGCTTTCTCGTCGTCCGGCGTCGGAACGAGGAAATGAATGCCGGAACGGCCATTGATGTCTTGGAGAAAGCCAATGAAGGCCTTGCGCTGATCGGCTTCGCTATTGCCGCAGGCCGCGAGTGCTGCAGCGAACAAGATGGGCACGGCTGCGCGTGCTGCGTGATCTAAAATCGACATGATAAAAATCTCTCAAAGGATAAAGCTCTCGGAAAGGCAGGCCTCGATGGGCCACCCATCCTGCCCGTTTCGCGCCACGAACGCCCGTCAGGCGGCGCGGTGGGCCCGGATTTCCGCCAATGCGGCTTTGCCGGCGCGGGTCGCTTCGGACATCGTTTCGAAGAATTCGGATTGCCGCACCGCCTTGCTCTTGCCGGCGGCGTAAATCTCCCATCGCCATGATTTGGGCGGTCGCCCTTTGTTCTTGATAGCGAGGGTGTATTCGATGGGATCGAAAGTCGTGGTCGTTTTCATCGTGGTGCTACCGAGACCCCGGCCGGCCAATGACACATCCAGAATAGGCACGGCGTAACATCAATTCGCACTCCTGTGCGCGCTCTTGTGCTATCTCGGAGCCCCAGCACAACAGAATTTCACGTAAATCCCGGATAGCGGCGTCCACAGCGGTCACCAGATCAATCTCTCCATCAGCGCCATCGTCTACCCGATAGTCGCTGAGCTTCAGTATTTCGGCGCTCACGCATCACCCCCCGAATCAAACCGTCGGCAGAATGGACGCCGGCGGTTAACGAGCCGTGATCCGGCTCACGAGAGGCAAACGACAGTGGCGACACGGCAAGAGCGCATTGACGCCTATAGCCATGACGGAACTCCACCGGCGGATCAGCCGCTGGAGCTCCTGTGCGAGGATCACGTCGGTACCTACGTGATACCGTTCCTGTGCCGATGGCGCGAAGGCGGCTGGCACAGCTTCAACGGCAACGACCGCATCGAAGCCACGGTCGTTGGCTGGCGCTCACCCGGCCAAAATCAGCGCTGAACCTTGAGGTTCTCTGCCGATGTTTTGCCCTTGTTCGCGACTTCCTCGTATTCGACGATTTGCCCCTCGTTGAGGCCGCTCAGCCCGGCTCTTTCGACAGCCGAGATATGGACGAACACGTCCTTGCCGCCTGACTGAGGTGCGATAAAGCCGTAGCCTTTTTGCGAGTTGAACCACTTCACGGTACCGGTAGCCATTCTTAAACTCCTGATGAATGCGTTTCCACTACCACACACCGAGACGCCTGAGCAGCTTTTTGTAAGCGACGGGTCGTTTTTTCGAAATCTGTGATTGTGGTCCGGGTTCCTGGCCGAGCCCGTCATTGGGGCCGCAGCCAACTCATTTTAAGCCGAAGATAAACCACCGTGCCGCGTGAAATATTCAACTTAAGTCGCTGACGACACTCGGAAATGTCGCAGATTATTATGTAACTATAACTTAAATGCTCCGCAGCAGAGGCTGTCCAACTCCTTATGAATAGGAAGAAGCGTAAGGCGCTTGGGGGCAATCAATGGTCGATACGTTCACCGTAACAGCCGCTTCCGGCAACGTCGAAGTGTGCCGCTCGGCTGACGGTGTCGGGCTGCAGCGATCACGAAACGTGTTCCGACGCGCCGCCGGGCCGACTGCTGCGGCGTGAATTTTACGCGCCGGCGGCGGCGCAGGCCGTGCGATAATTGCCGCCACCCGATACCAGCTCGCCGCGACAACGGCCGTCTTTACCGTGATGAAAAGTAGAACGCGACAGGGTCGCCACGACCCGCAAAAAGAGCCAGAGGCGATAGTCGCTGGCGACGAGGCGGGTGTGACCGATACCGCACAAGTTTCAAAGGCCCCGGCCGAAGGGCCGGATGTTGATGCCAAGCGTGTTGAAACCGCGCCTGCCGCCGCCGCTCCGGACGATCCGCAGGCGCAGCTCAATCTCGGCATCGCTCTGCAAAGCGCGGGCCGTCACGCCGAAGCGCTCGAGCCTCTCAAAGCCGCGCAAAAATCAGCGCCGAACGCTCCGGCGCCGTTCTTGCTCGCGGCGGTCTCTTTGCTGGCGCTCGGCCGGCCGAATGAGGCGCTGCATGCCGCGAGCGATGCTTGCCATCGCGCGCCCAAATCGGCTCAGGCCCACTATGCCTACGGCCAGGCTTGGTTGGCGCTCAACGATCCGGCCCGGGCCGAACGCGCCTTCGCCGACGCGATTAACAATGCACCGACCTGGGCCGACGCCTGGGTCAATTACGGCATTGCCCGGTATCGCCAGGGCGCGATCGAGGATGCCAAGACGGCAATGCGCGAAGCTTTGGCGCGGCAACCCGGCCACGCTGCTGCCGCCGCCAATCTCGGCGCCTTCATGCGCGTCTCCGGCGAAACGCTGCAGGCCGAGGCGCTGCTCGTCGAGACCGTGCGGCGCGAGCCGGATAATATCGGCGCGCGGCTCAATCTCGCCGCCGATCTGCTGCAAGGCGAGCGCGCCGCCGAGGCGCTGGCGCTGCTCGACCAAGTGACGCCGCCCAAGGATAATCCGCGGGCGGAACGGCATTGGCATCTGCAGCGATCGCTGGCTTTGCTGCAGCTCCGCCGCCCTGCCGAGGCCCGCGCCGCGGTCGAAGCCTTCGGCGCTCTCGGGCCCTGTCCGCCGGAATTCGCCGTGCTGTACCAGTGGCGTCTCGTTCTGCTGGCGCGAGCCGAGAGCGATAGCGCGCGCGCGGTTGCTGAAGCGGAGCGGATGGAGAAGGTGCTGGCTGAGGTCGGCGCGCAATCGACGCCGGAGCACCGGCTCATGGCGCATTTCGATCTCGCCAAGTTCTGGTCCGGCCGCAACGAGCATCGGCGCGCGATCGGGCATTGGACCGAAGGCCACGCGCTGCTCAAGCCGACGCAGCCGTTCTCGCGCGACGTCCACCAAAGCTTCATCGACGCCAATATCGAGCTCTTCACCAAGGCTCGCTTCGAAAGCGGCGCGCGCGCCAGCAACGACGATCCGGCGCCGGTCTTCATCGTCGGCATGCCGCGCTCCGGCACCACGCTGTGCGAACAGATCATCGCCGCGCATCGCGACGCTTGTGGCGCCGGCGAACGGGTTGCGGTGCCGCGGCTTATGGCGAAGCTTGCCGGCGACCGCCACGATGCCGGCCAGGTTTTCCGCTTCGCCAATCTCGATTCTGCGACGCTCGATGAAGCGGCCGCCGAATATCTCGCCGAACTGCATGCTCTCGCGCCCGACAAGGCCCGCATCGTCGACAAGTTGCCGGGCAATTATCTCTTCCTCGGCTTTATCGCGACGCTGCTGCCGAAGGCGAAATTCATCTATTGCGCGCGCGATCCGCGCGACATCGGTCTATCGATTTTCACTTTTCGCTTTCACGGCTTTCATCCTTATTCCCACGATCTTGCCGATATCGGCTGGACGATCGGCCAGCATGCCAAGCTGATGGATCACTGGCGAGCGGTGCTGTCCGACCGGATCGTCACCGTGAACCTGTCCGACTGGGTAGACGGATTTCGACGCCACGCTGTCCCGCGTACTCGACCATATCGACCTGCCGCCCGATCCGAACTGCGCGCGGTTCTACGAAAGCGACAGCCGCGTGCGCACCGTCAGTTACGCGCAAGTGCGCCAGCCGGTGAACGCGCGCGGGCTCGGCCGCTGGAAAACTTACGCCGCCGAACTCGGGCCGCTGATCGGCGAATTGGAAAAAGCCGGACTGGTCGCTGGCGGCGAGGTGGTCGCTGCGAACAGCCAAGCCGACGCGGCGGCCGCGCCTAAGCTCGCGATCTGGAAGCCCGGCAACCCGGCGCTCGCGCTCGGCGTCGCGGTCGAGTTTCTAAGGCGCCAGGCGATCTTCGCCACGCTGCCGTTCGGCGATTGGTCGGAAATCCTGATCGGTCAGGTCAATCGCGGCCATTTCTACTTCGCCGTCGACGCGCAGCGGCGCGTCCACGGCATGTTCGGCTGGGCGCTCGCCAGCCAAGCCGTGGCCGAGGAATGGGTCGAGGGCCGCCGCCAGTTGCGCAACGATGAGTGCCTGGAGGGCGACTGCGTCATCATCAACGTGCTCGCGGCGAACTCGCCCGATGCCAACCGCGCTTTGGCCGAGGAGGGGATCAAGGTGCTCGAGGGCAAGCGGCTGTTTTACGCCAAGCGCTATTATCCCAACGGCCGCACCCGGGCAGTGCGAATGCCGGGCGAGGACATGGGCCGCTATTTCGCGGCGATCGCGGCGCTGACCAAGAACGCGCGAAAACCGCCGCAGGCGGATTAGTCAGCCGGCCTTCTCACGCCGAGCAGGGAAAATTGTACTGCATTCTGACGTGAAATACTCCCGGCTTACTGTTGATATCACTTTGAAATTTCGCATTAATTGCGGCAAAGTTTGCAGTGGTAAGAACGCATCAAATTATATTAAGAAGTACTTAAAGCGCGCTTGAGGGGTAAACATGCCAATAACGCCGGTGACGATCTATACCGTCAACACCCTTACCGACACCGACCCCAGTCCGGGCAACGATCTGACGCTGAGCGAAGCGATCGCGCTCGCCAACGCCAATTCCGGCGCGTCGCAGATCGTATTTGCGCAGAACGTCATTGATGCCGGCACCTATACGCTCGGCAACACCGATCCGGCGGCGGCTAGCCCCAATCTGCCGGACATCACGGCGAGCAATCTCACCATCGACGGCTCCGGCATCACGCTCGATGGCGGCGGCCAATATCAAGGGCTGTTCGTTTCCTCCGGCTCGACCACGATCGAAAACTTGGCGATCGATAACACGGTCGCGCAGGGAGAAGCGGGCGACGGTGCACCCTCTGGCGGCGGTGCCAGCGGTGCCAGCGGCGGCGGCGGCGGCGGCGGTGGTGGCGGCGCCGGACTGGGCGGCGGCTTGTTCGTCGGCAACAACGCTGCAGTGACCTTGAGCGACGTCACTTTCGCAAACAACTCGGCGGCCGGCGGTGCCGGTGGCGCAGGTTCGCCATACGTATTTCCCGAGATCCGGCGGGGCCGGCGGCAGCGGCGGCGGCTTCGATGGTCAAGCGGGCGGCGCCGGCGGCACGCCCGGCCCCAGCGGCCCCTCCAAGGGCGCCGGCAGCGAGGGTGGCGATGCTTTTACCTTCGGTGCGGGCGGTGGCGGCGGCGCCTATAGCGGCAGCGGCGGTTATGGCTCGTTTGGCGGCGGCGGCGGTGGCGGCGGCGTTCCCGTTATCATTATGACGAGCCCCGGCTCCGGCGGCCCCAGCACCGTCGGGGAAGGCGGCAGCGGCGGTCACGGCGGCTTCGGCGCAGGCAAGGGCGGCAACGGCAGGGAAGGTATCCCCCTGAGCGAGGGCGGCGGCGGCGGCGGCGGCCTCGGCGCCGGCGGCGACATCTTCGTCGAGGAGGGCGGTTCGCTCACCATCGAGAGCGGCACGCTCAACCAAGGCACGGTCACGGGCGGCGCCGGCGGCTCCGCACTCCTGGCGAGCGAATATGGCGGCGCCGGCAGCGGCTACGGCGGCGGCCTGTTCATCGAGGGCGACCAGGCGGTCACGTTTGCTCCTCTCGCGAACGAAACCGTCACGATTTCTGGCGTCATCGCCGATATGAACGGGTCGAACGATGCCAGCCTTCAGACCGGGGCCGGCAACCTGGTCATGAATGGCCCCGGCACGCTGGTCCTGGCGGCCGACAATGTCCCCGGCGCGACGGCTGACGCCAGCCACGGCGGCTTCGCCGGCAACATCACGCTCGAACAGGGTACGGTGGATCTCGCGGTGGCGGGCGCGGCCGGCGATGCGCCGGTTGTTTTCGATCCCAGCACCAGTGCGACGCTGGAAATCACGCCGGCGACGGCGCCGGCGGCCGGCATCGAAGATTTCGGCCCGAACGGCTCCATTGTCGTCGACGATTTCACCGAGCAGTCGGCGAGCTATTCCGGCGCCGAGCTCACGCTGTCCGGCACCAGCGGCGGCAGCGCCGAAACCTTTTCGTTGTTGATGCCGGGCTACACCGACGCATCGAGCTTCCAATTCAACGTCGACGCAACCGACGATACGACGACCATCACGACGTCGCAGGCCGCCGTGCCGACGGTGATCGTCACCAACGAGGCCCAGCTCAACGAGGCCATTGAAAACGCCAACAATGGGAGCGGCGTCGATAACATCGAGATCGTCGGCACGATCACGCTCGATACCGATCTCGTCCGTATCGGTCTGCCCGTCGGCGCTTCGCTCACCATCACAGGCACCGATGGGGCCGGCGGGCGCGGCGTGCTCGACGGCGCCAACACCTTCGGGGGCTTTGACGTCCTTTACGGCAAAAACGTCACCATCGCCGATATGACGATTCAGAACACGGTGGCGCTCGGCCAGGACGGGTTCTTCCTCGGCGGCGGCGGTGGTAGCGCCGGTCTCGGCGGCGGCCTGTTCGTCAGCTACAACAGTGACGTTACGCTCAATTCGGTGGTGTTCAATAACGACCAGGCGATCGGCGGCGATGGCGCCCCGGGCAGCTCCGGCCAGCATGGTACGTTGGGTCGCGGCGGTTATGGCGGCGACGGCACGACGGGCGGCGGCGGCCGAGGTTCTTGGGGCGAGGGTGGCACCGGCGGGCGCGGCGGCAACGGCGGTTACCCGTCGACAACCGGCGGTAACGGTGGACAGAATGGTTACCCCGGCGGCAGCAGCTATTTTGGCGGCGGCACCGGCGGCGCCGGCGGCAATGGTGGGCAGGGTGATACCCAGGCCAGCGGCGGCGGTGGTGGCGGTGGCGGCGGCGGCGGCGGCGGTGGTGGTCTCGGCGCCGGCGGCGACATCTACGTCCAAGACGGCGGCGTGCTGACCATTTTGGGTCCCGGCTCTCTCAACGGCGACGTGGCCGGCGGCGTCGGCGGCCAGGGCGGCAGCGGCGGCCCCGTCTACCTTACGGGCAACGACTCGACGTCCGGCGGCTCTGGCGGCGCCGGCGCCAATGGCTTCGGCTACGGCGGCAACATCTTCATCGAAGGCGGTTCTATCACCTTTGCCCCCGGCGCTGCGCAGGCCGAAACCCTCACCGGCGTCATAGCCGACATTAATGGCACAAACGATCCTGGCGCGGCTGCCAACGGGATCAGCGGCAGCGGCACGGTGATCATGGACGGCAACGGCACCTTGGTGCTCGGTGCCGACAGCACGCCCGGCTCGTCCGACAATTCCGACCACGCCGGCTTCACCGGCGGCATCACGATCGAGTCCGGCACCGTGGTGCTCGGCGCGATCGGCGCGGCCGGTTCCGGCAATATCGTGTTCGATAATCAGCCGGCCATCGATCCGACGCTGGAATTCTCGGATACGAATGTGCCGACCAACCCGATCCTCGGGTTCACAACCGGCGACACCATCCAGATCGACGGTTTCCAGGAAACGTCGTTCAGCTATTCGGGCGATCTGCTCACGCTGCAGGGTACCGACACCAACACGCTCGACCCGACAACCGTCACGCTCGACGTGCCGGGCCAGCATCTCGTCGACTTCTCGCCCACCGTCAACGGCAACGACACGGTGATCGATTACGTCGCCTGCTATTGCCGTGGCACGCTGATCCGCACCGCGGACGGCGACACGGCGGTCGAGCAGCTTGCGATCGGCGATCTCGTGACCACTGCTTCGGGCGCAGTGCGGCCGATCAAGTGGATCGGACGCCGCAGCTATGGCGGCCGCTTCATCATGGGCAAGAAGGACATCCTGCCGATCTGCATCAGGGCCGGCGCCTTGGACGAGAACGTGCCGCAGCGCGATCTCTGGCTCTCGCCGCATCACGCGATGTTCGTCGACGGCGTGCTGATCGAGGCCAAGAATCTCGTCAACGGTGTCTCGATCGTGCAGGCCGAGCGCGTGAAGAAGGTCGATTATTTCCACATCGAGCTCGACAGCCACGACGTGATCGTCGCCGAGGGCGCATTGTCCGAAACCTTCATCGACGACGACAGCCGCGGCATGTTCCACAACGCGCATGAATATGCCGCGCTCTATCCGGATGCGGATGCGGATGCGCTCGCCAGGCCTGCGGGCTATTGCGCGCCACGGCTCGATGAGGGCTACGAAGTCGAAGCTGCGCGGCAGCGTATTGCTTTGCGTGCCGGACTGCTTCGCGCCGCCGACGGACCGCGCACCGGGGAGCTGCGCGGCTATATCGACCGCGTCAGCGAAACCTGCATCGCCGGCTGGGCGCAGAACACGGACCATCCCGAGGCGCCGGTCTGTCTCGACATCTATGCCGACGGCCGGCTGATTGGCGAGGTTCTTGCCAACAGTTATCGCGATGATCTCAAGCGGGCCGGGCTTGGCAGCGGCCGCCATGCGTTCGAGTTCACCCCGCCGCTTAGAATAGCTGTTGGCACTATTGAAGTGCGGCGTTCGCTCGACGCCGCCGCATTGCTGATCACCGCGAAGGCGAAAACGGCCGGGCTTTCTGACGCCGCATAAATAGCGGTGCGCGGATGTCGCGTGTTGGCCCTCAGCGGACACGCCACTTATCCAGTCGAATGTCGGCTTTTGGGCAAGTCGTCACCTGAACAGCGACAGGCCTTCTTGACAATCGTCCCCGTTTCAGTTACATTGCGAATCTCGCTCAGTAAAGGACCTGCGCCGGAGACACGCCGGGGCAGTGGAGCGAGGGCGGTGCCCGCGGGCGGCGTTGTAAACCGCTCCCGGGCAGCTTCGGGCATCAGCATCCCAGCACTACGGACTGGGCCGCGAGGTGCTCGCTGGACGGGGACAGGTGAGGGCGGGTAACGCCCGCAAAAACTGCGTCGATTCTGCCCCAGGAATGGGGATGACTACAGGATTGGCGCTAACTCCACGTCCCCGGAAGCATGGCCTGAGGTTGCACCTAGGGATGGAATACTCTCTAGGGCAGAGCCGCGGTGGAACGCCGATAGATGTGCGCATCCTGCTGGGTGCGCGGCCGTGCCAGCAGCACGGCACGAGGACCAATGCGTCTGTCGGCGTTCCGCTTCCTTTATTTTCGTAGCTTGGCTTAAGCGAAGCGAGCGTAGCGGACAGCGAAAAGCAGGCACCACCCCTTCTTTTTCCGTCGCGCGCCTCTTCTTCGCACTTCAAACGTGGCGGTGTTTGCAAAAACTTGGGCGCGGTACCGCGCCGCAAGAAAGGGAAAGCTTGTCGTCCTCCCCGCGTAAGAGAAAAATTACGCCCGCATCTTCGTATGCCGTCCGGCCGTGCGCTCGATGGCGCTCGCCAGATATTCCGGCGATTGCGCGCCGGTGACGATGACGCTCGAGCCGAAGATGAAGCAGGGCACGCCGTCGATGCCGGCTTCCTTGGCGCTGGTGGCGTCGCCTTCGATGCGGTCGACATCGGCGTCGCTGGCGAGCAGCCGGCGCACCAGATCGCCGTCCATGCCGCAATCGACCGCGGCCTGGATCAGCACTTTGGCGTCGCTCAGATCGGCGCCTTCGGCGAAGTAGAGATCCATCAGGCGCTGCTTCATGCGTGCCGGATCGGTGGCGCTGCGCGACCACAGGATGAGGCGATGGCAGTCGAGCGTGTTGGGCTGCCGGCTGATCTTGTCGGGGCTGTAGACGAGGCCTTCCATCGCGGCGGCGGACGAAATGCGTTCGGCGATCACCGCGTAGCGCTCGGCCGAGCCGAATTTGGTTTCCAGATAAGTCTGGCGGTCGATGCCTTCGCGCGGGATCCAGGGATTGAGGAAATAGGCGCGCCAGTTGATGTTGACGGTGACGCCGGGCGTGAGCGCGATGGCCTCTTCGAGCCGGCGCTTGCCGATATAGCACCACGGGCAGACGACATCGGAGACCACGTCGATATGCACGGACGGAGTGTCACTTGAGGATTGCCATGGGTAAAGCCTTCGATGGCAAAGCCCTCTGTTGCTGGCTCAGTGTGTCATCCTTACGCGCATCACCGGGACGACTGGAATTCGGCCTTCCGGCGAGAGCTTGCATAGATGTGCGGGCCGTCTATCCGGCGGCAACCTCGCCGACGACCCTTGCGATCAGCGAGTCGACGCTGTCGGTCGGCTTCAAGGTCGCCAGCGTCACCGCCGCGTCGATCTGCCGCGTCTTGCGGTCCGGCGCCAGCATGGTGTTCTTGAGCACGCTGGCGATCCGGCGCGCGACGACATGGGCGGCGCGCAGATCGGTTTCGGTGAAAACGGCGAAGATCGAATTGTCGGCTTCGCGGCAGGCGAAATCGACCTGACGCATCAGCCGGCCGACCAGCCGCGCCGCGTCGAGGCTGATGCGGCGGTCGCCGCCGTCGAAGGAAAAGCGCGCGATCGTCAGCCCGACGCCGCGCTTCTCGGCGTCGCCGACGGCGCGATTGAGGTCGCGCCAGAACGCTTCGTGGCCGAGAAGCCCGGTATCGGGATCGATCATGCCTTTGGCGTCGAGCGATTTGAGCATGCGCTTGAGCCGCTGCCCGAAGGCGTGCTGGCGGACATAGGGCAGGAAACGCTCGACCAGCCGCTGCGGGCCTTCGGAGATGCGGTCGAGATTGGCGAGTTCGATCGGCAAACGGCTCGATCACTGCGGGATGGCCGCCGAGCACGATCACCGGCAGATCGCGAAAGCGCACGTCCTCGGCGAGCACGGTCAAGCAGCGCTTCGACGATGTGCGGCGCAAAGCCGTCGCCGATCACCATGCCGTCGATGTCGCGCACATTGAGCGCGCGCGCCGCGCTCTCGACGCTGAGCGCGCCGACCAGGCCGACCTGCTCGCCGACCGCGACCGACAGCGCCGGATAGGTGCGGCCGCGCCCGGCGACCAGCACGGTCGCTTCGTCGAGCGGATCGCTCGCCGGCAATTCGCGGAACCTGCTCGCCGCGCGAGGTAAGCGTGCGCATGCGGCGCATGACCGTGCCGTGCAGCGTGCGGATGCGCAGCGCCGCGCTCAGCCGGCCGACGAGGCGCTCGGCGCGGCGTATTGGCGGCGATCGTCAGCGCGTCGGCAATGAGCGAAGCGCCGTCGTCGCGGGTGCGGGCGATGACCGGCATGTAGAAACCGCTGCCTTTGTCGCGATGCGCGGCAAGCGCCGCCGCAACGGCGTCCGCGCGCGACTGGTCGGGACACGGCTCGGCGAGCACCACGGCTTCCGGCTCGATCGAGGCGAGCGCCGCCGGCGCGTCGGTCCAGCCGGTTTCGACGATCGGATAGGCGCCGGCCGCGCGCAACGCCTCGACGACGTCCGGCGCCGGGCTGTCGGCAATAACGGCAAACGGACCTTGCAGCGCCATGGTCCAAACAATCGGAAGCGGGAGTGCGAGCTTTGACGGATATCGGCCAGCAACCATGCCAAAGGGCTGTTAATGTGCGCGTCAACGCCGGCGTGCAGTTTGCAGTCAACGCGGCTTAGCCTGCGGCAACTGCCGGGCGGTACTGCTGTTCGCTGTGCTCGGCGAAAGCTGCAGCCACAAGGGGATTGAGGCCGAACGCGTTGAGCGCGATCTGCATGGCGGCGCAATCGCTCGCCGTGCCGACGAGGCGATGGCCGACCAGCGGATCCGGCACGGCGGTCAGCGTCGCCTCGACATCGATGCGCGCCGACGGTTTCGAGAAGCCGTCGCAGCGGGAAGCGATAGCCGCCGACCGTGACGAAGCCGGACGGGCGGCCCGGTGACGACGAGCGACTGGCGCACCGGGTCGACGCGGCAGGCATATCCGGTATCGACATAGCCGTCCTTGCCGATGGCGAAATGCGGCTGATCGGTGCGCTCGACCCGCGGCGGGAAGTGATGATGCGGCACCATCGGACCGCGCAGCGCGAGCGTATTCATCGCGGTGGCTTTGAGTTCGGCGAGCACTGCCGCGCCTTCGCCCTCACGCGGCGAGAATGCCGGCCCGAGCGGTATCGGCAAGCGGCCGGCCATCTTCGTCGCGACGGCCGGCGACCAGACCGGCTTCGCCGAAAACCGCGACATCGACGAGGGCCATGTTCGTTGGTTCCGTTGGGGCTCTTGGCGCCACAGCGCGCTGCCGGCGAGCCGGTCCGGCGCTTGCCATTGCGCCAGGATCGTCGCCGGATTGTCACTTTCGAACAGCCCGGTATCGGCAAAGCGAAAGACCACGGGGGCCGGCAAGATCAGCGTGCCGCAGCGCTCGTCGCGCCGCTGCGCCGCGAACAGGTCGGCATCGAAGGCGTGATGCAGGAGCAAGCGTGCCGCCGGTGAGGAGCCACGGCACGAGCGTGAGGCTAATGCCGGCGAATGACGCGGGCGCAATGGTCGAGAGCATGCTGCCGTGCGGTTGAAAGCGGCCCTCGGACAAGACGCACATGCCGCCCGCCAGCAATTCGAGATGGCGGCGCGCGACCGGAACCGGCCCATCCTCGCCGCTCTCGAAATTGATCACGGCAAGATGCGCTGCCGCATGGCCGTTGCGATCGAGCAGCGGGATAGGATCGAGCTTTTCCGCCGTGAACAGGTCATGGAGCGGCACGACGCCGTCGGACAGATTGTCGCCAAATCCGCAGACATAGCGGATCGAAAACACATCGGCAGCGACCCGGGTGGCGAGACGGCAATGCTCGAAACCGCCGACGCGCCCGCAAGTGATCAGGGCTTTGGCGCCGACCCGCGCCATCGCCGTGACGGCGTCGGCGCTTCGCCACAACAGCGGCATCGGCGCCGCGATCATTCCGGCGCGCAATACGCCGAGAATGGTCAGGACGTTCTCGACGATATTGGGCAATTGCACGCCGACAACAGTGTCGATCGGCAGGCCCATGCGGCAAAGCCGCCCGGCGATCGCCGACACCATGCGGTCGGCCTCGGCAAAAGTCAGGCGCCGCGGCGGACCGTCGGTAAACAGCTCGCGGTTCGGCGCGTCGGCAAGCGCGATCGCGTCCGGGCGCCGCTCCGCGACACGGCGAAACAGTTCGTCGATGGAAATGCGGCTGCCGTGCTGCGGCGTGATCGTGGTCGTGGGATCGCCCGGGATCATTGCAGCGCCTGCGGCGGCTTGTGCCACCAGGTTTCCGGCAGATAGCCGGACAGCGAGGTCCGCGTCGGATGCGCAATATAGTCCCAGCGCGCCACCCATTGGCTCGGGCAAATAAAACAGCGGCACCACGTAAGACCCTGAAATAAGAACCCGGTCGAGCGCGCGCACGGCCGCGACGAAATCGGGACGTTGGCGCGCGCGCAGCATGGCCGCAATCATGGCATCAACCGCGGCGCTGCGCACGCCCATATAGTTGCGCGTGCCTTGCTGATCGGCGGCCGCCGAGCCCCAATAGAAGGCCTGCTCGTTGCCGGGCGACAGCGACTGGTCCCAGCGATATTCGATCATGTCGAAGTCGAAGGAGGCGAGCCGCTGGTCATATTGCACGGCATCGACGAGACGCACCTGGACGGTGATGCCGGCGCGCGCCAGCTGATTTGAGAAGGCGAGCGCGAGACGCTCGTCGTCGCGGCTGGTCACCATGATTTCGAAGGCGAACGGACGCCCCGTCGCGCGGTCCTGCAGCGTCGTGCCTTTGAGCTCGTAGCCGGCGGCTTTGAACAATTCGAGCGCCTGGCGCAGCGTGTCGCGGTCGCGATCCGAGCCGTCGGTGACCGGCGGCGACCAGGTGCCGTCGAGCACGTCGGGCCGTACCGCGTCAGGATAGGGGGCGAGCAAGGCGCGTTCGCGCTCGTCCGCCGGGCGATGATAGGCCGACAATTCGGAATCGTCGAAGAAGCTTGCGCTGCGCGTATAGAGATTGAAGAAGAAGTTGCGGTTGACCCACTGAAAGTCGAACAACAGCGCGATCGCCTGCCGCACGCGGATATCGGCAAAGATCGGCCGCCGCGTATTGAACACATAGTCGGACGCGAATTTCGGCAGCCCGTTGGCGATGGCTTCCTTGACCACACGGCCGTCGCGCACGGCGGGAAAGTCATAGCCGGTCTGCCAGCGGGTCGGATCGGTTTCGCTGCGCACGTCATAAAGACCGGCCTTGAAGGCTTCGAAATAGGCATTGCCGTCGCGAAAGAAATCGAACCGCACCTCGTCGAAATTCCACAGCCCGCGATTGATCGGAAGTTTTTGACCCCAATAATTCGGATTGCGCTTCAAGCTGACGCTCTTGCCGACATCCACTTTGTCGACGACGTACGGCCCGCTGCCGATCGGCTTCGCCAATGTTGTCTTCTCGAAACTGGCGACGTCGACGGCGTGTTTCGGCAACACCGGCATCAGGCCGAGGATCAGCGGCAATTCGCGGTCGCTGCCGTCGGCGAAATCGAAACGGATGGTGAGCGGATCGAGGATTTCCGCCTTGGCGACTTTGGAATAGTAGGTGCGATGATTGGGCCGGCCGTGATCGCGCAGAAGCTGCCAGGAGAACACGACGTCGTCCGCGGTCACCGCCGTGCCGTCGGAAAAGCGCGCCGCCGGATTGAGCGCGAAAGTCACGTAGGAGCGCACGTCGTTGGTTTCGACCGTGCGCGCCAACAGGCCGTAAAGCGTAAACGGCTCGTCGTAGTCGCGCGTCAAGCAGGCTCTCGATGACGTAACCGCGGATCGCCTGCACCGCGAGACCCTGAACAATCAGCGGGTTGAGGCTGTCGAAGGTGCCGAGCACGCCCTCGATCACGGTACCGCCTTTCGGCGCGTCCGGATTGACATAGGGCAGCGAGGCAAAATTGTCGGGCAAAGCCGGAGCGCCGTGCATTGCGATTGCAGGCATCGCAAGCGAATCTGCTGCCTCAGCGGCGGCATGCGGCACGAAAGCCAAATACGCGAGCGCGCCGCATAATGCGGCCTGCATTCCAAAGCCGGCAAGAGCAGTTCGCGAGGCTTTCATCGGCATCAAGACTTAGGCGGCACAGATTTGGGCGGCACAGATTTGGACGGCACAGATTTGGACGGCACAGATTGAACGGCGCGAGTTCAATACGATTCGGGTGACCCGCACGAATGTACCACGGTGAGCCCGGCGCGGGTCGGATGGCGCATATTGGACGGCGGCCTAGCGCGGAACCCCGTCATTGGGCTTTATCCTGCGGCACATTTGCGCTATGGGGCCGGGCCGGAGGTTCGCCGGTGTCACGTTGTTGCCTTAATAAGCGTCGATTGACCGTCGCTTGGGGACGACGCGGCGACGGATGTCGGATGTCCCCGACATCAATTCACTGAAAACGCCAATCTGACCAAGGAAATCGCCTCGATCCAGGTCGGTTTCCCGGTGGCAGTACGAAAGAGGAATTCGCATGAATTATCCGAACGCGTCGTCGCCGGCGCGGCCGATGAGCCGGGCGCTCACTGCCATCAGCAAGACCATCGGCCAGACCGCGATTTTGACCTTGGCGCTCGCGACAGCGTCGGCGTCGATCGCGCTCGCCCAGCAGCCGCCTGCGCCCGCACCAGCACCCGCGGCGCCCGCGGCCCCGGCTGCCGAAGCCGAAACCGCCGGCCGCGAAGCCGAAGCCGCCAGTGGCGGCACCTCAAGCCCAGCAGCCTCCGGCTCCGGACCAGGGCCAGTTCGGGCAAGGGCAGCCGCCGCCGCCGCAACAGGCCCAGGGCGGCGACCAGCAGCAGGTTCAGTTCATCTATTCGCCGTGGACCAAGTTCTGCCTCAAGCCCGATAACGATCCGAATGCGAAGCAGATGTGCTTCACCGGCAAGGACGCGCGTATCGAGACCGGAATGCCGGTGGTCGCTGCCGTCATCGTCGAACAGGAGGGGGAGGCGAAGAAAATCCTCCGCGTCACCCTCCCGCTGCATATGTACTTGCCGCAGGGCACGCGCGTTATCGTCGATCAGAACCAACCAATGACGGCACCATACTTTCTCTGCGTCGAAGTCGGCTGCATGGCCGACTATGAGGCCACGCCCGATTTGATCGCCAAGATGAAGAAGGGCCAAGTTCTCAGCGTGCAGGCGATCAATCAAAACCATCAGCCGCTGACCTTGCCGGTGCCGCTTGCGGATTTCGCCAAGGCCTATGACGGCCCGCCGACCGATCCCAAAGTGCTCGAGCAACAGCAGCAGAAGTTGCAGGAAGAACTGCAACGGCGCGCCGACGACGCACGAAAGCGGCTCGAGCAGCAGCAAGGCGGCCCGCAAACGTCGAACGCTCCGGCCGCGGCACCGCCGGCGCCGCAGCAGTAAGCGAGGCAACCCTATCGGCGACGCGGCGTCGCGTCGCTGAAAATCCGGTCGTTTTCTTGTATTGCCGCTGGCTTAGTGAACCGTCGCCGCGCGTGGGCGGTAGCCGCCCTTGCCGTCTTTGACGAAGACTTCCGCGACTTGCGGATGGCGCACCGGCTCGCCGGTCGTGTCCGGCAAGAGGTTCTGTTCGGAAACGTAGGCGACGTATTCGGTTTCGTCGTTTTCCGCGAACAGGTGGTAGAACGGCTGATCCTTGTGCGGCCGGATCTCGGCGGGGATCGCCTCGTACCATTCGTCGGTATTGTCGAATATCGGATCGATGTCGAACACGACGCCGCGGAACGGATAGAGGCGGTGCCGGACAACTTGGCCGATCTGATACTTGGCGTTCCGAATCTTGCTCATTCCGATGCTGAGGTTACGGCCTGCGCGGGGCTGGAAACAACGCTACTTTCATAGACTAAGTCCTCGCACCACGCTGTGCCAGCCCTGCCGCACGTATACTGAACATTTGTTCATAATCCGTATCGTTGACCCATTTCCGGGTCCTTTTCGGCGACCAATCCGGCCAGGTCGACCAGAACCTTGGCCTGTTTCCAGGTCGCATCGTCCTGCATTTTGCCGTCGATCATGACCGCACCGCTGCCGTCGGGCATGGCGGCGATGATTTTCTTGGCGAAGGCCACTTCGGCCGGCTCCGGCGAGAACACGCGCTTGGCGATCGGCACCTGGCTCGGATGCAGCGTCCAGGCGCCGACGCAGCCCATCAGGAAGGCGTTGCGGAACTGCGCCTCGCACGCGGCGCCGTCGGAAAAGTCGCCGAACGGGCCGTAGAACGCCTTGATGCCGGCTGCGGCACAGGCATCGACCATTTTGGCGATCGTGTAGTGCCACAGATCCTGCTGGAAGCTTGCGCGCGGCGCATCGGGCGAAGTCGGCGTCGGCGAGCACTTTGTAATCGGGGTGCCCGCCGCCGACGCGCGTCGTCTTCATCGCCCGCGAAGCTGCAAGATCGGCGGGGCCGAGGCTGATGCCGTGCATGCGCGGCGAGGCAACCGCGATGGCGGCGACATTGTCGACGCCTTCGGCGGTTTCGAGAATGGCGTGGATCAGGATCGGCTTCTTGACGCCGTTCTTGGCCTCAAGCTGGGCCAGAAGCTGATCGAGGTAATGGATGTCCCAAGGCGCCTTCGACCTTCGGCAGCATGATGACGTCGAGCTTTTGCCCGATCGCGGCGACGATCTCGGTAATGTCGTCGAGCACCCAGGGCGAGTTGAGCGCGTTGATGCGGGTCCATAATCCGGTTTCGCCGAAGTCGCAGGATTTCGCCATGGCGATGAAGCCGGATCGTGCGGCCTCCTTGGCGTCGGCCGGAATGGCGTCTTCGAGATTGCCGAGCACCACGTCGACCTGAGCGACGAGCTCCGGCACTTTGGCGCGCACTTTTTCGATATGCGGCGGCACGAAGTGAATCATCCGCTCGAGCCGCAGCGGCAATTCGCGCAGCGGCGCCGGCGCGCCAATCGCCAGCGGCTTGAAGAAATTGCGCGGCAATTTCATTGGGATGTCCCCGCAGCCCAAGGTGGCTCAAGCTAGGATGAACGGCTGGACCTCGCCAAGCCGTTTTTCACGCCAGTTGCCTAGGAAATAGCGTCCATCACACCATCTCACCACGCATCAGGCGTGGCTGCGAGGCGGCGGGTGCCACGCCTTCGCGCATTACGGCGCGGCGCAACGGCCCAATATGATCGACGAGGTAGAGCGACAGCCCCCGCGCGCCGTGCACCGGAAGGAAATCCGTGAGCAAGCTCCGGTTCAAGAGATCGACGGCGATGGTGCGGCTCGTCACATCGGCCCGGCGCTGCCGCTCGTAACGGGCCAGCACGCCGGATGAGCCGACATCGAGATTGTCCCGCCGCGCATCGGCGACGATTTCGGCGATGGTAGCCGCGTCGCGCAGTCCGAGATTGAGCCCCTGCGCGCCGATCGGCGGCACGATATGGGCCGCTTCGCCGACGAGCGCGATGCGCTGGCCCGAAAAGGCGTTGGCGGTCTCGACCGCAAGCGGAAAAACCCCGCGCCCCGGTTCAACGCGCATGGTGCCGAGATGCGAGTGCGCCCGGCGTTCGATTTCGGCGTAGAGCGCCGCATCGTCCATGACGGACAGCGCGGCTGCGTGCTGCGGATCGAGCACGCAAACCAGGCTCGATCGCTGGCCGGGCAGGGGAACCAGCGTGAACGGGCCGCTTTCGGTGTGCAATTCGGTGGACGTGTCGCCATGCGGGCGGGAGTGACTGAGATTGAGCGTCAACGCCGTCTGCGGATAAGCCCGCCGCCGCGTGGCAATGCCGGCCGCGGTGCGACAGAGCGAACGCGCCCCGTCGGCGCCGACGACAAGCCGCGCCCGCGCCGCGCCATCGGCGTGTTTGATCGTCACGCCGTCGGCATCGGTTGTGACTGCGCGCGCCGGAGCCGAAATTCGCGGCAGGCCAAGCTCGGCTACACGCGCTTCGAGCGCGGCCACTAAGTGCCGGTTCTCAATGTTGTAGCCGAAAGCGGCGAGTTCGATTTCGGCCGAGTCGAACAATGTCTCGGGCGCGCGAAACAGGCGCTGCGTATCGTCGACGATGCGGAGTTTTCGCAGCGGTGCGGCATGCGCACGACACGCTGGCCAGACACCCAGCATCTCCAGTGCCTTGACCGAACTGGCTAAGAGCGCGGTTGTCCTGTGGTCCGGCTCGGCCCGGGGGGCGATCAAGAGCGTTTCCGCGCCGGCAGCCGCCAGCGCCACGGCGCTGACGAGACCCGCCGGGCCGCCGCCGACGACTGCCATTTCGGATGTGAAGCCGTTCGCCACTATACTTGTTCTCTCAACGACGATCCTGCTGATATATGATCGAAACCATAGCAATCACAGCGAGATTGCGCACGGCCCGATTTCACGCCTAAGCCATTTCACGTGTAAGTTCAGGCCATGAATTCGATCGAACCGTCGGTAAAGCCCAATCCGCAAGCCACCCCGCCGGTGACGACCGCCGCCTTTGCGGTTCACGTCTTTACTGCCTCAGGTGCGGCCTGTGCACTTTTGGCGCTCATTGCCGCCGTGCGCAGCGATTGGCCGCAAATGTTTGTCTGGCTCGGCGTTGCCCTGCTTATCGATGGCGTCGATGGAGCTTTTGCGCGACGCCTTCATGTAGCCGAGGTGCTGCCGCGCTGGTCGGGGGACGTGCTCGACCTTGTGGTCGATATCCTCAACTATGTTTTCGTTCCGGCCTATGCGGTGGCGGCGAGCGGACTTGTGCCGCCCGTGGTCGCGATCCCGCTCGGCATCCTGATTGTCGTCACCGGCTCGCTCTATTTCGCCGACCGGCTGATGAAAACATCCGACTATTATTTTCGCGGCTTTCCGGCGATCTGGAACGTTGCGGTATTCTATCTTTTCGTGCTCAAGCCCCAACCGCTGCCCGCGACCGTGTCGATCGTCATGCTTGCGGTCCTCACCTTCGTGCCGTTTCATGTCGTGCACCCGATGCGGATCGCGCATTTGCGCGAGATCACATTGTCGGCGCTTGCCCTGTGGGCATTGCTCGCGGCCTATGCCATTGCGACAAATCTCGATCCCGGTTTTTGCACGGAGGCCGGCCTGTGCTTTCTCGCGATCTACTTCATCGTCGCAGGCTTCCTGCGCCGGCATCATCCGTGACTTCATCTATGACTTCGCCTCGCACTTGATCGGGCTTCGGCCAGGCGGTTTTATCGGCCGCGCAACATTGAACGAATTTTTGTAAGGAGTTTTGCCATGTCGGAAGCTGTGTCGCGACCCGTTTTGCTCATCGCCGGCGGAAGCCGCGGTATCGGCGCGTCGACGGCGAAGCTTGCGGCCGCGCGCGGCTATGACGTGGCGATCAATTACGTCAGTAATGCAAAGGCGGCGGCGGACGTCGCCGATGCCGTGAAAAAGGCCGGCGGCAAGGCTGTCACGCTTGCCGGCGACATGGCGAAGGAAGAGGACATCCTGCGCGTCTTCGATCAGGCGACGCAGGCGCTCGGCCCGATCACGCATTTCGTCCACAGTGCGGGGATCGGCGGCAAAAACTCGCGGCTCGATGCGGCGAGCTCGGCAACCATTCGCGAGGTGATCGACGTCAATCTGTTCGGCGCCATCATCTGTGCGCGCGAAGCGGTGCGCCGCATGTCGACGGCGCATGGCGGCAAGGGCGGATCGATCGTGCTGTTGTCCTCGATCGCGTCGGTCACCGGCGGCGCGACCGAATATGTTTTCTATGCCGCCGCCAAAGGCGGTGTCGATGCGTTCACCAACGGCCTGGCGCGCGAAGTCGCCAAGGAGGGCATCCGCGTCAACGCGTTGCGGCCGGGCCCGACCAGGACCGAAATTCACGAGCCCGGGCGGCTTGAGCGGATCACGCCGCTGTTGCCGATGGGACGGCCCGGCGAGCCGGAGGAAATCGCCGAAGCGGTGCTGTTTCTCCTGTCCGACGCCGCTTCCTATGTCAGCGGCGCGGTGCTCAACGTCTCGGGCGCGCGCTAACCGCCCGGTCATAACACCCGTTTGTCAGCCGCCTTGTGTTCGACACCCGGCTGCCTATGATCCGGCCGAGCTTTTTCAAAAGACAATTCGAACCGATCGAAGGAGAGGAAAAATGGTTGCGGCTGTACGCGTTCATAAGCCCGGTGGGCCGGAGGTTCTGACTTACGAAGAGGTCGAGATTGGTGCGCCCGGACAGGGCCAGATTCGGGTCAAGCAACACGCCTGCGGCGTCAATTTCATCGACACTTATTTCCGCATGGGCATGTATCCCGCTCCCGGCGGCGTGCCGTTCATCGCCGGCAATGAAGCGGCCGGCGAAGTCGTCGCGGTCGGGCCGGGCGTCTCCGACTTCAAGGTCGGCGACCGGGTCGCCTATGTCGTCGCGCTTGGGATGCTATGCCGCCGAACGGCTGGTGCCGGCCGACCGCGCCGTGAAACTGCCGGCGAATATCAGCTACGAGCAGGCCGCCGCGATGATGCTCAAGGGCATGACGGCGGAATATCTCCTGCGCCGCACCTTCAAGGTCGAAAAAGGCATGAACGTCCTCATGCATGCCGCGGCCGGCGGCGTCGGTCTCATCCTCTGCCAATGGGCGAACCATCTCGGCGCCAACGTGATCGGCACCGTCGGATCGAAGGACAAGGCGGCGCTCGCCAAGGCCAATGGCTGTCATCACACGATCCTTTATCGCGAGGAAGACTTTGTCGCGCGCGTCAAGGAGATCACCGGCGGCAAGCTGTGCGACGTGGTCTATGACGGCGTCGGCAAGACGACATTCCCGGCCTCGCTCGATTGTATTCGCCCGCTCGGCCTGTTTGCCAGCTTCGGCAGCTCGTCGGGCCAGATCGACGCCTTCAATATCAATATCCTGCAACAGAAAGGCTCGCTGTTTGCGACGCGGCCGACGCTCAACACTTATGCCGCCAAGCGCGAGGATCTGCTCGCCATCGCCAATGACTTGTTCGATGTCGTCGGCAAAGGCGCGGTGAAGGTCCCGACCAATCACAAATATGCCCTTCGCGATGCGCAACAGGCGCACCGCGATCTGGAAGGGCGCGCCACCACCGGCTCCATTATTCTGGTGCCGTAAGGATCGTCCATAACGCGATGAAAATTTGGGGTTATTGGGCCACGCTGGGATGGGCGGTCGTGGCGTATGTTTTGGGCCAGATCGTGGCGAGCGTTGCCGTCATCTGGTGGCAGCACGGGGACTTGTCTTTGTTGGCGGCGAGTCCGTACGACGGCAAGCTTCTCACTGACGCTCTTCGTCGCTGCCGCTCAATCTGGTCGTCGTCGCCGTCGTTCTTATTGCCATTTGGCTCGCGCACGCCAATCCCGCGGACTATCTGGCGCTGGTGTGGCCAAAGCGGCGCGAGTTCTTTTTTGCCGTCGCCGGTCTCGTGATTTTGATCGCGGCGTGCGATAGCCTACTGTTGCTCAGCGGCCAGGCGCTGGTGAGTCCGTTTCAACTGCAATCCTACACAACGGCTGTCGCCGAGCACTGGCTGCCGGCGATGCTGTTTGCCGCCATTGTCGTCGCACCGGCAGGTGAGGAGATTTTGTTTCGTGGCTTTCTATTCCGCGGCTTCGTCCGTCCGGAGCGCTTGGCTTGGCCTGGGATCCTTGCAACCGCGGTGCTTTTTGCCGCGCCGCATGTGCAATATGACTGGATCGGCATCCGCAGATTTTCGTCGTCGGCCTGTTTCTGGGCTATATGCGCTGGCGCAGCGGCTCAACGCTGCTGACCTTTGCGCTGCACGCGCTGTTCAACCTTGAAGGCACGATGGAAACGGTGGCCCAAATTCATTTCTTCGCCAAATAAAGGCGCAGTAGTGGGCCTGCTCGCACTACCTATTTTGTACGACTAATTAGGACGAATTCATGCGACTGCCGATGAGGGCGGTCGCCGCGGGTCGCGCATCGGACGCGGCCGTCGCCTTAATTCGCGTGCGTTCCGCGCAATTCGGCATAGGCGCGGTTGAGCGCCTTGTCGGCATTCGGGTCGGGCGGAATATAGGACTGCAGGATTGGCTTCTTGCCGGGAATGGATTTTGCGCTCGGTTTGCAGATTGTCCGGCATATCCTGCGTCACCTCGATGTCGGGCGAGATGCCCTTTGCCGCGATGGCGTGGCCTGAGGGCGTAAAATATTGCTCGGTGGCGAGACGGAGCACGCCTTGGCCGTGGCCGAGCGGCATTTCCGTCAGCACGGAACCCGATCCGAAGCTGCGCGTGCCGATCAGCGTGGCGCGATGATTGTCTTGCAATGCGCCGGCGACAACTTCGGCGGTCGACGCCGAGCCCGCATTGATCAGAACGACAACCGGCTTGCCGTTACTGAGATTGCCGGCTTTGACGCGAATGTGCTTGGCGTTGGCGGTGCTGCGGCCGCCGATGGCAACGATATCGCCGCCGTCGAGAAACGCGTCGCTTGCGGCGACTGCGCCGTCCAGCACGCCGCCCGGATTGTTGCGCAGATCGACGACATAGCCTTTGAGCTTGGCCTGGGGAACTTCAGCGGCGATGCTGTCGATCGCCTTTTTCAGCTCGTCGCCGGTATTGTCGTTGAACTGCACGACGCGGATATAGCCGACGTCGCCGCCTTGCACCTGTGCGCGAACCGAGCGCGGTGTGATGCGATCGCGGATCAGCGCGACGTCGATCGGCTTGTCTTGGCCGGGGCGCGCGATCGTCAGACGAACCGTCGATCCGGCGTCACCGCTCAACATCTGGCCGACTTGATAGGCCGTAAGGTCGTCGAGCGGCTGATCGTCGATGCTGGCGATTACGTCGCCCGTCAGCAGGCCGGCCTTGGCGGCAGGTGAATCGTCGATCGCCGTTACGACTTTCGGCAGACCATCGGCGATCGTGAGCCGAAGTCCGACATCGGCAGCGGGACAGCTGCCTGCCGTGCATACCGCCGTATGGCTTGCCGATTTCGCATCGAGATAAAATGAATCGCCGAGCGCCGCCATCATGCCGTTGATGGCACTTTCAATCAGCTTCTTGTCGTCAGGCTTCTCGACGTAGTTCTGCCGCACCTGTTCGAAGGCGTCGTCGAAAAGTTCCAGCACCCGATATTCGTCAGCGTGAGCCGACGATTTCGCCGCGGCATTGATCGGAACCTGGGTGGCGAGAAATGTCAGCGCGGCTCCGGTCGCGACGCCTGCGAGAAGAAATGGAACTTGTTTCGCCATGATGACAATTCTATCGGGGCGGCGGCCAATGTCGACCGGGCATTTGTCGACCGGGCCACTCGACGGGCCCAATCGCGCAGTTGAAAAGCCTACTGTGACCCCGGCCCGCCAAAGATACGGTCGAATGCGGCAACGGTACGGCCCGATTTATCGTCCGACGGTGTCCCAAGACCGCCGGCACGGTACTTTTGCCGCGGCAGGCCGATCACCGGGGCGGCAAAGCGCGCGATCGCGGCAACCGTATCGTCAAGCGGCACCGGTGAATTCGGCGTCTCGCTGACGATGATCGCCAAGACCTTCAAGTTGCGGCGAAACAGCGCGTCGAGCGCGGTCAGCGTATGACTGATGGTGCCGAGATAAGAGCCGGTGACCAGGATCAGCGGCAATTGCAGCGCCATCATCAGATCGAGCACGGTGCGTTCGTCGTCGAGCGGCACCATGATGCCGCCGACGCCTTCGATCAGCAGAATGTCGCGGCGCTGGTCGATGGCGGTCTGGCAAAAGGCGATAACCGCATCGACATCGATGGTTTGTCCCTCGCTGCCTGGCGGCAAGATCGGGCGACAGCGCCGCGCGATAGCGCCACGGCGCGATCCGGTCGATCTCGTGCTCCGTAACCGGAAGGCCGAGCGCGTTCAGGAGAACTCCTGGATCGCTCGATCGCGGGCATTGCCGGATCGAACCCGCTCGACCACCGGTTTTATCGCATCCACGACCCGGCCCATCTGCCGCAAATGCCGGATCAGCGAAGCGGCGACGTAAGTCTTGCCGACGTCGGTTCCGGTCCCGGTGATGAAGATCGCGGTCACGCGCTAATGCCTTATCACCCGGCTGCCGCACGATATCCGCAAGCCGCTCGATATCGGCCTCGGGATGCTGCGCCGTGAAGGCAAAACGCAGCCGCGCCGTGCCGGCCGGCACCGTCGGCGGCCGGATCGCGACGACCAGGAAGCCTTCGTCGCGCAACAGTTCGGAAGCCGAGAGCGCAGCCTCGGTCTCGCCGACGATCACCGGCACGATGGCGCTCTGGGCTTCCGGCAGATTGAGCGCGCGGGTGAACAGCCTGGCCTTGCGCAGCGGCTCGGCGGCATAGGCCGGGTCGGTTTCGATCACATCGAGGGCGGCAATGGCGGCGGCGACGACCGGCGGCGGCAGGCCGGTCGAGTAGATGAAGGTGCGCGCGCGCGTGCGCATGAAATCGATCGACGGCGCGCGAGGCGCACAAATAGCCGCCATAGGCGCCGACCGCCTTCGACAGCGTGCCCATCTGCAACGGCACTTCGTGGGCGACGCGGTGGGGCATTTGCGCGCCGCCATTGGCGAAGGTCGAGCCGCGCCCGCCGCCGAACACGCCGAGGCCATGCGCGTCGTCGGACAGAAGCCAAGCGTCGAAGCGCTTCGCGATTTGCGAAAGCTCGCCGAGCGGCGCCAGATCGCCGTCCATGGAAAACACGCCGTCGGTCGCGATCAGCGCGCGCTTCTTTGCCGCTGCGGCGCTCCGCCAGAATCGCCTCGGCGTGGGCCGCGTCGCCGTGGCGATAGAGATGGACTTCGGCGCCGCTCAGCTTGGCGCCGGCATGGATGCAGGCGTGCGACAGTTCATCGACCACGATCAGGTCGTCGGCCCCGACCAAGCGCCGGGATGATGCCGGTATTGGCGAGATAGCCCGAACCGAAGACGCAGGCCGCTTCGGTGCCCTTGAGCCGCGCCAGCCGATCTTCGAGCTCGGCATAGAGCGGATGATTGCCGGTGACGAGCCGCGACGCGCCGGCGCCGACGCCGTAGCGCTGCGGTCGCCTCGATCGCGGCGGCGATGACTTTCGGGTGCTGGCTGAGATTGAGATAGTCGTTGCAGGAGAACGACAGCAGCCGGCGGCCGTCGCGCTCGGCCCAAATTCCGGCGCGCGCCGTGACCGCGGGCGTGCGGCGGAGCTTCGCCCGTTCCAGCGCACGCGAGCTTTTCGCCGGCAAATTCATCGAGCGAGCGCATCGCTTTCCTTACTCTGGCAATTACTTCGAACCCGCGTGACCTCAGCCGAGCGCAGGAGGCACAATGGCGGACTTATTAGTTCCATGAAAGCGCCGAATGTCGGGCAATACCAGCGAAAACAAGGGGGTAGGGACCGCGCCCGGCTGGTATGCGGCCGGGCCTCGACCACATCTGGCTGCCCTATGCGCAGATGAAGACCGCAGCCGCCGCCGCTTGCGGTGACGGGCACGCAGGGCAGCCGCATCATGCTCGCCGACGGACGCGAATCTGATCGACGGCATCGCATCGTGGTGGACGGCCTGCCACGGCTATAATCACCCGCATATCCGCGCCGCGGTCGAGCGCCAGTTGGCGCAAATGCCTCACGTCATGTTCGGCGGGATGGTGCACGAACAGGCGCTGACGCTTGGCGCGGCGCCTGCACTGCTGCACGAATAAGCTCGGCGCAAAACAACCCAAGCTGCGATCTCGATCGGGTCTTCTTCAGCGATTCCGGTTCGGTCGCCGTCGAAGTCGCGCTGAAAATGGCGGTGCAATATTGGCGCAACCGCGGGATTCGCGAGCGCACCCGGATCGTCGCCTTCAACGGCGGCTATCACGGCGACACCACCGGCGCCATGGCGGTGTCCGATCCGGAAGGCAGCTTTCACGCCGCGTTTCGCGGGCTTGCTGCCGCAGCAGATATGTGGTCGATCTGCCGATCGACGAGCGACAGCACGGCGGCGCTCGAGACGATGCTGGCCAGCCGCGCCGAGGAAGTCGCCGCGATCATCGTCGAGCCGCTGGTGCAGGGCGCCGGCGGCATGCGCTTTCACGACGCCGACGTGCTCAAGACTTTGCGCGCAATTGCAGACCGTTACGAGCTTTTGCTGATCTTCGATGAAATCTTCACCGGCTTCGGCCGGACCGGCGCGATGTTCGCGTTCCAGGAAGCCGGTGTCGTGCCCGACATCCTCACGCTGTCCAAGGCGCTGACCGGCGGCACGCTGCCGCTCGCCGCCACCATCGCCAGCCGCAAGGTCTTCGACGCGTTCTGGTCGGACGATCCGGCCCAGGCGCTGATGCACGGGCCGACCTTCATGGCGAACCCGCTCGCCTGCGCGGCCGCCAATGCCTCGCTCGATCTGTTCGAGCGCGAACCACGGCTCGAACAGGTGGCGAAAATTTCACGCCGCGCTCCGGGACGGCCTCGAGCCCTGCCGCAAACTTCCCGGCGTCAAGGATGTGCGGGTCAAAGGCGCCATCGGCGTGGTCGAGCTCGACCGCATCGAAGATCTCAATGCCTTGCGGCAACGCTTCATCGCGGAAGGTGTTTTTGTCCGGCCGTTCGGCTCGATCGTTTATCTGACGCCGGCCTTCACGATCGACGGAAGCGATCTCGATCGCCTGATCGAAGCGATTCGCCGCGTGGTCGCCGAACGCCGCTGATCCAGAGCGCTGCTCCAAGCGGTCACATGATCGGTTTGCCGCGGACGTCGATCGCCTTGTCGATCTTGACCAGCACGCCGATGCCGGTGTCGGCGCCGACATGGGTCTGCTCGCGCGGCAACAGCTTGGCAAAGATCGCGTCGTGGATGGGCCCGCTCTCGTGCAGCTCGACGCTGCCGAAGAAGCGCAGGAAGCCGCTCTCGAGGACGCCGTCGCGCTGCGCCTTGAAGTTCGCGTACATCACGCAGACGCGCTTGTCGTGCGACAGGTTTTCCAGCGCCGTGCGCTTGGAGCGCTCCCAATAGGCGAGGTGATCGTCGTCGAACACGATCATGCTGCCCTTGGGGCTGATATTGGGACCCTGCGGGCCGCTGGTGGCGACCAGGCACGGATAGCCGTCGTCCCAGGCATTGCGGATGAGCGTCTTGATGGTGTCGGAGAGCGGCATGAAGGATGACCTGCGATGTTGGAGGGTGGCAATTCGTGCTGTGGCGATGCAATCCGAGCGGCGCGTTCGTAGCCTAGTAGCCGACGACCGTACCATGAAGATCGTAGGCGTCGGCGCGCTCGATCTTCACGGTGGCGATCTCGCCGACGCGCAACGGCCGGCGGCTTGCGACATAGACCGCGCCGTCGATCTGCGGCGCGTCGCCTTTGCTGCGGCCTTTGGCGACGGTCGGGCCGACCTCGTCGATGATGACGCGCTCGCGGTTGCCGACTTTGCGCTTGAGCCGCTTTTGCGAAATCGCCTGCTGGTGCTGCATCAAGCGATGCCAGCGCTCCTCTTTGACCTCGTCGCGGCACCGGCGCGGCGAGATCGTTCGACGTCGCGCCGGCGACCGGCTCGTAGCGGAAGCAGCCGACGCGATCGAGTTGCGCTTCGCCGAGCCAGTCGAGCAGTTGCGAAAAGTCCTCGTCGGTCTCGCCGGGAAAGCCGACGATGAAGGTCGAGCGGATGGTCAGGCTCGGGCAGATCTCGCGCCACCGCGCGATGCGCTCGAGCGTCTCCTCCTGCGCCGCCGGCCGGCGCATGCGTTTGAGCACCGCGGGGCTCGCGTGCTGAAACGGCACGTCGAGATAGGGCAGCACCTTGCCGTCGGCCATCAGCGGAGATGACGTCGTCGACATGCGGGTAGGGATAGACGTAGTGCAGCCGCACCCAGACGCCGAACTCGCCGAGCTCGCGCGCCAGATCGAGGAATTTCGCCCGCACCTCGCGGTCTTTCCAGACGCTCGCCGCGTATTTGAGGTCGACGCCATAGGCCGACGTGTCCTGCGAGATGACAAGAAGCTCCTTGACGCCGGCGGCGACCAGCTTCTCGGCCTCGCGCAGCACGTCGGCGGCCGGGCGCGAGACCAGATCGCCGCGCAATTTCGGGATGATGCAGAAGGTGCAGCGATTGTTGCAACCTTCTGAAATCTTTAGATAAGCGTAGTGCCGCGGCGTGAGCTTGATGCCTTCCGGCGGGATCAGGTCGGTATAGGGATCGTGCTGCGGCGGCGCGGCGCGATGCACGGCATCGAGCACGCTCTCGTATTGCTGCGGGCCGGTGACCGCGAGCACGCCCGGATGCGACGGCGGTGATCTTTTCCGGCTCGGCGCCCATGCAGCCGGTGACGATGACCTTGCCGTTTTCGGCCATGGCGGTGCCGATCGCGGCAAGCGACTCCGCCTGGGCGCTGTCGAGAAACCCGCAGGTATTGACGATGGCGAGGTCGGCGCCGGAGTGCTCGCGCGCCAGTTCATAACCCTCCGCGCGCAGCCGCGTGATGATGCGCTCGGAATCGACCAGCGCCTTGGGGCAGCCGAGCGAAACGAAGGAAATGCGGGGCAGGGCGGTTCATGGCGGCGGTTCATGAGGCGGCTCATAGCATGTCGCGCCGATCGCAGGCTCAATACCTGATGCTGCGCCGCCGGTAGGGCCCGAATACGCCTATTTCGCCACGAAAAAGCCGGGCTCAATACCCTGATTTCACCCACGGCGACCGGCATTCCTTAACGTCTGTTCGGGGGAAATTAAGGATTTCGCGGTCTGCTCGGACCGGGGCGAGTCGGTGGATGGCGATTCTTCGGAGTGCCGTCACCTTCGAAAGCCGCGTGGAAATGCGCTCGGCGCAGCAGTGGCTGCGTCGGCCTGGCGTTGCTTCGTTTGACGGCTGAACGCGAACGCCGGAAGCGCATGGTGCGACGAAGCAAATCGCCGTTCTGCTGCTTGCGGCCTGCCTGGCCGGCTGCGGCGGCTATGCCATGTTCGATCCGACGTCCTCGTTCACCTCGTCGGGCTAACGCAATCGCGAGTGGAAAAACGCGTCGGCCAATCGTCCGGCGATGCCGACAGCACCGGTTCGGCAGCCGACGGCGTCGCGCAGCCGGACAAGAATGACGGCGAAGCCCTCAATTCGCTGTTCGCGCGCGCCGCGCAGGGCAAGCTCAACGCAGCGCAGTCCGCGCCGCCGCCAGCGCCGGTACCGAGCTCCGCGGCGAAGCCTGTCGTCGTCGCCGATGCCGGCGACACCGCAGTCCCCGGTCGCGCCGCCGCCGCGCCGCCGAGAAAGTCAACGTTGCAGCCGCGCGGCCGCGCTTATCTGTTCCGCGGCGTCGCCGGCCTCATCTATTCGCGCGGCATGGACAAGCTCGCGGAGCGCATCCAGCGCACCGGCATCCCGGCGAGCGTCGACACCTATCTGATGTGGCGGCCGGTCGCCGATCAGGCGATCCGCGACTATCGCCGCGACCCGCAGCCGATCATCCTCATCGGCCATTCGATGGGCGGCGATTCCGCCCTGGCTTTCGCCGAGATGCTCAACGCGGAAGACATCCCGGTGAGCCTGCTCGTCACCTACGATCCGACGCCGCATCGCCGACGACGTGCCGCCCAATGTCGAGCGCTACATCAACATCTTCCAGTCGTCGAACTTCATGGGCGGCGGCAACGTCGTGCAGGGCTCGCGCTTCCACGGCCACTACGCGAGCTACAATCTCAAGGACCACAGCGAGATCATTCACATCAATATCGAGAAGGCCGAGCGCATCCAGGAGCAGCTGGTCAGCAAAGTCGTCGCAACTTGCCGGCGACGCCGGCCGACGGCCGAAGGCGAGGCGGTGCCGCTGCACCTCGAAGTTCCGGCCGACGCCGCGATCGAATTGTGGGATTCCGGCCTGCCGGTCACGGCGCATGCCGGCGACACGCTGAAAACGATGGCCGCGACCTATCACGTGCCGCTGTGGTCGCTCGCCGAGATCAATTCGGTGTCGGCGCGCGCGACCGCTCACCGAAGGCCAGCGCATCGTCGTGCCCGCGCCATCTCGTGCCGATGGCGGCGCCGAGCGTCGCGACGAGCTGCGGTCTCGAGCTACGCCGCCGGTCGAGCCGCAGTCGCCATCGTTCAGCAATGCGGCGCCAGGCAGAGCCCGCTCGGCTCGAAGCAGCGCCAGAACGGCACCGGCGTCGATTGGCCGTTGATGCAGGTATAGACGGTGCACCAATTCAGCTTGATCGCAATCGGACACGCAGCGGCCGGTCGACTGCGCGCAGGCGCCGGTCAGCTTCTTTTTCGCTGCTTCGCCGCCAGTGCCGGCGACAGCGACGCCGCGGCGAGCGCGCCGGCCAGCACGATTGTCACGATCGATTTGCGTACGCATGGAACTGTCTCCCGGATCACTCCATCGCGCAAAATTCCCATAATCGCGGACAGATGGACAAGCGCAGCAGTCGCAGACTTGGCCGAAGACTCAAGCGAGCGCGATGCAGCTTCCCGATCCGCCATTGCTGCTGGTGACCGATCGCCGCCAGGCGCGGCGCCCGCTCGCCGAGATCGTCGCCGCGGCGCTGGCGGCGGGCTGCCGCTGGGTCAGCCTGCGCGAAAAGGATTTGCCGGAGGACGAGCAGGTGCCGCTGGCGCGCGCGCTGTTGCGCGATGGCGCGCCGGCATGGCGCGCGCCTCATGCTGCACGGTGAAGCGGCGCTGGCCAAGCTCGCCGGCGTCGACGGCGTGCATCTGCCGTCGGGCAGCGATCCCGCCGCGGCGCGCGCGCTGCTTGGGTCCGGGAAAGCTCGTCGGCGCTGTCGATCCACACCGTCACCGAAGCCGAGGCGATCGATCCGCAGATCGCCGATTACGCGCTCGCCGGTCCGGCCTTCGAGACGCCGAGCAAGCCCGGCTACGGCCCCGAGATCGGCCGCAAGGGTCTTGCGCGAAATCGCCCGCGCCGCGCGCGTGCCGGTGCTCGCCATCGGCGGCATCAATACGGCGCGCGTCGGCGAAGTGATCGCCGCAGGCTGCGCCGGCATCGCGGTGATGGGCGGCGTCATGCGCGCCGCCGATCCGGCGCTCGAGGTCGGCGCGCTGATCGCGACGCTGAACGGCGCGCTCGCGACCAAGCGTGACCGAAACGACGCTCTCGCGCGATAGGTCGCGACGCCCTGATCGGGCACCCAGACGCCGGACGGCAGCTTGCCCGCCTGCCAGAACACGTCGATCGGCATGCCGCCGCGCGGATGGAAATAGCCGCCGATGCGCAGCCATTTCGGCTTCAGCAGCGCGACGAGTTTTTTGCCGATCATCGACCGTGCAGTCCTCGTGGAAGGCGCCGTGATTGCGGAAGCTGTTGAGATAAAGCTTCAGCGACTTCGACTCGACGAGCCAGCCCTTCGGCACATAGTCGATGACCAGCGTGGCGAAATCCGGCTGGCCGGTGACCGGGCACATCACGGTGAATTCGGGAAAGGTGAAGCGCGCGACGTAATTGGTGTCCGGATGCGGATTGGGCACGCGGTCGAGCACCGCCTTGGTCGGGCGAAGCGGGGATCGGCGAGGGACGGCCGAGTTGGAGCGGCTTTTGCGGCGGTTGCTTTGCCATAATAGCACTGCATGCCTTGCTTTGGCGGGGCATGACAAGAGGCGCTTCCGATCCTGTAGAAGCGCCTCGCAGCGCATGATCCCGAACAGTGGGTACCGGTTTTCGGAAAAGATCATGCGCCATTAATGTCAACCGGGGAGCCTGCATGACCGCCATCGTCGACATTATCGGCCGCGAAATCCTCGACAGCCGCGGCAACCCGACCGTCGAGGTCGACGTCGTGCTCGACGACGGCTCGCGCGGCCGCGCCGGCGTGCCGTCGGGCGCCTCGACCGGCGCGCATGAGGCGGTCGAACTGCGCGACGGCGACAAGAAGCGCTATCTCGGCAAGGGCGTGCGCAAGGCGGTCGAGGCCGTCAACGGCGAGATTTTCGACGCGCTGGGCGGCATGGACGCCGAGGCGCAGGTCAAGATCGACGAGACCATGATCGCGCTCGACGGCACGCCGAACAAAGCCGGCTCGGCGCCAATGCCATTCTCGGCGTCTCGCTCGCCGCCGCCAAGGCGGCGGCGATGGCGAACAACCTGCCGCTCTACCGCTATGTCGGCGGCGCTTCGGCGCGGCTTCTGCCGGTGCCGATGATGAACATCGTCAATGGCGGCGTGCATGCCGACAATCCGATCGACTTTCAGGAATTCATGATCGTGCCGCTCGGCGCTGCCGTCTTTCGCCGAAGCGCTGCGCGCCGGCTCGGAGATCTTTCACACGCTGCGCGGCGCGCTCAAGGACGCCGGCCACAACACCAATGTCGGCGACGAGGGCGGCTTTGCGCCGAATCTCGCCGTCGGCCGACGCGGCGCTCGATTTCGTCATGAAGGCGATCGAGAAGGCCGGCTACAAGCCCGGCGAGGACGTCGCGCTGGCGCTCGATCCGGCCTCGACCGAATTCTTCAAGGACGGCGCCTATCGTCTATGAAGGCGAGGGCAAAAAGCGCTCGCGCCAAGCAGCAGATCGAATACCTCGCCGATCTCGTCAGCCGCTATCCGATCGTGTCGATCGAAGACGGCATGGCCGAGGACGATTTCGAGGGCTGGAAGATGCTGACCGAGGCGATCGGCGACAAATGCCAGCTGGTCGGCGACGATCTCTTCGTCACCAATGTCAAGCGGCTCGCCGACGGCATCGCCAAGCACTACGGCAATTCGATTCTGATCAAGGTCAACCAGATCGGCACGCTCACCGAAACGCTGGCCGCCGTCGAGATGGCGCACAAGGCCGGCTACACCGCGGTGATGTCGCATCGCTCCGGCGAGACCGAAGACTCGACCATCGCCGATCTCGCGGTCGCCACCAATTGCGGGCAGATCAAAACCGGCTCGCTGGCGCGCTCCGACCGCACCGCGAAATACAATCAGCTGCTGCGCATCGAGGAGGAACTCGGTCGCGCAGGCGGCCTATGCCGGGCGCGCCGCGTTCCAGGCGCTGCGATAATGCCATTGCCGCGGCGGGCTTGTTCGAGCCGCGCCATAACAGCGATAGCCTCGCGTTTCTCTTGGGACGCGTACGACCGGGACGGACGTAATATGGATCAGACGCTTGAATTGAAGCCGGGGAACCGCCGGCTCGCGGTCGAACACCTGAGCGATTTCGTCGCCGCCGTCGGTCGATGCCGCGGCTCATTCGACGCGCCGTTCACCCATCTCGTGCTCGACCGCGTGTTTCCCGACGACGTCTACGCGCTGATGCTCGCCAATATGCCGGAGGCGACCGACTACCGGCCGATGCACGGCCGCAGCAAGGGCCACGATCTCGCCGACGGCACCCATACGCGGGTGAAGATCGATCTGTTTCCGGAATATATCCGCCACCTGCCGCCGCAGAAGCGCGCGGTGTGGGACATCGTCGGCCGCGCTCTGTGCTCGCGTCCGGTGCAAAGAGGCCTTCGTGCGGCGTCTTGCGCCCGCGCTCGAGCGCCGCTTCGGCGCGCGCTACGCCAAAACCGGCATGTATCCGATCCCGATCCTGACCCGCGACATTCCGGGCTACCTGATCACGCCGCACACCGACACGCGCTGGAAGGGCATCACCGTGCAGCTCTATCTGCCGCGCGACCGCTTCAACACCCATATCGGCACGATCTTCCACGAGAAGCTCGCCGACGGCTCGCTGCCGAAGACCAAGCAGATGACGTTTGCGCCGAATACCGGCTACGCCTTCGCCGTCGGCACCGACACCTGGCACTCGGCCGATGCGGTCGGCGCCGAAGTACGCACCCGCGACAGCATCCTGCTGACCTATTTCGTCGATGCCGGCGTGCTGCGCTTCTGCGCAACCGCGGCAAGCGGTTCGGCAATTTCGTGCGGCAGCGAAATCCGCAACCGGCTGCCGTAATCCGGCCCCGCGCTGCGCATTAATGCCGCTTTAAGCGGCAGGCTCGCATGGTGGCGGCATGGTCACCCGCAAACGGCTGCGCACGATTCTCAACGCGCTCGCGCTCTACGCCCTGGCGGCGTTGCTGATCGGCTATTTCGGCGTCAATGCCTATAGCGGCGATCGCGGGCTGAAGGCCAAGGAGGACATCGACCGGCAGATGGCGACGCTCACCGCCGATCTCGACCGGCTCAAGCTCGAACACGCGCAATGGGAGCGGCGCATCGCGCTGCTCAAATCCGACGATCATCGATCCCGACATGCTCGACGAACGCGCCCGCGCGCTGCTCGATTATGTCGACCCCAACGACCTGACGATGATGTTCGAGCCGGTGCCGACCAGGCCGCGCCAGGCCGCCGCACCGCGCCCTTGACCGACCCTTGAACTGCGCCGCTCGACGTTCCGAAATTAGGTTTTCCGACAAGGATTTGGCCGCCGGCAGCTATCGCCCCGGCCGGCAACGCCCTGACTTCCGCCATGGGGTGAATTCGGCTATTGGAGGAAGCCCGCCTCGCAATGTTTCGACATCTTTCGAGGACAATAATGGCCGTCGCCCAAACCAAGCAAATCGGCTCAAAACGCTCAAGGACTGCTTCCGGCCGCGGATATGGCGCGGGCCCCGAGGTGACGCCGCGATCGCCGAATTCACCAAGGACCAGGAGCTCGACGGCGCTGCGCCACATGCTCCTGATCCGCCGTTTCGAGGAAAAGGCCGGCCAGATGTACGGCATGGGCCTGATCGGCGGCTTCTGCCACCTCTATATCGGCCAGGAAGCGGTCGTGGTCGGCATGAAGCTCGCGATGCGCGACGGCGATCAGATGATCACCGGCTATCGCGATCACGGCCACATGCTCGCCTGCGGCATGGATCCGAAGGGCGTGATGGCGGAACTGACCGGCCGGCGCGGCGGCTATTCCAAGGGCAAGGGCGGCTCGATGCACATGTTCTCGCTGGAGAAGAAATTCTACGGCGGCCACGGCATCGTCGGCGCCCAGGTTCCGCTCGGCACCGGGCTTGCCTTCGCCAACAAATATCGCGGCAATGACGCCGTCTGCCTGACCTATTTCGGCGACGGCGCGGCGAACCAGGGCCAGGTCTATGAAAGCTTCAACATGGCCGAGCTGTGGAAGCTGCCGGTCATCTATGTCATCGAGAACAATCGCTACGCCATGGGCACGTCGGTGACGCGCTCCTCGGCGCAGACCGATTTCTCCAAGCGCGGCGTCTCCTTCAACATTCCGGGCTCGCAGGTCGACGGCATGGACGTGCGCGCGGTGAAGGCGGCCGCCGAGGAGGCGCTCGCCTGGTGCCGCGCCGGCAAGGGTCCGATCATTCTGGAAATGATGACCTACCGTTATCGCGGCCACTCGATGTCCGATCCGGCGAAATACCGGACCAAGGAAGAAGTCGACAAAGTGCGCACCGAGCACGATCCGATCGAGCAGGTGCGCAAGCGGCTTCTCGACAAGAAATGGGCGAGCGAAGACGAATTGAAGAAGATCGACGCCGCGGTGCGCGCCGTCGTCAATGAAGCGTCGGAATTCGCCACCCACGATCCCGAGCCCGATGCCTGCCGAACTTTATACCGACGTCTATCGCTGAAGCGCGACTGGCGCGACGCAGAGTGAGCGCCCAAGTGCAAGTATCGTAGTGAGCTACGTTGTGAGCCGCCATGCCGACTGAGGTTTTGATGCCCGCGCTGTCGCCGACGATGGAGAAGGGCAATCTCGCCAAGTGGCTCAAGAAGGAAGGCGACACCGTCAAATCCGGCGACGTGATCGCCGAGATCGAGACCGACAAAGCCACCATGGAAGTGGAGGCGGTCGACGAGGGCACGCTCGGAAAAATCCTGGTGCCGGAAGGCACCAACGACGTCGCGGTCAATACGCCGATCGCCATGATCCTTGCCGACGGCGAGGATGCCGCGGCGCTCAAAGGACGGCAAGCCGGCGCCGGCCAAGCTGCCGATAGCCGAAGTGCGCGGCCGGCGCCGCCGCGAAAAGCCTCGCAACCGGCGCAGAAAGCGGAAGCGCCGCGCCGGCGAAGCCGGCACCGCCAAGCCGCCAGCAGCCGCGGCGACGCCCGAGCCCGAAGTGCCGGAAGGCACCGAGCTCGTCACCATGACCATGCGCGAAGCGTTGCGCGACGCCATGGCCGAGGAAATGCGCCGCGATCCGGACGTCTTCGTCATGGGCGAGGAGGTCGCCGAATATCAGGGCGCCTACAAGGTCACGCAGGGGCTGTTGGAAGAATTCGGCGCGCAGCGCGTCATCGACACGCCGATCACCGAGCACGGCTTTGCCGGCGTCGGCATCGGCGCGGCGCTTCGCCGGATTAAAACCGATCGTCGAATTCATGACCTTCAATTTCGCCATGCAGGCGATGGATCAGCTCATCAATTCGGCGGCGAAGACGCAGTATATGTCGGGCGGGCAGGTCAAGGTCTCGATCGTGTTTCGCGGCCCGAACGGCCCGGCCTCGCGCGTCGCCGCGCAGCACAGCCAGGATTATTCGTCCTGGTACTCGCACATTCCCGGCCTGAAGGTGATCGCGCCGTCGACCGCGGCCGACGCCAAGGGTCTGCTCAAGGCCGCGATCCGCGATCCCAATCCGGTGATGTTTCTGGAAAACGAAATTCTCTACGGCCATTCCTCGCCGGTGCCGAAGCTCGACGATTATGTGCTGCCGATCGGCCGCGCGCGCATCGTGCGCCCCGGCAACGACGTGACCATCGTCGCCTGGTCGATGGGCATGACCTATGCGCTCAAGGCCGCCGAAGAACTGGCGAAGGACAATATCGACGCCGAAGTGATCGATCTGCGCACGCTCAAGCCGATGGACACCGACACCATCATCGAGTTGGTGAAGAAGACCGGCCGCCTCGTCACCGTCGAGGAAGGCTGGAAGCAATCCGGCGTCGGCGCCGAGATCGCCGCGCGCGTGATGGAAGAGGCGTTCGATTATCTCGACGCGCCGGTCATGCGCGTCTGCGGCAAGGACGTGCCGATGCCCTATGCCGCCAATCTGGAAAAGCTCGCGCTGCCGTCCGTCGCCGAAGTGGTCGAGGCGGCGAAAGCCGTCTGTTACCGCTGAATTCTGTCTTGGTGAGATTGCCGTCCCATGCCCATCAACATCCTCATGCCGGCACTGTCGCCCACGATGGAGAAGGGCAACCTTGCCAAGTGGCTCAAGAAAGAGGGCGACGCGGTCAAGACCGGCGACGTGATCGCCGAGATCGAGACCGACAAGGCGACGATGGAATACGAAGCCGTCGATGACGGCACGCTGGCCAAGATCGTGGTGCCGGAAGGCACCGAAGACGTCGCCGGTCAATCAGCTCATCGCCGTGATGGCGCAGGAAGGCGAGGATGTGAAGGCCGCGGCGGCGGCGGCCGGGAAGGGCGCTGCGCCAGCCGCCGCCAGCCGCCGTCAGCCGCCGCCCGCCGCAGCCGCCGCGCCGCAAGCGAAAGCGCCGCCACCTGCGCCGGCTCCCGTCGCCGCGCCGACAGCGGCGGCTGCACCGGCAGCGCCCGCGACCAACGGCCATGCCGGCGGCCGCGTGTTCTCCTCGCCGCTGGCGCGGCGGCTCGCGAAGGAAGCCGGCATCGATCTCGGCCGCATCCAGGGCACCGGCCCGCATGGCCGCGTCATCGCCCGCGACGTGGCGACGGCGAAAGCAGGCGGCGGCTTGCGCGCGCCGGCAGCCGGCGAGCCGGCACGGCGCCGATGATCGCGCCGTCGATGTCGGATCAGCAGATCCGCGCGCTCTACGAAGACGGCAGCTACGAGGTCGTGCCGCACGACGGCATGCGCCGCACCATCGCGCAGCGGCTCACCGCCTCGGTGCAGACCATTCCGCATTTCTATCTGACCATCGACTGCGACATCGGCAAGCTTCTCGACGCGCGCGAAGAGATCAACGCGCTCGCGCCGAAGGACAAAGACGGCAAGCCGGCCTACAAGCTCTCGGTCAACGACTTCGTCATCAAGGCGCTGGCGCTCGCCTTGCAGCGCGTGCCGGACGCCAATGTGAGCTGGACCGAAGGCGGCATGCTCAAGCACAAGCATTCCGACATCGGCGTCGCGGTGGCGATGCCGAACGGGCTGATCACGCCGATCATCCGCAACGCCGAGACCAAATCGCTGTCGACGATCTCCAACGAGATGCGCGACCTCGCCGTGCGCGCGCGCGAGCGCGAAGCTCAAGCCGCACGAATATCAGGGCGGCACCACGGCGGTGTCGAATCTCGGCATGTACGGCATCAAGGATTTCACCGCCGTGATCAATCCGCCGCACGCGACCATCCTCGCCGTCGGCACCGGCGAGGAGCGCGCGGTGGTGCGCAACGGCAAGATCGAAGCCGCCCACATCATGAGCGTGACCATGTCGTGCGACCACCGCGCCGTCGACGGCGCGCTCGGCGCGGTGCTGATCGGCGCGTTCAAGGCGCTGATCGAAAATCCGGTGATGATGCTGGTGTAGCCAATGCCCCTCGTGCGCATCGATCTGCGGCGCGGCAAATCGGCGGCTTACAAGAAGGCGATCAGCGACGGCGTCTATCAGGCGCTGCGCGAGATATTCACCGTGCCGGAGAACGATCGTTTCATGGTCGTGACCGACCGCAGCGACGAAGACTTCATCTACGAGCCGCAGCTATCTCGGCATCGAACACGGCGCGGATTTCGTCATCCTGCAAATCACCGTCACCAATACGCGCACGGTCGAGCAGAAGCAGGCGCTCTATGCGCGGATCGTCGAATTGCTCGGCAAGAATCCCGGCATCCGGCCGCCGGACGTGATGATCAATCTGATCGATGTCGGAAAGGAGAACTGGTCGTTCGGCAACGGCATCGCGCAATACGTTTGATTGCCGCGCGTCAGGCCGGATCGAGGCCCTTGGCGCGGAACGCCGCGGCGGCCTCCGGCGAGCGCAAGATCTCGATCAGCGCCTTTGCCCGCTTCGGCATTTTTGCTGCTCCGGCATGAGGCCGGCGGCAAATTCGGTGACCAGGTTCAGATCGCCGGGCAACAGCCCGACGATTTCGCACGCCGGCGACATGCAGCAGTTCCGGCTTTTGCTGCACGGCAAGCTCGGCCTCGCCGGAGACGAGCAGCGTGGCGGAGAAGCCGCCGGCCGGCGGATATTTGGTCTTCGGCTGCATTCGCGTCGGCGATGCCCATGCGCTCGAGCAGCTTGGCGAAATAGACGCCGCTGGCGCCGCCGGCCGACGGCTCGCTATAGGCGATCGACTTCGCGTTGAGCAGCGTCTGCTTGAGCGCCTCGGGCGTCGAAATGTCGGGCTTGCGGCGCGCCGGCCTTGACCGCGATGGCGACGCCGGAGCTTGCGAGCGTCACGTCGGAGCCGGCCAGATCTTGCCTTGCTTGCTCAACGCATCGATGCCGGCGCGGCTGAAGATCAGCACGTCGGCGGTTTCGCCGCCCTCGATGCGCTTCACCAGCATCGGCGCGGTGCCCCAGGTGACGGCGAGCTTGTGGCCGCTTGCCTGTCTCGAATTGCGCAAAACAGATCCTCGGCGGCGCTGCGCACGCCGATGGTGCTGTAGACCGTGAGTTCGGCCATAAGGGAAGACCGCCGTTGCGCCAGTGGGAAGGGCGAATAGTACACACCCGAACCCGGTCCGGTTCAACCGCGGCTCGGCCGCCGGGCATCCTTCTTGCTTCGCTGTACATCGCAGGCGAAATCCGTAAGCAGTCCTCGGCTCTGCAAGGCCGCACATGGACGATCTGATCGCAGGCTATCGCCGCTTTCGCGCCGGCACCTGGCGGACCGAACGCAGCCGCTTCGAGGCATTGAGCCGGCTCGGGCAGCGGCCGCGCGCGCTGGTCATCGCCTGTTCGGACAGCCGCACCGATCCGCAAATGGTGTTCAATGCCGCGGCCGGGCGAACTGTTCGTCGTCCGCAATGTCGCCAATATCGTGCCGCCCTACGGCCCGGACGACAAGCCGCACGGCGTCAGCTCCGCGATCGAATTCGCGGTGCGCGTCGCTCCAGGTGCGCGAAATCGTGGTGCTGGGTCACGCCATGTGCGGCGGCATCCACGCGCTTGCTCAATGGCGCGCCGGCCGAAGTGTCCGATTTCGTCGGCCAATGGGTCCGCATCGCCGAGCCGGCGCGGCAGCGCGCGATGCAGGCGCCGCCCGGATCGGCAGCAGGATGTCTGCGAGCATGAAGCCGTTCGGCTGTCGCTCGACAACCTGATGACGCTTTCCCTGGATCAAGGATGCGGTCGACGCGGGCCATCTCACGCTTCACGGCTGCTTTTTCGATATCCGCTCCGGCGTGCTCGAACGGCTCGGCGAGGACGGAATTTTTCGGCCGATCCCGGATTGAGAAGCCTGCTATAAGAGCGCACGCAGCGTCCCCATATAGGGGGAGCGCCGAAACGCGCGGCATAACGAGGATTGAATGGCTGAGACGAATTTCGACATCATCATTATCGGTTCGGGCCCGGGCGGTTACGTCACCGCGATCCGCGCCGCGCAGCTCGGCTTCAAGACCGCCATTGTCGAGCGCGAATATCTCGGCGGCATCTGCCTCAACTGGGGCTGCATCCCGACCAAGGCGCTGCTGCGCTCGGCGGAGATTTTCCACTACCTGCAGCACGCCAAGGATTACGGGCTGTCGGCAGGCGAGGTGACCTACGATCCGGCCGCCGTGGTGAAGCGCTCGCGCGCGGTGTCGAAACGCCTCAATGACGGCGTCGGCTTCCTGATGAAGAAGAACAAGGTCGCCGTGATCTGGGGCGAGGCGGCGATCGACGCGCCCGGCAAGATCACCGTGAAGGCCGGCCGCAGCGAAGCGCCGAAAGGCGCGCTCGGCGCCGGCGCCTATCAGGCCAAGCACATCATCATCGCCACCGGCGCGCGGCCGCGCGTGCTGCCCGGCCTCGAGCCGGACAAGAAACTGGTCTGGACCTATTTCGAGGCGATGGTGCCGGAGAAGATGCCGAAGTCGCTCCTCGTCGTCGGCTCGGGCGCCATCGGCATCGAATTCGCCTCGTTCTATCGCACGCTCGGCGCCGAGGTGACCGTGGTCGAAGTGCTGCCGCAAATCCTGCCGGTCGAGGACGCCGAGATCGCCGCCTTCGCCCGCAAGAGCTTCGAGAAGCAAGGCATCAAGATCTTCACCGGCGCCAAAGTGACGAAGCTCGACAAGAAAGCCGACAGCGTCACCGCGACCATCGACGACGGCAAGGGCGGCACGCAGACGCTGACCGTCGATCGCGTCATCGCCGCGGTCGGCGTCGTCGGCAATATCGAAAATCTCGGCCTGGAAAAGCTCGGCGTGAAAACCGAGCGCGGCGCGATCGTCATCGACGGCCTGTGCAAGACCAATGTGCCGGGCATCTATGCCATCGGCGACGTCGCCGGCCCGCCGCTGCTCGCCCACAAGGCCGAGCACGAAGGCGTCATCTGCGTCGAAGCCATCAAGGGCCTGCATCCGCACCCGATGAACAAGCTGATGATCCCGGGCTGCACCTATTGCACGCCGCAGATCGCCTCCGTCGGCCTCACCGAACAGGCCGCCAAGGACAAGAAGCTCGACATCCGCGTCGGCCGCTTTCCCTTCGTCGGCAACGGCAAGGCGATCGCGCTCGGCGAAGACCAGGGTCTCGTCAAAGTGATCTTCGACAAGAAGACCGGCCAGCTTCTCGGCGCGCATATGGTCGGCGCCGAAGTCACCGAGCTCATTCAGGGTTATGTGGTGGCGATGAATCTCGAGACCACCGAAGAAGAGCTGATGCACACCGTGTTCCCGCATCCGACGCTGTCGGAAATGATGAAGGAAGCGGTGCTCGACGCTTACGGGCGGGTGCTGAATATCTGACAGCGCGGAGCGTTCGGCGTCATGAAGCATTTTCTCTTGGAGGGCGAATATCTCGTCCCGTTCGCGGAATTCTCCGAACTCGTGCCCAAGCATCGCGAGTTCTTGCAGAAAGGCTACGACGCCGGACATTTCCTGTGTTCCGGCCCGCAAATCCCGGCGCGCGGCGGCTTCCTGCTAGCCCGCGCGGAATGCCTTGAGAAGCTGCAGGAGATTTTGGCGGACGAGCCCTTCACTAAAGCCAAGAAGATGCGCTTCAGTCGGATAACCGAATTCAATCCGGTCCAGCACCAGCCAATTCTGAAGGATTGGTTCACGTAGGCTTAAAAGACGTTATTGCTCTCGTCGACCGGGCTGGTTCGGCACATCGGTGTTGACGTCGATATAGACTGCGTCGACGCAGCTTTGCGTCTGGCGATGCGTGGCGCCGCCATACCACGGGCCAGTTTCGGATTTGCGGCTGTTCTATTTCGGCGAGATAGAAGCAGCGCCATTCGCCGCGAACCGATCCGGCGCGCGTACTGCCGCCGGCGAATTGAAAGACAAGCACGGTTTCCTTGCCGTCCTTGTGGCCGAGGATATACGGGCAAACTTCACGATGCTGGCCTTTGTAGGTCAGCGTCACCTGCTGACGCTCGAGAATGGCGCGATGTAAGAGCTGGAATGTCGGGCTGTGATTCGAGAGCGCCAACGCAAAAGCCTTCCTTACGCCACCAATCCCGCCATCGGCTTCACGCGCGTCGCTGCCGGGAAACACGTTCTGCGCCAGCACGCGCTCGTCGGCGCGCAGGTGATCCTTCAGCACGCCCTTGATCACGGCGCGCAGATCGGTGGTCGGCTTGAGATCGCGGTTCTCGTAGAGATCGGCGCTCTTGAGTCCCGGCCAATCGGCGATGACGCGGCCGCCCTTGAGCGCGCCGCCGACGAGAAGCGCGACCGTCGCCGTGCCGTGATCGGTGCCGTCGGTGCCGTTGATATGCGCGGTGCGGCCGAACTCGGTGGCGAGCACGACGACCGTGTCCTGCCAGGCCGGACCCATATTGGTTTTGACCGCGGCCAAGGCGTCGTCGAGCGAGCCGAGCAATTGCGACAGCCGGCCGCTGGCGATGCCTTCATTGACATGGGTGTCCCAGCCGTCGAGCGCGAGCGCGCCGACGCGCGGTCCGTCGGGCTGCGCCAAGAATTTCGCGGCATTGCCGGCGGCCTCGGAAAAATAGGCGCGCACCTGCGCCGGAGCCGGGGCCGCCCGGCTTTTGCGCCATATCGCCGGACTGCTCGATCGCGGTCAGTTTCGAATTGTCGTCGAGCACGCTCGCGAGTTTGACGTCGGAATGGCGATAGAGATCGAGCAGGCGCGCCACCGTGTCGTCGCTTGCCGGCATGACCTGCTGCGGCGACCACGACAGGACCGGCGCCGGGCCGCGCACGACGAGCGGCGTCACCGGACCGACGGCGAACACTCTGCTGCCTTTCGGATCGACGCGGCCGCCCGGCGCCAGACCCGGCCAGCGCGCGATTGAGCCAGCCGCTGTCGCTCGGCGCCGGCTTTCGGCAATCCGCTCTCGAGCAGATCCTGGCCGTCGAAATGCGAGCGCTCGCGATAGGGCGTGGCGCAGGCATGGACGATGATCGCCTCGTTGGCCTGGAACATGCGGTGCAGGTTGGGCATCGCCGGATTGAGCGCGAAGAAGTCGTCGAGCTTGAGCGCCGGCGTCTTGCCTTGCAGCGTCAGCGCATTGTCGCCGCGCAACGCCACCCAATCCGGATCGCCGACCGGCGCGACAGTGGCCAGCCCGTCGAGCGCGCCGCGCAGAATGATGGCGAGAAAGCGCGGATCGCGGCCTTCGGCGTGCGCAAGCTTCGGCAGATGCGCCCAGGCGAACAAGCGTGCCTGAAGCGAGCAGCACTTCACGGCGCGACGGAGCGTGCAGTTTGGCATGCAGTCTCATGGTTGTCTCCACGACACGATCATCTCCGCAAGAATTCCGGCGCCATGACCAGAAGCGCGAGCGCCTGCGCGCGAGTCTCGGCGCGCGCCACCGTGTCGCGCGTTTCGTGCGAGGCGAGCGGGCCGAGCCCGCTGTTGAGGAGCGCGAGCGGATCCACGCCCTGGGCGCGGCCGGCGAATTCGCTGGCGACATCGAGGCGGTGCGGCATGCCGTCGATCCAGGCCGCTTCGGTGTCGGGATAGCCGTTCGGCGCCGGCGGCCGCCACAACGGCGCGCCAAGCGTCGCCTGCGCATTCATGATCCGGCCGATCGGGATAATCGCTTGCGTGCCGCTGAGCCGAATGACGCCGGCGATCCACTCGGCGGGCGGCTTGAGCTTTTGCCGCTGCGGCGCCCAGGATTCGTCCGCCGTTACCAGCGTCTTGGCGACGTCCTTGAGATTGCCGTCGCTGTCATGAAAGCTCTTTGCCAGCTTGGCGACAAGCGTCGGCGGCGGGTCGTCGGCGACAAAATGGCCCGCGAGCTTTTCGGCGATGTGCTGCGCGGTCGCCGGATGCCGCGCCAGATCGGCCAGCACGGCGCGGCCCTGATCGACGCCGGTATCGGGATAGCGCTTGCCGAGCACCGTCTGATCGCCCGGCTCGTGCAGCCGTTTGACAAAGGCAAATTCGCCGCCGTGTTCGGGTTCGAAGGGCGGAATCCACGACCATCCGGTGAGCACCTTGGCGAAGCTCGTGACGTCGCTTTGCGTATAGCCGCTGCGAACGCCGAGCGTGTGCAGTTCGAGCGTCTCACGCGCGAGATTCTCGTTGAGCCCTTTGTCGCGGTTGATGCCGGCGACGGAGTTCGGCGCCCATCGACTCGACATTGTCGAGATAGAACAGCATCGCCGGATGGCTCTCGACCGCGAGCAGCAAATCGGCAAAGCGGCCGAGCACATGCGGGCGGATCGCCTCGCGCTCATAGGGTCCGGCCATGCCGACGACCTTATCGGCGGAGATGCAGAAGTGGTTCGACCAGAACCACACCAGCCGCTCGACAAATCCGATATCCGCCGTCGCCGCGGCGTCGAAACGGGCTTTGGCCTCGGCCAGAAGGAGTTGCTGCGGCAGCGGCGGCTGATTGGGCGGCGGCTTGGGCGGCTGGACCGGTGCGGCCGCGCTGGTGTCCGACATGTTCGCCGGCACATTGGTCATTGAGGTGTTGTTGACGGTCATCGACGCGGCATTGGCGTCGGCTTCTTTCTTGGCTCGCTGCTCGAGTTTTTGCTGCGCTTGTCGCTCGGCCTGGAAGTCGGAGACCTGGCGCGCCGCCTCCGCGCTTGACGGTAGTGCCGCGATCTGACCGGCACCAGGCCGATCGAGATCGGCCAGCAATGCGCCGCGGGGATCATTGGCGATTGCGGCGATCGAATCGCCGACCGGGCCGAAGCCAAATCGATGGAGCGCGAGCGCTGCCGCTTGAGCGGTCATTGAAATCCTCCCGCGATGGCGCGCATCGCGAACGCCGCATCAGGCGTTTTTATTGTGGCAAAAGTTGCGTTCGGAAACGGCGAAAACCCCCGATAAAACCTAACTTTTTGTTCATGCATCGGTCGTCGGCGTCGCGCTTGATCGAGGGAACCTAAACCTTGCGGCGCAGCATACGGAGCCGTAAGTATCAGGGTGCGGGCCGATGCCCGCCCAGATTGAGCCGCTCCGATCAATGGCCGTTGTCATCGATACTCTTGCCGATACCGCTGGCCGCCCGCGCCATCCCGAAAAGGCGCACCGGCCCGATCAGCCTATTTTGCAAAAGCCCGACTGGATTCGCGTCAAGGCGCCGGTCTCGCCGGGCTATAACGCGACGCGGCAGATCGTGAAGGAGAACGGCCTGCACACGGTCTGCGAGGAGGCCGGTTGCCCGAATATCGGCGAGTGCTGGGACAAGAAGCACGCGACCTTCATGATCATGGGCGACACCTGCACGCGGGCCTGCGCGTTCTGCAACGTCAAGACCGGGCTTCCCGGCGCGCTCGATCCGGCCGAGCCGGAGCATGTCGCCGAGGCGACCGCGAAACTCGGGCTTGCGCATATCGTCATCACCTCGGTCGATCGCGACGATCTCGACGACGGCGGCGCCGCGCATTTCGCAGCCGTCATCCGCGCCATTCGCGCGCGCTGCGACGACGACCACGATCGAAGTGCTGACGCCGGATTTTCAGCGCAAGGACGGCGCGGTCGGAAACCGTCGTCGCAGCGCAGCCCGACGTGTTCAACCACAATCTTGAAACCGTGCCGTCGAAATATCTCACGGTCCGTCCGGGCGCTCGCTACTTCGGCTCGATCCGGCTCCTGCAGCGCGTCAAGGAAATCGATCCGAATATGTTCACTAAGTCCGGCATCATGGTCGGGCTCGGCGAAGAGCGTAACGAGATCCTGCAAGTGATGGACGATCTGCGCGCGGCCGATGTCGACTTTCTCACCATCGGCCAATATTTGCAGCCGTCGCGCAAACATCATCCGGTGATGCGCTTTCTGCCGCCGGAGGAATTCAAGTCGCTCGAGACGATCGCCTATGCCAAGGGATTTTCGCTGGTTTCGGCAAGCCCGCTGACGCGCTCCTCGCATCACGCCGGCGAGGATTTTGCCCGGCTGAAGGCGTCGCGGACGGCGCGTTGATTGGATGCCGCAATTTTCGACCAAGCGGCGTGTGCGGCATTCCGCGTCCGATATGTTCGACCTCGTCGCCGATGTCGAGCGCTATCCGCAATTCGTGCCGCTCTGCCAATCGTTGCGCGTGCGCAAGCGCATGAGCGAAGGCGAGGGCAAAGAGGTGATCGTCGCCGACATGACGGTCGCCTACAAATTCATCCGCGAGACCTTCACCAGCCGCGTCACGCTCGAACGGGGCAAGCTTGAGATATTTGTGGAATATCTCGAAGGGCCGTTTCAGCAAATGAACAACCGCTGGAATTTTCGGCCAGTGGGCGACGACGCTTGCGACGTCGAATTTTTCATCGCCTACGAGTTCCGCAGCCGCACGCTCGGTGTTTTGATGGGAGCGATGTTCGAGACCGCGTTCCGCCGCTTTTCCGCGGCCTTCGAGCGCCGCGCCGACGAGGTTTATGGCGCGGCGTAGCCCATAGCGCTCTTTAACTATGTCGGCTGTTCGGTCGCGCGCGCGGCTCGAATAGGCTTGTCAGAACGGCGATAATGGTTCGCGCCGAATTCGGCTGAGAAAATTTCGAGTGAGCAAAGTGTTGCGACAAGTCCCGGCGATTGTTGCTTCCGTTGTTCTCGGTCTTGGCGTGGCCCAAGTCGGCGACGCGCCGCGCGGGCCGGACAGGACTCATCGCGCCGCTCAAGATAACCGGCAGAAAACCGTAGCGCCAGCTCCCAGTCAGACCTCGGGCGGCCGAGCTTCAATCACGCAAGGCGCCGAAGGCGGTCGTCCGTATCAAGATTTGCGCGGACCGCCGCGCACGACACGCCGGTGGGAATGGGATCATCGATGGGCCAATCAACGGGCCATGTCTGGGGACTATGGCGGCCTCTATGGCGGCGACGGTCTCGTCGTCTATTGGGCGCCGGGCCGCTGGTATCGGTATCCGGGTTTCGGCGACAAGAGATATTTCATGCCGCAGCCGGAAGGCGTCTGGGGCAGATAATTTTGGTTGTACGCGTCAAGGTGCAGCCTGGCGTCCGGCACCCTTCGCCAAGATTTCGAGCATCGAAAGGGCCTGCGCGACCGAATGCGCGCGCACGCGGCCACGCCCGATCGCGCCGAACAGTCGCCGCTGTACGAGACGCTTGCCGTCGCGGCGCGCCGCGGCGAAATAAACGAGCCCGACCGGCTTCGCCTTCGTGCCGCCGCCCGGGCCGGCAATGCCGGTGATCGACACCGCGATATCGGCCAGCGAGTTCTTCAGCGCGCCTTTGACCATGGCGGCCGCGGTTTCGCGGCTGACGGCGCCGTGACGCTTCAGCGTCGCCTCGGGCACGCCGAGCATCGCGTGCTTGGCGGCGTTCGAATAAGTGACGAAGCCGCGATCGACCACATCCGAAGATCCGGCGATATCGGTCAGCGCGCCGGCGACGAGCCCGCCGGTGCAGGATTTCGCGGTTGCGATACGCAGGCCGCGCGCACGGCAAAGATCGAGAACGCGTCGCGCCATGCGGCGCAGTTCCGCACTGGTCATTCCGCGCTTCATGCTAGACCGACCAGGGCAGGCGAACGGTCGCCGTCGCCATCGCGACGATGCCTTCGCTGCGACCGGTGAAGCCCATCTTCTCGCTGGTCGTCGCTTTGATGGCGACGCGATCGGCGGAAATGCCGGCGATCTCGGCGATGCGCGCCCGCATGGCGTCGCGATGCGGCGACACCCGCGGCGCTTCGCACACGACCGTCGCGTCGAGATGCGCGATCATGCCTTTACGTGCACGCACGCGTTCGCAGGCGAACGCCAGAAAGCGGTCCGATGACGCGCCTTTCCATTGCGGATCGCTCGGCGGAAAGTGCGAGCCGATATCGCCGTCGGCGAGCGCGCCGAGAATGGCATCGACCAGGGCATGAAGCACGACATCGGCATCGGAATGTCCGGTCACGCCGCGCGAATAGGGAATACGGACGCCGCCGAGCATGACGTGATCGCCGTCGGCGAAGGCATGTACGTCAAAGCCGATGCCGGTACGGATGTCGGCCAAAGCGGTGAGATGCACCAGTTCGGCGCGGGCAAAATCTTCGTTGGTTGTCACTTTCACGTTCCCGCTTTCGCCTTCGAACACGCTGACGCGCTGGCCGGCCCATTCGGCAAGAGCGGCATCGTCGGTAAAGCTTTCGAGACCGGCCGCGGCCGCGCGCCGATGCGCCTTCAAGATGAGATCGAAACCGAAGACTTGCGGCGTTTGCACGATGCGCAATCGGCTGCGATCGAGCGTTTCGGTCACCATCGACGCAGCATCGATTTGCTTCACCGTATCGGCAACGACAATGCCGGGCACCGCAGCGCCGGTCGCATGGCCGGACGCGATGGCGCGGTCGATCAGAGCATGGGTCAAGAACGGTCGCGCGCGCGTCGTGAATGAGAACGAGGGCAGGGGCTCGCGCGGCGAGCGCTTCGAGGCCGGCGCGCACCGAAGCCTGCCGCGTCGCACCGCCGGGAACCGGCGGCGACGAGCTTTTGCCAAACCCGCCGTCGCAGCACGGAAAGCTTCCTCGTCCGCCCCGCCGATAACGGGCTGCACCAGGCCGACGCTCGGCGTGATCGAGAAACGCGCGCAGCGTCGGCCGGATCATCGGCTCGCCGGCGATGTCGCGATACTGCTTTGGAACGCCGCCGCCGGCGCGCTCGCCGCGGCCCGCCGCGACAATGACAGCGGCCACCAGACCCGTCATGAAACACTCTGATCCCGATTTGGGCAGTCAATTCATGTCAATGTCAGCGGCGCATGCCTTAGCGCATGTCGGCGCAATGTGCGAACGGCGGTGCAGCCCATTTCCACGCCAAAAAGCCGGCGGCTGCGAAGCTACTGGTCGGCCCCGCTGTTCACAGGTTAGGGATATTGCAGTGCAGCACTTGCACTGCACGATGATTTGGCTAAACTCTATGCAGATGCTAAATAGTGCCTATTGCGTGTGCATAGACTCTAGAGGCCCATATCGGTTCCTGCTCTTGATGGTTAAGTATCTGACTTTACATAGCTTCTGTCTTGGCAATGGCGCCACCGGAAGCGAACCTTCGAGGACCGCGACATGAGCGCGGTGGAGCCATTGCTGACCTCTTCGGCGGCCGATGCAGTTCTGAACGCCCTGCCGCACCCCGTCATCGTTGTGTCATCTGACGGCAAAGTGGTCGACGCCAATGTCGCCGCGGAATCGTTTTTCGAGGTCTCGGTACCGCTGTTGCGGCGCCATCTGCTGCGCGACCTCGTGCCGTTCGGCAGTCCCTTGATCACGCTGATCGAGCAGGTGCGCCGGCGCGGCGCCGCCGTCAACGAATACAAAGTCGATCTCGGCACGCCGCGCAATCCGGGCGACCGGCTGGTCGATCTTCATGTCGCGCCGCTGCCCGAGCAGCCGGACCATGTCGTGGTGATGCTGCAGGAGCGCACCATCGCCGACAAAATGGATCGCCAGCTCACCCATCGCGGCGCGGCGCGTTCGGTGATCGCGCTTGCCGCCATGCTGGCGCATGAGATCAAGAATCCGTTGTCCGGCATCCGCGGCGCCGCGCAGCTTCTCGAGCAATCCGTCGAAGACGACGACCGCACGCTGACGCGGCTGATCTGCGACGAAGCCGATCGCATCGTGAAACTCGTCGACCGCATGGAAGTCTTCAGCGACGAGCGTCCGGTCGAGCGCGAGCCGATCAACATCCACGTCGTGCTCGATCACGTCCGCCGGCTCGCGCAATCGGGCTTCGCGCGCCACATCAAATTCATCGAGGAATACGATCCGTCGCTGCCGTCGGTGCTGGCGAACCGCGATCAGCTCGTTCAGGTGTTCCTCAACCTGATCAAGAACGCCGCCGAAGCGATCGGCGAAAATACGACCGGCGGCGAAATCGTCCTGACCACCGCGTTTCGTCCCGGCGTGCGGCTGTCGCTGCCGGGCGCCAATGCGCGCATCTCGCTGCCGCTCGAATTCGGCGTCCGCGACAACGGGCCGGGCGTGCCCGATGAATTGATGCCGCATTTGTTCGATCCGTTCGTCACGACCAAGCCGACCGGATCGGGTCTGGGCTTGGCGCTGGTCGCCAAGATCGTCGGCGACCACGGCGGCATCATCGAATGCGAGTCGCAGCCGCGGCGAACCATGTTTCGCATACTCATGCCGAAATTCACCGCGACCAACAGGCGGTGAGGGCGCCGAACCGGACGGCGCCGCCAAATCACAAGGGGATCATTGATGCCCGCGGGAAGCATTCTCGTTGCCGACGACGACGCGGCGATCCGGACCGTGCTCAATCAGGCGCTCTCGCGCGCCGGTTATGAAGTGCGCTCGACCGGCAATGCCGCAACGCTCTGGCGCTGGATCAGCCAGGGCGACGGCGACCTCATCATCAGCGACGTGTTGCTGCCGGACGAAAGCGCCTTCGATCTGTTGCCGCGCATCAAGAAATCGCGGCCGGATCTGCCGATCATCATCATGAGCGCGCAGAACACGTTCATGACCGCCATTCGCGCCTCCGAGCGCGGCGCCTATGAATATCTGCCGAAGCCCTTCGATCTGAAGGAGCTGATCGCGATCGTCGGCCGCGCTCTGTCGGAGCCGAAGGAAAAGGCGCGACAGCCGGCCAAGGTCGAGGACTTCGAATCCATTCCGCTGGTCGGCCGCTCGCCGGCGATGCAGGAAATCTACCGCGTCTTGGCGCGGCTGATGCAGACCGACCTGACGGTCATGATTTCGGGCGAGTCCGGCACCGGCAAGGAACTGGTGGCGCGGGCGCTGCACGATTACGGCAAACGGCGCACCGGGCCGTTCGTCGCGATCAACATGGCGGCGATCCCGCGCGACCTCATCGAGTCGGAATTGTTCGGCCACGAGAAGGGCGCCTTCACCGGCGCCAATACGCGCAGCTCCGGACGCTTCGAGCAGGCCGAGGGCGGCACGCTCTTTCTCGACGAAATCGGCGACATGCCGATGGAAGCGCAGACGCGGCTCTTGCGCGTGCTGCAACAGGGCGAATACACCACGGTCGGCGGCCGCACGCCGATCAAGGCCGATGTGCGCATCATCGCTGCGACCAACAAGGATCTGCGACAGCTCATCCAGCAGGGTCTGTTCCGCGAAGACCTGTTCTTCCGCCTCAATGTCGTGCCGCTGCGCCTGCCGCCGCTGCGCGAGCGCACCGAGGACATTCCCGATCTGATCCGGCACTTCTTCACGATGGTGGAACGCGAAGGATTGCCGCCCAAGCAGATCGATCAGGCCGCGGTCGAGCGGCTCAAGCGTCATCGCTGGCCCGGCAATGTGCGCGAATTGGAAAATCTCGCCCGCCGGCTCGCCGCGCTTTATCCACAGGAAACGATCACCTCGGCCGTGGTCGACGCCGAATTGGCGCAGCCCGCTTTGGTGGCGCCCGGCGAGAGCAAGGCCGGCGACGAAAACCTGTCGGGCTCGGTCGAGCGCTATCTGACACGCTACTTTTCCGGCTTCGACGACGGCCTGCCGCCGCCGGGCCTCTACCACCGCATCCTGCGCGAGGTCGAAGGGCCCGCTCTTATCGGCGGCATTGACGGCGACCCGCGGCAACCAGATCCGCGCCGCCGATCTTCTCGGCGTCAATCGCAACACTTTGCGCAAGAAAATCCGCGACTTGGACATCCAGGTCTATCGTACCAGCGGCAGCTAGGACCCAGGTCACAACCAGGTCACGACCAGGTCACAACCAGGTCACGATCCTCGGGCGTGCCTTTGGCGTGTGGCCAGGGCAGCGGCAAGGCGCCTCGTGGCGGGTGCCTAGTAATTGTCGCAATCGGGCAACATTGTTGTATAAAAGCATCACTCGGGGTGGGTGGTTGGTTTCCGTTCGCCCGCAATTTCCGTTGCAATTCAAACTGCCGCGCGTTTCCGGGAAGTATAGATGTCGACTGTCGAACAGGTCGCCCCGCTCGAGCAGGTGACCACCGCGCCAGTGCCGCTCGCCTCGCGGCTGATCGGCGCGTTTGCGGTCGGCATCGCGCTCCTTTCTGCGACAGCGACCTTCCTGGTGCTTTCGGGACTGACCCCGATCGCGCCGGTTCATGAGGTGGGTCAAGCTCTTGCTTGGCAACGCCGTGACCGGGCTCCTGCTGCTCGCCATCATCGGGCGCGAAGTCTGGGTCGTCATCCAGGCGCGGCGGCGCGGCCGCGCCGGCTCGCGGCTGCACATTCAGATCGTCAGCCTGTTCGCGGTGATCGCCGCGGTGCCGACCATTCTCATCGCCGTTGTCGCCTCGACGACGCTCGATCGCGGCCTCGATCGTTTCTTCTCGACGCGCACGCGCGCCATGATCGAGCAATCGCTGATCGTCGCCAACGCCTATGTCAACGAACACGCCGAAGCGATCCGCGGCGAAGTTTTGGCGATGGCCTACGATCTCGGCCGGGCCAAGCCGGTCTTCGACCAGGATCGCGATCAATTCCGCAAATTCCTCACCGCGCAGGCCACCGGCCGCAATCTCTCGGCCGCCATCATCATCAAGCCCGATGGCTCGACGGTCGAGCGTGCCGACGTCACGATGGATCAGAAAATCGTGCTGCCGTCGGCGCAGCTTTTGAGCGAGATCACCGAAACCGATCCGCAGGTCGCCCTCATTCCGGAGGGCGATCACGTCGCCGCCGTCGTCAAGCTGCGCGGCTACGACAATATGTATCTCTATGTCGCGCGGCTGCTCGACCCGCGGGTGGTGCAGCAATTGCGCGCGACGCAGGAGAGCGTCGGCGAATATGCCAATCTCGAAGCGCGCCGGCTCGGCATCCAGGTCGCGTTCGCGCTGATGTTCGCCGTCATCGCGCTGATCGTTCTGTTGTCGTCGGCCTGGATCGGACTCGATTTTGCCAACCGGCTGGTCGCGCCGATCCGCCGCTTGATCGGCGCCGCCAATGTGGTGTCGACCGGCAATCTGCACATCCAGGTGCCGGTGCACCGTTCGGAAGGCGATCTCGCGAGGTTAGGCGAGACCTTCAACAAGATGACGCAGGAACTGCGCACGCAGCACGACGACATCGTGCGCGCGCGCGACCTCATCGACAGCCGGCGCCGTTTCACCGAAGCGGTGCTCGTCGGGCGCCAGCGCCGGCGTCATCGGCGTCAATGGCGACGGGCGGATCTCCATCCTCAACCGCTCGGCGGAGCGGCTGATCGGACGCGTCGAGAGCGAGGTGCTCGGTCTGCCGCTCGCGGAAGTCGCCCCGGAACTCGCCGAGATTTTCCACGCCGCGCGCAACGGCAATCAGCGCCTGGTGCAGCGCCAAGTCACGGTCTCGCGCGACGGCCAGGAACGAAATTATTCGGTGCGCGTCACCAGCGAGCAGACGACCGAAGCCGAGCACGGCTACGTCATCACCATCGACGACATCACCGAGCTCGTTCTGGCGCAACGCACCTCGGCCTGGGCCGACATCGCGCGCCGCATCGCCCACGAGATCAAGAATCCGCTCACGCCGATCCAATTGTCGGCCGAGCGGCTGCGCCGCAAATACGGCAAGTCGATCACCGAAGACCCGGCCGTATTCGAGCAATGCACCGAAACGATCGTGCGCCAGGTCGACGACATCAAGCGCATGGTCGACGAATTCTCGCGCTTTGCGCGCATGCCCAAGGCGGTGATCGCCGACGAGGACGTCGCCGAGACGGTGCGGCAGGTCGTGTTCCTGCTGCGGGTCGCGCATCCGGACATCGATTTCGACGTCGAACTTGCCGGCGGATGCCATGCCGGCGCGCTTCGACCGGCGGCTGATTTCGCAAGCGCTCACCAATATCGTGAAGAACGCGACCGAGGCGATCGCGGCGGTGCCGCCGGCCGAGCTCGGCCGCGGCCGCATCGTCGTCAGCGCGAAGCGCGACGGCAAAGATGTCGTGATCGATGTGATCGACAACGGCATCGGCCTGCCGAAGGAAAACCGCGCGCGCCTGTTGGAACCCTATGTGACGACGCGCGAGAAGGGCACCGGCCTCGGTCTCGCCATCGTCAATCGCGTCTTGGAAGAACACGGCGGGCGGCTCGAGCTGCGCGACGCCTCCGACAAGACCCCGGGCGCGCGCGGAGCGTGGATGCAGTTGCGCTTTGTTGCCGAGCCGGTGAAGGCGGACGCGGCCGACGAAGCCGTCGAACCGCGCGCGGCGGCGGAATGACTAACGTCAAGACTGATCGAAACGAAGTGCCGGGCGAAACGACTCTACGAAAGAGTGAAAGACCGAATAATCGGCAGAACTGCTACAGGGCGACGGTTTGAGCATGGCATCCGATATCCTGATCGTCGACGATGAAACGGATATCCGCGAACTGGTCGCGGGTATCCTGCAGGACGAAGGTCACGGCACCCGCACCGCGCGCGACAGCGATGAAGCGCTGGCCGCCGTCGTCGCGCGCCGGCCCAATCTCGTTTTCCTCGACATCTGGCTGCAAGGCAGCCGCCTCGACGGGCTGCAACTGCTCGACGGCCTCAAGCAGGAACACCCCGAACTGCCGATCGTGATGATTTCCGGCCACGGCAATATCGAGACCGCGGTCTCGGCGATCAAGCGCGGCGCCTACGACTTCATCGAGAAACCGTTCAAGGCCGACCGGCTGCTCCTGGTCGCCGAACGGGCGCTGGAGAATTCGCGATTGCGGCGCGAGGTGCGCGAGCTCAAGCAGTTTGCGCCGCTTGGCCTCGACGCTGGTCGGCCGCTCGCCCGCCGCCAATCAGCTGCGCCAGACCATCGAAAAAGTGGCGCCGACCAACAGCCGTATCCTGATCGTCGGCCCCTCCGGCAGCGGCAAGGAGCTTGCCGCCCGCACCATTCACGGCCATTCGGCGCGCGCCGACGGGCCGTTCGTCGTCATCAATGCCGCCGCCATCACCCCGGAATACATGGAAGTCGAGCTGTTCGGCGTCGAGGGCGGCAACGGTACGACAAGCCGCAAGGTCGGCGCGCTCGAAGAGGCGCATGGCGGCACGCTGTTCATCGACGAGATCGCCGACATGCCGCGCGAAACGCAAAACAAGATCTTGCGCGTCCTGGTCGACCAGACCTTCCAGCGCGTCGGCGGCAGCACCAAGGTCACCGTCGACGTGCGCATCGTGTCGTCGACCAGCCGCAATATCGAGGCCGATATCGCCGCCGGCAAATTCCGCGAGGACCTCTATCATCGCCTCTCGGTGGTGCCGATCCGCGTGCCCGGCCTCTCGGAACGGCGCGAGGACATTCCCGAACTCGTCGAATATTTCATGACGCAGATTTCGCAGACCACGGGGCTGCCCAAACGCAATGTCGGCGCCGACGCGCTCGCCGTGCTGCAATCGCACGACTGGCCGGGCAATGTCCGGCAGCTGCGCAACAATGTCGAGCGGCTGATGATCCTTGCCGGCGGCGAGCCCGAGGCCGTGATCACGGCCTCGATGCTGCCGCAGGACGTCGGCTCGATGATTCCCAATATGCCGAACGGCAATGGCGGCGAGCATCTGATGAGTCTCGCGCTGCGCGAGGCGCGCGAAGTGTTCGAGCGCGAATATCTCCTGGCGCAGATCAATCGCTTCGGCGGCAACATCTCGCGCACCGCCGAGTTCGTCGGCATGGAGCGCTCGGCGCTGCACCGCAAGCTCAAGGCGCTGGGGATAGACTGACCGCAAATGTCCCGCATCGCTTACGTCAACGGCCGCTATCTGCCGCTGAGCCATGCCAAAGTCCACGTCGAGGATCGCGGCTATCAATTCGGCGACGGCGTCTATGAAGTCTGCGAGGTGAGGGACGGCCGCCTGATCGACGAGCGGCGTCATCTCGAACGGCTGCAGCGGTCGCTTCGCGAATTGCGCATCCGCCTGCCGATCACGCTGCGCGCGCTCGACGTCGTCCTCCACGAAGTCGTGGAGCGAAACCGCATCAGCTACGGCATCGTCTATCTGCAAATCACCCGCGGCGTGGCGCGCCGCGATCACGCCTTTCCGACCGTGCCGGTCGAGCCCAGCATCGTCGTGACGGCGCGCGCATTGAGCAAGGCGCGCAACGAGGCGCTCGCCGAAAAGGGCATCGCCGTCATCACCGTACCGGACAACCGCTGGGGCCGCGTCGATATCAAGACGATCGGCCTGTTGCCGAATGTGCTGGCGCGGCAGGCCGCCATAGAGCAGGGCGCTCGCGACGCCTGGTTCGTCGATCGCGACGGATCGGTGACGGAAGCGGCGTCCGCCAATGCCTGGATCGTCACCGCGGCCGGCACGGTCGTGACGCGGCCGGCCGATCACGCGATCCTGCGCGGCATCACCCGCACGGTGCTGCTCGATGTCATCAAGGCGCAGGGGCTGAAGCTCGAAGAGCGCGCCTTTACCGCTGAAAGAGGCCTATTCCGCGCGCGAGGCTTTCATCACCTCGGCAAGCCAGATCGTGCTTCCGGTTGTGCGCATCGACGACCATCCGATCGGCAATGGCGCGCCCGGTCTGCTGGCGACCGCGTTGCGGCGGGAGTTTCACCGTTTTGCCGAGGCCAGTTAGGACTGTCTTTCCCACGGCCTCGTCTCAATTTGCTGCCAACTTGGGCTTGCATCGGTCCCCGGGCCGCCTTCTAATAGTCGGTCCTTCGGGTCCATCCGGCCCGACCAGCTGTGTGAGGCCGAAAAGTAGAGGACTGACGAAGGCAAAAGAAACGACCCGCGGCACAGGGGTCCGCGGTACAAAGAACGGAAAAAACGGCAATGGCAGCCGAACGCGCACAAAACTTACAAGACACCTTCCTCAATCACGTCCGCAAAGCCAAAATCCCGCTCACGATCTTTCTGGTGAACGGTGTGAAGCTCCAGGGCGTCGTCACTTGGTTCGATAATTTTTGCGTGTTGTTGCGTCGGGATGGGCATTCGCAGCTCGTCTACAAGCACGCGATTTCGACCATCATGCCGGGTCATCCGGTCCAGCTTTTCGAAGGCGCTGAAGAACCGCCGGCTGGGGAATAGGACTTATTGGAGCCGCGCCGTCGCGACACGCGTCCCCCTCCCATCCCTCTCCCGCGTGTGGGGGAGGCCAAGGGTGGGGGCTCGGCCAGCGGTCGCTCGGCCACCGGGCGCGCGCTTGTCATCGAACCGGTGCTGCGCCGCGCTGAGGCTCGCGCCAAAGCACGCACCGGGCCGGCCGATCGCACGTCCACGGCAAAGCTCGATGAAGCGGTCGGTCTTGCCCGCGCCATCGATCTCGATATCGCGCATTCCGGCATCGTGATGCTCGCCGCATTGCGGCCGGCGACTTATCTCGGCAAAGGCAAAGTCGAGGAGATTGCCGGTCTCGTCAAAAGTTTCGACGTCGGCATCGTGGTGATGGATTGCGCGCTCACGCCGGTGCAGCAGCGCAATCTCGAAAAGGAATGGAACGCCAAGGTCCTCGACCGCACCAGCCTCATTCTCGAGATCTTCGGCCGGCGCGCGCGCACGCGCGAAGGCGCGCTGCAAGTCGAGCACGCGCATCTGACCTATCAGAAAAGCCGGCTGGTGCGTACCTGGACCCATCTCGAGCGCCAGCGCGGCGGCTTCGGCTTTCTCGGCGGCCCGGGCGAGACGCAGCTCGAAGCCGACCGGCGCCTGATCGAGGAGCGTCTCGCCAAGATCGAAAACGAACTGACCAAGGTCAAACGCACCCGCGAACTGCATCGCGAAAGCCGCCGCCGCGTGCCTTATCCGATCGTCGCTTTGGTCGGCTACACCAATGCCGGCAAATCGACGCTGTTCAACCGCATGACGCAGGCGACGGTGCTGTCAGCCGACATGCTGTTTGCCACGCTTGATCCGACGCTGCGCGCCGTCGATCTGCCGCACGGCGCGCGCATCATCCTCTCCGACACGGTGGGCTTCATTTCCGATCTGCCGACCATGCTGATCGCGGCATTCCGCGCCACGCTCGAGGAAGTGATCGAGGCCGACGTGATCCTGCACGTGCGCGACGTGTCGCACGACGACGCCGAGGCGCAATTGGCCGACGTCGAGAATATCTTGCGTCAGCTCGGCATCGATCCGCACAACAACCCCGAGCACAAGCGCGTGCTGATCGAAGTCTGGAACAAGATCGACCGGGTCGATCAGGCCGAACGCCTGCGGCTGCAAAACATCGCCGAGCGCCGGCCGGAAGCGGAGCGGCCGATCCTGGTGTCCGCGATCACCGGGGAGGGGATCGATGCCCTCGATGCGGCGATCGAGGCGCGGTTGAGTGCCGGCCGGGTGCTGATCGAGCTCGATCTCGATCCGGCCGACGGCGCGGGCGTGAGCTGGCTGCATCGCCACACCGAGGTGATCCACAAGGCCGTCGACGACCAACGGCCGCATCGCCATGACCGTGCGCGCCGCCCCGGACCGGGCGGCGTCGGTGCGGGCAAAGTTTGCGCACGCCGTGCACTAGCCGCCTTGCGGACCTGGCGCTTGCGGACCAGGTGCTTGCGAGCTGGCCAAGGATATACAATCATTCCTTTATCGCGGACAGTTGAGGAGAGGGGCATGACGACGCGTCGCAATGTGATGGCAGGGGCAATCGCAACTGCCGCAATGGGCTTGGCCGGCCGTGGCGGCGCGCAGACGCCCGTACAGATCCGCATCTCGACCGCCGCCCCGCCTTCGGACTTTCTCACCAAGGCGCTTGAAGCAGCTCAAGAGCCGACATCGATCAGGCGGCGGTCGGTCTCAATGTCAGCGTTCATCCGGCCTCGACGCTGTTCAAACAGGGCACCGAAGTTCCGGCTCTGCAGCGCGGCAACCTCGAAATGAGCACGATGACGTCCTTCGAGGTTGCCCAGCAGGTCCCCGAGCTCGGCTATTTCAACCGCGCCTATCTGCTGCGTGACTACGGTCAGCTGCGCCGCGTTTTCGACGGCCCGATCGGCGAAGATTTCCGCAAGACCGTCGCCGACAAAATGGGCATCGCAGATCGTCGCGACACATTATCTCGGGACCCGACAAGTCAATCTGCGGCAGAAGCGCGACGTCAAAGGTCCGGCCGATCTCGCCGGCGTCAAGATGCGGATGCCGGCCGGTCCGGAATGGCTGCTGCTCGGCCGCACGCTCGGCGTTACGCCGGTGCCGCTCGGCATGCCCGAAGTCTATCTCGCCTTGAAGACCGGCACGGTCGACGGGCAGGAGAATCCGCTTTCGATCCTCAATGCCGCAAAATTCTACGAAGTCACCGAGCAAATCGTGCTGACCGCGCATATGGTCCAGCCGGTCTTCTTTGCCATGGCCAAGCCGGTCTGGGACGGGCTCAATGCCGATCAGAAAAAGGTGCTCGGCGACGCGTCGCTGAAGGCGGCCAAGACCGGCGACGACGCGCGGCTTGCCGACGAGGCCGCCGTCGTGCAGGCGCTCAAGGGCCGGGGGCTTACGGTTGATGCGATCGATGTGACGCCGTTCCGCGCGGCGGCCGACAAGATCTACGCCGATTCCGATCTTGCCAAGCAGTGGGACGCCGCCGGGCTGCAACGCGCACAGAAAGCGTAAGGCGCATGCCGGCGCCCGACGAGCGATCTCACGAGACTGAGCCGACCGGATCGACGCTTGCCGTTGCCGCGGCTCGGCTGCGTCAAATCGCCGATTGGGTCGCCATGCGGCATGTTCGCCGCCGTGTTCCTCATCTTCAACTACAAGATTTTCACGCGCTATTTCGAGCACGACGAGGCGGTTTGGGCCGACGAAGTGCTGGTGATCCTTTTCATCTGGATCATCTTCTGGGCCCAGGCCTTTGTGGTGCGCGACAAGGACCAGATCACCTTCGATCTCGTCTATCGGCTGCTGCCGGCGCCGACGCAGCGTATCGCGGCGATCGCGCGCTATATCCTGGTCGGCGGCGTCTTTCTCTACGCGCTGCCTGGATCGCTGGACTATATCCGCTTCCTGTGGCGCGAGCACACGCCGGTGCTCAATCTTCCGCTCGATCTGGTCTATTCCTGCTTCGGCCTGTTCCTCATCGCCGTCGTCGTCCGTTCGCTCTTTAGCGCTGCGACAACTCCTCGGCGCGCGCTGGCGCAATTACATCTGAAAGAGGGACGCCGTGGCCGAGGGATTATGGGTCCTGCTCGGCGTCTTCACGCTTGCGGCGGTGCTCGGCGCGCCGCTCGGACTGGCGATGCTCACGGCAGGCTATGTCTACCTGATCGCGACCCATCAGGACGTCGGCCTCGTCGTCGATCAGACGATGAACGGCCTCTACAACAGCTATCTCCTCATCGCCGTGCCGATGTTCATCTTCGTCGCCAATGTGATGAATGCGAGCGGCGTGATCGAGCGCCTGCTGGCATTCGGCGGCGCCATGGTCGGGCACCTGCCGGGCGGCCTGGCGCAGGTGAATGTCGTCACCAATCTGATCTTTTCCGGCATGAGCGGCAGCGCCATTGCCGACGCGTCGGGCCCCGGCCTGGTATTGGCGCGCATGATGGCGAAGGAGGGGCGCTATCCGCCGGCTTTGCCGCCGCGACCTCGGTCGTTTCGGCAACGCTCGGCCCGCTGATGCCGACGTCGATCCCGATGATCTTTTATGCGCTGATCGCCAACGCGTCGGTCGGCGCGATGTTTCTCGGCGGGCTCGTGCCGGCGGGCCTGATGGCGCTGTCGATGATGGTCGTCATTGCCGTGATCGCGCGCCGGCGCGGCTTTCCGCGCGAAAAGCGCCTGACCTGGACGCAGACAGTGCCGGTGCTCGGCCGCGCGCTGTTGCCGATCGCGCTGCCCGGTATTTTGCTGGGGCTGATCTATTCGGGCGTCACCACGCCGACCGAGGCGGCCGCAATCGCTGCCAGCTATGCGCTCCTGCTCGCCTTGATCGTTTACCGCACGCTCCGACTGCCGCAACTGCTCACCGTCATATCCGACACGGTCCGCGCCACGGCCATGATCGCGCTGATCATGTCCGGGGCTTTCGTATTCAACTATGCGGTCGCGAACGAAGGCGTGCCGCAGCTCATTCAGACGACGTTCGTGAGATGGAACTTGTCGCCCACGGCGTTCCTGCTCTGCGTCGACGTGCTGATGCTGCTCCTTGCGATCGTTCTCGACGAAGTCACGATACTGCTCGTGATCGTGCCGCTTCTGGTCCCGATTGCGCAGGGACTTGGCATCGATCTCATTCACTTCGGCATCGTCGTCGTGCTCAACATGATGGTGGGACTGACGCTGCCGCCGCACGGGCTGTTGCTGTTCGTCATGAGCGGACTGACGCGAACGCCGCTGGCCGAGATTTTTCGTGAAGTGCCGCCGTTCATCGTCGTCATGTTGGCGAACGTCATTGCGGTCACGTTCCTTCCCGACATCGCGCTCTGGCTGCCGCGCGCCGCTGGACTTTTGAAGTAGCGAGCCGAGGGCTCCGGGTCACTCGCGCGTCTTGGCCTCGTCCCAGAGCGCATCCATCTCGGCAAGCGTCGCGTCCTGCGGCGCCTTGCCGTGCGCGGCCAATGCCTCGCTCGATCGACGCAAAGCGGCGCTCGAATTTCCGGTTGGTCTGCCGCAACACCGCTTCCGGATCGGCGCGCAGATGGCGCGCCAGATTGACGGCGGCAAACAACAAATCGCCGACCTCGGCCGCGGCATCTTCCGGCGCGTCATCGAGCTCGGCTTCGATCTCGTCGGCTTCCTCGCGGATTTTGCGCAACACCGCGCGCGGATCGTTCCAATCGAAGCCGACCTTGCTGGCCTTGGCTTGAAGTTTCAGCGCGCGCGTCAGGGCAGGGAGCGTCACCGGAACGCCCGCGAGTGCGCCGCTTCTCGTTCGCGGCATTGTCGCGCACGACCTTGTCTTGCTTCTCCTCAGCCTTGATCCGCTCCCACAGGCCGTCAACGGCCTGCGGGCCGTGCGCGTGCAGTTCACCGGCCATATCGCCGAACACATGCGGATGACGGCGGATCATCTTTTCGGTGATGCCTTGCACCACATCGCCGAAGGTGAACGCGCCTTGTTCCTCGGCCATGCGGGCGTGATAGACGACTTGGAGGAGGAGGTCGCCCAATTCCTCCTTGAGATCGGCCATATCATCGCGCGCAATCGCGTCGGCGACCTCGTAAGCCTCTTCGAGCGTATAAGGCGCGATGGTCGAAAAATTCTGCGCCAGATCCCACGGACAGCCGGTTTTGGGCGTGCGCAACGCCGCCATGATTTCGAGAAGACGGCCGATATCGCGCGAAGGGGTCATGACGAGGTCCTGCAAGTGTTTGCGACGACCCTATCAGACCGATCTGCAGCGAACCGAGTGAGGCGGACGGGCTTGCCAAGCAGCGCCGCCGGCACAACCTTAGTTCCGCCGATCCGAGTCGTTCCACGGCAAGATAAGCGGGGATTGGTCATGCCAGTTTCGGCCTATGTTCAATCGGTGGCGTATCTTCATCGCTGCGGCCGTCGCGCTGTTCGGCGTCGGCGGGAACGATCGCGATCCCGGGCTTCTGGATTTACCTCGCGATTTTCGCCGCCATCTTCGTGGCTTCGTTTCTCGCTCTCGATCCCGGACCTTTTTCGCGAACGGATGCGTCCGGGCGGCCAGAAGCCGCCGCTCGCGTTGCGGCTGTTCTCGTTGGTCCTGATCCTGCACTGGATCATCGCCGGGCTCGACCGCGGCCGTTTCCATTGGAGCGACAGCGTGCCGCCATGGCTCCAGGCGCTCAGCCTGATCGGCCTCGCCGCCGGCTACGGCCTGTGCTTCTGGGCCATGTACGTGAACCGGTTCTTCTCATCGATCATCCGCATCCAATCCGACCGCGGCCAGTACATCGTCGACACCGGGCCTTATGCCGTCATCCGGCATCCGGGCTATCTGGCGGTATCGTCTTCATCGTCCTGGCGAGCGGCGCCGGCGCTCGGCTCGTGGCTTGCCGGCGCGTTGCTGGTCGATAGCGAGCCTGCCGTTTCTGCTGCGCCGGGCCATCAACGAGGACCGCATCCTGCAGGCCGATCTTGCCGGGCTACCGCGACTATGCGGCGCGCGTGCGCTGGCGGCTGTTGCCGGGCGTTTGGTGAGAGAAAGCAGGGCCTTGGACGAGCGGCTGAGCCTGAGACTTAAGTGCATGCGCCGGACTGGCCCGTTAGCCTGATTCGCATAAGACATATTATGGAACATCCTCATACGAGCCCATATCAGTGGGGCTCGGCGACGGTCACCGTCATGCCGTCGAAGGCCGGCACCACATGGACCGGCAATTTGCCGCGCAACACCTCGTAATCGAGATCGGCGTGCAGATTGGTCAGGATGGCGCGGCGCGGCTTGAGCCGCTCGATCCAGCCGAGCGCATCCGACAGCGAGAAATGACTGGGATGCGGCCTGTAGCGCAGCGCGTCGACGATCCAGACGTCGAGATCGGCCAAGGCTGCGATGCTTTCCGGCGGCAGCGTGCTGAGGTCGACAGGAATAGGCGAGCTTGCCGAAGCGAAAGCCGAGCGAGGCGATGTCGCCGTGGTCCTGCAGGAACGGCAAGGCCGTCGATCGGTCCTCCCTCCCCCTCAATGGTCACCGCAGTGCCAGGCGGTCAGCCGGTGCTCGGAGACGATCGGCGGGTAATCGCTGCCCGGCGGCGCCGTGAAGCAATAGCCGAACTTGTTGTTCAGCGACGCGCCGGTCGCTTCGTCGAGCATAGACGTCGACGCGGCGGCGCCGGCTGATAAACAGCGCGCGCAGATCGTCGATGCCGTGGGTGTGGTCGGCGTGATCGTGCGTATAGAACACGGCGTCGACCCAATCGACCTCGGCGTCCAGAAGCTGCTCGCGCAGATCCGGCGACGTATCGACGAGCATGCGGGTGGTGCCGTGTTTGCCTTTGCGCTCGACCAGCACCGAGGTGCGCCGCCGCCGGTTTTTCGGATTGTTCGGATCGCAATCGCCCCAGCCCAAAGCCGGCCGGGGCACGCCGCCGGAAGAGCCGCAGCCGAGAATGGTGATTTTCAGCGTCATTTCGGCTTTCAGGCAGCGGCGGCCGCGGGGCGGGGCACTTTGGAGAACAGGCGGAAGAAATTCGGCGGTGGTCTGCTGCGCGATCTCGTCGAGCGTGACGCCGCGCGTTTCGGCCAGCACCTTTGCGGTCTCGACGACGTAAGCCGGCTCGTTGCGCTTGCCGCGGAATTTCCCGGGCGCGAGATAAGGCGCATCGGTCTCGACCAGAATGCGGTCGGCGGGCAATTCCGCGGCGATCTCGCGCAGCGCCGTCGAATTCTTAAACGTCAGGATGCCGGTGAACGAGATGAAGAGGCCGAGCGCGATGGCGCGGCGGGCGAGATCGGCGCCGCCGGTGAAACAATGCAGCACGGCGGGGAAGGCGCCCTTCCCCGTTTCTTCTTCCAGAATGCGCGCGGTATCGGCGTCGGCTTCGCGCGTATGGATCACCAGCGGCAATCCGGTCTCGCGGGCGGCCGCGATATGGGTGCGAAAGCCGCGTTCCTGCGCGTCGCGCGGCGAGTTGTCGTAGTGATAGTCGAGCCCCGCTTCGCCGAGCGCGACGACTTTTGGCGAACGCGTATGCGCGACGAGATCGGCCACCGTCACGTCGAGCTCTTCATGCGCGTTGTGCGGATGCGTGCCGACCGAGCAATAGACGTCGGGAAAGCGCTCCGCGATCGCGAGCAGATCGTCAAAGCGCTTCACGCGCGTCGAAATCGTCACCAGGCGCTCGATGCCGGCCGCCCGCGCACGCGCCGACCACGGCGTCAAGATCGGCGGCGAAGTCGGGAAAATCGAGATGGCAATGGCTGTCGACGAGCATGTGTTTCTATCTAGCTATTCATTGCGCCACTTGGCGCCGCTTGCTTCTCGGGCTCGACATAGCGCGGGAACACCGGCGCGGGCGCCGGAAGCATCGTGCCGGCCGCGATACGATGCTGCGCCGCCGAGACACGCGAAGACGCGCTCGTTTTCAGGGATCGCCAACAGATCGAGCAATTTTGCCGCCGAAGCCGGCATGAACGGCAGCGCGAGAATGCCGACCTGGCGCAGCACTTCCGCGGTCACATAGAGCACCGTGCCCTGCCGCGCCGGATCGGTCTTGGCGAGCGCCCACGGCGCCTCGCCGGCAAAATAGCGATTGGCTTCGGCGACCACCGCCCACACGGCACTGAGCACGTGATGCAATTGCTGCGTCGCCATGGCCTCGCGCGCCTTGCCGATCATGGCGTCGGCTGCGGCGAGGATCGCTGCGTCGTTTGAGCTGAACGCGCCCGGCTTCGGCAACGCGCCGCCGAACTGCTTGCCGACCATGGTCAGCGAGCGCTGCGCCAGATTGCCGAGATCGTTGGCGAGATCGGCATTGATGCGATTGACGATGCCTTCGTGGCTGTAATTGCCGTCCTGGCCGAACGGCACTTCGCGCAACAGGAAATAGCGCAGCGGATCGACGCCATAGGCATCGGCCAGTGCGAACGGGTCGATCACATTGCCGACCGACTTCGACATCTTCTCACCCCGGTTGAAGAGAAAGCCGTGGGAGAACACCCGGCGCGGCACGGCGATGCCGGCCGACATCAGGAAAGCCGGCCAATAGACGGCGTGAAAGCGCACAATGTCCTTGCCGATGACGTGCAGATTGGCCGGCCAGTATTTCTTGAATTTCTCAGATTCCGTATCGGGATAGCCGACGGCCGTAATGTAATTTGTCAGCGCATCGACCCACACATACATAACGTGCTTGGGATCGCCGGGCACCGGCACGCCCCAGTCGAAGGTCGTCCGCGAAATCGACAGATCCTGCAGTCCGCCGCGCACAAAGCTCGCGACCTCGTTCATGCGCTCTTTCGGCAGCACGAAATCGGGCACGTCGCTATAGAGCTTGAGCAGCCGGTCGGCGAAGGCGGAGAGGCGGAAGAAATAGCTCTCCTCCTCCACCCATTCGACCGGCGTGCCTTGCGGACCGAGCCGCTGGCCCTTGTCGTCGAGCCGCGTCTCGCTCTCGCCGTAATAGGCTTCGTCGCGCACCGAGTACCAGCCGGAATATTTGTCGAGATAGATATCGCCGGCCGCCTGCATCTTCTCCCAGATCGCGACTCGAGGACGCGTAGTGGCGCGGCTCGGTGGTGCGGATGAAATCGTCGTTCGAACAATTGAACCGCTTCACCATGGCCTGGAAGCGCGGCACGTTGCGCTCGACCAGCTCGCGCGGCGTCAGCTTCTCCCTGCCCGCCGTCTGCAGCATCTTGATGCCGTGCTCGTCGGTGCCGGTCAGGAAATAGACGTCGTTGCCGTCGAGCCGCATGAAGCGGGCGATGGCATCGGTGGCGATCGCCTCATAGGCGTGGCCGATATGCGGCGCGCCGTTGGGGTAAGCGATCGCGGTGGTGATGTAATAGGGCTTTCCGGGCATGGAGCGTCCAACCTCAGGCGCGGTTGGTATCAACCGCGCGTCGCCTCGGCAAGCAGGCCGAAAACGTTGAAAATCAGCGGTTTGCGCTCGAGATTGTAGGTTTCGGCGTCGCGCGCGGCGGCATTGACCTGCTGCCAGGCCGCGGCGAGCCGGTCCAGGCGGCCGATATCGTTCGCGCCGCCTTGAGCCGCCGCGACAGCCAGACATTGACGGTGTCGACAACGGCGGCGAGCGGCTGCGGATCGGTTCCGGCGATCGCCTCGCCCAGCGCGTGCAGCGCCTTGGCGTCGAGCGACGGCAATCGGTCGAGCATGTCGAGCGCCTGCTGGCGCAGCACCAAGGCGCCCTCGTCCATCAATGACAGCGCGCGGGCGACGCTGCCTTCGGCAGCGGCCGAAGCGGCGGCGATTTGCGGATCGCTCGCGTGCCCGCCCATCGTTGCGGCAACGGCTTGGGCAACGTCGGCATCCGCAAGCGGCCGCAGCGTCAGGATCCGGCACCGCGAGCGCAAGGTCGGCAAGACCCGCGCCGCGGAATGGCTGACCAACAAGAGCAGCGCGCGTTGCGGCGGTTCCTCCAGCACCTTGAGAAGCGCATTGGCGCCGGCGCGGTTGAGCTCATCGACGGCATCGACGATCGCAACCCGCCAGCCGCCCTCGCCCGCGGTCGAGCCGAAAAACGCTACCGTCTTGCGGATATCGTCGACCGCGATCTGCTTATGCAGCACGCCTTTGTCGTTGAAGGTGCGCTCGAGGATCAAAAGATCAGGCTGCGCTTGGGCGGTGATATGCCGGGCGACCGGATTTTCGGCGGCCACCGCAAGCGAAGCCGCCGCTTGCACGCCGGGCGACTGCGGATTGGGATGGGCGAGCACGAACCGCGCCATGCGATAGGCCAGCGTCGCCTTGCCGATGCCCTGCGGGCCCGCGATCAGGAAAGCGTGCGGAACGCGGCCGGAACGATAGGCGGCAAGCAAGGTCGCTTCGGCAGCGGCATGGCCGAACAATTCCGTCGTGGCGCGCGGATGCGGCGCTTCGTCGGTCTCGTCATCTTCGCTGATGGCGCGCGGGCTCATGCTCAGGCGCCAACCTCGTGCGGCCGGACATTGCCGCCGAGGGGCGACGTCACCGGATCGAGCTTGGCACCGACGAGGTTCCAGATTTGCCGCGCCACGGCTTCCCTGCCGGCACTGGCGTCGACGACGACGCAGCGCTCCGGCTCCTCGGCCGCGATCGCCAAATAAGCTTCGCGCAGTCTTTTGTGGAATTCGACATTCTCTGCTTCGAAACGATCGGGCGCCGCCGCTCCGCGGCGCTTCCTGGCGCGCGCCATGCCGACTTCAACCGTAATGTCGAGCATCAGCGTGAGGTCGGGCATCAGGTCGCCGATGGCGACGCGCTCAAGCCCTCGGATCAGGCGATGATCCACCTGCCCGAGAATGCCCTGATAGACGCGCGTTGAATCGACGAAACGGTCGCAGATCACCCATTTGCCGGACTCGAGCGCCGGAAGAATGGTGCATTGGACATGATCGTCGCGGGCCGCTGCAAACAGCATCGCCTCGACGTCCGGCCCGAGCGGTTTCGCCGCTCCCGACAACAGGACGTGGCGGATGATCTCGGCGCCCGGCGAACCGCCCGGCTCACGGGTCAATTGCACGCTGTGGCCGAGCGCTTCGAGGCGCAGCGCCAGCATGGCCGCCTGGGTCGATTTCCCGGTGCCCTCGCCGCCCTCAAGAGTGATGAACTTCCCGCGCATCGGCAAAACTCTGTCGGATGCCGCCGGTGGTAAACTCACCTTCGGCGCGATCCAATCTAAATCAATGGCTTACCGGAATATCCGTACACCGAGACTGAGGCAGGATTCGGCACAGCCCCCACAATATAGGCCGAGCCGCTCCGTGGCGCACCCGCCTGCGCTCTAGATGGAGTCACAGCTTGCCGACGCCGGCACGGAACAAGCCGATCATCAATTCCGTTGCCCCGTCCATGGCCCGTTGCGACATGGTGCCGGTGCCGACATCGTCGGCGGCCTGCAACGGCACTTCGAGCGCGACATTGTCGCCGCGCCACACTTTGAGCTTGCCGATGGGCTGGCCTTTGCTGACCGGGGCCGGCACCGGCCCGTTATAGACGATACGGGCGATGAGCCGGTCGTTGGTATTGCGCGGCATCATCAAGCTCACGGTGCCTGGCCCGACGAGCGGCACGTAGCTGCTGTCGCCGCCGAATACTTTGGCGGCGCCGATGGTTTGGCCTTCAGCAAACAGGATTTTGGTTTCGAAGCCATGGAAGCCGAAATCGAGCAGCTTCTTTGCCTCGTCGCCGCGTTCCTTGTCGTTCCTGGCGCCGGAGACCACGACGATCAGGCGCAGATTGTCCTGCAGCGCCGAGCCGACGAGGCTATAGCCCGAATCCGTGGTCTCGCCGGTCTTGAGCCCGTCCGCGCCGATGCCCATGCTTAAGAGCGGATTGCGATTTTCCTGGCGGATATTGTTCCAGCTGAAATCGCGCGCGGCGAAGTTGGGATAAAATTCGGGATAGGTCTGCATGATGTGGCGCGCGAGCTCCGCCATGTCGCGCGCGGTGACGTGCATGTTCGGATCGGGCAGACCGGTCGAATTGGTGAAGGTCGAATTTTCCAGACCGATTTCGCGCGCCCGCTTGGTCAGCATGGCGCCGAAGCTCGCCTCATTGCCGGCGAGCGCTTCGGCGATCGCCATGCAGGCGTCATTGGCGGAATCGACAATGATGCCTTGGATAAGGTCGGAGACTTTGACGCGGCTGTGGATCGCGGCGAACATCGTCGAGCCGTGCGACGGCGCGCCGCCCTTGCGCCAGGCGTTCTCGCTGATGATGTATTCGTCGTCAGGCTTGATGTGGCCTTGCTTGATCTCGTTGAACACATATTCAAGCGTCATCAGCTTGGCGAGCGATGCCGGCGCAAAAGGCTGATCGCTGTTTTTCTCGAACAGGAAACTGTTGCTGTCGGGGTCGAGGAGCGCAGCCGCGGAGCTCGATGTCTGAAACCCTTCGCTCTTTGTCGTGACCGGCGAAGCGGCATGGGCCGCCGGCGAATGAACGAGAGCGGCACACAGAGCAGCACATGCGCAGAGCAGAGCGAAAACCAAGCCGATCGCGCCGGCGCGCCCTTCCCTCCCCGACCACAAGTTCCGGCCTGCATTCGGCACTTCGATCTCCATGCGGTGCTTGATCATGCTTTAGCGCGCTATGCGGCAAGATAACAGACGCACAAAGGCGTGCTCGACCTCTTTCCGTCACCCTGAGGTGCGGCCACCTCAGGATGACGGTGAACGGACAAGCGTCCTCATTCGCAAGCGTCCTCATTCGCGCACTGCACCGCCGCGCGCGTTCACGTCACACCACGATGTCACGAACGGAAAAACGAAACCCCGAACGAAAAGCGAAGGGGGCAGAGCGCCGACAGGCGCACTTTCCATTGGCCGCATCAAGACGGATGCGGCAGCGCGCCGAGCGTAGCGCGCTCGCCTCTCGGCGCTCCACCGCGGCTCTCGCTTAGGCGACCGAACGCCACCACTCAGCTCCGGGCCGCGCTTCCCGGCGGCGGATGATAGCGGGCTTGAGGCCCTCTCCGCCGCCAAGTTCAGCCAGACACCTGGCAGACCGGTCGTCATGCCGGCCGGGTCGATGCCCGAAGCCGCCCGGGAGCGGACTGCAAATCCGCCCGCAGGCGCCGCACCCGCTCCGCATTCAGGCTTGCCTCCGGAAAGCGCCCTTCGGTGAGCGAGCTAGCGGGATATAACCATATCGGTGACCGTTGTCAATGAAAAAGTGACGGAGACTTGTTATGAGTTTGGAGCCGAAGCACACTCGACAGACCCAGGAGCGGAGCGTTGAGCCCATGTGGTTGGCTGCCTGCCTGATTTTAGCGATTAGTCTAGCGGCGATCGTTGGATGGACCCTGCAAAGGTTCAGGCCATCGGTATTTTCACGCTATCCCGGGGGCATTGCGGAGTTCAGACGGCGCGGCAAGTTTATCATACCTTGCTATTTGGTAGCGGCTTTAACTTGGGGCGCGCTCAACTCCGGAAGTCAGTTTCTATTCGCGTGCGCGTTGCTGGTAATCTTCTTCGGTGCTCCCGTTGCAACTGTCGTTTTCGTGCAGCTGGAATTTCGATCACGATGGAGCAACAAGCCCGGCAAACGGCTGTTGCCCGCGGAAATGCAAGAGGCGCTCAAACGCAGGCAGCTGCGGGAGGCCGAGAAACGCCAGCAGCGTTGGCGACAGCAACTCGATGGGCTTGTGTTCCCGTACGAGCTTGTTCCAGGCGATCAGGCCGAAGCCGCATACGAGGCCGCGCGAGTGAAGGGCCAGGTCGAGGGATACACTCCCTTGATTATTACGCCCGCGAATTGGCCAGTAGCGCCAAGCCTTTCACGGGATGACTTGATGACTGAGGCACGTCGTGTCATCGATGCCGCACCTCCGGCACAAGAGTTTTTTGCCGAGCGGATGACCGACTGGTCCAGATACGACGAGGACGGCGAGCGGCAACGCTGGCTCACCGAAGCTCCGGCATTCGTCGCCGAGCCAATTGAGCCGATGCGCGACCTGAACGACCACATGTCTACTTTGCGCGATACCCTGGGCGAAAAGCCGCCACTTCCGTATGTGCAGGAGGCGGCGCTGGTGCGAATTCCAACACCGAGGTCTTGGGAGATTCCCGCTTATACGCTCTATGGTGGGTGGAATGCCTGTCCCAACTCCGAGCAAATGGTAGCGGTGGCCCGGCACTGGAACGAAAAATATGGCGCTGACATTTGCGCCCTGGGCAACGGCACGATCGAGTTCCGTGTTGAACGTCCGCCGGCCGATCCGCGCGAAGCGCTCGAACTCGTGCGCGAGCAGATGCTGTTCTGTGATGAAGGCGTCTATGACCTAATTGCGGTGCCGGAGTTCTTCCGGGAAACGGTATTGCATCTGCCGAAACAGAGATATTGGCTCTTCTGGTGGGACTAGGCACGCCGACGAAAGACGCGCGCCAGATCAGTAAAGGCCGCGGCCGTTGAGGATTTGCACGGTGTCGTCGCCGTTCGGCGCGGTGTCGGGGAGCGCCAATGAACTGCCGCCGATCGAGCCCGTGCTGGCAAAGCGGGTCCGGGACGGCGACGTCATCGCAACCGGAACGATTCGCGTCGCGGCGGCGAGCCGGATGCTGCCCGGTGCCGGCGCCGGTTCGTCCTGGCGCAAGGTCGCCTCGAGCAGCCGGTCGTCGGAGCCGTCGATCTGCGCCGGCCCGACATATTCGACGCGCACCATGGTCGTGCCGCGGTCGATGAAGCCCAGCAGCTGGGCGGCATGTTTGGACACGTCGATAATGCGATTGGCGGCATAGGGGCCGCGGTCATTGACGCGCACGATCAGCGAGCGGCCGTTCTTGAGATTGGTGACGCGCGCATAACTCGGCAGCGGCATTGTCGGGTGCGCGGCAGAGATGGCGTTGAGGTCGAAAATCTCGCCATTGGCGGTGGCGCGGCCGTGGAAATCATCACCGTACCAGGACGCCAGGCCTTCGGCGCGGTAGTGCGGGTCAGCCTCCGGAACATAGAGGCGGCCGGCGACCATATAGGGCGAACCGACACGGTAGACGCCACCGCCTTTGGGCACCGGATCGCCGGGTTGGACCAAAAGCGCGCTCGGCGACACACCGTAGCGCGGGTCGACTTTGCTGCTGTCGGCGCAATGGGCGAGGAAAAGGCACAGCGAGGCGCTCGCCGCAACCGGGGCAAACCGCTTGCAAGCGCCGATGGACGCAAGATGCGTTACTATCGAGCGTACCCGACGCCGCATTGTCCCCTATCCCACCCGCGAAGGTATCGAATTCTAGCGTGGTAAGATTGTGGCGAAAATGGGCGCACGCCAATCGATAGTGAATAGACCATTGCCGGAGGCAGGTTTTCCGCATCCCGCGCGAGCAATGGTGTGGCGAAGCTGGGCAAAAGCGTGCGCGCAAAGTCGATGTCAGTGCGCCGGCGGTTGTCGCCGCGCTGTTACGTGGACACGTCAAGCAGCTAACGCAACGACAAGGCCGTTAGTGGCTGCCAATGACCCAGGTACTATTGAAGCAAGGCGGCGGTACCCAGCCGACCGCACCGGGAGTGGGCCCACCCCAGGAGAGGCAGCCCCCGGGCGCATTGATGGTCACGGTCTGCCCAGCTTTAATCGCGTTGGCGTTGAGCTGCGCTATTTCAGCCTCCAGCGTGGCGATCCGCCGTTCGAGGCAAACCCTGCCGCACCCTCGCTGCGCCTGAGCGCTCAAAGTCGATACAAAAATTGCGGCTGCGCCAGCGAGCAACACTACAAAAATACGCATCTTTGTCCCCTGTTTGGCACCACATCGATCGCGCCGGATCAGTCTCGCAACTCTCCCCGGGCTCGGTCAACGGTCAGGTGGCGCAACGGGATCGGAACGGTCGGATCGGAGCAAAAAGGCCTGGGGTCGGGGGCGACATCGAAGCCTTCGAGTCCCGCCGGTGTCCCATTGGCATCCAAGATGTGGAAAGTTGCCAAGGGGTTCATTGTCTATATATCGACAAGTGCTTGATGTTACGGACGCGGAAGGGTGGCCGAGTGGTTTAAGGCATTGGTCTTGAAATTCGAGAGTTGGCACCTCGCCTTCCCTCTGAGTGTCACAACACTCCGTATTTCATTGAGCAAATCAGCGTCGCATGACGCATCTCGGCACGCATGCTGAGCTTGGAGCTGTTCGAGTGCCTCCCAAAACCAACGCCCGGCGATTCTGATAGAGGTTGCGATGCAGTCGGAGGGAACCGTGCAGCGCGGCTATCCGAGCGACGATTTCCTAGATCGGGTCCGCCGCATATACCGATCGGCAATCGCGACAACGCGTGCGGCCGGCGGCATGTGGCATGATATCAATGCTCGCCGTGCCGATGTTCACGCCGCTCTATTGGCCGATGGCAACGACGCGCTACGCGCAATTTTCATCGATCCGGTAAGCACGGACCTCTACTACGGCGTCGACAATCTGTGCCGGAGCATTGCACCAACGATCGAACCATCTTCCTTTGTTGCGCACGCGCTCGACTCCGAACGGGCGAAGCTCGCGATGTATCAAGTGCGGCGCCTGCAGGAACTAGCTGGCCCCCGCTGCACGGTCATCGAGATCGGTCCTGGCATGGGGCGCGCGGCATTCTACGGACATCGCGCAGGCCTCGATTATACGACCGTTGACTTGCCGCTTGGCGTAGTTGCGCAGGCCTGCTTTCTTGGCGCAACGCTCGGACCCCAGGCACTGTGGTTTGAAGGCGAAGATCCTTCGAACAGAAGCGGACGCATCAAGATTTTAGCTGGCGTCCCGGAGTGCGACTTTGAGATCGCGCTCAACGTCAATTCACTCACCGAAATGCCTGTCACAGTCGCGCTTGACTACATGCGCTCGCTGGCACCTCATGCAGGGCTTTTTCTATCGATCAATCACGAGAATAACTTTTTCACCGCCGGCGAAGCCGCTGTTTATAGCGGCAATTGGCGCCGCAAATCACGACAAGCGTGTCCGGTGTGGTCGGAATATGTGGAGGAAGTGTTCTCTCCGTGCGGCAGTATTTTACCTGTCGTCGTGTGGCGGCACCTGTTGCTCAACCTCGTCAGGACGCGCATACGGCTCAGGAAGCGGTAGGCGTTCCCGTCGCGCTGCAAATGGTGCTGAGCTTGGAAAACGTCGAGTGCCGGCCGAAGTGATATGTGACACGTCCCCCTATTAAGATTTTATTAACCAAGCTCGCGCCTCCTTGCTGAAAAGTCCTTTCGGGGATTCGCTGTGGGGAGTTTTCATATGAAAAGACTTTTGCTTGCGGCTTCGCTCGTGTTTGGTGCCCCGGTGCTTGTCTATGCCGCCGATATGCCGCGACCCTTGCTGAAGGCGCCGCCCTTCGTGCCAGCGCCCCCGCCCTTTAGTTGGACCGGATTCTACGTTGGCATCAACGGCGGATATGGCTGGGGAAGCGTCAAAACGGACGACGGAGTAGGTGATGCAGCTACGCTGAATTCCAATGGCGGCATCGTCGGCGGCACGTTGGGCTTTAATTATCAGATCAATCAGTTCGTCGTCGGCTTCGACGGCGATATCGACTGGTCGGGCATGAAATGGAGCCAGACAGCAACCGATTCGTCGATTTTTGGCACCGCCACTGCGAACGTATCCCACAAAAATGACGCTCTCAGTACGTTCGCTGCCCGCTTCGGCGTCGCCGCGGACCGCGCACTGTTCTACGCAAAAGCGGGCGGAGCTTGGACGAGCGAGAAATTCGATTTCAACGGCACCGATCCGGTGTTTGGCAGCATCACCAATGGCTCGAACTCATTCAACCGTCTCGGATGGATGGTCGGAGCCGGTGTAGAATATGCCGTGACAGACATGATCACGCTCAAGGCCGAATATAATTACGCCGACTTCGGCACCAAGAATGAGACGCTGACAATCAACTCGTCCGTTGATGGTCCACTGACATCGACCATATCCGACAAGCTCACGATGAACGTCGTGAAGGTTGGCGTGAACGTCCTGTTTCATTAGAGCGGGATATTTTCATATCGCGTCTGACTCCCTCAAGCATCAGTACAACGGATGCCGCCCCGCTAGCCCCGCCAAACATCGTGGTCGGAGCGAATCCGCATCGCCTATCGCTCTCTTGTCAGTCGGAAGCGGCGGCGAAGGTTGACGCCGCTCTCAAGGCTGCGCAGAAGAACGCCTCGTGAATCGAATGGGTAGCAATACGGTAGCAAAGGCGCTAGTGACGGTCCGCACCGCAGGGCAAAGACCTAGTCGGGTCAACGCACGGAAGGGTGGCCGAGTGGTTTAAGGCACCGGTCTTGAAAACCGGCAGGCGCGCAAGCGTCTCGTGAGTTCGAATCTCACCCCTTCCGCCATGTGCGGCAAAGGTGTTGAATACGCCTTACGAGGCGCAAGCCAACGTCGTGATGGCTAAGAACGCGGGCTTGTCTGCTGCTGAGATCGACGCCGCTGCCAACGACGGACCGGTATCCGGTATCAGTCCAGAGTATGTTCTCGTGTGTAAAGCGACCGATGAGTTATCAAAGACCGGCACATTGCGCGACGAGACCTTACGCGAACTTCTTGACAGGTACGGTGAGACGATCTCTCGTAAGGTCGTGCTTATGATCGGTTGGTTCAATATGCTCAGCCTCTTTTGGAATGGGTGCCGGGTCCCGCTCGAGACCACCGACAAGGTAGGAGCGAGGACTTCGCCACTCCGGGCCGCGTAAAGGAACGGATCGGGATACTCGAACAATCTCCGAACCCGGCGCAGCGTCATAAGCTGTTGAAACCGATTGTCCGCTTTGGGTCAAACACGTCGTTTCGAGGCCGCGCCGGGCACTTCCGTCGTTCACTGGAAATACTCCCAACTGCAAAGGAGAATCTCTATGGACCGTCGCACCTTTGTGGGCGCGCTGGCCGCAGCTGGCGCCGCCCTTCCGCTGCTCAACCAAGTCGCCAGCGCCCAGACGTCCCTGAAAACAAAGAATGTCGTTTTCGTCCATGGACTGTTTGCTGACGGTTCCTCCTGGTCGAAGGTCATCCCTCGCCTCCAGGAGAAGGGCATCAATTGTACCAGCGTGCAGAATCCTCTGACCTCGCTGCAGGAGGCGTCGGAGGCGGCGCGGCGGGCGATCGCATTGCAGCCGGGCCCGACGGTGCTCGTTGGCCACTCGTTCTCCGGAATGATCGTGACGGAGGTTGGGGTGGACCCGAAGATCACCGCGCTTGTCTACGTCGCCGCGCGGGCACCCGATGCCGGTGAGGACTATGCGGCACTGGCGAAGAACTACCCGGCGCCGCCTGCCTCAGCCGGCGTTGTGTTCAACGACGATTGGGGCCAGTTGACCGAGGAGGCTTTCCTGCACGACTTCGCGGGCGACCTGCCGAAGGAAGAGGCACGCGTCCTCTACGCGGTTCAGCAGCCCTTCAAGAAGTCGCTGAACACAGACAAGACAACGAACGCCGCCTGGCGCACCAAGCCCACCTTCTACGCCGTGTCCACCGAAGACCGGACGATCAATCCCGACCTCGAGCGTTTCATGGCCAAGCGGATGGGTGCGAAGACGATCGAGGTCAAGTCGAGCCACCTGTCGCTAATCTCACACCCTGATGCGATCACGGACCTGATCCTGCAGGCGCTCGCCCTCTGAGCGGATCACGGTCGATCTCAATGTGCGGGCGTTGCTTCTCCTGGGCTCCACGTCAGTTGTCTTTTTCGTCACAATCCCACAAAGTTAGGCCCGTGACGGATACCCTTTCTCAAAGGGGCGTCATCGACGGAGTAAGGTTCATTGAGCGCGTCCGGCGCACAATCCGGCTTACCTCCGGTGCCACAGGCGGTGGTTGGGACTTTGACTCGTGCCGCGATCTTTCTCGTCGCAACGGTCAACCCCGGCGGTGCTAGTCGTGAGGCAGTCCGGTCGTTTTGCGGCGACCTGCCGGCGCTGTTACGTGCCGTCGGCTTCCGGGATATTGAGGGAAACCTGTCCTGCGTGATGGGGATTGGATCCGACGCGTGGGACAGGCTCTTTGGTCAACCGCGGCCGGCAGAGCTGCATCCTTTTCGGGAATTCAAGGCCGGCTCGCGCCATGCCGTCGCCACATCCGGCGATCTCCTCTTTCACATTCGCGCCCAGCGCATGGATCTCTGTTTCGAGCTGGCAACGCAAATCATGGCCCGGCTCGGCGAGGCCGTTTCAGTGGCCGATGAAGTGCATGGTTTTCGCTATTTCGACGACCGCGATCTCATCGGCTTCGTCGATGGCACGGAGAACCCGACGGCGCAAACGGCGATCGATGCGGTTTATCTGGGCGCCGAAGATGCCCCCTTCGCCGGCGGCAGCTACGTGATCGTGCAAAAATACTTGCACGATGTGGCCAGTTGGAACGCGCTCTCCACCGAAGCTCAGGAGCGCATTATCGGGCGCACAAAGCTTTCGGATATCGAGCTCGACGATGCCGTGAAGCCGACGTCCGCGCACAATGCGCTGACGACCATCATCGAGGATGGCAAGGAAATCAAGATCGTCCGCGACAACATGCCGTTCGGCCGTGTCGGCGACAAGGAATTCGGCACCTATTTCATTGGCTACGCGCGTTCGCCGCGAACGATCGAGCAGATGTTGGAAAATATGTTCGTAGGGCGTCCGCCCGGCAATTACGATCGTCTGCTCGATTTCAGCGTCGCAAAGACCGGCAATCTGTTCTTCGTGCCGTCCGTGACGTTTTTGGAAAACGTCGGCGACGACGCTCCGCCTGCCGGACACATGCTTTCTGACACGCCCGCCCCCGCGGCGCCACAGCCGGCGTCGCAACGCGACGGCTCGCTCGGTATCGGTTCGCTTAAAGGAGACAATGGCTCATGAACAACCTTCACCGCGAACTTGCCCCGATATCCGACGCTGCCTGGGCTCAGATCGAGGAGGAAGCGTCGCGCACCATCAAACGCTACCTCGCTGGCAGGCGCGTCGTCGACGTGCAGGGTCCAAGCGGCGTCGCCACCCCCGCCATCGGCACCGGCCATTTGCGTAATGTCGCGGCGCCGAACGACGGAATCCTTGCACGACAGCGCGAGGTCAAAGCGCTAGTCGAACTCCGCGTTCCTTTCGAACTCGATCGCCAACAGATCGACGACGTGGAGCGTGGCGCCAACGATTCGGATTGGCAGCCCGCGAAAGATGCCGCACGGCTTTTGGCCTTTGCCGAAGACCGCGCGATCTTCGAAGGCTATGCCGCCGCCGGCATCGGCGGCATTCGCGACGGAACCAGCAATCCGGTAAAGCCCCTTCCGGCCGACATGCGCGCCTATCCGGACGCCATCGCGCAAGCGCTCAGTCAATTGCGGCTCGTCGGCGTCAATGGTCCCTATTCGGTGTTGCTGAGCGCCGATGCCTATACGGGGCTGAGTGAGACCAGCGACAACGGCTATCCGGTGCTTGAGCACGTCAAACGGCTGGTGGACGGTCACATCATCTGGGCTCCGGCGATTTCCGGCGCATTTGTGCTCACGACCCGCGGCGGCGATTTCGGCCTGTATATCGGCGAGGATGTGTCGATCGGCTACCTGAGCCACGATAACAAGACGGTTCGGCTTTACCTCGAGGAGACGTTTACCTTCCTCTTGCTGACGACGGAGGCGTCGGTTGCGCTGACGACCGCCGAAACCAAGGCTGGCACCAACACGCGAAAATGATCAGCACGATCGGCGCCAGTGGCAAACACCAAGGCCGAATGAGCCTTTCGCGATGCGGCCATTAGGGGTGCCGAACTGTCGCTATGGGTCAAAAGCTGCCGCGACGCGCTCAAGTTCTGATGTCCGCTTTCGTCCCAACAACGGACATGGCGAGGCTACGCCTTAATGTCGGCTAAGGGCCATGAATTGTCTGACGGATGGCAGAGTTCTTGTTGGTCCCCTGCCCCCGACGCTTGGTTGACAGAAGGACGCCGGCGAACATCTCGACGTTCGTGCTTGTTCGTGGGTGTATTTGTGGGTTGGGTGCCGGCGGAGGCAAAAACTCGAGTCCGATCAAGGGGTGGCGGCGGAGAACGCCTCCTCCGTCACGTCAGTTCTCGAGCCAGGGATCACTAGATCCATGTCCGCTTTGCCCCCCAGAAAGCTGCCGCGATTGTCGCCGACCGGTGCGTCCGCTATGGGCCAAAAGCAGCCGTGGGTATCTGTTCAATAATCTGATCGGTGAATCCCGAGCCTGAAGCGGGGATCGCCCGTTGAGATCATCAAGCGCGCCGTGGAGCAGGCCCGCAATTGGACCCGCTCTCGCTTGGTATCAACGGGCACGCGGCCGATAGGCGCGCCAGCTTCTGCTGCATGATGTGCGGCGACCGGCGTTCCAGATAATGTGCGATGGTTTCGGTGCGGATCTTCACGGAGCCTACGGGCTTGGTGGAGTTGAGATCCTGGAACGAGAAAAACAGGGTACCCGATGCTTCTACGATCTGTTGGACCGGCGTAAATGTCGGCTGATCCATTCCGCACTCGTAGCTTGTTAAGCGGATAACACAAGTGACCCACGGCAGCCGCGCTCCGACTTTGGCCGCCCACACAATTTCATTTGTGTTGCCGCTGTAGGACGAGGGCCACACGTCGCTGATATCGAACGGAGAGGTGATTGCTCCCGAGCGCAGATCCTCACAGAACAGCCACCGCAAAAGTCCGGTATCTGTGGGGAGATATTGTGCCCACAAGATCGGATAGCCATGGGCTTGCAGATCCACCTCGATTTCATGACCGATGCCGGGATCCAAGTGGTAGGGCCTGGCCAACATCAGAATGCAGGGCTGCGAACGCGAGGCGCACTGCCTCAGAACATCGCTACTTGCGGCGCGCGCCGTGTCGTTGAAACGCTCTAGTGCCGCGTATCCCGCGGCAACGGCTTTGCTGGTCTCAGCGACGGTTAGATCTGGAACAGCTTCAGTGAGTGCCTGATGCAGCTGTTTCGGCACGAGGCGAGGCTCGGCAAGACAGGTGAAGGGCGCGACATATTTGATGCCTTGTTCGGCGAATACGTCACACTCCTTGAGAAATCCGGCCTTGATGTTCTCGGGAGCCGCCATGACACGTGGACATGACAGCGTGTCAACCACTTGACCGGCCAGAAATGAAGGCAGCGAGTAGATCATCGGCGAGAACAAGATATCGATCTTACGCTTCTGTCCGAACACCAGTTCACCATAGTGTCCCGACATACACTTCACGGGATAGCAGCAGTCGACCGTCCCGCGCCCCCGGCCGAAGGTTCGACCCTGCTCTTCTGTCGTCTCGGATGAGAACACAATGCGTTTAACGCCGAGCGCGTCGAAGAATCCGATCCAGAACTGATGCGTGGACCAGATGTTGAGGACGCGCGGGATCCCGATGCGCAGATCAGACCGGCGCTTCGCGGTGATGGAAGGCTTGCTGGCGAACCAATTCTCCCACATTGGGATGCGCACTTCTGCCCTCCTCTAACTGCGCTTTGACCAGCCGCATCTCGGCGACGTCTTCCACCAGCCCCTTTGGGCAGGCGTTTCCGCTGATCACACGTTGCCACCCTTCTTGCAGCGGAACTTTACTCCAGGAACGGCCCGCGGCGCTCGGCAATTGCACGTCAATGAAGGTGCGCTTGCAATTGCAGCTGCACCACCGGCAAATCGTGTCGTCACTTGTCGTGCTGCGGTAAACAAGTGACTCGATGTCCTCAAATCCGCGGAACCGGCTCGACACTCCAGACCGTACCGCTTCACGCGCGCACAGTGCTGCACCAATGGCGCCAGCCTCACCTGAATACGGATGGATCACAATCTCTGCGTCGGGCACCTTGCTCTTAATGAAGTCGACCTGCGCCTTGACCACAGCCAAATTGCGATGCGTACCGCCCTGCAACACGAATTTTCTTCCGATCGCGCGCAGGTTTTGCAATTGGCCGGCATAGACCCACACGTTGACAGGCAGGACTGCCGCCAGCGAAGCCATTATTTCGTCCGCCGACCAGCCCTTGCGCTGTTGATTGACGATATCGGACTGAAGAAAAACGCCACATCCCATAGCGAGCGTTGGCATGGCCTTCGCCGAAAACGCTCTTTCCGCGTAACGCTCGAGCGGCACGTCATAGCGCTCGGCGACGCCTTGCAAAAAGGCGCCATTGCCAGACGAGCATTGCGAGTTAAGCCGGAAGTCGGCTACCGTGCCTTGTCGCAGGATCATAACCTTGACGTCGCAGCCGCCGACGTCGCAGATCACGTCCGCATCTGGAAAAAAATATGTCGCCGCCTGCGCATGAGCGACGGTCTCGACCACTGCAAGATCGGCGCCGAGAATGTCTGTGAGCAGGTCCTTGCCGTATCCAGTCACCGCTAGTGCACTGATGCGATCGTACCCGGCGTCGTGAATTTGCCGCATCAACGCCTTTGCATCCTCGATTGGATTGCCGTGTGACGAGCCGTAGCAAGTGAACAGCAACTCGCCGTCCTTCCTCATTACCGCCGCTTTGGCGGTGGTGCTGCCGAAATCACAGCCCAGCAAAACCCCGTCGGTCGCATCACGCGAATGCTCGCCAGTCGCGCAGGAACGGATGCCAGACCGGAAATGACGGTCGTGTTTTCCATATTGATCGAGAAAGCGGCCAAGTTCTTCTGCGCTCGAGACTAGCCCCCGCGCCCCTTCCTTTGCCTTGAGTTCATGCTGACCGCGAGCGACCCACCATTCCAGCCGTTCGGTCCCTGTATACGTCCCGGCTGCGGTCTGGTCGCTATCGCCGATGGCGACACAGCCGAGGCTGGCGTAATAGAGAGCTTGCTCGGGAATTTGAATGAGGTCATCGGGATCACGATCGTCCGGCAGAGCAACATTTCGCTCCACCCACAACTTCTTGAGGTGATGACGCCACGCTTCCTGCAGGCCCTTGAAGAACAGATTTGGCCCTCCTAGCAGCAGCACCTCGGGCGCCGGCGTATTCCCCTTGGTCAGGGTTGCCAGGTTCTGGCAAACAACTGCATCAAAGAGACTGGCGATGATCTCCTCACTTGTGACGCCAGCTTTGAGGAGAGTGTTGGCGTCGGCCTCCGCAAAGATTCCGCATTTTGAGCTGATCTTGTGCAGGGTCACGCCCGCATGGCGCATGTGGGCGAGCTGCTCCGACTGGATCTGCATTTTTCGTGCGGTCTTCTCGATGAACGTGCCCGTGCCGCCACTGCACGCCGACTGCATGTAGACCTGCTTGCCTGTGGCCTGTCCCGAGCGCGCGAGGAAAATGGTCTTCATATCCTCGCCGCCGATCTCGGAAACGAAGCTCACGTTACGGTGAAGCTTCTCGACGGCCGCGGCGACCGCGACAACCTCCTGGATAAGCTTGCCCCCCACCAAGGGCGTTATCAATCCCGCGCCGGAGCCGGTCAAAAGGATGCGGTCATGGCCGGGCCGAATCCCGCATTCCACCTCCATCTGTCTGAGAAATTCAAGCACCGTCTCGGCTTGCCGCGTGTTATGACGACGATAGCCCTGCCAAAGGATGTGATCTCCGTTGGTGACGACGGCTTTGACGGTTGTCGACCCGACATCGATGCCTGTGGTGGTCATGCGCGTGCCTCGTGAGCGAACTGCGCCAGCAGGTTGGCGCCAACACCGACCCAGCCATACGATGGGACCTGGTAAGTGGCGCGCTTCGCGCGTGGAAGCGCGTTCTGGCGCTCGCGTGCTACAGCGAGCGTCAGACCCGACGCCTCAAGCGCAGCCTGGAACTCGGCCTGCGCGCGCTTCTTTGCATCGGTTAAGATCATCTGGCACCGGGAAAGTGCATGGACTTCCGCATCGCCTTTGATTTCGAGCGGGGCGTACAGAAGATCGGGATGTTTGCCGAGCACGGCAGCCATGGCGCCTATACTCATAGTGTTTGGCAAGCACCCGTAGGGCGATAGTTCACAGATCATGTGCGCTTTCTTGTTCAAGTGCGCCCAAAGCGCCTTGCCGATCAGCATGTCCCCTTCGCCGCCTTTGAGGCGGTGGTGGTAATACGGCGATGCCAGACGGCGCAATTCGGCCTGCGACGGCAGTTCGTGCGGAATGTCGCCCAAGGCCCGCCTTAGACGCCGATAGGCATGGGCATAGGTCAGTTGCAGCCCTCGCAGCAGCAACAGTCGGACACGCGCGCCCCGATCGATGCCGATATAATCTTCGATCTGCTGCGCTCGAACGCGCAGGAGGTAGTCGAACCAAACGCCGATGGCGGCGGGGTAAACCTCCGCACCTTCAGATTCCAGCCAACGGTGAATGTTATAGTTCGGGTCGCCTTCAACGGTCTGCAGATAAAACTCGCCCGTGATCTTGACCACCGGCTTGGGCTGCAACCGATCGACCTCGATGGTCTCAAACCGCCGGAAGACATCACGCAACGCCTTGGTGAAATAGTCCGTCCACAGATGCCAGATCAGGACACTCCATTTTCGTCCTTGCGCCGGCCGACGGCGGAAAACTTCGCAGAGGTAGTCGACGCTCTCGCGCACGACCGTGTCAGTCTGACCTTTGGTTATTTCATAAGGGCGCGTGCGGTATTCGAGGCTTTGCAGCACGTCAGTACATAATATGGCCCAGAGCACACCGATGGTCAGCGGCATGTTGAGTTCGAGGCCGCCCCCCGCGACTGCGCCTTGATCCAAGTCGGTTTGCGAGAGCAGGAACATGCGCACCGCCTCAAGACCCAGATTGCGAAGCGCTAACTCATAGCTCTGATGATACTGACCAAAGCGACATGCGCCGCAGGCGCCGGCCGTCACGTGCACATAGCGCTGTGCGACGGCTTCAGTGCCAAGCCGTTGTTTTTCCATCAGCAAATAGTTGGCGAGATTGCCGGCGGTAAAACTCGTGGGACAACACTGGCCGATGTCGGCGAGCTCGCGACCGGTGAGGAGATCAGCTTTGGTGGCTGGCGGCAGAGGGCGGGCCTGATAGCCGAGGTTTTCAAATACAGCCGCGATCACCCGTTCCGCACGCCAGTGCAGTCCACCGAACAGGATCTCGACATCGGACCGTTCGGCTTTAAGGAACGGCCGAGGTGAATAAGCTCTGTAGGGCGCCGCTTGGGTCACGAATAACGTCCTGGTTTCTCAGAGCGAGGTCGTCAACCAGCGAACCGGCACAATAAGACGATTTGAAGCCAAGGAGTTGAATTTTCGCCCGCATCTGAGGAAGGACACTCAAGATAGAAAAGAGACCACATCCTCATTCATGTGAAGCGCACCAGACAACGGCAGCCGATAACAATCCTATCATGTGCGGTTGGTATCCCGATCCGGCAAATCAACACACAGTCAACGCGAATGATTTTTCTGGACAACGGTTTAAGCAAACACCAGCAGGAAAGTTCCATCGAGCAGTTTGAGTTTTCGCATCATTCGCCGGGTCTGTTTAGTTGCTGATAGTGACAATCATAAATGCTCGATGACTTCTGAAATGAAGCGGAGTACGCTTGAGCCTATGGCCGAGTGGTTGATCCTGTTGCTGCTCGTTCCGGCGATCGTCGCACCGGTCGTTCTCGTATTGGGTTTTGCCGGCTGCTCTTTTCATGGCAAGTCGGTGCCGATTCCGGAGCCCACCATCGATGCAGCAACCGGCACGAGCTTCAATACCATCAGCGTGGCTTGGGGGATCAACGGGAACAACGCCTCGGTCACGTTCCAACGAACCAATCTCGACAACAGCGTGACGGACTTAGGCGTACAGCCTGCATCCCCGTTCACCGACACCGTCCCTACACCGACCGAGAGCGACAGATCCGCCGCTCGTGTACCAGTATCAAGCTGCCAACGACGTCGTCAGTCCCCCAGATTGGTCCGCTGCGGTACCCGGCAAAACATTCGAATTGACGTTCGATGGAATGCTTGTTCCCACGATCGAGGGGACCGGCGCGGAGGGAATGACGCAGGTGCAGCGGATCGAGTCCGGCTATCCGCTGACCAAGAACGGCACTTCGGTCCAGATACTCCTGCAAGCCGACGCCGTGAGCGGTGCGTCGATAGATGCGATCTATATCTCGCAGGCGGATTTGAGCCAGCCAAACGAGCCGTGGCAACCCGCGAACGATCTGACGCAAGTGCCGCTTCCCGCACAGCCGTTCATTATGCCCCCTGGGGGATCCGTTGTTGCTCTCGCGCCGGTCGCCTACACCCTCGATATGAGCAAGCCGCTGCTCATCGCCGTCAATTACAGTGCCTCGCCCGCATCCGGCGTCAAGGCCAGCAATCCACTGCCGATCACGCGGGCTGCCGTCTATTACAAACCAGGCGCCGAGGCCGCGCTCCAAACTCGATCCGCGGGCTACAATCTGATTACGACCGGCGATCCCACCCTCAGCGCCATCAACCTCATCGCAAGCATCTATGTCTTCGTTGGGTAGTTCATGACGAACGCTCTAACCGGCGACTACGAAGCGGTTTTTGAGATTGCCATTCCGCAGCTCAACGGGCTGCTTGGTAGCAGCAAAGTTCCATCGAGTAGTTTGTGTTTTCGCATCATTCGTCGGGTCTGTTTAATTGCTGATAGTGGCAATCACAAATGCTCGATGACTTCTGAAACGAAGCGGAGTACGGTTGAGCTTATGGCCGAGTGGTTGATCCTGCTGCTGCTCGTTCCGGCGATCGTCGCACCGGTCGTTCTCGTATTGGGTTTTGCCGGCTGCAGTTTTCATCCTGGGTCGGCGTCACTTCCGGAGCCCACCATTGATGCAGCAATCGGCACCAGTTTCAATACGATCAGTGTGGTTTGGGGGATCAACGGGAACGCCTCAGTCACGTTCCAACGAACCAATCTCGACAACAGCGTGACGAACTTAGGTGTACAGCCTACATCCCCATTCACCGATACCGTCCCCACACCGACCGAGAGTGATCAGAACCTTGTGTACCAGTATCAGGCTGACAACGCCGTCGACAGCCCCCCAATTTGGTCCACTGCGGTATCCGGCAAAACATTCGAATTGACGTTCGATGGAATGCTTGTTCCCCAGATCGAGGGGACCGGCGCGGAAGGAATGACCCAGGTACAGCGGATCGAGTCCGGCTATCCGCTGACCAAGAACGGCGCTTCGGTCCAGATTCTCCTGCAAGCCGACGCCGTGAGCGGTGCGTCGATAGATGCGATCTATATCTCGCAGGCGGATTTGAGCCAGCCAAACGAGCCGTGGCAACCCGCGAACGATCTGACGCAAGTGCCGCTTCCCGCACAGCCGTTCATTATGCCCCCTGGGGGATCCGTTGTTGCTCTCGCGCCGGTCGCCTACACCCTCGATATGAGCAAGCCGCTGCTCATCGCCGTCAATTACAGTGCCTCGCCCGCATCCGGCGTCAAGGCCAGCAATCCACTGCCGATCACGCGGGCTGCCGTCTATTACAAACCAGGCGCCGAGGCCGCGCTCCAAACTCGATCCGCGGGCTACAATCTGATTACGACCGGCGATCCCACCCTCAGCGCTATCAACCTCATCGCAAACATCTATGTCTTCGTTGGGTAGGTCATGACGAACGCTCTGACTGGCGACTACGAAGCGGTTTTTGAGATTGCCATCCCGCAGATCAACGGGCTGCTCGGCACGCTGCACCAGAATGGAGGCATACCGGGCGCCACTCTAGTGACCCCACACAGCGAGACTGGGCAGCTAGATGACCGGGTCATCACGCTTCCCGTTTCAGGCGTGTTCGAGGATTGGGTGACCGGGATCCAGCGCGCCGGCCCCGGCCTTGGCGTGCGTGACATTCAGAATGAGCTCACCGCCGCGGCGCCCCCGGGCGCGGCTCAGATGCTGACTGACGCATTCGCGGCCCTGCGGGCGGGCTGGGGCAACATCCCGCCGATTTTCGGCACGGTGAGCGGGACCTTCAATCTCCAGGCGTCAAACGTCACGGTCACAGTGCCTAATGGCTCGTCTTCCGAAGTCGACATAAACGTTCAGATACGCGCGGTCTATTACCCTAATTCAGGCACTATGGATTTGCCGGCACCCATCCACGGCAACGTGCAAGCCGCCTTCGAGGTCAGCACAGTTTACCGGAGGCGCTTTGGGATCAGGCTGGTGATCACGCCTTCGACCGACGACTTCAAGATTCAGTTTATCGCGGCACCCGGAAGCGGGCTGAGCCCGGGCGACCAGAACGCGCTTTCTGTGCAGGTCCGCAGCGCGCTGCGCCAAGGCTTGACGTTGCTTCCCGTGGACCTGCCCCGGGGTTTTCCGTTCACGCATTTCAAAGGACTGGGATCCGGCTCGAGCCAGGTGATTGCTCTGCCATTTCAGCTGTCGGGCGCGGCGGCGCCTGCGAGCGGCGTTCAACCCCTCAGCCAGTCGTTTGTCGGTTCGAGCGGTTTCGCCGTTGCGGTCAGCAAGGAATATGCGAGCAGCCTCATTGATCTCAACTCCGTGCGCCAGGCGATCAACAACTACAGTTTTACGGTCACAATCAGTGGTCCATTTGGGATCTCTGCCTCGGTGACCTACCATTTCAGCTTCACCTCAGGCCCCACGCTGACGTTCCAGAATGGGGGGATCGCAATTTCCGGCACGGTTGCGGCGTCAGGCAACAAATGGTGGTCGCCAAATGGGTCGGTCTCGTTCACGCAATTGGTGACTTTGGTACTCGACACTGCCACGCAGGCGATCACTCCTGCGACTGTGGGGAGCCCTAATGTCGACGAGTCGTGGTTCATACCCCACGACCTTGCGGTGAATGTCGTGAGTACGCAAATCCAGAATGCGCTGGACGCCAACAAGCAGGCAGTCAGGAGTGCTTTTGACAACGCGAGGGCCACGCTGGTCAAAGGAGTAGACACCTTCGATCCGAACGGCGGGGTGTCCTACACGAGCGTCCAAATCACGGCCGACGGCGTCATCGTTCGCGGCAATATCACAAGTCTGCCGCGCAACGCCCCCGTGGTGAACGTTGGCCAGACGAGTCAAGCGTTCACCGCGTTCGAGAGCTGGATTCCGGCGGGAAATATCGATCGCTTCATCTGGTCGTGGGTGGAGTACTCAAATAACAATATATGGAGTGGCGTCGAAAAGTCCTTTGTCGACGAGCATCGCTTTATTTTCCCGAAGCCCGCCGCCGCCACTCAATTGAGTCAGATTTGCCTGCAGATCGAAGGCACGCAGACTTCGCCGGGCGGGCAGCAAACCGTGGTAACCGGTGGAACCACTTGTGGTCTTAATGTGTGGGGACTTGAGCCCGCAATCAATGCTCCGTCGTGGTGGGGACCGGTCACCTTACCTGTCTGGCAGCCGAACCTGGCGGATACTAGGGTGCTGAGGCAGGCGATCGCGGCACACGTCAGCGCTCAAGAAAACGTTCCACGCAAGGAGCCGCTTTCTCAAAACGTGCTGGTCTATTTCGTCGATGGGGAGACGAAAGATCCGTTGCACTCGTTGGATGCCGCGCTTGCACTGCTGAAAAACAGCGCCGCCCTGAGGGTGATTGTCATCCTCCAGGCCGGAGCATTTGACGTCACCCGCGGCGACTTCGAAAGCAGACTTGGCCTAAGCGGCGAGCGCCGCTTGCTCATGCAATTCACCGAGGACGATGAAGGCGGCTGGACCCGCATGTTTGCTGTCAGCAAGCGCCCATCAGCCTACCTCATCAACGCCAGACGAGAGTTTGTCTGGAAGCACGAAGGCGAGCTGGATCCCGCACAGCTGGCGGCCGCCATCGATCAACGCCTTGTTGCTGCCTCAGAGCCGCAGTTCCGCCCGCTGAAATTGGCCATCGCACAAGGCGATCGGACGCCGGACGCCTCGTTCGAGACGGTTGATCGAGACCAATATGCCCTGCATCGTCTTCGCGGGCGCGAGTTCATGTTGAATTTCTGGCAGTCCTGGTCGGCGCCGTGCCTCAGCGAGCTCAGCCGCTTGCAACGGCTATACGAAGCTGGAAAAGAAACGCCATTCATCGTCGCGTTCCATGGCGGCAACAACCGCGATGCCATCGCCGAAATCCAGCGGCGCCTGGGGCTGACGTTTGCGCTGGTCCAAGATTTACAGCAGCGGATAGCGAGGCAATATGGTGTTCAATGCTGGCCGACCACGATCCGGGTCGGCGCCGACGGACGTGCCGAGCATGTACAATTTGGCACTGGTCATGAAACGACGTCGCCTCGATCTGCTTGAATTAGTTACTTGGCCGACATGAACCGTATTGTCTGTAACATTGCTGGCCGTATTTCTGAGCGACCAGGCAATCAAATTGCTGCTTCGCCGCCACCTGGGTGATCGTGCGATTGCACTTGGCGCGTTCGGGGACGTGCGGACGGTCGCCGGGCGGCTATGGGTGCGGCGACTGAGGCCCCAATGGAGCGGCGCAGCGATATGGTGCTTATGGCTTGCGGCGGCTATTGCCTTGGTGATCGGCAGCTTTTGGGTTCCCTCGTCTGGGGCTTTCGCCGGTCTGCTGCTGGGCGGGTCACTCAGCCATGCTGTCGAGAGTTCGCTGAGCGGCAGCGTAACCGACTACATTTGCCTGAAATTCTGGCCGGCGTTCGACCTCGCAGATGTGGCGATTACCACCGGGGCTGTCGGAACCGTTGGGACGCACCTGATCACCAAATGCGTAACGGTGCTTTGAAATGCACGCGGGCTCCACCGCCTTCACCGCAAATGCGCGCTTTCCACGTTACTTCACGTTTCTTTGGATATTCGGTCAGCTCATACAAATTCTTTCTCTGCGTCGGCATCTATGCGGGGACGCTGGCGACGGCGGCGTGGGCAAGCGCCTCCGGCCTCTCTCCATTGCGTGTCGGACTGGCTTCAATGACCTGCGCGCTCGTTGGAATGATCGGGGCGCGCCTCTATCACCTGATAGTTTATGCTCCGATCTATATACGACAGCGCTCAGTCAGCGCGCTGTGGAATACCAAGACGGGAGGCTTTAGCGTCTTCGGCGCGTTTTTCACGTTTGTTCCAGCGTCCTTTGTTGCAGCAGCCTGGTTGGACATCCCGGTAGCCGTTCTGTGGGATCAAATGGCGATTGGCGTTCTCGTCGGTGGATTCTGGGTCAGACTTGGATGCGTATTCAACGGCTGTTGTGTCGGGCGAGTGTCTAATGCGCCTCTCAGCGTAAGCCTTCACGACACGCGAGGAGTTACAAAGCGACGCCTTCCGGTGCAGTTTCTGGAAATGGCGTGGTGGCTCGCTGGCCTGGTAGCGTTGTTGATGGTTGGGCCTGGCGCAATGCGGCTTGGCAGCTACGCTTTGGCTGTCCTGACCTGGTATGGAGTCGGGAGGTTCTTCCTGGAGCCGCTCCGTGAATGTCCGGACATCGTGTTCGGCAAAGTGCGCATCAACCAAGTCGTCGCGGGGCTACTCGCGGTGGGAGCTGGCTGCGCTTTGATGTCCCGGAGTTGGGGCGGGTAGCTCATAAGCGAGTTTTTCTTAAGCATCCTGCTCAGCCCATCAGCCGAAGCAACGCCAACAATAATCAATTGGGTTGTCCGCTTCGGGTCAAAAGCTGCCGCGGCCCACTCAAATTGCGATGTCTGCTTTGCACCCGAAAGTGGACACGGCACCGCGGTCACGCGGGGTCCGCTAAGAGCCATGAACCGCATGACGCATGGCGACGCAGCGCTGATTGTGATTGGCGCGTTTAAAGAAGCATTTCCTTGCCCTTAGACGAAGGCGTCGGTTTGATATCCACGCGGAGCACGCGAGATGATCACGCGCTGCGGGATCGCTTCTGGGTAGATCAGAAACGAGCCGGAGCCATTTTCCGACTTAGGTCAAAAGGCGAACTGTTCGGGTGACGGTTCAAACGCTCGTGGGATAGTTTGTGGGTTGGTTTAGGCCGTCTCCATAATGCATTGATACTACTTGCATTTAACAAGAATTGGCGGCCCCCCTCCGCCAACTCATCGCGAAAGTCACTGATCCAAGAGGCAGCTAAGGAGGCCGCCGATCAAAGCGGCCTCCGGCGTCGCTCAAGATCGCAATCTTTGGTCCGCTGACAGCTAGCAGGTAACGCCCGTCGCGCAGCGCCGTTCGGCACGCCGATGGCGCCGATTGACTCCTGCAACGCTAACTGCACTGCCCGGATGACCAACGCGAGCTTGTGCTTGGTCGACAGACAACACAATACCCGAAGTTGCCGAGCGTTCGACCGATACCGGCATTGCGCTAAGCAGTGCACCGGTGGCGGCCGCTACGCAGATAAGGGCGGCTTTCTTGTAGAATCTCGACATGATGTTCTCCCTTTGATGTTTTTGAAACGTTGGACGCTATGACGGTCTCCTCCTCTTGATGCAGATCGATTCATCCAAAACGGGACCGGAACGATGGGATGTCTGCTTGGACCCAGCGCCGATCCAGAAGCTCGTGCACTCACTCTTTTCCAGTGCACTCGCTCTTTTCAAAACCGTCATTTTCGTAACAATTTTCGGAAATAGCCGATGAGCGGGCTCAGCGGCCGCATTGCTATGACATAGGCAACGAGGGCTATCAGCAACAGTGCTGCAAGCGCTCGTGCCGCCTCGAAATGAGGAGCGTCCGCCCCAAATATCGGAGGCACCGCATGGAGCATTGACAAGATCCACTCGCCGAACCAGTCAAACATTTTCTGCTCCGCAGGCGGACTGTGGAACCGAGCCGGCTATTCTGCCGCGGCCTCGTCGTGATGTGGCACCGACGATGCCGGCTCTTGGCTCTTAGCTGCCTCCGTTCTCTGCTTATCGGTCATTCCATCATTGCGCGCTTTGAGTTCGTGGGGTCGCGATGAGGGTCGAAGGCGTTCGCGGATCGCCTGGAATGTCACGTAGAGAGGCGGAATCGCAAAGATCCCGATAAATGAGGCCAGGATCATCCCGCCAAATACCGGCGTGCCGACGTTGCGCCGTGCCAGCTGAGAGGCCCCGGTGGCGACGACCAAAGGATAAAGACCCAGGATGAAGGCAAACGAGGTCATCATCACCGGCCGAAACCGCAATCGCGCACCTTCGGTTGCGGCTTCGAGCAACGTGACGCCCCTTTCCCGCTGCTCTTTGGCAAACTCGACGATCAGGATGCCGTTCTTGGCGGCAAGTCCGATCAGCACCACCATGCCGATCTGACCATAGAGGTCGAGCGTCAGCCCGCCAAAGACGATCGCCAGAAACGAACCCAACACGCCAACCGACACCGAAAGCAGAACCGGGATTGGAATGGTCCAACTTTCATAGAGTCCGACCAGGAACAGGTAAGCGAACAATACCGCGAATCCCAAGATGATCGCCGTCTTGCCTTCGGCGCGCTTCTCCTGGAACGCGGTATCGGTCCATTCCCCGGCATAGCCTTGCGGCAGCGTGCTTGCGGCGACAGCCTCCATCGCCTGCAAAGCCTGGCCCGACGAAACGCCCGGCGCCGGACTGCCCTGAACGGTCAGCGCCCGAAGATTGTTGTAGCGAATGAGGGCCGGCGGCCCGACGACGATGCGAACCTCGGCAAGACTGCGCAACGGAATCATCTTGCCCTCGTTGCTCCGCACATTGATGCGGTAAATGTCATCGATGCTTGAACGGTCTACGGCCTCCGCCTGCACCTGGACCTGCCAGGTACGGCCAAACAAATTCATGTTGTTGACGAAATATCCGCCGAGCGACGCCTGCAAGGCCTGGAAGACCGAGCTCAAAGGCACGCCGATAATTTGCGCTTTGTCGCGATCGATATCGAGATAAATCGATGGATTGGTCGCCGAGAATGTACTGAAGACGCGACTCAGCTTCGGATTCTGGTTTGCCGCCACCGTCAGCCCGCGTAACGCCTGCGCCATGGCCTTGGGATCGCCGCCGCGCAAATCCTCCAGCACATAGGTAAAGCCGCCGCCAGTGCCGAGGCCAAGAATGGGCGGTGGCGCCAAGGGCAAGACCGTGCCGCCGGGAATCAGCCGGAATTTTTCGTTCAACCTCCCGATCAGTGCCGAGGCGCTTAATGATTTGTCCTTGCGTTCTTCGAACGGCTTGAGCGTGACGACCATGAACGCCGAATTCGATTGCGAGTAGTTGTCGATATAATTCAGGCCGATCACGGACGTGACGTTCTCGACAGCTTCCTCCTCTTTCAGAATCGCTTCCGCGCGCTCCACGACCGCAGTTGTCCGGGCAACAGACGACCCGCCGGGCAGTTGGGCAACGACGAACAGGGCGCCCTGGTCGTCCTCAGGCAGGAAGCCGGTGGGTGTGAACTTGGAGAGCCCAAAAATGCCTGCCGCCGCCACGACAACCATCGCGAGCCCAATGATCGAAATGCGGACCAGGCGCGCGACCGCCGTACCGTAGGCATCGCGGACATAGTCTATGGAGCGCATGACATAGCCCATGATGCCGCGGCGCGGGCCATGGTGCGGACGCAACAAAACTGCGCAGAGCGCCGGCGACAGCGTCAGCGCATTGATTGCTGACAAGAACATCGCCACCGCGACCGTGACCGCAAATTGCCGGAACAGCTCACCGGAAATTCCGGGAATGAAGGCCACGGGCACGAACACCGACAACAGCACCAAGGTAATCGCGATAATCGGCGCGGTGATTTCAGCCATCGCCCGCTTGGTGGCCTCGCCGGGCGTAAGCTCGGGATGCTCTTCCATTACGCGTTCGACGTTTTCGACCACCACGATGGCGTCGTCGACCACGATCCCGATCGCGAGCACGATCGCCAACAGCGACACCGTATTGGCCGAGTAGCCGACAGCGAGAAGCGCGATGAACGTGCCGATGAGGCTGACAGGAACGGCAAGCGTCGGTATCAACGTGGCGCGCACGCTGCCGAGGAAAAGATATACGACGATCACGACGAGAATGAACGCTTCAATCAACGTCTTCTGCACCTCGTGGATCGTATCGGTGACAAAGGTTGTCGGATCGTAGGTGATCTTCCAAGCCAGATCGTCCGGGAACCTCTGCTCCGCTTCGGCGATGCGCTCTTTCACGGCCTTGAGCGTGGCGATCGCATTGGCGCCGGGAGTCTGATAAATCGCGATGGCCGCGGCCGGGCCGCCGTTAAGGCGGGTGTCGCGATCGAGATTCGCGGCGCCAAGCTCGACCCTCGCCACGTCGCGAAGCCGCAGCACCGACCCGTCGGGATTGGTCCGGATCACGATGTTTTCGAAATCCTCGACCGAGCTGAGACGCCCTTTGGTTTGCAAGTTGAGCTGCAGCTGCTGATCGTCCGAGATCGGGCGCGCGCCGACGCGGCCGACCGCGGCTTGGACGTTTTGCGATTGAATGGCGTTGATGATGTCCGCGGTCGTGAGACCGAGACCTGTTAGCCGGTCGGTGCGCACCCACGCGCGCATGGCGTAGTCTTGCGGGCCCCACAGCGTGGCATCGCCCACGCCGGGCGTGCTTTTGATTCGATCGAGGAGATTGATGGTGACGTAATTGGAAAGATACAGAGTATCGTGCGTATGCTTCGGCGAATAAACCGCGATCACGCCGAGCAGCGCCGATGATTTCTTCTTGACCGTGACACCTTGCCGCTGGACCTCGGGCGGAAGCTGCGGGAAGGCGATTTGGACACGGTTGTTGACGTTGACCGCGTCGATGTCCGGATCCGTGCCGAGTTCGAACGAGGCGGTCAGCGTGTAGCTGCCGTCATCGCCGCTCGTGCTTTTCATATAGATCATCTTGTCGACGCCGACGACCTGCGCCTCGATGACCTGCGCGACGGTTGCTTCGACAACGGCCGAATTGGCGCCCGGATAGGTCGTCGTGGCCGACACCTGGGGCGGCACGATATCCGGATATTGGGCGAGCGGGATCTTAGCGAGCGCCAGCAGACCGGCGATCGTCGTAACGATGGCGATGACGATCGCTAGTCTCGGACGATCGATGAAAATGGACGAGAACATGGGACTAAGTCCCTTTCAGGCTTGCCGGGGCCGGCGCAGCTTGCACCGGCTGGCCGGGGCGAGTGCTTTGAATCCCCTCCACGATGACCTGCTCGCCGCCGTTCAAGCCTTGATCGACGATAACATTCGCCCCGCTTTCACCGCTTGTCTTGACCCGCCTGATCACAGCTTTGCCGTCTTCGACGACAAAGACGTAGACGCCTTCTTGATCCGCGATCAACGCCGCCTGCGGGACCACCACCTTTTCCTGAGGCTCACCCGCTTCGACCGCGACGCTGACCAGCTGACCGTCAATCAACTGCCCGTCCGGGTTCGGTATCGTGGCGCGCGCCAACACCGTGTCGGTCGCGCGGTCCACCGAAACATCGAGGAAATTGACCGTTCCCTCGTGCTTGTAGGTTGAGCCGTCAGCGAAGCGTATCTTGATTTTAATCTTGGCGAGGTCGGCCGGGCTGTTCCTGAGCTGCGCCTGCAGCAGTTCGCGCTGGCTCACTGGAAAGGTCACATACATCGGGTCCTGACTTACGATGGTCGTGAGAACGCCGCTGTCAGGCCCGACGACATTTCCTACGGTGATATTTGTCCTGCTGATCTTTCCCGTGATCGGCGACACGATGTCGGTGTAACCGAGATTGATGTTCGCAGTATCCAGACTGGCCTGGTCGGCCATGATGGCGCCTTCCGCCTGCTGATCGGCCGCCAGCGCCTGATCGCGCGCGACCGCCGTGCCGGCGTTTTTCTCGAGCAAATCCTGCGCGCGTTGCAATTGGATGGCCGTTAGAGTTTTTGCCGCCTTGGTCCGCTCCAAGGCGCCCTGCGCATTGACGACGTCGGCTTGAAACAGGCCTTTTTCTATGCGGTAAAGCGGATCGCCCTTTTTGACGATCTCGCCTTCCTTGAACAGCACGGCATCCAGATAGCCTTTGACCCGGGCGCGAATCTCGACCCGATCAGTCGCGTCGACACGTCCGACAAAATCTCGCGTTTGCGCAATCGACTGCCGCGCGGCGTAGACCGTGCCGACCGGCACGGCCTGTTGCTGCTGCGCGCCAACCGATGCGCTCGCGGCCGACAAAACCAAGATGAATGCTGTCAAATATACCGATCGCGTCCGAACGCGGACGAGACAGCTGGCTGTCCGTTCGACTTTTCTGAGATTCCGCATGATACGCTCCCGTGTCTCAGAACGGCCAGCCCAGCCAACCAAACTGCTCAAGTGATCAAGTGTATCGCTATCTCGGCTTCGTGTCGCCTCCAATGTGGGTCGAAAAGAAAACGATAAAGGATCAGGTTTGGCTAACCAGCCCTCCGCGCCGTGTGCGCTTTCGGCAGGAGCGAGAGCGTATGTTTGGCGATCATCAGTTCTTCATCCGTGGGCACAACACGGAGCTCGACCTTGCTCCCTGGCCGTGAAATCAGCGGCCTGCCTGCAGCATTGGCCTCGGCGTCAAACGCAATTCCGAGCCAGCCAATTTTTTCCGCCACGCGTGCACGGATCGTCGCCGAATTCTCGCCAATCCCGGCTGTAAAGACAAACGCTTCGAGTCCGCCAAGTGCCGCCGCGAGCATTCCCGCATTCAAGCTTATCCTGTAGACGAAATAGTCGACGGCGAGCGCGGCGCTGGGGGCGGCACTCGATTCGAGCTCTCTCATATCGTTACTGATGCCGGAAAGGCCTTTGAGCCCGCTCTCGCGATAGAGCAAATTCTGCACAGCGTCAGGCGTCATGCCCTTCTCGGTCATGAGATAAAGCAACACACCGGGATCGATTTGCCCCGGCCGCGTGCCCATCGGCAAGCCGTCGAGCGCGGTGAATCCCATGGTGCTCTCGACGCTCCTCCCGTCAGCCAGAGCACACATCGAGGCGCCGCTACCGAGATGCGCTACGATCACGCGACCCTTGGCGACGCCGGGCGCTATTTCGCGCAAACGCTCGGCGATATATTCGTACGAGAGCCCGTGAAATCCGTAGCGGCGGACTCCCTCGGCATAATAATGCTCAGGAATGGCGTAATGATCGGCGACAGCGCTGTGCGTGCGATGAAAGGCAGTGTCAAAGCACGCCACTTGAGCCAATTCCGGACGGCGTGCGAGCAGTAGCCTGATTGGCGCAAGATTGTTGGGCTGATGCAGCGGCGCCAGCGAATTATATTGCTCCAAACGCGACAGCACCGACTGATCGACAATAACCGGCTGGTCGTAGTGCGGGCCGCCGTGCACCACGCGATGGCCGACCGCAATCAAATCGAAGGGCTGCGTTTCGCGCAGCCAATCTGCCGCCGTGGCGATCGCCGCCGGGACATCGGCGATCTCGCTGGATGGATATGATTTGTCGATCAGTGGCGAACCGTCGCGCGCATTGGCACGCAGGCGCGGCCGTGTCCCGATCCCGTCCACCTGACCTTTGAGGCGCCGGTGCGGGGCGCCAGACGTCGTGACTTCGAAGATTTCGAATTTGACGCTGGATGATCCGGCATTGACGACGAGGACGGTGTCCATGACGATCAGGCCGCAGCCAGGTTTGCGCCGGTCCGGCGCGCCGCGGCGTACAACACGGCCACCGCACAGGATGCCATCCGGCTGCGCACCGAGTCCGCGCGCGATGTCAGCACGATCGGTACGCGAGCGCCAAGAACCAAACCTGCGGAATCGGCCTTCGACAGGAAGATGAGATTCTTGGCGAGCATATTGCCGGCTTCGAGATCGGGTACGACCAGGATTTGGGCGCGCCCAGCGACCGGAGAATGGATCCCTTTGATTCTCGCTGCTTCCGGATCGATGGCATTGTCGAATGCCAGCGGCCCATCGAGGATACCGCCGGTGATTTGCCCGCGGTCGGCCATCTTACAGAGCGCAGCCGCGTCGATGGTCGAAGGAATCTTGGACGTGACCGTCTCGACAGCGGAGAGAATGGCGACCCGCGGCGTGCCGAGACCGACTTGCGTAAACAGATCGATGGCGTTCTGAATAATGTCGTGCTTGGCGTCGAGATCGGGAAAAATGTTGATCGCGGCGTCGGTAATGAACAACGTTTCAGTATGCGACGGCACGTCCATGATGAAGACATGGCTGATGCGCCGCGCCGTGCGCAAACCGGTGGTCGATGCGGTCACGGCCCGCATCAGCTCGTCGGTATGCAGACTGCCTTTCATCAGCAGTTCGCCTTTGCCCTCGCGCACGAGCTCGACGCCACGTACGGCGGCGGCGTCGCTGTGCGGCACATCGACAAGATCGTATTTATCGATAGCGAGACGATGCTCACGGGCGACGTCTCTGATCTTGGCGAGCGGCCCGACGAGGATCGGACTGATGATGCCAAGCTCCGCAGCTTCGACGGCGCCGCGCAGCGACGTCTCGTCGCAGGGATGCACCACGACGGTCTTCGCAGGCGGAACTTCCTTCGCCTTGGCAATAAGACGGTCGTATTTCGAAACGGCATGATGAGTTGCGGAACCAACGGCGCCCCGCACGCCTAAGTCGCCTTTTGTCTCGTTCGGCATGGTTGCTCCTTACGCGGCCGGATCAAGCCGCACCTGTTCCCAGCAATAGCCCGACAATTTGAACGGCAACGACTTTGACGATCGTCATTGATGGAAACACAATTGCGTATCCAATATCGGGCCGCTCGGTCGGTGCCATCCGGGTCGAATGAACCAGGATGGCCGGATCGTCGGTGGCGCCGGACGCGACCCCACGCAAATCGTCGGACGGTCCTTTGTTTGTTTTTCTTTGAGATCAGCGAGCGTATGCCTAACCGGCGTCTATAGAAAGTCCATATCAAATCAATTGTTCGGTATTGTGACGCTTGTCTCAACAGCAACCAAAGAAACAAAACATCGGCTGGAGAATATCCAATTGGATCACGGGACAGCAGCGGACGGACGGGAGTGATGCTGCATTGCGAAGGGAGCGCATGGGAGTCAATCCAAATTGTGGTGCCGGAGATCAGAAATCTGCTAATGTCATTGTGATCGCGTGACATACCGCTCCTCGCAATTTCGCGTGTTTGGTGAACCGGCAGGAGGTGGAAATGGCTTTATCGACGGTAAGGTCACTGGTGCTTGCAGCCGTTATCTCTTTGCCTTGCACCGCAATCGCGCAGAATCCGAACCCGCCCCCCAGCAGCCCGGCGGCCTCGCAAAAGTCTCTCAAGCCCGCGGAACTCGATCAGCTCGTCGCGCCGATCGCGCTTTATCCCGATGCGCTTCTCTCCCAAGTTCTGATGGCGTCGACTTATCCGCTCGAAGTCGTGCAGGCCGAGCGCTGGGCGAGCGCGAACAAGAATCTAAAAGGTGACGCGCTCAAAGCCGCCGTCGACAAGCAGGATTGGGACGACAGCATCAAATCATTGATGGCGACGCCGTCCGTGCTCGACATGATGAGCACCAAGCTCGATTGGACGCAGAAGCTGGGCGAGGCAGTGATCGCGCAGCAGACCGACGTCATGGATGCGATCCAACGTCTGCGCGCCAAGGCGCAGACCAACAACAAATTGAAGTCGACCAAGGAGCAGAATGTCACTGTCCGGCAGGAACAGGGCCGGCAGGTTATCGCTATCGCGCCGACCGATCCCGATACAGTCTATGTGCCGTATTACGATCCGGCCGTCGTCTATGGCGATTGGCCCTATCCCGATTATCCGCCGTATTACTGGCCGGCGCCCGGCTATATCGCCGCCGGAATTATAGGAACCGGCATCGCCTTCGGCACCGGCTATGCGCTCGCACGTTGGGCCTCGGGCGGCTATTGGGGCGGCAACGTCAATTGGGGCAACAACAATATCACCATCAATCGGCCGGGCGGCGGCAATATCGGCAATAATTGGAACCGCGGCGCCCATGTCGAGCACAGGCTCGGCAATCGCGGCGGGCGTGAGCAGGGCCTGAATTTCCGCGGCAGCAATGGTCAGCGGGTTGTGAATCCCGGCGGCGGCCGCACCAATCTCGGTGAGCGGCATCGGCCCAGTCAGAATCCGAACTTTGGCAATCGCGGTGGTCGGCAGCACGCGCAGGCGCGGCCTGCACGCGGCGGCGGCCAGCGCCATCACGCGGCAAACCGCGGCGGCGGCCCGAGGCCGGCGGCCCGTCCGAGCCATGGTGGGGCTCGCGTGGGCGGAGGTGGGGCCATCCATCGCGGCGGAGGCGGTGGCATCCATCGGGGTGGCGGCGGTGGCGGATTGCGTGCGCATGGCGGCGGCGGTCACGGCGGCGGCTTCCGAGGCGGCGGTGGTGGAGGCCGTGGCGGCGGCGGTCGTGGCGGCGGTCGGCGCTCCGACATCCGGCTCAAGCACGACATCGTCTATCTTGGCCGGCTCGACGACGGCCTCCCCTTCTATCGCTTCAGCTACAACGGCAGCGACACGGCCTATGTCGGCGTCATGGCGCAGGACGTACAGTCCGTCATGCCGCAGGCGGTTTTTGCCGGCCGCGACGGTTATCTCCGGGTGGACTACCAAAAGCTCGGGCTGACCTTTGAGACCTACGGCGCCTGGATCCGATCGGGGGCGCAAATTCCGGCCACGGTTCGAATTGCGCACTGACCGCCGGGCGAGCCGCGCGACCAACTTGGAAATAGCGGAGCTGGGCAGCTACTTGTGTTGCTGAGACGACCGATAGGCTGCGATCCGATTCCAAATGAAGGTCGTGACAATCGCGCCGACGATCATTTCGATGAACCCGGCGATTTCATTCGATTCGAGCCAGCCCAGCGCGCGACCGACGAGTGTCGCAAGATAAGCTCCGCCTATTCCAAGCGCCGTTGTCAGGATGAATCCGGACGGTTCTTTCGGCCCTGGCGTCAATAATTTGGCAACAAAGCCGATGACGGCACCAATCACGATGAGTTGGATGATCGACGGCATGTTTGCTTTCCTCCACAATGGGTTTTCATCTACAAAGCTATTCTTTCCTGCGAGCGGCTCCGCCTAGTTGCAGAACCTTGATCCTGAGGATACCGACGGTGAGCGAAGACCAGAAGCCATTCAACTCGACAATGGTCGATTGGGCGATCAAAATCGGCTGCCTTGCGCTTCTGGTCTATTGGTCGTTGCTTCTGATCCAGCCGTTTCTGACGATTATCGTCTGGAGCATCATTCTTTCGGTCGCGCTTTATCCGATTTTCAGCTGGGTGGTATCGCGATTGCGGCTTCATCGCGCGGTGGCGGCGGCGCTGATCACGACATTGAGCCTCGCGATCGTGCTTGGGCCGGCGACATGGCTCGGCGTAAGCCTGATTGCAAGCGTCGGCCTCATTGTCGACCAGCTCAATACCGGCGCTCTGTCCGTTCCCCCACCGCCTGAATCAATCAAGACCTGGCCGCTGATCGGCGATGCGGTCTTCGATTTCTGGGATTTGGCGTCGACCAACTTAAGCGCCGCATTCGCGGAACTGAGCCCGCAATTGAAACCGCTGGGTTCGAGCCTCTTGAGCGTCGCCGGCAGCGCCGGCATCAACACGCTGCAGTTTCTTGCCGCGGTGGCGATATCGGGTTTCCTGTTCGTGCCGGGTCCGGCGCTGGTGGATTCCTTCAAGACGGTCTCGGACCGCATCGCCACCAGGCGCGGCGCGGAGTTCGTCGACCTGGCGGGCGCGACGATCCGCAACCTGGCGCGCGGGGTGATCGGCATCTCGCTGCTGCAAGCGCTGTTGGCGGGTCTCGGCCTCATCGTCGCCGGCGTTCCCGCCGCCGGTTTGTTCAGCTTCCTCGCTTTGGTGTTGGGTATTGTGCAGATCGGCGCGTCGATCGTCATCGTCCCGCTCATCATCTGGAGCTGGCTGACAATGCCGACGCATGCGGCCTTGCTGTTCACCGTCTACATGGTGCCGGTGAGCCTCCTCGACAATTTGCTGCGCCCGATCGTCCTCGCCCATGGGCTGAAAACGCCGATGCCGGTGATCCTCATGGGCGTCATCGGCGGCCTGCTCGTTCACGGCATGATCGGGCTCTTCGTCGGGCCGATCGTGCTGGCAATCGCCTGGGAGCTGGTGCGGGCCTGGATGCGCGAGGAGAGCAGCGGCGATCGACCGGCCGGAAAAACATGAGATTTTTTCAGGACGCCCTTTTCACCAATCTTCGGTCAGGACGTCCGGATTCTCAGGATGCCTTGGCCTGTGCCGGATTTTCGTTGGCCGCGGCCAGCGCAAGATTTGGCGCCGCGGTCAGTCGCCCGTCGGCGCCGAACAGGCCGGCGATCCGCGCTATGCGCTCTTGATCACCCGAAGAATATTCGCCGCGCGCGCCTAAGACCTGCATGATCAGATCGAAGGCCTTCTGCCGGGTTTCCGGGTCGTCCGGAAGCATCGACGGGATTGCTTGCAGCGCCGCTTCGGCGTCGATCAGCAACATGTAGAACTGCTCGCGCACGATTGCCTTGAATTCCGACAGAGGCAGGTCGCCATGCGCCTCGCGAATGCGGCGCACCGCCTCGAAACCGCGCTCGTCGACGGCGGCGCGGCCCATGCCGGCGAACAGCAGGCCGCGGATAACGGCCTCGCGCAGACCGCCCGCTGTAATCTTGGACTTCAGTTCCGCGATTCGCTTGGCCATGAGCTCGCGATGCAGCGGGCTTTTGGCCGCCTTACGCAGCGGCAATGTCGCCGCCGGATCTACGCCCAAGGCCGCCTGCAGCACGGGAGAGCCGTAGATATGGGTGAACAGACGCTCGGACATGGCCTCGCTGGCGTCGCGCCAGGCGTCGAGCGCAGCGACGATCTGCCGCGACATGGTCTCCTGCAGCGCGATGAACGGATTGCTCACGGCCACGGGCTTCCGATTCTTACGCACCTCTTCAGCCATCGCCGCAAGCGGCGCCGTCATCGGATTGGCGCTGGAAAAGATCTCGTATTGCAGGCGCAACGGATGGAACTGTCGGATCATATCCGCCGCTTGCGGTGTGACACAGGCGCGCACCAAGGACTGCATGAAGGTGCGGTAGAGCGCGAGATTGATCTGTGATATGCGATCGGCAGCGGCGAAACGGTGCTCGTCGGCGATGTCATTGCCGCCGAGCGCGCGGATGTCGTCGAGTGTCCTTACCTCGCAGCGCATCACCCAGTCACCGTGGGCGAGATCGGCATTGACCGTGTCGCCGGCCTTTTTTCTCGAACACTGCCTCGTAGAGGCCGGGCGGCAGCGTATCGATCAGATCGATATTGCTGGAGAACTCGTTGTGCTGCTTGCGCGCCACGCCACCGGAAACAAAGATGCCGAGGTGGCCGATGGTCTCGTGAATAGTGTAGACGATGGTCTGGCCGTAGCCGCGGATCTCGTCGACGTTCTCGTAGAGATCGAGAATCCAACCCAGCGCCTGCTGCGGCGGCGTGACGTTGTCGCCCTTGGAGCAGAACACCACGATCGGCGAGCGGATATTGCGGAGATCGACGGCCATGCCGTCCGAGGTCTTGATCTCGCCTGCGGCGAGATGATTGCCGACGAACAGTTCGTCGACGATGAACTGAATTTCCTCGGCATTGAGATTGACGTGGCCGCCCCACCACCGCTCGAAACCGAGATAGCGCGAGCGCTTCGGTGTCGATCTTCGAATAGAGATTATACTGCTTGCTCCACAGCGTGTTCGCCGGATTTTGATTCTCGAAATTCTGCACCAGCCAGGCGCCGTCGAACTTGCCGTGGCCGAGATCGCCGGTCAAGAGCCGTCAGCCAGCTGCCGCCGAGCAGGCCGCCGCTGTAACGCATCGGATATTTGCCGTGCACGCCCTGCCAATAGGACAGTGGCGAGCCGGCCATGATGATCGGGCCGAACAATTCGGGGCGAATGGCGGCGAGCATCATCACCGCCCAGCCGGCCTGGCAGTTGCCGATCACGCATGGCTTGCCGTCGGCATGCGGATGCAGTTCGATGACCTTTTCGAGAAAGACCGCTTCGGCGCGAGCGATATCCTCGATGGTCTGGCCCGGCATCGGATCCGGCAGGAAGCCGATGAAATAACAGGGATGGCCGGCCTTGAGGGCGACGCCGATTTCGCTGTCGGCCTTGAAGCCACCAATGCCCGGACCGTGGCCGGCACGCGGATCGACAACGACAAAAGGCCGCTTCTCGGGATCGATATCGACCCCTGCGGGCGGAATGATCCGCACCAGGAGATAGTTGACCGGCCGCGCCAGCCGGCGGCCGTCGACCACCAATTCGGCCTTATAGTCAGCACATTGGGAACCGTCTCGGCGAGATGCTCGCGATATTGATTGCCGCGCTGGCGCATCACATCCCAGAACAGGATGAACCGCTGCGCAGCGTCGACGGCATACTCAGCGGCGGGCGCGAACAAGCCGAACGGCGACAGGCTGCCGTAGCTCCCGCTGCCGGCATTGCCGGGCCGCGGCGAATTGATTTGCTGATGTTCCGTCATGGACTGTTCCTCTTTCCGGGGCCGGCAACAGACAGCGGACTGTCGAAATGCTCTTACGGCACTTGCGGCAGATGGAACCTTCACCAACCAACCTAACACGACAAAGCGACGGCACTTTGACGTACATCAAGCCTATATAATATTACTGTAAAGATTGGACGCTGTATCTATCGAATATGTATCGGCAAATTCGGTGCTATTTTCCGGCGCAGCTTACGCGTACCGATCAAATAACGAAATAAGCAGGTATGCGGCATTGTCCGCGACAGCAACAGGGTCGCTCACATGATCCCCGCCGTCAAAGCCAAGCTTCTCGAAGGCAAGAAAGGCCTCATCGTCGGCATCGCCAACGACCAGTCCATCGCTTGGGGCTGCGCCAAGGCGTTCCGCGCCTTCGGCGCCGAGCTTGCGGTCACCTATCTCAACGACAAGGCCAAGAAATATGTCGAGCCGTTGGCGCGCGAACTCGAGGCGCCGATTGTGTTGCCACTCGATGTGCGCGAGCCCGGCCAGATGGAGGCGGTTTTCGAGCGCATCGCCAAGGAATGGGGTAAACTTGATTTCGTCGTCCACTCGATTGCGTTTTCGCCGAAGGAAGCCTTGCAGGGGCGCGTCGTCGACGTATCACGTGACGGCTTTCTCACCACGCTCGACGTCTCGTGCTGGACCTTCATCCGCATGGCGCACCTCGCCGAACCACTAATGCGCAAAGGCGGCACGCTGTTCACGATGACCTATTACGGCAGCCAGATGGTGGTGAAGAACTACAACATCATGGGCGTCGCCAAGGCAGCGCTGGAAAGCGCCGTGCGCTACATCGCCGCGGAGTTGGGCCCCAAGGGCATTCGCGTCCATGCCATTTCGCCGGGCCCGCTGGCGACGCGGGCAGCATCGGGAATTCCGGAATTCGACGCTTTGCTCGACAAGGCGAAATCGAAGGCGCCCGCCCGCAGCCTTGTCAGCATAGACGACGTCGGCGCCGCGACGGCCTTCCTGGCTCACGATGCGGCGCGCCTGATCACCGGCGAAACGCTCTATATCGACGGCGGCTATCACATTATGGATTAAGTCGCGGCGGCGGCGCCGCCACGTCACTAGCCCCATTTCAGGGTGACGCCGATGTCGCCCGGCATGCCGCCCGGAAAGTCGACGATCTGGTAGGCCACCCGGTAGCCTCGGGGTTTTAGGTGTTTCTCGAAGAACTCGAAGAGCTCCTTCGGCAGCCCGGTGAGCGTTGTTTCCCAGCCAGGCTCGTTCTGGTTGATGGCGCGTCCGCGATCGCTGCACAATTCGTTGGGAAACCGGAAAACAAACACCTCGGTCAAGCCATTATCCGCGGCCCGTTTGATGATCGCCGCGGCGCGGGCCATGCGATCCGCGTCGGAAACGCCGGACGGCTTGGAGAATTTCTCCATCAATGCCTGCTTCTCGGCCTCCGCCGCCGTCTGTTCGTGCATCGCCGCGGAGGCCTTCTCGGCTTCCTTCAACGCGATCTGCTTCATGATATCTTTGGCAGTCGGCAGGACCGCCAGCGGATCGGGACTACTTGCCGCCACTTGAGCCATAGCTAACCTCCCTCGCGGCCGAAGAATGCAGCCGGACCGGTCTCGGTCCGGTTTGATCTCGCGCAAATTATAGCGTTTTATTGCTCACTAAAATAGGGACTCCCGTTCAAGAAAATTCGGATCGGAAACGCACTTTCGTTCTTTTCAAAAGGGGGCGTTGCGATGGCTCGCAAATCAGTGACGGCTAAAAACTCTTCTGCAGCCGCAAAAATGAAGCGCAAACTTTATGAGAAGGAGCTGCACAAGCTGCAGGTCGAGCTTTGCCGCTTGCAAGACTGGGTCAAAGCCGAGGGAGTAAAGGCGATCGTCGTCTTCGAGGGACGCGATGCCGCGGGCAAAGGCGGAACAATCAAGGCGATTACGGAACGGGTGAGTCCTCGCGTCTTCCGCGTCATCGCGCTGCCGGCGCCGAGCGACCGCGAAAAGAGCCAGATGTATATGCAGCGCTACATGGCGCATTTTCCGGCCGCCGGCGAAATCGTGATCTTCGACCGCAGCTGGTACAACCGCGCCGGCGTCGAATACGTCATGGGTTTTGCGACAAAAGCGCAGCACAAGCGCTTCTTGGAGCTGTGTCCGGCCATCGAAGGCTATGTGATCGAAGGCGGCATCATATTGATCAAGATCTGGCTCGAGGTCGGCATGGCGGAGCAGGAGCGGCGCTTTCAGGCACGCATCAACGACCCGATGCGGCAATGGAAATTAAGCCCGATGGACGTGGAATTGTACGGCCATTGGTATGACTATTCGAAGGCGCGCGATCTCATGCTCAAGGCGACCGACAGCAAGCGCGCACCCTGGTATATCGTGCGCACGGACGACAAGCGCCGCGGCAGGCTGAATTGTATCGCGCATATCTTGTCGCGCTTTCCGTACAAGAAAATTCCGCACGGCAAGGTCAAGCTATCCAAGCGCACGACCAAGAACAAATATGACGACCAGGTCTCGCTCAAGGGCCGCCATTTCGTTGCTGAACGATATTGATGTTAGCGACGAAGACAAATCCGTCCGATCTGACGGGTTCGTTGCATCATTCACGATAGCCCCAATGTAACGTGCACGACTCTGGCCTGCCGTCTGGTATGCACGCTTAATCCGCTGTTCTTGAACACAGTCAGCATCGGTGCGTTTTCCGGCAAAACCTCGGCCACTAGTTCCTTAAGCCCGGCTTCGCGAGCGATCGTCGCGAGATGCCGCATGAGTATCGCGCCGATGCCTTTTCCCTGGTATTGGTCGACAATCGCGAAAGCAATCTCGGCCTGACCGGGCTCGGTCACAACGTACCGCCCGCCGCCTACGATGACCGGTCGTCCTTCTTCCTCGACGACGGCGGCCAAGGCGACGTGATTGACAAAATCGACCTTCGAAAAAAACTCGATCTCTTTCTCGGTAAGGCCGCCCTTTGCTGCAAAGAAGCGGCGGCGGAGGGACTGCGGGCTGGAGCGGTTGAATGCCTTTAGGATACCGTCCCGGTCGGCTGGCACGAGCGCACGGACTTCGAGGCGGCGTCCATCACGCAGCCTCTCGATCGCAGAATACTGGGCCGCCTTCGGCACGAAATGCGAGCCTCTGATTATTCAGACGATGTTGCTGACGCCTTGCCAGCGAACGTCCCGCGAGAGACGATGGGCAATATAGCGAGGATGACTGAATCACAAAAGCACATCTGACCCGGCTAACCCGGCTCAATCTGAAAACGGACCTTCCCCATGAAGGGATGGACAAGAATCGCTGGCGTATTACCGCCGACACAATGGCTGGCGGAATACCGCGCCGCATGGCTCGGCGCTGACATCGTCGCCGGCATCACGTTGGCGGCTTACGCCATTCCGGTATCCCTCGCCTATGCGGTACTGGCGGGCCTGTCTCCGCAAGTCGGCGTCTATGGTTATTTGCTGGGCGGACTCGGTTACGCTTTGTTCGGATCTTCGCGCCAGCTGGCGATTGGACCGACCTCCGCCATTTCTCTGATGATTGCCGGCTCGGTGGGAGAGATGGCGGGCGGCGACCTAAAACATTATGCGCAAATCGCCAGTCTCACAGGCTTCACTGTGGCAGGTCTTTGCCTGATCGCTTGGCTGTTGCGTCTGAGTGTTCTTGTAAAATTGATCAGCGACAGCATCCTGGTTGGCTTCAAGGCCGGCGCCGGCTTAACGATTGCAATGACCCAGCTGCCAAGTCTGTTCGGTGTGGCCGGCGGCGGGCACAATTTTCTCGAGCGGGCCGTGCTGCTGACGGAGCAACTCGGCCAAACACGCCCTCTCGTGCTCGCGGTCGGCGCCGTTGCGATCATGCTGTTATGGTTTGGTGAGCGTTTGCTGCCCGGCAGGCCTATCGCCCTCAGCGTTGTTGTCCTGTCTATCATCGTTGCGTCGTTGTTTGGATTTTCCGCACTTGGCGTACCGATCACGGGAAATATCCCGGATGGGCTACCCAGCCTGGCCGGACCGGCACTGCGATTGCGCGACGTCGAAGGGATCGTTCCGTTGGCCGCCGGATGTCTGCTCCTCGCCTATATCGAAAGCGTTTCCGCGGGCCGCGCCTTTGCTGCAAAGCATGGATATCACCTCGACCCCCAGCAGGAGCTCCTTGGCATCGGCGCTGCAAATCTCGCAACGGCGCTGGGGCATGGATACCCCGTCGCCGGCGGACTGTCGCAATCGGCGGTGAACGACAAAGCGGGCGCACGCACCCCGCTCGCTCTGGTCTTCGCCTCGATAACGCTGGCCCTCTGTCTGCTTTTTCTCGCTGACTTGTTGGAAAATCTTCCAAAGGCGGTATTGGCCGCCGTGGTGCTGACTGCGGTCTCCGGCCTGCTGGATTTTCCCGCACTAATCCGAATGTACCGAGTGAGTCGGTTGGATTGCTACGCCGCAACGATCGCGCTTTGCGCGGTGCTGCTTCTTGGCATTTTGCAAGGCATTCTGCTTGCCGGTTTGGCGTCGTTATTGCTGCTGCTGGCCAACATGTCGCGGCCGCATGTGGCATTTCTCGGCCGCATTCCAGGTACGAGCAGCTATTCCGACGTCGCCCGCCATCCCGACAATGAGGCGTTGCCCGGCGTGATCGCCTTCCGTCCCGAAGCATCTTTGATCTACCTGAATGCGGATGCCGTCCTAGAAGCGGTATTGCAGCGCCTTCAGGCTGACAAAGATTCAAAGATTGACTTGGTGGTGTGCGATCTCTCGGCATCTCCCCGTATCGATCTCGCGGGCGCGCGCATGCTCGATGAATTGTACAGCGAACTTTCCTCTCGGGGCTCGGCGCTGCGTATCGTCGCCGCACACGGGTCGGTGCGCGATCTGCTGCGAGCTGACGGCATGGATGTAAAAGTCGGAGGCCTTGACAGATTCCAGACGCTTGACCGCCTGCTTGACGACCGCTGCCGCTAGGCTGTGGCATAAAGCGGACATCGTTGGGCACTCGCCTTTGATGGTGATCTGTAACTAGCAGGTACGCACTAGCGGTCGCCGGGAGGAACTTACGATCCCGCGATCTTGTCTGCGCCGCGGATTTTTTCCAACACCGGAAGAATGTAGCCGCGGAATTGCTCTGGGTTCTCGCTCATGGGAAAATGGCCAAGCTGCCTCATGACGGTCATTTCCACGCCCGAAATTTCCTTAGCGGTTGCTGCCGTATCCTCGGGTGTGCATGACGAATCATATTCTCCCGTCATCAGATAGAGCGGGCACACTCGGGTATCGATTTTGCCGATCTCCTGGCGCAAGTCGCTATCGACTCGATAGAAATAGAGATCTCCCTTGAATACGCCGGGTCCTCCTTGCATATACTGCCACAGTGTTTCCCAGCGGGCGGCATCGGGGCTTTGCGGCGCGATCAGGCCGGAGACGAGCCCGGCGCAGACTTCGCCGCCATGGACGTCCGGACGGTTCAGCCAATCCCTATCGTACCAAGGTGTCTGATGCGCCGCAGCTTCTAGCCCAATAAGGGCGCGAAACTCGTCGGCGTGACGGATTGCCAGGCTCAGCACTACCCGGCCGCCGATCGAGCAGCCCAGCACGACTGGTCGCTCCAAGCCAAGCGCGTCGCGAAACGTCCTGATCGCTTCGATATAGGCGTCGGTCGTCAGACGGTATTCTTCGTCCTGCCACCCTACCGGTGGCGTCGACTTGCCGTGCCACGGCATGTCGAAGGCGATGACACGGAAATGTTCTGTGATCGCACTGTCCGTCATCATGTGACGAAACTGGCGGCCGTCAGCACCGGCAGTGTGCAGACATAAGAGCGGGATGCCCTGCCCCGCGTCCTCGAAATAGATGCGATGCGCGCGACCGCCGAGTTCTACGTGTACATAGCGGCCGACGATCGGATCGAGATACGTGGCCATCAATGCTCCTTCGACTGCAAAGCGCGGGGCGCCGCAAGCAGCCCTTTGAAATAAAGAAGATTGGTGAGCAGCGGCCGGTAATCGCCTTCGATGCGAAACGCGCCGTGCTTGGCCAAGGCGAAAATATCGTGGAAGTTCGGCGGTGGAAATGGCTGCCAAAACGCCCGCCAGGCCGCTTCACTGCCGCGGACGGCGAAGGACCACGACCGCATGACGAGAGGGCCGCGCTCAAGCGCACCGACTCGTCCGTGATCGATCGAGAGGTAATAGGGCTGTGAGCCGATTTCGATCATGATGTCCGTGGTGAGATACCGGCCGCGCCGCAGCAAGGACGCATCGTTGTTGACGAGTGCGGGCAAGTGCTCAACCATTGATGAAGCGGACAGTTGCGCTCTAAAGCCCGCTGTCGGATCACCCGAGTTTATGTGCGTCACGTGTCCTCACCGTTCCGTTCGACGCATGGCCTTGTTCGCTCTCGTTGCCATTGGCGAGCAACAAGTTCCGACTTGGCTGCGCCCATTGGCCGTAAATTGAGCAGAAAAGACCGGGATTTAGCAAGAACAACGCGACTTGATCAAAGGGGGCAAGGTCGGCGCGGGTCTGCCCCTTCGCCCATTTGACTCGGGCAGACAAATTCGTAATGGGTAACGACGGTTGAGTTTTCGTCAAAGAGGAAGCGTTTTGGCCTGGTCGGTACCGCCCCTCAATCCGTTGCATGTGTTCGAAGTCGCGGCGCGCGTCGGCAGCTTCACCAAGGCCGCCGAAATTCTCAGCGTGTCGCCGTCGGCCGTAAGCCGGCAGATCGCAACGCTCGAATCCTTTCTTGATGTTCGCTTGTTTAACCGGGCGCGCGAGGGCAACGTCTTAACCGAGGCAGGCGAGGAATATTACCGCGGAATCTCGCCCGCCTTCGAAATTATCACTTCGGCGACCGATCGCGTCACGCGCGCTCAAGACAGTGCGCCGCTCATTGTCCGCGTTCCCGCAACATTCGCCGTGCGCTTTCTCATTCCCCGCCTTTCGGAATTCAAGGAAGAGTACCCCGGCATCAATGTGCGCATCATCACAGGCTTCGGCCCGGTCGACTTCGTACGTGAAGACGTCGATATCTCGATCCAGGTCGGCTTAGGCAATTGGCCTGGCACCGAGAGCAAAGCGTTGTTCGCCAACTGGGTGCAACCAATGTGCAATCCAAAACTTTTCAAGGGTGGACAGCCCATCGAACGCATCGACGACCTGCGCGGCTATCGTCTGCTGATTTCAAACAACCGTCGTAGCGACTGGCGGGATTGGCTGACCGAGATGGGCCACGCCGATTTTCCGCTCGATGAAATGGAGATGATCGAGTTTCCCAACTCGATGTTGGCCTACCAGGCTGCCGCCGACGGCGTTGGCGTCGTTATCGGTCAGGTGCCTGTGCTCGGTCCCGAATTCGCCGGTCAGTCGTTGGTCCCGCTGTTCGGCAAACCGATCCGCCAGGGCTCATATTGTGCGGTATGGCGGGCGGAATCCGGGCCGAGCCGCAAGGCGAGGCAATTTCTATCATGGTTGCAGCAGCAGCTTGATCCGATCCTCGCGCGCTTGCCCGCGGACCCGGCGGCAGCATAAGCAGCTACAAAGCATATCTGAACAAAGCTCACGTGGCGATGCCGATTGCGAAATTGCGTGGCGCTTACCGTTATTCCATAAGCGTGAAGCAGCGCCACATTGGGCGACCATCTCGACGGCCCCTGCGCCGCGCTGGCTATAATTCGCTAGATCGAAATCAAGATCCAGTACATGGGAGGCAGAGCGTGAGTGTCGACAAAGTTTACGAGCAAGGAATGGAAGTACGACGTTCGGTCTTGGGCGATGCGTGGGTCGATCGCACGTTGCAAAACCGCACCGCGTTCAACACTGAATTCCAGGAGATGATCACACGCCATGTCTGGGGAGAGATTTGGACCCGTCCGGCGATCGACCACAAGACGCGCCGCTACATGGTCATGTCGATGATGATCGCGCTGCATCAATGGGAGGAGTTCAAGCTCCACGTGCGGGCTGCGCTGACCCACGGCTTCACCAAGGACGACATCAAGGAAATCATCCTTCAAGCGACCGTCTATTGCGGCGCGCCGGCAGGCAACCATGCCATGCAGGAAGCGGTGATCGCGTTTGCAGAGAGTAGCGTCTGAGCGCGAAAGGTTGCGTCCGCGCTATTGGTTGAGCTTGATCCCCGTCTCATCGATGACGGTTTTCCATTTCACCGCATCGGTCTTGATGAGATTGGCATAGGCATCGGGTCCGGGCTCGCCGAAGCTCGCGCCCTGTTTGGCGAGGACCGCTCGGTAGTCGGGATCTTTCTGCGCGGCGCTCATCGCATCCTGGAGCCGCTTGACGACGGGAGCCGGCGTCTTCACCGATGCGACAAAGCCGAACCAGCTCGCGGCTTCGACGTTTTGCTGGCCGGCCTCGGCCATCGTCGGCACGTCGGGAATGGCGCTCTCGCGCTTCTTCGCCGCGACAGCAATGCCGACGATGGTTCCCGCTTTAATTTGCGACGCGATGATCGGCGTGTCGCCGAACAGTGCGTCGATCTGGCCGCCCATTAGCGCCGGGAGGGACTTGCTCGTGCTGTGATACGGGACATGGGTAAGCTCGATGCCGGCTTCATGTGCGAACAGCGCAATGGCGAGATGCGTGACCGAACCCACGCCGGCCGAGCCGACCGTCAGCCTGCCGGGATTGGCCTTGGCATAGGCGATGAAGTCCCTCAGCGTCTTGATGCCGAGCGTCGGACTAACCGCAAGTGTCAATGGCGAAGTCCACACCAGACCCAAAGGCGCGAAATCCCTGATCGGGTCGTAGGTGACTTTTTCGGCCGCTGGAATGATGGTCAACGGCCCGATGGCGCCGAGCAGGAGCGTGTATCCATCCGGCGCATACTTCGCGTAGGACTCCGTCGCGTTGAGACCCCCGCCCCCGCCCTGATTTTCGACGATGACAGGCTGGCCGAGCTGGCGGCCCAGCGGCTCCGTCATCAGCCGCGCGCCGGTGTCGCTCGGACCGCCCGGGGCGTAACCGACGATCACCTTGATAGGACGCGTGGGAAAATCGTCGGCGCTGGCCGGCCATTGTCCGGCGCATGCCAGCATACCGGCCACGACAAGAGCTTTGACAATGGTGCGCATCAAGTCCGTCCTTGGGTATTCCCCGCCGCGCGGCTTTGTATGGTTTTACAAGGCCTATAACATCGACTCGACAACCAAGCTTGCAATAAACTCACAGGTCTGTGCCGATAAGGAAATTGCCGGTCTGCGCTAAAGCTTTTAGCGATCAAAGGGCTCCAATCGGAGGTTTTGACGCGCGCAATGCGGAGGCGGCGGCAATGCGCCGCAGCCTTGCGTGTTCAGACGGCTCGCCGCCGCGGATCAACAGAGCACGCAATCATGATTATCGATGCCCACGCCCATTTCGTTCCTCAGGCGCTGCTCGACGAAGCGCTCAAGCAGCGCGCATTCCCATCCGTCAAAGTCGTCGCTGAAAACGGCGGCGTCCGCTTTGCCTTTGCCGGGCAGGAGGCGAAACGCCCCGTCCCCGCGGGCATGAGCGATGTCGAGCGCCGGCGCAAATGGCTGGGCGACCGCGGCATCGACAAGCAAGTGGTCGGCGGCTGGCTCGATATGTTCGGCTACGATTTGCCGCCGGACGAAGGCCTGGAATGGAACCGCTTCCTCAACGGCCATCTGCTCGAGGCCGTCGCGCAGATCCCGTTTCTGGTGCCGCTCGCGACTGTGCCGATGCAGTCCGGAAAGCTTGCGGCGCACGCGCTGGAAGAAGCACTCGACCAGGGCTTCCACGGTGCGATGATCGGCACCCAGCCCAAAGGCGCGAGCGGCGTGCTCGACGATCCCGACCTCGATCCATTTTGGGAGGTCGCCTCGGCGCGCAAGGCAACGTTGTTCGTGCATCCGACCTTTGGCGCGCGTGACGACCGGCTGAAGGCCTATGGCTTGGTCAGCGCTGTGGGCCGCGTGACCGACACGACGCTTGCGGTGGCCCGGCTTTTATATTCGGGACATTTCGTGCGTTATCCGAACGTCAATCTCGTCATCTCGCATGGCGGCGCGGCGCTGCCGATGATCTTCGGCCGTCTCAAGCGAAGTTTTGCAACGGCGCCGGCGCAGAACGCCGATCCGGCCTTGGGTTTCCACAAGCTTTATTTCGATTCCGTGGTCTATGACGCGATGACGGTCCGCTTTGTCTGCGACATGGCGGGTACCGATCGTGTTTTGATGGGAACCGATGAGCCGTTTGCCATTGCCGAACAGCAACCGGTCAAGCTCATCGACTCGTGCAGTTTCAGCACCGCTGAACGGCAGGCGATTCTGGGCGGCACTGCCGCCAGGCTTTTTGGCATCTCATGACGAAGTGCGCCACGCCAAGCACCGTCGCGGCCTAGGAGAACGACAAGCGATGCATGGTCCCGCGAAGAGCACGCGCATCGGTCAGCCGGTTCCGCGCAAGGAGGATTTGCGCTTCGTGGCGGGAAAGGGCCGTTACGCCGACGACTTCAAGGTCGAGGGTCAAGCCTATGCATGGATGATACGCTCGCCGCATGCTCACGCTATCATCCGTTCGATCGATATCCGGGAAGCGCTGTGCGTTCCCGGCGTATTGGCGGTGTTGACCGGCGCCGATTTCATCGCCGACCGCATGAAGCCCATTCCCAACAAAACCTTTTCATTGCATCCGGCGGAAATACCACTGGTCAATGCCGACGGCACGCCGGCGTTCAATGTCCCTGACTATCCGTTGCCGGCCGACAAAGCGCGCTTCGTCGGCGAGGCCGTCGCTATGGTGATTGCGGAGAGCGTTGCCGCAGCCAAAGACGGCGCCGAGCGCGTCGTCATCGATTACGAGCCCCTGCCCTGCGTAACATTCACCGTGGATGCCGCCGCGCCGGACGCGCCACGCGTGCGCGAGGAAAATTCGTCGAACGTCTGTATCGATGCCCAGGTTGGCGAAACTTCGCCGACCGAAGCAGCGTTTGCCAAGGCAGCGCACATCGCCAAGGTCAAAACCTGGATTCCGCGCGTCGCCGGTTCGCCGATGGAGCCGCGCGCCGCGACCGGCGAGTACGATCCGGTCACCGGCCGCTATACGATCCACACGTGCAGCGGCTCGACGCTGCGGCTGCGGCGCGATCTGTCGATCGTCCTCAACGTGCCGGAGCCGAATGTTCGCCTTGTCATCCAAGATGTCGGCGGCAATTTCGGCACCCGCGGCGCGATCTTTGCCGAACAGCCGCTGGTTGCCTGGGCGGCGCGGCGTATCGGCCGCCCGGTGAAGTGGACCAGCGAACGCAGCGAGCTCTTGCTGAGCGACTACCAAGGCCGCGATCTTGCCGTCGAAGCTGAGCTGGCGCTCGACAAGGACGGCAATTTCCTGGCGATGCGCGGCTCTAATATCGGCAATCTCGGCTCGCATACCGGCAATTTCTCGATGGTGCAGAAGGGCGTCGAGATTATGTCGAGCATCTACCGGATGCCGGCGGCGCATTTTCGCGCGCGCGCCGTGTTGAGCCACACCGCTCCGACACGCCCGTATCGCAGCTCCGGACGTCCCGAAGTCATTTATGTGCTGGAACGGCTGATCGATATCGCGGCGCGACAAGCCGGATTCGACCGCGTCGACATTCGCCTGCGCAATCTGGTGTCGCAATCCGAGCTGCCGTACAAAAATCCGTTCGGGCTGGTCTATGACAGCGGCGATTATATTGGTGTAATGAAGCACGCGGTGAAGCTCGCCGATTGGGACAGTTTCCCGGCGCGCAAGACGGAGGCGCGCAGGCGCGGAAAATATCGCGGCATCGGCGTCGCCAATTATGTCGATACCGCAACCGGCATCCCGCGCGAAAAGGCCAAGATCACCGTGCATCCGCACGGCGGCGTCGATCTGGTCATTGGCACAATATCGAACGGCCAGGGACACGAGACGAGCTTCGCTCAGCTCATTCACGAATGGCTCGGAGCGCCCTTCGAAAAAGTGCGCCTGATCACCGGCGACACCGACATCGTCGATGTCGGAGGCGGCACGCATTCCGGTCGTGGCATGCGGCTTGGCAGCATCGTGATCTGGAACGCCTCCAACAAGATCATCGAGAAGGGCAAGCAGGTCGTCGGCTTGCTCACGCAAAAGGACCCGGCCGTTATCAATTTCAGCGACGGGCATTTCTTCGCTGAGCGCAATCAGGCCATGAGTTTCAGCGAAGTCGCCGCGGCGATGAGTTCGCGCGCCGACCTGCCGCAGGATTTGCGCGGACCCTTGATCGGCGAGTGCGATCAGACCGTGAATGAAGCCGGCTTCCCCTATGGCTGTCATGTCTGCGAGGTCGAGATCGATCCGGAAATGGGGCTGGTTGAAATTATCCGCCACACCACGGTGGACGATGTCGGCCGCGCGGTGAATCCGCTGATCATCCACGGTCAAACCCACGGCGGCATCGCCCAGGGCGTCGGCCAGGCGCTGCTCGAACATTGCTTCTACGACGCGAGCTCCGGCCAGATGCTGGCGGGATCGTTCATGGACTACGCGATGCCGCGTGCCGACATGTTGCCGTTCTTCACCACCGATATCAGCGAGGTGCCGTCGACGACGCATCCGCTCGGCATGCGTCCGGCCGGCGAAGGCGGCACGACGCCGGCGCTCGGCGTCGTCATCAACGCCATTGTCGATGCATTGGCGGACTTCGGTGTCACTCACATGGAAATGCCGGCGACACCGGAGCGCATCTGGCGGGCTATTTCCGGCAAGCCGCAGCGCTCGCGCATCGTGCCCGACGCGACCGAGCAGGAAATCTCGCTGCTCTAAAGGCGTCCCGCTTAGCTTTCGATCGAACGCACCGGCGTCTCGGGCTTCATGCCGCCACGCCGCCGCGCCAACGTGTTGGCGCCATTGTCTTCCCACTTGCCGTCGGTCGCATTCTGCGCAAATTTTTCCCAAGCCTCGCTCCAATCGCCGAGCTGATAGCCGTGCCACGGCGCCTGGAACGAGATCGGCGGTAGCTTCAGCTGGGTCCACAATTCGCGGGCGCGCTCCATATAGGGCTTCGCCGGCAAGGCGATGGGCGGCATGACATGCTTAAGCGTAGCGTCGATGAGCAGCGTCGAATTTGCCGTTCGCGGATCGTGCGGCGCGTCCGAACCGCTGTCGGAGCTTGGGCCGTGGTCGGGTGCGCGGAACGGCAGTACTTGCAGATCTTCGATCGGATTGGAGCGATAGGCCATCGACCAGAACACCGCATTGGCGTTGTTCGGATCGACGTCCTCACTGACGGCAATCACGATCTTTCCGCAATCGGCGATGCGCGAGGATGCCGCCTGCAGCGCACGCCAGATTTCCGTCCGGCTCACGCCATTGACGAATTGCAGGAAGATCAGTGGCCGCAGATTGCTCAAGGTCTCATGCATCACGACCTTGCGGATGCCGCTGATGCCGATCTGGCGCAGATGCGTCAGGAACACCGGCTCCATCGCGACCTTGCGCATGACGCTCGATTCGCTCGGTGTCACCTGACTGATAATCGAGGTGAAGATCGGCGAACGCCGGTGCGTGATCGCGGTGACTTCCATCGAGAGATTGTAGTCTTCAAGGGCGACATATCCGGTGCTTTCGCCGAACGGTCCCTCGGGCTCCAACAGTTCGGTGCTGATGAGGCCTTCGATGACGATCTCGCCATTGGCCGGAACCATCAGATCGACGGTTTTGGCTTTCACCACCTCGATCGGCTGGCCGGCAAGGGCGCCGGCGACTGTGATCTCGTCGAAGTCGGTCGGTAGACGCTGCGGCCCGTTGTAGACGACGACCGGGGCGCAGCCGAGAACGATAGCGATCGGCATCGGCTGGCCTAGTTTTTGATATTTCTGCCAGTGCAGGTACCCGCCGGTGCGGCCGAGACGCGACGCCATGCGGACCCCGAGCCGGTTGGTGCTTTTCAACGCGGCCCGGTTCATCGACATATTCGGGATACCGTTTTCCGGATCCTTGGTGATGCACAGCGTCGCCGTCAGCGTCGGCGCGGCGTCAAAGCCCGGCGTCGACACCGGCACCGGCAGCATCGCTAGACCGCCGCCGGGCATGGTCAGATCCTTGCCGGTGATAACGACCTCTTGGCACGGCGCGGATTTGACCTCCGTCGGCGGCAGCGGATTGGCGATGGCCCTCACCCATTTGCCGCTGATCTCCCCAACGGCGCAGCCCATGCCGATGGAATAGATTTCCGGCGATGCCGCGAGCGCCCCGACGGCCACGGGCATGCCATATTTCTTGCCGGTCGAGTCGATCACATTGGTGAACAGAAACGCCCGGCGGTCCTGCTCGGCGACACCGCCGACGAACTGGCAGCGCACCAGCGGATGCAGCTCGGTGTCCTTGTTGATCGGCTCGTCGATGCGAACGAGAAGACCGCGCTTTTCGAGATCGGCGAGGTGGGACTGGAAATCCAAACTGACAGACTGCTTGGGTTGCGCGGTCATGCGGCGGCTTCGTCCTTCGGCGTGGTGATTTGAAAGAGCGCTCGGTGCCATCGTGAGCGGCAGGAGCAACGGCGGACGGGCGCTCGGCGAACGGCTTTCAATGCGTTTCGAACAAGCCTACTGGACCAGCTCCGCTTTGCCGGCAAGATCCGTCCACTTCTTGATATCCTTTTCGATCGTGGCGTGGAGCTCTGCGGCTGTGTGCGGATCGACAAATATGGCTTGGTTGGCGAGAGCCTTCTGGATGTCGTCCTGCGCCAATATCTGATTGATATCGCCGCTCAGTGTGTCGATGACATTCTGCGGCAATTTGGCGGGAGCGATCATCGCCATCCACAGCGTAACTTCGAATCCGGGCAGCCCGGATTCGGCGATCGTCGGCACGTCCGGCAGATCGGCGATGCGCGCGAGCGTGGTGACGCCGAGCGCGCGCAGTTGTCCGTTCTGGATATAGCGCTTTGTCGTGGTCAGGATGCCAAACTGAGAATCGATGCGCCCCGCGAGCAGATCGATGACGGCTTGGGTCGAGCTCTTATAGGGAATCTGGTTGAGTTTGATCTTGGCCGTTGTCGCGAACAATTCAGCGCCAAGCCGCGCCAGGCTCGCTTCGCCTTCCGACGAATAAGACAACGAGCCCGGCTTTGCCGTCGCCAGCGCGATATATTCGGCAACGGTCTTGGCCGGCACCGCTGGATAAACGACCAGCATGAATGGCGAATAGCCGATCATGGCAATCGGCGCGAAATCCTCCAACGCGTTGTAGCCGACGCCCTTATTGAGCACCGGTACTGTCACCACCGTCGTCGTTGTCGCCATGCCGATCGTGTAGCCATCGGGTTCCGAATTGGCGAGTTTGGCGGTGCCGATCGCGCCGCTTGCGCCGTCGCGGTTATCGACAATGAAGGGCTGTCCGAGCATGTCGGAAAGTCTTGATCCGATCAGCCGCGCGACTGTGTCGGCGGCGGAACCTGCCGGAAACGGCACGATGATATGGACCGGTCGGTCGGGCCATTGCTCCGCCTTGGCGTTCGTCGCATGGGCAAAGAAACCACCCGCAAGGGCCAAGGCAAGAATGGAGGCCACCCGAAGAACTTCATCGTCGTTCCTCCCGACCGCGGGCGCGTTCGTAAGCGCATTTTAATCAACATATCGCGCAGCTTGGAAAGCACTCAATGGACATTTCCGAATTGATGCGTGAGGTTTTCGCAACCGGATGCCTCTTGCTGCGATCCGACCGACCCTGAAGCGCCCGTGTTCGGGATGAATCAAAGGTGGACGACGCGCCATATGGTTGCAATGTCCGATATTCCTCCGAAAGCTGACATTCGTCAGGATGAGTGACGTGCCCGTTTTCACCCCGAAAGCAGAGATCGCCTTCCCGCTTGAGCTCGTTGTTGGCGGAATGAGCTGCAACCGTTACATTGTTTGTCGGGCAGGTTCTCCGCGCCACAATGCTGATCTCTTGTCAATTTTCCCCGTCTTGCTTTCCTTTGCCCCCAACGCCACCCGTGCCGCCCACCGCCACCAGAGAGAATCCGGCAAGCGCAATGGACCGAAAACCGAAAGCCGAAGGCGGGCCGTATATCGGACGGCCGATGCCGCGCTTCGAGGACCTGCGGCTGGTGCGCGGCGCGGGCAAGTATTCCGACGACATCTCGATGCCGGGCCAGGCGATTGCCGCGTTCGTGCGCTCACCGCACGCCCACGCCATCGTGAAGCGGATCGACGCAGCGGCCGCGCGAACGATGCCGGGCGTGATCGCGGTCCTGACCGGCGCCGATTACGTGGCCGATGGGTTGAAAGGCGCGGTGCAGCGCGCCAACCCGGCCGGCGCGACCGACATCAAGGTGCGCGCCTTCGCGCCGGAGAAACGCCCGGTGCTGGAGGAGCAGCAATTTCCGCTTGCTCGTCGACCGCGTGCGCTATCCGGGCGAAGCGGTCGCGGTGGTGGTGGCGGAACAGCTGTTTCAGGCGCGCGACGCCGCCGAGGCGGTGGCGGTCGAATACGAGGTGCTGCCGGGCAGTGACCGACCTGCGCGAGGCGGACGGCGCCGAGACGATCTGGGCGTCGGCGCCGGACAATATTGCACTTGACCAGGAGTTCGGCGACGCCGCGGCGGTGCGCGCGGCGTTCGATGCGGCCGATCTCGTTGTCGAGCAGACTTTCCGCAATCAGCGGATCGCCAACGCGCAGATGGAGCCGCGCTCCGGCGTCGCCTGCCTACGACGCGGCAACGCAATCCTACACGCTGATTTCCGGCAACCAGGGCGTCCACGCGCCGCGCATGGTGCTGGCGGAAAGTTTTGGGCTGCCGCTCGAGAAGGTCCGCTTCGTCTGCCCCGATGTCGGCGGCGGCTTTGGCCTTCGCAACAATCTCTATCCCGAGCAGGCCGCCATCCTGTGGGCGAGTAAGCGCGTCGGCCGGCCGGTGAAATGGACCAACGACCGCTCGGAATCCTTCCTCACCGATTATGCCGGCCGCGACCTGGTGACGACAGCGCGCCTCGCGCTCACCAGCGACGGCCGCATCACCGCCTATCACGTCGATCACATCGGCACCTGCGGCGGCCAGACCGTGACCTATGTGCCGCTCTCCAATGCCTATCGCGTCGCCACCACGGTCTATGACATCCCGCTGATGCACATGCGCTGCCGCTCGGTGGTGACCAACACGGTGCCGACCGCGCCGTTCCGCGGCGCCGGGAGGCCGGAGGCGACGCTGGTGCTGGAGCGGCTGATCGATCTCGCCGCCGCCCGGCTCGGCATCGACCGGGTGAAGATCCGGCAGAAGAACGTCATCCCGAAGAAGAAGCTGCCCTACCGCACGGCGAGCGGGCTCCTTTACGACAGCGGCGATTTCGCCGGCAACATGAAGCGCATGATCGAGCTCGCGGACTGGAAGGGCTTTGCCGCGCGCAAGCGCGACGTCGAAGAAGCGCGGCAAGCTGCGCGGCATCGGCATCTCGAACTATCTCGAGACGCCGGTCGGCATCCCGCACGAGCGCGTCGAGGTCACCGTGCTCGGCACCGGCAAGGTCGAGCTTGCGGTCGGCACGCAATCCACCGGCCAGGGCCACGAGACGAGCTTCGCGCAGGTGATGGCCGATTTGCTCGGCGTGCACCCGGAGGACATCGTCTTCATCGGTGGCGACACCGCGAAAATTCCGTCCGGCAGCGGCACCCATTCCGACCGCTCGATGCGGCTCGGCGGCACGCTGATGGTGGAAGCCTCCACGGACGTGGTGGCGCAGGGCAAGGCGTTGGCGGCAAAAATCCTCGGCGTGCCGGAGGCCGAGGTTTCCTTCACCGACGGCCTGTTCGCGACGCCGAACAGCAACCGGCGGCTGACCATCTACGACGTCGCGCAGGCGATGAACGACGACCCAGCGCTTGCCGGCGGCAAGGTGTTGCAGTCCAAGAAGACGTTCACCGGCCGCATTCCAGCCTATCCGACCGGCTGCGCGATCTGCGAGGTCGAGATCGATCCCGACACCGGCGCCATCAGCATTCCGCGCTACGGCTCGATCGACGACGCCGGACAGGCGATCAATCCGCTGATCCTGCATGGCCAGGTGCACGGCGGCATCGTGCAGGGCATCGGTCAGGCGCTGGTCGAGGACGTGCGTTACGACGACAGCGGCCAGGTGCTGACCGGCAGCTTCATGGACTACGCCATTCCGCGCGCCGATCTGGTGCCGTCATTCGACATCGCGCTGACGGAGGACCCGACCCATGGCAACCCGCTGCGGGTCAAGGGCGGCGGCGAGGCCGGCATCACGCCGGCGCTGGCGGTGGTGATGAACGCCATCATGGACGCGCTGAAGGATCACGGCGTCGACCACATGGACATGCCGGCAACGCCGGCGCGCATCTGGAGCGCGATCCAGGCGGCTAGAGCATGATCCCGAAATGGAACCGGTTTCCGCCTTCGCGAAGCCCGCTTCGGCGGGCGAAGGAAGGTCGGAAAAGATCATGCTCCAACGAAAACTTCAGACAAGCGGCGCGTGATCGAAGATGAGCCGGGCCCCTACTCCGTCTTCCAGGGAATGACCTTGCGTTCGATCTCCTGCAAGATGACGGTTGCGATCAGGCCGAGCACGCCCACCGTGACGATGCCGACGAACATGACGTCGACCTGCAGAAGCTCCCACGAGTTCCAGATCAGGTAGCCGAGCCCGGCCTTGGTGGCGACGAACTCGGCCGCGACCAGCACGATGAACGACACCGCGAGCGCGATGCGGAGCCCTGCGAAGATCATCGGCAGCGCACCGAAGAACACGATGCGCCGGAAGATCACGGACTGGCTGGCGCCGTAGTTCTTCGCCACGTCCCAGTAGATGCGCTCGATGTTGGCCGCGCCGACATAGGTGTTCACCACCACCGGGAAAAACACCGCGGTCACCACCAGCGCGATCTTGGAGGCGTCGCCGAAGCCGAAGGCGAGCAAGAGAAGCGGCATCAGCGCGATCTTCGGGATCGGGAAGAGGCTTGCGATCAGCGGATCGAAGAAGATGCGAACCGGACGGAACATCGCCATCAGCAGGCCGACGGCGATGCCGGGGACGCTGCCGAGGAAGAAGCCCGCGAACACGCGCCAGAGCGTCACCAGCGTATTCTTCTCGAGCTCGCCGCTCGACGCACCATCTCCCAATAGCGCCAGGCAATGTCGCTCGGCGCCGGCACGAAGCGGCGGTCGCCGATGCCGGCCATGAGCAGAAGCTGCCACAGCGCGATCAGTCCGATCGGCGAGATGAGATAGAGCAGCCGCTCTTGAGTTTTGGGGTTCATTGGGTTTTGGGCTCATTTTTCCATCTCCGCCCGCGCCCGGTTCACTTCCTCTTCAAGCACCCGCCAGATGTCGAGCTTGAGCTTGCCGAACTCGGGCGACGCCGAAAGCTGCCAGCAGGTCGCGCGGATGGGGAAACGGCACGTCGACGATCTGTTTGATGCGGCCCGGATGCGCCGTCATGATGACGGTGCGGTCGCCCATCAGGAGGGCCTCTTCGATCGAGTGGGTGATATAGATCACGGTCTTTCCGGTCTGCTCCCACAGCCGCACCAATTCGCCCTGGAGAAGAACGCGGTTCTGCGCGTCGAGCGCCGCGAACGGCTCGTCCATCAAAAGCATGCCCGGATCGGTGACGAAGGCGCGGGCGATGGCGCTGCTCTGGCGCATGCCGCCGGAAAGCTGATGCGGGTAGTGGTTGCGAAAGCGCGTCAGGCCGACGAGCTTGAGCGCCGCTTCGACTCGGCGATCGGCCTCCTCGCGCGGCACGCCGCGCGTGTCGAGGCCGAAGCGCACGTTCGTCGCCACGCTCATCCAGGGGAACAGCCCAGAGTCCTGGAACACCATGGCGTTCTCGACCGCCCAGCCGGCGGCATCGACCGTGATGGTACCCGCGGTCTGGCGGTCGAGGCCGGCGAGGATGCGCAGCAGCGTCGATTTCCCGCAGCCGCTCGGGCCGACGATGCAGAGGAATTCGCCCGGCGCGACGCGCAGGTCGATATGGTCAATCGCGACGACGCTGCCCTGCCCGCTGAGATATTCCCGCCGCAGGCCCGCGATCTCGACCGCCGCGCCGCGCCGTTGCACCGGCATCAAACTTCTCCCCCCGGATTTCGTTCAATCGCGGCAGCCCGCAAGCTTGCTGTCCTTGTTCTCGAGCTGGAACGGCCCGAGCTTCTTGTTCGCCTCGTCGATGAAGGTCGAGTTGACAACCCGCTCCGCCGGGAATTTCTGCGCCGACATCTTGTTGGTGACGTACCAGGCATTGATGTCCAGCATGCTGGCGGTGTTGATCTTGCCGTTCGGGCTGCGCGCCGGCCACGGGTATTTCTCGAGCAGCTCCCGTCGCGGCTCGGTCTTGCTGCTGACCAGCTCGTCGATGACTTCCTGGCGGTTCGCCCCGCCGTGATAGGCATTGCAGTAGTCGCGGGCGCCGCGGAGCCACGCGGTCATGTAGCGCTGTACGAGATCCGGGTTGGCCTTGATCCAATCGGTGTTGGCCATGATGACGGCAATGGTCATCGGCTGCGGCTGCACCAGTTCATCGACGTTTCCGAAGGGGACCGCCAATCCCTGCTCCTCGAGCTGCCAGACGAATGGCGGGATGACGATGGCCGCGTCGATGGCCTTGTTCCGAAAGGCGAGGCCCATCTGGGTGAACGGGATGATCTTCAGATCGACGTCGGCGATGGTCAGGCCCTCGCGCTCGAGCATTTTTCCGACCTCGTAGGTCGACACCGAACCCTGGCCGTTGCTGGCGATGACCTTGCCTTTGAGGTCCTTGAAGCTCTTGACGGTGTCCTTGAGGTCCGGTCGCAGCATCAGATTGTGCCCGATCGGCGTGGAGACCCGGTCGGACAGCATGGTGATGGGGAGGTCCTTTTCCAGCGCATTGAAGATGCCGGCCGAGATGCCGCCGGCGACGATGTTGTATTGGTTCTGCGCCAACAGCGCGATGACGTTCGCGGTGGTGTCGATGTCATCCCATTGCAGCGTTGATGCCGGCGTCCTTGAAGTAGCCGCGCTTGAGCGCCATCAGCTCGGCGGCGTTGGAGGTCGAGCGAGCGATGCCGACCTTGACGGTCGTTTCCTGCGCACTTGCGGAGCCCAATCCGGACACGCCGAACGCAGCCAACACAACCGCAACGCGACAACACTCTCATGGTCATTCCTCCCCCGCCGTCCGCTGATTGGCCGCTCGGCTTATTTGCCGCCTGACTTGATGAAGTAGCGCCCTTCCCCGTCGCGATCGAGCGTCAGCTTGTTGCGCAGGCTGCCCAACACGCGCACCACCTCGCGGCCGTCGCGGCTGCCCACCGCGGCCATCAGCTCCTCGAAGAATTTGGGGCCGTCGGCCAGCGCCGCCTCGACCGAGGCAAAGCGCTTGCCAACGAAGGTCGGCGGCGCCGGCACCCGGACCTCGAGGCGATCGCCGCTGGCCGAACGGCCAGGTCAAGTCGTAGCCGGCTTTGGCGCCGACCCGGCTTCCCGGCGGCAGCGATGGATCAAGCGGCAACGTGCGCATGCCGCTCATCACGATCAGATCGCGGTCGGGCTGAAACCGCGTCGCCATCGCCCAGTCCATCTGCTCGTCGGAGAAGATGTCGATGTCGGGGTCGACCACATAGACGTTCTTGCAGTTGGCGAGCGCGCCCATGCAGGCGCCGATGGCGTTGCGCGCTTCGCCGGGCACGCGCTGGCGCAAGGCAACACGAACGTTGAAGGCGCCGCCGCTCGATGTCGTGGCATAAACCGCGACCGGCTCGCGCACCGCGGCTTCGAGGGCGCCCCAAATGCTGATTTCGGTGCGCAGCGCCGAAAGCTGCGCGGTGTCGGTGCGGCCCAGCGTCTTGCCGCCGATGGTCGAGGTCTGAAACAGCGCGTCGTCGCGGTGCGTGATCGCCGTGACGTGGAACACCGGATTGCGCTTCACCGCGCCGTAATAGCCGAGGAATTCGCCATACGGTCCCTCCGGCTCGACATGGCCGCGCTCGTCGAGATAGCCCTCGATGACATATTCGGCGTCGGCCGGAACACGGATGTCGTTGGTGATGCTCTTGACCACCGGCAACGGCGCCTCGCGCAGGCTCGCGACGATGCCGAGTTCGTCGACCGGCAGCCGCATCACGCCGGCGACGTGATCGATCGGATGGGCGCCGACCACGAAGCTCACCGGCGTGGGCTTGCCCGCCGCGGCGTTGCTCTCGTAGATCGCCTTGAGATCGCTCGGCGCCACGAGATCGATGCCGGTCTCGTGTTCCGAGCGCAGCATCAGCCGGCGCAGCCCGACATTGGTGAACCCGGTCTTGGGATCGATGACGTAGTCGATCGAGGCGGAGATATAGGGCCCGCCGTCAGCGCCGTGCTGGAGATGCACGGGAAGCTTGGTGACGTCGGCGTCGGCGCCGGTCAGCACCACCGCCTGACAGGGCGCCTCGGCGCGCGAGACCTCGAAAATCTCGGGCTTGTTGCGCAGCCGCCGCGTCACTTCCTGCATGAGCTCGTGCGGCTTGACGCCGAACGCCTTAGCGATCCGGGCGCGGCTACCCATGACATTGCCGACAAGTTCGGCCTGCTCCGGGCCGGCCGAGCGGAACAGCACCGCTTTCGGGTTGCCCTCCATCACATCGGCGAGGTCGGCGAGATCGATGGCCGCGTTGCGGGTATCGAGTTCCTCCGCGCCGAGGCTTTCGATGAAGCGGCGCAACCGGAAGCGCTCGAAGTCCACGGCATTCGGCCGCAGCTTCGCACCGGTTTTTTCCACGACGTTCATCGGCGTTCTCCCTTCCACCTTTATATTCAGGGCCCGGATCAGCGGGCCCCAGATGCCGTTTCGCGAGCCGCCACAAATGGCGGACACCCTTCCGCCCACCGTTCGCGGCTGAACCCGTCGCTTAGAAGCTGTAATATCGCTCGCCGAGGCTGGTCGGGTTCATGGAATTGCGACTTCCGTCATTCTATCGCATTGGAGATTCATTGCGGCAAGCGGGGCGGCTTGCGCGCCTGCCGATCTGTGCCGTTCTGCTCCTTGGGATCGCGACGCCAGCGATTGCCGGACCACCTTTTATGACCGACGATCCGGAACCCACGGATTACCGGCACTTCGAGATTTACACGTTCTCGAATGGGACCGTGACCAAAGACGGCACAAGCGGCGAAACGGGCATCGACTTCAATTACGGTGGGGCGCCCAATCTTCAGCTTACGGCGGTCCTGCCGGCGGGATACGACTTCGCCACGGCGAGCCCGACAATGGCTGGCTTAAGCAATATCGAATTGGCCGCGAAGTATCGCTTCCTCACGCAAGATGACGCTGGTGTGGATGTCGCATTTTTTCCGCGCGTATTTTTACCGAGCGCATCATCTGCTGTGGGCCAGCAGCACGCCTCGCTGCTTTTGCCCGTATGGTTTGAAAAGGATTGGGGCGAATGGTCGGCATTCGGCGGCGGCGGTTGCGAAATCAATCACGGCGGAGATTTCGGAGAATTTCTGTTTGATGGGCCTTGCGGTCACTCGTCAATTCACGACGAAATTGCAACTCGGGCTGGAAATCTTTCATCAGACGCCCGACACGCGGGGCAACGCCGCGACAACGTCTTTGGGGATCGGCGCTCGCTACGATCTGAGCGATAATTTTCATCTTTTGGGTTATCTGGGCCGCGGTGTCCAGAATACGGAGCAGACCGATCAGTTCAATTGGTACACGTCCATTCTATTTACGTTTTGACTATCTCGATTTTGCATCACAGCTCGCCGCGGCTTCCGCGCCGCAGTTCACAATCTCCCGACGCTGACTCATTTGAGCACCGACATCAGCTTGATGATCACGGGCAACATGATGACCAAAAGGATGACCGGAAAAATAAATATGCCGAGCGGCAACACGATCTTGACCGAGAGCTTGTTCGCGGCCTCTTCCGCAAGCAGGAGCCGGCGGTCGCGCATTTCTTCGCTAAATACCCGCAGCGATTCCGCTATATCGCTGCCAAGCTCCAGCGATTGACGCAACATGGTGGCGAACGATCCGGCCTCGTCCAGCCCGAGCCGGCTGGCAAACGATCCAAGCGCTTCGATCGTGCTGCGTCCGGCGCGCATTTCGGCGCCCATCAGCTCGAGATTGCTGCCGAGCGGGGGGCATTGCTTTGCTATTTCCGGCCTGGTGCGGTCGAACGCGGCCTCAAGCGCGAGGCCGGCGTCGACGCAAATGATCAACAGGTCCAACATGTCGGGAAATACCTGGCGATAGCGCCGCGCCAGCGATCGTTGCCGCCGCGAGATATAGGCGTCGGGCGCCACAATGGCGATCAGCGCCGTCATCGAAACCAGCAGAATTTCGACGATCGGCAACACCCTCACGGGCGCCAGCGCCAGCAACAAATACATTACAGTCGGAAACAGCAGAACGCTGCCGATCCTTGCGCCGATATAGTAATTGACGGCATAGGGGCTGAAATAGCCCGCCTTCAACAGCTCGCGGCGCAGCTTTTCGCGCTGCACATCGTTGACGCCAAACCGCGTCTCCGCGAAGTATTTGACGATGAGACGGCGCAGCGGAACGAGCGGCTGTTCGGACGAGATTTCCGACGAGGGGGTCGACAGCCGGCGCTGTACCTTACTGTGGATCGACAAGTATTGGCCGATCACAAAGACCACGGCGGCCACGGCGCCGAACGACAGCGCCGGAACGAGGATGATATCCAGTTCGTGCATCGGTTTGTCAGAATTTGAAGTTGACCATCCGGTACATCACGATATTGCCGATCAGGAGCGAGACCGCGGCATAGATCAAGGCCGGCAGCATTGCCGGATGATCGCGCACCTCGCCAAAGTAGGACGGCGAAAGCAGATTGATGCCACCGATGAGGATGAACGGAATCAGCGACAGCACGATCGCCGACATGCGCCCGTCGGCGCTCAACGCCCTGACCTTAAGCGCGAGCTTGCTGCGGTTGCGCAGCAGTCGCGACAGCCCAGAAAGGATCTGAGCCAGATTGCCGCCCGTTTGGCTTTGAACATTGATTGCCATGACGAGGAACAGCAAATCCTCCTGCCCCACTCTGCGGTGGAGATTTTCGATCGCAGTGCGCAAGTCGAGCCCGAATGCGATTTCCTCGCAGGTGATGCGAAATTCGTCGCCGATGGGGTTCGGCATTTCGTGCGCCACCAGATCGAGCGCGGCCGGCAGCGGATAGCCGACGCGAAGTCCGCGAACGATGATGTCGATCGTGTCGGGAAGGAGCGCGGCGAAACGGGCAATACGCCTTCGTCGTACCGCCCGAAAGTAGAATACCAGCGACAGCGCGGCCGCAAGCCCGGCGACGAGCAGCGACTTGAGGCCCAATCCCATCGCGAAAACCGATACGACAAACCAGATGGCGAAGACAGCGACGTACAATAGCAACAAGCGGCTTCGCGTTATTTTCAAACCGGTCTGCATCAGGAAGTCGTTGACGCGCCGCAATGCGCGGCTGTCGAAATCGGCGATGCCGCGCACGCCGCGGATGGCGCCGACGGACTGCTCAGAAGTCAGAAGCCGTTTGCTGTCACCGAGCCTGCGAGTGACGGAAGCGTGTGCCTGATAGCTGCGGAGCGCCGACGACGCGACGGTTTTCATCGCCAATAGCGCCGTTACGAAGACCAGCACGAAGACCGTCAGAAGCTCGTTCACAGCGCTTGCGTTCCCAACTCGAAGTGCTGTTCCGGAACGACGATTCCATAGGCCCTTAGATCGTCGAGGAAATTCGGCTTCACCCCGGTGGCGCGAAAGCGGCCGTGGATGTTGCCGGCGTCATCGGTGCGTTCCTTCTCAAAGCGGAAAATGTCCTGGACTTCGACGTTTTCTCCGGTCATTCCGGTGATCTCGCCGATGCTCGTCACTTTGCGCTTACCGTCGGGCAAGCGCTGCAGCTGAATGATGACGTTGACCGCGGAGGCGATCTGCCCGCGGATGCTGGCGAGATTTGTCAGCACTCCGGCCATGGTGACCATTTGTTCGAGCCGCCGCAGCGCATCGCGCGGCGAGTTGGCGTGGATGGTGGTCATCGAGCCTTCGTGACCGGTATTCATCGCTTGGAGCATATCGAACGCTTCTTCACCGCGGCACTCGCCGACGATGATGCGGTCCGGGCGCATGCGCAGCGCATTCTTGACCAGTTCGCGCTGCCTGATCTCTCCCCTTCCCTCGGCATTCGGCGGACGCGTCTCCAGACGCCCGACATGCGGTTGCTGCAATTGCAGCTCGGCGGAGTCCTCGATGGTGATCAGACGCTCCTGATGCGGGATAAATCCCGAAAGCGCATTCAAAAGCGTGGTCTTGCCGCTGCCGGTGCCGCCGCTGATGATGAGCGATACCCGGCCGCGGACCGCGGCGATCAGCAAGTCGGCCATGGCCTGATCCAGCGTTCCGACATCGACCAATCGCGGCAAGCCGAAAGCCCGTTCCGAGAATTTGCGAATTGAGACCAGCGGCCCATCGATCGCGATCGGCCTGATCGCGACGTTGACGCGCGAACCGTCCGGCAACCGGGCGTCGACCATCGGCGAGGATTCGTCGATACGGCGGCCCACGCCGGCAACGATCTTGCCGATGATGCGCAGCAGATGGGCTTCGTCTTTGAAATAGACGTTGGTCTCGTATAATTTTCCGAAGCGTTCGACGAAACATCTTTTGTGTGTATTGATCAGAATATCGGCGATGGTCGGGTCCTTGAGCAACGGCTCGAGCGGCCCGTATCCGGTCATCTCGTCGATGATCTCCTTGGAGAAGATCTCGAGCTCTTTCTGATTGAGCGATATCTTTTCGGTGCGGACGTAATTGGCGACATAGGTACTGACCTGCCGCACAAGCTCGTCGCGCGGCAGCTTCTCCAGCACCGTGAGATTGAATTCGTCGATGATCCGCGCGTGCAGCTTGAGCTTTTCGTCCAGTAATGTCGGGCGCTGATTGGTGAGGTCGCCGTACAATCCCTCATGGTCGCCGGCTGTGGCCTTAAGGCCAGCGGCGAGACCCGCCGATCGCGATTGATCGACGTCACGCCCATTCGTCCCGAACAGGAAGCTCATCCCTCGACCCCTGGCGTATGCCCCCCACGGCGCAGAAAACGCCGCCGTAGCAGTGCGTTTCCTATATCGCCGGAGGGGGAACTGCGCCGGGCGCAAAAAGTTCCGCCGCATGGCCGGCCGGCGGACACCCGAAGCGCCGAAGATCAGGCGGACGCCGGCAAGACCGCGCCGACAGGCTTCGAATGGCCGCAAAACGCGGCGATGGCCGCAATTTCCTTTTCGAAAGCCGCTGACGGCTTGGACAGCATCATCGGCACGCCGGTATTGGCGCTTTGCAGCGCCGCTGATTCATAGCCGACGTAGAAGGCCTTTTCGTCGCTCAGCAGGCTCTCGACGTGACGCCGGCGCGCGACCCCGCCGATCAGCCGGCGCTCGCAGCGATTGATTGCGATTGCAACTTGTTCGGGGCCGTGGCGTTCAGAGACATGCCGCGCGCCGCGAATATCCGCCACGCTCTCCGCCATTTGACGCAAGCCCGGGACCGTGTTGAGGCCGGTGACGATGACGCGGTCCGAGGCGGCAACCAGTTGTGACGTCCATTCGTATTTCGCCAGCGGCAGGTCGATCAGCATCGTATCGTAACGCAGCGAAGCCATGCTGATGAAGGCGTCCAGCGCGGCAACATCCAACCCGCAGGTGTCGAAACGGCTGCGCGGCGCGGCAAAAACATGCAGACCGCTCGCATGCCGGCTGATGAAGATTTCGAAGAGATGCTCGTCGAGCCGTTCCGGGTTGCTCGAGATTTCCTGAATCTTCAGCCGCGGCTCGATATCGAGAAAATCGCAGACATGGCTGGTCTGGAAATCGAGATCGATGATGCAAATGTCGCGATCCTTGGTCGCCTTGCGTGTCTTGAGATAGATGCCGGTCTCCACGGCCAAGGTCGTGTTGCCGACACCGCCAGCGCTCGGCACGAAAGATACAGCCGTCGCCTTGCGGCCTGGCGCCTCATTCCCACCACGGCTTCGGCGCTGCCGCGCGATGATATCGACGATTTCTTGCGGGTCGGCGGTGAGCGAAACCCAGTCCGCGCCGCCGGTCCGCGTCAGTGCCTTATAGTCGCTGGCCGAGATTTCGTCGCTGACAAGGATGAAATACATCCCGTCGCGGCGCGTCTGCGCCTTTTTCAGCACGTCGGCGAAACGGGCCTGGTCCCGCCCCGGCGCCGCGATCAGCACGTAGGCGGGATCGGCTGAGCCCCGTGCGGCGCCGGCGATCTCCGCGATGTCGTCGGCGCGGATCAGATCGGGCAGCACGCCGCGAATTCTCTGCTCGATGAGACTTATCTGCCTTGCATCGACGCCTGAGCTCAAAAGGTAAATGGCCATCCGAGCCTCATCGCATTCAGAATAAAGGGGCGTTCGACGAAAGATCTTCAGCGGTGATCGAGGTCGTGAGCGCGGGGATCTGCAACTTGTCCAGTCCCAGAATTCCGCCGAGAAACAGCAATTGCAGCGATAGATTTTGTAACGACACGGTAATGGTTGGCACCGGTCCGCCGGGGCGCCCGGCGAAGCCCAGCCCCGTTTGCGCATAGACCACAACGACATTCGCCGGGGTGATGCGGGATAACACGTCGCACATGCCGCTATTATAAAAGTTGGAGGCGTCGGTACAAGACGAACTGCCGCGGCCAAATACGATCGTGTTCATGGCCGCACTGTTGTAATCCAGATCGCGCGGACAGGCTGGGCCGTGCGTGCAGGTACATCGCGCAGTCTCGCCGTCGCACCTGATCTCGAAACCCGGCATGATTGCGCCCGGTTGCACGATGCCCAGCACGGATGTGCTCAACGACCCGAGCCCGGTCGCCACCGGGTCCGAAACAGCTGCGATCCTGGTGCCGACCTGCACCGCTTTGGCGGCCGCATTCAGCTGATAGAAGACGAACAAGAATTCGATCGATCCCAAAAGGAATACCAGCATAATGCTCATCATCACCGTGACTTCGACAAGCACGGCGCCGCCGACATCGCGCGAGAGGCTTCGAGCGCGCATCGCATGAACCTTATGTTTTTCAGCCGGGCCCGATGACGCGTTCGGAATGCGAAACGGAAATTGCGGGTGGCGCGAGGCCGAGAAGGCTGAAAAATCCGAGCGACGGATCGGTAAATCGCGTCGACATCGTCACCACGAAGACGACATTGCCGCCGCGATAAGCCGGTAAGCCGTTCATCTCGATGGCATTGGCGACCGGCGTACAAAGGGTCGCCACCATTGCCGGCGTCCAGCCGTTTACCCGCGGCGCGCCGCCATAGATCGAGCCGGTCGCGGCAAGATTTCGCGCATAGGCCTGATCGGCATTCCACGCCGGCGTGGCGGCGTCGCACGAAGCGGGCACGCGCGCCAAATAGCGAGCGCCGTCGCGAACGCCCATCGAAACGAGGTGCTGTTGATAGAAGAACCACGAAAACTCGAAGACGCCCAAAAATAGGATGACCAACAGCGGCAACAGCACCGCTCCTTCGACTAGCGCCGAACCGGTATCGTCACGCCCAAGCGATCCTAATTTCGCTAGCCAGCCCATCATGCCTCACTACATCGACCACTCATCGATATAACTGCACCATGTCGAAATCGGCGCCGTCTCCCGGTTTTACCAATCCGGCGGCTTCGACATACAAATCTGTCTGCGACGGCTGCAGCGGCAGTGTCAAAAAGAACTTGCCAAAGGCGGCAACCGGGACATTCGATTCCGGGCCGCCGCGAAGGCCGAGGCTCTGGCAGTTGACGATTGCCGCGTACATCACCCTTCGATCGGGAACATCGCTCAGGCCGCCACCGCCGTAACAAGCGGGCGCGCCCGATTCACCGCCGGGCGAGTGATCCGAAACGTAGCCGTGCTCGATCTCGTAGCGATAAACCTCATAGCGGCTAGGTGGATCGGAATTGCTCGCCGCCTGACCATTGACGATGGGCGGCGGCCGGCCGTCGGAACTGTGATTGACCTGCCAATATGTGCTGAAATCCCACATGCCATTGCCCATGTGGCCGTTCATGTTGGGCCACTCCAAATCGATCGGCAGGCCGGTGGCTTGATTGGGCGGGCTGCCAATCGGCCAGTTGCTTGCCGGCGTCGCGCTACAGGATCCGCCATTACCGCCACCGCCGGTCCCCACATAACCTTTGCGGACGTTCAACGCCGGCCGGAAGTCGACATCGTTTTGGCGGCCGCTCATGGACCCTTGGTAGATATCGAAACGGACGTTGAAAGCCTCGCGCACGCTGTCGAGCGATCCCGCGCGGAATGTGACGCCGTTCTGCACGAAACAGGCGGCCGGATGCACCGATGCCAGCGCGTCCATGGTGCCGGTCTGGCCGGTCGGCATCGTCGCGGCGTCGAGAAATCCATAGTCTCCCGCTCTGTATGGGGTGTCGCCGTCGCCGTATTGGCGCAGCCGGATGAGACGACGCCGGATAGTCGGCTGGGATTCTGCGATCTCGAGGGCGTTGCTAGCCTCGCTGTAGCTCGTTCCGGGTTGTTCGTACGGATTGCAGACGAAGAGCGGCGTGACCTGACAAACGACCTGGTCGAAGCCTGCAATGGCCGAGGCGCCGGCCGAAATGACATTGCTGCCGCCGAAGAGCGCCGCGGGTAGGATCGTGTTGAGTGAAACCGGCACGACCGTGACGGACAAAAACCGGGCATTGGTAGCGTCGCTCGCCCGCGCCGCTTCGGTCATCGGGCTCGTATCACTAGCGGGTAGCCGGCTGTAGAATTCAATCTGCGAAATCTGCACGTTGCGACTGGCGCCGGTGCCAAACACGGTGGAATTGGCAACCAGACCGTTCATCGCATTGACTGCGCGCGTCTCGGCGTCCGGCAAGCGATCAAGCTCGGCCGCGCCCGCCAGTGCCAAGGCGTCGGCGCCGTTTTGCAGCTGCGTCTGCAAACTCATCAGCCTGGCGCCGTCGATCGCTAAGACGGACACGCCGATGATGACAACGAGCATGACCGTTACATAGGGCAAGATCACGCCATCCTGGTCACGCCAGAGCGCGATGGCAAAGCGTGCGATTATTTCTCTTGTCAGCAAACGCGACCGCATCACGAGGATTTAAAACGGCAAAGTCGCTGCGGGAGTCGCGGCTCCCGAGGACGGAGTGGGCGGCGGCGCGGACGCCGATCCCGATGCCGCCGGTGCAGCCTGTTGACCGGTCTGGCCAAAAGCTCCGGCGGCTTGCGGTGGTGATCGATAACGCTGCACCGCTCCGGTCAACCGCTCGCCGTTACCTGGAATTCGACGATTGCCGACATAGCGCGGCCACGGATCTATGATGTGGATCGCGCTGTTGACCTCCTGGGCATCGCCCGCGCTCGTCGTAATTGTGTCGGTGCGATTGGCGTATTGTGCGCTGGTGCCCCAACATCCGCCCACCGTGAGGGCAAAAGACAGGACGAGTGTTGCTCGAGCGAAATTCATCCGGTGTCCTTCACTTCACCACGGGGGCGTCCGAGCCCGGCTCGACACGAATGATGTGGCCGTAGGGACCCACGACGCCTCCTCCGGTTGTTACATAGTCGGAGTACCTGTTCGGCACCTCGGTCTGGCCGTTGCAGGAAGAAGTCGACGTCGTTGCTGGGCAGATGCTTGTCGAGCGGCGACGCCAAATGTTGGCCCGGGTCCGCCGGCTGGACCAGATGCGGCGTGACGATAATGACCAAGATCGGTCTCGTTCTTCTGATAGCTGTTGCTCGAGAACAGCGCGCCGAGCACCGGCACCGAGCCGAGCCAGGGAATTTGCGATGCGGTTGCGCGTGTTGTCGGCGTGCAGGAGGCCGGCGATCGGCGAAGCTCTGGCCGTCGCGCAACTCGACCGTCGTGATCGGCGTCGCGCTTGATCAGCGACGGAATGGTCGTGCCCGAAATCGTCACCGCATTGGCGAAATCGAGCTCGCTCACCGCCGGCTGCGACGCGCAGGTTGATGATGCCGTCCTGCAGCACTGTCGGCGTGAACGACAGCTGCACGCCGAACGGCTTGAACTCGATGGTCGGCGTGACGATGCCGCTCGCCGAGGTCGCCGCGATCGGCACCGGAAATTCGCCGCCGGCCAGGAACTTGGCAGAATCGCCGGACAGCGCCATCAGGTTTGGCTCGGCCAAGCGCCGGACAAGCCCTTGCGTCTCGAGCGCGGTGACCAGCGCATCGATATTGGTCCCGCCATTGACCATCTGCGCGAGCACCACGCCGAACGGCGAGTGCCCTGAGCCAGCGTTCCAGTGGCCTGAAACAGCGGTTGCAGCACGGGGAACGTGGTAACCGTCGAGCCTCCGCCGCCCGCCGTCGTCGAGCCATTGGTGCTGGTGACCTGGCCGAGGCCGGTGCTGACGCCACGCGTGCCGGCGGCATTGGAGCCGTACCAGTTGACGCCGAGCTGCCGCCCGGCTTCGCGGCTCGCCTCGAGAAAGCGGACCTTGAGCAGCACCTGCTGCGAGGGCGCAATGCTCATCGCATTGATGACGCCGTTGGGCGCAACGCTCTGGCGACGCTAACGGCGCGGTCGGCCGACGACGGCATTCGGTGCCATGCCGCTGAGAACGATCTGTCCGTTGCTGGCCGAAACCCGAATGCCGCTGCATGCCGGTGCTCGAGCCGAATCTTGTTCTGCAGGTTCTTGCGTATCGACCGCAACCTCGACGTCGAGCACGCTCATCAGCTTGTTTGATGTGTCGAAGATCGAGACATTGGTGGTGCCGATCTTCTTGCCCTGAACGTAGAGCGTGCGATCGTTCATCGGCAGGGCATCGGCGATGTCGGGCGCTCCGACGACCGCGGTGCTGAACGGTTGGGTGAGCTGGAAGGTTCGCGATTTGTTGACGGTGATCGTCACATGCCGGACCGGCTGGCCATCGCCCTGCCAGTCGCCGGACGATTGGGCCTTTGCCGAGTTCGGTTCGACAGAATGAACGACCAACAGGGCCGAAAGCGCCAAAAGCGCTACGGCCAGCGCGCCGCGCCAGGTACCGCGCCACGTACCGCGCGAACCGCGTCGCCGCGACGGCGGCTGTGAACCGTCCGGATCCGGATCGGTTACTCCGAGACTACGCATAACGCTCAATCCCCTCACGCTGCACCGGTAATCTCGACCGGACGCCGTCCCCTCAAGCCATGTTTGATGCAAGCTGCTCTGATGGCTGCCGGGCGCCTTCAGTAGCTTGCAGTTCGTCTCACCTTATATTCCTCGCGCTTCGTTCCTCTGACGATCACGACCGTTACCGTGTCGGATACGGGCGCCTTGACCGCGACCGGCGGCGGCGCTTGGACGGACGGCGCCGACACCCGAACGGGCTCGACGGGCGGCGCGTTGCCGAGATCCCGTTCCGTGACTCGCCGGTCGGGGCTCGGATTGAGATCGCCCGGCTGACGCAGCACCAGCGATAATTTGCCGATATTGCTGGCGAGCAATAATTTCTGGGCATCGTCCGGGGTGACTTCGACCGTGACCGCTTTCGCGACCGTCGGATGTTCCTGTCGCTCGCTGGCCAGCTGATCGATGGCGAGGACCTTGACGTGCTGCAACAAGGTCTCCGAATAGCCTTCGTGCCTTGCCGAGCTATCGTCGCCGATGAGGACGATGTCGACAAAATCGCCAGGCAGAATGAACCCCGCCACGCCGCGCACGTCATCGACGCGTACGGTTACGGCGCGCATCCCGCCTTTCACCAATGACGAAAGCGAGCCGCGCTGGCCCGGCTCGGTCACTTTTGGAGTGCAGTACCGGTTCGTTGCGATCGAGCGAAGCCAACACGACGCGGCTGCCGTCCTGGAGCAGATCGCGCGCGGTCGCGAATGCACCCTCGGGAAGGCTGGCACTAGCCCAAGGTATCTCGGTGACATTGTCCCGCGAGAGTGTGGTGCCGAACGCCAACGGCTGTGCCGCAACGACAATCGTGCCGACGGTGGCGGACGACGCGGAGCCGCCGGCATGGGTGATCAGCCAGTGCCGTGACAGCAGCGCCGCTGCAACACCCATCACAATCGCGAACACAAGAATGATCGCGTTGTTCCTTCGCACGATCCGCCTCCCTGTCGCTTAGCCCGATTACTAACTATCGGGTGGAGCTTGCTCTATTGCGCGGAACTGGACCGTGATTAAATCCCAGAAACCGGACGGACGCCACACCTTCCGGCAACGCAGCGCGGCTGAGCCTCGCCTGTTGCCGAATTGATACACTAACAATTCGCGATTTTGCGGCCACCACGCGCCAACGCGCCGCACGTTCGGTGCAGCTTTGTGCTGAACCCGAGTTTCGCCTCCAAGAACTTTTCCGCAGCGCAACGATCGCCTGCAATGATCGCCTAGTGACCGCGACGCGGTCCAGATGCGCTCACTGATTGCTCTGGAGCACCGTCCAGAGTGCCATCCACTTCGTATTCACCCAGCCGCCCACCAATACGACGGTCGAAATGACTGTGACCAGCATAACGCCGAGAAGAACCGTGTACTCCACCAATGCGGCGCCCTGTTCGTCCTTGCCGACCTTCTTCGCAAGCTTGAGAATTTTTGACGTCGCCCAGCTTGTCACCACAGAATTTTTCATTGCCCTGTTTCCTCACACACCGGATTCTAAATCGAGTTCAGTCGCTCCCGCGCCAGCGCGGTCTTGCGGACCAGTGCATCCCGACCCCGCTGCCGACTCCCTACGGCCGCAATCACGCCGATGTCCCCGTCGACGCTCCGGATGACGGAACGCCTATCCTGCCGACGACAGCGTTTTTGCGCGTGTTTTCCCGGTCTCCGTCGAGAGCATTTGACTAAACTCCGAACGAAAGAGCCGGTTCCACGCCATGGTCGAAAAAATACCCGCCGAAAAACGCGCCGCGATCTTTCCGGGCGATGTCCGCTAAGCCAGGCAATTGAGGACAAAGACGCCGATCAGCGCCGCTGCGATCGAGGGCGCGAAGGGAATGCGTTGGCGCTGGTCATTGGCCGCCTGCTGGGACGGCACCCACTTGAGCTTCGCAGCGAGCCCATGAAGCGATACGAACACCGCCAGCAAGATCGCAAACGGCAACGCACAATCGACACCAACCCAGAGGAAGGCCACCGTCAACATCTTCACGTCGCCGCCGCCCATCCAGTGCCGCGAATAAAAGTAGAGCTGGACCGCGAAGATGACGGCCGCAATTGCCAGATTCCACGGCAGGACGCTCCAGCGGCCGGAAATCACGACATGAAGAAGGAACAGACCGACAAGGAGGACAATGAATTCGTTGCGTATTGTGTAGCTTTTCAGGTCCGCGACCGCCACGTAAAGCAGCACGCCGGCGGTGATGATGAGGACAATATTGGCCAGGCCGGCGCTAAGTGCCATCGGCGCAATGGATGGTCAAGACACTATCTGGGAGAGGTGCCGCGCGGATCGGGTTCGCGGGCGATGTATTGGTAGCTCGAGTTGAGTAGCGTGAGATTATTTAAGATGGTCGGATTCCCCGGTTCCCGCTCGTAGGCCTTGAGGAATTTGCTGCGCGCCGCGCCAAGATCGCCCCGCAACATGTACGAATAGCCTTGGTTATTGAGGATGTCGGTGGTTTCGCCGACCAGCCGTATCGCCTGAGAATAGGCACGGTCGGCTAAATCGAAGCGGCCGATCCGATCGTAGCTCGCCGCAAGCCCGACCCAGGCGGTCGCGTCGTTCGGCGATCGTTCGGTGGCGTCGAGAAAGTATCGTTGCGCCAGGCCGTAATTGCCGCGGTCGAAATATTCCAATGCGAGTTTGAGCGGCTGGTCGGACGGATAATACTTGACGTCGAGCGGGTCTTGAACGGTGGGCGTAGGAGCCGTGAATTCCGGCGCCAAGGAGGAATTCAAAGTGCTGTCGCAGCCGGCGATGCTCATCGCCACGACGCAAGCGGCAGCAGCAGCTACTCCCCGCACTCCCCCCATACATCCCCACTCGTCACGCCTCGCGAGCCGATATTACGCATGAAACCGGCACGTTGGGTGGAAGATAGCAGGCCTTGGCGGCGTCTGGAACGGGCAATACGTGCCTCGGCTTGCAAACCGGGAAGCGAGCGAGGGTGAAATATGTCGATGGAAGCGATTAGCGAGCCGGCGCAGAAACGAGTTCCAGAGTTCCGATCTTCCTCGCCTGGTGCGCGCTCAAAGAGAGCTTTTCGCATCCGCACCGCGAGCGGCACTGTCGCCCGAAATCTCGGCGTGTGAACAGGAGTCCACCATGCAATTCGCACAATGCTGACTACGAAATAGACATAGATGTGGAACTTCGCTCGGGAAAAATCGGACAGACGGCACCAAAGAGTCCAGGCACAGATCAACAGTTTCCGATGCGACTAATTCGAAATAGCGAATTGTGTTCGCAATGAACTTTCAGCGATTGCCTCGCGCATTTTTTTCAATTGCGATGCAGCAACGACCCCTGTCGAAAATCGTCAGCACTCCAAAAACGACTTAGTTCCGGTCGGTGGGCCCTGTGATTGCCGCGGATCGTGGAGGAACCAAGTCGCAGACTTGGCGTTGCACCCGCGCTCTCACTACCAAAACTGCCAAAACAGGGAGGCGATAATGCAAAGACGGGTCAAACTTTTGGCCTCGGTCATCGGCATGCTTGTGCCGGTGATGTTTGCTGCGGGTATGGCGTCGAGTGATGAAACTTTCACGGCAACGAAGGCGATCTCATTGCCAGGCGGCCAGAAGTTGACGTCGTACGACATCAGCTTCGTCGATCCAAGGATTGGGAACTACTTCTTGGCCGACCGCACCAACAAATCGATCGACATCATCGATACGTCCACCAATACGGTGGCGGCGCAATACCAGGACAATTTCGCCGGCTTCACCGGAAATAATGACACGTCGGGACCCGATGGTGTCCTGGTCACCAACCACAACCGGATCTGGGTGGGTGACGGCGGCAGCTTGGTGAAGGTGCTCGATCTTGGCACCGGCACCGAACTCGCCAAAATCAATACTGGCGGTGTGAACCGGGCGGACGAACTTTGCTTCGACCCCAGGAATCGCGTGATCATGATCGCGAATGACGCTGAATCGCCGTTCCCGTTCGTCACCTTCATCGATGCCGATAGCTACGCTGTCCTCGGCAGGATCACGATGGACGGCACGAACGGAACGCCGAAGGCCACCAACGGCATCGAGCAGTGCCAATGGAACCCGCGGAACGGCAAGATTTATCTGAACATTCCCGAGGTCAACGGACCGGGCAATGACAGCGTTCCCGGCGCTGTGTTGACGATCTCAGGGAAGACAATGAAGATCGAGGAGACGTTCACGATTCCGCTCGCCAGCTGCGCCGGACCGCAAGGCATGGCGCTTGGTCCGGACGGTCAAATTCTTCTCGGCTGTAACGCTCCCGGCCCGTCCGGGAACAATCCCACTGCGGTCATCAATGAACACGGTGACGTAGTGGCGACGCTGAACAACGAGTCCGGCTCGGACGAAGTCGACTACAACCCGGCCGACAACCATTACTTCCTGGCCGAATCCACTCATCCTGTCAGCCAGGCACTGGGCATCGTCGATGCCGGCCCGCCTGCCCGAGGGGACGCAAGCGTTACGACGGCCCCGAAAACAGGCGGCGGCGCTATTGGATCGAATCACTCGGTTGCCTCCGATCCAGTCACCGGTCACGTCTATGTCCCGATCTCAAGCACTTCCGGAAGCTCGGTCTGCTCGTCGGCCGGCGGCAGCGATACGCAAGGCTGCATCGCCGTGTTCACTACGCCGAACGACGACTGCTTTGCCCAAGGGATGCCGACGCGAGGCTTTGATGACCACGGCAATGCGCAGTTTGAACACGAACGCTGCCGCGGTCACGACCATGACCGTGATGCAGACAATCGCTAGTTAGCGGACTTCGGCTTAAATCGAAAGATGCGGCGCGGGCCAATGTGCCCGCGTCGCTATTTTAATTCATTGCGACCCGGCTGCACACAATTCCACTCCTGCCGATCAGGCCACAGCCACTGCACGTACGACCGGGTCACGCAAGCCAAGAAGGCGCCGCGCATTGTCGTAGAACAGCTTCTGCTTGTCCCCCGCCGACAGATCGATCTCATCCAACGTCGCAGCGCCGTCGCCGGATCCCAGCACGGATAATTCGTGCCATACGTCGGCGTCCTCCCAAACGAATTTAGATCTTGTCGATCACGAACGGCGCTGCCGCCAGCCAGTTCAATCCGTCGATCTCCAGCGCCACCGTCAGCACGACCAACGAACCGGCCAACGGAGCGGCATCGGCCGAGGGCGACGCGATCACCTGTAAAGGATAGCTACCCCGGCAGCCCTCCGCCATCCAGGATTTCAGCCGCGCGCCCGGCAAGCGAGCCACCGCCGCCTGCAGCTGCCGTCCGATCGGCTGACCGGCATGCAGCGCGCAGCCGCCCCGCTCCCACCATGCCTCGGCTCTGGCAAACACCGCCTGCGCCGCTCCATCGGTTGCGAACGATCGTGTCCGCCGCACCCAGCACCCCTTCAACGCCACCGATGCACTCACCGCGACACAATCACCCAACTACGAGCGCGCCCGGATTGCGCACGAACTTGCTGCCCGCCCGCAAATCCGGCGCCACCGCCAAATAAGCCTCCTCGGCGCCACCGTCGCGCACCGTCTCTTCCACGAGCCCGAGCAGCGCCCCCGCCTCCATCCCGGGCGACGGCGCCACCAGCGCCCGCCGCACCAGCTCATCGGTCCTGCCGATCAGAGCAATCTCGGTCTCGTCCAAATACTGCCTGACCGACGCAAACGCCTCCGTGGCGTCGGCAAACTCCAGTGGCCGGCGCGCCTTTGGTCAGGTCATCGGAAATCCCGAACGGCAGCATGTCGAACTCCAACACGCCGACGCGCCGCACATTCTTGTCCGCCGCCAGTTGCGCCCCCAACACCACACCCGGCCGTGGCGTATTCACGACCTCGCTCACCGGGTTCGTCGAACGGATCCAGTTCAACACCCGCTTGGACAAAGACGTCGCGAACACCGAAGGCCCGTGCCGGGGCAACAGCAACATCGCATCCGACCAATACGGCGTGAACGCGGTCAGGTAAGTCACCGCCGCCGGCCGCACATTGTTCGTGTAGATCAAGAGCGCGTCGAAGCCGGCCGCGGCTAGCGCCGCCTGCACCCGCTCCGTGCGCGCCGTCAGAGTAGCTTCCGGCAACTCCGCCGGCTCCCACTTCATCAATCCGCGGCGCATTTTCGCCTCCCCTTCAGAGCATGATCCCGAAAAGTGGAAACCGGTTTTCGGAGAAAGATCATGCTCAAACGAAAATCCAGACCCTGATCCGATTCAATTGAATTGGATCAGGGTCTAGGCCGCAACACTGAACAGGGCGCGCGGCGTCCTGATCAGATTTTCGCTGCCCGTCGCGGTGACGATCAACGCATCGCCCAGCACCATGTAGCCCACCGTCGGATTATAGGTGTTGGGATGCACGATCAGCGTCATATCCTCCTCGATCACCGTATCCACATCCTCGAGAATATGCGGCTTGGTATCGGCGAACAGACCCAAGCCATGCCCGCGCACCCTGGTATATTCACTCGTCACATACTCACCCAAACCGTGGCGGCGCATCACGTCATTCTCCGCGCGCGCAATATCGGCAGCCGTCACACCCGGCCGCACCGCCGCGATGCCCGCCTCCATCGCATCGAGATAGATCTGAAAAACCCTGTGCTGCTCGTCACTCGGCTCACCCGCCACCAAGGTGCGGCAAATCTGCGCGTAATATCCGTCGACGCACGGCGTCAGCTCCGTGGTCACCATATCGCCCTTGGCGATCCGCCGCCCCGTCGGCGGCGCCATGCCGCGAACCTCCGGGCCGCCGACGCCAATGATCATGAAATTGTCTTCCACGCCCGACGCCCGGTAGAACCGCTCGACTTCGGCGATCACCTCGTAATCCGCCCGCCCCACCCGAGCGGCCTTGCGAAACACGTCATAGCCCGTGTCGGCCATCGCGGCGGCCTTGCGCATCGCCGCCAACTCCGCCGGCGACTTGACCATCAGCAAATGATCCAGCAACGAAGTGTGGTCAGCGATCGCCTTCGCTCCGGTCCGCACCGCCAACCGCCGCGGCAACAATCGATAAGGCGCCGCGCCGATCGCACGATTGCCGCCCCGATCGAGCACCGCTTCCACCTGCGACAGCAACTCCGGCGCATAGGCGACGTCAGCGTCCGTCACATCACCGCTGCGCTCCACGTCGACGTGACTGTCCATGAACACGCTGATCGTGCCGTCCCTTTGCACGATCGCCAACCCCTGCCCCTCCAGCGTCCGGAAGCCGGTGACGTAGCGAAAATAATCGCCCTGCCAGGCATTGCCATAAACCACCATGGTATCGACCGACGCCGCCTCCATGGCCGCCACCAGCCGCGCTCTGCGTTCCTGCAAGGCGAGATCGGCGCTCATGCCACAAACCCATAATCAGCCGTCGCCTTTTCCGCCGACACGAACCCCATCGCCACATCCCGCGCCACCGCCGCCGGATCGCGCCTGGCGGGTTCGCCGTAACCACCGCCGCCAGCCGTCAGGAAGCTGACCTCGTCGCCGGCTTCCAGTTCGATCTCCGTCCCTTTGTTGACCACCAGACTGGTCCCGTCGCGCCGATGAATCCGCCCCTCATTCACCGCGCCGGCGTGGCCGCCATGCAAACCCCACGGCGGTGTCAGCGTCCGATCGAAATTGATATTCGCCTTGCATTTTTGCAGGCAACGATACCGCAACGTCACACCCATGCCGCCGCGATACTGGCCCGCTCCACCGCTGTCATCGCGCAGCGCATGTTCCACCACGATGAACGGATACTTGGTTTCCTGCAGTTCCACCGGCGTGTTGCGCACATCGCCCTGGCACACCGAAACCGCGCTCGACTCGCCGTCCTCATGCGGCCGTCCGCCCCAGCCGCCGCCGAAGATGTTCATCAGCAAAAACCGCGAACCATCCGGCCGCGCACCGAAGAACGAGCAGCCGCCCATATCGCCCTTGTGCGCCGCCGGGATCAGCGCCGGGATCGCCGGCGCCAACGCCTTCAGGATGGTATCGATCACCGTCGGCAGCGCGATGCTCCACAAACCCAGCGCCGCCGGCGGTCGTGCGCTGAGCATCGTGCCATCCGGCAAATTCACCTGCAGCGAACGGAAACATCCCTCATTCACATCCAGCGACGGCGACGTCAGCGCCTTGTAGGCGACCCGCGCCGCCGCGATGCCGCCGGACCGTCCGGAATTCAACGGGCCGTCCACCTGCGGCTCCATCTCGCTGAAATCCACGGTCATGGTGGCGCCCTCGATCACCACGGTCACCTTGATCCGCAGCGGCTTGTCCAATCGCCGCCCGTCATTGTCGAGAAAACTCTCGGCGGTATAAGTCCCGTCCGGAATCCTTTCCACCACGGCGCGGGCGGAGCGATCCGCCTGGTCCCACACCACGTCGATGCAGCTCTCCACCACCTCCTGCCCGTAGCGCGCCAGCAGCTCCGCATAACGCTTGGCGCCGAGCTGGCACGATGCCATCTGCGCGCGCAAATCGCCCAGGCTTGCGTCCGGATAACGAATATTGTCGTGGATGATCTGCCACAGCGTCTCGTTGCGCTTGCCGGCCTCGAACATCTTCAGCGAGCGCATCTGCAGACCTTCGCTGTAGATTTCCGTCGTGCCGTACGACCCAAAGCCCTGCCGGCCGCCGCCGATATCCACCCAATGCGCGCGATTGGCGGCGAACCCGACCAGCCTGTCCTCGAAGAAGCACGGTGCATAGACGACGACGTTGTTCAGATGCTGCCCGCACACCGCGCCATAATTCATCACCAGCACATCGCCCGGCGAGAACCCGTCGAGCCCATATCGCCGAATGCCATCCTCCACCGCGACCCCGAGGTCGGCGAGAAAGATCGGCAGCCCGCCGCGATTCTGCGAAATCATGCGCCCGCTGGTGTCGATCAGGCCGCAGCAATAATCACGCACCTCGTAGATCATCATGTTATAGGCGGCCTTGCACAAAGCATTCGCCATCTCGTCCGCATAAGCGACAATGGCGTTGCGCACGACTTCGACCGTGATCGGATGCGCCAGACGATTCGTCATTATCTTCGTCTCCAACTTCGCAAGCGGCCCTCGAAAGAGAACCGAAAAATCTTTATTTGTTTGGCCTGTAAGATCAGTTCTGCAGCGCAACTGAAATCACCAAATGCCCGGCATCCGAGACCACTGCCCGATCGCCGGGATGCAGCAAAATCGTCGAATTCGGCTCCTCGATCACCGCTGGCCCCTCGACCTTTGCTCCCGCGGGCAAGGATGGACGCCAAACGATCCGCGTCGCCAACGGCCCGTCTGCGTCGTCGAACACCACCGCACGCGTCTGATCCGGCACCTTCGCCTCCGGTATCCAAGGCTCCGTCAGCCAACTCTCGGCCAAGCTCTCCGCCCGGGGCGCGGTCACCACCAGGCGGATTTTCACGACTTCGAGCACCTCGTCCACCGCCGACTGTCCATAGCGCTGCGCGTGCTCGACGTGAAACGCGGCCTTCAGCGGCTCGCATTGCGACGTCAACTGCGACGGCTCATGCACCACAATGGCGATCGCGTGTTCCTGTCCGACGTAACGGAGGTCAGCCAGATATTCGAACCGCGCCGCAGCTTCCGGAATACCGTCGCGCCTCAATTGGTCACGCGCCACTTCCGCAAGTTCGGCGAAAATGCGCGCGACTTCGGCGGCGTCCAATCTTCCCAACAGCCCGATCATCGTCTGGGCATAGTCCTGTCGCCACGACGCCATCAGCATTCCCAACGCCGAAAAAGTCCCCGGCATTTTCGGAATGATCACCGTCGGGATGAAGATCTCCCGCGCGATCGATACCGCGTGCAGCGGCCCCGCGCCGCCGAACGCCACCATCGCGGTGTCCCGCGGATCAACTCCTTTGTTGACGGAAACCGCCCGCACCGCCAACGACATCGCCGCATCCGCAATGCGCACAATGCCGAGGGCGCCTTCCTTCACGCTCAAGCCCAAAGGTCCACCAAGCGTCGAGGCAATCGCTCTCTCCGCCGCCGCGACATCCAACTTCATCCCGCCATTCAAGAAGCGTTGCGGATTGATCCGTCCCAGCACCAGGTTGGCATCCGTCACCACCGGCTGGCCCGACCCATTGCCGTAACAAGCCGGCCCCGGATCGGCCCCCGCACTCTGCGGCCCGACATGAATGCCGCCCGCCCCATCGCACCAGGCGATCGAGCCGCCGCCGGCGCCCACCTCGACGATATCGACGACCGGCAATTGCATCGGCTGGCCGCTCGCCTGGTCATCGCCGATGACGTAGCCGTCCTCGATCCCCGGCTTGCCGTCGATAATGAGACTGGTCTTCGCCGTCGTCCCGCCCATGTCGAAGCCGATGCAGCGCTTGACGCCCATGCTCACCGCCAGCCTGCCGGCGCCGATCATGCCCGCCACCGGCCCGCTTTCCATCATGGAAACCGGCTGATCCTGCGCCGCGGCAATCGACATCACGCCGCCGTTGGAGCGCATGATATGCACCTTACCGGCAAACCTCTCGCCGCGCAGATGGCTCTCCAGCCGCCGCAGATAGGCCCGCACCCGCGGTCCGACAAACGCATTGAGCGCCGTGGTCGAGGTCCGCTCATATTCCCGATATTCGCGCAGGTTCTCATGCGACAAGCTCACGAACATATCCGGGTTGGCGCGGCGCAGAATGTCGCCCACCAGGATCTCGTGCGCGGGATTGGCATAGGAATGCAGGAAGCAAACTGCCACCGACTCGATCCCGTCGCGCGCCAGGCTCTCCGCCAGTGCATGTACCTCCGCCGGATCCAATTTTGTCAGCACCTCGCCTTTGAAATTCAGCCGCTCATCCATCTCGAACGTCATGTTGCGCGGAATCAGCGGCTGCGGCCGATGAAAGAACAAATTAAAGGCCTCGGACCGGTTGCCCCGCCCGATGGCGTAGACATCGCGAAAACCCTTCGTCGTAATCAAAGCCGTGCGCGCGCCCTTGTGCTCGAGCACCGTGTTGATGGCGATCGTCGAGCCATGCAGAACCTCAGCCAAGGCCGCCATGTCACAGCCGGCGATAGCCAGGCTGTTGGCCACTCCCCGCGTCGGATCCGCCGGGACGGTCGACGTTTTCGCCGTGATCAGCCCGCCATCCACACATCCGACGAGATCGGTAAACGTGCCGCCAATATCCACACCGACGATATTCATTCCTGCACCGAAGGCCCGGACGTGCCAGCTTTGATAAGATCCGGCGCCCACGCCGCCGACCCGCTCGCAGCCCACGTCAGAGCCGCCGCAATCGCAAATATCCTCAGCACAGCCTTACCCCCGTCCCTGGCGCCACACCGGCAAATGCGGATCAGACCTCGCGTCCCCCGCCACAATGCATTTGACCGCGCAAATAACATTGGCGCGATGAAAAGAGAAATTAGCCTGCTTGCGACGGCAGGGCTAGGAACTCAGTAAGTGGCAACGGCAGTGAGCGCGACCGGCACACGGGTCCCGCCATTGTGCTGCCGATCCGCAACAAGGAACGGAAATCGCAGGCGACAGCGTTGGCAAGGGTCGGGCCGCGGCGCAAGAATCGCTGTTTTGAAATTGAGCGAAGCATTTCCGCGTCAATGACAGGTTTCGTGATTGCAATCTTTAGATCGCCGCAATGATGCCAAGTCTTGCGGCGTCGCATTTGCGACTGGGCAGCCTGGCTACCGGCAGGCCCCTTGCGAACGAGCGACGTTGAGCGCCGCCGACGCATCGAGCCAGTCGGGAAGTCCAACCGCAATTTTTGTCCACCCGGTGCCCCACGGGGCAGCGCCACCTTCCCACCAGATCTTGCACCAGCCGTCGTCCAATTGAACCACCGCGTAGTCGGCACGCGCCGGCGTTGAAAGGGCAACACCAAACGCCGTGAAACCAAGCGTGATGACGCCAATAGCAAAGGCCAATCGCTTCATCGTCAACTCCCTGACTCGTTTTTGAGCACTCGCGGTTCGATGAAAATCTAATAGCCGCGATAGGGCTTGCAGACACCGTCCTGCACGGTGAAGCCGCGCGGGCAATCGCGATAGTCGTAGTAGCCGGGTGCATAATCATAATAGCGCCGGTCCCAATCGTGCCGGTGCCCGCCGATGTGAACGTGCACGCCCGGCGCGTCGATAGAGAACCCCTGAGCCTGCACGGGAGTGGTTCCGCCGATCGCCATCGCGCCGACAAAGCCAAGCGCGAGGACGGTATTTGCCAAAATTCCCTTTGCGCTACTCATGATGCGCTCCTCTCTGCGAGCTTCATAAGATGCCGCTCGAAGAGATAACGCCGCGACGGGCCTAGGGTTTCCTGGATAAGTTCCGAAAATGGTCACCTTTTTCCGGTGGCGAGCACGGCTCGCGCATGAACACACGAGCCCTCCGGTCAATCCTTGGTCGCGTTCACTCCATGATCGTCGTTCGCCAATGGATGCGCCGCTCGTCCGCCGGATACCCTCCGGCGGCCGAATGCACGGTACAGCGATTGTCCCAGATAACGATGTCGCCGACCTTCCACTTGTGCCGGTATTCGGCATTGGGCTGCAGCATGTACCAGTAAAGCTCGGCAAGCAGCCGGTCGGCTTCGGCGTCAGGCATGCCGATGATGCTGATGACATGGGTCGGATTGACGTAGAGCGATTTTCGTCCCGTCTCGGGATGAACGCGCACCATGTCGTGGACTGCCGGCGGCCGCGCCTGATCCTCGGGATCGAGCAAATCGAACCATTTGCGCGCCCGCCCGCCGTAGCGGAATTCGACCTTCAGCGGCGCGATGCGCTCTTTCAAGCGCTCGGGCAGCGCGTCGTAGGCCGCATGCATGGACGCAAACAGCGTGTCGCCGCCGTAGCTCGGAATCTCGATCCCATAAAGCTGCGTGCCCTTGCAGATCTCGGTGTCCCACGGACTGTCGGTGTGCCAGGCCTGCCCGCGATCGAGAATGAGGCTCTCGCCCGTCGTATCCTTGGCCATGCTCGTCACGCCCATCAGCGTGATCTCCGGGTTCTCGGGATCGCGCGTGTGCTTGACCATGTGGGGCTTCAAGCGCCCGAATCTGCGGCTATAGGCGAGAAAATCGGCCTTCGACAGCTCCTGCCCGCGCACGATCAGGACGTGCCGGTCGAGCCAGGTCCGATAGAGCGTCTGCCATTCACTATTGGTCATGCGCTTGATGTCGAGGTCGGTCACAAGCGCGCCGAGATAGGGAACGGCGTTCTCGATGTTCATGGCTGCCTGGTCTCATCGCTGGAAGTCAGGTTGGGCAAGCTAAAATACATCACTTTATTGAGCAGGGAAGTCGTGCCGCGGTGGAGCTGTGAGAAGGGGCCGCCGTGACACTCTGCGCGTAGAGCGAGAATTTCATTTAAGCCCGGCCCAGACGTTCCGGCTGGTTCCGGTAAATCATTTAGCCTATCCTCGCATCCATACGGCTAGAGCGGCTATACCGTTGCTCGGCCACATCCTTTATGCATTTTATTCAGTCCCGGAGTTTGATCCCCTGTCTGGCTTGAAACGAAACCTCGGCAGCATGTCCCATGCGTAGCGACGACGGCCGCAAAGCGCTGGAAAAGTGCACGTTGTTCAGCGCGCTTGACGAGAAAGGCCGCCGTGAAATCTCGGCCTATGCTCAGTTGCGCAAGTTCGCCGCGGGTGACCCGATCTGCCGGCTCGACGACCAGGGCGACAGCATGATGGCGATCGTCGTCGGCACTGTGCGAATCTGGCTGCCGACGGTCAGAGGCAAAGAAATCATTCTCGCCGACCTTCCTGCAGGTGAGCTGTTCGGCGAAATTGCGCTCCTCGACGGCAAGGCGCGCTCGGCCAATGCGACGGCACTGACCAATTGCGAACTCTTGGTCTTGGAGCGGCGAGATGTGTTGCCGTTCCTCGAACGCAACCCGGCCGCGTGCATGAAGCTGATGGAAATCCTCTGCGCGCGAATTCGCCGCTCCGATGAGCGCATGTCCGATATCGCATTCTTCGATTTGCCGGTGCGGCTCGCCAAGACGCTGCTGCACTATCAACCACAAGGCCGCGGGGTCATGAAACTCTCGCTGTCCCAGACCGAATTGGCGGAAATGGTCGGCGGATCCCGCGAGAAGGTCAATCGCTGCCTGCGCGATTGGCAGCGCAAGGGCATTCTGGAACTCAAGAATCGCTGGACGATCATCCTTAAGCCGGAAGTCCTGCGGCAATTGGTGAAATCGACATAGTTGAGATTGCCGCTCCGAATCGCGAGCATTTTTCAGACAAATGAATCGCGCAAGCGAGCTTGAGCGCCCGGACAACGCCGAATGCCGGTCCGGTGCCTGTGTTCACTGTGACACGCGGCACAGCCTGCGAATCTCCGGAGACTACTAAGTTGGTGCGGGACACGCGCGTTCGGCCCGCGCCAATCCCCTGACGCTTGGAGAGGGGCAACACGACACCCAGGAGGTTGCCATGAATGCGTCAATGCGATCCGAACGTCTGATCCTGATAGACCCAACCGATCCGCGCATTCCTCAATGGGCGACTGCGTCGGGGCTCACGAGCCCCGATCTGATTGCGGTTTTGATATTCTGCGGTATCGGCCTGTTGATAACGGCCATTGTGCTCGTCGCAATTCCGGGCTTTGGCGAAATGTCCGCGTCCTTTGCGCAGTTTCCGTAACCCGACACGAGAATGCTCTTGGACGCAATTCTTGAACGCAATTCTTGGACGCGGTTCTTGGACGCGGTTCTTGGACGCAGTTGTGGATATGGCCAACCGACCGCCGCTGGAGCAACAGTCATGGCCAACATGTATCGGAAACAGAAGGTGACGGATCACGCCAACGAGCGCCGTTTTTCCTTTGTCGCGCAAATTCCGACGCCCGAGGGCGGCTTTGCCTCGATCTTGGACGCCATCAAAGCCTGGCACTGTTACAACACGAGCATGCAAAGACCGGAAAGAGGTCAACGGCCAGGCGAACGAGGCGTCCGGCGCTGGAACTTTGAAAGCATGCAGATTGCCGAGGGCTCTCGGCTTCGATTTGGCGGCGAAATTGGCGGCACTGACGAGCGAGCGGCACCCCAAGTCTCCCTACAGCAAGCCTCCCCGCAGGGTGACACCGCGCGTCAATGCCGCGACGACATCCGCGGGCGGCGTGCGCCGGTGGCGGTGCGGCGTAAACGCGGGTGAACCGTCCCCGAGGATCGCTTTTGAGTGTGCTCGAAAACGTGGCGAACGGCGGCAAGGTCGATGCCCTCGTTTCCATTCGGGCGGACGCTTTAGCACGGGACGTTACGATGCTTTTCCGGCAATTGTTGCGATTTAAGGGTCATACTTCGTACCTTTAGCTGCGCAGTGCGTCCGGTTAGTATGTGTCCGGAGGCGTCAGATGAAATGCCTGTCTTGTGGGCACGAGAATCCGGCAGAAGCGGTCAGCTGCGCGACCTGCGCTGCCCCGCTGGCGCGCGCTTGCGCGAACTGCGGAACTGAGGTCGCCGCCAAAGCCAAATTCTGTTCGCAATGCGGCCAGCCGCTTAAGCCGGTCGCCGACTATCCCCTCTTCTCGTCGCCGAGAAGCTACACGCCTCAGCACCTCGTCGACAAAATCCTCATAGCGAGGACGGCACTCGAGGGCGAGCGCAAGCAGGTGACGGTGCTGTTTGCCGATATCAAGGGTTCGATGGAAGTGCTGGTCGAGCGCGACATGGAGGACGCGCGGGCGATACTTCACAATGTGGTCGATCGGATGATCGAAGCGGTCCACCGCTACGAGGGCACCGTGCACAGCGTTATGGGCGACGGCATCATGGCTCTGTTCGGGGCGCCGCTTGCTCATGAAGATCACGCGGTGCGCGCGTGTTTCGCCGCACTCAGAATGCAGGAAAATATCGTCAAATTTTCGGAGGAGGTGCAGCGGAGCCATGGCGCGCCGGTCATGATCCGGGTCGGACTCAATTCCGGCGAGATCATCATTTCGGCGATCGGCACCGATTTGCAGATGGACTACAGCGTCGTCGGCCAGACCGTGCATTTGGCGTCGCGCATGGAGCAGATGGCCAAGCCGGGCTCCATTCTCGCGACCGCCGACACTTTCCACTTCGCCGAAGGCTATATCGCCGCGAAGGCGCTCGGACCCGTACCGGTGAAGGGTCTCACCGACGAGATTCAAATTTACGAGATCACCGGCGCCGGGGCGGCGCGGACACGACTTCAGGCCGCCGCCGTCCGCGGCTTGACGCGCTTCGTCGGCCGCGAGGCCGAATTACAACAACTCTACGACGCTCAGCAGCTCGCCGCACGCGGCCGCGGACAGGTGGTCGCCATCGTCGGCCCCGCAGGCGTCGGCAAATCCCGCCTGGTGCATGAATTCGTCCATTCACATCAGACCGCGGGCTGGCTCGTCTTGGAATCCAATTCCGCGTCATATGGGCAGGCGACGCCGTACCTGCCGGTGATCGAACTGCTCAAGGTCTATTTCAAAATCAGCGCCACCGACGGCACGCAGACAATCCGCGAAAAAGTGTCGGGCAAGATTCTGAAGCTTGATCCTTCCCTGCAGGATGCCATTCTGCCCGTGCTTGATCTTCTCAACGCACTCGAAGACGACCACCCGTTCCGATCGTTGGACCCGCTTCAGCACCGCCACTACACATACCAGGCAATTATTCGGCTGTTCTTATGCGAAAATCGCTTACAGCCGATCGCCGCGATATTCGATGACGTCCACTGGTACGACACGCTTTCTCTCGGTCTTTTGAACGAGCTGGTCGCGCGCGCTCAAGACGCGCGCATGCTGCTTATCGTCACCTGCCGCCCCGAATACCGGGACGACTGGCGGGACCGGCAGAATTACCGTCAGCTGCGCTTGGATCCGTTGGTCAGTGACAACCTCGCTGAGCTTCTTCAGGTTCTGCTCGGCTCCGATCCAAGCCTGCAAATGCTCAAGAGCTTCCTCATCGAGCGTGCCAGCGGCAATCCGTTCTTCGTCGAGGAGATCGTGCGCTCACTCGTAGATACCGGCGTGCTTGAAGGCTCGCGCGGCCAATTCCGCCTCGCGCGCCCGTTCTCAAGCCTGGACGTCCCCCCGACGGTGCAGGCCGTACTCGCCGCGCGCATCGACGGGCTGCCCGCCCCCGAGAAGCGCCTGTTGCAGGAGGCGGCGGTCATCGGCCACGATGTCTCATTCGCGCTGTTACATTCGATAAGCGGGCTATCGGAAAACGAAGTCCGCGTCCTGCTCGACAATGTGCAGGCCGCCGAATTTCTCAACGCCACCCAGCTCTTTCCCGACCCGCAATATACGTTCACGCATTCGCTCACCCACGACGTCGCCTATAACGGCGTGCTGCGCGATCGCCGCCGCGACATCCATGCGCGAATCGTCGAGGTCGTGGAGGAGCTGTATGCCGAGCGGCTCGGTGAGCAAATCGAGCGCCTCGCGCATCATGCCGTCCGCGGCGAATTGCGGGAAAAGTCCGTGCACTACCTTCGCCAGGCCGGCGGCAAGGCGGCCGCGCGCTCGGCGCTCGCCGATGCGCGGACCCGGTTCGAGGAAGCGCTGACGACCCTCAAGACGCTTCCGCAGAGCCGCGACACGTTCGAGCAGGCGTTCGAGATTCGCCTCGAACTGCGGCCGGTGCTGCGTCAACTCGGCGAAGGCCAAGAGATGCTCGAGCACCTTCGTGATGCCGAGGCCCTTGCCAGACAATTGCAGGACGATCGCCGACTCGGGCTGGTTTCCGCGTTCATGGTCACCGCACAAGCGACGCTCAACGAGCTGGATGACGCGCTCGTCACCGGCGCGCGCGCACTGGAAATTGCCGAGCGTCTTGGCGACAAGAAGCTTCGCGTCATCGCAACCAGCCATCTTGAGCAAGCCTATTGCTATCGGGGCGAGTACGAGCGTGTGGTCGAGCTCGCCGACAAGGCTCTCTCTACACTGCCGGCCGAGTGGGACAACGAGTATTTAGGCATGTCCGTGCCGGCTTCCGTATTCGCTCGCGCCTGGCTCATCATGAGTTTGGCCGAGCTCGGCCGATTTGCCGAGGCCGCAAAGTACGAAACGGAAGTGATCCGCATCGCCGAGCCGACGGAACATGCGTTTACGATCGGCTGGGCCCATTTTGCCGCCAGCATGCCCCCGCTCCTCAAAGGCGATTGGATGAAGGCGCATTCGCGGGTTGAACACTGGATCGCGATGATCCGGACCGGAAATGCCGGCATCCACCTGCCGTGGGCAATTGCCTCGTCCGCCTGGGCGCTAGCCCAGATCGGCGAAACAGGCGAGGCGTCGAACCGCGTCCGGGAAGCCGAGCAACTCCTTGAGCGTCAGGCGGCGCGCGGGATCGCGGGCCATCGCGGCTGGGCCTATTACGCGGCAGGTCGCGCTTGCCTGCTGCTTGGCCGGCTTGACGATGCACGACGATTAGCGGAGCTTGCCGTCGCGACGTCGCAGCGCCAGCCGGGCTTCACGGCCCATGCTCGCCACCTCCTCGGCGACATTGCCGCCCATCCCGACCGCTTCGATCCGGTGAGCGTCATTGGACATTACCAAGAGTCGCTGAAGCTGGCGCAAAAGCACGGCATGCGGCCGCTGGTCGCTCATTGCCATGTCGGCCTGGGCCAGCACCATCGCCGTAACGGCAAGTCGGAAGCCGCTCGCGAACATCTCGCCACTGCGACTGCGATGTACCGCGAGATGGAAATGAGCTTTTGGCTCAAACAGCACGAACTCCAATAGGATTAACGCTCCGCGTGAGGTTTGAAGATCGTGCTGGACGAAACTACCCAACGGTCAAAAATCTTCGCGCCATTCTTGTCTCTGCCCGGTTTGCTCGAACATCACGGCAGGCGTATTGCCGACGCTCCGGCGGTGCTGGCTTTGGATCGCCCGACTTTGAGCTATGGCGCCCTGCATCGACATATTGAAAAAACAGGGCGTGATTTGCGGGCGCTCGGAATAGACCGCCAGGATCGCGTGGCGGTGATGCTGCCGAACGGTCCCGAATTGGCGGTTGCGATCGTCTGCGTGGCATCCAATGCCGCCTGCGCAGTGGTGAATGCTGTCTATGCGGCGGAAGAATTGGAGCGATATTTTACCGCCCTGCGCCCTCGCGCATTGATCACGCCCGCCGGCGCCGACGGCCCGGCTCGCCGCGTCGCGCTGGCGGCCGACATCATGATTATCGAACTCGCGGCGGCCGGTACGGAGGCTGGGCTGTTCACGCTCAGCGCCGACCGGGCGGCTCAACCGTCGCGTGATGCGATCGGCCCCGGCGACACCGCGATCATGTTGCTCACGTCCGGCACGACGTCGCGGCCAAAGATCGTGCCGCTCACGCACGCCAACATCTGCAGCTCGGCCCACAGTTCGGCGGCGGCATTGGCGCTACGCGAAACCGATCGATGCTTGAACGTGCTGCCGCTGTTTCACGGCCACGGTCTGATCGCAACGGTGCTAACCTCGCTTACGGCCGGAGCGAGCGTCATCTGTACGCCGGGCTGTGACGTCAATTCGTTCTTCGGATGGCTCACCACGTTCCGGCCGACATGGTACTCAGCGGTGCCGACCATGCACCAAGCCATTCTCGCGCGAGCGCGCCAACAAACGCACCAAGGCCACGAGCGGATAATGGACTGCCAGCTACGTCTGGTGCGTTCCGCGTCCGCGCCGCTGCCGCCGCGCGTGTTAGCGGAATTGGAGCGGACCTTTGGCACCTCGGTGATCGAGTTCTACGGCATGACCGAAACCGCATCCGCCCCGATCGCGTGCAATCCGCTGCCGCCGCGCCGGCGCAAGCCCGGCTCAGTCGGCATCACGGTGGGATTGGAGGTTGCGATCATTGACGAAAGCGGGGTCGCGGTTCCGGGCGGTCAAACCGGCGAGGTCGCCGTGCGCGGCCAAAGCGTGATGCCGGGTTACGACGGCGACGCCGCAGCGACAAAGGCAGCCTTTTCCGGAACCTGGTTCAAGACCGGCGATCAGGGCTTTTTCGACACCGACGGCTACCTGTTTTTGTCCGGGCGTACGCGCGAAATGATCAATCGCGGCGGCGAAAATATCGCGCCGCGGGAAGTCGACGAAGTGCTCCTCGAACATCCGGCTGTCGCGGAGGCGGTCACCTTTGCCGTCCCCCACCCCACGCTGGGCGAAGATGTCGCGGCAGCCATCGTCCTGCGCCCGGAGGCCGAGGCGACGGCGAAAGGTATTCGTCAATTCGCGGCGCTGCGCCTTGCCGAGTTCAAGGTCCCGCGCCAATTGCTCTTTGTCAAAGTGCTGCCAAAAGGCCCAACCGGCAAAGTGCAGCGTGTCGGCATGGCGGCGAAGTTAGGCCTGACGAAGAATAGCGAGAGCACCTTCGTGCCCCCCCGCACGCCGCTTGAAGACACGCTCACGGGAATCTGGAGGCAGACCCTTCAGCGCGAACGCGTCGGTGTTCACGATGATTTCTTCGATTTGGGCGGCGATTCCCTTTTGGCCGTGCAAGTTCTGACCTGCATCCACGATACGATGAAGATCGACATAGGCGTCACCAGTCTATTCGACGCACCGACCATTGCGGAGCTCGCGCACCATCTCGAACCGCTCCTCAAAGCAGGTGGCGAGCCGCGGGCGTCTTCGGATATCGTCCACATATCCCGGCAATATGCCGTTCCCGCTTCGCCAGCGCAGGAGCGACTGACAAAGCTTCATCTCACATCCCCGGATTTGCCCTTTTTCAACGTTTTGCATGCGTTGCGGATAACCTCGCACATCGATCGGACTATTGTCGAACAGAGCATCGATGAAATCGTGCGGCGTCACGAAATCTTACGCACGACTTTCGATGTCAGCGACGGCCGGCACATTCAGGTTGTTGCGCCGCAATTGACGGCGCCTGTGGCGTTCGACGACCTCGTGAAGCTGCCCCGGGCGCGGCGGGAGGATGCCGGGCACAAGATCGTAGAGAAGGAATTACTTCATTCCTTCGACCTTACGCGCGGCCCGCTTATTCGCGTGCGCCTGGTGCGCCTGGGCGAGACCGAGCACCTTTTGCTGATCACGCTGCATCAGTGCGTCGTCGATGGCTGGTCTCTCGGCGTTTTCATGGACGAAATGGTTACTCTTTATCACGCCTATGCCGACGGAAAGGTCTCGCCGCTCAAGCCCCTCGCGCTCCAATATGCGGATTTCGCGGACTGGCAGCGTCAGTGGCGGTCGCATCCCGAGGTCGTCGCGCAGCTCGACTATTGGCGCGAACAACTGCGCGATCCGTTGCCCGCGCTCAATTTTGCGACTGCCCGCCGGCGGCCGAGCGCTGAGCAGTTCTATAGCGCGCAAAAGGAAGTATCGTTGCCGGCCAAACTAACCGAAGCCGTTAGACAATTCGCCCACCGCGAAGGCGGCACTTTGTTCATGGCGCTTGTCGCTGCGCTCAAGACATTGCTGCATCACTATCTCGATGAGGACGATCTGCGGGTCGCCACCAACATCGCCAATCGCAACCGCGCGGGAACCGAGCATCTGATTGGGCCATTTGCCAATACGGTGATTCTCCGCAGCGATCTGGGCGGCGACCCGACGCTGCGGGAGGTGATGCGCCGGGTCCGCGCCACCACGCTGGCGGCCTACGCCAATCAAGACCTGCCCTTCGAGGAACTTACGCAGACGCTGACAAACGAGCGCGGACTGGACCCGGCCGAACTCTGCCGCGTGATGATTCTGCTGCATAATGCCACACTGCGGTCGGCGGTAAGCTCGGCAGCAAGGCTGCAATTGGAAGAGGCTAATCCAGGCATGCCACAACCGTTGATGACGGCGACAAACTTCGATGTTATTTTGACGTTGCGCGAAGGCAGTGAGGGCCTGGTGGGATCGTGCATCTACAAGCCGCATCTCTTCAACACCAAATCGATCGACCGTTTGTTTCGAGATTACCGCGAGGTGCTAGAGCTGATGGTGAAACAACCGCAACGGCAAATCTCGGCGATGTCCATCGCGATCCGAAACCAACGTTGAGCCGAGATGTCCGATTTTCAGTATTGAACGACCGCAACAATTAAGGAGAAACAGCCATGTCAGCATTCCGCCCTACTCTTTACAGTGCCAAGGAACTCAAAGGACTTACTGCGAAAAAGCGCGCTGCCCTCAAAAAAGAAATAGTGAAGCATCTGCACTCGCATCCGCAAATCCGCAAAATAGTTCGGCAGAAGACGAAGCCTTTGTATAAGAAATTGAAGGCTAAGGATTAGAGATCTCACGCGGATCTGGCGCGCCGCGATTTGGCGCGCTCCGCGTTCTAACGAAAGCCGAAAAGATCAGCTGCGCTTGCGTTGTCGTGGCTTCGCCGCGACAGAAACGCGGCGCTGGCCGACATTATTGTCGTTCGGGACCAACCGCCAGTCCGGCATTGCATCACGCGCGGTGAAATTGTCGACATTGCTGGGATCGCCGGCGGCCGAAGCCACCATGAGCAAATAGGCACGCCCGGCCCGCATCGGCACCCAAGCGAACGGACCAACCACGATTTCGGCCGACGAATTGGGCGGCACTTTCGCTACCGCAAGCTTCGCCGGCTTCATGGCCCGATAGTCATGCGGATAGACGCGCTTTGCCGCCGACCCGGCGTGAAAGCCGCGCACGACGACATCCACCGCCTTCTGCGCACCGCGATTTTTGATCTTCACATAGGCGTAGTTGGTCACCCCGGCGATCGGCTGTTCATGACTAGCCCCGCGATCGTTTTGGCGGCGATTCCAGATCGCGAGGCAACTCCAGTCATTCGGCTGAAACTGGTATTCCCCGCGCCGGCCGTCTTCGATGTAGACGTCGACCGGCGGCGGTGCTCCCTCCTTGTTGTTCGGTTTTCGGCTGTGTGCGGGCTGGTAGAGACCTTGTTTCTCGAAGGCCCAGCGGATCACCTTGTGGTAGGCGCCGCCGGTGATGCCCTCGGCCGGCCAGTCGGCACGATCGGCTTTCATCAGCGCGCTGGCAAAGTGCGCGGCGTTGGTCGGGCTCGTCGCCGGCGTCAAAGTGTGGATGCCGGCAAGCACGATGCGGCAGGCCGTACGCGCCGCGGCGCGCTTGGTGGCGACGTTTTTGGAGTCACCGCCGATCGCGCGATAGAAGCGGAACAGCGTCGAGGAAAAAATCTGCTCGTTGCAATAACCGCCTGCGTCTTTTTCGCGATTGAACGGATGGTGCGCGATATAGCCGCCCCAGCCCCAGCCCTTGGCCACCGCCCTGTCGTGACGCCGGCGCGCAGCGGGTGCAATACCGACAAGCCATGGAAATGTATCGCCCGGGTCGCGCGCCTTGCTGTCCGGATCGTTGATGATCGCGGCGAAACTGTCGCCCGCGCTATGGGCAAACTTGAAGCGCGGCGCGCCGATGTGATTGTATAGAATGCCGTGGCCGAGCAGCTCGTGCAGCACGATCCGCCAATCGCAAGCGATGCCGATCGGCTGTTTGAGGTTGCGCAGATCGGCCAGCGAGAAGGTCGTATAGCCGATGCCGGTGCCGCTTGAATTGCCGGCGCAATGCGCATTGATTTCGTCGCCTTCCGGAAAGTGTTTGTCGAAATGACCGCGGTGATCCACCGGACTGGGAAATCGCGTGCCGGGAAAATAATCGGCGAGAGAAAATCCGAGATCCTCGACCAGCCGAAATACCCGGTCGCAATTGTAATAGGCGTTCACCGCGGCGAAATCGTTGCTCCGCGCGTCGAATCGAAAGTTCCTGCCCGCCCGGATGGTCGGCGGCGCCACTTGCGGGGTGACGACGTCGGCAATGACCACGCGGCTGCCGCGCAAGGCCTGCGTGCCTTTCACCGGCGCGGCGAGAGCCGGCAGGCGGACCGGGCTTCGCAGCGGATTGAGCCTCGCATTGCCGGCATCCGCCGGCGGGCCGCCCAGCGTCGCTGGGTCGGCCTTGAACACCCAACCGACGATGTTGTCGACAAACGGGCGCAGCAGCAGCACCGAGCCGGTTTCGGCCTCGACGAGCGCCACCCAGTGCAGCGGCCGCACCGGCGGCAGATCAAAACTGAAATAGACGGCACGGACGACATAGTGGCGTCCGTCCCGGATCGACTTATGAGCCCGCACGAGCGGCAGTGTCGGAGCGCCGGACTGCAATGCCGCACGGCGTTTCGGCACCGCCATCGCATGTTCGAGCCGTTCCGCGTCATGCTGATAGATCATGAGGCGCTGATCGGTGATGTGCAGCGGCGCGCCGCAGCGCACACTGCCGGCAAGTCCGAGACTCTCGGCCAAGGATTCGCCGTCCAGCGACGTCGACCGCTCGGCCGCCCGCGAGCGCTTGAGCGCAAACTTGGAATGCAGCGTCGACCGCGCCCCAAGGACGCGGAACGGCTCATGCTTCATCGTGACCGAGAAGCCCGCTTCCCAAACCGGCAGGCCAAGATAGGTCTGGTGATAGGCCACGGCCGTGATGTCTGCCTGCCGTTTCTCGGCGAGAAACCGATAATCGACGCCGGCATCGGTAAGTTCGTGGGCGACCGGGCTCGCCAGATGTTTCAGGTGCGCCTGCCGCAATCCCAATACGTGGCCATAGCGGCGCAGATAGGCCTTCGCCGCAAGCTGCGGTGTCGAGGCGCGCGCGACGAGGTGATATTCGGGATGCGACAGCACGCGCACGACGCCGTCTTCATCGCGGACAATTCTGTTTTGCGTGCGCGGATCGAATTCTTCGAACATGTCTTCCCCGTCTATCTGCCGGCTGAGCCGGCGCGAGCCTTGTGCACAGCGAAAAGGGAGATTGCTCGGTCTTTAGTAAATGTCTGGGGCGGTGCAGTTATTGTCACAATACCATATCTGGCGGCGGGATCACATCCGCGTCGGGAAATGAGAACCGCTAGGTGTTGCGCCCCGCCTCGCGCAGCGCCGGCAGGCCGATGCCGGTCGCTTCGAAGCCGCCGTCGACGGCAAGCGTCTGCCCGGTAATGTAGCTTGCGCGATCGCTGCACAGAAAGAAGATCGCTTCGGCGAGCTCTTGCTCGAGACCGTAGCGGTTGAGCGGAATGGCGTCGTGATAGGCGGCGCGGATTTCCGGCGTATGGACGGCCTTGGCCATGGCGGTGTCGACCGGGCCCGGCGCGACGGCATTGACCCGAATGCCGAGCGACGCGAGCTCGACCGCCTGCTGTTGGGTGAGATGCGCAAGGCCGGCTTTGCTGGTGCCGTAGGCGGCGCGCAGCGTCGAGGCGCGCAGTCCCGATATCGAGGTGATGTTGACGATGGCGCCGCCGCCGCAGTCGCGCATCAGCGGGGCCGCGGCCTGCGCGCACAGGAACGGCCCGGTGAGATTGACCGCCAGTACGCGCGACCAGTCCTCATAGGTGACGTCGAGGATCGGCTTGAAGATCGCAATGCCGGCATTGTTGACGAGCGCATCGAGCCGGCCGAATTTTTCCGCGACCGTCGCAAGCGCGTCGCGCCACGCCTTTGGCGTCGGCGACGTCGCAGTGGATCGCGATGACCGCGCCGGAATTCGACAACGCGGCGTGGCTGCGTTTGAGCGTCGCGTCGTCGATATCGAGCAGCGCGACGCGCCAGCCGTCGGCGAGAAACCGCTTGGCGGTCGCCAGGCCGATGCCGCGCGCAGCTCCGGTCACCAGCGCGACCTTTTGTATGGCTTCGCTCATCGTCTCCCCATGCCCGTTGTCGAACGGTGGTCCGGTATGATCCGGCTCTTGCTAGCTCATTGCTGTGTAAAAGACGCTGTTGCCGGGCACAAGCTCGCCTTGCTGTGCTCGCTGGGTTGGGCGCAATCGATAAAATTTTAGCGAATTACCGAAGCCTATTTTTGAAAATTTGAGAGATAGTTCGGCGATCGTGTTCCGACGAAATCCCTTTACGGGATGCCGCAATGCAGTGTCTCGGAAGCGACCCGATCATGAACCGAATTTGATCCATTTTGGCCCGCGCAGATGGCCAAGACACCATTGCAGGAGAAGGACTATGCACGACCGGAAACTTCTCAGTGACAGTGAACTGGATGATGCCGAGCTGAGCGGTCAGGCCCTCGCCTGCAACACAATCGCGCAAGCATGCGACATCGCGCGCGAACTTCTGGGCCGTCATCGGCTTTTGTGTGACGGGGCTGGTCATGCTCGATGTACGTTCCGTCATCCTATCTTGATCTCGAGCAAACGGCCGCTCTGCTGAGCTAGAGTTTTTACCGACTACTGATTCGTTAACGCGGGCCTACGAACCCGCGTCGACGCAGTCTCTTCGGTCATTCGCCGGACAGTTTTGGCACGTCGATTGCATCGCAACCAGCGATGACCGACGAAAATTACACTGCTCTGCTGCTCTGGACCATCTGCGTGCTGACATTCGCCTGCGGTGTCGTGGCGCTGACGCAGCACCCGGAGTGGTTCGGCGCCTGACGGACGGCGCTGCTGCCGCCACTCGGCTGGCTGGGCAATATTTGCCTGGGCCAAAAGTCTACGCTCGCGCAGGACCGCCGGTTTCGTTCGAACGGCCGATATCGAGCCGCGGACGTCGAGCCGCAGACGTCGATCAGTGTCACATCATCCCGACATCGGGAACGTGCAGCATCAGATTGACCGTCGCCAGCAAACCGATCGCGCAGAAAATGGCGATCGCGACGAAGTCCGGATTTGAGATTGCGGCAACAAACCGAGATCGCGACGGTGACGGCCGGCCGAACGGAATAGCGCACGTCGGCAGCGGCTGCAGATCACGACGGCGGTCCAAACTGCGATATGGCGCTCTCACCCGGCGCCAAACCGACCCCTGCGAGCGACCCATCATCGTGTTCATCGTCACCTCCATTGCCCGATCGTGCAAGACAGCATAGGACGCTGCCGCGGGACGGCGATGTGATTCGGCAACACGGATTGTCGCCCGCCGCGATCGGCTCAGGGCGCGGGCAAATCGTGGGCGGTGATCCCCCAAAAAGCTCGGCCAGAGACCGGCTTCGATCATGGGCAATGAGTGCCGGGAGATTTTGCAAATTTGTCTTGCGCTTCGAGGCTTGCGCGCTCCAAGAGGTGACATGACCGCCAAGATCATCGATGGAACCGCGATTGCGCGCTTGGTCCGGGTCGAGATCCGCGACCGGGCGCAAGCGCTCGCGGCCAAGCACGGCATTCAGCCCGGCCTCGCCGTCATCATGATCGGCGAGGACCCGGCTTCCGCGGTCTATGTGCGCAACAAGGTGCGCGCCTGCGCCGATGTCGGCATTTCATCCCAGGTCTTCAAGTTTCCGGCGAGCGTTTCCGAAACGGAAACGCTCGATTGCATCCGCCGGCTGAACGCGGACGACACGGTTCACGGCATTCTGGTGCAATTGCCGATTCCCCAAACGCATCTCGGTGCAGCGCATCCTCGAGACGATCTCGATCGACAAGGATGTCGACGGCTTTCACCTCTACAATGTCGGCGGCCTCGTCGCCGGCGACGCGGTCTTTCCGCCGTGCACGCCCTACGGCGTGCAGAAGCTGCTCGAATATGAGGGCATCGAGCTCGAGGGCCGCAACGTCACCGTGGTCGGCGCCAGCAATATTGTCGGCAAGCCGATGGCGCTGATGCTGATGCGCAAAGAGGCGACGGTCGCCATCTGCCACGCCAAGACGCGCGACCTCGCGCAGTACACGATCATCGCCGATATTCTGGTCGTCGCGGCCGGTCAGCCCAATTTGATCCTGCCGCAGATGGTCCGCAGCGGCGCCGTGGTCATCGATGTCGGCATCAATCGGCTGCCCGACGGACGATTGGTCGGCGACGTCGACTTCGAAGGCGTCCGCCAGAAGGCCGGCTACATCACGCCGGTGCCCGGCGGTGTCGGCCCGATGACCGTCACCATGCTGTTGCACAATACCGTCGCGTCGGCAGAGCGCATCGCCGGCCGCGTCGGCCGCGTGCGCGCCTTGGACCCGGCGACGTCAGGCTAAACCCCGGCCGACACCGCTTCGATTCGCCCAGTTGCGTTCGCCGCGCCCGCATGCTCTTGCATGAGCGGCTCGCACGTTGTTTTGCAGATGGATCCCGCGCTTAACATCGTCATCGTCGACGAAAACCCGGTTCGGGCGGCGATCCTGGCCGACGGATTGCGCGAGGCCGGCTATACGCATGTCACGCGGATCGAAGAAACCGCGAGCCTGCTGGCGCGCATCTACAGCCTCGATCCCGACGTCATCCTCATCGATCTCGAAAATCCCAGCCGCGACGTGCTGGCGCAGATGTTTCAGGTCAGCCGCGCCGTGAAACGGCCGATTGCGATGTTCGTCGATCAGAGCGACGCGGCCGCCATCGAGGCCGCCGTCGACGCCGGCGTTTCCGCCTATATCGTCGACGGCCTCAAGAAAGAGCGGATCAAAGGCATTCTCGATCTCTGCATTTCCCGCTTCAACGCCTTCGCCCGCCTGACCAGCGAGCTCGAGCGCGCGCAGAATGCGCTTGAGCGAGCGCAAGGTGATCGACCGCGCCAAGGGAATTCTGATGAAGGTCAAGAACGTCAGCGAGGCGGACGCCTATGCGATGCTGCGCAAGACCGCGATGAACGAGAACAAGAAGATCGCCGAAGTCGCGCAATCCGTGGTTACCGCGGCGGAGCTCCTGAAATGAGCGGCGACAGTCTCCGCATCGGCTTCATTCCGCTCGCCGACGCGGCGGCGCTGATCGTCGCGGCCGACAAAGGCTTCGCCGCGCAAGCAAGGCTTGTCGCTCGATCTGGTGCGCGAAGTGTCATGGTCGAATGTGCGCGACAAGCTCAATATCGGCCTGTTCGATGCCGCGCATCTGCTGGCGCCGCTCGCGATCGCCTCGAGCCTCGGTATCGGACACGTCAAGGTGCCGCTCCTGGTGCCGTTCGTGCTCGGCGCGAACGGCAATGCGATCACCGTGTCGCCCGCGCTCCATAGCGCGCTGGCTTTGGCCGCCGACGGCGATTTAACCGATCCGAAAATCTCGGCGCGGGCGCTGGCCCGCGTCGTCGCCGAGCGGCGCAAGAGCGGCGCCGATCCCCTCACCTTCGGCATGACGTTTCCGTTCTCGTCCCACAACTACCTCCTCCGGTTCTGGATGGCGGCGGGCGGCGTCGATCCGGATGAGGATGTGCGGCTCGTCGTGCTGCCGCCGCCCTATATGGTGGACAGCCTTTCCAGCCGGCAGGTCGACGGCTTCTGTGTCGGCGCGCCGTGGAATTCGGTCGCGGTCGAACTGGGCATCGGGCATATCCTTCATTTCGGCTGCGACATCTTCGCGCGCGCGCCGGAAAAGGTACTGGCGGTGCGCGCCGCATGGTCGGCCAATCGCGATGATGTGCTCAAACGGCTCGTCGGCGCGCTCGGCCGCGCAGCCGACTTCATCAATGATCCGAACAATCTCGACGAGGTCGCAGCGCTTCTCGCCGCGCCAAATCGGATCGGCGTGGCGCCCGAGATCATCGGACGCACGTTCAAAGGCCGGTTGCGGATCGCGCCCGGCGGCGACTTCCGCGCCGATCCGAACTACATCCTCATCGGCCGCGAAGGAGCCGCGCGGCCCGAGCCGGTCCATGCAGCCTGGCTCTATGCGCAGATGGTGCGTTGGGGTCAGGCGCCCTTGTCGCCGGATTTTCTCGCCGCAGCGAAGGCGTGCTTTCCGTCCGGATCTCTACGATTTGTCCCGCTGGAGCAAGCAGCCAAAGCTATCCGCTCGCCGGTCAGATCACGATCGATGCGTTCGCCGGTCCGCCATTCGACGCCGACGACATCGCCGGGTTACGTCACGGCAGCTGAAGGCCGATTTGCGAAATCGCTAGACGTTAACCTTTTGCATTGCACAAAATTTTCTCATGTTGCAGCGCAACTGAGCATCCGCTCATTTCGCTGCACAAAAATACGGCATCGCATAAATCACTGATTTATCAGCCATTTATAGCGATTTCTCGCGTTGGCACGAAGCTTGAATTACGGACCCCAAGGGCGCCGCCACAGGCTGCGTCCAAGGTCCAACGATGGGCCGACAGCAACGCCGCTGTCCTGGAGGAAGCGCAAGGTTCGCGTCCTTCTGGGCACGGCGTTTTTTGTTGCCTGAATGAAAGCGAGGTCGCCGGGGATGTGCATCACGCGATTTTTCGACGACGAAAGGACAATGCAATGAGCAGCTGGATTTCGGAATGGAATCCCGAGGACGAGAAGTTTTGGGAGTCCAAGGGCAAATTCATCGCCCGGCGCAATCTGATCTGGTCGATCGTTGCCGAGCATATCGGCTTTTCGATCTGGCTGATCTGGAGCATCGTCGCGACCAAATTGCCGCAGGCCGGCTTTCACTACACCACCGATCAGCTGTTTCAGCTCGTGGCGCTGCCCGGGCTGATCGGCTCGCTCATGCGATTTCCCTACACATTCGCGGTCACGACATTCGGCGGCCGCAACTGGACGATCTTCAGCGCCTCCGTTCTGTTCATCCCGACGATCGCGCTCGCCTATTTCGTGACGCAGCCCGACACGCCGTACTGGGAAATGCTCTCGGTCGCGGCGCTGGCCGGACTGGGCGGCGGCAACTTCGCCTCCAGCATGGCCAACATTTCCTTCTTCTACCCCGACCGCATGAAGGGCTGGGCGCTCGGCTTGAACGCCGCCGGCGGCAATATCGGCGTCAGCAGCGTGCAATTGCTCACGCCGATTCTGATGGGGCTCGGCATCGTCAATCTCTATCAGGGCACGCCCGGCCCGGGCGGCGTCTATCTGCAGAATGCCGGCCTGATGTGGCTCCTGCCGCTCGCGATCGCCGTGTTCGGCGCGATCTTTTTCATGAACAACCTCACCACGGCGCGCTCGACGTTCAAGGATCAGCTCGCGATCGTCGGACGCAAGCACACCTGGATCATGTCCTACATCTATATCGGGACGTTCGGCTCCTTCATCGGCTACTCGGCGGCATTTCCGCTGCTGATCAAGACCCAATTCCCGGCCGTCACGCTGGGCATCGCGTTTCTCGGACCGCTGGTCGGTTCGCTGGCGCGTCCGCTCGGCGGCTTGCTCGCCGACAAAGTCGGCGGCGCGATCGTGACGTTCTGGAATTTCATCGCCATGGGCGCGGCGACCATCGGCGTCATGTACTTCGTGAACATCAAGGACTTCACCGGCTTCCTGGTGATGTTCCTCATTCTCTTCGTCACGACCGGCATCGGCAACGGCTCGACCTACCGGATGATCCCGTCGATCTTCCGCGAGGAGAAGCTTCGCGAGGCAAGAGGCATCGGGCGACGCCGACCGGGCGCTCGCCATGAAGGCGGCCGGCATCGAGAGCGGCGCGGCGCTCGGATTCATCGGCGCCATCGGCGCCTGCGGCGGCTACCTGATCCCGCGCGGCTTCGGCGCGTCGATCGCCGCCACCGGCGGTCCGCATCTGGCGCTGGAAATCTATCTGGCGTTCTACGCGACCTGCCTGGCGCTGACGTGGTGGTTCTACCTGCGCAAGACATCGCTGTCGTCGAGCGCGACAAGTCTCGCGCAAGCGCGCGTGTAAGCCGGCAAGGTGTGAACCAGCAAGGTGCCACCCATGACGCCGGACCAAGTCAAAGCGATCCAAGACAGCTTTGCCAAGGTCGTCCCGATCTCCGAACAGGCGGCAGCGCTTTTTTACGGCCGCCTGTTCGAGATCGCACCGAGGTCAAGCCGCTGTTTCGCGGCGATATCGAGGAGCAAGGCCGCAAGCTCATGGCCATGCTCGCCGCCGTCGTCAACGGTCTCGGCAATCTCGAGACCGTCCTGCCCGCAGCGAGCGCGCTCGCCAAACGGCACATCGACTACGGCGTCAAAGCCGCCGACTACGAGCCGGTCGGCGCGGCGCTGCTGTGGACCTTGCGAACGCGGCCTCGGTCCGCAATGGACGCCTGAACTCGCGGCGGCTTGGACCGAAGCCTACACGGTCCTTTCCGGATTTCATGATCGCCGAAGCGTACGGCCGCAGCGTCGCGGCCGAATAGCGCAACCGAAATGCAGAACCGATGAGCGAACCGCAATGAGCGAACCTCTCGTCATCATCGGCAACGGCATGGCCGCGGCGCGGCTCTGCGAAGAACTGTCGCAGCGCGCGCTCGGCCGTTACGCCATCGCCGTGATCGGCAAGGAGCCGCGGCTTGCTTACAACCGCGTCCTCCTCTCGTCGGTGCTCGCCGGCGAAGTCTCGGCGAACGACATCACGGTCAAGCCCGCGGACTGGTGGCGCAAACACGGCGTGACGCTGTGCTACGGCACGGCGGCGACCGCCATCGATGTCGCGGCGCGCACCGTCACGCTTGAAGACAACACGACGCTGCCGTTCGGCAAGCTCGTCTTTGCCACCGGCTCGCGGGCGGTTCGCTTGCCGATCGCGGGCGCCGATTTGCCGGGCGTGCTGACCTTTCGCGATCTCGCCGATACCGAATCCCTTGTTCGCGCCGCGCGCCGCGGGTCCCGCGCGGTCGTGATCGGCGGCGGGCTATTGGGCATCGAAGCCGCCTATGGACTCGCCAAAGCCGGCGTCGCCGTCACGCTCGTTCATCTGATGGATCGGCTGATGGAGCGGCAACTCGACGCGCGCGCGGCGGCGATGCTCAAGCGCGCCGTCGAGGCGAAGGGGATCGACGTCAAACTCGAAACGGCGACGGCACGTGTGGTCGGACACGAGCGCGTCGAGGCAGTCGAGCTCAAAGACGGCCGCCTCTTGCCGGCCGACACCGTAGTGATCGCTGTCGGCATCGCGCCGAACGCGGAAATCGCCCGCTCTGCCAATCTCACCGTCAACCGCGGCATCGTCGTCGGCGATGATCTCTCGACCAGCGATCCGAATGTCTTTGCGATCGGCGAATGCGCCGAGCATCGCGGTGTTTGTTACGGACTGGTCGAGCCGGCCAACGAGCAGGCCCGCGTGCTTGCCGAGCGCTTTGCCGGTCGGGATACGCGCTACAGCCGGCAGCGTGAACGCTACAAATCTCGAAAGTATCGGGCGTTCACGTGTTCTCTGCCGGCGATTTCGTCGGCGCGACCGGGGACGGAATTGATCACGCTCGCCGACGCCGGTCTCGGCACTTATCGCAAACTGGTGATCGAAGGCGGACGCCTCGCCGGCGCTGTGCTCTACGGCGATACCGCCGATGCGCGCTGGTATCTCGAACTTCTTCGCTCCGACGCCTCGATCGAATCCATTCGTCAAGACCTGGTCTTCGGCCGCACCTTTGTCGAACGCAAAGCAAGCCTTGCGGCCGAGCCGGAGAGTCAACTCGGCACGATTTTGCCTCGCGCGTCGCGCGACGCTCAAGGTTCGGCATTGGGCGCGGCTGCGGCCGCGCCCTCCCCGCCACCGCACATGCTGCCGGCCCGATCCGATGAATCGACGACATCAGTACGGCGTTAGAACAAATCTCGACAGGAGGAACGAGACATGGACTATGTGAAGCCGACAGACCTCGCGTCAGTCATGATCAATACCGGGCGGACCAAGCTCGCACTGCCTGCAAGTCGATCTGATCATCCGCGGCGGCCTCGCCGGCGCCATCCTTGCCGCGGCGACAAGCCTCGCCTTCACCGGCATGGTGCAGACCGGCCAGCCGCTGGTCGGCGCGCTGATCTTTCCTGTCGGCTTGATCCTTATCGTGCTGCTCGGGCTCGACCTCGTCACCGGCAGTTTCGGCATCGTGCCGCTGGCGTGGATCGACGGCGATGGCGACGCCAAAAGCATGGTCGCCAATTGGGGCTTGGGTATTCCTCGGCAATCTGATCGGCAGCGTCGTCTATGGCGGGCTGTTGGCGATCGCGCTGACCAATTTCGGCACCGCGGCGCCGGCCGGTGTCGCCGCTAAGATTATCGCGGTCGCCGAGGCGAAGACGGTGGGCTATCAGGCGCTCGGCTTCGCCGGCATGATCACGGTGTTCGTCAAGGCGATCCTGTGCAATTGGCTGGTCTGCCTCGCCATTGTCGCGGCAATGACGACGACGTCGACCATCGGCAAGATCGCCTGCGCTTACATGCCGGTGTTCATCTTCTTTGCGCAGGGTTTCGAACATTCCGTCGTCAATATGTTCATCATCCCGACCGGCATGATGATGGGCGCCAATGTCAGCGTTTCGCAATGGTGGATTTGGAATCAGATCCCGGTAACGCTCGGCAATCTGGTCGGCGGCTTCGTGTTCACGGGGCTCGCCCTCTACCTGACCCACAAGCCCCGTAACACCGCGCCCGCGCCGCTGACGGCTCCGACGGGAGTGCCCGCGGAATGACCGAGGCCGATCTCAAAAGCGCCGCAGGCGCCCAGGCCGGCGATTTCGAACCCGAACAGAAGCGGTATCTGGAAGGGTTCGTCGCCGGTATTCAGATCGCCAAGGCAGCAAAGAGCGTCGCCGGTACCGCAGCTACTAGCGGCGGCGCCGCTGAACCTGAGCCCAGTCGGCCCCGATGCCGCGGGATTGAAGGCACAAAACCGCGTGCTCGCGTCCGGCGGCAAGCTGTCCGATCCGGAGAAATTCAAACGCGAGCAGCATCCGTTCGACACTTACGAGCGGCTCAAGGACCACGCCGCCAAGGGCGAATATCCCAAGCCCGCGGACAATTTCCGCTGGCGCTTTTTCGGCCTGTTTTACGTGGCGCCGAACCAGAACTCCTATATGTGCCGGCTGCGCATGCCGAACGGCATCGTCAAAGCCGCGCAACTCGCAGGCCTGGCCGATCTCGCCGAACGTACGGCGGCGGCTATTCGCATGTCACGACGCGCGCCAATATTCAGATCCGCGAGATCGAGGCGCACGATACCGTCGCCATGGTCGAAGGCGATTCAGGATCTCGGCCTATGCTCGCGCGGCTCCGGCGCCGACAATATCCGCAACGTCACCGGCACGCCGACAGCGGGGATCGATCCGCAGGAACTGATCGACACGCGGCCGTTTGCGCGCGAGTGGCACTTCCACATCCTCAACGATCGCTCGCTCTACGGCTTACCGCGCAAATTCAACGTCGCCTTCGACGGCGCCGGCACGATCCCGGTGCTTGAAGACACCAACGACATCGGTTTCCAAGCCGTCGCCGTCAACGACGGCTTTGGGCTTGAGCCCGGCATCTGGTTCAAGCTTTGCCTCGGTGGCATCACCGGGCACCGCGACTTCACCCGCGAGACCGGCGTCCTGGTGAGCCCCAAAGACGCTTGCATGGTGGCGGACGCGGTCGTGCGCGTCTTCATCGAGCTTGGCAACCGCACCGACCGCACCAAGGCGCGCCTGAAATACGTGCTCGACGCCATGGGCGTCGAGAAATTTCTCGTCCTCATGGAGGAGAAGCTCGGCCGCAAGCTCGACCGCGCGATGCCCGGCGCCGTTAAGCCGCGCCCTGATTTCGATCGCACGGCCCATATCGGCATTCATGCGCAGAAGCAGGACGGCCTGCATTGGATCGGCATCGTTGTGCCGGTCGGCCGCTTGTCGGTGGCGCAGATGCGCGGGCTCGCCGATATCGCGCGCGAACTCGGCGACGGCGACGTTCGCCTCACGGTCTGGCAGAATCTTCTGATCTCAGGCGTGCCGACGGAACAGCTTGCGGCGGTGCAGGCGCGCATCGAAACGCTCGGTCTTAGCGTCACGACCAACGCGATCCGATCCGGCCTTGTCGCCTGCACCGGCAATACCGGCTGCAAATTCGCGGCCTCCGACACCAAGCGTCATGCCGAGGAGATCGCGAGCTGGTGCGAGACGCGCGTCGCGCTCGACACGCCCGTCAACATCCATCTGACTGGCTGCCATCATTCCTGCGCGCAGCACTTCATCTCGGAGATCGGCCTCCTCGCCTGCAAGGTGCAGGCGAGCGAGGACGCCGATCCGGTCGAGGGCTATCACATCCTGGTCGGCGGCGGCTTCGGTCCGCATGCCGCGATCGGCCGCGAGCTTTATCGCGACGTCGTCGCCGACGATGCGCCGCGCATCGTCGAACGCATCCTTAAAACCTATATCGCGCATCGTGCTTCGCCCGACGAGAGCTTCCTCGTCTTCGCCCGCCGCCACGACATCGACGCGTTGAAGGCGATGGCCGAGCTGGAGGCCGCGGAATGAGCGTGACGCCGCGCCCGCCGATCCCGTCGTTCATTCCTGAATCGGCGCCGTTCACGCCGGAGCAGCGCCTCTGGCTGAACGGGCTTTTTGCCGGTGTGTTCGGACTCGAAGCAAGCGTGACGCCGCTCTCGTCTACCGAGTCCGCGCAGCTTCTTGCCGGATTACTCGGCGGTGGCGGCGCAACGCCCGCGCCGGCGGAAGCCGATGATGGAGCCCCCTGGCACGACCCGGCAATGCCGATGCCCGATCGGATGAAGCTCGCCGAAGGCAAGGCACTGCCGCGGCGGTTGATGGCGGCGATGGCGCAACAGGATTGCGGCCAATGCGGCTACAATTGCAAAGATTATGCGGATGCGCTGGTTGCAAAATCGGAGAAGCGGCTGAACCTCTGCGTCCCCGGGGGCAAAGACACCTCCCGCATGCTCAAGCAGCTCTATCAGGAATTTGAAGCCGCGCCCGCGGCCACCGCGGCGCCCGCCGCCGTCGCCGAGATCGCGCCGAAGAAGCTCGCCGTTACCCCCGGCTATTCTCGTGACAATCCCACTTATGCGACCTTCGTCTCGCGACGTCGCCTCAACAAAGAGGGATCCGAAAAAGAAACCTGGCACATCGACATCGATATCGGCGCAGCCGGTCTGGATTATGAGGTCGGAGATTCCTTCGGCATATTTCCCGCCAACGATGCCGATCTTGTCGAGGCGATCATTGCCGGGCTTCACGCGCCGCCGGACTTCCCGATCGGCGACCGCACGCTGCGCGAGGAGCTTACCGACGGCGTCTCGTTGTCGCCGGCGCCCGACATGCTGTTCCAGCTGTTCTCATATCTCACCGGTGGCGAGCGCAAGCAGAGGGCCAAACGTCTCGCGTCCGGCGAGGATCCGGATGGCGACGCCGCGACCATCGACGTGCTCGCGGCCTTGCAAAAGTTTCCGACCGCACGGCCCGACCCCGAAGCATTCATCGAGTGCCTCGAGCCGTTGCAGCCGCGTGTCTACTCGATTTCCTCATCGCTGAAATCCACTCCCGGCCGTGTGTCGTTGACGGTCGACGCCGTGCGTTACGAAATCGACAAACGCACGCGTCTCGGCGTTTGCTCGACCTTCCTCGGCGGCCGCATCAGGGAGGGCGACAAGATCAGGGTCTATGTTCAGAAGGCGCAACATTTCGCGCTGCCGGAAGATACGTCGAAGCCGATCATCATGATCGGCCCGGGCACCGGAATTGCGCCGTTCCGCGCCTTCCTGCACGAGCGCAAGGCAACCAAGTCACCCGGCCGCAACTGGCTGTTCTTCGGCCATCAGCGCAGCAAATGCGATTTCTTCTACGAAGATGAACTGGTGCCGATGCGCTCGGCCGGGCATCTGACCCGGCTGACGCTCGCCTGGTCGCGCGACGGCAAGGAAAAAATCTACGTACAGCATCGCATGCGCGAAGTCGGCCGCGATCTGTGGTCCTGGCTCAACGACGGCGCGCATGTCTATGTCTGCGGCGACGCCCTGCGCATGGCCAAGGACGTCGAAGCAGCTCTGGTCGATGTCATCGCCGAGCACGGCGGTTGCACCCCGCCGGAAGCGGTGAAGTTTCTTGCCGATCTCAAAGCCAAAGGCCGCTATCAAGCCGATGTTTACTGAGCGGGAAGTCACATGAATGCTCCGCTCCCCCTTTCTCCCGCGATACGCACCACCTGCCCCTATTGCGGCGTCGGCTGCGGCGTTCTCGCCGCACCCGATGGAATAGGCGGCGCGGCGATTTCAGGCGACCCGGACCATCCGGCGAATTTCGGCAGGCTGTGCTCGAAGGGATCGGCGCTTGGCGAAACGCTGAGCCTCGATCAGCGCGTACTGTACCCTTTTATGCGCGGCGCCGACGGCGCGATGGCGCGCGCAAGCTGGGATACCGCGCTCGACAAAGTCGCGAATGGACTGCGCGATATCGCCGCCCGCCACGGGCCGGACGCCATCGCCTTCTATCTCTCCGGCCAACTCCTCACCGAAGATTACTATGTCGCCAACAAGCTGATGAAGGGCTTCATCGGCTCGGCGAATGTCGACACCAATTCGCGCTTGTGCATGTCGTCTTCGGTCGCCGGCCACAAGCGCGCTTTCGGCGCCGACATTGTGCCGGGCACCTATCAGGATCTCGACGAGGCCGATCTCATTGTGCTGGTCGGCTCGAACGCAGCATGGTGCCACCCGGTTCTGTTCCAGCGTATGGTCGCGGCGCGGCGCGAGCGCGGGACGAAGCTCATCGTCATCGATCCGCGGCGCACCGCGACGGGCGAAGAGGCGGATCTGTTCCTGCCGATCGCGCCCGGCATGGACACCGCATTGTTTTGCGGGCTGCTTGCGCATCTCGCCGACACGCGGGCGCTCAACTATTCCTACATCGAGCGGCACACCAAAGGCCTCGTCGAAGCGCTGGCGCGCGCGCGCGAAATCGCGGCGGACGCTGCCGCGACGGCGCGCGCAGCGGGCCTTAAAGAGGCCGAAGTCACGCAGTTCTTCAAGCTGTTTGCCAAGACCGAGCGCGTCGTCACCTGTTATTCCCAAGGCGTCAATCAGTCCGCCCAGGGCACCGATAAGGTCAACGCCATCATCAATGTGCATCTCGCCACCGGCCGCATCGGCCGGTCCGGCATGGGACCGTTCTCGCTCACCGGACAGCCCAACGCCATGGGCGGGCGCGAAGTGGGCGGTCTCGCCAACCAGCTCGCGGCCCATATGGGTTTCTCTCCCGCCGAGCGCGATCGCGTGCAGCGCTTCTGGAATGCGCCGCGTCTAGCCGCGGCTGAAGGTCTCAAAGCGGTCGACATGTTCGACGCCATCGATCGCGGAACGATCAAGGCGCTGTGGGTCATGGGCACCAATCCGGCGGTGTCGATGCCGCGCGCCGGCGCGGTGCGCGACGCCTTGAAGAAGCTCGACCTCTTCGTCGTTTCCGACAATGTCTGCGACACCGATACGATCGAAGCCGGCGCCCATGTCCTCTTCCCCGCGGCCGCCTGGGGCGAGAAGGACGGAACCGTGACCAATTCCGAGCGCCGGGTCTCGCGCCAGCGCGCATTCCTGCCGCCTCCGGGCGAAGCGCGTCCCGATTGGTGGATCGTCAGTGAAGTAGCGCGCCGCCTCGGCTTCGCCGACGCCTTCGCCTACCGGGGACCGGCCGATATCTTTCGCGAACACGCGGCCCTCTCCGCTTTCGAGAACGGGGGCTCGCGCGATTTCGACATCGGCGGCCTCGCGACGCTTTCGGATAGCGCCTATCGGAGCCTTGATGCCGTGATGTGGCCGGTGCAAGTCGGCAAGACGCGCGGCGAAAAGCGCTTCTTCGCAGGCGGCGGGTTTTTCACCGACGATCGCCACGCCCGCTTCATCGCGCCGCAGCCGCCCGAACTGCGCGGCACCACAAATGCGATCTATCCGCTGCGTCTGAATACCGGCCGCGTGCGCGACCAGTGGCATACGATGACGCGCACAGGAAAAAGCCCGCGGCTTGCCGCGCATTCATCCGAACCTTTCGTCGAGATCAATCCGGCCGATGCCGGTATCGCAGAGCGTCGCCGACGGCGGCTTTGCCAGGGTCACGACCCGCCACGGCACGACGATCCTGAAGGTCGTCGTCGCGCCAGGCCAACGGCGCGGCTCGATCTTCGTACCCATCCACTGGAGCGACGCCAATGCGGGCCATGCCCGCGTCGGCGAAATGGCCACGTCGCAGAACGATCCTCACTCCGGCCAACCTGAAACCAAAGCGACCCCGGCGCGCGTCGAACCCGTCGAATTCGCCTATCGCGGTTTCGCGCTCACGCGGGGCCGGATCGCGTTGCCGGCCGGAACCTGGTTCGCCCGTCAGGCCGTTGTCGGCGGCTCCGGCGTTCTGTTTGCAACCAACGAGCCGCCGGCGACCTGGCGCGATCTTGCGCGACAATTCATGCCGGCCGATGCCGACATCGCCGAATATATCGACGAGCGGCGCGGCCTTACACGCATCGGCGCTTTCCGCTCCAACCGTCTCGACGGCTGCATTTTCGTCGGACCCGCGCAGAGTTTGCCGCGCTGGGACGTGGTGCGCCGGCTTTTCGAGTCCGGCACTGTCGAGGAGCGCGACCGCCGCATTTTGCTATCGGGATCGGGCAGCGACGGCGCGGCCGAAACCGGCCCGATCGTCTGCGCCTGTTTCGGCGTCGGCCTTCCCGCCATCCGCGACGCCGTCAAATGCGGCGCAACGACAGTCGCCGCTGTCGGCCAAAAGCTACACGCCGGTACCAATTGCGGGTCCTGCATTCCAGAGCTGCGTACCATCATCGAACGCGTCACCGAGCCCGCGTAGCCGGCAAAGTCTGCTTCGTCATAACCGCGACTGTATTTCATTCACCGGCGGCTATTTCAAAAGATCGTTTGACGCGCCCAAATTTTAATCGCGCCGCACAGATCGCATGCGGCCTCCACACCCCACGTAACGCCAGCACCCTGCTTTGCAAGGGTTTTCCCGCGCGGCACAGACCTTGCTTTCCTCGATACGACGCACAAGAAACTTATTTGCGTGACAGGAAAATAGTGCTCGCGCCGGCATGCGGGGTGGGGGTACTGGTGGTTAAACGGCGGGGCGGCCGCGGCCCTCTCAAGAACGGGAGTCAGAACTATGACGGAACTGCGAAAGGATAGCCTATCGTTCGTCGAGGCGCTTGGGCAGTCGGTCGCCAACGTGTCGCCGACATTGACGCCGGCGCTCGTCGTCGCGGCCGTAGCGGGAATGGCTGGGAGCGCTTCCTGGCTGGTCTACGTCTTCGCCACGATCGCGCTCGTGATCGTCGGCATCAATGTCGGCAAGCTCGCCGGCCGTATCCCGGCCGCCGGTTCGTTCTTCATTTACGTATCGCGGAGTCTTGGCCCGTCCTACGGAATGCTGTCCGGGTGGGCCATGTTGGCCGCCTACATCTTCACGGCGATGGCGCTCACGGTCGCGACCTCGATCCTCTTCAAGACGTTCCTCACGTCGCTCGGAGTCAACGTCAACATCCCCAATACGCTGCTCTATTTCCTGGTTTCGATCGGGATCTGGGCCTTCGCCTGTCGCGATATCAAAATTTCGGCACGCATCGGCCTCACGCTCGAAGTGATATCGGTTGCAATCATTTCCTTTGTCTGCATCTACATGTTCGCCCACTTCGGCTTCAAGATCGACCCCAAGCAGGCCAACCTCGCCGGCATGGATTTTAAATCGGCAGCTCCCGCCATCGTCCTTGGCATCTTTTCCTACGTCGGCTTTGAGAGCTCGGCCACGCTCGGCAGGGAAACGCGAAATGCAACGACCGCCATTCCAAAGGCCATCATTGGAACGGTCATTTTTGCCGGCGTATTCTTCACGCTGACGACCTATCTGATCGTACAGGGCTTCGGCGACGACGCCACCAAGCTCGGCGCCAGCGGGTCGCCACTCGCCGACATAACCAATGACGTCAGCCCGACTTTGACGGCGCTGGTCTATTTCGGCGCCGTGATCAGCTCTTTCGCCTGCGCTCTCGCCTCGCTGAACGCCTATGGCCGGATGTTGTTCTCGCTCGGACGCTATCAGTTCGTGCATCAGACCATGGGACTGGTGCACAAGGACTACAAAACTCCCTACGTCGCGCTGACAGTGGGCGTGGTGATGAATTTCATCGTCTGCGCCGCGTTTGCCGGCCAGGCGGAAACCGACACTTTCGGCTGGTACGGAACGATCGCCTCGTTCGGCTTTATCGTCGTCTACTTCCTGTGCTCGCTGGCGGCGCCAGTATATTTGGCAAAAAATGGCGGAGCCACGACCGCGGACAAGATCCTCGGCGGCCTCGGCGCCCTCTTCATGGTGCTGTCGGCGATCGGCAGCGTCTATCCGGTGCCGGCGGCGCCGTACAATTACTTCCCCTACTTCTTCCTCGTCTACATGCTGCTGGGCGTCACCTGGTTCTTCATCTTGAAGGCGCGCGTTCCACAGGCACTGCTTGGCATCGAGCACGATCTCGAAGCCAGCACGTCGCCCGCGGAGTAATCGGGCCACCGCTAACCCCCAGGCGGGCGGCTTTCGCACCCCTTCCTCGGTCGGGAAGGGGTGCTTTTTTGTGCGCTTTGCCGCAGTAACTTGCGTGGACTTTTCGGGTCTTGCCTGGCTACTTTAGCCGTCTGATGGACGAGTCAGGCGACCGGCTCACTGGGGAAACATCGACGCTCACGGCCTCGGGATGGATGCTCAAACTGGGCGCATCTGCATCCTCACCGCAGACGTCGGAACGCGCGGATATTTTCGCGGTCTATAGCGGCGAAAAGTTCGAACGCCCCGCCCGCGGCATATTGGCCGCCGTCGTGCGCGGCGTCGGCGTCGGACCTCGCGCGCAGCACGCAGCGCATGAAGCCGCACACGTCGCGATCCACCTGTTGATGGAAGGCTATTTCGGCGCCGCCGCCACTTTGAGCATCAGGCGCGCCGCGGCGCTAGCGCTGACCGGCGCCAATGCCTGGATGTTCGGCCAGTCCCGTATGGATCGCGACCACGCCATGCAGGCGTCGCTTGCGGCACTGATTTTTGCCGGCCGGCGCGTCGGCGTCGTCAATGTCGGCGATTGCCGCGTCTACCGCGTGCGCCAAGGCCAAGTCACGCCGCTGACGGACGATCACACGCGGCCGCTTGCCGACGGCATGACCGTATTGACCCGCTCGGTCGGCGGCGACGCCGAATTGCATATCGACTACAGCGAAGACGAACCACAGGTATCGGATCGCTATATCGCACTCAGCAAAGGCGCTTATGCCGGAGCCGCGCAGTTAACCGAACGGCTCGTCGCTCAGACCGCCGCCGATGAGGTCGCCAAGAGCCTCGCTCCCGCCCACAAACCAGGCGACAGCGGTCAAGAAGCCACAGCCGTCGTGATCGACATCGCGCAGCTGCCGGAGACGAACTTCGACGAATTGTCCGCCGCGTTCCATAATCTGCCGCTGCGCGGCGCGCCGCGCGATGGCGAAAACTGGGACGGGTTTGTGCTGGGGCGCACGCTCTATCGCAGCCGCTACACGACGCTCAAGCTCGCGCACGACACCGTCAACGATCGGGACGTCGTTCTCAAAATCCCCCTGCCCTCGATGCTGCACGATCAAGTGTTCCGCGCCGGTTTTTTGCGCGAAGCCTGGGTCGGGGCGACCGTGCACAGCCCAAGGATTGCGAGCTATATCGATGTGCCGGCGGAACGCCGCAGCAGTCTTTATCTCGTCTTGCCTTACTATCGCGGCGAGACGCTCGAAGCGCGGCTGACCCGGCCGCCGTCCATTCCCTATCTCGACGGCATCGGCCTTGCGCTCAAACTGTGCGCTGCGGTTCAGGATTTGGCGGCCTACCAGATCGTCCACCGCGATCTGAAGCCGGACAACATCCTTCTGCTCTCGGGCGGCGAGATCAAGCTTATCGACCTCGGCATGGCCTACCTGCCCGGCGTCGACGAACCCGACGACGACCGGCTCGGCGGCACCACGCGTTACATGGCCCCCGAGCTGTTTCGCAAAGTGCCGGCCGACCAATGTTCCGAGGTGTTTTCCTTAGGCGTCACCGTCTATCGCCTGTACTCCGGCGGCGCATTTCCTTTCGGCCAGCGCGAAGCCGTTCCGCTGCAAAGGCTGCGTCCGGATCTACCAGCCTGGGTCGGCGAATGCCTGAAAAAGGCGCTCGAAAACGATCGCAGCAAGCGTTTTGCGGACGCGGGCGAATTCGCCAAGGCGCTGGAACGGGGCCTGAACCAGGCCAATTTGCGGACAGCCAAAGAGCCGCAACTCGCCGCGTCTTCAGGCGCGTGGCGCGTCGCGCCGGTCCGGTTCTGGCAGGCATTGGCGCTCTTGTTTGCCGCCGCCTTTTTGGTGACGCTGGTCCTGCTGCTGCGCCGCTAGAGCATGATCCCGAAAAGTGGGGACCGGTTTTCGGAAAAGATCATGCTCAAGCAAAACGTTACGAGCGCCGCGGATAGATGATGATCGACAAATAGGTCATCGGCGCCTTGATCAGCTCTTCCGGCCCATGCCGGGCGGCGGCGTCGAAAAACAAGGCATCCCCCGGTTCCAAAAGATAGGTGCGGTCGGCATGGCGATAGCGCACCTTGCCGGTCAGCATGTAGATGAACTCGACGCCGGCATGGCGGAAATTGGTGTAGGGCTGCGCATCGGTCTTCAGCGTGATCAGGTAAGGCTCGACGCCGATCTCACCCGCCAGCGAGTGTCCCAAAAGGTCGTAGAGGTGGCCCGCCTTGGTGCCGCGCCGGTCGATGCGTACGCCGGACCCCGCCCGCACGAACGAGCAGTCGCGCCGCTCGTCGGTCTCGGCGAACAAGCCGCTGATCGATACATTGAGCGTGTGCGCCAGCGCCGACAGCGTCGACAGCGACGGCGATATCGTGCCGTTCTCGATCTTCGACAACATGCCGGCCGAGATGCCGGCCGCAGCCCCCAATTCGGTAACGGTCAGGTCGAGCGTCTTGCGCAAGCGCCGCACCTCCGTGCCGATCTCCTGCTCGATACTGCGGGTCGGCGCATAGGCCGGAGCAAGGGAACCGGTGCGCAATTCGCGCGCCGCCGCTTTTTCCGCGCCGCCCGCCTTTCGCTTTACGGCGGTTTGGCTTGGCCCGTTGGCTGTGCGGCTGGACATCCCCAATCCCTCTTCGAGTCGGCGCTAGGCAGACCCTATACTGGCAGGCTTCGGACCAGCAAGAAATGAGCAAGAAACGACAAAGAAACCGTCAAAGGCTTCATCACAGATCCGGCCTATTAGTTTCCTATAAGGAAACATATGTGCTTATCAGTTGACATTACTTCTCGCAGATGCGAAGGATGAAACGTCGCCGGAAGAACCAGAGGGCTCGTAAGGATCTAGAGGCATGTGCGGTATTGCCGGGCTCTTTCTGAAGGATCGTAAGCTCGAAACTGACCTCGGCGCGCTGCTGGCGGGCATGCTGTCGCCGCTGAGCGACCGCGGCCCGGACTCGGCGGGCTTTGCCATCTATGGCGCGGAAACGGCGGGCGACCTCAAATTCACCCTGCGCGCGCCGGTGGAATTCGATTTCGACCCCGTACTCAAAAGCCTGCGGGCGGCGGTCGGCGAAAAAGTCGCCCATCGCGACTATGACACCCACCTCGTCGTTTCCTTGCCGGCGGATCGCGAGGCGCTGGCCCGCCACGCGCTCGCGGCGTTTCCGGACGTCGCCATCGTCGGCGCCGGCCAGCGCATGGAGATTTTCAAGGAGGTCGGGCTTCCCGACGACGTCGCGCGCCGCTTCGGCCTCGAGCGGATGCCGGGAACCCACGCCATCGGCCACACCCGCATGGCGACAGAGTTCGAAGTCACGACCGAGGGCGCCCATCCCTTCACCACCGGCGCCGATCAATGCCTGGTGCACAACGGCTCGCTGTCCAATCACAACGCGCTCCGCCGCGAACTGATCAAGCAGGGCCTGACATTTCAGACCAAGAACGATTCCGAAGTGGCGGCGGGCTTCATCACCTCGAAGCTACGCAGTGGATGCTCGCTCGAGCAAGCGATGGAATCCTCGCTCGGCGCGCTCGACGGCTTCTATACCTTCGTCATCGGCACGAAATCCGGTTTCGGCGTATTGCGCGATCCGATAGCCTGTAAGCCCGCGGTGATGGCCGAGACCGAGCGCTGGGTCGCGTTCGGCACGGAATATCGGGCATTGGTGGATTTGCCGGGCATCGAATCCGCCAGGGTCTGGGAGCCGGAACCGGCTCGCGTCTATCGGTGGGAATTGCATTGATGCCAGATATCGACCTCGCCCATAGCTCGGTGCGCGAGCTCAACGCCGCATTGCACGGCCTGCAGGCGGACACCAACGAGACGCATTGGCGCGTGTTCAATCCGCGCGGCCAGCATTCGATCGCCGCTGGCCTCGACCGGCCGGTCCTCGTCGAGATCGACGGGCATGTCGGCTATTACTGCGCCGGCATGAACAAACAGGCGACCGTCATCGTCAAAGGCAATGCCGGTCAGGGCGTCGCCGAAAATATGATGTCCGGCAAAGTCTGGGTGAAGGGCGATGCCTCGCAAGCGGCCGGCGCCACCGGATGCGGCGGCACGCTGGTGATCGACGGCAATGCCTCGGCGCGCTGCGGCATTTCCATGAAAGGCATCGACATCGTCGTCAAAGGCTCCGTCGGCCACCTCTCGGCCTTCATGGCGCAAGCCGGCAATCTGGTCGTGCTCGGCGATTCCGGCGAAGCGCTCGGCGACTCCATTTACGAGGCGCGGCTCTATGTGCGCGGCAAGGTCCACAGCCTCGGCGCCGACTGCATCGAGAAGAAGATGGAGGACCATCACAAGGCCGACTTGCGGCGCCTCCTCGATGCCGCGGGCATCAACGGCTCGGTCGATCTCAACGAATTCCGCCGCTATGGCTCCGCGCGCAAGCTCTATCACTTCCACATCGACAATGTCGGGTCGTATTGATGACGACGCAGGACCGTTGGATCAAAACGCCGCCGCGGAAATCCGCGACCTTCGACGACGCCTCGATCGCCGAGATCCGGCGCGCCGCCGTCGCCGGCATCTATGACATCCGCGGCGCTGGCGCCAAGCGCAAGCTGCCGCATTTCGACGACTTGTTGTTTCTCGGCGCCTCGATCAGCCGCTATCCGCTCGAAGGCTATCGCGAGAAATGCTCAACCGACGTTACGATCGGCACCCGCTACGCCAAAAAGCCGATCACGCTGAAAATCCCGATCACCATCGCCGGCATGAGCTTCGGCTCGCTCTCAGCCCAAGCGAAGGAAGCGCTCGGCCGCGGCGCTTCTGCCGTCGGCACCTCGACGACGACCGGCGACGGCGGCATGACGCCCGAGGAGCGCGCGACATTCGAACATTCTCGTCTATCAGGTGCTGCCGTCGCGTTACGGCATGAACCCGGACGACCTGCGCAACGCCGACGCCATCGAAGTGGTGGTCGGCCAAGGCGCCAAGCCCGGCGGCGGCGGCATGCTGCTCGGCCAGAAGATTTCCAAGCGTGTCGCCGAAATGCGCGTGCTGCCGGAAGGCATCGATCAGCGCTCGGCTTGCCGGCATCCCGATTGGACCGGGCCCGACGATCTTGAAATCAAGATTCAAGAGCTGCGCGAGATCACCGATTGGGAGAAGCCGATCTATATCAAAGTCGGCGCCTCCCGCCCCTATTACGACACGGCGCTGGCGGTGAAATCCGGCGCCGATGCGGTCGTCCTTGACGGCATGCAGGGCGGTACCGCGGCGACGCAGGAAGTGTTCATCGAGAATGTCGGCATTCCGACGCTTGCCGCCATTCCGCCCGCCGTCCAGGCGCTGCAGGATCTCAACATGCACCGCAAAGTGCAATTGATCGTGTCCGGCGGGATCCGCAACGGCGCCGATGTGGCGAAAGCGCTGGCGCTGGGCGCTGACGCTGTCTCCATCGGCACGGCGGCGCTGATCGCGCTCGGCGACAACGATCCGCATCTGGAACAGGAATACCAGGCGCTCGGCACCACCGCCGGCGCCTATGACGATTGGCACGAGGGCCGCGATCCCGCCGGCATCACCACGCAAGATCCGGTGCTGGCCGCACGCCTCGACCCGATCATCGCCGGCCATAAGCTTGCGAACTATCTTTCTGTCTTGACGCTGGAAGCGCAGACCATCGCGCGCGCCTGCGGCAAGTCGCATGTCCACAATCTCGAGCCTGAAGATCTGGTCGCCTTGACCGTCGAGGCCGCCGCGATGGCGCGCGTGCCTCTGGCGGGAACCGATTGGATCCCCGGGCGGGCGCGAGACTAACCCATCTAACGACAAGGATTAGCTATGCCGTCCTGGGGTGACGTCGCGAAACAGAAGAACATCCGCTACTTCCTCATTTCATTCGTCGATCTGTTCGGCACGGTGCGGGCGAAGATCGTGCCGGCGAGCGCCATCGACGATGTCGCCGAAGCCGGCGCCGGTTTCGCCGGCTTCGCCACCTGGTTCGACATGTCGCCGGCCGATCCGGACGTGCTGGTGATCCCCGAGATCGATTCGCTCATTCAATTGCCATGGAAGCCGGAAGTCGCCTGGGTCACCGGTGACCTGTTCATGGGCGGCGCCCCGGTCGAGCAGAACCCGCGGCAGATTCTCAAGAAGATCGTCAAATCGGCCGCCGAAAGCGGCTACGAGCTCAAGACCGGCGTCGAATGTGAATATTTCCTGATCGCGCCCGACGGCAGCGCCATTTCGGACGCTGCCGACCAGCAGGCCAAGCCCTGCTACGACCAGCAAGCGCTCATGCGCCGTTACGACGTGATTGCCGAAATCTGCGACGCCATGGTGGCGCTCGGCTGGAAGCCGTACCAAAACGACCACGAGGACGCCAACGGCCAGTTCGAGATGAACTGGCAATACGACAGCGCTTTGCGCACCGCCGACAGGCACACCTTCTTCAAATACATGGTGAAGTCGATCGCAGAAAAGCACGGCCTGCGCGCCACCTTCATGCCCAAGCCATTTTCGAACCTTACCGGCAACGGTTGCCACGTCCATGCTTCGCTTTGGGACAAATCCGGCAACAATGTATTCGCCGATCCTAAGGGCGAGCTCGGGCTGTCGCGCACGGCCTACGCTTTCATCGGCGGCGTCATGCATTCGGCGCAGGCGATGTGCGCCATCACCAATCCGGTAGTGAATTCCTATAAGCGCATCAACGCGCCGGTAACGTTGTCCGGCGCGACCTGGTCGCCCAACACGGTGACCTATACCGGCAACAACCGCACCCACATGATCCGCATCCCCGACGCCGGCCGCTTCGAGTTTCGCTTGGCTGACGGTGCAACCAATCCTTATTTGTTGCAGGCGGCGCTTCTCGCGGCGGGCCTCGACGGCATTCGCAGCAACCGCGAGCCCGGCGATCGCCTCGACATCAATATGTATACCGAGGGCCATAAGGTGACCGGCTTAAAGAAGCTGCCGCTCAATCTGCTCGATGCGCTGCGCGCGCTCGAAGAGTCCGTGGTGCTGAAAAACGCCTTCGGCGAGAAAACGCTTAACGCCTATATCAAGCTCAAACACGACGACTGGAACGCCTATTCCCGCCACTTGACCGAGTGGGAACGCCAGACGACGCTCGATTGCTGAGCGCGCGAGCCGGGATGCGATATTCTGCATGGGCGCTGGCCTGGAACGCCCTGACAGGCCAAAAACATTGGCAGCCGGTCTGGCGCGATGCGTCGCCGAAAGCTGCTTATGACGTCGTCATCGTCGGCGGCGGCGGCCACGGGCTCGCGACCGCGCATTACCTCGCCAAGGAACACGGCATCACCAATGTCGCGGTGCTGGAAAAGAGCTGGATCGGCTCCGGCAATGTCGGGCGCAACACCACGATCATCCGCTCCAATTATCTCGCTCCCCGGCAACGAGCCGCTTCTACGAATGCTCGCTGAAGCTCTGGGAAGGGCTGGAGCAGGACCTGAACTACAACGCGATGGTCAGCCAGCGCGGCGTGATCAACATTTACCACTCCGACACGCAGCGCGACGCCTTTGCGCGTCGCGGCAATGCCATGCGGCTTGCACGGCGTCGACGGCGAGCTGCTCGACCGCGACGGGCTTCAGGCGCATGCTGCCTTATCTCGATTTCGACGAATGCGCGGTTTCCGATCCACGGCGCGCTTGCTGCAGCGGCGCGGCGGCACCGCGCGGCACGATGCCGTGGTCTGGGGCTTTGCGCACGCGGCGTCGACGGCGCGGCGTCGACATCGTGCAGAACTGCGAGGTCACCGGCATCGCGCATCGAGAGCGGCCGCGTGACCGGCGTCGAGACGACGCGCGGCCTCATCCGCGCCGACAAAGTCGCGATCGTCGTCGCCGGCAACACCTCGCGCGCTCGCGCGACATGGCGGGCTTGCGCCTGCCGATCGAAAGCCATGTGCTGCAGGCCTTCGTGTCCGAGGGCCTGAAGCCGCTGATCGACCGCGTCATCACCTTCGGCGCCGGGCATTTCTACATCAGCCAGTCCGACAAGGGCGGGCTCGTGTTCGGCGGCGACATCGACGGCTACAACTCCTACGCGCAGCGCGGCAACCTGCCGCACGGTCGAGGATGTCTGCGAAGGCGGCATGGCGCTGATGCCGATGATCGGGCGGCTGCGCGTGCTGCGCTCCTGGGGCGGCGTCATGGACATGTCGATGGACGGCTCGCCGATCATCGACCAGACGCCGATCGAGGGGCTCTATCTCAATGCCGGCTGGTGCTACGGCGGCTTCAAGGCGACGCCCGGCTTCGGGCTTCTGCTTCGCGCATCTGATCGCGCGCGACGAGCCGCATCCGGCCGCGACCGAGCCTACGGCTCGACCGCTTCGCCACGCGGCTATGCTGATCGACGAGCGCGGCGCCGGCCCGCAGCCGAATCTGCACTGAGCGCGCGATGCGCATCCCTTGTCCCCATTGCGGCGAGCGCGACCTGCGCGAATTCAGCTATCTCGGCGACGCCACGCTCGCGCGTCCGCGATCCGAGCGGCGCCGACGCGCCGAGCGGCTTCAACGACTATGTCTATCTCCGCGACAATCCGGTCGGCCCGCATCGCGAATTCTGGTATCACGCCTCCGGCTGCCAGGCCTGGCTCGTCGTCGACGCGCGACACGCGCACGCACGCGATCCTCGGCCGCGCGCTCGTGCAAGGCCGACAGCATGAGCGCTGAGCCGAACCGCTCGCCGACAAAGGCCAGCCGCATCGCCTGGCCGGCGGCTGATCGATCGCGCGCAGCCGCTGCGCTTCGCGTTTCGACGGCAAGGCCGATCGACGGCTTTGCCGGCGACACGCTGGCCTCCGCGCTGCTCGCGAACGGGATCCGGCTTGTCGGGCGCAGCTTCAAATATCACCGCCCGCGCGGCATCCTGACCGCCGGGCCCGAAGAGCCCAACGCGCTGGTCGAACTGCGCAGCGGCGCGCGCCGCGAGCCGAACACGCGGGCGACGACGATCGAACTGTTCGACGGGCTCGAAGCCGCGAGCCAGAACCGCTGGCCGTCGCTGCGCTTCGATCTTCGGCGCGTGAACTCGCTGTTCGCGCCGTTCCTGCCCGCCGGCTTCTACTACAAGACCTTCATGTGGCCGGCGGCGTTCTGGGAGAAGGTCTACGAGCCGCTGATCCGCCGCGCCGCCGGGCTTGGCCGCGCGAGCGGGCGAGACCGATCCCGATCAGTACGAGCAAGCCTTTGCGTTCTGCGACGTGCTGGTCATCGGCGGCGGCCCGGCCGGGCTTGCCGCCGCGCTCGCCGCCGGCGCGGTCGGGCGCTCGCGTCATTCTCTGCGAACGAGGATTTTGCCTTCGGCGGCCGCCTGCTGGCGGACGACTCGCGAGATCGACGGCGTCCGGCCGGCCATATCTGGGCGCGAAAGCGGCGATCGACGAACTGCGCGGCCTGCCCAACGTTCGGCTTGATGCCGCGCACGCGCGTCTTCGGCGTCTATGACGGCGGCACCTATGGCGCGCTGGAGCGCGTCAGCGATCATCTGCCGAACCGCCGCCGCTATCAGCCGCGGCAGCGGCTCTGGCGCATCGTCGCCAAGCGCGCGGTTCTGGCCGCCGGCGCGATCGAACGGCCGATCGTATTCGGCGGCAACGATCGGCCCGGCGTGATGATGGCCTCCGCGGTGCGCACCTATCTCAATCGCTTCGCCGTGGCGCCCGGCGCGACGCATTGCGCTGCTTCACGAACAACGACGACGGCTGGCGGACGGCCGGCGCTCGCTGCTCGCGGCGTTGAACTTGCCGCCGTCATCGACACGCGGCCCGAATTGCCCGCGCATTTGCCGGCAGCATGCGCGGCAACGCGCGTGTTCGCCGGCGGCCAAGTCACGCGACACTGGCGGCGCCTGCTGCACGGGATCACGGTGACTATGCGCGACGGCGCGCGAGACCATTGCGGCCGATACGCTCGCGATGTCCGGGAGGCTGGAATCCCGATGTCAGCCTCACCTGTCACCACGGCGCTCGGCCGGTGTGGAGTGAAGACATCGCGGCCTTTGTGCCGAGAATCCGCCGCCAGGGTCTGGCGTCGCCGGCGCTGCGAACGGCGCGATGTTGCTGGGTGCCTGCCTCGCCGAGGGTGAAGCGGGCCGCGCGGCCGCGCAAGAGTGCGGATTCAAAGCCGCGGCGGCATCGCCGCCGCCGCCGGTTGACGACGAGACCTGTGCCATCACGCCGATGTGGCATGTCGCGGCTGGCATTGAACGGCGGCAAGGCCTTCGTCGATTTCCAGAACGACGTCACCGTCGCCGACATCGCGCTTGCCGCGCGCGAAGGCTTTCGCTCCGTCGAGCATCTCAAGCGCTACACCACGCTCGGCATGGCGACCGATCAGGGCAAAACGTCCAACGTCAACGGGCTCGCCATCATGGCGGTGCTCACCGGCGAGACAATCCCCGCGACCGGCACGACGAGCTACCGTCCGCCGCACACTCCGGTCGCGATCGGCGCATTGGCCGGGCATCATCGCGGCTCGGAATTCCGCCCGATGCGGCTGACGCCGTCGCATCAATGGGCGCAGGAAGAGGACGCGGTTTTCGTCGAGGCCGGCCCGTGGTTGCGCGCGCAATATTTCCCGCGCCCGGGCGAAGCGAGCTGGCTCGAGACGGTGCGGCGCGAAGTGCAGACCGTGCGCTCCAGCGTCGGCGTCTGCGATGTCTCCACGCTCGGCAAGATCGACGTGCACGGCCCGGATGCCGGCGCTTTTCTCGATCGCGTTTACATCAACACCTTTTCGAACCTGCCGGTCGGCCGCGCGCGCTATGGCGTGATGCTGCGCGAAGACGGTTTCGTTTTCGACGACGGCACGACCTCGCGGCTCGCCGACGACCGTTATTTCATGACGACCACCACGGCCAATGCCGGTCGCGTGTTCCAGCATATGCAGTTCTGCCACCAGGTGCTGTGGCCGGAACTCGACGTGCAATTCGTCTCCGCGACCGACGAGTGGGCGCAATATTCAGTTGCCGGACCGCGCTCGCGCGAGACATTGCAAAAGCTCGTCGATCCGCCGTTTAGCATCGCCAATGCCGACTTTCCCTATATGGGCGTCGCGGAATGCACAGTCGGCGGCGGCACGCCGGCGCGGCTTTACCGGCTCTCCTTCTCCGGCGAACTCGCTTTTGAGATCGGCGTGCCGACGCGCTATGGCGACGCGCTCGCGCGCGCGCTGATGCAGGCGGGGCAGCCGTTCGGCATTGCGCCCTACGGCACCGAGGCGCTGGGCGTCATGCGCATCGAGAAGGGCCACGTCGCCGGCAACGAGATCGACGGCCGCACCACCGCGGACGATCTCGGCCTCGGCCGCATGATGTCGACCAAGAAAGACTTCATCGGCAGAGTGCATGAGCGGACGTCCGGGCCTGCGCGATGCCGAACGGCCAAAGCTCGTCGGGCTGCGCACGCGCGACCCGGCGCAGCGGCTCTATGCCGGAGCGCATTTGCTGCCGATGGGCGGAGCCTACACTGCGGAGAACGACCAGGGGGTGATCACCTCGGTGGCATTTTCGCCGAGCCTCAATCACTGGGTCGGGCTTGCGCTCCTCGCGCGCGGGCCGCAGCGGCTCGGTGAACCCGTGATGATGGTCGATTTCATGCGCAACGCCTTCACCGAAGTCGAGGTCTGTTCACCGATTTTCGTCGACCCCAAGGGAGAACGTCTGCGTGTCTGATCTCATTCTCGCAACGCGTTCAGCGCTCGACCGTGTTCTGGTGCCGGGACACTACGGCGTCGAGACCGAGGTCGGGGGTGTCGTCATCTCCGAGCGCGCCGGCACGGCACTGGCAAGCGTCATGGCCCGCAAAGGCAAGACCGCCGATCTTTGCGCGCGCACCAAGGAACGCTTCGGCGTCGATTTGCCGATGACGCCCCGGTGCGCGGCGGAGGGCCGCATACATTTTATATGGGCCGGCCCGGGACGATGGCTGGCGGAAGCGCCGGACGAAGTGCCGAGCACCTTCGAACGCAACTTGCGCGAAGTCCTCTCCGGCCTCGCCTCGGTGACCAGCCAGTCCGACGGGCGCTCCATCATCCGCATCAGCGGTCCGAAGGCGCGCGAGGTGTTGGCCAAAGGCGTCCCGCTCGATCTCGATCCGCGCGTCTTCGGCCCCGGCGACACTGCGATGACGGTGGTCGGCCATATAAATGTGCATTTCTGGCAGACCGATACGGTTCCAACCTATGACTTCGCAGTTTTCCGCAGCTTTGCCGCAAGCTTTTGCGAGTGGCTCCTCGATGCCGCGGCGGAATTTGGTGCGCTGGTGCCGACGTCGCGTGCGCCCAAGTAATTTAGCTCAAGTCGCTTGGCTCAGGCCGACTTGCCTCAGGCCGACTTGGCTCAGGCCGACTTGGCCACTGTGAAAAGCCTTTGCGTTCTTGCTAAGGTGCCTTTCCGGCAGTGGAATTGCCCGAAAACGATGACGCAGGATAAAAATGGATCAGAAAACATCGACCTCCGACGACCTTCTTTATGACCTCAAGGACGGCATCGGAAAGGTCACGTTCAACCGCCCCCAAGCCCGCAACGCCTTCACCTTCGAAATGTACGAGCGGCTCGGCCAGATTTGCGAAGAGGCGAACCAGGACCATGCCATCAAGGTGCTGGTGTTCCAGGGCGCCGGCGACAAGGCCTTTGCGTCGGGCACCGACATCAACCAATTCCGCGCCTTCACCACCCCGCAGCATGCGCTCGACTATGAATTGCGCATCGACCGCGTTCTCACCCAGCTCGAACAATGCCGCGTGCCGACCATCGCCGCGATCAACGGCGCCTGCACCGGCGGCGGCGGCGGCATCGCCGCCTGCTGCGACCTGCGCATCGGCACCAAGAGCACGCGCATGGGATTTCCGATTGCGCGCACGCTCGGCAATTGCCTGTCGCTGTCGAATATCAGCCGGCTCACCGCCATTATCGGCCCGGCGCGGGTGAAGGACATCATCTTCACGGCGCGCCTGGTCGGCGCCGAGGAAGCCGCAAGCGTCGGCCTGCTCACCGAAGTCGTCGAGGACATTCCGGCGCTGCAAAAGCGCGCCGACGAGCTCGCCACGCTGATCGCCGGCAACGCGCCGCTGACGCTCAACGCCACCAAACAAGCGCTCGCGCGCCTGCAACGCCGGCTCACCCGCGAAGAAGGCCAGGACCTCATCCTCATGTGCTACATGAGCCAGGATTTCCGCGAAGGGCTCGACGCGTTTCTGAGCAAGCGCCCGCCGCAATGGAAGGGCGAATAAGAGCCCACGCCTCTACGGCGCGCCCTGCGGACTATTCGCTCTGCGGCCGGTTCTCGCCGACGATCACCTGGTCGCCGGGATGAAGCTCGCCCTGAGCGATCTCGGTCAAATTGCCGTCGTCGAGTCCGGTCACGACGTTCACCGCGACAGGCTCGTTGCCGCGCAGCACCCAGATCTGCGATTGACCTTCAGCGATTGATCCTTCTGCGATTGATCTCTGCATTGATCTTGGGCCGGTGCCGCGGACTGCACCTTGGCGACGGAAGGAGCGAACCGCAGCGCCTGATCCGGCACGCGCAGCACATCGTTCTTTCTGCGCGACGACGATCTGCGTCGACGGCGGTCATGCCCGGCTTGAGCGCCAGATCGGCATTGTCGATATTCACCACGGCATCATAGGTCGCCGCACTTGTCGCCAATTTGCGCGCTCTGCGGCGATCGGCGCACCTGGCTCACGGTGCCATGAAAAACGCGATCGGGAATAGCTTCGACCGTCATCGTCGCCTTGTCGCCCTGCCTGACCGCGCCGAGATTGCTCTGGCTGGTCGTGGCATCGACTTCCATGTGCTTGGGATCGGCCGCGATCAGGAACAGCGCCGGCGAGTTCGCTGCAACCGGCTGACCCTGGCTTCACGTTGCGCGACATCACCGTGCCGTCGACCGGCGCGACGATATCGGTGTAGCCGAGATTGAGTTTGGCGCTGTCGACCAGCGCCTGATCGAGCTTCACGGTGCCTTCATCGCGGCTGACGATAAGCGCCTGATCCTGTGACCTGCTGCCGCGCGAACGGATTTCCCGCCGCATGCCGGCGCAGACGCGCGAGGTCGGCGCGATCTTTTTCGAGGATCGCCTGATCGCGCAGAAGCTGACCGGAATATTGGTCGAGCACCGCCTGATACGGCCGCGGATCGATCTTGGCGCAGACCTGTCCCGCCTTCACCTCGTTGTTGTAATCGCAAGCGAGATTTTGCACCGTGCCGGAAATGCTCGTGCCGACGACGATGGTCTGCGCCGGATTGACCGTCCCAGTCGCCGCCACGACGCGCGCAATCGCGCCGCGCGCCGCCGGCACTGTGGTGTAGCGCGGGATGCTCGCCGCGCTGAAGCTCCACAATCCCAGCGCTGATGCCGGCGCGGCGAGAGCGATTACGGCCGCGGTGAACCCGTGGTCTCTTGAGGCCGGATCGGCTCCTGTCCCAGGCTTGCCGCCAGATCCTGCGCCAGCCGTTGCGCCGGCCGTTCGCGGACCCCGGAAACCTCACGACATTGCCGCCGGCCTCGACATGCGACACATCCGAGCTGAAACTCATCACCGTCTCTCGCCTGCGAGACCAAGCCAGCTTGCCGAAAGGCAAGCGGCTGAAGCCAAATTTTAGCTGTCCAGGGTTTCCTGGCCGTAAACGGCTGCGGCGATGCTTGATTTGGGTCAAACGCTGCAACGCCGCACAATCGCCGTCAGCCCGCAAACGGGCTCGGATGGCCCGGCGACTACAGGCGAGCGCAGGAAATAGCGGGGCCGCCAATCGGCGGCCCCGCGCTTCGTCGGTCTAGTGCAGAGTTCACGATGGCCGGGTTGACCAAATAGAACGCCGACGCCGATCACGATCAGATAGGCCAGCAAGAACAGCGTCCAGCCAAAATTGTGCCGGATCACCTCGCCTTCGTTGCGCACGAATTTGCTGGTCGAGACGCCGACGCTTGCGGTCTGCGGCGCGATCGGCTTGCCGATTTCGGCGCCCACCGAGTTCAACGTCGGCAGCAACAGCGCCGGGAAACCGAGCTGAACGCCGACCAGCGCCTGGAACTTGCCGAACATGGCGTTGGTCGACGTATTGGAGCCCGACAGAGCCACGCCGATAAAGCCGAGTATGGGCGCCACCACGATGAACCAAGTGCCGAGATAGGAGAAGCCCTTGGCCAGCGAAGACGCCATCCCCGAATAGTTGAACACGTAAGCCAGACCGAAGATGAAGACGCCGACCAGCAGCGCCCCCCACATTTGGTGGAAGGTCTTGCTGAAGATCGCGCCGATATCTCCGGCCTTGAGCTTGCCCGCGACCATGAGCAAGACGGAGATGATCAACCACGAGGCCAAGATCGCGCTGCCGCCGACCCATGGAGCGAACTTGAAGGCCGCCGTGATGGTGGCTTTCGTCTCCGGAGCGAGCGCCTGCACCTGAACGAAATACCAGCCGATCCCCGGCAAGCTCGACCACGGGCCGGTCCACAAACCGACCACCAGGACCAGCACCACGAACGGCATCCAGGCCAGCAGCAATTCGCCGGTGGAGAGTCCGTGATCGCGCGACTGCTCGGCGAGCTTCGCCGCGGTGACGGGCGTTCCGCCATAGGCCAGGATACGGCTCGGTCGCCAGACTTTCAGAAGCAGCAGCAACGCGGCGAAGCAGACGATCGAGCCCGTGACGTCCGGCAGATACGGACCGAAGTAAACGGCCGTCGGCCATTGGCCGAGAATGTAGCCCAATGAACCAACGACCGCGAGCGGCCAGCCGTCTTTCAAGCCCGTCCTTGCCGGCGACAAGATAGATCAGCACCCATGGCGGCAGCAGCGCGAGCACGGCGACCACCCTGCCGACCGAGCCGGACACCGCCAGCAAGCGGATAGCCGGTCACCGCGGCGAGCGCGATGATCGGTGCGCCGAGCGCGCCGTAGGACACCGGCGCATTGTTGGCGATGGCTGCGACGCGGATCGCATCGAGATCGGCGATGCCGAGCGAAATCAGGATCGGCGCCACGACGGCCCAGGGATAACCGAAGCCGACCAGGCCTTCGAGCAACGCGCCGAACGCCCAGGCGAACAGCATGGTCTGCACCCGGACATCGAGCGTGCCTTGCGAGATCAGCCAGCGGCGGAAATTCTCGAATGTTCCGCTGATGCCGAGCGTGTTGAACAGCACCAAGCCCCAGAACGTAATCCAGTCGACGTTCCACACGCCGGTCGCCGAGCCATAGAGATAGGCTTGCGTGCCGGTATCGAGCGGCATTTTCCAGACCCACACAGCGAGAATGAAGGTCAGGATCGACCCGAGCAGCACGGCAAGCCAGGCCGAAACGCGAAACACCGCCAACAGAATAAGAAGAAACACGACAGGTATCAGGGCGACGATGCATGTCAGCCCCAGATTGCCCAGTGGATCGGTGATTTGCGTGAACATCATCCTCCCCCATCGTCGCGGCAATTCTCCCGCTCTGTTCGGCGGGATTTTCCGTTTTGAATGCCGTGGCGATGGCGGCGCGAGGCGCCGCCTAAACTTCCTTCCGATGCGAACAGCGACGGTGGCGACTGTCATGGCGCGGATGCCGCCGCCATTGCCGTCTTTTTGGTTGGCTGCTCGGATAACATCTTAGCATTGCCAGCATTCAAAGCAATTGCTGCAAGAATAGGCAGACGGCTCCACTCCACAGAAATCCGTGCTGCGGATCTCGTTGTGCGATGCGGCACACACGCGACAGGGCGAAGTTTCGCCGAAGGTCATGCGGCCATGGCCTGTATTGCCGGGCCGACGCGGCGATCCTCGCCCGAGCCAACATGCGCGCCGGTCTATTGCGACCTGGTCGCGCTCTGAAATTCGCGGCCAGTTTCGACCGCGATGCGACATCGACCTAGACGGCAGCGCGCGCGCGGCGATGAACCGCAGTTCGTTCGTTTGGATGCGGCAACGCGACCACCGTCGAAGCAGGCTGCCTTCGGCAATCACCTGCGCAATTATCCCTCTGACCGTTGTGCTTTTATTATTCGACAATATTGCGGATTAATGAATAGAATATCGCGGTAAGAAAAAAGCGAATTGGGCGGATTCATCGCGCGACGTCAGGTGCGAGTTCGGCACGGACGCCGTTCGAAAATGCTCGCCAAACCCTGACAGCACGATCCGAGACGATCTGAACGGGGCCGCGTGACAGCAACAACTCCCAATATGAACCTCCGGGACTTGGTGATTCTCGTCGCCGATCCCGAGTTCGTATATCTCCATGCTCATCCACGGCATGCTGCGTGGATTCGGGTCGAACAAAATCCTCGAAGTCCGCAATTCCAACGGCGTGCTGCAGACGCTGATGGGTCAGAAGATCGACATCATGATCTGCGACATGCACCTGCCGCCGCATGGCGGCCTGTCGCTGACGCGCGCCATTCGCGGCAAGACCGACAACGAACACCGCACCATGCCGATCCTGATGCATGTCGAGCGATTCGCGCGAAGCGACGATCAAGCGCGCGCGCGACGCCGGTGCCAATATGGTCATCGCCAAGCCGATATCGCCGGCGAGTCTGTACGATCGCCTGAGCTGGATCGCGTTCAATCCACGGAAATTCGTCGACACCGAAACCTATTTCGGCCCGGACCGGCGCTTCAAGATCGAAGGCTATCCGGGCGGCGTCGGACGGCGGGCCGGCGACAAGGAGGTCGAAATCGGCGCCGAAAGCGGTCCCGCGCTTGGCCAGGACGACATCGACAACCTGTTCAGCTCCGTGCAAACGGGGGACTAATGGCAAAGGGCAAACATCCGAAAGCCGGAACCCAGAAACCCGGTGCGCCGAAGGTCGCCGCGCCGAAGGCGGGCAGTCGCCAAAGCCGAGACGGCAAAGGCCGGCAAGCCGAAAGCGGCCAAGCTCGCGGAAGCCCGCATCTTTGCCGTCGAAACGCGCTTTCAGCAGTTGGCGCGCCGCGCCGGCGGCATGCCGCGGGACAAGGCTCTCGAGCGCGCGCAATCGGCGCTGGAGGAAGCCAAGCCTGCCTACGACGACTGGCTCGAGCGCGAAGTGGCCGGCTTGGCGGACCTCGTCAAGAACGTGGAAGCCGGGCAACGAGGAGCCCGGCTGGCTTGAAACGGCGACATTCCGCAGCCGTCAGTTGCGCGACAGCGCGGGATCGCTCGGTTACGAGCTTCTCGCCTTCATCGCCGGCTCGCTCTGCGAGCTCCTGGATTCGATCGAGGCCGGCAGCGAGTGCAACATGGAGTCGATCACCTGCCATATCGACGCGCTGATGCTGGCGCGGCAACAACTCGTATCGCCGCATGAAGCCCGAACAGGTGCCGGAATTGACCAAGGGCCTGCAGCGCGTCGTCAAGCACGTGACGATCTAGAGCATGATCCGGAAAAAGCCTGCCCTCGGACGCGATCCGAGGGTGGGAGCCGGTTTCCCGCCTTCGCGAAGCCCGCTTCAGCGGCCGAAGGAAGGTCCAAAAAGATCATGCTTCATCAAGGAGCTGCGGCGGGACAGGTTAGAAGACGACTTCCTCGCCCGTAGGCACGAGCATCGTCAAGTCGATCGTCGTGATGCCAAGGTGGCGCATCAGGCGCTCCTTGAGATCGCTGATCGTCACGCTCGAAATCGCGTCCTCGGCCGGATGAAGGCCGCCTTCGGTGCGCAGTCCAGAGACTCGCTGGATTTGCTGGCCGCCAGCGTCAGCACCTCGGCGAGCGCGACGAATTCCTGATTCAGCCGGTCGAAAGCCTGCAAAGTCACGATCAGGTCACGGTTGGCTTCGTTCGGGCGGTTCGCCACGTATTCGGTGATACCGGCCGAGGTCTGTTCAAAGCGCGTGACCGCGTCGCGCAACGCCGAGGCGGTGGCAATCAGAAACGTTGAGACTTCATTAACTACCTTACCTGCCGGAACGTCAGGTTTCGGCAACAACTGTCACGATAGCTTCCCCATCACCTGTTCGATCTTCTGCCGCAGGATGTCGGCCGTGAACGGCTTGACCAGGTAATTGTTGGCGCCGGCCTGGGCCGCCTGGACGACCAATTCGCGGTCGCCGCGGCCGGTCAAGAGGATGAACGGCACCTTGCGCGCAGCGGGATGTCCGCGCACCGCCCGCAGCAGCGCGAGCCCGTCCATCTCCGGCATGTTGTAGTCGGAGATGATCAGGTCGAGCGGCTGCAGCGATGCCGTGTCCATCGCCGCCTTGCCATTTTCGGCCTCGTGAATGTGCCGAATCCCGATTTGTTCCAACGTGATACGGGTCATTTGTCGCACGCTGTTTTGATCGTCGACAACGAGGACTTTGAGAACTGCTGCGACTGGCATTGTCTTCGCTCCTAGGAAACTGCCTCGTATAGCCACTGAAGGCGTAAATTTGTCTCTAACTTAGCTGACGGCGACGGCAGCTTTTGATTCACCGTTTACAAAACGGGTTACCCCGGTTTGCACGTTCTGGCTGCTGGCGATGTCGGATAGCTTTTCGACGTCGAGAATGAAGGCGACCCGCCCGTTGCCGAGAATGGTGGCGCCGGCGATGCCGGGCACCGAACCGTAGCTTTCCTCGATGCTCTTAACGACGACTTGCTGATGTCCGCACAATTCGTCGACGACGATGCCGAAGCGGGCGCCCTCGCCGGCATCGGTGATGATGATGACGCGTTCGTCCGTCGCCGAAGCCGTCGAGCCGATATCCAGGAGGTCGCAGAGCTGCACCAGTGGTACGAGATTGCCGCGCAGCCGCAGCATGCCGGGCGTGCCGATGAGCGCGTGGATGTCGGAAGCCGGCGGCCGCAGGCATTCCACGATCGCCGACATCGGCATGACGTAGGTTTCCGAACCGACACGGATGACCATTCCGTCCATCACCGCGAGCGTCAGCGGCAAAGCCAGCTGGATAGTCATGCCCCGGCCGCGGTCCGACTTGAGCGAAATACGGCCGCCGACATCCTGAATATTGCGGCGGACGACGTCCATGCCGACGCCACGGCCGGAAATATCGGAGACCTTTTCGGCGGTCGAGAAGCCGGGCAGGAAGATCAGATTGTTGATCTCTTCTTCGCTGAGCGAGGCATCGGCGCCGACAAGCCCGCGCTCGCGCGCCTTGGCCAGAACCCGGTCGGAATTGATGCCGGCGCCGTCGTCCCTGATCTCGATGACGATGCGGCCGCCGCGATGCTCGGCGGAGAGCCGGATCGTGCCTTCCTCGGACTTGCCCGCCGCCGACCGATCCGTCGGCGCCTCGATGCCGTGATCGATCGAGTTGCGGATGATGTGGGTGAGCGGATCGCCGAGACGTTCGATGATGGACCGATCGACCTCGGTGTTTTCGCCCGCCATTTCGAGCTTCACCTTCTTTGAGGTTTTCACGGCAAGCTCGCGGACCAGGCGCGGCATACGCTGGAACACCGCGTTGACCTGCTGCGCGCGCATCGACATGACGCTGTCTTTGAGTTCGCGCGTGTGATGAACGACTTCCTCAAGGACTTGCACCAGCCGGGCGCTGACGTCTTCAGGAAGACTGTGAACCACCTGCCCCAGCATGGCCTGAGCGATGACGAGTTCGCCGACCATGTTGACGACGCGGTCGATCTTTTCGAGTTCGACGCGAGTGGTCGTCGCACCGGCAGCTGCGGGCTTGGCGGCCTGCGCCTTTGCCGGCGCCGCTTCGGCATGCTCCGTAGTCGCGGCCGGCGCAGACATCGGCGCGGCGGCGGGAGCCGCAGTGGCTGCGCGGCTCGCCGGCATTGGCGCCGGCGCGGGTTTCGGCGCGGCAGCCGGCGCGGCTTGGACGCGCGGCGCCGCCTCGACGCCGGGTGACGGCACCACGCTCGGGGCAATATCGAGCTTCGGCAGCGCGCCCGAAACATCCGGCGGAACGACCGAGCCGACCATACCCTCCCAGGCCGGCGACGAAGCAGGCTCTGCGGCAGCGTCAAAAGCGGGTTCCGGAACAGGCTCCGCGGCGGCGATCGGGTCGGCCGCCGTGATTTCCAATTCACAGTCGCCGACGACGAATTCAAAAACCTCGTCGATCTGTTCGCGCGTAGCCGCCGTCCGCAACGTGCCGGTCCAGCCGAGATAAGGCCGGTCGGCTTCGAGTTCGGCCAACGGCGGCAACCGGTCGGTCTCGGCGACGAGATCGAGCGTGCCGAGCTTCCTTAGCTCGCGGATGATGTAGAGCGGCTCGTTGGCCTTCTTCAACAATTCAGGCTTCGGCCGGAACACGATCTTGAATTCGTGCTCGCCGCTTGCCGCACCATTGTCGTCGGCGGCAGGCTCGTCGAAATTGAACTGAACCGGAACGAAATCGATACCCTCGAAATCAGCCGGCGCCGCCGAGTCGTCGTCGATCTCTTCACCGCCCGAATTGGCGCGCAGGATCTGCTGCAGCGCTGCGCGGCATTCGGAGCCGAAATCCGGCGGAATGCTGTCGCCGGAGCGCGACATCGAGATCAGGTCGGTCAAGACGTCGTTGGCTTGCAGGAGCGTGTCGACGATCTCCTGCGTCGCGGCAAGCTTGCCGCTGCGCATTTCATCGAGCACGGTCTCGAAGACATGGGCGAATTTCACCAGATCTTCGAAGCCGAATATCCCGGCGCCGCCCTTCACCGAATGGACGCCGCGGAACACTGCGTTGATTGTGTCTTCGGAGCCCGAGCCGTCGCGGATATCCGGAAGGCCGAGTTCGATTTGCTGAAGCGCTTCGCTGCATTCGTCGAAGAATGTCGTGCTTCAACTGGTCAAGGCTGGACATAGTCAAATGCTCCTCGATTTTCGCTGCCGCTTAGGGAGCAACCTTGTTGATAGTTGCGATCAGCCGGTCCGGATCGAACGGCTTGACCATCCAGCCGGTTGCGCCGGCAGCGCGCGCGAGGCTTTTCTTGTCGGCCTCGCTCTCGGTCGTCAGTACCAGGATCGGCGTCGACTTATGCGCCGAATTGCTGCGCATGTGCCGGATCACTTCGTAGCCGTCCATTTTCGGCATGTTGATATCGGTGATCACGACATCGACCTGTTCGCGGTCCAGCACGTCGAGGCCGTCCTGACCGTCGACGGCTTGGAGAACGTCGAAGCCGGCATCCGCGAGCGTCAGCATGAGCATGTCGCGGATCGTCTTTGAATCGTCGATCGTCAGGATGCGCTTCATGTCATGTTGTTCCGCTTGCTCGGGAGGCTGCCCGAAATCGTCTTCAATGGGCTGTGGGCCGGCGCTCGGCTGGTCCGCTGCGGTCGCGCTGATGCACTGTGCGGCGCAATCGAGGCCCAAATCCTCGAAGGCGGCCGACGAAGGCAGGCGACGGATTCTCGATCGAGACTTGGCCGCCTTGCAGCGCGGCGAGAATGATCTGGATGCACGGCAGCGTCAGCGTCTCGACGTCCGACGCATCGATATGCATCTGCGCCTGCGCCGGCATCTGGCGACAAATCGTATCGAGAAAGCGCTCGGCTGCGGCGAGATCGAGCACCGTCGGCAATTTCAACCGCACTATGTCTGCTTGGTTCTGCATATCGGTGCTCTGTTCTCTTCGATCCGTATGCCGCGTTGGCGCCGTGCCGCGCGCCGTGCGATCCCTCGCCTTCACAGGCGTCGAGAATCGCGTCGGCCATATGTCCGAGCGAATGCTGGCGCATGACAGCACCGCGCTCGAAAGCCGCGCGCGGCATGCCGTAAATCAGCGACAAGTCCTCGTCCTGTCCGAGCGTGAAAGCGCCGGACTGCCGCAGTTCCAACATCCCCGCGGCGCCGTCCTTACCCATGCCGGTCAATATCGCCGCAACCGCCGACTTGCCGCAGACGCGCGCGGCCGAGCGGAACAGGACGTCGACAGAGGGCCGATGGCCGCTGACCGCGGGACCGTCCGACAGGCGGCAAACGTGCTGCGTGCCGACGCGCGCGATCTCGAGGTGATGCGAGCCCGGCGCGATGTAGACGTGACCGTGCTCGATCGGCTGGTCATGAGCGGCTTCGGACACCGCCATCGGGCACTGCCGGTTCAGCCGCTCGGCAAAGCCCGTGGTGAAGCGCGGCGGCATGTGCTGCGTGATGAGAATCGGCGGACAATCGACGGGCATGCCAAGCAGCAGCGTCTTGAGCGCTTCAACGCCGCCGGTCGATGCGCCGACAAACACGATCTTGCCGGTCGAGCGGTGTGCGCGCGGTTCCCGCGGCGCGCGCGGCGCCGGAGCCGGTGCGCGGCGCGATCCGACACGGACGCCGGCGGCTGCCTTGACCTTCCTCTGCAATTCGGCCGCCAAGTCCTCCAGCCCCGAGGCAAGGCCGCCGCTCGTCGGTTTGGCGATAAAATCGACGGCGCCGACTTCGAGGGCCTCGAGCGTCGTCTCGGCGCCGCTTTGAGTGAGCGTCGAAATCATCACCACCGGCATCGGGCGGAGCGCCATGATCTTTTTCAGGAATGTCAGCCCGTCCATATGCGGCATCTCGACGTCGAGCGTGACGACGTCGGGATTGAGCGCCTTGATCTGTTCGCGCGCGATATGCGGGTTCTCGGCGGTGCCGACGACCTCGATTTCGGGATCCGTCGACAACAGTGTCGACAACAACTGGCGCATCACCGATGAATCGTCGACGACTAATACGCGAACCGGTCCTCTCCGGTGTGTCATCAGTTATCCCCAAACAGTTCGATTTCGCCAGCGGGCTGCTGTTTAAGCAGCCGCTTGCCGTAATCGTGCTCTTCGCGATCGACCATGCCTCTCTCGTTCATGCCGAGAAGCCGCCGAACGACGCGCCCGGTGGCCGGATAGTAGTTGATGCGCCGCGGCAACGTGCCGCCGAGATCCTGCGCCGCACAGCGCAATCCTTCGGCTTCCAGATAACGCAGCACGAACGCCGAATTGTCGCTGCCGACCGCGTTGGTGGATTCGGTCACATTGGCGCCACCGAACACTTTGATTTCCATGCGATCGCGCGTGGCGCCCGCCTTGATCAGCTCGTTGATGAGCTTCTCCATGGCGAAATTGCCGAAGCGCGTCGATTTCAGGTCGCCGCCCCAGTCGCCCGAATTGTGCGACGGCAGCATGAAGTGATTCATGCCGCCGATGCCGAGCAAAGGGTCGCGAATGCAGGCCGCGACGCACGATCCGAGCACGGTCAGCACCACTTCATCGGGTTTCTTGGTGACGTAGAATTCGCCCGGAAAGACTTTGATCATCCAGGCGGCGGCCGCATTGTCGAAGAAGCGGCGGCCGGCGGAGGCGTCGATCTTGTTGTGGTTCAAAACTTCCGGAGACTGCTGCAGAGCGGTGGCGCCGGTCATGGCACTCTCCGGTACGTCGTACGACCGACGAGTTCGAGGCCCGGGTGCGAGCCGACCAGCGATTCCGAATGTCCGATATACAAAAAGCCGCCCGGTTTGAGTTGCCGGGTGAAACGCTCGACCAGCTTTGTTTTGGTCGGACCGTCGAAGTAAATCATGACGTTGCGGCAGAAGATGGCGTCAAACAGACCATGGAAAGGCCAGGTTTCCATCAGGTTGAGGCGGCGGAATGCAATGAGGGATTTTACGTCACCATCCATAGTCACTTTCGCGGACGCGCCCTCGCCCGCCGGGTCGGTGAAATAGCCGCGGTATTCCGCAGGCACCTCGTCGACTGCGGCGGCAACGAATTCGCCCGCGGCGGCGCGCGCCAGCACATCGGTGTCGATGTCGGTCGCGAGAATTCTCACATCGTTCTCGCGGAAATCGCGAATTTCACGCTTGAGCACGACAGCGATCGTGTAAGGCTCCTCGCCGCTCGAACATCCGGCGGACCAGATCCGCAGGCGCCCTCCCGGCTTGCGCGCCGCGGCCTGGCCAAAAGAGCCCGCGACGTGCTCGCTGAAATGCTCGAAGTGATGTACTTCGCGGAAGAACTTGGTGTGATTGGTTGACAGAGAATTAATGAAATTCTCGACCTCGGCCGGCGTCGCGTCGAGGTAGTCGCAATAGTCGTGAAACGTCTCGAGCCTGAGCACGCGCAGGCGTCGCGACAACCGGCTGTAGATCAGATTTTGCTTGCTGTCGGAGAGCGCGATCCCGGCATAGTCGTAGGCGAGCTTGGCGAGCCTCAGAAAGTCGGCATCCGAAAAGGCAAATTCGCGCGCGGCGACGTCACTCGGTAAAGTGGCGAGCGCTGCGGCCATTGCTCTTTGACGGACGGCTGCCATCTAAAACTCTTTCCACTCCGGATCGCTCATGGCTTCGGCGATCGCCGCCTGCATGCGCGCCACCGGACCGCGGCTGACAACGGCAGCGCCGCCATTGGCGCGCCCTTTGCCCGGACCGCGCCGCTCGCCGGCGTCGGACACGCTTGGCTTCGACGCGGCGGCCTTTGGCACAGCAGCTCTCGGCGGGACGGATTTCGGCGCAGCGGCTCTTGGCCCAGCGGCTCTCGGCGCAACGACCGGCGAACGCCTTTCCGTGGCCGGCGCAACGTCTTCCGCGCCCACGGCGATGCGGAAAAAGGCAACCCGCTCATCCATGGCCTTGGCCTGATGCTCGAGCGTCTTTGCGGTCGCCGCGTTCTCTTCCACCAGCGCCGAGTTCTGCTGGGTGACCTGGTCCATCTGATTGAGGGCTTTATTGACCTGCTCGATGCCGGTTGCTTGCTCGGTACTGGCGGTCGCAATGCCGGAAACGATGTCGGCGACTTTCTTGATCGATTCCACGATTTCGGTAAGCGCTGCGCCCGCCTTGTTGACGAGGTCGACGCCGTCCTTCACCTGGCCGTTGCTGCTGGTGATCAGGTCTTTGATGTCCTTCGCCGCCTGCGACGAACGTTGCGCAAGGCTGCGAACTTCCGACGCGACGACCGCAAAGCCGCGACCTGCCTCGCCGGCTCGCGCCGCCTCGACGGCGGCGTTGAGCGCCAACAGATTGGTCTGCCGCGCGATCTCATCGATCACGGTGATGATGTCGGAGATTTTGCGCGAGGATTCCTCGATCCGCGCCATGGCGTCGACCGCCTTGGCGACGACCTGGCCGCCGCGATCGGCGACCTCCCGCGTTCCTCCGGCGGATTGATTGGCCTGCTGAGCGTTCTCGGCGTTCTTCTTCACCGTCGTCGCGATCTGCTCCATCGACGCCGAGGTCTGTTCGAGGCTCGCGGCCTGCTCTTCCGTGCGCTGCGACAGGTCGGTGGTGCTGGTCGAAATTTCCGCCGACGCATTGGTCACTTCGCGCGCCGACGACTTGATCTCGGCGATGGTCGAGCCGATCCGTTCCGCCATGGTATTGGCGTCGTTCTTTAGCGTGCCGAAAGCGCCCTGATAGTCGGCGGTGATGCGCGCGGTAAGATCGCCCTCGGCAAGCGAGCTCAGCATGGCGATCAAATCGTCGAGCGCGCTGGCGGTGTTCTCGCACAGCGAATTCATCACGGTGGCGAGATTGAGCATGAACTCCTTCTTGCCCTCGAGCGGCAAACGCCTCGAGAAATCGCCGGCGACCGCGGCCTTGACCACCTCGTCGATCTCGGACTCGACCGCCTTTTCCATCGTGACGTTGCGCCACTCGACGACCGTTCCAGTGCGGTGGCCGTGCTGATCGATAACGGGCGTCGCCACCAGAACGAACTTCAGCGCGCCGACCTCCATCAGCGATTCATGGGCGCCGGTGAGGCCGTCCAGCATTTCGCGCTGATGCGCCGGATCCTTGTCGAACAGATCCATCGGCGCGCCGACGATCTTTCGACGGCATCGAAATTCGGCAGCGCGTTCCGGATCTCGGGCTCGCATTCCTGCATCATTTCGGTGAGCGCGCCATTCATGTACAGAACGTTGTAGCTGTCGTCGGCCAGCATGACGCCGGAACGGACGACATCGAGCGCGCAGCGCACGCGGAAATTCACGACCTTCTCGGCGATCGATTGCTTGAAGACTTCGGTCGCCTTGGCGATGGCGCCGATCTCGTCGCCGCGCGCCGTATAAGGCACATCGACGATGCGATCGTTGGTCAGGTCGCCTAGCACTTCCGCGGTCTTGCGCAGCGGACGCGAAATGCCGCGGCCGATGAACCAAGCCAGCACAACGCCAAGAACGATCGTACCGGTGGCCAAGGCCGCGGTGAGCGTCATACCGGTCGACACCGAGTCGTCCGCAGCCTTCTTGGAAAGCTGTGCGCTTTCTATGATCGAGGCCTTGGCGCCGTTGGTGATTTTGTACACTTCGGCGAGAACGGGACGGATCTGGTTCGAATAGATATCCTCGTTTGCAAGCATCGCTTTGGCGACGCCGCCAAAGGTCTCATCGTAAGCCTTGACCGCCGCCGTCAGGTCGCCGAGCGGCGACTTCGCCTGAGCGTTGGCGACCTGCCCGAATGTCTCGACCGTCGCGTTCAGATTTTGCACATTGGCCTTGAACGACGACATATCCTTCGGATCCAGCGTGACCTGGAAGCGCCACACCGTCGCCCGCATGATGTCGAGCGCGACCTCGATGTCGCGCACCGCGAGCATCACGTCGGAATTGTTGCCGATTTCGGCGAGCGCGAACACCTTGTGCGCCGAGGCGTTGAGCTTGTTGCCGGCAAGACCGAACTGATCCTGCGCCTGCAACAGACCGCCAACGCTTTTCACCAAATCATCGAATTTCTGCTTCGCGACCTCGATCTGCTTGCGCGGCGCCCTCGTAAAGCTGGCGCCGCTCTTCACTCGGCGCGCCGTTGATGCTGGCGACCAAAAGCTCCGCCGATTGCTTGTAGGATTCGTTGAACTCGTCGACCGACGTCTTGTCGTGAAGCGTCTTGAAGCGCAGCGCGCGCTGGCGCATCACTTCCATATTCCGGTCGAGTTCCAGAATGCGCTGTGACGCTTCCGATGCCGTGTTTAAGCGGGTGACGCTCGCTCCGGTCGAAGACAGTTCGTAGACGCCAAAGCCCGACACCAACGCCAAAAGGACAATGATCGACCCAAAGCCGGCGAAGATCTTCGCGCCGATACGCCAATTGCTGGCGTCGACCAGTGACTTTAACATCGGGTGGTACTCCTCATTCCAATTCCCAGGCGGACCAACGGTCGCGCCTGGCCTCAATGGTTCGAACGTGCACCATCGAGGCTATTTGCGGGCATCGACAACAGGTGGGGCAGGTCGATCAACGCGATCATGGCGCCCTCGATCGTCACCAAGCCGGCCAGGAACTCGACGCGCGACGACTGGACGACGCGCGGGACCGGCTGGATCTGTAACCCGTCGAGCGACACGATATCGAGAACGCGATCGGCCAGGAGACCGACCAGCTTCGAGGCAACCTGGACGATGATGACGATGTGCAGCGGCGTCGCCTCGGTCATACCCTGGCCGAAACGGCAGCGCAGGTCGATGATCGGAACGATGACGCCGCGCAGATTGAGCACGCCGCGAACGTAGTCGGGCTGCCGCGGCAGATGCGTGATCGCGGTCCAGCCCTTGATCTCGCGCACCGCCATGATGTCGACGCCGTATTGGTCGTCGCCGATGGCAAAGCTGATGAGCTGAGTTGGCGCCGCGGCCGCGCTGGACGCAACAGCCATGCCGGGATCGACGGGCGCCCGCTGCGGGGAACCGACTGCGGAAGAAACAGCTAAATCACTCATGACCCTCAGTGCCTCGCTCTGTCCCCGCAGGGCATCGGTATCTTGGCGCCGCAACAGCGGCGTCAGATTTCGCCCAATGAGTCCCGGCGACGCGCTGCGGAAACTTCTAATTTTCCCGAATAAAGTAATAAGGCAGATACAATTGCGGATTGGTTAATAGTCCGCCCTTAGCCGAGCGGCCGGTCGCAAGTTTTCCGTGGTTTTCCAGATAAATAGGCTACTTGACGGCCGCCGTTTCCGACGCGGCCATTGCCACATTCCGGTACCGGCGAAGAGGGCGACGGAGCGGCCGATCGCTGCAGTCTGGAAGACGAAACGCCCCCGGAGGAGATCCGAGGGCGCTTCAGAAATCGCAGCGATTCGCCAAGCTACCCGGCCAGTGGACTAGAACTCTTGCCAGTCCGTGCCTGGTCCGGCGACCTTGGCGACCGCAGCGGCTCGGCCCGAACCGTTCACCACCTTCCGCTGCACCACCGGTTTCGCGGCAATGGCGGGTTTCGGCTTCGCCTTCTCGATCGCCGGCGCTGCAGGCTGCGCACGTCTTGGCGGCGGCCGGCACGTCGTTGAGCCGGAACGAGCCCATGCGCTCATTCATGACGCCGGCCTGATGCTCGAGCGCTTTGGCGGTTGCGGCATTCTCTTCCACCAGCGCCGAGTTCTGCTGGGTGACTTCGTCGACCTGCGTGAGCGCTTTGTTGACCTGATCGATGCCGGTCGATTGCTCGACGCTTGCGGTGGCGATGTCGGCCACGATCTCGGCGACCTTCTTGATCAATTCCACGATCCCGGAGAGCGACGAGCCGGTTTTGTTGACCAGCTCCACGCCTTCGCGGACTTGCGTCGAGGAGCTCGTGATGAGGTCCTTGATGTCCTTGGCGGCCTGCGACGAACGTTGCGCCAGGCTGCGCACTTCCGAGGCGACGACCGCAAAGCCGCGGCCGGCTTCGCCGGCGCGGGCGGCTTCCACCGCGGCGTTCAGCGCCAGCAGGTTGGTCTGCCGCGCGATCTCGTCGATTACCGTGATGATGTCGGCGATCTTCTTCGAGGAATCGTCGATCCGCGACATGGCGTGGACCGCCTCGCCGACAACCTGGCCGCTGCGATCCGCCGTTTCGCGAGTTTCGCCCGCGAACTGGCTCGCCAATTTCGCCTGCTCCGCATTCTTCTTCACGGTGACGGACATTTCCTCCATCGACGCGGAGGTCTGTTCGAGGCTCGCGGCCTGCTCTTCGGTGCGCTGCGAAAGGTCCGTCGTGCTCGCCGAGATCTCGGCGGCGGCGCTGGCGACCTCCCGGCCGGCGTGCTTGATCTCCGCAATCGTCGCGCCGACCCGTTCGGCCGTAGTATTGGCGCTGTCCTTGATCGTCGCGAAGGTGCCCTCATACTCGCCGGTGATGCGCCGCGTCAGGTCGCCGTCGGCAAGCGCGCCGAGCATCGCGGCGAGATCGTCGAGCGCGCTCGAAATATTGTCGCACAGCGTGTTGATCGCCGTGCCGACATTGAGGATAAGCCCGGATTTGCCGTCGAGCGCGACGCGCTGCGAGAAATCGCCGCGGACCGCGGCCTGGACGATCCCGCCTACGGCGGTCTCGAATTCGCCGCTCAAGCGCGTCATTGCGGCGTCGCGCTCGGTCGCCATCTGGCGTTCCTGCTCGGCCTGTGCGGCGGCTTCGCGCTGCGCCTTTTCGGCGGCCTTGACCTTGAAGCCTTCGACCGCCGCGGCAATGGCGCCAATTTCGTCCTTGCGGCCAAGCCCCGGCAGCACTACGCCGAAATCGCCGTCGGCGAGCTTGCGCATCGCCGCGCTCAGTTTATGCAGCGGGCTGACCACGCGCAGCGAAATCAGGAGCAACATGCCGACGACCAGGACCACGGCTCCCGCCATCAGGCCAAGCTGCAAGATGAGATCGCTCCGGGCTGCCGCATACTGAGCGGCGGCTCGATCCTTGGCGGCATCCAGCGCCACGTCGGCGACGTCTTCGACCGTCGTCAATCTGGCGACCGTCAGCGGCGTCCATTGCTCAAGCGTGATGCCGGGCGGTTGACCGGCAATCAGCGCCTTGAGGGCATTGGTGCGCATGCCGATATAGTCCGGGTCGAAGAACTCATGCTCCACTTTTTGCACCGCCTCTTGGTACCGAGGCGGCAGCGGCAAACCTTTGGAAACTTCCTTGAGCTCCGCCCAATTGGCGCTGATCTTGCTCACGAGGGCAACGTAATCGTCCCACGCGGTGGGCGGCAGCGGCTTCCCTGCCATTGTCGTGGAGATGACGACCGAGGCGTCACCGCCGGCATTGCGCGCGGCCCAAGCCAGATCCTTCAGCTCCAGCAACTGATCGATATAGGAATCCTGCAGCTTGATCGCGACCGCCACACCCTTCGACAAGCCATCGATCAGATCCAAAAGATCCGCCGTCTGCTTGAACGCCTGATCGGCCAGCCCCGCCGGCCGCGCCGACTTGGGCTGCGTTGAGGGCGGCGTCGCTCGTCTGATGAAGCTCCTCGAGCTTGGCAACCTGCCGCACAAGCTCGGCGACCGCGTCTTGCTGGCCGGGCAGATCGAGCTGCTGCAGTATCGCCATGCCCGATTTCAGCGCCGGCAATTCGGCCGCACGCGCCTTGCGCATCATTGGGATTGTATCCGGTGTCGGATTGTCGGCCTGGAGAGCGCGGTAAGTGTTGGCGCGGTCGAAACGAATATTGGACAGCGCCGCGAAGAGATAAGACGACGCCTCGGTCGCCGCAGCGGCGCGGCTTGCGGTGCGCAACCGGCTCCACGAATCCGCCACGCTGAACGACAGGAGCGTGATGACGGCCACGCCGCACAGCGCAATGGCCGATTTGAGAAGCGTGCTGATCGTCAATCGGTTAAGCATGGCCAGTCCTTCAGATCGGCGAAGTCATTGGGCCGGCATTTGCGTCGGCGATGGTCCGGTTGCAAGCGGCGGCAGCAAGCAACGCGAGCGCTACGCCGCCTCGCTGGTGTTGTTGACGGACAAGAGATTCGGCAGGTCGATGAGCGCGATCATGGCGTCATCGACGGTGACGATGCCGGACAGGAAGTCGAGCCGTGCCGCCTGCACGACCCGCGGCACCGGCTGAATTTCCGTGCCGTCGAGCGACACGATGTCAAGCACCCGGTCGGCCAAGAGGCCGACGAGCTTGGTGCCGATCTGCACGATGATCACAATGTGAAGCGGCGTCGCCTCGGTCGTTCCTTGGCCGAAGCGGCAGCGCAGATCGACGATCGGCACGATGACGCCGCGCAGGTTGAGAACGCCGCGAACATAATCCGGCTGCCGCGGCAGGTGCGTGATCGCGGTCCACCCCTTGATTTCGCGCACCGCCATGATGTCGACGCCGTATTGGTCGTCGCCGATCGCGAAGCTGATGAATTGCGATGACGACGTCTTGGCGTTCGCGCCATTGGCGAGGCCGAACTCGAGAGACGCGGCTTGCGGCGGGACTTGGGTGGCGCCTTGACGGGCGTCGGCGGCAGGCGAAGCGGAATTACTCATGACACTCAATTGGCTGTTTCCCCCGGCGGCGCCGGCATTTTCATGTGCCGAGCCATCGCAACGAAAGCTCGGCAGCGAAGCGGTTCAACGCGCGCAATACTTCAAATTGAAGCGATGAAATAAATACCGCATATACAATTGCCGATCGGTTAAGACCCGCGAAAGCACCGAGTTGGGCGCATTGGCGCGCAAACCGATGTAACCTAAGGGGTGATTACGTAGTTGACACCACAAGACACAAGTGCTAGTAAATTGGCCATTGGAGAGACGCCATGGCCAAGAACCAGTTTGCAGAACCCCATTTCCACGACGAAACCGCCGCTCGGCAGTGGTTTGAAGCCGCCCGCTGGCCGGATGGCCCGGTTTGCCCCAAATGCGGATCGCTGAAGCACTACGCAACCAAAAAGGTCGGCGTGTATCGTTGCGGCGAGAAAGAGTGCCGCAAGGACTTTACGGTCATGACCGGCACCGTCATGGAGCGCAGCCACGCAAAGCTGACACAGTGGGCCGCTGCCTTCACGATGGCTGCCTCCAGCAAGAAAGGCTTTTCAGCGCACCAGCTACATCGCCAGCTTGGCTGTGAGTACAATACCGCGTGGTTCATATTTCACCGCGTCCGTGAAGCAATGCGTCGTGGCGGATTAGACGTTCCGCCGCTTGGCGGTGCTGGCCAGATTGTCGAGGCCGACGAAACCTATTTCGGCAATATCCCGGAAGCCGAGCGCCCCAAGGTTTCCACGACCGGCAGGCCGTATTCAAAAAGCCCGTACTATCTCAAAGGCCGCAAGCGCGTTGTGGTCTCTCTTGTCGAACGGGCAGGCAATGTGCGGTCATTCAGCATCCCGCTGGCCACACAGGAATCAGTTGGCAAACTCGTTTCCGAGAACATTCATCGCGAGAGCCGATTGCAGACCGACGAAAGCCGCCTCTATCTCAAAGTCGCGAAGGAATTTGCTGCACATGAGCGCGTCAATCACAGCAAGGAAGAACACGCGCGCGGCGATATAAGCACCAACACCGTTGAAGGCTATTTCTCAATCTTCAAGCGCGGCATGAAGGGCGTCTATCAGCACTGCAAAGAAAAGCACATTCACCGCTATCTCGCGGAATTTGATTTCCGATACAACCATCGTGAGGCGTTAGGATACAACGACCAGGACCGCACGCTTGCTGCGGTTCGTGGTGGTGAAGGTAAGCGCCTCACCTATCGTCAACCTCACTAAGCGGGATTTCAAGTTTCAGGCGGCGCGCTTTTTGCGCTGGCGGAGAAAGCATGGGTGCCAATAACTAGACTGTCGGCCAGCGATGCGCGACCGTTGACAACGCCAAGGCTGCAACCAAAGTTATTACCGCTAAGACCGCCGTGGCATGGCCGACAATGGCCGCATAGCCTATCCACATAACGCCGAGAAAGACGGCGAACGGGATTAGCGTTCGGATGATCGGTGGCACCTAGGCCGCTCGTCGCTTGCGCTGCCTGACACGTCGTTGTTTTGGCTTTTTACGCTTCAATTTGCGGGACTCGCCGTCCCGAGTTGGGATATCCTTTAGCGGCGTGGGAGGGCCGCTAAATGCGCCTTGCAGAGTTTTTTGCAAGCGTTGTTCGGTATTTTCGGGGTCGCTTTGCTCAGCCGCCATCTCGTTTCATCCGCGTTGTGGACCGCCCTGAAGTACAGCAACCAGCGCTCACGCTGATAAGCACGTTTCTATTGAATAACCCGAATCCAGAGCACTATTCAATTACGGACGGAATTGTTCGACCAGATCGAAATATCCCACTAGATGACGCATTAAAGCTTACCGATCTGGAACCGATTTGGGCCAATCGCGGTAAGGCCATTCAGTGTTACGCCATTCTCGAACAGTCCTTAAGTCACTTGCTAGCAAATCTGGGCGGCATGGACCTAGAAAATGCCGGGACCATTTTTTATAAAATAACGAACACAGGTTCGCGCACTAGCATTCTCGAAAGGCTCTTACGCAAAAAGCATGGCGTAAAATTCAATGTTTTCTGGAATGTATATTTCAAAGAACTGCGCCAAATAGATCTGACGCGAAATAAGATTGTGCATTGGTTGTCGGCAATGAATACGGCACTGTCCGACACGAATGTAATGCTTGTCGGAATTTCACTGATCCCGCCCGGCCATCGCGAGGGCGGCCCCACAGAACACCTGAGATCAAAAGACCTGATTGAATTTGCGACTAAATGCGAGATATTCGGCCGACTATGCAACATGTTCGTTGCGGCTACCTCCGATGCGGGAACGATGGGGGACGCAGCGAAAACATGGCTCGATATATTTCAGCAACCGTTAGTCTATCCGCTTCCAACAGGCCATCCCCTGCTAGGCCAGACGCCGCCAAAACCAGATACCCAGCCTCCACCATCTCCGGCGTGACTTCGATTTCGTCCTTTTCGTTCGGCTCCATTTTCCGCCCTTTCTGCGGTTGGAACCGGAATCACTTAGCGGGACACCTAGCTTGAACGTCGGCCTGTCGGCTCCGTTCTAGGATTAGTATCCTGTGGTGTCAACTACGTAATCCCGCCTAAGGTTTTGCACTTACGCGTAATATCTAATGACGTGTACTTGCGCGCCGCGCCCGCCCGACGCTCGCACGCCGTTCTCTTTCTCTTCCCTGTCACGGACCCACGCTATTTTGCCGCCGCTGCGCGAGGACATCAAACAAGCTGCTCTATGCGCGAACGCTCACCTCCACGAGCGCTCGACGGTCTCCTGCGCAATGCGCCGGTGCCAGCGCGTCGTCGACCAGCGAATACGGATGGGACGTCACATGGAAGCTTCATACCCGAAAGTTACGCGCATAAACGTTTCAAGCATGGCGATCGGCGCGGCCGCCGTCATGTTGGCCGGCTTTTGGCAGCCCGGTGCGCTGGCAAACCACGGCAAAACCAAGACACCGGGCTTTTCGGGGCTCGCTTCTTTCTACACCGAGAGCCGCCGGGTCGCAGCCGGAGGCCGATACAATCCAAGAGGCCTGACGGCCGCGCACCGCACCCTGCCCTTCGGCACGCGTGTGCGGCTCGTCGATCCCAAGAGCGGCCGCAGCGTCGTCGTCACGATCAACGACCGGGGACCCTTCCGCCGTGGCCGCGTCATCGACATCTCGCCGGCTGCGGCCCGCGCGCTCGGCATGATCAATCGCGGCGTCATCTACGTCCAGGCGGATGTGCTGTGATGGCGTAGTGCCGCGATGGATTGCGCGGTGACTTTGTCCCCAGACGGCGCCTTCATTCATCCCACTGTCATGAGCGGGCAATAGCCTGATTGGGCATTTTCTCCTTCGTTATCGTGCGGAACATGCAGTTGGCGCGCGGCAATTTGCGTTGGCTTATGGCAAATCGCGCGAGACGAATTCTGCGTCCGGTAGAAGCGTACCTGCCGTTGCGTAACTGCAAAAAGAAGCATTCGCGCCGCGCCGCAACGGGCGCGTCGCCGAGCTTTACAGAATCCCGATCACGAACCCGATCAACGAAACAAACAAATGCCACGGAACAGGAGCTTGAGGATGAACACGCAAATTCGCTGGATCGGTGCAACGACGACGACGCTCGCTGCGGTCGCGCTCGCCACCCTGACGACATTGGCAACCCCTCCCCGGCCCGCCATCGCCGAAGACTGCCCCGGTGACGGCACAGTGCGCATCGGTGTCGAGCCGTTCGACACCTCGCCGCGCCTGACGCCGATCTATGAGCGCATCGGCGCCATGATCAGCGAGAAGCTCGGCTGCCCGGTCAGGGTCTACGTCGCGACGAATTACAATGCCGAGATCGAAGCCATGCGCAACGGCAAGCTCGAAATCGGCGAATTCGGCCCGCTCGGCTACGTGCTGGCGCATCAGATCGCCAAGGCCGAAGCGGTCGCGGCGTTCAGCAACAAAGAGGGCAAGCCCGACAGCTATTGGGCGAGCCTCGTGACCTATCCGACAACGGCGATCAAGACGGTCGCCGACATTCGCGGCCACTCCTTCGCATTCTCCGATCCGGCTTCGACCTCCGGTCATCTGTTCCCCGCTTACGGGATGCGCAAAGCCGGCCTCGATCCGGACAAGGACATCCAGGCGATCTATGCCGGCAGCCACACCGCTTCGTTCGAGGCGCTCTACAATCACAAGGTCGATGCCGGCGAGCTCAACAGCGAGCAGCTTGAATCGGCGATCCAGCGCGGCCACTACAAGGACGGCGACCTGGTATTCCTGTGGAAGTCCGATCCGATCCCGACCGATCCGATCGCGATCCGCGGCGACCTCCCCGACGCCTTCAAGAAGCGGCTGACCGACATCCTGCAAAATCTCGATCTGACGTCGATCGACGAGGCGGACCGCAAGGTCATGGGCATGCACGGCACGCGCTTCGTGCCGCAGACCGACTCCGCCTATGACCGGCATCCGCGATCTGGTGAAGACGCTCAATATCGATCTCGCCAAGCTGAGCTGAAGGCGCAGCCGGAGAGCCAGATGCTGCGTGTCCGCTCGCTTTCGGTCCGCTATCCAAACGGCAGGCTCGTGCTGGACGGCTTCGATTTGAATGTCGAGCCGGGCGAGCTTGTCGTGGTCCTCGGCGGCAACGGCAGCGGCAAGACCACGCTGCTGCACTCGATCGCCCGGATCCTGCGGCCGAGCGCCGGCGAAATCTGGCTCGGCGATACCGATCTGTGCGCGCTCGAAGGCGAGCAGCTGCGGCGCGCGCGGCTCGAGCTGGCGATGATCTCGCAGCATCCGAGCCTCATCCGCCGCAGCAGCGTGTTGACCAATGTGGCGACCGGCACGCTCGGCCGCCATTACACCTTGCAGACCGCGTTCGGCGGCCTGCCGCGCGCCGAGCTCGAAGCGGCGCGCGACCACCTCGCGCAGGTCGGTCTCGAGCACCTCGCCGCGCAGCGCGCCGGCACGCTTTCCGGCGGCCAAAAACAGCGCGTCTCCATCGCGCGCGCGCTGGCGCAGCATCCGCGCGTGCTGCTGGCCGACGAGCCGATCGCGAGCCTCGATCCGGAAGCCGCCGAGGACATCATGCGGCTTCTGCAGCAGCTCGCGCGGACGGCGAAGCTCGCCGTGCTCTGCGTGCTGCATCAGGTCGAGCTCGCTTACGGCTATGCCGATCGCGTGGTCGGCGTTCGCGACGGGCGCGTCGCGTTCGACCTGCCGTGCGCGCAAGTGTCGCGCGACAGCGTGCAATCGCCTCTATATCGGCGAGGCGGCATGAGCGTCGATGCCGCTCGCGCCGAGCTGCTTATCTCAAACGGCGCGCGCAGCCCGACGACCGGGGCTGGGGCGGCGCGGTCGTCATCGCGACGCGTTGCGCCCTGACATTGCTCGGCATCGCCATTGTCGTGCAATCGCTCATCGTCGTCGAGGCGCGGCCGAGTGACCTCATCACCGGCGTCCATGGCATGGCCGACCTCATCCGACGCGCCGTGCCGCCGGATTTCTCCAAACTGCCATCGACGATCTGGCCGACAATACAGACCGTCGACATCGCGCTGTTCGGCACGATGGTCGGCGTCGTCCTGGCGCTGCCGCTCGCCGTTCTCGCCGCCTCGAACATCACGCCGTCGCGCTTTGCCTATTACGCAGCGCGCAGCATCATCGGCTTCACGCGCGCGGTGCCGGATCTGGTCTGGGCGCTGTTGTTCGTGACGGCCGTCGGGCTCGGGCCGTTCCCGGGCGGCCTGGCGCTCGGCGTGCATTCGATCGGCATGCTCGGACGGCTGTTCGCCGAAACCATCGAGCAGATGGACATGGCGCCGATCCACGCGCTCGAACTGACCGGCGCGCGGCGCATTCAGGTCTTCACCCACGGCATCATTCCGACCATCCTGCCCACGCTGTTGGGCATCAGCCTTTATCGGCTGGACGAGAACATCCGCTCGTCGCTGGTGCTCGGCTTTGTCGGCGCCGGCGGCATCGGCTTCCAATTGCTCACGGCGATGAATCTCTTCCAATACCAGGAAGTGTCGCTGCTTGCTGATCATCATCTTTGTCATCGTGCTCGGCGCCGAAAGACTGTCGGCCGCGCTGCGCGAACATCTTGCCTGAGCCCGAGTGCTCAAATGTCTAAACGGGGCCTAATGCTTCGCCGCCGCGCGGCGAGCGCTGCCCCGTGCGCTGGTGCGGATGGCGCGGATGAGCCGGCGAATTCCGCCGTCCGGCCGCCCGACATTCCTGATGACAATGTCGGCTGCAGTAGAGCCGCTCGACCTCGGCGGAACGTTCCATGCGCTGGGCGACGTCGCCATCGCTGGAGCGCTGCCGCGATGCCAGGCGCGACTGCAGCACCTGCTCCGGCGCCGTGATCTCGACCACCGTGACGAAACCGTAGCGCTGCCGCGCAGAATCAATAACCGTCCGCGACACATTGCAGACCACGGTGCGGCCGGCGCGGATGTCGCGGTCGATCGAGGCCGGAATACCGTAGCCGTTGCCATGCGCGCGCCACCACAGCGCATAGGCGCCGTCGCCGGCGGCGCGCTCGAATGCCGTCGCGTCGATGGAGTCGTGATCTTCGGCGTCCGACTTCGGCCGCGTCACCACACGGCGCGGGAACACCACTGCGGGATCGTAGGCGCAGGCGGCGCGGGCCCCGTTGAGCAACGTATCCTTGCCGGCGCCGCTTGGACCCACCACGAGAACAAGGCGGCCGGGGCCGAGCGCACCCGGGTTCGGCGCGATCAAGCTTTGCGGTTTGCTGAGCCGGTTCACGCCACGCGCCTCCCGTTCCGCCAGACCGTGCGCACCATCGGCACGTCGTTGGCGATACATTGGGCGACGCGCACATGGATGAGATCGGCGCGCTTGCCGACGGCGATTTCGCCGCGGTCGTCGAGACCGACGGCTGAGGCCGGGGTCTTCGACACCGTGCGCACCGCGGCGGCGAGATCGATATTGGGCGCGCGCTGCGGCAGCAGCAGCGCCGCCATCAACAGGCGCGCCGGCACATAGTCCGACGACAGCACGTCGAGCACGCCGCGCTCGGCGAGATCCGCCGTCGCCACATTGCCGGCATGCGAGCCGCCGCGCACCAGATTGGGCGCGCCCATCAGCACGCGAACGCCGGCTGCGTGCAGCTTTTGCGCCGCCTCGATCGTGGTCGGAAATTCGGCGATGGCGACGCCGTCGCGAACCGCCTGGTCGACATGGTCGAGCGTCGTATCGTCGTGGCTCGCGAGCGGCGTATGGTGCGTCCGGGCGAGCGCGACGATCTTCTAGTAATTGTCCGCGGCATAGGCCGCCTGATATTCGAAGCGCTTGGCGAACAAGGCATCGAGCTCGGCGTCGGTCAGATTGCCCTTGCCCCGGTAATAGTCGCGCAGCTTGCTTTCATCGCGGAACTGGCGCTGTCCCGGCGTGTGGTCCATCAGCGAGGCGAGTTTGACATCGGCGCGGCCGATCAACGCTGCCGCCTCGTCGACCACGTTCGGCATCGGCACTTCGCAACGCAGATGCAGAAAATGATCGACGCGCAACAGATCGGCGTCGCGCGCCTCGGCGATGGCCTCCGCCAAAATCTCGGCCTGGCCGTCGACATCCTCGGCGCCTTCCTCGCGCCAGACGCGGAGCGAATCGAGCACCGTGGTGATGCCGCTGGTCGCGAGCTGGCCGTCGAACGAGACCACCGCGGCGACCGGATCCCAATAGACTTTGGGCCGCGGCGAATAATGCGCTTCGAGATGGTCGGTGTGCAGTTCGACAAGGCCGGGCAGCAAGAGATCGCCGCCCAGATCCTCGCCGCGCTCCGGCGCGGAGCCCTCGCCGAATTCGGCAATCGCGCCGCCGAGCAAACGGCAAGCCAGCCGCGCTCGATCACCCGGTCGGCGAGCACGATCTTCGCGTTTGTCAGAACGAAGTCTCGTTGTTCCGACATCTCAAGCTCTAGTCTGTCACGCGGCAGCGGCGAATTGGGTGACCTCGACAATGCGGTCGGCGATCGCCTCGCGCACATTCTCGTCGTGGACCACGGCGACAATGGCGGTGCCGCGCCGTTTCTTTTCGGCGATGAGTTTCTGCACCGCGGCGCGATTGTCGGCGTCGAGCGACGCGGTCGGCTCGTCGAGCAGCAGAATCGGCAAGTCCGGCAGAAAGCCGCGGGCGATATTGACGCGCTGCTGCTCGCCGCCGGAGAACGTGGCCGGCGGCAACTGCAAAAGCGCGCCGCGAATATTGAGCCGTTGCAGCAGCTCCGCCGCCTTGGCGTGCGCGGCTTCGCGCGGCACGCCGCAGACGATCAGCGGCTCGGCGACGACGTCGATGGTCGGCACGCGCGGCACGGCGCGCAAAAACTGGCTGACATAGCCGATCGTTGCGTTGCGCAACGCCAGCATCTGGCGCGGCGTGGCTGTAGCGATGTCGAAACTCCGCGCGCCGTCGCGCACCAGAATCTGCCCGTGATCGCAGCGGTAATTGCCGAAGATCATCTTCAGGATCGACGATTTGCCGGCGCCCGAGGGACCGGCGAGCACGACGCATTCGCCGGCGCGGACCGAAAAAGTCACACCGGCGACCACCGCGAGCCGCACGCCGCCTTGCAGGTGCATGGTAAAGCTCTTGGCCACGTCGCGGAGTTCGAGGGTCATGTGTCAGTCTCAGGCTCAAAGTCTGTCTCAAGGCTGCAGAATCGAAGCGACCAATAATTGGGTGTACGGCTCGCGTGGATCGTCGAGGACCTGGTCGGTCAGTCCCGATTCGATCACCTCGCCGCCTTTCATCACCATGATGCGATGAGATAACAAACGTGCGACGGCGAGATCGTGGGTCACGATCACCGCCGAAAGTTTGAGCACGGCGACCAGGTTGCGCAAGCAGATCGAGGAGCCGCGCCTGGACCGAAACGTCGAGCCCGCCGGTCGGTTCATCCATCAGAACCAGCCGGGGCTGCGTGACGAGATTGCGGGCGATTTGCAGCCGCTGCCGCATGCCGCCGGAATAGGTCGTCGGCCGGTCGTCGATGCGCGCGGTATCGATCTCGACGCGCGACAGCCAATCGGTCGCGGCGTCGCGGATATTTCCATAGTGCCGCCAGCCGACCGCCATCAGCCGCTCGCCGACATTGGCGCCGCCGGACACCGCCATGCGCAAGCCGAGCGCCGGATCCTGATGGACGAAGCCCCAGTCGGTCCGCGCCAGAAAGCGCAATTCCGCTTCGCCGAGCGTCGCGAGATCGCGCGTCACGCCGTCGCGCATGCGATAGAGCACGCGGCCGGCATCAGCCTCCGCCTGCATGGAAAGGAGCCGCAGCAGCGTCGTCTTGCCCGAGCCGGACTCGCCCACCACCGCCATGACCTCGCCCTCATGAAGGTTGAACGAGACGTCGCGGCAGCCGATCTGGCGGCCGAAGGATTTGGTCAGACCTTCGGCGATCAACAGCGGCTCGGTTTCGTTCACGGCTATGTTCATGGCGTGCGCGCCTCGGCCACGGGTGCAGCGGCCTTGGGCGCGGCGGCCTTGTCGCCGCGGCGGCCTTCGCAATAATCGGTGTCCGAGCACACGAACATGCGGCCGCCGCGATCGTCGGTGACGATCTCGTCGAGATAAGAATCCTTGGCGCCGCACAGCGCGCAGGTGCCGTCGTAGCGGTAGCGCTCGAACGGATGATCGTCGAAATCGAGCGAGACGACGCGGGTGTGCGGCGGGATCGCATAGATGCGCTTTTCGCGGCCGGCGCCGAACAATTGCAGCGCCGCGCAATCGTCCATTTTCGGATTGTCGAATTTCGGCGTCGGCGACGGGTCCATCACGTAGCGGCCGTCGACCTTGACCGGATAGGCATAAGTCGTCGCGATATGGCCGTGCCGCGCGATATCCTCGTAAAGCTTCACATGCATCAGCCCGTATTCGGCAAGCGCATGCATGCGGCGCGTTTCGGTCTCGCGCGGCTCGAGATAGCGCAGCGGGTCGGGGATCGGCACCTGAAACACCAGAATCTGGTTCTCGGTGAGCGGCGTCTCCGGAATGCGATGGCGGGTCTGAATGACGGTCGCCTCGCGCGTGCTGGTCGTCGTCTTCACGCCCGCGGTCTTTTGAAAGAATTTCCGGATCGACACGGCATTGGTGGTGTCGTCGGCGCCCTGATCGATGACTTTGAGCACATCGTCCGGCCCGAGGATCGAGGCCGTCACCTGCACGCCGCCGGTGCCCCAGCCATAAGGCATCGGCATTTCGCGGCTGGCGAACGGCACCTGATAGCCGGGGATGGCGACCGCCTTGAGAATCGCGCGGCGGATCATGCGCTTGGTCTGCTCGTCGAGATAGGCGAAATTGTAAGCGGGAGCGTTTTGCGGCGCGTTCATTCTGCCGCCTCGCGCACGTCGTCGGCCGACGCCGCTGTCCTCGAATTCGGCGCGCAGGCGGCGAATGAGGCCGAGCTCGGCCTGGAAATCGACGTGATGCGGCAGCTTGAGATGCTCGACAAAGCCGGTCGCCTGCACATTGTCGGAATGCGACAGCACGAATTCCTCGTCCTGCGCCGGCCCTTTGGCCTCCTCGCCGAGCTCGCGCGCGCGCAAGGCGCGATCGACCAGCGCCATGGCCATGACCTTGCGTTCGCAATGGCCGAAGCCGAGCCCGTAGCCGCGCGTGAAGCGCGGCGGCTCGGTCGCCGTGCCGCGGAACTGATTGACCATCTGGCATTCGGTCACCGTGATGCGGCCGAGCGGCACGGCAAAGCCGATTTCCTCCGGCGCGAATTCCACTTCGACCTCGCCGAGCCTGATCTCGCCGGCGAACGGATGATTGCGGCCGTAGCCGCGCTGCGTCGAATAGCCGAGCGCCAGCAGAAAGCCCTCGTCGCCGCGCGCGAGATTTTGCAGGCGCAGATCGCGATCCGCCGGAAAGCTCAACGGATCCTGCGTCAAATCGCCGACGCGTTCGTCGTCCGAAGCTTGCGGCGAGCGCTCGATGAGATCGTCGGCGGCGAGCAAATCCGTCGCCCGCGGCATTTTCGGCGGGCTTGCATCGGCGAAGGCCGGCGCGGTTTCCGCCGCCGTCTCGCGCTGGGTTTCCAAGAGGCGGTGCGTGTAGTCGAATGTCGGACCCAGCACTTGGCCGCCCGGAATGTCCTTGAACGTCGACGAAATCCGCCGGCTCACCGCCATGGCGCCGGTGTCGATCGGCTCGCTCATGCCGAACCGCGGCAAGGTGGCGCGAAAGGCGCGCAGCAGGAAGATCGCCTCGATCAGATCGCCGCGCGCCTGCTTGATCGCCAGCGCCGCAAGCTCGCGATCGTAGAGCGAGCCTTCGTTCATGACGCGGTCGACGGCGAGCGTGAGCTGTTGCCCGATCTGCTCAAGCGAGAGTTCCGGCACGGCAGGATCGCCGCGCCGCTCCTGCGCCAGCAGCCGGTGCGCGTTCTCGATCGCGCGTTCTCCGCCTTTGACCGCTACATACATGACTGCGCCCTCGCTGACCAGCCGCACCGAACGCGGCAGCGCGGCAATCTCGCTCGCCGAGGCGAGAATGAGATCGACACCGCGCGGAAACAGGCTGCGATTGACTGTGAGACGCGAAACAATATCGTCCGGCAGCGGCGCGGCGCGAAAGCCTTGACGGGTTTTGATCCCCGGCCCTTCCAGCACCAGCTCGGGTCCGGACCGCAATGAATCGACGCCGAGCACGATCGTGGTCGAGCGATCCGGATAATCGGCGGTGCCGAGGTTGAAGCATTCAAACGACGGCAGCGCGCGCGCGTCGGCGGCGAAAGCAAAACTTGCCGCAGCCGGATCGTCCACGATCTTTGCACCGCAGTGAAAGCGCAGCCACGCCGCGACGTCTTGCGATGCGCGCAGCGGCGCATCGAGCCAGACCGGCGTGTCCTGATCGCACAGCGTCAGCGCAATGGCCGCGACAGCCGGCGTGAGCGGCGGCGGCGCCGAGACTTTCGCGCCGATGGCGCACACCGTTCCGGGCCGCGATGTCGCGGCGAGAATGGCGCGGAACGCCGGCTTGCGCCGACGTCACCGGATCAGCAAAGCCAGAGCCGATCATGCGCTGTCCTCCCCGCGCACCAAAGTGAAGAAGTCGACCTTCGTCGCGGCCACTTGCCGGGCGCGCAGCGTCGCGTTGCGCTTCGAGGCCGGCACGAATGGGCGCGATGACTTTGCTTTCGAGCGCCGCGGCATAAGCGTCCGTCTGGACCAGCGCGTCACACAGAGCGATCAGCCGCGCCTTGGCGCGGTCGCGCCCGAGCACATAGCCAAAACCCATCTCGCCGCGTGGCAAGCCGCACCACGGCGCGCGACACGGTCGCCTCGCCGAGATTGAACCGCGCGCCGTCGCCGCCGATGCGGCCGCGAATCATCACCAGGCCGTTTTCCGGCGCGCGCATCTCGTCGTGGGCCGGGAGATGTCCGAGCGTCTCCAGCAAATGCGCAATCTCGGCGGCGCTGCTCTCGGCGAGCACCGCCATAGCCGCACGGCGTTTTGCTGCGCATCTCGTCCAAGGATCGTTCCTCGTCGTTCGGCCAAATCGGCGAAAAATCTTGTCTCGCCTAGTTGTCTATGTTACTAGACAACTACCAGACTGTCTAGCGTTCGACGATGAAGTTTTGCTGACGCTGCCATGACTTTGTGCCATGACTTTGCTGACGCTGCCATGACAAGGCCATTCCAATGACACGCCGCGCGACGATGCAGCAAAGCGCGCCGAAACGAAGCCTGCGACCGGCGGCGTCGCGCTGTGGCGGCGCATTGCCGACGAGCTCGAGCAATCGATCGCGCAAGGCACGTTCCAAGCGGGAACCAAACTGCCCGCAGAAACCGAAATCGCCGAACGGTTCGGCGTCAATCGCCACACCGTGCGCCGCGCCATTGCCGCGCTCGCCGAACGCGGGCTGGTGCGCGCCGAGCGTGGCAGCGGAACCTATGTCGAAGCCGATCGCATCGCCTATCCGATCCGCCGCCGCACGCGGTTCTCGGAAATCATCGGCGGCGCCGGCCACGCGGTCGGCGGCCGCCTCGTCGCGAGCAGCATCGAAAATGCCGACAGCGAAATCGCCAAGCGGCTCAAACTCAAGCCGGCGGCGCCCGTGATTCGGATGGAACGCGTCCGCCAGGCCGACGGTGTTCCGATCGTCGCCTCGACGACCTGGCTGCCGGCGGACCGCTTTCCGAATGCCGCGCGCGTCTATGCCATGTCATCCAACTCGATGACGCGCATGCTGGCGAATTTTGGCGTGCGCGACTTCACCCGCGAGCGCACCCGCGTCACCGCGGCGATCGCCGAGGCCGCGGATGCCGAAAGCTTGAAACTCGCGCTCGGCCGTCCCTTGCTGGTCGTCGAAAGCGTGGACGCCGACACCGACGGCGTGCCAATTCTGACGACGCGATCGCGCTTTGCCTCCGATCGCGTCGCGCTGGTGCTGGAAACATGACAAAGAATTTGTCCGAGGAACCGCTGATCCATTCGACTGCCGATGTGCGCGACTGCACGCTCGGGCGCTATACCGATATCGGTGCGCGCACGATTTTGCTGGAAGTCGAGGTGGCGGACTATTCCTATATCGTCAACGACAGCAACATCGCCTACACCAAAATCGGCAAGTTCTGCTCGATCGCGGCGATGACCCGGATCAATCCCGGCAATCATCCGATGCATCGCGCGAGCCAGGCGCATTTCACTTACCGCGCCTGCAGCTATTTTCCGGGCGAAACCGACGACGCGGAGTTCTTCGAATGGCGGCGCGCGCACCGCGTCGTCATCGGTCACGACGTGTGGATCGGGCACGGCGCCATCGTGTTGCCGGGGCGCAGCGTAGGCGACGGGGCGGTAATCGCGGCGGGATCGATCGTGACCAAGGACGTCGCGCCCTACGCCATCGTCGCCGGCAATCCGGCGCGGCCGATCCGCCAGCGGTTTCCGACACAAATCGCGGCGCGGATGGAGAAACTTGAGTGGTGGCACTGGTCACACGAGCGTCTTCGGCTCGCGTTACCTGATTTCCGCCGCTTGAGCGCGGAAGAATTCCTCGATCGCTACGAGACAGCGCAAAGCTCTCCCGAAATCGCAATAGCAAGTCACTGAGCAGACAAATGGACATTCGTATTACCGGCGCCAAGGTTCTGACCGACGGCGAGCTTGCGGAAACCAGCGTTCATGCGGATGACGGCATCATTGCCGAGATCGGCTCGGATTGCGGCGCGGCGCATACGCTCGACGCCAAAGACCTGATCTTGCTGCCGGGCATTGTCGACGTGCACGGCGACGCTTTCGAGCGTCAGATGATGCCGCGCCCGGGCGTCGATTTTGCGGTCGATCTGGCGCTGGTCGATACCGACCGTCAGGTCATCGCCAACGGCATTACGACGGTGTTCCACGGTGTCACCTGGTCCTGGGAGCCGGGCCTGCGCGGGCCGGAAAATGCGCGCAACCTCCTCACCGCGATCGAAGCGCTCAAGCCGCGGCTCGCCGCTGATACGCGCTATCACCTGCGCTTCGAGACGTTCAATTTCGAGGCCGAACCGGAGGCCCGCGGCTGGCTTGACGAGCGCAAGATCGACGCGCTCGCTTTCAACGATCACATGCTGGCGCCCGACTACGCGAAAAGGCCGCCGTCCAAGATCGGCACCATGATCGACCGCACCGGCCTGAGCCGCGAGGACTTCTTCAAGCTGGTGGACTCGTTGCAGAGCCGCGCCGACGAAGTGCCGGACTTGATCGTGCGCATGGCCAAGAGTGCCAATGCCACCGGCATCCCGCTACTTTCGCACGACGATTCCTCGCCCGAGCAACGGCAATGGTTCCGCGCGCTTGGCTGCCGGGTCTGCGAGTTTCCGATGAATATCGAGACGGCGGAGGACGCCGTCGCCGGCGGCGATCAGATCGTCTTCGGTGCCCCGAACATCGTACGCGGCAAGAGCCATATCGGCTGGGTCAATGCGCGCGATATGGTCGCGCGCGGTCTGTGCTCGATCCTGGCGTCGGATTATTTTTATCCCGCGCCTTTGGTCGCCGCCTTTCGGCTCGTGGAAACCGGCACCTTACCGCTCGCCGAAGCCTGGGCGCTGATCAGCGGCACGCCGGCGCGGGCAATGAATCTCGCGGATCGTGGCAGCATCGCGCCGAAAATGCGCGCCGATCTGATCCTGGTCGATGCGGCGATACCGGGACGGCCGCGCGTCGTCGCCGTCATCGTTGCCGGCCGGATCGTCTATCTCGCCGAACCGCAGCGCATCCACACGCGACATTAAACGCCGAGATAGCGGTGCTGGATATCGGGCGCGCTCGCCAATTGCTGCGAGCTTCCGGTCCACACCACACGGCCGCGTTCGATAATGTAGTGGCGGTCGGCGATGCGCATCAGCGCTTCGACGTTCTTGTCGATCACCAGGATCGACTGGCCCTTGCCGCGCAGGCCTTCGAGGCAGCGCCAGATCTCCTCGCGGATGGCTGGCGCCAGGCCTTCGGTCGCTTCGTCCAAGATCAGCAGACGCGGATTGGTCATCAACGCGCGGCCGATCGCCAGCATCTGCTGCTCGCCGCCGGACAAGAGGTTCGCCATGCTGCGGGCGCGTTCGGCAAGCCGCGGAAACAGCGCGCACACTTTGTCGAGCGTCCACGGATCGTTCGCAGCACAGCGATTGGCTGCCGTCGCCACCAGGTTTTCGCGCGTCGTCAGATTGGGAAACACCTGCCGCCCTTCGGGGACGAGACCGATCCCGAGCTTGGCGACGCGATAGGCCGGCAGCGTGCGAATGTCCGCGCCGCAAAAGCGGATCGAGCCGGCCGCGGCCGGGGTCAGACCCATGATCGAGCGCACGGTCGTGGTTTTGCCCATGCCGTTGCGGCCCATCAGCGACACCATTTCGCCGTTGCCGAGCGTCAGCGAAATGCCGAACAGCACGCGGCTCAGGCCATAGCTGGTCTCGATCTCGGAAAGTTCGAGGAGCGGAGTCTCAGGCACGGAATCAGGCATGGCCGCCCCCCTCGCCTTCGCCGAGATAGGCCTGACGCACGACCGGGTCCGCCCGGATCGCCGCCGGATCGCCGGAAGCGATGATGCGGCCGTAAACCAGAACGCTAATGCGATCGGCCAGCGCAAAGACCGCGTCCATGTCGTGCTCGATCAGAAGAATGGTCACGCCGCCCTTGAGGCGGCGGAGCATCTCGATGAGCCGCACCGATTCTTCCGGTCCCATTCCGGCCATCGGCTCGTCGAGCAGCAGCATGCGCGGCTTGGTCGCAAGCGCCATCGCGATTTCAAGCTGACGCCGCTCGCCGTGGCTGAGATCGGCGGCCGGCACATCGGCGCGCCCGCTAAGACCGGCATCGGTCAGCGCCGCACGCGCCGGGTCGCGCAACGCGGCGTCGCCGTGCGCATTGCGCCAAAAGCGGAACGAATGGCCGGCATGCGCCTGCACCGCAAGCGCGACATTGTCGAGCGCGGTGAAATCGAGAAACAGCGAGGTGATCTGGAACGACCGCGCCAAGCCGATGGCGCTGCTCCGATAGACCGCAAGCGCGGTGATATCCTGGCCGTCGAAGCGAACGCTGCCGGCATCGGGCACGATCTCGCCGGTCAACTGTCCGATCAGAGTGGTCTTGCCGGCGCCGTTGGGGCCGATAATGGCATGCAGCTCGCCGCGATCGAGCGCGAGCGAAATCCGGTCGGAGGCGACCACGCCGCCGAAACGCTTGGTCAGATCCGCGATCTCGAGCAAGGCGTCAGCCACGGCGCACCCTCCCGAGCAATCCGTCGATACCGCCGTTGACATAGATCGCGACGATCAAGAGCAGCGGCCCGATGACCAGGTTCGGGTAGTCGGTCACGCGCGACAGCCAGTCCTCCAGCAGCAGGAACGTCATGGCGCCGATCAGCGGCCCGAACGCCGCGCGCATGCCGCCGAGCACGGCCATGACGATAAGATCGCCCGAGCGCGTCCATTCCATCATCGCCGGACTGATGTAATTGGTGTGGTTGGCCAGCAACGCGCCGGCAAGCCCGCACATGGCGCCGGCGATCACGAAACAGACGAGCTTGTAGCGAAAGGTCGGAAAACCGATGGCGCGCATGCGCCGCTCGTTCGACCGCGCGCCCTGAATGACCAGACCGAAGCGCGAATTGACGATGCGCCAAACGGCGTAGACGCCGGCCAGCAACAGCTGCAAAGCACAGATAGTAGAAAAACGTCTTGTTGCCGAGATCGACCAGGCCGCCGAACTGGCTGTTGCGGTAGATCGTCAGTCCGTCATCGCCGCCATAGCGGTCAAGCCCGATGGCGACGTAATAGATCATCTGCGCAAAAGCGAGCGTGATCATGATGAAATAAACGCCGCGGGTGCGCAGGCTCAGCGCGCCGACGACAAGCGCGTAAAGCGCCGATGCGCCGATCGCGACCGGCCATTGCACGAAGCCGGAATAGATGCCTTCCTTCGCCAGAATGCCGACCGCATAGCCGCCGATGCCGAGATAGGCGGCATGGCCGAAACTCACCATGCCGCCATAGCCCATGATGAGATTGAGGCTGAGCGCGGCCAGCGCCAGAATGAGAACGCGGGTGAACAGCGTCATCACGAATGTATTGCCGGTCAGCGCCGCATAGACCGGCACCAAGCCGAGAATCAGCAGCAGAAAAACGTTCACCGCCAGCCGCGGCGTCAGCGAATAACTCATCGGCTCGCCGCCGGAAACAGGCCTTCGGGACGCACGATCAGAACGAGCGCCATCAGCAGATAGATCAGCATCGACGACAGCGACCGGCCGAGGCTCGATGACGCGGCTTCGTTCAGATAAGTGTGCAGCAGGTCGGGAACGAAAGCGCGGCCGATCGTATCGACGATGCCGACCAGGAGCGCCGCGACAAAGGCGCCGCGGATCGAGCCGATGCCGCCGATGGTGACGACGACGAAAGCGGCGATGAGGATGTTCTCGCCCATGCCGATCTGCACGGTGAGGATCGGCGCCTGCATCAAGCCGGCAAACCCGGCGAGCGCGGCGCCGAGCCCGAACACCAGCGTGTAAAGCAGCTTGATGTTGATGCCGAGCGCGCCGACCATTTCGCGATTGGAGGCGCCGGCGCGGATCAGCATGCCGAGCCGGCTGCGCATGACGAGCACATAGAGCAGCGCGCCGACGGCAAGCGTCACGCCGATAATGACCAGGCGATAGACCGGATAATACAAGCCGGGCAGAACCTGGACGGCATTGAGCATTTCGCTCGGCAGCGACAACGTCAGGCCGGCCGGGCCCCAGATCAGCCGGACCAGTTCGTTGAAGAACAGCAAGAGGCCGAAGGTCGCCAGCACATGATCGAGATGATCGCGGCCATAGAGTCTGCGGATCGCGACCACTTCGAGCACCATGCCGACGGCGAGCGTGGCGACCAGCGCGAGAATGGCGCCGAGCACAAAGCTGTCGGTCCAGTCGGCGAAGGTGGCGGCGAAATAAGCGCCGATCATGTAGAGCGAACCGTGCGCCAGGTTGACGAGATCCATGATGCCGAAGATCAGCGTCAGGCCTGCGGCCAACAGAAACAGCAGCATTCCAAGCTGAATGCCGTTTAGGAGTTGTTCGATGAAATAGAGCATGCCGGTGTCGTTGCGTTTAGTCGCCTCACCGTCATGCCGCGACTCTCGCGGGCATCCACGTCTTACTCCCGGGCTAAGCGAAAGACGTGGATGGCCGGGCATAGGCGAACGAAGTGACGCCGTTCTTCGAACGTCTATGCCCGGCCATGACGACGTTGGGTGTATTCGGCGTCTAACCTAAGCAAAAGCCGTTCACTTCATCGGACATTTGTCGTGGAAAGTGTCCTGGCTATCTTTGACGATGGTCGCGACGGTCTTCAGCGCGAAAGCTGCCGTCGGCATTCTTCACCGCATCCTGCAGATAGAAATTCTGGATCGGGATGTGATTGTTGCCGAATTTGAACGGGCCGCGCACCGACTTGAAGTCGGCCTTTTCCATTTCCTTGCGCATGCCTTCTTTGTTGGTGAGATCGCCTTTGACCGCGGTGATGGCGCTGTCGATCAAGCCCACCGCGTCATAGGTCTGCGCGCCGTAGAACGACGGCGAGGAATTGTACTTCGCCTTGTAGTCGGTGACGAATTTCTTGTTGGCGTCGTTCGGCAGATCGTTGACCCATTCCTGCGCGCCCGGAATGCCGATGGCGAGATCCTTCAGCCGCGGCAGCGACAGATCGTCGACGGTGAAGGCGGTATAGAGCGGGATCTGCCCCTTGAGGCCGGATTGCACATATTGCGTGATGAACTGCACGCCGGCGCCGCCCGGATAGAACGCAAAGATCGCATCGGGCTTCGCCTCGCGCGCCTTCGACAGTTCGGCGGAGAAGTCGAGCTGATCGGGCCAGCGCGTCAATTCCTGGCCGACGATCTGGCCTTTGAAGGTCGATTGCACGCCGGCCAGCATGTCCTTGCCGGCGGCATAATTCGGGCCGATCAGGAACGCCGACTTCACGCCCTTCTGGTTCATGTAAAGACCGACCGAGGCCGGCGTCTGGTCGTTATTCCACGAGGTCGAGAACACATAGGGCGAGCACAATTCGCCGGCGAGCTGCGACGCGCCGGCATTGGTGACGACCGTCATGGTCTTGGAATCCGTCAGCGGCTTGAGCGAAGCCAGCACGACGTTCGACCAGATATAGCCGACGATGAAATCGACGTGATCGGACTCGATCAGCTTTTGCGTCTTCTGCACGCCGACTTCCGGCTTGGTCTGATCGTCCTCATAGATGACCTCGACCGGCAGTCCGCCGAGCTTGCGGCCGTGATGATCGAGGCCGAGCTCGAAGGAATTCTTCATGTCGTTGCCGATCGCGGCGGGCGGACCGCTGAAGGTCGAGATGACACCGATCTTGACGGTCTTCTGTTGCGCCAGTGCCGGCCCGGCGGCGAGCGCAAAAGCTGTTCCCGCGGCGATCCATGCGCCTGCGGCGATCCATGTTGCGCCGCCCTTAGATGTTTTCGTCATTCTACCCCTCCTCTGTTCGGCGCGGTGCGTGAGCAAATCGCCGGTTGAATCAAAGACTATCGAAGTACTCCCGGTGCTCCCATTCGCTGACGTCAGCCTCGTCCGGCCGGGCCGTCTTTCCGGCATCGCGCGATCTCAGCTTCCTTGATCTTGGTGTAATAGTCCACAAAGCCGTCGCCAAATCCGGCCCGAAAACAGGCATTGCGTGCGCAGTGCAGCAATCGCCTCTTCAAGCGTGGCAGGCAAGGCCTCGGCCGTGGTCCGGTAAGGCGCGTCGGCGGACGGGCCGGGATCGAGCTTACGCGCCATGCCGTCAAGGCCGGCATAGATCTGCGACGCCATATAAAGGTAAGGATTGGCGAGCGGCTCGCCGCAGCGGTTTTCGAAATGGGTTGCCGGATCGCCGGCCTCGCCCATCACCCGGACCATGGCGCCGCGATTGTCCTGCGCCCAGATGGCCTGGATCGGCGCCATCGTGTTGACGCCGCGATAGCGCTTGTAGCCGTTGAGCGTCGGCGTCGAGAAAACGCTTGCGGCGCGCGCATTGGCCAAGAGCCCGCCGAGAAAGTTGCGGCCGAGCGGCGACAGCACTTCCGTCTCGTCGTGCGAGACAAAGGCGTTGGCCTTGGACTTGCTGTCGAGCAGCGACTGATGCAGATGCCAGCCGCTGGCCAGCGTGTTGGCGAGCCGCGGCCGGCACATGAAGCTCACCAGATAGCCGTGGCGCCGCGCCGCTTGTTTGAGCGCGCTGCGGAACAGCACCATGGCGTCAGCGGGCGCCATGCCGATTTCCGGCGCAAAGGTGAATTCGTATTGGCTCGGGCCGAACTCGACCTCGAGCGATTGCAGCGGCAGGCCGAGCGCCGCGACAGTTTTTCGCAGCACGTCGAGGATGGGCGCGACTTGGTCGTAACGGCCTTCGGTGAGGTATTGATAGCCGTGCGTCGTGTGGCTCACACGCGGCGGCTCGGCCGGCCAGGTGAGCGTCTCGGGCGCAAGCTGCAAATCTTCGATCTTGAAGAGATGAAACTCGACTTCGAGTCCGGCCAGATAGTCGAAGCCGGCATGAGCAAGTTTTGCCAGTGCATCGCGATAGAGCTGGCGCGTCGCGAGCGGCACCTTCTTGCCGTTCGGAAAATAGCAATCGCACAACAGCCAGCCGGTATTCTCCGCCCACGGCAGCACGCGAAACGTTTCCGGATCGGCCACCATGACGAAATTGCCGGCGCCGCCCATTTCCGGCAAGCCCCATGCCGGCGCCGGCTTCGAACACCGGAAACACCGTGCGATGCGACGTGTCCTTGGCGAAGAGCGTGCTCGTCATCGTCACGCCGGAGCGCAGCGCGCGTAAAGCTTCCGCCGCCACCAGCGTCTTGCCGCGAAGAATGCCGTGCTGATCCGGGAAGGAAAAGCGCACCAGTTCGAGATTTTTCTGACCGATCGTCTTCTCGACGGCGGCCGCGGCGCGCGCCTGCGCATCGCTCCACAGGCCGTGCCGATCGACAAAGTTCAAAGCGAGCGATCGGCGTTTATGAGAGGACATATTCGACCAGATGCCTTTGCTCGTCTTGTCCCGCTTGGCCCGCCGTGACCCGCCGCGACTTTAGCGCATATTCGCCCAGCTGGCGGCGCTTCGTTTATTGGCGTCGGTCCGCTGCCAATAGCCCTGCCAATCGTCGGTCGGGCCGATGCCGTCGATGGCCGCCGGACCGGTGACCGTTTTAGCCGAAGCGGCATCGAAGATCATCGGCGGCCGGTCGCCCTTGTCCACGGCATCGATGGCCGAACGCAGCAGCCGCCGATAGGCGGCAATCGCCTTGTCCGATTGGCCAAGATGCTCCTGCGTGCGGTCGGCGATCTCGCCCATCGATTCACAGGCCCATTGGTCGTGCACATTGATGTCGGCGCCCATGCCGGTATAGGTGTCGTGATCCTGCTCGTGCGGATCGTAGCCGTAATTGTTGCTCTTGTTCTTGCGCGGAATGTAGTCCGGCAATTCGTAGAGCTGTCAAGCGCTGGCGCCGCATCTCGTCCTTGTTCACCGGCGCGCCGAAGCTCGTGAAGATCGCGTACCAATAATGCTTGGTGTCGTCGATCGGCACGTGCCATTGCGTGATCGTCATGTCCCGGCTCATCGGGATGACGAAGGCATTGGGGAACATCAGATTGGTCACGCGCACATGCGTGTTCTTGGCGCTGATCTCGCGCAGCGTCAGGATGCGGAAGCCGAACTCGGTCGGCTCGACTTCGATGCGCGGGCGCGGAAACTCGCGCATGATCTTGGTCATCGGCATTTCCGAATCGATCGAGGTGTCGCGGAACAGCTTGCCGTAGCCTTCCTTGGGATCCTCGTCGTGGAAGAAGCGATGCAGGAACGAGGTGTGCGCCGGATCGATGCCGACTTCCAGCGATTGCAGCCAATTGCAATCGATCATGCCCTTGAAAGCGAAAGTGTGTGTATCCGGCGCGACGAAACAATCGAAGTGCGGAAATTCCGGCGGCGCGCCGGTCCCCATATAGGCAAACAAAATGCCGTTCCGCTCGACCACCGGATAAGCCTTCTGCCGGATGTTGCGGCACATATTGCTGCCTTCCGGCTCCGCCGGCGTCTCCAGGCATTGGCCTTCGACGTCGAACAGCCAGCCGTGAAACGCGCAGCGCAGGCCGCCGTCTTCCAGGCGTCCATAGGCGAGATCGGTGCCGCGATGCGGGCAAGCGCGGCCGAGGAGACCGTAGCGGCCGTTCTCGTCGCGATAGATCACGAGGTCTTCGCCAAGGAGCCTGATCGGCTTGATCGGCCGCTCGCCGTTGAGCTCGTCGACCAAGGCCGCCGGCTGCCAATAGCGGCGCAGCAATTTTCCCGCGGGCTTGCTCCGGACCAACGCGTGTGATGCGATCGTTCTGTTCTGCGCTGAGCATCGCCGATCCTCCAAAATTTCGCTTTGCCGATTTCGCTTTACCCTCGAACCGAAGGCGGCTAGTTTGTTCGCTGACCGAACATATGTTCGTAATTGGAATTAGAACAGATAACAAAAAGCCTGGCAAGCGCGGGAGTTTTGTCGATGCCGGCCATCAACAGATCAGCGTCCGAGCAAACGCTCGTCGAGGCGTCGGGCCCGGAATTTCTCGAGGCGCTGGCGCGCGGCTTGCGCGTGATCGAGACCTTCAACCAGGATCGCAAGCAGCTCACGTTGAGCGATATCGCAAAGCTCGTCGATCTGCCGCGCGCCTCGGTGCGCCGCACGCTGCACACGCTGGTGCAGCTCGGCTATGCCGAGATGGACGACCGCATGTTCCGGCTGCGGCCGCGCGTTCTCAACCTCGCACGCGCCTATCTGCAATCGAACGCCGTCACCGACATCGTCCAGCCGGCGCTCGAGCACTTGAGCGAACAGACCGGCGAGTCCTGTTCGGCGGCCGTCCTGGACGGCGAAGACGTCACCATGATCGCGCATGCCTCACCCCAGCGCGTCCTTCCGGTCAGCGCCCAGATCGGCTTCCGGCTGCCGGCGATTGCGACCGCACTCGGCCGCGTCCTGCTCGCGGCGCTCGACGATCGCGGCGCTCGATAAATTTCTCGCGCGGCTGCGGCCGGAAAAAATCACCAAATTCACCGTCACCGACAAAGCCCAGCTGCGCAAAGCCATTCTCGGCATCCGCAAAGCCGGCTACGCGCTGGCCGATCAGGAGGTCGAGATCGGCTTTCGCTCGATCGCAATCCCGCTGAAGAAACGCGACGGCGGGTCATCGCCGCCTTGAATATCGGCGTGCACTACGAACGCACGCCGCTGAAAGCGATGCACGGCCATTACTTTCGCGAGCTTGCAGGCCTTGGCCGACGAATTGCAGCAGCAGTTGATCTGATTGCCTATAGGCACCACATAGCGTGCTGGACACGCTGCGGATTTAGTCTTTTCCCCGAAACCGATCGTCGCCCGAAGGCGCAAATACGGATTTGTGAGACGCATTCTTATGGCACAGCAACTTGAACTCGGCGTCGATACATTTGGCGACGTCACCGCCGGTCCCGACGACAAGCTCCTTCCGGCTGCGCAGGTCATCCGCAATCTCGTCGATGAGGCGATCTTCGCCGACGAGATGGGGATCGATTTCATCGGCGTCGGCGAACACCACCGCCCGGACTTTGCCGTATCGGCGCCGGAAGTCGTTCTCGCCGGCATCGCGACGCGCACCAAGCGCATTCATCTCGGCTCGGCCGTGACGGTGCTGTCGTCGGACGATCCCATTCGCGTGTTTCAGCGGTTCTCGACGGTAAACGCCCTCTCCAACGGCCGCGCCGAAGTGATCCTCGGCCGCGGCTCGTTCACGGAATCCTTTCCGCTGTTCGGCTTTGAGCTTTCGCAATACGAGGAATTGTTCGAAGAAAAGCTCGATCTATTTGCGGCGCTGCTCAAGAACGAGCCGGTGACGTGGCAGGGCAAGCTCCGCCCGCCCCTGACCAATCAGCGCGTCTTTCCGCCGATCGAGAGCGGCCGGCTGAAAACCTGGATCGGCGTCGGCGGCAGCCCGGAATCCGTCGTCCGCGCCGCGCATTACGATCTGCCGCTGATGCTCGCCATTATCGGCGGCGATCCCAAGCGCTTTAAGCCCTATGTCGATCTCTATCACCGCGCTGCCGCGCAATACGGCCGGCCGGTGCGCGAGATCGGCGTGCACTCGCCGGGCTTTGTCTGCGACACCGACGAACTGGCGCGCGAACAGCTCTATCCGGTCTACAAGACGTTCCGCGACCGCATCGGCGCCGAGCGCGGCTGGCCGCCGATGGGCCGCAACGAGTTCGACCAGGAAATCGAACACGGCTCGCTCTATGTCGGCTCGCCGGAAACAGTCGCGCGCAAAATCGCCGAAACCGCAAAGGCGCTCGGCCTATCGCGTTTCGATTTGAAATACTCAGCCGGCGCGTTGTCGCATGAAAAGATCATGCACTGCATCGAGCTTTACGGGCGCAAGGTGATCCCGATGGTGCGGGAGATGGTGGCCGAGTAAATTGTAGTTAGCCGAAAGGTATATGCTGCCAATTTCTGCAAGCATCGTACAATCTGAGAAGCTTGCGGCCCATTTCCGCGTCGTGCTGATATCGATTGATAACAACGTGAAGCGAAAGGTCGTCTTCGCCGCGCGGATCCAGAGACGCTTCGTAGAAGAGCTCGGCTTCGTTGAGCGACTTGATCCAAATACGGTCGTAAATTCGTTCGAAATCGTTCATCGAGCGGCATTTGGAGGCACGAAACGCTGGCCAGTCGCTTTTCTTATGCGATCGAAAGTCAACGAACTTATATGAGAAGCGTTCGATGGCTCTGCGCACAGCAGCAGCGAGCTTTTGTTCGTCGCGCCATTCAACAAGCATTTCCGGCGCTTCCTGTTCGAACCACATACCGTTGCGCTCTCGCTGATGCATTGCCGCTACGATTGCCGGTTTTGTGGTATCGGCAAGAAAAAGTCTCGCGGCCCTTATCATTTGTTGCCCTCGGCCCCATCACGGAAGCATTCACGTCCCCACCAGCCCAAACTGCGGGCTCGACGGCTCGGCGTGGGTGCGTTTGGCAATCCGTCCGGCAAGGCGCGACAGGCGGCCGGCTTCGACGGCGGAGCGCATGCTCTTTGCCATCAGCACCGGATTTTGCGCCTTCGACACCGCGGTGTTGATCAGCACCGCGGCGCAGCCGAGCTCCATGGCGAGCGTCGCGTCGGACGCGGTGCCGATGCCGGCGTCGAGCACGACCGGCACCGGCGAGCGCGCGCAGATCAGTTCGATGAGATGCGGATTGCAAATGCCGAGCCCCGAGCCGATCGGCGAGCCGAGCGGCATGACGGCCGCAGCGCCGGCATCGGCGAGCTTGCGGCAGGTCACCGGATCGTCCGTGCAGTACGGCAAAACGACAAAGCCCTTGGCGACCAATTCCGCCGTGGCGCGCAACAGCTCCTCGACATCGGGATAAAGCAATTCGCGGTCGCCGATCACTTCGAGCTTGATCCAATTGGTATCGAGCGCCTCGCGCGCCAGTTCGGCGGTCAGCACCGCGTCCTTCGCGGTCTGGCAGCCCGCGGTGTTGGGCAGGAATTTCACGCGGCCGCCGAGGAGATCGATCAGGCTCTCGTCGTCGCCGGCGAGGCTGATGCGGCGGATCGAGGCGGTGACCATGGCGGTGCCGCTCGCAGCGACAGCATCGAGCATCATTTTGCGATTGGGATAGCCGGCGGTGCCGAGAAACAGCCGCGAGCCGAATTCGTGACCGGCAACGATGAGAGGATCGGACATGTTTCTAACCTCCTTGCCGCGCCCGCACGATTTCGACGCTGTCGCCGGCGCGCAGCACCGTCTCGCGCCACGCCGCACGCGGAACGACAGAGCCGTTGAGCGCGACCGCGATGCCGCGCTGCGAGATATCGGCGGTTTTTTCAGCCAACAAAGCATCGAGCGTTATTTGTTCGCCAAGCGGTTCGTGTTCGCCATTCACCCGGATCGTTTCTTGAGACATCAATATCTCCCCTACTCCGCCGCGCGCGCCGGCAGAAAGCGCTCGAGCCCGAACGGGCGGATCGCGGGATCCGCCACATCGTCGAGAATGAGCCTTGCCATGGCATCCGCCGTCACCGGCAGGAGCAAAATGCCGTTGCGGTGATGGCCGGTGGCGTAGAACAGATTTTCCAGCGGCCCGCGGCCGAGGATCGGCGCGTCGTCGCGGCTGCCCGGCCGGTGGCCGGTCCAGATTTCGTCGACCGGCAATTCCTCGATCGCCGGAATGGCGCGCCAAGCGGCTTCGAGCAGCGTCAGCAACCCGCCGGCGGTGATGGTGTCGTCGAATCCCTTCTCCTCGACGGTCGCGCCGACGATGAGACGGCCGTCGCGCCGCGGCACCAGATAAGCGCCCGGCGCCCACAGCACGTGATTGAGGAGCGGCGCTGCTGCATCCATGCGCAACGCCAACATCTGTCCCTTCACCGGCCGCACCGGAGGCCGCCGATCAGGCGGCAATCCGGCGATGCCGCGCGACCAGGCGCCCGCGGCAAGCACCACGCTGTCCGCTGCGATGCGCGTTCCGTCTTCAAGGACGACGCCATCGGCATGGCCGCCTTGGATGGAGATTTCCTTGACCGGCCGTTCTTCGTGAATGTCGACACCGGCGGCTTGCGCGGCGATGCGCAGCGCGGCGACGACTTTGCGATTGTCGACTTGATGATCTTGCGGGCTGAATACAGCGCCGGCGATTTTTCCGGCCAGATGCGGCTCGCGCGCCCGCGTCGCCGCGGCCGACAGCCATTCGAGCGGCAGGCCGAGCTTGTTCTGAAAGTCGAGGCGGTGCGCGGCTTCGGCCTGATCGTCGGCGGTCAGCGCGAGAACCAACGTGCCTTCGCGCCGCAGTTCGACATCCACGCCGCTTGCCCGCGAAAGCTCGTCGGCAAAGCCCGGCCAGCGCGCCTGGCTGTCGCGGCCAAGCGCGAGCAATGCCTCTTCGCCGGGCTCGGCTTCGCAACATGCCGCCAGCATGCCGGCCGCGGCATGGCTCGCGCCCATGCCGGCCTTGCCGCGGTCGAACACCGAAACCTCGGCACGGCCGGCGAGCCGCCACGCAATCCCCAAGCCGACGACACCCGCGCCGATAATCGCGACCCGCGGCCGTTTGGCGATAGATGCAATGGGCAGAGAAGATTTGCTCAACGCGGCTCCCTTCGCTGGAATGACCCAGACAGAAGTACCCTATGTAAGTATGGTCAAGGACTTAGAGTGTCAAAGTGCCATAACGGCCCCCCGACCGTCGGCGGGTCGGGTTCTTTCGGGGGCTGCACAAATGTCAGAGCGTGAAGGTCGCAAGTTCTTTTTTTTGCTTCAGGCGTTCCTAGCGGCGTTGTTCCTCATCGTTGGCGTCGCCCTTGCCATCGAAGCTGCGTCCGGTGGGTACGGCATGGGGCTCGTCATTGTTACGGTGATGGCCAATGGGCCCGGCTTAGTGTTCTTTATTTTGGCGGCGCTGTCCGCTGCGACAGCGATGCATTTGCGGCCGTGAAGCCCGTGACCCGGGACACGGCATGATGTCTCCAATTGGCACTTAGCGGACGTGCAAAATCATCAATCGATGTCTGCTTTCAGGCTAACAGCAGACACCGCAAAACAGACAGGTTCGACGGGTGTGATCTCAGCCGCGTTTTTTGCGCGGCACCCCTGGCCTATGTGACAATATTGGGCGTTCTACGGTCCTTCCGCAAGGCGCAGATCGCGCCGGTGCCGCAGGTGGCGCGCACAGACAAGGCCCACCACGATGATCACGGCAGCGCCCAGAAGCGGCGGCACGCTGTTGCCGAAATGGCGGAAGGCATAGCCGTAATAGATCGGGCCGATCGCCTGGCCGAAAAAGAACGAGCAGGAATGCATCGACATCGCGGTGGCACGCGCCGTCTGGCTAAGGTCGGTGACGTGGACCTGAATGCAATTGTGCAGCATGTAGAAGCCGACGCCGAACAGAAAAAACACGCCTGCGAGCGTGTACCACGGCAGTCCCAATGAAATCAGAACGAAAGCCAAGGCTGCGGCGGCGGCGCCGATCAGCATCATGTAGCGCTCGGTGATATGGGCGACGAGGAACGGCAGCGACAGCGAGAACAGAATGCCGCCGAAGCCGAAGGCCGCGATCACCATGCCGGCATAGGACGAGCGGGTGACGCCGCTCGCCAGCAGCAACAGCGCGACGAACGGAAACATGCCGTGGATGGTGATGCCCTCGAAGAACACCGAGCCGAAGCAGATTTTCGCGCGCGGATCGGAAAAAATCCCGCGATAACCGGCGCCGACCGCGGCGAGATTGAACGGTCGAGGCTTGCCGAGCTTTAGCCCGCGAAAGGCGAAGAAGGCGGCGATGGCGACGATGAGCCCGAAGCCGCCGATGGTGAGGAACACGCCGCGCCAGCCGAGCAGGTCGCCGATGAAGCCTGAAATCGTGGCGCCGATGAGATTGCCGGTGAGGCCAAAAGCCAACAGCCGGCCGATCGCCACCTGGCGCTCCTCGACCGGCACGAGATCGGCGACGATGGCGATGCCGACCGGAAAAATTCCCCCCGCCAGCATGCCAGCGAGAATCCGCATCGCAACCAGCACCGTGAAATTGCTGGCGAAGGCGCAGACCAAAGTCGTCACGACGACGATCGCCAAGCTCAAATTCATCAGCCGCGTCTTGCCGAAGAAATCGCCGACCACGCCGAGCACCGGCTGCATGATGGCGTAAGGGAAGGTGAAAGCCGTCGAGAGCAGCGCCGCGGTGCTCACCGCGATGCCGAGGTCGGCGGCGATTTTCGGCACCACCGGGTCGACCGCGCGCGTGAATAGCGTCGAGGCAAAGACCACCAGGCTGACGACTCGGATAAGGGGCGGAATGGCACAGACTTCTTTCCGTCATCCTGAGGTGCGAGCGAAGCGAGCCTCGAAGGATGCGGCCGAGGCGCTCGGGCTGTCACCCCTTCGAGGGCCGCTTCGCGGCCACCTCAGGGTGACGGTCAATTGTTTGAGCTAACTCTCTTTTGCTAACCTATCGAATTGCATCAGCCGCTCAAGAAGCGCCGGCAACTCCTTGAGCGGGATCATGTTCGGGCCGTCGGACGGCGCCTTGTCGGGATCCTGATGGGTCTCGATGAAGACGCCGGCGACGCCGACCGCCACAGCGGCGCGCGCCAGCACCGGGACGTAGTGGCGCTCGCCGCCGGAGGAAGTGCCCTGCCCGCCCGGCTGCTGCACCGAATGGGTGGCGTCGAAGATCACCGGTGCGCCGATCTTTTCCAGCACCGGCAGCGCGCGCATGTCGGAGACCAGCGTGTTGTAGCCGAACGATACGCCGCGCTCGGTGACGAGCACATTGGCATTGCCGGCGCCGGTGATTTTGGCGACGACATTCGCCATGTCCCACGGCGCGAGGAACTGGCCCTTCTTGACGTTGACGACGCGGCCGGTTTTCGCCGCCGCGATCAGAAGGTCGGTCTGGCGGCAGAGAAAGGCCGGGATCTGCAAGACGTCGGTGACTTCGGCGACCGGCGCGCATTGATCCGGCTCATGCACGTCGGTGAGCAGCGGCACGTCGAGCTTCTCGCGCAGCTCGGCAAAGATCGAAAGCGACTTGTCGAGACCGAGGCCGCGCGCGCTGCCGGCGCTGGTGCGGTTCGCCTTGTCGAACGAGGTTTTGTAGACAAAGCCAAGCCCGAGTTTCGCGGTGAGCTCTTTGAGCGCGGTTGCCATCTCGAACGCATGCGTGCGGCTTTCCAGCGCGCACGGGCCCGCGATCAATGCGAGCGGCAGCTTGTTGCCGAATTTGCGCCTTGCCGATAGCGACAATGGGATTTGGCTTTTCAGTCATGATCGTCCTTCTGGCGCGACCATGATCGCCGCACCGGGCCGGGTCAACCCGCGCCTTCGAACACGAGCGTTGCGCCCATCGTTGCGCTCATCGTTGCGCTTTGGCCATATCGGGGGCGACAACAAGCCGTTGCGCGCGCTCGGCAAAGTCGATTTTCCCGGCTTGCAGAACGGTCCGGACCGCCGCGATATCGCGCACCGCGAAGCGCAGCGCCGCCAGCCGTGCACCCCGCTTCGTGTCGGGCGGTGCTGCGCCAAAATCGCGCGTGAACGATGCCGGGTCCATCACCTGGATTTCGCCGCGCGGTGTCTTCACTGAAATGCCCGTTGAGATCGGTCAGCACGTCACGCTCGCCGGTGAAGGCGGCAAGAAACGCGCGGTGGTCGCCCGGATTGTCCGCGACCAGCACCACACCGGCGATGCCGATCGCGCCATTGGCGTGTTGTTGGAACGCGGGATTCCAGAAATTCTCCGGATAGCGCTGCTTGCAGGTGAAGTAGCCGATGTCGGGCGCTTTCGGGTCGCGCGCAAAGGCGAGTGAAAACGCGACCTTGGTCGGCGTGCCGTCGGGCCGCTTGGCGTCGCGTTCGAAATGAAACAGTTCGAAATCGCCGATCCCGGCCGTGCGAAATGCCTCGGCCTCGGCCGCGCTGTCGTGACCTTCCAGCACCAGCATCGAAAGCCCCTGCTCGGCGCGCCAGAAAATCGCGGTTGAACGCGCCGAAGGAAAAACATCTGCTCGGCATGCGGTGCAATGGCGCTCGTGTCCGCCATCGCCAGGAGTTCGACGAAAAAACCGGGAAGCTGAACGATATGGTTCTGCGTGCCCCAAGCCGGCGCATGGCGATTGCGCGCGCCGACCGTAAAGCCGATCCGCGCATAAAGTGCGGCAGCGGCGTCGAGATCGGACACCGCGTGCGCGACATGGTCGAGGCCGCGCGCCACCGCGCTTCACTTCACCGAGGAGAACGCCGTCGGGCGCAGGAACGCGCTTTTGATATTGGCGATGATCGGGCCATCCTTCTCGCTCTCGTCGCGCGCCTTGTGCCAGGCCGGATCGGCCTGGAACGCATTCCACTTGGTCTCGCGGTCGGCAAGCGAGTCCCAGGCGAGCATGTAGTGCAGATCGTGATTGCCGTCGCCGACCAGCACGGTCCAGAAGCCGGCCTGCTTGATGCCGTGCTTGTCCCAGATTTTCAGCGTCTCGTTCTCGAAGCGCTTGAGCAGCGCCGGCAGCCGGCCGGGGATGCAGGTATAGATGCGCTGTTCGTAGATCATGATGTTTCCTCCCGTTTTGTCGGCGTGATTTAGCGTTGCCGCGCTAAGCCGGCACAAGCGCCGTGTCCGGCCGCGTCAGTGCCGCGCTTGGCGCATAGTCTTTGGCGCAAGGTGGCGCGACGAGGAATTACACCAGCCGGCTCTGCTCCACCGCCGCCCCGATGAAGGACGAGAACAGCGGGTGCGGCGCGAACGGCCGCGATTTCAGCTCGGGGTGGAATTGCACGCCGATGAACCAGGGATGATCGGCATATTCGATGATTTCCGGCAGAATGCCCGTCGGGCGACATGCCGGAGAAGCGCATGCCGTGCTGGCCGAGACGATCCTTGTAAGCGGTATTGACCTCGTAACGGTGGCGGTGGCGCTCGGAAATCTCGGTCGCGTTGTAGATCTCGGCGACGCGGGAGCCGCGCTGCAACATCGCCGGATAAGCGCCGAGCCGCATGGTGCCGCCGAGATCGGCGGCTCATGCCGCGCTTTTGCAATTCGTTGCCCTTCATCCACTCCGTCATCAGGCCGACGACGGGCTCGGGCGTGGCGACGAATTCGGTCGAATTCGCCTCCTCGATGCCGCACAGATTTCGCGCCGCCTCGATCACCGCCATCTGCATGCCGAAGCAGATGCCGAAATACGGCACGTCGTGCTCGCGGGCGAATTGCGCCGCGCGGATCTTTCCTTCGGCGCCGCGCTGGCCGAAGCCGCCCGGCACCAGAATGCCGTCGACATGTTCGAGGAACGGCGTCGGGTCCTCGTTCTCGAACACTTCGCTCTCGATCCAGTCGAGCTTGACCTTGACCTTGTTGGCGACGCCGCCATGCGACAGCGCCTCGATCAGCGACTTATAGGCGTCCTTCATGCCGGTATATTTGCCGACAATGGCGATGGTCACGTCGCCTTCCGGATTGCGGATGCGCTCGTTGATCAGCCGCCAGGTCGCCAGATCCGGCTCCGGCGGATTCTCGATGCCGAAGGCGGCGAGCACTTCGTTGTCGAGCCCGCCGGCGTGATAGGCCTCCGGCACCGCATAAATATTGTCGACGTCGCGCGCTTCGATCACCGCGCTTTCGCGCACATTGCAGAACAGCGCGAGCTTCTTCCGCTCGCTCTCCGGGATCGGGCGGTCGGTGCGGCAGAGCAGAATGTCGGGCTGAATGCCGATGGCGCGCAATTCGCGCACCGAATGCTGGGTCGGCTTGGTCTTCAGCTCGCCCGCGCTCGGGATGAACGGCATCAGCGTCAGATGGATGTAGATCGCATGCCCGCGCGGCACGTCATTGCCGAATTGGCGGATGGCCTCGAAATACGGCAGGCCCTCGATATCGCCCACCGTGCCGCCGATCTCGCACAGCACGAAGTCGAAATCCTCCGCTGCCGTCGCGGATGAAGTCCTTGATCGCATTGGTGACGTGGGGAATGACCTGGATGGTGGCGCCGAGATAGTCGCCGCGCCGCTCTTTGGTGAGGATTTCCTGATAGATACGGCCGGTTGTTATATTGTCTTGTCGGGTCGCCGGCCGCCCGGTGAAGCGCTCGTAATGGCCGAGATCGAGGTCGGTCTCGGCGCCGTCGTCGGTGACGAAGACCTCGCCGTGCTGATACGGCGACATCGTGCCCGGATCGACATTGAGATAGGGGTCGAGCTTGCGCAGGCGGACCTTATAGCCGCGCGCCTGCAGGAGCGCGCCGAGCGCCGCCGAAGCGAGACCCTTGCCAAGGGAGGAAACCACGCCGCCGGTGATGAAAATGTACCGCGCCATGGGACCTAATGCTTAGCGTTCCGTTTTTCGATTCGACGAGCGATTTTCCGGAATATCTGCCGCGACTTGAACAAGGATGTCGGCGGCTGTGGAAAAGCATTTCGTGTTCAGGTCTTCGACAGGTCTTACATCGACTTGCCGTTATATGGACGCTTTCACGCAGCGCCGAAACCCCGGCATGACGGTTACTTGGGGATTGCGATCCGGGATTGCGGCCCTTAAGAGCTGCCGCAGACGGATTGTCGCTAGTGCGATTGCGGCACCTGCGGCCCGCTCGGCGCCGGGCCTCGCCCGGTGCCGAAGGCGCAGTCGGCGTTGCCGCCACCCAACTTGCCGAGAAGCCCGCCGCTGCCTTGATTGAGCGGCGCGGTCGGCGGACCGCCTGGGCGCCTCCTGGCCTGCCGGCGCGCCGGTACGATGATCGACGCCGGCTTGCGGTCGAAACCCGCGAACCAGGACAAAGCGAGGCTGGTGAGAAAAAGCCCGCCGCCAAAAGCGCCGTGGTGCGGGTCAGCACATTGGCCGTGCCGCGGCCGGTCAAAAAGCCGCTCGACGAGCTGACGAGGCCGCCGCCCTCGGACTTTTGCAGCAGCACCACGCCGATCATGGCGAGCACCAGCATGAGGTGAATGACGATAAGTACCAGCATTTGCGATCCGTCCCGGCCGAAAACCTCGAAAATCAGGGAAAATCCCCCGATATCCGACCCTCTATATGGGAAGTTGCGGCGCGTCTCTACACGATCCGCCGCGGCATTTCTATGGCCGGTTTTATCGCCCGAACGGGCGCGGTTTTTGGGGGCGGTTGATCGGCGCATGAATTGGCCGGTGCGGGCCGGCTTACTTATAGTCCTTGAGATAGGCGATCAGATCGTCGAGGTCCTTGGGGTTGTTGACGCCGCCGAACGGCATGCGGTTGCCCTTCACCTTGGCCTGCGGGTTCGTGATGTAGTCGCGCAAATTCGTCTCGTCCCAGGTCAAGTTCGCGCGCTTCATGGCGTCCGAATAGCGAAAGCCGTCGACCGAGCCGGACTTGCGGCCGACGACGCCGCGCAGCGACGGGCCGATCGCACCCGGCTTGTCGGTGTGGCAGGCGGCGCATTGTCTGGAACACGGCCTTGCCGTGATCCGCGTCGGCCGCGAAGGCGGCGCCGGTCGAGGCCACCGTCAGAAACGCCGCGCCAACCGTGGCAATACGCGGCAACAGACACATAAGCCCCGGGCGTGAGCCCGCCTTTCCTCTTTCGCATTGTCTCTTCCCCTCTTGCGGCGCGGACTTCCGAGGCCCGCGCGCATGCGCCTCACGCCTGGACCAGCGGCCCCGGATTTTTGAGATACTTCGTGGTGATGGCCTGCGCCGACCAATAGGCCAGCGCGCCGACCGTGCCGGTCGGATTGTAGCCGTGCTGCTGCGGGAACACCGACGCGCCCTGGACGAACAGGTTATGCGCGTCCCAGGCCTGCAGATAGCGGTTGACCACGCTCGACTTCGGATCCGCGCCCATCATCGTGCCGCCGGTATTGTGGGTCGATTGATAGGGCACGACGGTGAACGTCTTCGGCCGCGGATGCATGTCGTAGCTTGTCGGGTTCATCGCCTTGATGACCCCTTCGAGCTTAGTCAACAGGAACTGCGACATCTTATATTCGTTGTCGGGCGGATTGTAGGACAGCCTGATCAACGGCCGGCCGAACACATCTTTGTAGGTCGGATCGAGATCCATGTAGTTGTTGCGGTTGGCATAGACCGAGCCCTGCGTGTTGAAGCGGGCGGCGTGGTGGTACCACTTCACGGTCGCGCGCTTCCATTCCGAGCCCCATTCCGGCGTGCCGTGCGGCACCGTGCGGCCGGCGATCGGCGGCGCGCCCGCGGTGTTGCAGGCGATATAGCCGCCGCCGAAGAAGCCCAAGCCGCCGTGATCGAAGTTCTCGCCGTTGAAATCGTCGATGACGACGCCCATGCCGGCCGAACCCCAATACGGATTGATCTCCTTGTCCTCGAAGAAGGCGCTGGCGCCGGCTTCGTATTGATAGGCGTAGTTCTTGCCGACGAGGCCCTTGCCGCTGTCGTGATCGTAGGGCTCGCCGATGCCGGCGAGCAGCAGATGCTGCACGTTGCCGAACACGAAGGACGACAGGATGACGATGCCGGCGGGCTGTTCGTATTCCTCGCCGTTGCGCATGTCGGTATAGGTGACGCTCACCACGCGCTTGGCCGCTTTGTCGTAGTTCAGCTTGGTGACGAAGCAGCGCGAGCGCAGCTCGAATTTCGGATCGAGCCGCAGCACCGGCAGCACCGTCGGAATTGGCCGAGGCCTTCGAATTGGTCTCGCACGCGATGCGATTGCAATAGCCGCAATATTCGCAAGCGCCGAGCGTCACGCCTTCGGGATTGGTATAGGCGGCGCTGGCGATCGCAACCGGCGCCGGGAACGGATGATAGCCGAGGCTCTTTGCCGCCGCGCCATACATCAAACCGGCATTGCTCGATTTGATCGGCGCGTTCGGATAGTGGTCGCTGCGCGCGCCTTCGAAGATATTGCCGCCGTCGATCTTCTTGCCGCGCAGATTGCCGGCCTGTCCCGACGCGCCGCACAGCTTGTCGAAGCGATCGTAAAACGGCTCGAGTTCGTCATAGCTCACCGGCCAATCCGCGATCGTCATGTCGTCCGGGATCGCGTTCTTGCCGTAGCGTTCGGTGATCGCGCTACGGATACGGAAATCGCTCGGCAGATTGCGCCAGAGCAGAGCGCCCCAATGGATGCCGGAGCCGCCGGTGCCTTCGCCCGGCAGGAACGCGCCGATGCGCCGGATCGGCAGCGCCTGTTCGTTCGGAAAATTGCGGAAGGTGATCGTGTCGATGGAATTGTCCATCATCAATTCGAGGCGTTGCGCGTACTTCACCTCGTCGCGCACCGACGGCAGGATGAAATCCTCGCCCGGCACGCGGTCCGGTCCGCGCTCGAAGCCGACCACGTTCAATCCGGCCTTGGTCAATTCGCGCGCCATGATGGCGCCGGTCCAGCCGAAACCCACCGTGACGGCATCGACGTCTTTTAATCGCGTCACCATGTCCGCCTCCCTTTACGAGAAATCTGCAATGGATTGCGGCTCGGCGACGTAGCGCTTGTCGCGATACTCATCGATGACATTGGCGTAAGTCGCCGGCAGGCCGGGGAAGCCGAGCATCTTCCACGACACTTTGTTGCGATTGCCGCCATAGATCGGGTCGCCGAAGAAACCTTCCATGGTGAGGCGTGAGCAGGCGGGCGAAGAACGCCTTGGAACTGAAATTGGCGAATTCGGCCTTGCCCTCTTGCATCGCCTTGAGCGCCTCGGCGCGCTTGTCCGGCGGCAGCCCGTCGAAGTCGTGGCCGTAGGTCTTGCGCGACCAGTCGTTGGCGGCGGCAATGCCGGCGGAGAAGAATTCGGCCGGCGTCAGCGCCGAGCTGGTAGCCCTGTTCCGGCTTGCCTTTGAGAAACGGCCCGGAGCGATAGGACTTCGCGCCGCCGCCCCAGGCGCTGGCGAGCTGGCGGTCGATATAGACCGCGCAACCGCAATCGCTGCCGGACGGCGACAATTCGTCGGCGGGAATGAGCGTATCGACCGCGGCGACGACGAAGGCGTGCTCGGTCTCATTGAGGATGAGAAGCGGTTGCGGTTCGGGCTGCGGCGGCGGCGTGACGCCGCATTGGCTGCGGCGGCCGCTGCGGCGGCGGGCGTTTGCGGATCGGCCGCCGCCGGCTTGCGTCAGGCCCGGTCGCGACGGCGGTGCCCAGCAAGTCCTGCTCCGAGCGAAGAAATTTGCGGCGCGGAAGCGCGTCATCGCTCATCGTATCCTCCCCATTCGCCGAACCATGCTCGCGCGCGGAACGCGCGGCGGTTCTTGTGCGTTGCGAATGACAATAGCCCTAACCGCGGTGTCGGAAATGGGCGCTTCAGGGCCGTTCGCGGGAATTAACCCAGCGTCGAACTTTGCATGCCTAGCCCTCGTAGCGGCAGCAGGGCTTCGGTGCGCTTCCTATATGTCTACTTCGCCCTGCTCTCTCGGAATGGAGGGTTCGATGGACAGCGAAACGAACAAGACAAAGCAAGCTGCCGAGAAAACTGGAACTTAGCAACGCCGCCGATGCGAATGGCCCCGATGCCAGTGGTCCTGATGCTATGGGATTCTGGTTCGCGGCGGTGGTCTTGTGCGCGGTCTTGGTCGCCGGCGTGATCGTATATCGGACCGGCGATGCCGATATCGTCACGGCGTCGAATGAAGTGACGCCGGCCACAATGAACGGCAACGCGCGCTAACGATAGGCGCCGGCGATAGCGAGAAACTCGTCCGGATCGAGGCTCGCGCCGCCGATGAGCGCGCCGTCGACGTTTTCGATCGTCAGCAATTCCTTGGCGTTGGCGGGCTTCACCGAACCGCCGTAGAGAATGCGAATGCCCTCTCCCGCCGCACCGTAGCGCGACACCAGCCGTTCGCGGATGAAGCCGTGCATGTCGCGCACGTCGCCCGCGGTCGGCGTCAGTCCGGTCCCGATCGCCCAGACCGGCTCATAGGCAATCATGATATTCTCCGCGCCGTCCGGCAGCGAGCCGTGCAAGCTGCGCGCCCACGACCTCCTTCGTCGCGTCCGGCATCGCGCTCGGCGCGCGTCTCGCCGACACAGACGATGGCGGCGAGCCCGGCGCGCCGCGCCGCGAGCGCCTTGGCGCGCACCTCGGCGTCGGTTTCGTGATGATCGTGCCGGCGCTCGGAATGGCCGACAATGACGGCGCTGGCCTGCGCATCCGCCAGCATCTCGGCGGCAATATCGCCGGTATGCGCGCCGGAAGGCTGCGCGTGGCAATCCTGTCCGCCGATGGCGACGCGGCTGCCGCGGGCCCGCGCGGCGAAGCCGGGAATGAGCAAAAACGGCGGACAGACCAAGATATCGATATGGGCCGGGCAGCTTGGCCGAGCCGGCGATGATCTTGTCGAGCTTGGACCAGGCCGCCGCAAGCCCGTTCATCTTCCAATTGCCGGCAACCAGCGGACGACGCGCCATCTTTTGTTCAAAACCGTTTGCCAAAAGACTTGTTGCCAAACTCCTGCGACAAAGAGGCGTTAGCAGACCGGTTGCGCCCGGGAAAGGGCGTTTTAGCAGTAAAAACGGTCGGTTGCGGCGCAACGTGACGCTCCTTATAGTGCGCCGCCTTCGGCCAGCCGGGCAACCGGCTTATTGGCCGGCACCGCTTAGACCCGCAACATTTCAACGTTGGACACATGCTTCGAGGTATCCGCAAAGCCTCCGAAAATTGGCTCGGCCGCACCGTGATGGGCGTGGTCATGTCCTTGCTCGCGGGCAGCTTTGCGGTCTGGGGCATCAACGACATCTTCAATGGCTTCGGCCGCTCGACGCTGGCCAAGATCGGCAACACCGAGATCGCGATCGACGCAGTTCCAGCAGACCTACCGGGACCGTCTCAATCAGATCAGCCACGATCTCGGCAAGCCGCTGCCGCCGCAACGAGGCGGCAGCGCTCGGCCTCGACCGGCAAGTTCTCGGCGAAATGGTCGCGCAGGCCGGCATGGATCAGCGGGCGCGCCAGATGGGGCTCGGCATCCCCGATTCCGAGATCGCGCGCCACATCACGACCGATCCGAACCTGCAAACCATCAACGGCCAATTCGATCGCACGAAGTTCGAGCAGATCCTGCGCAATATGGGCTACGACCGAGCAGCGCTTTGTCGCCGAGCAACGGCAGACGGCGCTGCGCCGGCAGCTCATCGACAGCTCTGACCGGCGATCTCACGGCGCCGAAGGCCTGGCTCGACGCCATCAACCAGTTCCAGAACGAGCTGCGCAGCGTCAACTACGTGGTGCTCGGCCCGGCGCAGGCCGGCGACATTCCGCAGCCGACGGACGAACAGCTCAGCAAATATTTCGACGAGCGCAAAATCCTGTTCCGCGCGCCGGAATACCGCAAGATCGACGTCGTCGCGGTGACGCCGGCGGAACTCGCGAAATGGATGGAGATTTCCGACGACGACATCAAGAGCGCCTACGACAAGCAGCAGCTCGCGCTTCACCACGCCGGAACGCCGTCACATCCAGCAGATCATCTTCCCCAATATGGCGGACGCGCAGGCCGCCGCCGACCGCATCAAGAGCGGCACAAGCTTTGCCGCGATCGCCGCCGAGCGCGGGCTTGAAGGAACAAGACACCGATCTCGGAACGGTGGCGAAGTCGAGCATCGTCGATCCGGCCGAGGCCGATGCCGCCTTCGCGCTCAAGGAGGGCGAAGTCTCGGCGCCGGTGCAGGGCCGGTTCGGCGCGATCCTCGTCACCGTGCTCAAGATCGAACCGGAAGTGACAAAGTCGTTCGCCGAAGTCGCCGCGCAGCTGCGCAACGACATCGCGCTCGAGCGCGCCAAGACGCAGGTGCAGGACCTGCACGACAAGATCGAGGACGACCGCGCCGGCGGCGCCTCGCTCGAACAGGCCGCGGAGAAGCTGAAGCTGCCGATCGTCACGCGTGAACGTCGATCGCTCCGGCCGCGATCCGGACGGCAAGCCGATGGCCAATGTCCCGCATGCCGCGGAAGTCGTTAATGCCGCCTACGCCTCCGATGTCGGCGTCGACAACGATCCGATCGACGCCGACGGCGGCTATATCTGGTATGCCGTCGCCGACATCGCCAAGGCGCACGAGCGCACGCTCGACGAGGTCAAAGCTCAGGTCGCGCAGCGCTGGCGCGACGACGAGATCGCGTCGCGGCTGAAAACCAAGGCGGACGACATTCTCGGCAAGCTCAAAGCCGGCGAAGCCTTCGACACGCTCGCCGCGGCCGACAAGCTCAAGATCGAAACCGCGACCGACCTCAAACGCGGCGGCGCGAGCGGCGCCATCACGCCGCGGATGACCGAAGCGATCTTCCACACCGCGAAGGACGCCTATGGCGACAGCGTCGGCGATGTGCCGACGCAATGGGTCGTGTTCCGCGTCACCGACATCAAGACGCCGAGCCTCGACGCCGAATTCGCCCGACGCCAAGACCGTCGCGCAGACGGTGCAGCGGCAAATGGCCGACGACGTGATCGGCCAATATATGGCGTGGCTCGAGACCGATCTTGGCACCAGCATCAACGGCGCGGCGCTGGCGCAGGCCATGGGCAGAGTTCGGCATGCGGCAATTCGGGCGGCAACCCGCTCGACTCCAACTAAATGCAAATCGAGCCTTCGGCGGAGACCTTCGCCGCGCGCTACGCGGCCGGCGAGCCGCAATTCGTCTGGACCACTTTGGTCGCCGATCTGGAAACGCCGGTCTCGGCATTCCTGAAAATCGCCGGCGGCCGGCCGATGAGCTTTCTTCTGGAGTCGGTCGAAGGCGGCGCGGTGCGCGGCCGCTATTCGATCATCGGGCTTGAGCCGGATCTCATCTTCCGCGTCGACGGCAAGAGCGCCGAAATCAACCGCACGCCCGCATACCGATCCGGCGGCCTTTGTGCCGAGCGAACGATCCGCCGCTCACCGCGTTGCGCAATATCATCGCCGAAAGCCGCATCGCGCTGCCCCCTGCTCTGCCGCCGATGGCGGCCGGCGTATTCGGCTATCTCGGCTATGACATGGTGCGGCTGATGGAGGATCTGCCGCCGCCGGGCCGCGATCCGATCGGCATTCCCGACGCGATCCTCATGCGCCCGACGCTGGTCATCGTCTTCGACGCGGTCGAGGACACGATCACCGTCGTCACCCCGGTGCGGGCGCATTCCGGCGTCACGGCGAAAGCGGCGCTGTCGCGCGCGATCGAACGCCTCTCCGCCGTCGTCGACGCGCTCGACAAGCCGCTCGACAAGTCGGCGACGGAACTCCAAGGCTCGATCGCTCGGGCCCGCTCCATGTCGAGCCGCGATCGAACACGTCGCCGGACGAATTCAAGAGCATGGTGCTGCGCGCCAAGGAATACATCGCCGCCGGCGATATTTTTCAGGTCGTGCTGTCGCAGCGCTTCGAGGCGCCGTTCACGCTGCCGCCGTTTGCGCTCTACCGCGCGCTGCGCCGGGTCAATCCGTCGCCCTATCTGTATTTTCTCGATTTCGGCGGCTTCGCGGTCGCCGGATCGAGCCCGGAAATCCTGGTCAAGTCGAGCCGCGGCACCGTCACCATCCGCCCGATCGCCGGCACGCGGCGGCGCGGCGCCACCCCGCACGAAGATCAGGCGCTCGAAGCCGAGCTTCTCGCCGATCCCAAGGAGCGCGCCGAGCATCTGATGCTGCTCGATCTCGGCCGCAACGATGTCGGCCGCGTCGCCGAGATCGGCACCGTGAAAGTCACCGACCAGTTCTTCATCGAGCGCTACAGCCAGGTGATGCACATCGTTTCCAATGTCGAAGGCAAATTGCGCAAGGATCGCGACGCCATCGACGCGCTGGCCGCGGGCTTCCCGGCCGGCACCGTGTCCGGCGCGCCGAAAGTGCGCGCCATGCAGATCATCGACGAACTGGAAAAGGAAAAGCGCTCGCTCTATGCCGGCTGCGTCGGCTATTTCTCCGCCGGCGAGGAAATGGATACCTGCATCGTGCTGCGCACCGCGCTGATCAAGGACGGCACCATGTATGTGCAGGCCGGCGCCGGCGTCGTCGCCGATTCCGATCCGGAATTCGAGCAGCAGGAATGCATCAACAAGGCGAAGGCGCTGTTCCGCGCCGCCGAGGAGGCGCGGCGCTTCGCCAGCGCCGCGCGGCGCGGGCAATAAAGCATAACCCCCGCCGGTTGCTCGATTTCACGGGAATTTCCCCGGCAAAACAGCGGGATCGCGCTGGTGCGGAACCGCCACCGGCAAATGGTTTCCCCATCGTTAAGCATTGGCACAACGAATCCATAGTACGGTTCGCGAAAAACAGCCGCGCCCGATCGGCCGTTTGGGGATTCGCCGTGACGCAAGATGAGCCCATACAGGGCGTGGAGTCGCGCTATCGGCTCTATGAGCTCGATGCGCGGGCGCGCGGCGCGATCAAACAGATTTGGCCGACCATCGCGCCGCATCTCGACGAGGCCGTCGACGGCATCCTGAAAGCGGCATCGGGCCTGCCGCATCTTGCCGGCGTCGTCAGAGAACACGGCCCGCTCATCAAAAAGCTCGAAATCGCGCATCTGGAAGCGCTGCTGAACGGCGATCTCGACAGCGCCTATTTCGAATCCTGCCGAAAGACCGTCGAGCAAGAAATGGCGCTCGGCTTCGACGCGCGGTTCCGCAGCACCGCCGGCAATTATCTGCTGCGCGGCGCGATGGAGGCGCTTTCGCGCAAGCACAGGTTTTCGCGCAAGAAGCTCGTCGAAAAAACCACGCTGTTGTCGAAGGCCATCGCCTTCGATGTCGCCAATGCGATGACGCTGCATCGTGAAGCCGCCGAAATCAAAACGCAAAAACGGCGGCAAGCCATCGACGTCGCGATCGCCGATTTTGCCGGCACGATCGGCGAAGTGCTCGAAGCCATCAAGGACGCCTCCGCGTCGCTGACCGCGACCTGCACGACCATGCGCGGTCTCGCCGACGACGCCGTCAGCCGCATCGCGGTGGCCTCGACCGCGGCGGCGGAAACGACGCAGCGGGTGAAAATCACCAGCGAAGCCACCGACGAGCTCTACGGCTCGATCAATCATATCGGGCAGGAAACCGCCCGCGCGCTGGAGATGGCGAAAGCGGCCGTCGACGACACGCAGCGCACCCAGCAGGCCGTGTTTTCGCTCAACGACACCGCCGAACGGATCGGCACCATCGTCAACATCATTTCCACGATCGCCTCGCAGACCAATCTGCTCGCGCTCAATGCCACGATCGAAGCGGCCCGCGCCGGCAGCGCCGGCAAGGGCTTTGCGGTCGTCGCCTCCGAGGTGAAGGCGCTGGCCAATCAGACCTCGCGCGCCACCGACGAAATCTCGCAGCAAGTCAACGGCATCCAGGACGCGACACGGAAATCGGTCGACGAAATATCGTCGATCGCGCGCGCCATCGAGCAACTGACCGCCGCCGCGACCAGCATCGCGTCCGCGGTCGAACAGCAAAGCAATACCACCCGCGACATCGCCGGCAGCATTCAGACGGCGGCCGGATACACGACCAGCGCCTCGACCGAGATCAAGTCGGTCGAGCAAGCCGCCCGGCAGAGCGCCACGGCGTTCAGCGAGATCGCCGATCTGACCGCGCGCGTCGCCTTGCGCGCGCGCGAGCTCGAATCCAAAGTCACCGAATTCTTCGGCCGCGTGCGCGCGGCCTGATCGCTATTATCGTGCGCGATGCCGCCGTCGTCGCTCCGGTGTCGGCCGTCGCACCAAATCGGCAAAGCAGATCGTCCATTTCTGCTCGCACGGAGCGCAAAATAGGGATGCACTATGTGTATGCACGATCCGTAGTTGTACATACGCTCTGCAATGACACGGACGCGCCGTGTTAACCGATGTGAAATCTTATAAGTGATAAATTCCGTGATGAAGTGCGTAGTTTCGTGCTTGCGCGGTTCGAACTGAACGGCGCTAAATTTTTGCCGCGCCGCGCCAATGCGCCGGTCCCTACACACAAAGCTGAGGAATTGAGCAGCATGAGCGAAGTGGCTCTTGCGTCATCTGTTGACGTGCGTCAGCCCGAGCCCGTCGCTTCGGATCTTCCGACCGCGCCGAACCAGCTCATCAGCTTCGCCATTGGCGACGACCAGTATGGCGTCGACATCAGGGCGGTGCGCGAGATTAAAGGCTGGACCGCGATCACGCCGCTGCCCGGGCAACCGGAATATGTCCGCGGCGTGCTCAATCTCCGCGGCGTCATCATTCCGATCGTCGACTTACGCTGCCGCTTCGGCCAGGGGCTGACCTCGGTGACGCCGCTGCACATCGTGATCGTCGTGCAAATCGCGGCCAAGGCGGTGGGCCTGCTCGCCGACCGCGTGCTCGACATCGTCTCGCTCGATGGTGTCGAGATCAAACCCGTACCCAAAGTCGCGCAGTCGCAGCGCGCGAACTTTCTCGGCGGCTTGGTGACCAGCGACGACGCCATGATCGCGCTCATCGATCTGCCCAATCTTCTTTCGCTCGCTTTCGACTAGGTATAACGCCTCCAAGCGTTCTTGGAACGGATAGACGGAGATTCGATATGCTGGGGTTCAAGAAGTCCGCACATGCCCCTTCGACGCGGGTCAGCGCCGGCATGTTGGATGCCATCAACAAGGTGCAAGCCGTGATCGAGTTCGGCCTCGACGGCACCATCCAGCACGCCAACGCGAACTTCCTCAACGCGATGGGCTACACGCTCGACGAGATCCGCGGAAAACATCATTCCATGTTTGTCGATCCCGTCTACCGGGCGAGCCCCGAATACAAGCAGTTCTGGGAGAAACTGGGCCGCGGCGAGTTCGACGCCGGACAGTACAAGCGGATCGGCAAGGGCGGCAAGGAAGTTTGGATCCAAGCGAGCTATAACCCGATCTTCGACGGCAGCGGCAAGCCGTTTAAGGTGGTGAAATTCGCCACCGACATCACGCAGCAGAAGCTGCAAAACGCCGACTACGAGGGACAGATCGCCGCCATCAGCAAAGCGCAGGCCGTGATCGAGTTCATGCTCGATGGAACGATTGTAAAAGCGAACGACAATTTCCTCAATGCGCTGGGCTATAAGCTCGACGAGGTCAAGGGACAGCATCATTCGATGTTCGTCGACGCCGCCTATCGGACGAGCCCCGAATACAAGCTGTTCTGGGAAAAGCTCGGCCGGGGCGAGTACGATGCCGGCCAATACAAGCGGATCGGCAAGGGCGGATCGGAAGTCTGGATTCAGGCGAGCTACAATCCGATCATGGATCTAAACGGCAAGCCGTCCAAGGTCGTCAAATATGCGACCGACATTACCGCCAGCGTGAAGGCGAGCCAGGCCTTGCAGCAGGCGGTGGCGCAGGTGCGGGGCGTCGTCGAAGCGGCGAAGGACAACGACCTGACCGACCGCGTTCCGCTGGACGGTAAGAACGGCGAGATCGAAACGCTGTGCGCCGGCGTCAACGGCCTGCTCGATACGATGGCGGCCGTCATCTCGAAAATCAAAAGCTCGGTGCGCGAAGTGTCGAGCGCTTCGGCGGAAATCTCCACCAGCACGACCGACCTGTCGCAGCGCACGGAAGAACAGGCCGCGAGCCTCGAGGAAACATCAGCCTCGATGGAGCAAATGTCGGCGACCGTCAAGAAGAACGCCGAAAACGCCCAGCAGGCCAATCAATCGGCGGCGAGCACGCAAGACGTTGCCGATCGCGGCGGCCAGGTGGTTGCCAAAGCGGTCGACGCGATGGCGCGCATCGAAGAGTCCTCGCGCAAGATTTCCGACATTATCGGCGTCATCGACGAGATCGCGAGGCAGACCAATCTGCTCGCGCTCAACGCCGCTGTCGAAGCGGCGCGGGCCGGTGAAGCGGGCCGCGGCTTTGCCGTGGTGGCGTCTGAGGTGCGCAGCCTCGCGCAACGCTCCTCACAAGCGGCCAAGGACATCAAGGATCTCATCACCAACAGCAATAGCCAGGTGAAGGACGGCGTCGACCTCGTCAACAAAGCAGGCACGGCGCTCACCGAGATCGTCGATTCGATCAAGAAAGTCGCCAGTGTCGTGTCCGACATCGCGTCGGCGAGCGCCGAACAGGCGGCCGGCATCGAGCAGGTCAATAAGGCCCTCACCCAGATGGATGAGGTCACCCAGCAAAATTCCGCGCTTGTGGAAGAGAACGCTGCGACCGCAAAGACGCTCGAGCAACAAGCCAAGGCGATGGATGACGAGGTGAGCGTGTTCCGCGTCGGCGACGACGCGGTGGCCGCACCGAAGCATGCGGCAGCGGTGGCGCACAAGCCGGCCGCGCCGAAGCCCGCCGCTATTAAGGCCGTAGCGGCAAAATCGACCGCCGAGGACAAGACGGCTGAAGCCAAGCCACCGGCCGCCAAACCGCCCGCCGCCAAGCCGCTCGCCGCCAAGCCGGCAGCGGCTGCGCGGCACGGCAACCCTGTCGGCCGTATGCAAGCCGCCGTCGCCGCGGCCGTGAGCGACCCGGAGTGGCAAGAGTTTTAGAAACGCACGCCCATCGCGCGCGCCGCCTTGGACCCGAAGACCAATTCCGCCCTAGGCGGCGCGATCGAGCTCATAATGGGGAGCGACTTTGGGCAAATCCGGCGCCTTCTTTTTGCGGGTCATCATGCAACCGGCAAAGATAAGCGCAGGAATGCTCATGCCAATAATCGCCATCGCGACATTGATTGCCATTTGTTCCTCCTCATCCGCCGTTGACCGGCGTTATTTTTGATTCTGCATTTCCCCAGATTTCAGAATGACAGGTTGCCGGGAAACCTCCAGGTCTGAATTGTCGCAGCGGCAGATGCTCGGTTTTGAGCCGGCAATGACAGGCAAGCCGTTGAAGGACCGACAGATTGCGCGTCAAACCGAGCCGCCGCACGCGGCGCGCGCCGGCGGGTGAGCTCCGTTGTCTGCTTGAAAATTAGGCAGACAAAACAACAGGCAATCAATACTTTAATAAGACGGTCCGGCTAATTTAGCGGAACAATTAACCTAAGTTTTCAGCTCTCCCGCGTTGCTGGAATGACCATCAAATTCAAAGGCGTCGATCTTGATGGCGATCTCGAGCGCGTCATTCCGCACGTCGCCGCCGCGGAGGAATACGGTGGTGCGCTGCAGCATTTGCAGACCGTATGGGACAACCTGACGCTGCTCGGCCAGCTGTCCGGCAACAACACCGATATGAGCGCCACGCGCGTTGCGTTCCGCGAACTTGCCGAGACGCTGCTCAATCAGCTCGGCCGCGAAGCGCTCAAGAAATGCCTTCAGGATTTGAGCGCCAAAGCCCAGGTCACGATCAACATTCTGGTCAGAAACCTGTTCGAGCGCACCGCCGATATCGGCTTTCTATCGTGCGACGACGACGTCCGCGCCTTCCTGCGCGACCACGCCGGCCAGGGCGAAAGGCTTCCCGCGCTGCGCAAGCGCTTCGGCGAATATGTCCGCAAATATTCGGTCTATTCCGACATCATCGTGCTCGATCCGAAGGGCAATGTGCTGGCGCGTTACGACGACACGGTCGAGGTCGTGTCCAGCGCCGATCCGGCGATCCGCACCGCCATCGAAACGACGGCGGCCTATGTCGAAAGCTTTTGCCGTGAGCGACCTCGTCGCCGGGCAAAAGCGGTCGCTGATCTATTCCTACCGCGTGACCGATCATAACGGGTCTCTGCTCGGCGTGATGTGCCTGTGCTTTCGCCTGGAAAACGAAGCCGAGCTGATCTTTTCCAATCTGGTCGACGAGGAGGACTGGTCGGTCGTCACTATTCTCGACCAAGCCGGCACCGTGCTCGCCTCCTCCGACGAAGTTTCATATTCCCGGTCGGCGCCAAGCTCAAGCCGGTGCTCGACACCGAATATCGGATCGTCCGCTTCGGACCCATGGAATACCTCGCCGTCACGCGGGCCGCGCAGCCCTATCAAGGCTATGCCGGCCCCGGCTGGTACGGCCACGTCATGGTGCCGCTGCCACACGCTTTCGCCGTAAGCTCTTCGGAAATGCTTGCCGGCGTCGAACCGGCGATGATCGAGCGCATCATCCATTCGTCCGAATTGTTCAACGACGACATGCGCGCCATTCCGTCCAAGGCCGAGCACATCCAGCGTGAATTGAACCGCTCGGTGTGGAACGGCAATCTCAAGCTGAAAGAATCTTCGCAGCGCGGCGCTTCGGCCGACGCGGCGGGCTTTTCGAAGACGCTGCTCACCGAGATCAGCAATACCGGCGCCAAGACCAAGAACGTCTTTCAAAGCTCGATCGCCGACCTGAACAAGACGGTCGTGACCTCGCTGTTGCATGACAATCAGTTTCATGCAGCCCTCGCCATCGACATCATGGATCGCAATCTCTACGAGCGCGCCAACGATTGCCGGTGGTGGGCCCTGACGGCGGCATTTGCCGAACTGTTGTCGGCACCGTCGCTGAGCGACACGCACCGGGCAGACGATCCGCGCCATTCTGCAGACGATCAACGGGCTCTACACGGTCTATTCGAATTTGATCGTATTCGACCGCGCTGGCCGCATCATCGCGGTCTCGGCGCGAAGACAGCCGCGATCTCGAAGGCACCGTGCTCGACGAAGAATGGGTCTCGCGCATCCTGGCGCTGCGCGGCGACCAGGCCTATGCGGTGTCGCCTTTCGTCCCGACGCATCTCTACAAAGATCGGCCGACTTACATCTACGGCGCGGCGATTGCCGACCCGCAGCGCCACAATGTCGTCGGCGGTGTCGCCATCGTCTTCGATTCCGAGCCGCAATTCACCGCCATGCTGGTCGACGCCCTGCCCCGCGACGGCGCCGGCGCCGTCAAGCGCGGCGCCTTCGGAGTGTTGGTCGAGCCGGAAGGCCGGATCATTTCCTGTTCCGACGACCATCTGCGCCCCGGCGAGCGAATCGCATATCGATCCGGCATTCCTGCATCTGGCGCCGGGCAGCGGCCATTTCGGCTTCACCGCTGTCGGCAAGAATTACTATGCCGTCGGCGCGCAGAGCTTCATCCGGTTACCGGGAATACAAAGGCTCGGACGACGCCTATCGCAACACCGTTGTCGTCCTGATTTTCACGCCGCTTTGCGACGTCGGCGCGCAAGCCGCCGAGATCGAGCCTAACAACAATCACCATCCGCTCCGACCGCATGCAGGCGGGACAAAAGGAAGAGATCGCGACCTTCTTCGTGGGCCAGCGCCTGTTTGCGGCGCGCGCAGCCGAAATCGTCGAGGCGATCGACGCCACCGGCATCGTTCCGCTGCCGCTCATGCCGCTCGGCATGAAAGGATGCCTGATGTATCGCGGAGCGCCGCTGCCGGTGTTCGATCTGTTGCGCGTCATGGACGATGCCGGCGCGCACCGAAGAGCGCGCCACGGCGCAAGTCGTCGTCATGGAATCGTCAAGCGGCAGCCGTTTCGGGCTCATGGTCGACGGGCTCGGCGAGATCGTCGAGGTCGTCGAGGATCGCGTGAGATTCCTGCCGAGCATGGTGGCGGCGGAGGACACCTTTGCCGACGCCGCGCTCACGACCGATGGCGTCAGCGACGACGAACTGGTGGTCGTGCTGCGCGCCGACCAGCTCTACGCAAATCTGGCGGTGTCAGCGCCCACCGTTGCGGCAGCATAGCGGGCTGCAGCGATCCCGGCCGGCGCAAACACGGAGAGCGCGGCGGCGTCTTTCGCTGATTCGTTGCCAGAATATCCTGCGCGGAAGTCATGCGCTGGCAACCGCTCGCGATCGATGTCGCCGAGCGGATAGCATTCCTGAACAGGCTGCACGGAAAAGAATAGCAGTCTGGCGCGCCAGCGATGCTGGGCGCGCCAAACTGGCCATACGGAACGTCAAACGCCGTGAAAAAGCGCGGGTGCGCCCGGCGTTATTTACCCGGCACTACGAGCGGGATGGCCTGGGCGTAAACCGAGCCGTTCCAGATCATAGCAAGCCACGAACTTGCAGCCCGCCGCATTGCCGCAGCTTGCGATCTTGTGGTGGTGCAGCCAGAGCGTAGCCTTGCCATCGGTAGGATACACAACCGCGCAGTTGATACCGGCGGCCTGCGCTCCGGAAAAAGCGAGAGCCGACATCGCGACGGCGACGCACAGAAAGACGATACGGCGCATGAGTTCCTCCTCAACCTGAGACGCCCCTCGGAAATTAGCCCCTGGGGGAACGAGTCACTGTTCCATACAAGAAATCGCGGCGCAAGCGCGTACACCCCCCAAAGCCATGTGAAATCGCGCCTTTGTCGCAACTTAGCAACACTTTGCGCGTCGGCTGTGCGAGCGCCGCGTGCCCGGCACTCTGCTGTCGCGGCGTCAGTCTGGCGGATAGGTATCGATTACTGGCTGTGCGATGCGGCCGCGCTATCCGTAGCGCCGGATAAGCGTCATCGCAATTACGGCGATCGCGCCGAACGCGGTGACGTTCCCGGCAGGTCGCCTCAACTGCCGCGCGCGGCGAGTCGCCTACGGCACAACGAGGCCAAGCGACTTGAGATAGCCGCCGTTGACGCGGCCATTCTTCAGTTTGGCGGCCTCCAGATAAGCATCGAGGATCGTCTGGGCCTGTTGGCGCGACGGCAATGCGCCCCTCTCGGCACTGCCGACTTCGGCGACCAGATCCCATCCGTCGGGCTTTTGAATCGAGACGACCGACGTGCTGGTGTCGAGATTCTTATAGGTCCAGAAGCACCAGCCGATATTGAACCGCTCGTGGAGCTTGCGGAATTTCTCGTTCCAGCCGTTGGTATATTCGCCGGTCTCCCCGATCATGACCGGCACATTCCAGCGATTGCTGAAATCGAGATAATCCTGCAGCGCATCGCGCGTCGGATTGGCCCAGAACTTGTGATATTCGTAGACCACGTTGCTGTCGAAGGGCCGGCCGAACACGGAAAAATTCGTGCTCCATTGCGCGCCGGCGAGCAGCACCACGTGGTTGCGATCGACGCCGCGGATGGCGGCGACGATGTCGCGATAGAGCGGTTCGAGCTGCGGATCGAGATAGTTCACGTCGTTGTAGGGCGAGATCGGCTCGTTGAGCAGGTCGTAGCCGAGCACCGCCGTTTCTGACGCGATAATGCGCGGCGAGTTGCCGCCACAACATCGACGGTGAGATCGCGATAGCGCGGCACGTAAAAGGTCAGCGGAAAGCCGGTGCCGTCGTCGTGGTTGACGCCGGTCTGCCCGCCCGGCGCGGCGTGCAGGTCGATGATGACGTGCAGGCCGTCCTCGCGGCACCACTGCACCAGCCGATCGAGCAGCGCCCAGCCCGGCCCTTCGAACTTGTCGTCGCTTGCGATATCGCCGGGCTCGACGAAAAGCCGCCAATTCAGCGGCACGCGCACGGTGTTGAAGCCGGCCGCCTTGATGAAATCGATGTCGTCCTTGGCGACATAGACGTCGCGGAATTCGCTCCAGAAGCGCGTCGCCTGTTCCGGCCCAACCAGCGTCTCGACGACGCCGGCGATCTCGGTCGGGCTCAGCGCATGTTTGAATTTGAACATGTAGCCTTCGGGGACCAGCCAATTGCCGAGATTGATCCCCTTGATGGCGAAATTCTCGCCGTTGCCGTCGACGAGGCGCGTGCCTTCGGCATGAATGAAATCGGCCGTCGCGGCGCGCGCGCCACCGCTGCCATTGTCCAAAAGCAGGGTCATGAGCAGGGTCATGAGCAGAGTCACGAGCAGGGCCATGAACGGGCAAGGGCCGAGACCAGAATGCAGAGCCGGGCACGGAATTGGCCGCACAGCCGGAGGGCGCGAACGCACATGAACAAGGCCCTTTGACAATGTCCCTTCAGGACCAAGGTCGAAGCCAAAATCGTGCCAGGAGCTGCAATTCAATTGTGCATGATCCGATCCGAAAAGCGGTGACCGGTTTTCGGGATCGTGCTTTAGAATCAAGGCATAGCGCCAATGGCGGAACGGCAATAGCCGCTTCCGGCCGACAACTTGCGAGGTTACGTTTTCGATGTACGGCATGCCGATCGCCCAGGCGCTGGTCTTTCTTGCTGCCGTCATCGTCGTCATTGCCGCCATTCAGTGGCGACACTGCCATCCGTTTCTCGCACTCGTGGTCGTCGCCGCCGTCTTCGGCTTCATCGCCGGCTTTCCGACGTCGATCCTCGGCCGGGTGTTCGGCACCGGTTTTTCCGACGCGATCTATTCGCCGGGATTGGTCATCGTCGGCGCGGCGCTGATTGCCGGCATCGCCGAAACCACGACGGCTTCCGATCGGCTGCTGGCGCGGATCGAGGGATGGCGCAGCCGGTGGCCATGGTTAGGTGCAAATGGGCGCGGTGCGAACGGCATTGCTGCGGTTTTGGGCTTGATCGCCGGCATCGGCGCTTCGCCCGCGACCGCATTTGCGCTGCTCATGCCGCTCCTTCGCCCCATCGGCGGGAAAACGGCGCAGCAGCGCGAAGGCGCGACGCTGACGCTTGGACTTGCGATTTCGGCGAGTCATGGCTTGATCGCCCTTACGCCGATACCGATCGCTGCCGCTGCCATTGTCGATGCCGATTGGATTCGTGTCGCGCTCTTCGGCGTGCCGCTCGCCGTCGTGGCGGCCGCGTTCGGCGCCGCATTTTCGCGGTGGTCGTCAAGCGCCGGATCCGCCGCGGAGACGTCGGCGCAATCCTATCCGCCGCCGCCCGCCGAGAAACGAAGCGGCGGCTCCGCGCTCGCGCTCTGTCTTGCGGTCCTCCTGCCGCTCGCAATGCTGATGTTTCAGTCCGTCGGCAACATTCCAAGCGAACCGCTCGGCGGCGGACCGACGCGGGAATTGATCCTCGGCATCGGCCGCCCGCTCATCCTCTTTCTCGCCGGCGTCGGCATCATGATCATTGGCCAGCCGCGACAGGGCCTTGGCCTGGTCACGGATGCCGCCTGGACCTCGCGGGTGTTCGGCAATATTGCCGGCCTCCTCTTGATCGTGTGCGCCGCCGGCGGCCTGCAGCGGCTCTGCCAGGAGACGGGCATGGCCACTTTGCTCGCCGAGCATGTGCTCGGCTGGCATATCGGCGCGTTGAGCATTCTCGTGCCATTTTTCGTCGCCGCCGTCATGAAGACGTTGCAAGGCTCTTCACTGGTCGCCGCCATCACCGCCGCCGGGATGATGCAGCCGTCGATGTCGGCGCTTGGGCTCGGCGGCACCAACGGCAAGGCGCTTGCCGCGCTCGCGATCGGCGCCGGCGCCATGACCGTCTGCCACATCAACGACGGCTATTTCTGGCTGGTCGCGGACAGGGCCGGACTTGCGCCGCTGCGCGGACTCAGGGCTTTCAGTTTCGGCACGCTGCTGCAAGGCCTCATCGCTGCGGCGGCACTGCTCATCCTGTCCTTGTTCGCCGGGAACAGCTGAAACGATCATGTCCGATAAACCTGCTTCTCGGGCGGCCGCAGCGAAGAGCCCATCGCGCCGCGATCTGATCAAGCTTGCGAGCGCCGGCGCCCTTGCCGCGACACCGGCCAGCGCCAGAACCAGCGCCGACATTGGGCCGGGCGCACTGGAAAGTTTTCCGCGAGGATTTCTGTGGGGCACGGCGACATCGGCCTATCAGATCGAAGGCGCCTGGAACGACGACGGCAAAGGCGAGTCGATCTGGGACAGGTTCGCCCACACACCCGGCAAGATCAAAAACGGCGATACCGGCGACGTCGCGCTCGATCATTACCACCGCTACAAAGACGACGTGCAATCGATTAAGGCGCTGGGCGCGAAGTCGTATCGCTTCTCGATTTCATGGCCGCGCCTATTTCCGCAAGGCACCGGCCAGCCAAACCCCAAAGGCTTGGATTTTTACGAACGTTTGACGGATGCGTTGCTCGCCGACGGCATTACGCCCTTCGCCACGCTTTATCACTGGGATTTGCCGCAGGCGCTCCAGGACAGCGCCGGCGGGTGGCAATCGCGCGACACCGCGAAAGCCTTTGCCGACTATGCCGGCTACGTCAGTGAAAAGCTCAGCGACCGCATCAAGCACTTTTTCACGATCAACGAATTCACCACTTTCGTCGAGGCCGGATATGGCGGGCTCCAGTTCGCGCCCGGCCTGGCGCTGCCGCCGGCGCGCCTCAACCAAGTCCGCCATCATGCCATGCTCGGCCACGGTCTTGCCGTCGAAGCGATCCGCGCGCGCGCCAAGCCGGGCGCCAAAATCGGACTGGCCGAAAATATCGCGGCTTGCGTGCCGATCATCGAGACGTCTGAAAATATCGCCGCCGCCGAACGCGCGACGCGCGACCTCAATGCCGACTATCTCGCCGTCATCCTGGAAGGACGCTATAGCGAAACCTTCCTGGCGTCGGCCGCCGCCGACGCGCCGAAATTCACCGCCGAAGACATGAAAGTGATTGCGACACCGCTCGATTTCATCGGCATCAATATTTATTCGCCGCAATACGTGCGCGCGATCGACAGCAGAGCCGGGTTACGAGATCGTTCCGTTCGACAAATCACATCCGCGGATGGCGTCGTCGTGGCAATTCATCGGCCCCGAGGCGCTTTATTGGGCGCCGCGGCACGTTCACAAAATCTGGAACGTGAAGGAGATTTTCATCAGCGAAAACGGCTGCGGTACGGCTGACGATCCGGCGGCCAACGGCATGGTCTACGACAGCGACCGCGTCATGTTCTTGCGCAATTATCTGACGATGCTGCAGCGCGCGACCTCCGAAGGCGTGCCGGTGCGCGGCTATTTCGTCTGGAGCCTGTTCGACAATTTCGAATGGGCGGACGGCTACGCAACCCGCTTCGGCCTGATCCACGTGGACTATGCGACGCTCAAGCGGACGCCTAAGCTCAGCGCGTCGTATTATGCGGAAGTCATCCGGCGCAACGCCGTCGTGTGACTGTCAAAGCAATCGAGTGTCAAAGCCATTGAATGTCAAAGCCATGATGGCCGCCGTCTTCGCAACCTTGTTGCTCGCCTTCATCCTCGATTTTGCGGGGCTTCGCCGCGTCGCGCTGTCCTGTCTCTTTCTCTCCTTTGCACTATGTGTGGGGCTCTTCCTGTGGGAGGTTTACAGCCCCGAACACGGCTTCGGCATGCCGTGGTTGCAACTATGAAACCGGCTGCAGCGATGAGCGGAACCCAAATTGCCACGGCCGCGGCCACATTGGATCGTCTGATCCTCGTCCTCATGCTGGCCGTTCTTGCCGCCATCCTCACCGCGGCGATGGTCATGCAATATGCGTTTGGCGAAATCCCCTGCCCGCTATGCCTGCTGCAGCGCGTCGCCATGTTCGGATGCTGCTTCGGCCTCATCGCGCAATTGCGCACGGACAATTCGGAACGCGGCACCGGTATTGCGCTCGTCTTCGCCGTATTGCTGCTCGTGATTTCGGTGCGGCAGACGCTGCTCGATCTCTTCCCGCGGCCGGGCCACGATTATGTCGGCAGCGCCGTCTTCGGCATCCACCTGCCGGTGTGGTCGGTGATTATCGCGGTTGCTTTATTGCTCGGCTTCGCCATCCGGCTGGCGCTGTTCGGCGGGGCGCGCGGCGCTGCGGATGCGGAGCGCCATGTCCAGGGTTATGTACATGGCCATGTCCGTGGCTATCTCCCTGGCGCGATCGTTCGGACGCTGGCTCTCTATGTGATTGCGATCTGCGCGATCAATTTTCTGTCGGTTATCGCGCAATGCGGCTTCGACCAGTGCCACACCTTCGGCTACCGGCTGTTGCAATAGCGGATCATCGAACATTTTCGGAGGAAAATTCTCGCCGGGGGCGACCAAGGTGGGGTCTTGCCTGACTGATGCGACCCGCGAAATGTCGCGCCCGGCGAACCATTCGCGTGTTTGCCGCTATATTGCGGTCCGAATGGATCCCGCAACAATCATCGCGGCCCTCTGACCCGGCGGAATCATGCGACCTCCGTACCAGTAAGGGTGCGCACAAATTCTGATCCAACGCCTGGGATTGTCAAGCAACCTATCGACGATAAGTTTAAGCAAATTTCACCGCCGCCGCGGAACCAAAATCCCAGAGGTCAATTGCCGGCTCAATTCTCGATTCAATTCTTGGCGGCCGGATCGCGATGAATCGGGTCGATCCACAATACGGTCTCCGGCTTTTCGACAGGCTCGATGTCGAGATTGATGGCAATCGCCTCGCCGTCGCTGCGCACCAGCACGCATTCCAGCACCTCGTCGGTCGAGGCATTGATCTCCTGGTGCGGCACGTAAGGCGGAATGAAGATGAAATCGCCGGGATTGGCTTCCGCCGTGAATTGCAGATGCTCGCCCCAGCGCATGCGCGCTTTGCCGCGCACCACATAGATGATGCTCTCGAGATGGCCGTGATGATGCGCGCCGGTTTTGGCATTCGGCTTGATGGTCACCGTGCCGGCCCATAGCTTCTGCGCGCCGACGCGAGCAAAATTGATCGCCGCCTTGCGGTCCATGCCCGGCGTCGACGGCACATTGGGATCGAGCTGAGCGGCCGGGATGACGCGCACGCCATCGTTCTTCCAGCGCTCGGCCGCGGAATGGGCGTCGCCTTGCAAATGGCTATGATCGTGACGTTCCGTCATGGCGTTCTGGTTCTGCCGTCTGATGTCACATTGCGCCTCACGGCGCGGCGCCTCAAGCGTCAAGCGCGATGAATTTGTAGCCGTCGCCCCAGCGCCGCACCCGCGCTGTCGAAGGCGCCGGAAAATGCGACGCACACATGATCGTGGAAGCCTCGCAGAAACGGTCGAAGACCCGATGCCGGGTCCGTTCCGCCTGCCCGGAATCGTAATCCGACATCATGCCGTATTGCGGATATTTGCCCTGCAGCGGCGAATGGATCATGTCGCCGGTGATCAAGCAGTCGTCGCCGCTTTGGCCGACCAGAATCGAGAAATGATCGATGGTGTGGCCGGGCGTCGGAACAAATTGGATGCGTTCGTTGAAGTTAAAATCGCTCTTCACGATCTGCGCGCGCTTGGCCGCGACGATCGGCAGCACCGAGTCGGTGATCCACGGCACGCTTGCCGGGTTCTCCTTCTCGCGCGCCGTCCAATGCGTCAGCTCGCGATCGGACATGATGTATTTGGCCTTGGGAAAGGTCGGCACCCAGCGGCCGTTTTCGAGCCGCGTGTTCCAGCCGACGTGATCGGTGTGCAGATGCGTGCACATCACATAGTCGATATCGTCGACGCCGAGGCCCACAGCCGCGAGCTCCTTTTCGAACCGGTCGCTATCGAGCATGTTCCAGAACGGCCGCGTCGGCCGCGGCTTGTGATTGCCGACGCAGGCGTCGACCAGGATATTGTGGTGCGGCGTCTTGATGACGAAGCTCTGGATGCAAAACACGAGCTTGTCGGCCGGATCGAGAAATGAAGGCTTCAGCCAGGGGCGGTTTTCGTCGAAAACCTCCTTGGTGAGCGCCGGGAAAAATCCCATCGCGTCGAACCAAGCGCCCTGCTGTTCGATAATCGGATGGATGGTGATGTCTTTGAGCGCAATCGGCATGGTCATCGCGGCGTTTCCTTAAGGCCTTATGACTTTCCGGCGGATGTTAGCGGCGAGCGCGCAAGGGCGCGAGGGCGTTTTCTTCGGCCGGATTGCACCGAAGCACGGCCGAAATCACTCACGCTTCGCCGGTGGCGTGACCTCGATGCCGCGCAGGCCTTCGCGCGCGATAAACTGCGCCAGCATGCCATTGGCCTTGGCCTCCTCGACAAAGGCAGTCACATAAGCCAGGCGGTCGCCGTGCCCCTTCGGCACGAACGCCGCCCAGGACGTCGTCGCGAAAGCATCCGCCAAGACACGCGAGCCCGGCACTTGCGCCGATAGCGCGAGCAGCGCCGAACGCGGGGCCGCGTAGGCATTGACCTTTCCGGCGCGCAGCAAGTCGATGCCGGCTGCCTGGCTTTCGGCCCGCACTAATTTCGCTTGCTTGAGGATGCGGCTCAAGCTCAGGTCGACGGCGTCGCCGCGCGGCACGCCGATACTGGTGCCGGGCCGGTCGGCATCGGCGACGTTGCGGATCGAGGAGCCGGCGGGGACGAGATAAGTAAACTCGCTCCGCATATAGGCCGGCGAAGCCTCGGCCTCGGCGGTCCGGTCGGGGTCGACCACCAGAAACGTCACGTCCCACGCGCCGGATTGGGCGCCGTCGAAAACCGCGCCCGGCCGCGGATACTCGACGACTTCCAGCACAACACCGATGCGCGCCGCGAGCGCACGCGCGAGGTCCGCCGCCATGCCGCGCATCTCGCCGGTCACCGGATCTTTCATCGCCGAAGCATGATTGCCGATACCGAGGCCGGCGCGGATTTTTCCGGCCTGGACGAGGTCGGCGACGCGCGGATCGGGGCTCTGTTGCGCGCGCGCAACTGAATAAACCGGCGGAGCAAGTGTCGGACGTACGGCCAGGACCAAAGCCAGCGCCATCGCCACCACAACGAACCGTCGCCTGTTCATCCCACCTACCAGCAATCGCCCAAGGAAAATTCAGTCCAACAATTCAGTCCCAAAACTCAGTCCGGTATTTCCCAAATCTTAGTCGGGTATTTCCAATGGCTTGACTGGAGCCAGGCGCGGTGGCGGCGGCTGTGGCGGAAAGCTCGGACTCACCACCGCGGGCGCCTGGGGTGCAATACTGGCAGCCGAAGGTGGGCTTGTCTCGGGCCTTGTTGTCGCTGGGCCTTTCGCCGCCTCCTCGGGCTTTGCCGGTGTCGAAACGGCGGGCGTTTCGTGCTCCATGGTACCCTCTATGCCGCGCTCGCCGCCGCGCGGCTCTTCGCTCTTACCGGCACCCTCGTGGTGCACGGTGCCGATCGTGAGGCTTGGCGACGGCGGGGGACCGCCCGGTTTGTCTGCGACCGGCGGGCCCATATGTCCGGCGGCGACGGCTAAGACTTCGCTGATGGCGCGGGCATGCAGCCGCGGCGATTTGTCGATATTGAGATGGCCGATATCCGGATCCGAGCTTAAGTCGACATTGACAAGCGTGCCGCGAAAGCCGGGTCCTTTGCGCATATAGGCGTAATCGCGCTGCGTGAAATTGACGACACGGGAAATATTCGCGGACGCCGGAAAAGATTGCGTGCCGTCGAACGGTATCACCAGCGCCACCGGCACGCCTCTGTCGCCGAGATAGTCGGCCATTTCCATGACGGCGTCGGCGCCGAGCGAATGACCGATCAGGATGATCGGGCCTTCCTTGCCGGCCTTGTAGGCGGCCGCGGCGCTGTCGGCGAGCGCCTGCCATTCGGTATGGCTGTGCGAGGTCGCATAAACGCCGCGCCGGTTCAGCTCGTCGGTCAGCGTATCCATGCCGGTGGAAAAGACGTCGGCGAGGCCGCGGAACAGGTAAACATGCGCGCGCGACTGCGCGGCCTCCGCTCCCGATCCGAAAGCGAGCAGAGCCGCCGCGGCGAGAAGCGCAATCGCAGCAAGCCCATGTCTGGCAAGCGCATGTCTGGCAAGACCATGTCTGGCAAGCCTATGGCTCATGGTGCGGTCAGCCGGTGCGGCGGGCGAGCGACAGCCAGAGGCCGCCGCCGACCAACACGGCGCCGGACATCCGGCCGAGCAGTTTCGCCCGCTCAGGCCGCATGAACCAGGCGCGGCCCACGCCGGAGGCGACGGCCCAGGCTGTGTTGGACACAGCGGCAAACAGCGCCGTGACCGTGCACATGACGGCAAGTTGCGTCGCCGCGGGCAAATGCGGATCGACGAATTGCGGCAGGAACGCCGTGAAGAACGCGATGGTCTTCGGGTTCGACAAAGCCACCAGAAAGCCGCGCGTGAAATTGACCCGGCCGCTGGTTTCCACCGGCTTCGTTTCGCCGGCATGGCGCCAGGCCGCAATGCCGAGCCAGACCAAATAGACAGCGCCGGCAAAGCGCAGCACGACCAAGAGCTGTCCCGCGTGCTGCAACACCCAGTCGAGACCGAAGGCGATGGCCGCGAGCAGAACTGCATCGCCGAGCGACGTTCCGGCGACGGTCACCAGCGCGGCGCGGACGCCCTGGCGCGCACCGGTCGCGATGATCAAGGTGACGATCGGGCCCGGGACGACGATGAGAACGGCGGTGATAACCAGGAACGCGGCAAATAGGTCCCAATTCATCGGTCGGCCTTCTTCACGCCGCGCCGAGCGACGGGTTTCGCTCGGTTCAACACATCCTACAGGCTTCTATTCGTCGCCCGCAATCGCCGCGCCATGACGCGCATCATGTTGAGCGCGAAATGCGGCGTATTGGTCACCAGGAACAGGAACTGCTTCTCGGTCACCGGAACGAGCTTGACATCGCTCGCGGCCACCGCCGTCGCGCTGCGCGGCGCGGCATCGACGAGCGCCATCTCGCCGAAGATGCTGTATTGCGGCAGCGTTTCGAGGACGCGATTGCCGAGGCGGATCTCGACCTCGCCGCTCTGGATGATGAACAGTTCGTCGGCGGCGTCGCCTTCCTTGAAAATGACGTCCCCGGCTTTGTAGTCGCGCGCCGGAGCGCCCGCTCCTGCCAACAGCCTGAAATCGACCGGTGCATCCGCCATATCAGGCCCCAAGCTTAGCGCATAGCTTCGACGAGATTGTCGAGCGCGGCATTATTTCCGAACTTCGCACCCTCGATCATATTGTCGCCGTCCAGCGAAGTGACCTGCGCCGTCAGTTTGACTTTGGTGCCGGCGCCGTCGGGCTCGAGCGTCACGGTCGACATACTGATCAAAACCGTGCGGCCTTGCACTTCGACCGTTTCGCTCGAAACAATACGCCGCTCCGGTACGATGTCGTAATAGGTCGTCACACCGCGATATTGCGGATTGTCCTTGGCGCCGCAGCGGAAGACATCGCGGCCGCCGACCCGAAAATCCGTCGCATCATAGATCAGCGCCGCGGTCTCCGAAGGCGTCCCCCAACCGGCGCGTTCGACGGGATCGGCGAGCGCGGCAAAGACCCGCGCCGCATTCGCAGCGCAAATGCGCTCAAAAACGAGGGTGGCGTGCTTGAGCTCTTGTGCCGTCATGGTTGTCTCCACGATCCTTCAAACGCTCACTCCCCGCCGTTCTCCTCGCCCTGCTCGCTCTCCTCGGAGAGCCGCTCCACCGACGCCACCTTCTCGCCCTCGCCGGTCGAGAACACGATGACGCCTTGCGTCGAGCGGCCGGCGATGCGGATGCCGTCGACCGGGCAGCGGATCAATTGGCCGCCGTCGGTGACCAGCATGATCTGATCGCTCTCCTCGATCGGGAACGAGGCGACGAGCTTGCCGTTCTTCTCGGTGATCGCCATGGCGACGATGCCTTTGCCGCCGCGGCCGGTGGTGCGGTATTCGAACGACGAGGTGCGCTTGCCGAAGCCTTTTTCGGAGACGGTGAGCACGAATTGCTCGGCCGCCGACAATTCCGCATAGCGGGTCTGGCCGAGCTCGATGGCGCCCTCGGCCTCCTCGGCATCCGTGCCGCCGTTCTCCTCGGCTTCGCCGTTGCCGCCGCGCCGCACCGCATTGGCGCGCTTGAGATAAGCGACGCGCTCGTCGGCGCTCGCCTCGACATGGCGCAGGATCGACAGCGAGATCAGCTTGTCGCCGTCAGCCAGATTGATGCCGCGCACGCCCATCGAGGTGCGGCCCTGGAACACGCGCACGTCGTTGACCGCAAAGCGGATGCATTGGCCGCCGGCCGAGGTGAGCAGAACATCGTCGTCCTCCTTGCAGATCTGCACGTCGACGATGGCGTCGCCCTCGTCGAGCTTCATGGCGATGATGCCGGAGCGGCGCACGTCGGCGAAATCGGACAGCTTGTTGCGCCGCACCGTGCCGCGCGTGGTGGCGAACATCACGTCGAGCTTGTCCCAGGTCTTTTCATCCTCCGGCAGCGGCATGATGGTGGTGATGTTCTCGCCCTGCTCGAGCGGCAGGATATTGATCAGCGCCTTGCCGCGCGCCTGCGGCGCTGCTTGCGGCAGCCGCCACACTTTTTCCTTGTAGACCTGGCCGCGCGACGAGAAGAACAGCACCGGCGTATGGGTCGAGGCGACGAACAGCCGGGTGACGAAATCCTCGTCGCGCGTCTGCATGCCGGCGCGGCCCTTGCCGCCGCGCTTCTGCGCGCGATAGGTCGAGAGCGGCACGCGCTTGACGTAGCCGGCATGCGAGACGGTGACGACCATGTCCTCGCGCTGGATCAGGTCCTCGTCTTCCACCTCGCCTTCCTGATCGATGATCACGGTGCGGCGCGGCGTGCCGAATTCGGTCTTGATGGCTTGCAGTTCGTCCTTGACGATGGTCTGGATGCGCGCGCGCGAGCGCAGGATGTCGAGATATTCAGCGATCTCGGCCGCGAGCTTGTCGAGCTCGGCCTTGATCTCGTCGCGGCCGAGCGCGGTGAGCCGCTGCAGCCGCAGATCGAGGATGGCCTTGGCCTGCTCCGCCGACAGTTTCGTGGTGCCTTCCGGCGAGACGATGTGGCGCGGGTCGTCGATCAGCGTGACCATGGTGGCGACGTCGCGCGCCGGCCAGTCGCGCGCCATCAATTGCTCGCGCGCCTCGTTGGCGTCCTTGGCGGCGCGGATCAGGCGGATCACTTCGTCGATATTGGCGACCGCGATGGCAAGGCCGACCAGGATATGGGCGCGGTCGCGCGCCTTGCTCAGAAGATGCTTGGTGCGCCGGTAGACCACTTCCTCGCGGAAGTTGACGAAGACCGTCAGCAGGTCCTTCAGGTTCATCACCAGCGGCCGGCCGCCGTCGAGCGCCACCATATTGGCGCCGAACGAAGATTGCAGCGCGGTGAAGCGATAGAGCTGATTGAGCACCACGTCCGGCACCGCGTCGCGCCGCAACTCGACGACGACGCGATAGCCGTCGCGGTCGGATTCGTCGCGCAGCGCCGAGATGCCTTCGATCTTCTTGTCGCGCACCAGTTCGCCGATGCGTTCGACGAGATGCGCCTTGTTGACCTGGTAGGGAATTTCGGTGGCGACGATGGCTTCGCGTTCGCCGCGCAGCGTCTCGAATTCGACCTTGCCGCGCATCACGATCGAGCCGCGGCCGAGATGATAAGCGGAGCGGATGCCTTGCCGGCCGAGAATGATGCCGCCGGTCGGGAAATCCGGCCCCGGCACGATCGCGATCAGATCGTCGATCGACAGCGCCGGATTGTCGATCAGCGCCACGCAGGCGTCGATCACCTCGCCGAGATTGTGCGGCGGAATATTGGTCGCCATGCCGACGGCGATGCCGCCGGCGCCATTGACCAGAAGATTGGGAAAGCGCGCCGGCAGCACCACCGGCTCGTGCACGGAATTGTCGTAGTTGGGCTGGAAGTCGACCGTGTCCTGGTCGATGTCGTGCAGCAATTCCATGGCCGGCTTGGCCAGCCGGCTCTCGGTGTACCGGTAGGCCGCCGCGTTATCGCCGTCGACCGAGCCGAAATTGCCCTGCCCGTCGATCAGCGGCAGGCGCATCGAGAAATCCTGCACCAAGCGCACCAACGCGTCATAGATCGACTGGTCGCCATGGGGATGGTATTTGCCCATGACGTCGCCGACGACGTGCGCGCATTTCACATATTTTTTGTCCGGCGTGTGGCCGTTCTCGTGCATCGAATAGAGAATGCGGCGATGCACCGGCTTTAAGCCGTCGCGCGCATCGGGCAGCGCGCGCGCCACGATCACGCTCATGGCGTAATCGAGGTAGCTCTTCTTCATCTCCTCCGTGATCGACACGGGGCGAATATCGGAAGGTTCGGCACCTTGCCCGCCGTCGCCGCCATTGGGGGGCGGGGCATTATCCTGGTCTGACAAGCCTGAGAATCCTGACTATGAATCTGGTTACGAATCTGGTGCAATTCGGATTCGGATTTTGTACCCGATCGGGCGCGCTAATGCCACCTTTATCGGCTCTCTGTACATAGGAATTTCTGTTTTACTTTCAAGGCCTTATTGTGACAATCCGAGGCGTCCTGATGGCGCTCCGGGAACGCCCGCAAGACCGCGTCACAAGATGCTGGCAAACTCCTCTTGGCGGCCTTCTTGGGCCCTCGCCTGCGGACATGGTTCATGCTGCTCGATTACGCCGTTTCGGCATTGCTGACCCTGTTCGTCGTGGTCGATCCGGTCGGACTTTGCCCGACTTTTCTGGTCGTGACCGACGGCTTGCCGCGCACCGCCCGGCGCGGCGTCGCCTGGCGCGCCAGCGTCACCGCCGGCGCGATCCTCGCCGGCTCTGCCTTGATCGGCGATTGGCTCCTCGCCAAGCTTGGAATTTCGCTGTCGGCGTTCCGCATCGCCGGCGGACTTTTGCTGTTCTCGATCGCGTCTGAGATGGTGCTCGGGGTGCGGCTGCGCCGCGAAAGCGAGACCGCCGAGGAGGCGATCGAGGAGCGCGTGCGCAATATCGCCACCGTGCCGCTGGCGATCCCGCTGATGGCGGGTCCGGGCGCCATCACGGCGACCGTGCTGTTGGCCGGCCGGGCCGATGCCGATCCGACGCTGCTTGCGCTTTTGATCGCCGTCGTGGCGCTGATCGCTGTGGCCTGCTGGCTCGCCTTTGTCTTTGCCGAGCGCATCAGCGGGCTGCTCGGCATGACCGGCAACATCGTGCTGTCGCGCTTGCTTGGCGTGCTGCTCGCAGCGCTTGCCGTGCAATATGTCGTCGACGGCATCCGCGCCATTCTTGCCGCTTGAAAAAGTTTTTGCCGCTTGAAAAAAGCCGCCTAGCGAATGCCGAGCAGCGCCAGCGTCTTCGGATAATTGACCACGCTGAACGCAGCGGCCGGTCCCGCCTGGCGCCACGTATAGACGTAGAAGCCGGTCTGCGGAAACTCGCCGATGAGCCGCAGCAGATCGCCTTTCATTTCCGTGGCAAGCTCTTCGTCGGTGTGGCACACGTGCATGAGGTCGCAATTGGTCTCCGACATGTAGACATGGCCGACGCCATGCGCGTCGATATTCTCCTGCAGGCCGTGCCTATTGAAGTCATAGCCGTTGTAAAGATTGAGGCCGAGCAGATCGAGGCTGCCGATATTCACCTTCGGCCAATCGTCGACGAAATAGCCCGAGGCTTCGTACGAGACCGCGCCGTAGAAAAACGCCCGCAGGTCGGCGGCCATGGCGACGATCTCGTTGGCCCAGCGCGAAAACGAAATGCCGGTCAGACGCTCCTCCTGTTCGTTGCCGACGCTCAATTGATCGATGCCGTTGGCCTGCGCCCATTTGGCCTGCTGCATGACCTGCGCGCGATATTGCGGCAGCTGACCGGCGTCGAGCTGCTCCCACTCCCCGCCGCTGATGACATAAAAGCCGCGGACCTTGGCGAAGCGCGCCAGCGCCTCGGCCTGCACATCGTTGAAGCCGTTATAGACAATGCGGAGGCAGCGGACGCCGCCGTTCATGAGCCTTCGCAAATCTTGCTCGACCTGGCCGCCAGGCGAAAGATCGTGCACGTAGCCGTCATGGCCGTAGTTGAAGCAAATGCCCCGCGGCTGCGCCGCCCGCGCGGGTTTGCCGCCGAAGGCCAATAAAACCGCCAGCATAGCGATCGGAACCAACCGTCCCGGCAAACCAGTCCTCGCTGTCGGTCCAAACATTTTTGCGCGCCTGTTTCGTCACGGTCATGAATACCACTTTCCAGATCGAAGGCATCGTATCCGCGCCGTCGCCCGTTGAGGCCGGGTAAGCTTTCATTAACCATCCGGGTCCAGACTTCGTGCGGATACTTTATTTGGAATCTGGCTATGGCGATTTCCGGAATTGCCGCGAGCCCGCAGACGCAACAGGTCGCGCAGACATCGGTGCAGTCCTCCGTGCAGTCTTGGGCGCATCACCGGCGCGGCGGCGCTCAGGCTCCCTCGATCAGCGACGTCGATGCGCAAAGCGCGAACACGGCGTCCGCCAACCGCTCGACCGGCCGCGTCGGCGGCAAGGTCGACATATCGGCTTAGAGCATGATCCCGAAAAGTGGCTGCCGGTTTCCCGCCTTCGCGAAGCCCGCTCCGGCGGGCGAAGGAAGGTCGGAAAAGATCATGCTCAAGTGCAAAATATAAGTCATGTCCGATCATTTGGTGCGCATGGACAACAACGATACACGCCCAGCCCGGATCACAGTGCGCAACGCGCAGCCGCGCGACATTCCGGCACTGATGCAGCTCAAGCGCCTGTTGGCGCAAGGCGAGGACGCGCTGCACGCCGTGTGCGCCACCGAAGCCGATTGGCTGCGCGACGGCTTTGGACCGCGTGCCGGTTTCACCGCCTTCGTTGCCGAGCGCGCCGACGATCCGGCGGCGAATGCCGGGGGCCGGGCGGCCGGCAATTCTGTAATTGGCAAATCTATAATCGGAATGGCGACGTGCAGCCAGCGCGTCGTCACCGGATGGGACGGGCCGGTGATTTTCCTGCAAGACCTTTATGTCGACGCCGCCTATCGCGGCCAGGGCATCGCGCGCGCGCTGATGGCCCGCGTCGCGGCCCTGGCCCGCGACCTGGGCAGTCCGATCATCGAGCTCACCGTGCGCGACGACAATCCGGCCCAGCAATTCTATGTGAGCACCGGCTTTGCGCCGCTGCCGCAATGCCTCACCTTCGTGCTTTCGGGAGCGGCTTTGACGAAGCTTGCCGACGGCGACAAGCGGGATTTCGCGCGCACCGGCTAGAGCATGATCCGGAAAAGTGGAAGCCGGTTTTCCGAAAAGATCTTGCTCCGCTAAAATGCGATGTGTCGCAGTCAATCTAGGCGCGGCTGCCAGATCATCAGCGCGAAGATGCAGGCCATGCCGAGCAGGATCGGAGCGGCCAGCGCGCACCAGGTGCGGAACAGCGCCCGATAGGGTTTTCGCAGCGGCTGAGATTCCAGCGCCGCTTCGCGCGCCAGGCCGCGGATGCGGATTTCGAGCCGCACCGCAAAAATCCAGCACACGACGACAATTGCATAGAACACCAGCGCCACAAGAATCCAGAATTCGCCGAGCGGCTGCAGGCCGATCGCCGAGGCGAGCGGAAATCCGCTGAGCGGCTGCAACACAATGGCGGGGATCATCACCACCTTCTCGACGCTGACGACGAATTGCGCGGTCAGCGCGACCACCGAGGTATTGCCGGAGCGGTGCGCAAGCAGCATGAACGCCGCAAGGCAGAGCCACGTGCCGAACATCGCCGCGGCCGCCAGCTCATGGACGAATTTGATGGCGAAGATGGTGTCGATCATATCGCAGTGTCATTCCGGGGCGTGCAACGCACGAACCCGGAATCCATAATCACAAGACTAGAGGGAGTGGCGCCGAAGGACCACCCTTAAACCGTGACTATGGATTCCGGCTCTCGCTCGCGATGCTCGCTCGGCCGGAATGACGGCATCAACGTGACGAGACGGGCGCTTAGAACGGAATCTCGTCGTCCATGTCGCCGCCGCGCATCGAGCCTGCGCCGGATCCGGCGCCGGCCGCGGCCGCAACTTTGCGTGTCGGGCCGGGCGAGCCGAAATCGCCGCCGGCCTCGTCCATGTCGCCGCCGCCGCTTGCCCCCGCCCCGCCGGCGCGATCGAGCAAGGTCAGTTCGCCGCGAAAGCCCTGCAGCACGACCTCGGTGGAATAGCGGTCCTGACCGGCCTGGTCCTGCCATTTGCGCGTCTGCAACGCGCCTTCGAGGTAAACTTTCGAGCCCTTCTTGAGATATTGCTCGGCGATCCGGCACAGGTTTTCGTTGAAGATGACGACGCGATGCCACTCGGTCTTTTCCTTGCGCTCGCCGCTCGTCTTGTCGCGCCAGGATTCCGAGGTGGCGAGCCGCAGATTTGCGATCGGCCGCCCGTCCTGGGTACGACGGATTTCGGGATCGGCGCCCAGATTGCCGATCAGGATCACCTTGTTGACGCTTCCCGCCATGATCTACTCCGCTGACTGATTTTCCGCGTTGCCGCGTTCCGGATTTTGCTCCGCACGATGCGGCCCGCGCGTTCCGAGCATCTCGCTTGGGACACTAGTGCCGGACCGTCCCCCTGCAAGGAGGATCGGCGGATCGCGAGGGTTATCCACACGCGTACCGCCGCCGGCCGTTATCCCGCGGCGATGTTCTCATTTTGTTCTAAGACGGTCGAATGGCAAAAGCAAGAGGCTAACAAGAGGCCAACGAGGCGCCAGCAAGGCACGTTGCCGGCGCGACACGGCAAAAACCCAGACACCGCGGCACTTCGGCAAAGGGTCTCGACCAAGAGTTGACCAAGAGTTCGACCAAGAGTTCCGCCAATGCCCGAAACGACACCGGTTGCTACGGTATCGGAATCCGGCAGGTGTTGTTTTTTTGCACTATCCAGGCGCTCCCGGAAGCACTGTATTAGCCCGGACGCGGCCAGCGACAGGGTTTCGGTATGAAGCGTCTTGGTTTGGGTTTGCTGACGTCGGCATTGGCGGCAGCGGCGTGTGTGCAGTTCGCGCACGCGGCCGATTTGCCGGTTGCGCCCGTCGCCCCGGCTCCCGCCTATTATCGCCCCGCGATTTATGACTGGACCGGCTTCTATGTCGGCGGTCATGTCGGCGCCGGGCTACTCCAAGACACCTACACTCAGATCTCAGGTGCCGCGACTTTTTCCCCGGGCAACCCCATCAATGTTGGCCCGCCCGGTCTGGTCGGCGGCGTGCAAGCCGGCTTCAATTATGAATTCGCGCCCTGGGTCGTGGGCGTCGAAGGCTCATGGACCGACTCCGGCGTCAGCGGGAGCGGTACAACCCCGACCACGACACCCCTTTTCACCGAGCGCGCCACGTCCAACACGCAGTGGTTTGCGGCCGCGACCGGGCACGTCGGCTATGCGGCCGACACGCTATTGCTCTACGTCAAGGGCGGCGGCGCGTGGATGAAGGCTAAATATACCGAAGACATCATAACCGGAGGCGTCACCGCCGCCACGCAAACGCTCAACAGCAGCACGCTCACCGGCTTCACCGCCGGCGCCGGGCTCGAATACGGCTTTACCGAGAATTTTTCCGGAAAGCTCGAATACGACTTCTACGATTTCGGCACCAAGAACTACGCCTTCGCGATCACACCGGTGTCGATCAAATCCGACATGCATGTGTTTACGGTCGGTATCAATTACCGCTTCAATTGGGCTGGAGGCAGGCCCTACTAGTCTGCCTGTGTGAGTACCTGTAACCGCGTACTCGATTGAAGCGCACTCCAAGGGCCGGCCGAATGCCGGCCCTTGTCGTTTCTAGTTCACCGTCATCCTGAGGTGCGAGCGAAGCGAGCCTCGAAGGACGACAGCCCGAACGCCTCGGCCGTATCCTTCGAGGGCCGCTTCGCGGCCACCTCAGGATGACGGATTGTATAGCGGTGATTTCGGGGGACTGGCTGCGCCCCGCCCTGGCAAAGCCGCGCCGTTCTCACTATGTTCGGCAGAGACGTCAAAGAGCCAAAAGCCAAAAGGTGGTCCCAGCGTCGGCCTAGAGCGCGGCGGAACGGGACCTTTTCGCTATGACCGACAGCGACAAGAGCAGCAGAAATCCCGGCCGCCAAAACCTTGGTCGCCAAAACCTTGATCGCCAAATGCGCGATCGTCACGTGATCGCCATCCGCGGCGCGCGCGAGCACAATCTCAAGGATGTCGATCTCGACATTCCGCGCGACCAGCTTGTGGTCTTCACCGGCCTGTCCGGCTCGGGCAAATCCTCGCTCGCTTTCGACACCATCTATGCCGAGGGCCAGCGCCGCTATGTCGAAAGCCTCTCGGCTTACGCGCGGCAATTCCTGGAAATGATGCAGAAGCCGGACGTCGATCAGATCGACGGCCTGTCGCCTGCCATTTCCATCGAGCAGAAAACCACCTCGCGCAATCCGCGCTCCACCGTCGGAACCGTCACCGAGATCTACGACTATATGCGGCTGCTCTGGGCCCGCGTCGGCGTGCCCTATTCGCCGGCGACGGGCCTGCCGATCGAAAGCCAGACCATCTCGCAGATGGTCGACCGGATCCTGGCGCTGCCTGAAGGTACGCGGATCTATCTCCTGGCCCCGGTCGTGCGCGGCCGCAAAGGCGAGTACCGCAAGGAGCTCGCCGAATTCATGAAGCGCGGCTATCAGCGCGTCAAAATCGACGGCGCGTTCTACGAGATCGCCGAGGCACCGGCGCTCGACAAGAAATTCACCCATGACATCGACGTGGTGGTCGACCGCCTGGTGGTGCGGCCGGACATCGCGACGCGGCTAGCCGATTCGCTTGAACAGGCGCTGAAGCTCGCCGACGGCATGGCGGTTGCCGAACTCGCCGATTCCACCGCCGCCGCCGGCGCAACGACCAACAGCAAGGCCAACAAGCAGCGCAACGAGACCGCCGAGCGCCTCATCTTCTCGGAAAAATTCGCCTGCCCGGTCTCCGGCTTCACCATTCCGGAAATCGAGCCGCGGCTGTTCTCGTTCAACAATCCGTTCGGCGCCTGCCCGAAATGCGGCGGGCTCGGCGTCGAGCAGCACATCGATGCCGAGCTCGTCATTCCCGACAAGGAGCGCACCTTGCGCAAAGGCGCCATCGCGCCCTGGGCCAAGTCGAGTTCGCCCTATTACGTTCAAACGCTACAAGCGCTCGGCAAGCACTACAAGTTCACGCTCGACACCAAATGGAAGGATCTGCCGAAGAAGACGCAGGACGCCATCCTCCACGGCTCCGGCGACGACGAGATCCGCTTTTCCTATGACGACGGCACCCGCGCCTACGACGCCAAGCGCGCCTTCGAAGGCATCATCACCAATCTCGAGCGCCGCTACAAAGAGACCGACAGCGACTGGGCGCGCGAGGAAATCGCCCGCTATTTCACCGACGTGCCGTGCGACGCCTGCAAGGGTTTTCGGCTCAAGCCCGAAGCTCTGTGCGTGAAGATCGCCGAACGCCATATCGGCGAAGTGTCCGACATGTCGGTCAAAGCCGCCGCGACCTGGTTCACCGAACTGCCGGACAAGCTCAACGCAAAGCAGAACGAAATCGCCGGCCGCGTGCTCAAGGAAATCCGCGAGCGGTTGCGCTTTCTGGTCGATGTCGGGCTCGATTATCTCACGCTGGCCCGCGCCTCCGGTACCTTGTCCGGCGGCGAGAGCCAGCGCATTCGGCTCGCCTCGCAGATCGGCTCCGGCCTCACCGGCGTGCTCTATGTGCTCGACGAGCCGTCGATCGGGCTGCATCAGCGCGACAATGCGCGGCTTCTCGAAACGCTGCGCCGGCTGCGCGACCTCGGCAACAGCGTCATCGTCGTCGAGCACGACGAGGACGCCATCCGCACCGCCGACCATGTGCTCGATATCGGCCCCGGCGCCGGCATTCACGGCGGCCACCTCGTCGCCCAAGGCGGCGTCGACGACCTGATCGCGGCGAAAAACTCCTGGACCGGCAAATATCTCTCCGGCGAGCTTTCCGTGCCGATCCCCGAGCGCCGGCCGAAAAATCCGACCCGCATGCTCAAGATCATCGGCGCCCGCGGCAACAATCTCAAAAACGTCTCGGCCGAAATTCCGCTGGGTCTCTTCACCTGCGTCACCGGCGTGTCCGGCGGCGGCAAGTCGACCTTGCTCATCGACACGCTGTACAAGGCCGTGGCGCGGCGGCTGAACGGCGCCAACGAGGCCCCCGCCCGGTTCGACCGCATCGAAGGGCTCGAACATCTCGACAAGGTGATCGACATCGACCAGTCGCCGATCGGCCGCACGCCGCGCTCGAATCCGGCGACCTATACCGGCGCGTTTACGCCCATTCGCGAATGGTTCGCGGGGTTGCCCGAGTCAAAAGCGCGCGGCTACGAGCCCGGCCGCTTCTCGTTCAACGTCAAAGGCGGCCGCTGCGAGGCCTGCCAGGGCGACGGCGTCATCAAGATCGAGATGCACTTTCTGCCAGATGTCTATGTCACCTGCGACGTCTGCAACGGCAAGCGCTACAACCGCGAGACGCTGGAAGTGCTGTTCAAGGGCAAATCCATCGCCGACGTGCTCGACATGACGGTCGAGGAAGCGCTCGACTTCTTCAAGGCGGTGCCGCGGGTGCGCGAGCCGCTGAAGCTCTTGCACCGCGTCGGCCTCGACTACATCCATGTCGGCCAGCAGGCGACGACGCTGTCAGGCGGTGAAGCGCAGCGCGTCAAGCTCGCGAAGGAGCTGTCGAAGCGCGCCACCGGCCGCACGCTCTACATTCTCGACGAGCCGACCACCGGGCTGCACTTCCACGACGTGGCAAAACTCCTCGAAGTGCTGCACGAACTGGTCGAGAGCGGCAACACCATCGTCGTCATCGAGCACAATCTGGAAGTGATCAAAACGGCAGACTGGGTCATCGACCTCGGCCCCGAAGGCGGCGACGGCGGCGGCGAAATCGTCGCGGCGGGAACGCCTGAGGATATTGCGCGGGAGAAGCGGAGTTATACGGGGGCGTTTTTGAAGCCGGTGCTGGCAAGGCGCGGTGTGACGAGCAAGAAGAAACGGGTTGAGGCGGCGGAGTAGCATTGCTTCTCGTGTCATCGGAGGAATAACGTGACATTCTTTGACGACATCCCGGACGATTTAGAGCTCGCTTTTCTGCATTTAGAAAAATTGTTTCGTAATGACCTCGAAGAAGCATTAAGTGCTGGAGGGCACGAAGAAAATAATACCGAGGATTATTTGCGCTATATGAGCCGCACTTTAGCGGCCCGAACCGAACTTAACCTCGATGTACTTAAAAGCTGGAACGTGCCGGCTGCGCCAAATTTCACAATCGATCTTTTCAGAAATTTTTCGAGCGATGTCGAGCACTACCGCACCATTCTTGAAATTCGGCACAGTAGAAGAAACAAGGGGCAGACGGTACGTTTTGACGCTACAGCGAAGTCAAAGCTTAGACATTACTTGTCGCAAATCCGCGAATTTGTAGACACGCTGAATTTGGAAGACTGGAAGCGTGACGATCTTTACAAGGCTATCAATGCGCTTGAACTAGAAATCGATCTTGACCGCTCGCGGCTCGGAATCTTCGGTGACTTTGTTGTCAAGCTTGGGGGCATACTTGGCGACTCAGCCGAAAAAGCAGAACCAGCACGAAAATGGATCGATTCAATTGCACGACTAATCTGGGGCGCACAAATGAAGGAGCGGACCGACTCTTTGCCGCCGCCAGCCAAAAAAAGAGAAATTCCTGCGCCGCCCAAGCAAATATCGCCACCGCCCAAGAAGCGGACAATAGCCAGTCGAACAGACACTGATGACGAAATCCCTTTTTGAAATATTGCAGCGCGGAGCCATTCGGGAACGTAAAGCGGCGGATTATGCCTTCGGCTAATCCACCCTACTTGCTAGGCGACCTGCAAAAACAGGTTATTCGCCACTAAACTTCTAGTTGCCTCGCGCCGACGTACCTATTACTCTCGCGATAGGCCTACAGGCAGATTTGTTATCGCGTTTCGCGATATATGATCCAATGTCGGGGGACGATGCTCCTCAGGCAATGGCTGATTGAATGCAATGTGCTGAATGTTATGCGACGCGTAGGAGTGCCTGTAGGCCGATTTGCTTAGGTGGTCCTTGTCGTCGCTACAGAAGCTGAAGCTCGCAACCTCCCTCAAAAACGTTGCTGGGATTCTTGGTTACAGGCCAAGTGCTCTCTCGTACTTACTTTATAAACTCCCTGTTGAATTACGCTATACGACCTTCCCAATCCCCAAAAAGGGAGGGGGCGTCAGGGAAATATGCGCACCGACACCAAAGCTTAAAGTGCTGCAACGTAAGCTCGCGAATATTCTCTATGAATGCTGCGTCGAAATCGAAGAAGCTCACAAACAGCAACAATCCCTCTCTCACGCCTTTCGCAAATCACACTCAATTCTAACAAATGCACGTCCGCATAAGAATCGTCGCTATGTTCTTAATTTGGACCTCAAAGATTTCTTTCCTTCTCTAAATTTTGGGCGAGTGAGGGGTTTCTTTCTCAAGAACAAAGACTTTAAGCTCCGACCAGCCGTTGCAACAGTCCTTGCGCAAATTGCGTGCAATGGCGAAAGCCTACCACAAGGCAGCCCGTGCTCTCCAATCATCTCGGAACTTCTCACGCATTTTCTCGATGTTAGATTGGCTCAGCTTGCAAAATATGGAAAATGCACGTACTCGCGCTACGCCGACGACATAACATTATCGACCAACAAAAAAACATTCTCAAGCGCAATAGCGTTCGAAGAAAAAGGGGGAGCTCACCAAATTTCATCCACAACTCGCGACAGTTACAAAAGACGCCACGACGTTTAACGTGAGATTTCTGAGATATGGAGCTAAACAGATCACTGACGTTGTTCAATTGGGGGGCGGAACGGGTGACTTAAAACGTTTGCTTTTGGAATGATCCGGACCTCATTGCACAGATCAAGCACGCGCCGTTGAAATATCCGGTAATCCCTGCTCATCGACAACGATGACGGAGCGAAACCAATATTCTCGGCCGTCAAAAGCAAGTTTCATGTTACGGCGGAGACTTAAAACAGGACTTCCCTTCTATTACCTTTGTCACAATCTCTTTCTTATTAAGACGCCAGAAAAAGGACCGAGCGGTATTTCGCGCGTTGAAGACTTTTTTTTCCGTCATCGGTTCTTGCAACGAAACTTGAGGGCAAGAGTTTCAACGCCGATGATAAGATCAATACGGCTACAGAATATGGCAAAGCGGTCTTTGCGGAGCAGGTAGTGAGGCCGGATGCCGCGAAAATCGACTTTTTCCGGGTTCTCAACTTTGCTTGGTCGTGTTGTTTCTGTAATCGATGAATACGCTTAGAAGCCACGAGAATTTTTTGCTACCGACACAGAAAGCGTGGCCCGGATGGAAATCAGCATGCCCCCAATCCGCGGCAGCTGCCTGTGCGGCGGCATCGCATTCGAAATCACCGGGCCGCTGCTCAATCCGCTGAACTGCCATTGCTCGCAATGCCGCAAGCAGCATGGCGCTGCGTTTCGCAGCCGCGTGCGCGATCGCGGCCAAGGATTTCCGCTGGCTCAAGGGTGAGCACCTGATCAAATATTACGAAAGCCCGCGCGGCTATCAGCGCGGCTTCTGCAGCGATTGCGGCTCGCCGATCATCAATCGCGCCGGGCCGAACTGGAAAGCGCCCGCCGAGTTTCCCGACACCACCCCGCAATACGGCATCGCCTTGGCGCTCCTCGACGATCCGCCAGCGCGGCCGGATGCCACTGTCTTCGTCGGCAGCAAGGCGCCGTGGTTCGAGATCACCGACGATCTGCCGCGCCATGCGGAATATCCGCCGTCGGGCTGAAGTTAACGCGCATGGCGGATTGGCGCAGTGTAATCCGCCATCGAGGTGCGTAAGATGGCAGATTACGCCTTCGGCTAATCCGCCCTACTCGCCTGGCGCCGTTTCCGCGGCCGCCACCCGGCCCGGAAATTTCCTGCGACATCGTGCTCATGACCATCGAAGACCTTGAGAAAGCCGTCGCCCAGTTGCCGCCCGACCAATTCGCCCGATTTCCGGGATTGGTTCGAGGAGTTCGACGCCGTACGATTCGATCAGAAGATCGAGCGTGACGCCAAGGCCGGCAAGCTCGACAATGCTGGCGGATCGAGCCGTCGACGATTTCCGCACGGGCCGCGCCCGCGAAATATGAGGCATTTGGCAAGCCGCGCCTTTTCGGGAGGCTTATGGAAAGCTCCCCGAACAAGTTCGCGCTCTCGCCGACAAGAACTATGCGTTGCTCAAAGCCAATCCGCAGCATCCCTCCTTGCAGTTCAAGAAGATCGGGCGGTTCCTGGTCGGTGCGCGTGCGGGCTTCGCGCTATCGTGCATTGGCCGTGGCAAGCCGACAATGATCTGGTCTGGTGCCGGATCGCGCTATCCTGCTGCCGGATAGGATCAAATCCGAAAGTGACCGCCAAAAAACCCGTCGTCGGCGTGATCGGCAGCGCGCATCTGGTCGACGGCAAATTCACCGCGCAGCGGGTCGGCGAGCGCAATCTGCGCGCGGTCGCCGAGACCGCGGGCGCGCTGCCGCTGATCTTTGCCGGCTCGCCGGAGATCACCGATATCGGCGCGCTGCTCGATACCGTCGACGGCATCCTGCTCACCGGCGCGCGGGCGAACGTGCATCCGAGCCGCTTCGGGCACGACGAGCATCCGAGCAGCGAGCCCTATGACGAGCCGCGCGACGCGCTGGCGCTCGAGCTGGTCGAAACCTGCGTCGCGCGCGGCGTGCCGCTGTTCGGCATCTGCCGCGGCTTTCAGGAGATGAACGTCGCCTATGGCGGCTCGCTGCATCCCGGAAATCCGCGAACTGCCCGGCCGCATGAATCATCGGGCGCCGCGGCTGCCGAACGGCGAATTCCATCCCGACGTCGCCGTCATTTTCGCCGACCGCCACGAGGTCCGCCTGACGCCCGGCGGCGTGTTCGCAAAGCTCCTCGGCGCCGAGACCATCCGGGTCAATTCGCTGCACGGCCAGGGCATCCTCGAGCCGGGCAGAGCGCATCGTCATCGAGGGCGTGGCGGAGGACGACACCATCGAGGCCATCCGCGTCGCCGATGCGCCGGGCTTTGCGCTCGGCGTGCAATGGCATGCCGAGCACGACGCCGGCACCAATCCGATCAATCGCACATTGTTCGAGGCTTTTGGCGCCGCGCTGCGGAAGCAGCAGCGGGCGCGGTGATATTCATTCCGTCATCCTGAGGTGGCCGCGCAGCGGCCCTCGAAGGATACGGCCGAGGCGCCCGGGCCGTCGCCCTTCGAGGCTCGCTGCGCTCGCACCTCAGGGTGACGGAATCTTCACCCCCCGTTGATCGCCTCCCACACCCGCGGCGGCGTCGCCGGCATGTCGATATGCCGCGCGCCGTTCTTGTGATGCAGCGCGTCGACAATGGCATTGATCACCGCCGGCGGCGCGCCGACGGCGCCGGCCTCGCCCGCGCCCTTGACGCCGAACGGATTGGACGTCGACGGCACATTGTGGGTCGAGAAATCGAACAGCGGAATATCGCCGGCGCGCGGCATGGCGTAGTCCATGAACGAGCCGGACAGAAGCTGGCCCGGATTCCGGATCGTAGACCGCGTGTTCGAGGAGCGCCTGGCCGATGCCCTGCACCACGCCGCCATGCACCTGGCCTTCGAGCAAGAGCGGATTGATGGTGCGGCCGAAATCGTCGACGATGGTGTAGCGCTCGATGCCGACCGCGCCGGTCGCCGGATCGATCTCGACCTCGACGATGTGACAGCCATTGGGAAAAGTCTGCGCCGGCGGCACGCGCTGATGCGTGGTGTCGAGCCCGGGCTCCATGCCCGGCGGCAGTTTTTTCGGATCGTTCGCCGCCTTCGCCACGTCGAACAGATCGACGCGGAGATCGGTGCCGGGCACGCCGAACACGCCGTCCTCGAAGGTCACATCGGCGGCCCCGACTTCGAGCATATGCGCGGCAAGCTCCTTGCCTTTGCCGACGATGATGCGCCCGGCCTCGTAAAGCGCCGCGCCGCCGACGGCGATGGCGCGCGAGCCGCCGGTCAGCCCCGACGGCGTGCGGTCGGTGTCGCCCATGATGACGTCGATGCGGTCGGCATCGATGCCGAGCTGGTCGGAGACGATCTGCTTGTAGGCGGTGTGCAGGCCGGTGCCGTATTCCTGATTGCCCATCACCAGTTCGACGCGATCGTCCTTGAACTCGATCGAGGCGGTTTCCGGGAATCCGCCGCCGCAGCGCTCGGTATAGGTCGCCATGCCGATGCCGCGCAGCATGCCGTTGCGCTCGCTGTCGCGCCGCCGTTTCTTGAACGACGTCCATTCGGCCGCCGCCATGGCGCGGTCCATCACTTCCTCGAACTCGCCGGAATCGAGCACCAGCTTGGTCGCCGAGGTGTAGGGCATCGCCTTGACGGCGGCACGAAATTGATGCGGCGGATCTTGTCCGGGCTCATGCCGGTATCGCGCGCCGCGGCATCGACCAGGCGCTCGAGCAGATAAGCGGCTTCCGGCCGTCCGGCGCCGCGATAGGCGCAGACCGGCACGGTATTGGTGCAGACGCCTTTGACGTTGACGTGGATGGCGCCGAACACATAGAGGCCGGAGACCAGATCGGTCGAGCGCGTCGGCACGAAACAGCCGAACGGCGACAGATAAGCGCCGATATTGGCGAGGACCGAGACGCGCAGACCGAGGAAGCGGCCCTTGGAGTCGAGCGCCAGCTCGGCACGGGTGTGGTGATCGCGGCCCTGATTGTCGGAGACAAAACCTTCAGAACGGTCCTCCTGCCATTTCACCGGGCGCTTGCAAGCTTCCGGCTCGCCCAGACCACGAGCGCGTGCTCGGGATAGACGAAGGCCTTCATGCCGAAGCCGCCGCCGACATTGCGCGTGATCACGCGCAGCTTGTCCTTGCCGATCTTGAGCACCATGTCGGCCAGCGGATCGCGGACGAAATGCGGGCCCTGCGTTCCGGTATAGAGCGTCGAGCGGTCGCTCGCCGCGTCATATTCGGCGAGCGCGTTGCGCGGCTCCATGGAATTGGCGACGACGCGATTGTTGACGAGGTCGAGCGTGACAACGCGTGCGGCCTTCGCGAACGCCGCGTCGGTCGCGGCCGCATTGCCCATGTCATTGTCCCAGTCGAAAACGATGTTGCCGGGAATCTGGTCGAACAGTTTTGCCGCGCCCGGCGCGATCGCGTCCCTGGCATCGGTGACCGCCGGCAATTGCTCATAGTCGATTTCGATGGCCTCTGCGGCGTCGCGCGCGGCGGCAAGCGTCTCCGCGACCACGAGCGCGACCGGCTGCCCGACATGGCGCACCTTGCCGAGCGCAAGCACCGGCCGCGGCGTGTCGTGCCGCGGCGTGCCGTCGCGATTGTTCAGCGGAATGACGCAAGGCAGGTCGCCGAGACCGTCCTTCTGCAAATCCTCGCCGGTTGCGACCAGCAGCACGCCCGGCATGCGCCGTGCCGCCGTCGCGTCGATGCGCTTGATCCGGGCATGCGCCACCGGCGCGCGCAGCACAAAGGCCTGCGCCGTCTCCGGCAGTACGATGTCGTCGGTATAGAGGCCGCGGCCGGTGATCAGCCGCTGATCCTCGACGCGCCGCACCGGCTGGCCGATCCCGAATTTCATGCTGCGTCCCCATCCAGTCGCCTGAGTATAAATTATCTATGCACGCCCGCGTATAATGCCACCGCCGTGCCGGAAAACGGCGAGCTAGCCGGGTGACGCGCAGGTGCCCTGCGCCCGGCCGGCACGTGCTGCGCCGATAGGGGCTTGCGCAACCTCTGCGCGCTTGGCAGCTTGACGGGCTTAAAGAGCGCGTCGACGCGCCGTCGCTGTCTCCCCGCCGGGACCGCGAACATGCCTAGGGAGCTGAGGAATGCCTAATCGCCACATTGCGATCTTGTTAGCTGCTGCGTCTATTTTCGCGTTCGCCGCCATGGTTGTCGCCGTCGTGGTTGTCGCCGTCATGCCGGCGCGAGCCGCCGACGATGTCGCGGCGAAAGCGCTGGCCTGCGCCTCATGCCACGGCCAGAACGGCACGCCGATTTCCGCCACCTTCCCGATCATCTGGGGCCAGCAGCAGAATTATCTGTATAAGGAATTGCACGACTTCCACAGCGGCGATCGCAAGAACCCGATCATGGCGCCGCTCGTGCAAACCCTGTCGCTCGACGATCTGCGCGCCATGGCGATCTATTTCTCGGACAAGACCTGGCCGGCGAAACAGGTTGCCAGCACGGCCGCTGCCGCGCACTCCGCTGCCGCCGCCCGACGCCATCGCCGCCAAAATCCAGGCCTGCAAAGCCTGCCACCAGGCGAATTTCGAAGGCGGCGCGCCGGCGCCGCGGCTCGCGGGCTTAAGCTACGAATACCTCGTCTCCGCCATGCGCGCTTCGCCAACGGCCAGCGCACCAACAATCTCGACATGCCGGGCTTCATGAAGGCGCTCACCGACAGCGAGCGCGACGCGATGGCGCATTATCTGGCGGGGTTGTGATCGAGGCGGTTTAGGCGGCATTGAGCCGACGAATCTCTGCCTTCCGCCAGTACAGGCTGCGAGAAGGCTGGAGTTCGCGATCAAGCGGCATGCGAGCGCGGCGGTAAGCGCGGTCAGCCTAAATGCGTTGAGACGACGGGGTAGTATTCCGCTACACCGAGCGGCAGACTGAGGTAGGCTGGACAGTTTGACGCTTCGGCTTTTGGCTTTTTGATTGAGAAGCAGCTCTTTTGCCTGCTACCCATGTCCGAAGATGATCCTTGTGCTTTTCCAACAGGGTAGCGTTTGCACGCTCCAGCTCAGTACGAGTTCGTCTTTTCGGGACCAATCCTGCCATGATAGCCTCCCCATCACCCAGCCCCTCTATTATCAGACGATTCGTTAAGCGCTAGCCCATGACTGATTCTATCCAAAAGATACAACATCCCGAGTTGATTTTTGGTTTCGTCGCGCCGATAGGCGCCGATCTTGAGCCAGTCCTAGCCGAATTTCGACGATACTTCACGGACCGCAGCTACCGAATCGTTGAGATCAAGGTAACAGATATTTTCACCGTCTTGGAAAGATACGTGGCCCCAACGGTTCCTTTGGACAGATCAGGGCATAGAGAACGCTACGTCACCTACATCGCTTACGGAAATCAACTACGCGCGGAATTCGACGACGAGATTTTGGCCGCGACGACAATCCGCCGTATTATGACGCGTCGATTGAGAGTCCAGAAAGAAGGCGACGAATTTTCGCGTACAGTATTTCTGCTTCATCAATTTAAACGTAAGGAAGAAATCGATCTACTTCGTACGGTTTATGGTCGGCTATTCTTTCAAGTGTCAATCTATTCTCGAAGAGGAGCTCGCGTCGATTACCTCTCTCGTCGATTTGCAAGCAGCGATCACGTATCAGGCCCTCAAAAGTACCGTCACGCCGCCGAGGAGCTTATCCAAATAGATGAAAACGAGGTTGATGCGCTTCATGGCCAAAGGGTCGCTTCGATATTTCATGACGCCGATTTGATTATAAGTCTAGACGCCGGCGGCGGAGTGCCAAAACAAGTAGAGAGGTTTTGCGAATTATTATTCGGCTCAAACTGTCTCTCGCCGACAAGGGTCGAATATGGAATGTTCTTGGCGAAAGCTGCGGCATTGCGGACGCTAGACCTCTCCAGACAGGTAGGTGCGGCCATTTTCTCGCACACGGGCGAAGTGCTTGCACTTGGCTCAAACGAGGTACCAAAGGCGCGCGGCGGGACCTACTGGCCCGATGAAGAGTTTGACGACCGGGACTATGTTCGGAAGGTCGATTCGAACCAAATTCGCAAACAAGAAATACTTGCCGAACTAATTAATATTATTAGCCCCGGCGCTGATCCGATGAAATTATTCCAAGACAAAAGAGTCTTGGAATCACAGTTCATGGATGCGCTGGAATATGGCCGAGTGGTTCACGCTGAGATGGGCGCCCTCTGTGATGCCGCGCGTCTTGGGCACGACGTTAGAGACGGGATACTTTATTGCACGACCTTTCCATGCCATATGTGCGCGAAGCACATCGTTGCTTCTGGATTAGCGAAAGTGGTCTTCCTCGAGCCATATCCAAAAAGCTTGGCGTCTGACCTGCATTCAGATTCAATTTTGGTCGAGGGCGGAGATCGTGGCCAGTACCAAAAATATCCAGCCGTTGAATTTGAGCACTTCTACGGCGTTTCGCCCCGTCGTTATCGAGAGATTTTTGAACGAAACAAGAGGAAGAACGATGAAGACGGCAAGCTCCGTGACTACAAGGACGGCGAACCTGCTCCGATTATTGACATCAAGTATCCATTTTATGCCGAACTTGAAGCATACGTCACTGATTTAGCAATGAGCGAGCTTCGCAGCGTCGTTGATGACGAGAAAATTGCCGAAATCTGAACGAAAGTAGGCCGGACGAGGGAAACGATCCGTGCCCGATCTCACTGGGCCGCCCGAGTCTCGCTTTGCACCGCCGAATCTTGATCACGGCACCTGTATCCCCGCCTTCTTGATCACGTCGGTCCAGCGCGCGAGATCGCGCCGCGAGCACCTCTACGTCAGACCTAACGCTCGGTCAGCTTGAACTCGATACGCCGATTGCGGCGATAGGCGTCCTCGTTATTTCCCGGATCGATCGGCTGAAACTCGCCGAATCCGGCGGCAACCAGCCGCTGCGGCGGCACGCCCTTGCTGACGAGATATTGCACAACCGAGATCGCACGCGCCGCGGAGAGATCCCAATTCGATTTGAACAGGCCGGTAACCGGCCGGATGTCGGTATGGCCGTCAACGCGCAGAACCCAGCCAAGATCCGCCGGAATGGTCTTTTCGAGGTCGAGCAGCACGGCGGCGAGCTTGTCGAGCTCGACGCGGCCTTCCGGTTTCAAGTCGGAGCGGCCGCTGTCGAAGAATACCTCGGACTGAAAGACGAACCGGTCGCCGACCACACGGATATCCGGGCGGTCGCCGAGGATCTCGCGAAGCTTGCCGAAGAAATTCGAGCGATAGCGGTTGAGCTCGCTGACCTTTTCGGCAAGCGCAAGATTAAGCTGCTGGCCGAGGTCGGTGATGCGGGTCTGGGCATCGGCGTTCTTCTTTTCGGCGGCGTCGAGTGTCTGCGCCAGCGCGGTCGAGCTGATTGCGCAGTGCAACGATCTGTTGGTTCAGGGCGTCGACCTGCGCCAGCGCATCGGCCGATATCTTCTTCTCGCCTTCGACCTGCTCGCTGAGGTTCGTCATCTTTCCCTGCGCATCGGCGGAGGTCTTTTTCTCGCCCGCGAGCTGCCCGGTGATATCGGTGAGTTGATCCTGGGCCGCTTTCGCGGCAGCTGGGCGGTGTCGGCGGCGGATTGCGCGCGGTCGCGCTCGCCTTGCGCGGCTGGTCAGATTGGTACGTAGCTGAGCAACTTGGTCCTTGAGATTGGAATTGTCCGTCTTCTCCATCGACAACAGCTTGCCGAGATAGGCGATCTGCGCGTTGAGATGCGATAAGGCGCTGTTCTTGTTGGCGACGTCCCGCTGCAGATAAAACTGCATCGACCACGAACACCGTCAGGAGAAAGATGATGCTGAGGATCAGCGTCGATAGCGCGTCGACGAAGCCTGGCCAGTAGTTCAGGCCGTCATTCGCGGCGGCGCACGCGGGCGAGAGCCATCACGCCCTCTCCTGATTTGCCTTGTCGTCCAGCATGGTTTGGAGGAGCTTCTTGACCTCGTTCTGCTGCTCGGCCTGGCCGTCGACCCATTGGCGGATCGTTTGCTGCTCGCTCGCGCATGTGATGCACCAGAAGCTGGATCGATTCCGCGAGATCGGCCATCGCGGCTGGCGGCCGCCTTGCCGGAGCCGGCCTGATCGACGGCGCGGCGCAAGCGATCGAGCGCCGTATTGACTTCGCCGGCCATGCTGCCGGTGACCGCAGGCTCGGCGCTGTCGTCATTTACGGTCGTCGAGAGCCAGTCCTCGAGCTCGGTATAAAACCGGTTCTGCGCCTGGCTCGATTGCAGATCGAGGAAACCCAGCACCAGCGAGCCGGCAAGGCCGAACAGCGAGGACGAGAACGAGATGCCCATGCCGGAGAGCGGCGCGGCCAGACCAGAGCGCAGCGAGTCGAACATGCTCGCGGCGTCGTCGGTCGGCTTGAGGTCCTGAATAACGCTGCCGACCGCGCTCACCGTCTCGATCAGTCCCCAGAAGGTGCCGAGCAGGCCAAGGAACACCAGCAGGCCGGTCATGTAGCGCGAAATATCGCGCGCTTCGTCCAGGCGCGTGGCGATCGAGTCGAGAATCCCGCGCATCAATTGCGCCGACAACGTCATTGCGGCCGGCGCTGGGCGCCGAGGATGCGTCGCCATCGGCGCGAGCAGGACCGGCGCGCGACCATGACGCGGCGCGGGGCTGGCGGAGCCGGAAATTGTTGACCCAGGCGATTTCCGGATAAAGCCGCAGCACCTGGCGTAGCGACAGCGCGATCCCGATCACTTCGACGAGGATGATCAGTCCGTTCAAGCCGGGATTGGCCATGAAGGCCACGACGATCTGCTGACGCAGAAAGCCGCCGACTATCCCAACCAGGACGATAAAGACGAACATCCGGATCAGGAAAACGTGAGGCGACGATAACTTCAGGGGGTCGATCTTTTTGCCCATGCGCTCCGCTTTATCTGCCGCCGACTGGTTCATGACATGCGCATAGTAATCGGACCGACCCCCGCGCCGGAAGGTCGGAACAGTCGCAGGTGAATTCGGCTTGGAATAAGGCGGGCACGACTGGCAATGCTGGCAGTTCCGGCAGCGACACAATCCCGCCCTGTTTCCCGGCGAAGCCCGGCCTCACTGCACCACAATCCCCGCCTTCTTGATCACATCGGTCCAGCGCGCGAGATCGGCCGCGAGCACGATGCCGAATTTGGCCGGCTCATCGGCGACCGGTTTCATGCCCTGCTTGTCGAACAGTTCGACGACGTCTGGCGCTGCGACCATCTTGGCGACTTCGTCGCGCAGCTTCTTGCGCGATCGCGGGCGGCGTGTCGGGCGGCGCCAGCAGCCCGAAATAGTTCGAGACGACGTATTCCTTGAAGCCGGACTCGGCCATGGTCGGCACATCCGGCAGAGCCGGAGCGCGCTGCGCGCTGGTCACCGCGAGGCCGGAGACATTGCCCGCCTTCACCTGGCCGACCTCGACCGGCATGGCGTCGAACATCGCATCGACCCGGCCGCCGAGCAGATCGTTGAGCGCCTCGGCCGCGCCCTTGTACGGCACGTTGACGATGCTGATGCCGGCGGACATGCGCAACAGCTCGGCCGCGAGCGAGAGCGAACTGCCGGTGCCGCCGCCCGAGCCGAAGGTCAGCTTGCCGGGATTCTTCTTGCCGTAATCGACCAGATCGGTGACGTTCTTGAAACCCAGCGCCTTGCGGCCGACCAGGATGAACGGGCCTTCCGACACTTCGGTCACCGGCGTCATCTTGCGGATATCGAACGGATAGTCCTTCTGCGCCGGCTGCGTCACGGTCACGGCCGCCGAGATCATGAACAGCGTGTGGCCGTCGGGCGCGGCGCGTGGTGAGCTCGCGATAGGCCGGCTCGAACGCGCCGCCCGGCTTGTTCTCGACATAGACATTGGTGTTGAGGCTCTGCGTCAGCCGCTGCGCGATCAGCCGCGCGGTGACGTCGGTCGCGCCGCCCGGCGCCAGCCCAACGATGATGCGGATCGGCTTGTCGGAAAAATCCTGCGCGGCGGCGGGCTGGGCGTAGGCGGAGAGCGTCACGCGGCCAGCGCGAGCACGCATGCGTCGCGCGAGATAGGTACTTCATCATTTCCTCCCCGGCGCTCTGCGGCCGTGGCGTCTTCTTGCGCGGCATGTTGCTATGTTTTGCCGGCCTTTGCCAGAGACTGCCGTCCGGTCAACTTCGTGCTATACTTGCATCCATCACCTTGAATGACCTTGAGAAGATCGTGGAGAAAATCGTTGTGCGCCCCGAACAGTCGCGCGATTTCGCGCCTGAAGTTGCGAGGCTGATCGCATGCCGCACGCACCCTCCGATCTTCAAGCACCGCGCGTGATCTGGCGACGAGGCACCACGTTTCCCGCAGCGAATGGCGCGCCGCCATGCCTTCGAGCGCCTCCGCAAAGAGATCTCCGGCGCTAGCTTTTCCGACAGCACTCTTCGACGAGTCAGCGCGTTGCCGGCGGCTGACGACGATGAAGTCTTCGGCTTGCAGCTTACGCAGCGCCTCCCGCACCGGCGTCTTGCTCACGCCGAGATGCTTGGCGAGTTCGTCGGCGCGCAGCCGTGTACCCGGCGACAACACGTTGGACAGGATCGCTTCGCGCAGCACCGCGTGCGCGACTTCGGCCGCCGTTCCGGCATTGGAGAAACGGTCGACGAGCGCGCCGAAGCCGTTGATGGCGGCGTGCGCGCTCTGTTTGCTGGTGGGCAATCCTTGATGCGTCGTCATCGGCGAAGCAACCCGAGCGGTGAACCGAACGAAACCCTTCCGGACCACGGTATAGCATGGCGCCGGGCGGTGCTTGCAATGCTTACGCGAGCAATCCGGTCACGTGCGTCATGTCCGGCAATGACACGAGACTGCGCGACAATTCGACAATCTTATCGCAGCGCGCCGCCGGCCATCGCCGCTCCAATTCGCGGCGGAAGCGCGCGGCGTGGTCGGCCGGCGTGAACGGGTTCGACGGGCTGCCCTTCGAGGCCGAAACGAAGATCGTATGCGTCGCGCCCGATTTCAGTTTCAGACACGATGCGGGCCGGCACCGATTCCGCCGTGGTCGCCTTTTCGACCTCGGGATCGACCTCGCAGCGCACGCGCTGCTCGATCGCCTTCACCGCTGAGTTTTCGATGCTGTCCTCGTAGTCGCGGACACTGAGCGCAAAGCCGTCGTCGGCTTTACGGCGCGAGAAACGCGGCGAGCGCGACGCTGTGCGGCAGGCTCATTTGCGCCGCCTGCACGTCGACCGGACGCGGGATCGTCAGCCGGCCGAGAATGACCGAGGGAATGCCGACATAAAGATCCTCGATGGCGTCGGGCGCGACGCCGTGCGCGCGGCACAGCGCGACGACGCCCTCGACGGCGGCCTGCACGCGCGCGCTGCAGGCGTGGCCCTTCACCGTCACGCCATCGAGCAAATAATCGCGCCCAATGCGCCGGTGATGATGTCGGGATCGAACGCATCGGCATAAGCGCGCGCAAAGCCGTTTGCGCCTTCCAGAATGTCGGTCGGCCCGGAAAAGCCCTTGGCGACGAGCAGCGCCGCGGCGACACCGTTCTCGGCGGCGCGCGCGGCGTGGATGCGCTTCACCGTCGAGCCGGACTGATAGAACTGCGTCAGCCCGCCGGAGAACGACGCCACCATGCCGATGCTCTCGGCGATGCGCCGCCGGCTATCGGCTATCCTTGCCGAACAACAGCCGCGATGCGGCGACCGCCGCGCCGAAACCGCCGCAGGTCGCCGTGCTTTGGAAGCCGCGCCGGAAATGCGTCGGCTGGATCGACAGGCCGATGCGGATCATCGCCTCATAGCCGGCAGCGACCGCGGCGAGGAAATCCGCACCACTCGAGCGTACCGCAAACCGCAAGCGCCGCCGAGAACACGATCGCGCCGGGATGCAGCATCGAGCCGACATGGGTGTCGTCGGCGTCGATACTGCCGGCATAAGTCGTATTGAGGAAGGCTGACCCGACCGGATCGCAGCCCTTCGGTGGCGAACAGGACCGGCGCCGTACCCGCCGGCCAAGGGCCGCTGAGATAGTCGCGCGCCCAGCCGCTCCACGCCATGTCCGCGCCGATCGAAGCGACGCGGAGATAATCGAGAAAAAGGTCGCCCAGCGCGTCGGCCACGCGCGCCGGCAGATCCTCGCCGCGCAGCGACGCCGCGAAATCGGCAAGCGCCAAAGTCGGCGATTGGGTCGGCGGCTTGGTCACCGGCTGCGCGCCCGCCGCTCCTGCTACAGTCCGGCTACACTCATGTTTGCGATCCTCGGCGGGGCACCACGTCGACTTCCGCGAAGCGATACGGCATACCACGTTCTCGCTCCGACAAGAAGCGCCCATCGCGTCAAAAACACTCAAGGAACCCCGGCATTCATGAACATCCTGATCCTCGAAGGCGACGGCATCGGCCCGGAGATTTCGGCAGCGACACTGCGCGTGATGACGCGCGCCAATGACGTGTTCGGCCTCGGCATGGAATTCTCGTCGATGCCGATCGGCTTTGCCGCGATGGAAAAGTCGAAAACCACCTTCCCGCAGGAAACGCTTGAAGCCGCGAAAGCGCGCCGACGGCACGGTGCTCGGCCCGGTCTCGCACAACGACTATCCCGCCGGTGGCGCAAGGCGGCATCAATCCGTCGGGCGCGCTGCGCATCGGGCTCGACCTCTACGCCAATATCCGCCCGGCCCGCACCCGCGCGGGCTTTGCGCCGCCCTGCGGCAAGCCGCTCGATCTCGTGATCGTGCGCGAGAACACCGAGGGCTTTTATGCCGACCGCTCGATGTATCTCGGCCCCGGCGAGATGATGCCGACGCCGGATCTCGCGCTGTCGTTCCGCAAGATCACCCGCCTCGGCTCGACCCGCATCGTCGAAGCCGCCTTCGCGCTCGCCCGCCGCGAAGGCCGCAAGAAAGTCACCGCCGTGCACAAGGCCAATGTGCTGCGCGTCTCCGACGGGCTGTTTCTCGAATGCGCGCGCCAGGTCGCCGCCAAATATCCCGACATCGCCTATGAGGAGAAAATCGTCGACGCCATGGCGGCGCTGCTGGTGCGCGACGCCGAGCCAGTTCGACGTCATCGTCACCACCAATATGTTCGGCGACATCCTCTCCGACCAGGCCTCCGAATTGTCCGGCAGCATCGGGCTCGCGGCCTCGCTCAATGCCGGCGACACCTACGGCGTGGCGCAGGCGCAGCACGGCTCGGCGCCGGAAATCGCCGGCAAGGATCTGGCCAATCCGTCATCGCTGATCGGCTCGGTCGCCATGCTGCTCGCCTGGCTCGGCCAGAAACATGGCAAGGACAATTACGGGCGCGCCGCGGCCGCGATCGAAAAGGCGCTCGACGATGCCATCGCCTCGCCCGCCGAGCGCACGCGCGATCTCGGCGGCACGCTCGGCACCAAGGCGTTTACGGACGCGGTGATCGGCCGGCTGAGCGAGCACTGACCTGGAACCCGTCACCCTGAGGTGGCCGCGCAGCGGCCCTCGAAGGGCGACGGCCCGGGCGGCGTCGATACCTCGGCCGCTCATCCTTCGAGGCTCGCTGCGCTCGCACCTCAGGATGACGGTATCAATTCACTGCGCGCCCTTCAGCACGTCGGACAGCTTGCCGTATTTGGCGTAGTCACTCGCCACGACCTGGCGGAAATCCGCGGGCTGCATCGCCACGATCTCGGAGCCGTCCTTCGCCAGAACGTCTTTGACGTTCGGGTCCGCCATCGCCGTCTTCACCGCGCCCGCGAGCCTGTCGACGATCGCCGCGACTGGTGCCCTGCGGCGCGAACATGCCGACCCATGACACCGCTTCGTAGCCGGGCACGCCGGCCTCGTTGAATGTCGGCACGTCGGGCAGCGCCGGCGAGCGGTCGCGCCCGCCATTGGCGAGCGCGCGCACCGTGCCGGCGCGCACCTGCGGCAGGAGCCCCGCCATGAAACCCCACATCGCATTGACCTCGCCGGCGATGATGGCCTGCAGCGCCGCGCCCGTGCCCTGGTACGGCACGTGCACGATATCGAGGCCGGTCATCTTCTTGAAAATCTCGCCGGCGAGATGGTTCGGCCCGCCGACGCCCGAAGAGCCGTAGGTGAGCTGCCCGGGCTGCGCCCGCGCGAGCGCCATGAATTCGGCGAGCGTGTTCGCCTTCACGGACGGATGCACCACCAGCAGCACGGTGTTGCGCGTGAGCAGCGACACCGGAACGAGATCCTTGAGCGGATCGTAATTCATCGTCACGCCGCTATGCGGGGCGATGACGATCGAGGATTCCGTCGTCACCAGCAAAGTCCCGCCGTCGGGATCGGCCTTGGCGACGTAGCTCGTGCCGATGCGGCCCGGCGGCGCCGGACCGGTTCTCGACGACGAAAGGCTCGCCGAGAAGGCCCTGCAACGGCAAAGCCAGCAGCCGCGAATTCAAATCGGCGCCGCCGCCGGGCGGAAACGGCACGACGATATGCACCGGCCGGTCCGGCCAATCCGCGCGCGCCCATCGCGGAAGAAGCGTGGCGCCGGCAGCACTCACCAAAGCGGCACGCAAAAATCGGCGGCGTGTATTCATTCCACTTTCTCGACTCGTCCCTGCGCCTTGTGCTCGGTCTTCGCGGCGACCTCCTGCAGGAATTTCAGCAGGTGATTGGCGCAAAGATCCGGTTCGGCGGCGGCGATGTGATAGCAGTCGCCGGGCAGCACCACCACACGCGCATCGGGAATTCTTTGCGCATAGGCTTCCACCGCCGCAACCGATTGCAGGCCGCTCTCCTGCGTCGTCACGATCAGCGTCGGACAGGCAATGCGCGGCAGATGCTGCCTCGAGCTCCATGTCGACGCGCGCCGACGAGGCGCCGAAGGCCGCGCGCGGATTGGTCTTGCCCATCAGTTCATCCGTCCACCACGCGATTTGCGCCGCCGACGCGCCGGAGCCGAGCCGCGCCCGCTGCGTTGACGCCGCCCATCCGCGCACGCCGAGATCGCGGATCTTGTCGGCATTCCCCGTGCCGCTGCCGCGCACCGGCGAGCCGAACAGCGACAGCGAGTGCAGACGATCCGAATGCGCGATGGCATATTGCATCACGACCGACCCGCCATATTTGGCGCCGACCAAGTGACACTTGGCGATGTTCAAGAGCATCGAGGAAACGGCCGAGATCGGCGGCCAGCTCGTCCACCTGCCAGCGGTAACCCGGCGGCTCGGCCGATGCGCCAAAGCCCGGCATATCCGGGCGAACCACGCGATACGTGCCCGCGAGATGCGGCACGAAACCGGTCCAGGCGCGCGAGGATTCGGCATTGCCGTGCACCATCACGACGGTCTGCGGCGAGGTCCACGGCGGCGCGAAGCAATGGTCTTCGTACGCAATAGAGACGCCTGCGCGGATTGTGAGGTTTTTCATCATGCCCCAGACAATCTCCCCCAATATCTGAGCGAACCCTAAATCAGGTGTCGTAGCAAGCACTTGGGCGCTCGGGCAATCAAAGTAGTTCAAAAGCCGCGAAGCAGCTCGGTTTGTGAGGCGAAACATAGGTTACGACAATTACGGCGTCCGCTTGTGCGGCCACAAATATCTTGTCTCGACAAACATCAACTGTAGAAGAAAAAGGCGCGGAGGCGGCGGAGAGAAATTCCGCTACGCCGCCTCCATCTATAAGTTACCGATCTCCTTGAAGAATTTCGGAGACCCGACCGGGGTTGAGGTTGAGATGCACAGCAATTTCTGCGCTGTGCATATCGGTGGTCCTAGCCAATTCCAGCACCTGCTCACGAACGTCCGGCGTGACAGTCCGTGAATGGATCGGCATCCGTCTTGCCGGCGCTCGACGATGCATCAGGTTAATAACCCCACTAAGGCGCTGGGCGAGATCCTTTTGTCCAGACCTTTGTAGTTCGCGCGCAATTTGCGCGATCCGCTGTCGCGCGAGGATGATATCACTCATTTTACACCGTTCGTTGAGGCCCTCCCCTCAAACTTAATTAACTGGGAAGTCCGCGCTTAAACAACAAGTGCTTAATGTAAAAATATTCAAATTTGGGTCGGCAACTTGACCAACCGCTGACTTGGGCCAAACGTGACATTGAACGATTCGATTTGAGATCAACAATGCAGAACAAATCACATGCGGTTATGGCTCAACGTACGGAGCCATCCAACAGCTTGGACGACTTTCCGACTCCACCGTGGGCGACCCGGGCTTTGCTCGAATTTGTCCTTAGGAACGAGACAAAAGCTCCGGCTCAACTCTCGTGCTTAGAGCCAGCGTGTGGGGCGGGCCACATGGCAAAAGTGCTCACTGAGTATTTCAAAGAAGTGACCTACTACGATGTTCACGATTACGGGTTCGGCCAACAGAGGGACTTTCTGAAAGGTCCCTACCCCGTCGACACTTGGGATTGGGTAATTACCAACCCACCATTCAGGCTCGCCGAAGATTTTGTCATTCGCTCACTTGAAATCGCCCGAGAAGGCGTTGCGATTATCGCGCGCACGGTATTCATCGAAAGCGTCGGTCGGTATGAAAAACTGTTCAAATTGCGTCCGCCGACGATATACGCACAATTCACCGAACGGGTTCCCATGGTAAAGGGCCGATTAGATAAAAAAGCAACAACGGCTACGAGCTATTGCTGGTTAGTTTGGTTGAAGTCAGCCGTAGTAGATGCTCCGCATCTCGTGTGGATACCGCCCTGTCGGAAAAAATTAGAGCGAAGCGGGGACTACGAGAGCCCGAAGGTCAACGCCCTCCAAGGCCCATCACTGGTGATGTAACGGATGTCAACTTGCCGACACTAAGTTGATGCCCCACCTCGACATCATCGACGCCCACCATCACATCTGGCGCAAAGCCGATCAGCCGTGGCTGAGCGGTCCCACGGTGCCGCGCATTTTCGGGCCCTACGACGCGATCCGGCGCGACTATCTGATCGGCGAATATCTCACCGACATCAAAGACCATGGCGTCGTCGCCTCGGTCTATGTGCAGACCAATTGGGCAGCCGTCGCGCGCTGTCGAGGAAGTCGCCTGGGTGCAGTCGGTTGCCGACGCGCATGGTTTCCCGCACGCCATTGTCGGCTTTGCCGATCTTGCCAAGGACGATGTTGCTGCAACGCTCGACGCGATGCGGCCCTATGCGCGGCTCAAGGGCATCCGCCAGCAGGTGCATTGGCACGAAAATCCGAACTACCGGTTCGCGCCCCGTCCCGACGTTATCACCGACACGAACTGGCGGCGCGGCCTGGCGCAGCTCGCGCCGCGCGGCCTCCTCTTTGAGCTTCAGGTATTCACGTCGCAAATGGCGGCCGGCGCCGAACTCGCACGCGCATGTCCGCAAACGACCTTCGTGCTCGACCACGCCGGCATGCTCGAAGACACAAGCGACAGCGGCCGCGCGGCCTGGCGCGCCGGTATGCGCTTGCTCGCGGATTGCCCGAATGTGTTCGTAAAACTCTCGGCGCTCGGCACCTTCGTGCATCGCGCGACGCTCGCCGACATCCAGCCGATCGTCAGCGACACCGTCACGCTGTTCGGCGCCGAGCGCTGCCTGTGGGGCTCGAACTTTCCGATCGAGAAAATCTGGACCGATTACGCGACAGTGGCGGGCAATATCCGTCAAGCGGTCTCGCACTTACCGATCGGCGAGCAGCGCCAAATCTTGTCCGAGACCGCAAGGCACCTGTACCGTTTGTGACGCCGCGCCGCGCGCGGCAGCTCTCCCGTTTCCACGGCGGAAGAAAAACGGCTAGGCTGCGAATATGAGTTCAGCCGTCCGCGACAATCAGGCCCTGTCCCGCTTCGAGCTCGACGCCAATGGCGTCACGGCATTCGCGAACTACAAGCTCGGCGACGGCGTCGTTGCGATCCTTCATACCGAAACGCCTTTGGCGGCGCGCGGACAGGGCATCGCGTCAAAGCTCGTCGCCGGCGCGCTCGATATCGTTCGCGCGCGCGGCCTCAAAGTGATCCCGCGCTGCGCCTTCGTGCGCGCCTATGTCGCCAAGCATCCGGAAGTCAGCGATCTCTTGGCGTGATTTTTGACGCGATGCGCGCGGCGCCTGGCGCGATCACAGCTTCATCATCGGCCGCTTGCCCTTGGCCGCTTTTTCGCTCGGCACTTTGACCAGCGCTTCGCCGTCGAGCACCGTTTCGCCGCCGACCGCGCAGATGCACGACAGCCGCGCCCGCGATTTTTCCGGGATGAGTTCTTGCACCGTGACCGTGACCACGACCGTATCGCCGATCTTCACCGGCGCGCGGAAGTTCAGCGTCTGCGAAATATAGATCGCGCCGGGGCCCGGCAGGCGCGTGCCGAGCACCGCGGAAATCAGGCTTGCGGTATAGAGGCCGTGCGCGATCCGTTTGCCGAACGAGGTGCGCGCGGCGAAATGTTCGGAGAGATGGATCGGATTGCGGTCGCCGGTGAGCTGCGCGAAACCGACGACGTCGGAGGACGACACGGTCTTTTCGAGGGTTTCGGTCATCCCGACCGAAAGATCCTCGAAGAACAGCGTGCGGAGCGGCGGCAGATTGGTGGGCGGCAATTCATGCCGCGTTTATCGCTCTTATTGTTTCGGCGGCGGCGGCACCGCAGCGGCGGCCGGCTTGCCGATTCCGGGGCCGCGCGGATCGTCGTGATTGGACATGCACTTTTTCATGAACGCGTTGCGCGCCGCGCCCTGAAGCTTTTGGTCATCGGCCCCGAACTTGCATGTCGCCATTTTGTCTTTGGCGCTCACCGCGAACGACGGCGCACTCGGCAAGCATCGCGACCGGCACGGCAACCGGTATGGCGATCAGCACGGCGGAAATGAAGGCGTATCGACGCATTACTCGTACCCCTGAACTCGTGACACCCCGGCGGCAGCTCTAGCATTGAACCGCCCCGGCAAGGAACGTCCCTGAAGCACGCCCTGCCGGGAACCCGCAAACCGCGGTCATTAGCGGCTCTAGGCCCTGGAATGGCATGTCGAAATCGCGGAAAACGGCGCTATAAGGCGGCATGAGCACCCCTCCCCCGGCGGCGCCCGCCAAAATCAGTTCCGTTCTGGCCCGGATCAAGCCCGGCCTCACCGGCACGACCGAAATCACGGTCGCGCATGAACACACCGCGCCCTTTGTCGGCTCGGGGCGGATCGAGGTCCTGGCGACGCCGGTGATGATCAACCTGTTCGAGGCGGCGGCGCTGGCCGCGGTCGAGCACCTTCTGCCGCCCGGCCACCAAAGCCTCGGCATCCACCTCGACGTCAGCCACACCGCGGCGACGCCGGTCGGCTTGCGGGTGACCGCGACCGCCGAGGTCGTTGCACGTCGAAGGCCGCACCGTGACGTTCAACGTCGCGGCCCGCGACGAGTTCGAAGAGATCGGCGGCGGCACGCATCAGCGTGTCGTGGTCAGCGTCGCGCGGTTCGACGAACGCGTGCAGCGCAAGGTGCGCGGCGAGAGGTAATTGCCGTCGGCGTTGAGCGGCGCGGCCGGCGAACTTGCCGATCGCGAACAGCACGACGGCGGCGACGGCGGCGGCAAGCGCGTGCGTGGTGTGGACGTGGGTCGAGCCCGTCGGCATAGCCCGGCATGAAGGTCGGCAATTGACCGGCCGGCATGACGAAATACATCACCGCGGCAATGGCGCAGATAATGGCCAGAAGATAGGCGATCATTTTCATTGCAGTTTTTCCCTTACCCCAATTTCCTTCAACCGATGGGCGCGAAGATGCGCCGGCCAAAAGTGGCGTGCTGACCTAGCATGATCGCTTGACCTTTGGCGAGCCGCTTGTCTTTACCGCCGCCGAAGCGGCGATCATGCCGACAAAACATAACGGGGGAGGAAAATCATGCCTGGCGCTATTACCGGCCGCACTATCGGCTGCCGTCGTGGCCGACGTGCAGCGAACGCCATCCGCATCGCAACGATCGCGGCCGTGCTGGGCCTCCCGGCGGTGGCGCGGCCCGCCGCTGCGCAATCGCTCGACGACCTCTACGCCAAGGCCAAGGGCGAAGGTGAATTCGCGTTCTATGTCGGCGGCCCGACCGCACCCTGGGAAGCGCGCGCCAAGATATTCGAGGAGCGCTATCCGGGCATCAAAGATCACGATCGGCGGCGGCTTCTCGAACGTGCTCGACAAGAAGATCGACGCGCAGATCGCCGCCGGCAAGCTCGAAGTCGATGCCGCGATCCTGCAGACCGCCGCCGACTATGTCCGCTGGAAGGAGGAAGGCCGCCTGATCGCGTTCAAGCCGCCCGGCTTCGACAAGATGGATGCGAATTTCAAAGACGCCGACGGCACCTTCTGGGCGACCATGGTGAACGTCGTGCCCTACATGTACAACACCGAGAAAGTCGCCGCCGCCGACATTCCGAATTCGGCGATGGATTTTCTCAAACCCCAGTTCCAGGGCAAAATCGTCACCGCCTATCCGGCCGACGACGACGTCACGCTCTGGGTGTTTTATCACATCGTGCAGAAATACGGCTGGGGCTACATGGACAAATACATGGCCGCCAAGCCGAACTTCATTCAGGGCCATCTCGGCGAACAGCGCAGCATCGGCTCCGGACAAAACCTCGCCACCTTCGATTCGATTCTCGACATCACCAGCGAATTGAAACGGCAGGGTCAGCCCGTCGAGTCGCATATTCCGACCGACGACGCGCTGCCGATCTGGCCGTTGAGCGGCGCGATCTTCAAAGATGCGCCGCATCCGAACGCGGCCAAACTGTTCCTGTCGTGGCTGCTCGCGCCCGAACAGCAAGCGAAGCTGCCGACCTGGTCGCCGCGCAGCGACGTGCCGCCGCCGGCGGGCTTCAAGCCGATCCTGTCCTACAAGGTCGCCAACGACTATCGCGTGTTCCTGACCGACCAGCCGCAAGTCGAGGAGCTGCGCAAGCGCTTCGAAGGCTATAGCGGGCCCATCGTGAACGCCGGCGGCGTGCGCTAGGCGCGAGCCAGCCCGCGCTTCGGTTACGCCGATTTTACGCAGGCGTTGCGGCCTACGCATGCGCGGTCCGCGTTCTAACGGCATTGCCTTGATCTCGTCCCAATCCGGCAGCACGCCCTGCCGGATCTGTTCACCTTGCCTTTACCAATTCAGCCCAATCCTGGGCTGATGCAATCCGGGAGCATCGGCGTGACAACTTGGTGGCGGCGCGGCGCGGTCTTCGGCGCGATATTTGCAATCGTTGCGATCGGCTCTGCCGATGCTGGCGCCGGGTTCGTTGGCGCGTCCCAGCATGAGCACCGAAGTCCGCAGCGTCATCGCCCGCGACATCGATCCCATGATGGCGGCGAACGGCAGCCGGCGGCGTCGCGGTCGCCGTCCGCATGAACGGCCGCACGCTGTTCTTCAACTACGGCTTCGCCGACCAGGCCGACAAGCGGCCGATCACGTCGGATGTGCTGTTCAATGTCGGCTCGGTGCGCAAGGTGTTCGAGGCGACGCTGGTGGCGGAAGCGGTGCAGCGCGGCGAGCTGAGCCTTGACGATCCGGTCAACAAATACGTCACCGAACTGCAGGGCGACTATATTCGCCGCGTCACCATCGGTGAGCTTGTGACCCATACGTCGGGACTGTCGCTGCCGACCGATCATGCGCCATGGCCGACGCAGCACTATTCGCTTGCCGGCTTCTACGACGCGCTCAACGCCTATACGCCGCGCGAATGGCGAAGAACCCGGCAAGCAGCACAGCTACAGTCATGCCGGCTACATTTTGCTGCAGCTTGCGCTCGAACGCCGTTACGGCAGGCCGATCGGCGAATTGATCGCAGACGGCGTGACCAACCCGCTCGGCATGACGTCGACCTTGGTGCCCGAACGCGGCGCCGACAATCGCGCCGTGATGAGCCCGGAATTCCTCAAGCGCACGGTGCAAGGCTATTCGCAAGGCGGCGAACCGATCGGGCTCCCCGGCAACCAGCAGAGCTACTTCGATTTTCCCGGCACCGGTCAGATGTTCTCGACCGCGCGCGATCTGTCGCTCCTGCTCGCCGCCTGCCTCGACGATGGCGCCGTCAACCCGCGTCTATGGGACGCCCTGCAAATGACCGAGCGCGAAGCGTACCGCATCGGCCCGGAACTCCGGTCAAGCGATGGCCTGGGAAACCATCGGCACGGACGGCCCAACCATTGTCGACAAGCCGGGCGGCCTCAACAATGCCTCGGCCTATATCGGGCTTGTCCCGGAGCGCAAGATCGGCATCGTCATTCTTGCCAACCGCGGCGACCTCCATCCCTTCGAGGCGGCCCGCAGCACCATCCTGCCGACGCTGTCGCGGATGTGGGTCAGCCGGCTCTAGGGCCTGTACTCATATAAAATACGGCGTCCGCTCTTCCCAGACCGGGGCCTTGTGACGCCAAGATCGGAAACCAAGCCGCCCCCTATTCGTGAAGCAGCGTTTGCCAGTTTGAAGGCACCGCTCCGGCCGGTCCCGGCGCCGGCTGATCCACCGGATGGCAGACAGGAGCGGGGAGCTTCGGGCCGGCGAAGGAATGCCGCGTTCGGCCAGGGCGACGGTCAGGCGGCCCGGTCCCGAGCCGATATCGAGCGTCGGGCCCTCGCAGCGGTCGAGGATCGATTTGTCGCCGGGGCTCTCGCTCAGCCAGCCGTCCACTGGGAGCGGCTTGCGGCTGCCGTCGGCGTGCTCGATCTCCGGTCGCGCCCGGCCGGCCAGCGCGTGTTCGTAAAGTTCCCCGATCACGCGGACTCCTTCCCCTCAAACCCTGGGATGATCGCGAGGCCAGTCAGGCACTTCATCCGCGATCGCTCGATTGCCCCGCCGATCCCGGCCGTGCAAAGCATCCCTCAGTGTTAACCCAGGTGGAATCTGGTGGGGCCGGTTCGGCGCCGATCAGGCCGGAGCTCACAGAATCGTCACTGTGCTTACGGTTTCATGACGGCTCACGACAGCCCCACGGCGCGGCGCAGATCACCGGCAATGCGGAGAGGACGAACCGGGCGCATGGATGGGCCGCTTGGCACCTACTACTCGGCCAGGTGCCGGAAGCGGGGCCGAACGGGCGCGCAAGGCGGCTAAGGCCGGTCGGCCTGCCTGGCATCCGTCCCTGCGGGCCCCGGTAGCCCCGGTCCCCGTGATGCAGGCGCCGCCGGCACCCCCGCGATCCCGCCCAGTGCCAGTGCCAGTGCCGGTTCCGCAGCCTGCCGTCCGTCGTCCTGCTCCCGTCCCGGTGTCCGCTCCGTGCCAGGTCTGCGGCCGGGCTGGCAGGGGGTGGCGCCTGCGCGGGTGTACCGCTACCGGGCGCCTGGCCGCCGAGACAGCCGCGATGTGTGGCCACTGCCGGGGCGTGGTGTGGGCGGCGTGGCGGGGACAATACGGGAGATGTCCGCGATCACGCCAGCCTGACTGTCTCAGGCGAGGTGATGATCATGGTCTGGTCGGCCCAAAGGCAAGCTTCGGGTCGGCAAGCTGCTGGTTGTGCCGACGGTCCAGCCATTTCTGGACGGTCGATCGCCGGACAGGCCGCGCGTCTAGGTAAGCGAGGACGCGCCTGGTTGCCTATTGCATTCCCCCGCTGAATGGGGAACCATCACTTGACATGGGGTGGGTTTTTGTTTTAGGAGCTGTGTTCTTCGGTAGCGCCGTACGTACGCACGACGCCGCCACTGGCACGATTATCACTGCCGTCGTCGGCTTCATCTTGTGGTTGGTGTCGGTCTGGCTGACGCCATTCCGCAGGTGCCGTACTTGCAGAGGCACCGGCCGCCAAACTGGATTGATGTCCACCTGGGCACACCGGCAGTGCCCTACCTGCGCCGGTGCCGGGCGGCACCGCCGGTACAACGTCACCACGTTCTTCGGCAACAACATGACCCGCGGCGAGGCCCGCGCCTTCAGGGCCCGATCTCGCCGCAGCCGGCCCCGGCCCTGATCGTCTTGAGATGCGGCATCACCGCGTGATGCTCCGGTGGCACCAGTGCTTTTCCCGGCCGGCTCCTCTGCGGTGGTATTAGATGGCGCCGCACGTCGTGCCATCGTCCCGGTTCGTCATGACGCCATTGTCCGCTCGTGTTCCCACCGGGCGTAGTAGCCGCTGCGCTTGCGCGGCTTGCGGTCCTTCGAACCCGCCGCGCCGGGTCCTTCGAACCCGGCGCGGCGGCCGACCGGCTTGCCTTCGGCCTTGCGCCGGGCGAGCCCGGCCCTGACCCGCTCGCTGCGGCGGGCGGACTCGGCGCGGGCCATCTAGTCGTAAATCGCACCAAGCAGCTCGGCGGTGTGCACGTCGGCGGTCTCGGTCCACGGCTCGCGCAGCGACCAGACCGGGACGCCCGCCTCGTGGAAGCGGCGCAGCAGGCGGGCCGGGGTGCTCGCTTTGGTCGGTGGCCCCGGCCCGGGGCTTACGGATCAGTTCTCTTCAGGCGCGTGCCCGTTAGCCTGGCGGTGACGAGCTGACGCACTCTGGTCGCCTCTGCTCGCGTAAGCCCGAACCGCGTTTTGAGCTGGCGTCGGCTCAGCGGATTACCGGCCGCCAGGGTGGCCGTCAGCGCGGCGATCGCCGCACTTTCGGCGTCGGCCGGGACCAGCGACGAAACCGCGCTGGGTGCTTCGCCCGGGGCGGCCTTGCGGGTGCGGCGGACCATGCCGATCGCCATCTCCGCCGAGCCGATGAACGCCACAGCTGGCCAGCCCGACAGCAGCGAGCCGGTGAACCCGTAGCGGGCGCCGTAGGCGATGTTCGCGGCCACGGTCGCGACGACCGACAGGCCGAACATGAGCCGGGCCAGCCACGGCGTGCCGAGCCCGGCGCGGGCCGCGCGGAGCATCACCAGCGACGCGGCGGCTACCGTCCCGTCGATGGACACCGGCAGCAGCATCGCGGCCAGCTCGGTCTGCCCGTGCGAGACGGCCAGGTGCTCGATGTGGACGAAGCTGACCACGGCGGCGATCACGGCCACCAGGAGCACTGTGGCGGCGGTCAGCCTGCGGATAGCGCCGTCGCCGATGGGGCCGCGTGATACCCGGCGCGATACCGGCGGGGATGATCCGCGATGTAGCTGCGGCCAGGTCACAGGGAAGCGGAATACCGCCAGAACGGCGCGTGAGCTGGTATGGATGCGCTTGGGCGCGCCCCGGTGCTCGCCGTCTCCCAGAACTT
>CAVOHH010000013.1:0-15023 GCA_963695615.1 uncultured Alphaproteobacteria bacterium | reverse complement strand
CCGGGCGCGGACGGCTCACCCATCTGACGATGGAGCTGTTGCAGGAACGCGCCGCGGTGAAGCTGCGGCTCGTGCCCTATGCCGGCGGTCCGGCGCAAGCGATGGGCGACGTGGTCGCCGATCGCGTCGACCTCGTGCTCGATGCCTATGCCGGCCTCGCCGGCGCCGCGCAGGGCGGCCTGGTGAAAATGCTGGCATCGACCTCGACGCAGCGCTTGCCGGGGATGGACAGCCTGCCGACGGTCGCCGAAACGCTGCCCGACTTTTTTGTCGGCGCCTGGAACGTGCTGCTGGCGCCGACCGGCACGCCAGACGCCATTATCCGCAAGGTCCATGCCGATCTGCGCCGCGCGGTGGAAGACAAAGAGACTGCCGCGAAGTTCGCGGCGAACGGCGCCTTCACACGCTATATGACGCCGGAGGAGACCACGGCATTCACCCAAGCGCAGCAAAGCATCTGGCGGCCGATCCTCGAAAAAGTCGCGCGCGAGAGCGAATAACATGCTGTCTCCTGTTCCGGGCTGATTGAACCTTGGACCAGCCGTCGAGGTTCGCTAGGATGCGAGCCGTACCGATGCGCCGTAAGCGCATCGTGTGTTTTCCGGAACGGACGCTTCCGGATTTTTCATCATCCCAACGATACTTCGCGCGGCGGCGCCGCGCTGTCTGGAGCATTGAAGGAACGTCATGAGAATCAGCGCACGCAATCAGATCGCCGGTCAGATCGTCGAAGTTAAGAAGGGCGCGACCACGGCGCATGTCCGCCTTGAAATCGCTCCGGGCCAAATCATCACGGCTTCGATCACCAACGAGGCGGTCGACGAGCTTGGGCTCAAAGCTGGCGCCAAGGCCACCGCGGTCATCAAGGCGTCCGATGTCATGATCGCCGTCGACTAGAGCGAAATCGTTCATCGATTGTCGCTCTAGCATTTTGATGGAGCGTGATCTTTTCGGAAAACCGGTTTCCACTTTTCCGGATCATGCTCGAGGAAACAGAGAGGACAGCAGCGTGAAATTCGCAGTCATTGCGTTGTCGGCTTTCGCCGTCGCCGGCCCCTGCTTCGCGCAGGAGCCGGTCGGCTGCGACAAATTCAAATGGCCGCTCGACAAGGAACGCGCCACACTCACCGGCACGGATTTGCCCAAGGTCGCCTCGGGCGCCACCGTCACATGGCCCATTCCATGGGCGACGAGTGTTGCGCTCGCGCCCTTCGCGGACGCCAAGCTTCCGGTGGCGCCGGAACGCGCGCCGAAGTCGCCGACGAGCTTCGCCGGCTTTCTTAAGATTGCCGCGCCGCCGCGGGCCGGCACCTACAAGATCACCTTGTCGTCCGAGGGCTGGATCGACGTCGTGCAGGACGGCCACACCGTGAAATCGGCGGCCTTTTCCGGCGCCACCGGCTGCGAAGGCGTCCGCAAGAGCGTGAAGTTCGATCTCATGGCGCAGCCGCTGACGCTCGAGCTCAGCGGCGTGCCGGCCGGCGCGATCGGGATCGCGGTCAGCGGAGATTGAAGGTAGCCCGGATGGAGCGATTTGAACTGATTTCGCACGGGCGTGGTTCCTAAACGGCCAAGTCTGGTTTCAGGACAAGCGGTCAACCGCCATAGGGCACGATTCTTTGCTTGAACCATGCGACTACTTGATCAAAAGTCATACGGCGCTCCACAAGGTCCAAAATCATATTTTCTATATCGATATTGAGTTGTGCTTCATCCTGGGAGCTAAGACGATAACCGCTTCGGGTAAGCAACAGGTTCAAAGCCACTAGCGCAGTGCGTTTGTTGCCATCAATGAAGCCGTGATTGCACGCCAAAGATTGCAGCAATGCCGCGGCTTTCTTATCGATTGAACGATAATATCCGCAATAAGGTCGAGCTATAGCGGACTCTGTAGCGCCGAGATCACGAATCCCGTCACGACCGCCAAATAGATAGATGGTAAGATCGTGGTAGAGTAGAACCTCGCTGAGCTTAATCCGATAGTGACGTCTATTTTTTTGCAAGATTCTTCAACGCGGATTCGAATATCTGAGTCGTGCGCGAGAAGACGGTATTAGAGATGTCCCTGTCGGCGCTTTTAAGCACGGTGCTTAGCTTCGCATCGCTACGACGGCCTCGTCCGGAGGCTTCGCGCAAAGTGCCTACTAGTGTATCTCCGCGCTTGCTGTGCTTAAGATACTCGTAGAGGGATTTACTCCCCGTGCTCGCAAGCACGGTACTTAGCGTCGCATCGCTCCGGTGCCCCTTCGCGAAGCTCTCGCCGTATTCCTTGCGCAACGCCGACACGCGGGTATTGCCGTGCTTCTTTTCGATGCGCCCGTCCTTGTCGCGGTGCCGACCATCCAAGCCTAAAGTGTGCTTTTTCGCCATTGGGAACAGGGTTTCCAGTCGGAGCAGTACAACGCAATTCAAGTAAATTAATCGTTCTACGCGACCTATTCAATTCGCTTGACGAGTGCCCGGCCCTGCGGCCGGGGTAAGGGGCGAATCAACAGGCGGGACGGCGAAATGAACCTTAGCCCTGGCGATATACTCGCTGCTCTTGGCAGCGTTGTCGGCCGCACTATCGGCGCCGTGCGCCATGGGTCACGTGTGGACAGCGCCCGAAATCCGGAAACGATCGACAAACCCGAACGCCGCCCAGGGTTTCGCTGCGCTCAACCCAGGCTACATTACTGCTTGAGCGTATTGGCGACCTTGAAGCTCGCCTCGGTCTGCGACTTGATGTGATCGAGCGTCACGTCGGGCGCGAGCTCGATCAGCGTCAGCCCGCCGCCGCGCGGTCGAGCGTGAACACGCCGAGATCGGTGATGACCATGTCGACGACGCCGGCGCCGGTCAGCGGCAGCGTGCACTTGCTCAGGAGCTTGGATTCGCCCTTGGCGGAATGCTCCATGAGCACGACGACCTTCTTGACGCCGCCGACGAGATCCATGGCGCCGCCCATGCCCTTGACCATCTTGCCCGGGATCATCCAATTGGCGAGGTCGCCGTTCTCCGCCACCTGCATGGCGCCGAGGATGGCGATATCGATGTGGCCGCCGCGGATCATGCGCGAACGAATCCGCCGAGTTGAAATAGCTCGTGGTCGGCAGTTCGGTCACGGTCTGCTTGCCGGCATTGATCAGATCGGCATCCTCCTCGCCTTCGTACGGGAACGGCCCGGTGCCGAGCATGCCGTTCTCGGATTGCAGCTGCACGCTCATCCCGTCCGGAATGTAATTCGACACCAGCGTCGGAATGCCGATGCCGAGATTGACGTAGAAGCCGTCCTGCAATTCCTTGGCGGCGCGCGCCGCCATCTGATCGCGGGTCCAGGGCATAGCCGTTTCTCCTAAGCTCGCTTGCGCACGGTGCGCTGCTCGATGCGCTTGTTCGCGTTCGGCACGTGAACGAAACGCTGCACGAAGATTCCCGGCGTGATGATGTGGTCGGGATCGATCTCGCCGGGCTTCACCAGATACTCGACTTCGGCCACGGTGACCTTGCCGGCGGTCGCCATCGGCGGATTGAAATTGCGCGCGGTCTTGCGATAGACGAGGTTGCCCTCGGTGTCGCCCTTGTAAGCATGCACGATCGAAAGATCGGCGACGATGCCGCGCTCCATGATGTAGCGCTCGCCGTCGAACACCTGCTCGGGCTTGCCCTCGGCGATCTTGGTGCCGACGCCGGTCTTGGTGAAGAACGCCGGAATGCCGGCGCCGCCGGCGCGGATGCGCTCGGCGAGCGTGCCCTGCGGATTGAACTCGATCTCGAGCTCGCCGGCGAGATATTGCTGCATGAAGGTCTTGTTCTCCCCGACATAGGAGGAGATCATTTTCTTGATCTGACGGGTGTCGAGCAGCACGCCCAGCCCGGCGCCGTCGATCCCCGCATTATTGGAGACGAAGGTCAGGTTCTTCACGCCGGAATCGCGGATCGCAAGGATCAAGGAATCCGGGATGCCGCACAGGCCGAAACCGCCGGCCATGATGGTCATGCCATCCTTCAGCAACCCGGCCAACGCGGAACGCGCGTCGGCATAGACCTTGTTCATGCCCCCTCCATCTCACCCGGCGATTGTCTCGACATCTACGCATAACGGGACGGGCGGAAACGTCAACCGCTCGGCGGATAGGAGTATGTCGTCACGATCGGAAGCTGGATCTGCGGATGCGGATAGTAATTCCACGCCACATACATGGCGGCGAACAGAATGGCCGTGAGAAGCGCGCCGCCGACGCGGCTGCCCAACGAGATGACATTGCCGACGATAGCGGCGACGAACACGAACGCCGCCATGATTGCGACGTAGAGCCAATTCACGGCTGACCAGTCGATAGGCATCGTTTACTCCTGAGTGACCGCTTGTCCGATTCAACAGCGCGTTGCGGGAGTTTAGCCGAGCTTGCAGCTCCGCGCGACACCCAGTTGAAGAAGGCCGACCGGCCATAAGGGTGCAACCCACCGCACTAGCCGAGGCTTCGCCCAAGACGATATAAGGCTTGCGCAACCCGCCCGTGACATGGCTTCCAAGACATGGGCTCTCCAAGACATGGGGCCCGCAATGGCCCCGCCCCGCCCATCGGCGACCACGATCCATCAGCCTCCATGACCAATCTGCTCATTCTGCTCACTTTGCCCGAGAACGTCCGCAATCAATATCGCGACCGGCTCAAGGCGCGCTTCCCGGAGCTTACGATCGACATTGCCGATCATCACTCCAAGGTCGGGCCGCATATCGCGGCAGGCCGATGCGCTTCTGACTTTCGCGCCCATGCTGTCGCCGCAAAGTGCTGCAGGACGCCGCCCGGCTGAAATGGGTGCAGGCGCTGGGCACCGGCGTCGACAACCTCACCGACCAGGACGCGCTCCGCAAAGACGTCATCGTCACCAATATCCACGGCATCCACGGCCCGCCGGTGTCGGAGGCGGCGCTCGGCGCGATGCTCGCGCTCGCCCGCGATCTGCCGCGTGCGGTCCGCCTGCAAGACGAGAAGAAATGGTTCCGCTTCCCGGCGCAGCTCCTGCACAACAAGACCGTCGGCATTTTCGGCGTCGGCGTCATCGCCGAGGCGCTGGCGCCGAAATGCAAGGCCTTCGGCATGCGCGTCGTCGGCGTGAGCTCGGCGCCGCGCGCCGGCGCCTGGCTTCGACGAGATGCGGTCCCGCGATGAGCTTCTCAAAGTCGTCGGCGATTTCGACTTCTTCGTGCTGCTGACGCCGCTGACCGAAAAGACCCGCAACAGCATCAACGCCGATGTGTTCGCCGCGATGAAGCCTTCGAGCTTTCTGATCAATCTCGCGCGCGGCGGCGTCGTCGACGAACCGGCTTTGGTCGAGGCGCTCAAGGAGCAAACGCATTGCCGGCGCCGCGCTCGACGTGTTCTCGCAGGAGCCGCTGCCGCCCGATCATCCGTTCTGGTCGATGCACAATGTGATCATCACCACGCATCAGGGCGGCTTCTGCGACGTCTATGTCGATTTCGCGTTGCCGGTCATCGAGAAGAATATGGAACACTTTCTCAAAGGCGACACCGGCGGCATGATCAATGTGGTGGCGCATTAGAAAAAGGCGCACCAGGAGAGGATAGAAATGGAAAAGCTTCCCGAACGCCTGCAGACGCCGATCTCGACGGCCGAGCTCGAACGCCGCTGGGCCGCGGTGCGCGCCGCCATGGAGCGCGACAAGATCGACGCGCTGCTTGATGCAGAACAACAACGACTATATGGGCGGCTACGTCAAATATTTCACCGACCTGCCGGCGACCAACGGCTATCCGCTCACCGTCGTGTTTCCGCGCGACGACCTGATGACGATGGTCAGCCAAGGCCCGTTCGGCGGCGTCAGCAATCCGGCGGCGAGCGGCGACGGCACGCGCCGCGGCGTCAAGCAATGGCTGACCACGCCGAGCTTCGTGTCGTGCAATTACACCGCGAACTACGACGCCGAACTCGCGGCGAAAGGACTTGAGCCCTATGCCGGCGGCACCATCGGCCTGGTCGGCACGGCCGGAATGTCATTCGCGCTGGTCGACTATCTGCAAAAGGGCCGCTTCTCCAACACGCGCTTTGTCGACGCCACCGATCTCGTCGACACGCATCAAAGTCATCAAGAGCGCCGAGGAGCAGGAGTTGATCCGACGCTGCGCCGCCATGCAGGACGGTGCGATGCGCGCGGCCTTCGCCGCCGTCGAGCCCGGCATGCGCGACCGCGACATCGCCGCCATCGCGCAGTGCTACAGCCAGCGCCACGGCAGCGAGAACGGCATTTATCTCTGCGCCTCGATGCCGGCCGACGCGCCGGCGCAATTCAGCCAGCGCCACTATCAGAACCGCGTCATCAAGGACGGCGATACGCTGGCGCTCCTGGTCGAGGATTCAGGTCCGGGCGGCATGTATACCGAGCTCGGCCGCTCCTGCACCGTCGGCAAAGCGTCGGACGAGATCAAGGAAGAATTCGCCTTCGCGCTCGAAGCGCGCAAATTCAATCTCGGCCTGCTCAAACCCGGCGCCGCCTGCAAGGACGTCTTTGCCGCCTACAACGATTTCATGCGCAAGAACGGCCGGCCGGAAGAGAAGCGGCTGCACTGCCACGGCCAGGGCTACGATCTGGTCGAGCGGCCGCTGATCCGCAGCGACGAGCCGATGAAGATCGCCAAGGACATGAACATCGTGGTGCACCCGACCTATATGCGCGGCCACGTGCTGTCCTGGGTCTGCGACAATTATCTGATCGGCCCGAACGGCCCCGGCGAACGGCTGCACCGGTTTCCCGAAGCGATCACGGAACTCTAGGACTTGGCGGGTCCGATGGTAACAGCGATTGGAGCGCAAGCGACCGCTGGGAGCGGGCCAGCTTTAAGATCAAGCAACCGGGTGCCACAAGCCGGATTTGGATTGGCTCCGAATCAACTCCCGAATTTTCTTTTCTGCGGCCAAGACCAGCGTCGGCTGTGCCGGATTTCTATTGCGCACCATCGTCCAGACAACTTTGAAATCGCGCAATGGGGAAGCGGAAACCAATTTGTGCTGCCGTTGTCTGTAAGAGGCGCTTCCGGGAAGGACGGTATATCCCACACCTCGTTCCACGAGAGACAGGATCGAAGACGGCGTGTTGACTTCCATCACGACGTTCAATGAAAAGTGATGGCGCCTGCTCGCCTCCTCAATCCTTCTCCGGAGGAAATTCGATTGACGCGGAAGTATGAGCGGCAGGCCTGCCACGGCTTGCCAAGTCACCGGCCGGTCGACCGACAGCTTCGTGCCGTATGCCGCATGAAGATAGACCTGCTCGCTCGCAAGCGGCATGGTTTCCAGATTGCGTGCGCGCGTATCAGCGCTGATCAATACAGCGACGTCGAGCCGTCCGAGCGACGTCTCGAATTCAAGTTCGTCTGAAATGCCCTCCTGGATCGAAAGCTGCGCGCGCGGAAATTTGCCTAAGAACCATGCCGCAAGCGGTTCCGTGATCAACTCGGTCATGACAATGGGAAGCCCGATCGCGATGCGGCCGCCTGGCGATCGGGCCCGCAAGCGCAATTCGGAGACGAGCCCATCCACCTGCGTCACGACGCCGGCCGCTTGTGCGCGGAAATAGGTGCCGGCCTCCGTGAGTTCTACGCCGCGGCGGCTACGTACAAAAAGTCTAACGCCGAGCTCGTTCTCGAGACCGCCAAGTATGCGGCTGAGGCTCGGTTGCGACATCCCCATTGCTTCCGCAGTGCGCGTGAAGTTTTTGAACTCCGCCGCCGTGAGAAATGCGCGGATGACGGATATGGGAGAGGCAAAGACACGATCTTCCATTCGGAAAACCTATCATAACGATGCATACCATGCACTAAGTGAATTCCTTCCTTGGGCCTATATCCAGTTGTGCCGCAAGGGAGCCGCTCCATATGTTTGAGCCACGAATTCGTCCAGTCACGGATAAAGAAGCCACGGGAACTCAACGCCTCCTCATAGAATCCGCCGCCTACAATGGTGCTCCCGATCCGCTTTGCGCCAGGATCTACGTCCGCAGTGAGGCTGGCCGCAACTGGTTACGGCACTGGAACGAACTGCTAAATGGCGGCGTGCTTCCCGTGCCTTTGAAGGAAATGTGCCGTGTTTTGATTTCGATACGGCACGGCTGCGGTTACTGCTCCACCGTACGCTCGCGCATCGCCTACCAGTCGGGACTCACCGAAGAGAAGCTGATGGCGACAATGGACTTCGAATCGAGTCCGCTCTTCGATGAACGTGAGCGCGCTGCTCTTCGCTTCGCTGCACGCTTCAAGGAATCGGACGATGCAATTGATAGCGACGAGGTCTACGACGACCTGAAGGCGCATTTTACCGAGGAGGAAATCGTCGAGCTGGGACTGCTGTGCGCCGAAACGGACGGCGTTGGAAAGTTCGCGCGGTCGCTGCGAATGAGAACGTGGGAAGAGGCCTGCACGATCCAGCCGCTTTTGCGTTCGAAGGCAGTTGGCCGCGACGCCGCCGAATAAGACCGCAACATGCTTCGTCCCAGATGGCCAACTACATCCACTTGAATCGCCATTGTGAAACGCATGGTTGGGCGAAATACCAAACTGACACGCCGTTATCCAAATCAGTCAGCCTGCCTCTGATCAGGCAGACCATCTCGGAGGAGCGCTCTATGGAGAAAGTAGTCAGCAAGATTGGCGCAGTCTTTTATGTGTTATGGGGGCTCCTGCATTTCACTGCAGCCTTCGGCGTATATAAGCTAGCGCAGAACTCGCCCCCCACTATGGCTCAGGGCCGCCTCATGCAGACCGCGTTTTATCTTACGGCGTTTGCAGCCGCCGCGATTGTGTTTGCGGTGACTTTGAATTGGCGCAACGACCGATTGGGCTTCTGGGCCAACGGGGTAATGGTCGGCATTGCCGACGTCCCCTTCATTCTTTTTGTGTTGATCCCCGGATATGCTCCATGGTGGCCGGGCCTCCTCGGGCCAGTCTTGTGGATCGCGGCGTTCTTGTTCACGGCATTTGCCCGAATTGGTTCAGCGCAGCCGATCGCGATGGGATCGAGCAGCGCCGCGCGCCGGACTTGACGTCGTTTACAGCGCGTTATGCGTTGGCCAGTATTGACCGCGACGAAGCGACTTCGTCCGGCGATCATCAACGGTCGGCCACGGCGCTGACCAGCGCCGCACATCGTGGTGCACCCGACCTATATGCGCGGCCACGTGCTGTCCTGGGTCTGCGACAATTATCTGATCGGCCCGAACGGCCCCGGCGAACGGCTGCACCGTTTTCCCGAAGCGATCACTGAGCTCTAACGCATCTTAACCAACAAAGCGCGTTGCGGCGAACGGTCGGGTTGACTGGATGGCGCACAGCAATGCTGCACTTGATGCTACGAGAAAAAACGACCCAAGGACGCTAAACATGAAATTGCGATTATTCGCCGCCCTGGCCGCGGCCACATTCGCTTGTGCGCTTCCCGCACGCGCCGATGATTTCCCCTCGCGTTCGCTGACCATGATCATCCCGTTCGCCGCCGGCGGCCCGACCGACATCCTCGGCCGCGTCATCGCCGCGCCGCATGAGCGAGATTCTGGGCCAGACGGTCATCGTCGAGAATGTCGGCGGCGCCGGCGGCATGACCGGCTCGGCGCGCGTCGCCAATGCCACGCCCGACGGCTATCAGTTCGTGCTCGGCACCGTCGGCACCCACGCCCAGGGCCAGACGCTCTACAAGACCCCGCTCTACAATGCGGTGACCGATTTCACGCCGGCCGCTCTGATCGCCACCGTTCCGCTCGTGCTCGAGACGCGCAAGGATCTGCCGGTCAATAATTTCAAGGAATTCGTCGCCTACACCAAGGAGAACCAGGCGCAAGATGCAATTCGCCTCGGCCGGCATCGGCTCGGCGATGCATCTCGGCTGCGTGCTTCTGAACTATGTCATCGGCGTCAATGTCACGCACGTGCCCTATCGCGGCTCGGCGCCGGCCTTGCAGGATCTCGAAGCCGGCCGCGTCGATTATATGTGCGACATCATCACGACCGCGAAGCCGCCGATCGACGCCGGCGCCATGAAAGGCATCGCGATTCTCGACACCAAGCGTTCGCCGGCGCTGCCCGAATGTGCCGACCGCGGCCGAGCAAGGCACGCCCGGCATCGTCGCCTATACCTGGAACGGCATCTTCCTGCCGAAGAACACGCCGGACGCCGATCGTGAAGAAAATTCACGATGCCGCGCTCGAAGCGATGCACACGCCAGTCGGTGCGCGACAAGCTGACCGCGTTCGGCGCCGAGATCGTGTCCGATCAGGATTCGACGCCGCAGCATCTCGGCGATCTCGTGAAAAGCGAGATCGCCAAATGGGCGGCGCCGATCAAGGCCGCGCGGCGTCAGCGTCGAATAGCGCAATCCGTCGAAGCGGTCTGACGGCAAAAGTGGCGGCGGGGCTCAACCCCGCCGTTTTTCGTCTGCTGTTTGCGCCAAAGAATCCGCAATTGCGTCACCGTGAGGTCACCGCGGCATTGCTCGATGCGTCCGGGGCGTCATCCCGCCTGAGTAACGGAGGACGCAATGCTGCGTATTCGCATCGTCTCTACCGCGGCGGCCACGGCAATTGTCGTTGCTCTCGCGGTCAGCGGCGCTGCCGCGCAGACCGCGAGCGCCGATCAACCGGGCAAGCCGCTGTCGCTGCTCCAGCTCATCAAACAAACGTCGGCGACGACACCGGCCGCGCACGCCAGTAGCGCCGACACGGCCGCCAAGAAAACAAAGAATCAAAAAAGTCGCCAGCAAAAAGCACAACAAGATCGCGGCGGACAAGACGCCGATCCACCGGCGGATTCAGCGCAGAGCACCGCGTCCGCCGACGCGTGGCTGGCAGCGAGCGCGACGCCGGCAAACTCCGTTCCGGCAACGCCGTCCGCAGATACCGCGCCAGGCGCAACCGGGATCGCAACCCGGGAACGCACCGCCGGACAACGTCCCCTCAAACGATGGTCAAACGGCGCAGTCCAGCAATGCGCCGCCGGAGGACAGAGCTTTGCCAAGTGCAGTGGTGGTCGGCGGCCAGACGGTGCAAGTGGCGACGGCCGATCAGGTCAATGAGATCGATCTTGCCGCCGACAATACGCCGCCAATGGAATCGACGGAGCCACCGGGCGACCGCGCCGGTGCCCGCTCCGATGTTTTGGCGGCGGCCGATGCAATGGCCAAAGCAGCGATGGCCAGGCGTCATCCAGCCGCGCTTGTTGCGCCGGCGTCAGCCGATGCTGGCCAGGACGCAGGCGACCAAAACGTGAGCGTCACTGAAAACGCCGAGCGCGCAAAATATCGGCGTGCAAGACACCAGCACGTCGGCAGCGCGTCATGGATCGCGCAAGTGCTCGCCGCGCTCGGCGGCGCGATTGCCGCCGGCGTGGTGGCGTGGTTTCTGATCGGTGCGGGACCGGTGCGGACTTACGGCTTGACGTCACTGCGAGCCGCTCGGCCGCTTGCGGAATGGACTTCGCGTCGGCTTTCAAGGATTTGAACAGCTCGAAGAGCGTCCTTCGGCTTCATGTTCTTGTGCACGACGGCGCCGACGGCCGCGATCATGGCCTGCGGCGCTTCGGATTGGAAAATGTTGCGGCCCATGTCGACGCCGGACGCGCCTTGCTGCACGGCGTTATAGGCCATGGTCAGCGCGTCGAGCTCGGGCAGTTTCTTGCCGCCGGCCATCACGATCGGCACCGGACACGACGCGGTGACGGTCTCAAAACCCTCATCGACATAATAGGTCTTCACATATTGCGCGCCGAGCTCGGCGATGATGCGGCAGGCGAGCCGGAAATATTTGGCGTCGCGCACCATGGCCTTGCCGACGGCGGTGATGCCCATCACCGGCACGCCGGAGCGCAGGCCGGCATCGACGAGCTTCGTCATATTGTGCACCGAGCGCGTCTCGTGCTCGCCGCCGATGAAGACCTGGATGCCGACGCCGGCGGCGTTCAGACGCACCGCGTCGTCCATGTCCATGGCGATCTGTTCGTCGGACAGTTCCTCGCGCAGAATGCTCGGGCCGCCCGAGGCGCGCAGCACCATCGGCTTCTGACACTCGGCGGGAATGACGGTGCGCAGAATGCCGCGCGTGCAGAACAGCGCGTCGCAGGACGGCAACAGCGGCACGATGGAAAGGTCGATGCGCTCGAGCCCAGTGGTCGGGCCCTGGAAATAGCCGTGGTCGATCGCCAGCATCACGGTGCGGCCGGACGCCGGGCTGAACACCCGCGCCATGCGGTTCTTCATGCCCCAGTCGAGCTGATGGGTGCCTTTGAGATAAAAGCCCGGCGTCTGCTGCGGCTGATCGAGGGAATAGCGTTCCCCTTCCTTGTCGGCTTCCGGCATTAGTACCCCACATGATGTCGATCGATGTCTGATGGCGCTGGCGGCACGGCCGGTCCCGCGGCGCGCCGCTGGTAATAGGGATTGCGCTGGCAAAAGCCGCGGTTGCCGGCGAGCACATTGGGCGTGCATTCGGCGACCGATTGGTATTCGCACTCCCACATGATGTTGCCGGCGCCCTGATCGACGACCGCGCACCACGGCGCGTTGCCGTAAGTCGACGCGCGGCTCGTCGAGACGCCCAAACCCATACGCCAAATCCGCTCGCCGCTGCCGAAAACAGCGCGGCCGCAAATGTCAGTCTGATCATGATTTTCACGGGCGCCACTTTAGGCCGCCGAACCCGAAAATCAACGCGAAGGACCGGCGCGGCAGCCTCCGGCACTACCGGTTGGGTGGCGTCGGTGAAGCCTCCGCAACCTGGAGCCCCTTGGCTTTGTTCTCTTTTTGTTCTAAGGTAACGCTCCTAGAACATACAGTGAACTTACACGGCTTATGCACTGCCCATACCTGGTCTGAATACCCGGCCAATACACGGGTTTTGCACGGCCTATCCACGGTCAAGAGCGCGCTCCAAGAGATAGTTCAATGGCCTACACGAACGCTTCTTCCATTGACCTTGCAGTGGCGCAAAACCGCGCCAAAGCGCTCGCGACGACGCGCGCCGCTGTTCTGGAAGAATTGCGCCGTCTGCTGCCCGGGCTGGACGATATCCACAGCACCCTGCCCTTCGACCTGCCCGCTCTCGACACCCACCTGCCGCAAGGCGGCTTGGCCTGCGGCGCCCTGCATGAGGTCGTCCCCGAAACCGACGGCATCGTCTCGGCCGCCTTCGGTTTCGTCGTGGCCGTGCTGGCGCGGCTGCCGCGGGGCCGCCCCCTCATCCTCGTCATGCCGGCCTATGGGCAGCGCGAACATGGCCGGCTGTGCGGACACGGCCTCAACAGCCTCGGTCTCGATCCGGCGCGCGTCACTTTGGTCGAAACGGCGCACCGCAAAGAAACTTTGTGGGCCGTGGCGGAGGCTTTGCATTCGGGCGTACCGCTTGCGGTCGCCGGGATGATCGACCGGCTCGATCTGAAGACCAGCCAGAAGCTGCATCTCGCCGCCAGCGATACCGGCCTGCCGCTCCTTCTCATCCGGCCGGCGCAGACGCTCGAAGCAAGCGCCGCCGCAACGCGCTGGCGCGTCGGCACGGCGGAAGCCGCGCGCGACCGTTTCGGGCTTCTCGCGCGCCCGCGCTGGCATTTGCAGCTTGAACGCTGCCGCAACGGACGTCCTGGCGAATGGAAGGTGGAGTACGATCATGTCACGCATCGTTTCAGTTTGGCTGCAGCGCTGGCCGATCACGCGCTTTCTCGCGGCGCAGGCGATCGGCCCCTCGAATTCGCCAGGATCTCCTCCACAGGTCGATCCTGACCGGCCGTTCGTCCTCGCCGTTGCCGCGAGCGGCGGCCTGCACATCGCCGCCTTGAACGCGGCGGCGGAAGCCGCCGGGCTCGCGATCGGTGAATCATTGGCCGATGCGCGGGCCAAAGCCGACAGGCTGCAGGTGCGCGCCGTCGATGCCGCGGCCGACGATGCCGCGCTGCGCCGCGTCGCCTTGTGGGCGACGCGCTACACGCCGACCGCTTCGCCGTGGGATGAAGACAACGGCGCGGATGGTTTCTTCCTCGACATCGAAGGCGCGGCGCATCTGTTCGGCGGCGAGGAGAAGCTGATTGCCGATCTGGCTTTGCGGCTGAAAAATTTCGGCCTGCCGGCGCGGCTTGCGGTTGCCGCAACGCCCGGCGCGGCCTGGGCGCTGTCGCACTTTCACAAGCTTGCGCAAACGTCATTATTTGTTTTGCCGTCGGGAGAGGAAGCTTCGGCGCTCGCCGATATGCCGGTCGCGGCGCTGCGGCTTGCTCCGGACATCCGCAACCTCCTGCGCCGGCTCGGCTTCAAAACCGTCGGCGCATTGATCGACAAGCCGCGTGCGCCGTTCGCCGCGCGGTTTGCCGAGCAACTCCTGCGCCGTCTCGATCAGGCGCTCGGCCTTCTCGACGAGCCGCTGATGCCGATCGTCGCGCCGCCGGTCTATCACAGCCTGCACTATCTGCTCGAGCCGATCGTCACGCAGGACGCCGTGATCGCACGCGCGAGCCGCCTGATGCAGGCGCTGGCGAATGTGCTGACGCGCGACGATGCCGGAGCGCGCGCGTTGCGGCTTTGTCTCTATCGCGTCGACGGCGCGGTCGAGACCGTCGATATCGGGCTGACTTTGCCGACGCGCAACGTGGCTCATGTGGTGCGTCTTCTCGATCTGAAACTCGCAACGCTTGCGGCAACGCATGATACGGGCTTCAACTCGGAATTCGGTTACGAGGCGATCGGTCTTGCCATCACCCGCGCCGAACCGATGCCGGCGCGGCAAATCGAGATCAGTTCCGTCACCCTCCCATCCCTCGCCCGCAACGGGCCGCCGCGCGGCGCCGGCCGGGGGAGGGTCAGGGTGGGGGACAGCGACGCCGCGGAACGTTATGCGGGTTTGATCGATACGCTGCGCCAGCGTGCTCGGCCCGCGCATCGCGTGCGGCGGTTCGAACCGGTGGCCAGCCACATTCCCGAGCGCGCCGAAGTTTTGGCGCCGATCGACGGCGAGGAACTTCCGGGAGACACCAAAATCTACGAAGCAACAGAAGAA
>CAVOHH010000012.1:0-184892 GCA_963695615.1 uncultured Alphaproteobacteria bacterium | reverse complement strand
AGCCCAGCGTGAAGATCGCGATCGCGGCGCGAAACACGTTGCGGCCGCCGAAGCGGTCCGCCGCCCAGCCGCTCACCGGAATGAACACCGCAAGGCTCAGGATATAGGCCGTGACGGCGACGCTCAGCCGCACCGGATCGGTGTGCAGCGAGATCGCCATCTGCGGCAGCGCCGTGGTGATCACGGTGGAATTGAGCTGCTGCATGATCACCGCCGAGCCGACGATCATGGCGACGATTTTTGTCTTGGTTTCAGGAGACATACCTTGGGCAGATCGATAGAGACTTGGTTCGAGGCGGTCCATAGCGCACCTGCGCCGCCGCGATGGCGCGGCATCGTGAGGCGCATAAACACCGCGTAACCAAACGCAAATGCCCGGCGCGAGGCCGGGCACGAGGAGAAAGTCGCGATGGCTTTGGGCTTAGCGGTCAGTTCGACCCCGGCCCGGCCGATCGCGAGATAGCGGAACTTCGCGCGCTTCATTTCGTCGGCGCGATAGATGTTGCGCAGATCGACGATCACCGGCCGCGCCATCACGCCCTTGAGCCGCTGCCAGATCGAGCGCGCGGAACTGCTCCCATTCGGTCGCGATCACCACGGCGTCGGCGCCTTCGGCGGCGCTATAGGCGCTGTTGCAATAGTGCACGTCGGGAAGCAGCGGCTTGGCCTGCTCCATGCCGGCCGGATCGTAGCCGCGCACCGTGGCGCCGAGATCGTGCAGCGCCGTGATCAGCGGGATCGCCGGCGAGTCGCGCGTGTCGTCGGTGTTCGGCTTGAAGGTGAGGCCGAGCACGGCGATGGTCTTGCCGCGCACCGAACCGTCGAGCGCCGCGACCACTTTGCGCGCCATGGCGCGCTTGCGCTGCTCGTTGACGGCGGACACCGTCTCGACGATGCGCAGCGCCACGCCGTGGTCCTGCGCGGTCTTGAGCAGGGCGCTGGTGTCCTTGGGAAAGCACGAGCCGCCGAAGCCCGGGCCGGCATGCAGGAATTTCGCCGCCGATGCGATTGTCGAGCCCCATGCCGCGCGCCACTTCCTGCACGTCGGCGCCGACCTGCTTCGCACAGATCGGCGATCTCGTTGATGAAGGTGATCTTGGTGGCGAGGAAGGCATTGGCGGCGTATTTGATCAGCTCGGCGGTGCGCCGGCTGACATAGATGATCGGCGGCGTGTTCAGATAAAGCGGCCGGTAGATTTCCGCGAGCACGTGCGCGCGCGCGCGTATCGTCGGTGCCGACCACGATGCGGTCGGGATGCTTGAAATCCTGGATGGCGGCGCCTTCGCGCAGGAATTCCGGATTGGAGACGACCTGGATCTCGGCGTCGGGACGCTTCTCGCGCAGGATGTGCTCGATCTCGTCGCCGGTGCCGACCGGCACCGTCGATTTGGTGACGACGACCGCAGTCGCGCGACAAGCAGCGGCGCGATCTCGCGCACCGCGTCGTAGACGAAGCTCAGATCGGCATGGCCGTCGCCGCGGCGCGACGGCGTGCCGACCGCGATGAACACCGCCTCGGCGTCGCCGACGCGCGACGTCGTCGGTGGCGAATTCGAGCCGGCCCTGCCGCATATTGGCTTCGACCAGATCGGCGAGGCCCGGTTCGAAGATCGGGATTTCGCCGCGATTGAGCGCCGCGACCTTGCCGGCATCCTTGTCGATGCAGGTCACCTGGTGACCGAAATCGGCAAAGCAGGCGCCGGAGACGAGCCCGACATATCCGGCGCCGATCATGGTCACGCGCATTGCGATTCTTGCTCCGTCTAGATCTTCGATCCGAGCCTGACTGTCCGGCAAACCGGTTTCCACTTTCGGATCATGCTCGAATTCATCGAGCGTCGCCGCCGGATGGAAGCGGTTTCGCAGTCTCGACGGTCGCTGGGCGGTGCGCCGCATCAGCGAGAGCCAGCGCCGTCCGAACAGCACGATAACAAGCCCCCCATAGACCAAGCCGCCGAGCAACGCCAACAGCATCAGTTCCGATTCGTTGCGGAACCTGGACCAACGACGATAACAGCGCCGTGACGAGCGGATCGGCGATCAACAAGACCAGCGCCAGCGCGATGCCGGCCGCCGCGAGCTTCCACGAGCGAGGCTTTCAGCTCCGCATCGAGCGCGATGACATGGGCGCGCGCGGCAAAGATCAGCACCAGGATGAAATTGATCCAGGCGCCGATCGAGGTCGCGAGCGCCAGGCCGACCTGCGCCAGCGGCACCATCAGCACGACCTTGAAGCGCGATGTTGACCGCGGTGCCGATCAGCGCCGCCTTGACCGGCGTCGCGGTGTCGCCGCGGGCGAGAAACGGCGCGACCACGCTGCGGATCAGCACGAAGGGAACAAGCCCGATCGTATAGGCCATCAGCGTCATGCGCCGCCGCATGCGCGTCGCGCGGCGTTGAAAGCGCCGCGCATGAACAGGCCGCGCATGATGAGGTCCGGGCACCACCAGGAAAGCGACGACGCAGGGGATCGCCAGCAGCAGCGCAAATTCGATGGCGCGGTTCTGCGCCGAGCGCGCGCCCGCCTCGTCGCCGGACGCGAGCCGGCGCGTCATTTCCGGCACCAGCACGGTGCCGACCGCGATGCCGATCACGCCGATCGGCAGCTGGTCGATGCGGTCGGCGTAATAGAGCGCCGAGATCGCGCCCGCCGACAGAAAGCTGGCGATGATCGTATCGGCGAACAGCGCCAGCTGCGTGCCGGCCGAGCCGACGGTCGCCGGCACCAGCGCCTTGAAGAAGCGCTTCACGTCGTCGTCCCAGCGCAGCGCGCGGAACGAGGTCATGACGCCGGCATAGAAGGTATCGCCGCCGACCAAGGCCGCTTGCAGCACGCCCGAAATCAGCACGCCCCAGGCCGCGGCATGGCCCGGCGCTCGGAAACAGGAAGGCGACCGCCAGCGTCGCCATCATCGTGACATTGAGCAGGATCGGCGCCGCGGCCGCCGCCGCGAAGCGATGCAGCGCGTTGAGGATGCCGCTCCACAGCGTCACCAGCGTGATGAGCAGGAGATAAGGAAACGTGATCCGCGTCAGCGAAACCGCGAGCGCGAATTGCTGCGGCTCGCGCGAGAAGCCGGGCGCCAGCACCTCGATCACTTGCGGCGTGAAAATCAGCGCCAGCGCCAGCAGCACGACCTGCGACGCCAGCAGCAGCGTGAAGATGCGGTCGCCGAAGCAGGCTCGCCGCTCGCGGCCCGCCTTGGGTGCGGACCCGCGCATAGGCCGGAATGAAGGCGGCGTTGAACGCGCCCTCGGCGAAAATGGCGCGGAAATGGTTGGGCAGCCGGAAGGCGACGAAGAACGCGTCGGCGACCGGCCCGGCGCCGATAATGGCCGCGAGCATGATGTCGCGCATGAAGCCGGTCAGGCGCGACAGCAGCGTGTAGCCGCCGACGGTGAGAATCTTCCCGATCATTGGCGGCTTGTTATCACGATCCGCTCGTCCCCGCGAAAGCGGGGACCGAGACTAATCGGTACGCTGGATTCCCGCCTGCGCGGGAATAACGTAGCGAGACTTAACGCGAGCGCCCGCCGGACCGCGCCGATGATGCGGTCCTGGACCGGCGGCTCGAGATAAGCGTGCATCGGCAGGCTGATCACTTCGCCCGACAATTGCTCGCTCACCGGCACGCCGCCGTCGGCGATCGGGAAGTCGCGATAGGCCGGCTGGCGATGCAGCGGCTTGGTGTAATAGATCGCGGTCGGAATGCCTTCCGCCTTGAGCGCGGCGGCAGAGCCTGTCGCGCTGCCCCGGCTTGAGCCGGATCGTGTATTGCGCCCAGACCGAGGTCGATTCGTTGCCGACGCGCGGCACGATCGCGACATCGGCAAGCGCCTCGCGAATAGCGCGCCGCCACCCGATTGCGCGCGGCGATCTCGTCCGGGAAGATCTTCAGCTTTTCGATCAGCACCGCCGCCTGGATGGTATCGAGCCGGCCGGTAATGCCGATGCGCACGGCCTCGGAGCGGTCGACGCCTTCGCCGTGCAGGCGAATGCTTTTGATGCGCGCCGCAAGCGCGTCGTCGTCGGTGAAGACGGCGCCGCCGTCGCCGTAGCAGCCGAGCGGCTTGGCCGGAAAGAAGCTGGTCGCGGTCGCGGTCGCCGAGCGTGCCGAGCTTGCGGCCGCGATAGGTCGCGCCAAAGCCCTGCGCCGCGTCGTCGAGCACGAACAGCCGTGCGCCTTGGCGATCGCGGCGATCGCATCGTGATCGGCCGGCAGGCCGAACAGATCGACCGGAATGATCGCGCGCGGCTTGAGCCCAAGCCGCTTCGCCGTCGCGACCGCGCGCTCGCAGCTTGCCGGATCGAGATTGAAGGTCTCGGGCGCGACATCGGCGATGATCGGCGTCGCGCCAAGCAGCGCCACCATTTCCGCCGTCGCGTGGAAGGTGAAGGACGGGCAGATCACCGCGTCGCCCGGCTCTGATCTCCCAGGCCATCAGCACGAGAAGCAGCGCATCGGTGCCGCTGGCGCAGCCGATGGCGTGCCGCGCGCCGCAGAACGCGGCGAGATCGGCTCTCGAACGCGCGCACTTCCGGGCCCTGGACGAACTGGCAATGCGCCAGCACGCGCGCCACCGCGTCGTCGATCGCGCGGCCGAGACGGCGGCGCTGCGCCGCGACGTCGATGAACGGGATCGGCCTTTCTTCAAGCGCGGGTGTGTTGATTCATGATCGGACTTGCTTTGCCTCTATCTCGATTCCGGCGGAAGACGTGATTTGATCAGCCGACGACGCGCCGCGGACCCTTGCGCTGCGGCGCGACCGATTGCGCCGACGCGCGTCGAGGCAGCGGATGGCGATTTCGAGGCTGGCGACGGCCTCGTCGCCGGTCACCGCCGGCGGCTCGCCGCTGCGGATGGCGTTGACGAAGGCGAGCAAGTTCCGAACGCAGCGGCTCGGCATAGCCGACCGACAAATGCCGCATCGAATAGCTGCCGTCGGGCTGGAAGCCGAAACATTCGGTGACTTGCAGCGTCAACAGATCGCCGATGAGATATTTGTCGCGCGTGGCGATGTGGATGGTGCGCGCCTTGAACGGCGTCAGCCAGTTGGTGTTGATGTGCGCGAGCACGCCGGAGGCGGTGCGGAACTGCAGCAGCGCGATGTCCTCGCGCTCGGCGACCGCGCTCGAGGTCTGCGGCTGGATCTCGACGATCTCGGAATTCGGTGAACCAGCGGATCAGATCGATGTCGTGCACCGCGAGATCGATGACGACGCCGACATTCGACATGCGCGGCGGGAACGGGCCGACGCGGGTGATGGCGATCGAGAGAATGTCCTGATCCTTGATCGCGCGCTTGATCGACTGCACCGCCGGATTGAAGCGCTCGACATGGCCGACCATCAGCGTGACGCCGGCGCGGCGGGCCGCCGCGACGATGGCGCGGCTCTCCTCGACCGTCGAGGCGATCGGCTTCTCGACCATGATGTGGATGCCGCGCGCGGCGCAATCGATGGCGATGTCGCGATGAAGATGCGTCGGCGCGGCGATGGTGACGGCATCGACGCCGTGCGCGCATCAGCGCTTCGGCGTCGTTGAACGAGGCACAACCGAGCCTGCTCGGCGACTTGCTCGCAACGCTTGCGATCGGGATCGGCGACGCCGACCAGTTTCACGCCCGGCAATTCGGACAGCACGCGGGCATGGTTGCTGCCCATCACGCCCACGCCGACAACGCCGACGCGCAACGTGCCGTCGCTACCCGCTTTCGCAGCCTCACTCATGACCCGCAAAGCCCCCTTAGCTACTCGGAGCCGACCCCAACTGTTTTTCCGTAGCACGCCCAATGCCAACTGGCGACCGGGCCTGTGCGGAAATCCGAACACGATTTGAATTCAAAGGCTTACAGGGCGGTAGCGGCACCGGCCGCGGCAATAGTTTAAGCTATTGTAACTACTTATATAATTTTAAGCCTGTCGAGCGCGAGCCGCAAAAACCGGCACGGCCGCCAGCCGTCACGACCGGCGATAATCGTCCTCGATGCGGACGATGTCGTCCTCGCCGAGATAGCTGCCGGTCTGCACCTCGATCAGTTCCAGATCGATCTTGCCGGGATTTTCCAGGCGATGCTGGGCGCCGATCGGGATATAGATCGATTCATTCTCATGCACGATCTTGATCTCGTCGCCGATCGTCACGCGCGCGGTGCCGCGCACCACGATCCAGTGCTCGGCGCGGTGATGGTGCAACTGCAGCGACAGCCGGCCGCCCTGCTTCACCACGATGCGCTTGACCTGAAAGCGCGCGCCCTGATCGATCGACTGATAGGAGCCCCAGGGCCGATGCACCTTCAAATGTTCCTCGGTGACCGTCGGGCGCCACTTCCTTGAGCTTCTGCACCAGCCGCCGCAGCCCGTCGCCGTCCTCGCGCTTGGCCACCAGCACGGCATCGTCGGTCGTGACCACGACCAGATTCTCGACGCCGAACAGCGCCACGAGCTGCTTGTCGGTCGACGCATAGGAGCCGCGCGAATCGACGAAGACGACGAGCCGAGCCCTGCCCGGCATTGCCGAGCGCGTCGCGGCCGGAAAGCTCCCACACCGCCTGCCACGAGCCGACATCCGACCAGCCGTAGGAGACCGGCATCACGGCGGCGCGCTTGGTGCGCTCCATCACCGCATAGTCGATCGATTTCGCGGTCGCGCGCGCGAACGATTCGGCATCGAGCGTGACGAAGCCGAGATCGGTGCCGGCGCTTGTCGACCGCGGCGACGACCGCGGCGACGCTGTCCGGCTCGAAGCCGCGATATTCGTCGAGCAGCAGGCCGGCGCGGAACATGAAGTTGCCGGAGTTCCACAGATAGCCTTCCTTGACGTAACGCTCCGCGGTCTTCGCGTCGGGCTTCTCGACGAATTTCTCGATGGCGAAAATGTCGGGGCCGATCGAGGCGCCGGCGCGGATATAGCCGTATTCGGTCGCCGGCCGCGTCGGCCGCACGCCGAAGGTGACGATGCGATCGGCGGCGGCCGCGTCCGCCGCCAGGCCGCAGACTTTGGCGAAGGCCGCCGGATCGGTGACGACGTGATCGGCGGCGAGCGCCACGATCAGCGGATCGCCGTCGCGCTTGACCGCGAAGGCCGCGCCGGCCGCGATCGCCGGCCCGGAATCGCGCCGCATCGGCTCGAGCATGATATCGGCCTCGACGCCGATCGCCGCGAGCTGCTCGGCGACAAGAAAGCGATATTGATTGTTGGTGACGACGATCGGCCGGCCGAACAGAGCCGGATCGGAGACCCGGCGAATGGTGTCCTGAAACGTCGAATGCGGACCAAACAACGGCAGGAATTGCTTGGGCCGGCCTTCGCGCGACGCCGGCCACAGCCGCGTGCCGGCGCCGCCGCACATGATCAGAGGGATGATCGATTTAGCCAAGGTGTGCCTGTGCACAGATCTGCCTGGCCGGATACGGCGCCTGCGTCGGATGCGGCCGAACGCAGTGATGCCACAGTCCCGTTAAGAATTTTTACGCGATTCTCGGCCGTGCGCATAAGCGCAAACGCTCGAAATACGCCGATCCGGCGCGCTTATTTCTTCTTGCCGCAGCACGCGCCCCGCGACCGCGTCGAGCTTCTTCAGAAGCTTCGGATCGCGCGCCTTCGGCGCGGTGATCAGCGCATTGTCGAGCGCGCGATCGGAGCCGATCGGACACGGCTCGTGCTCGCGCGGAAAATCCTTGGCCAGCCGCGCCACCAATTGCGCGGCCTTCTCGGCATTCGCCACCAGCACCTTGATGATGTCCTGCACGGTGACGGCGTCGTGGTCGGGATGCCAGCAGTCGAAGTCGGTCACCATGGCGACGGTCGCGTAGCAAATCTCCGCCTCGCGCGCGAGCTTGGCCTCCGGCATGTTGGTCATGCCGATCACCGAATAGCCGAGATTTTTGTAGGTGAGGCTTTCGGCGAGCGTCGAGAATTGCGGACCCTCGATGCAGACATAGGTGCCGTCGCGCACCACGGCGATGTCTTCGGCCATCGCGGCTTCGGCGATATGGATGCGCAGCCGCGGCGACACCGGATGCGCCATCGAGACATGCGCGACGCAGCCCTTGCCGAAGAACGAGCTTTCGCGCTTGTGCGTGCGGTCGACGAACTGATCGACCAGGACGAAGGTGCCGGGCGGCAGATTCTCCTTGAACGAGCCGCAGGCCGACAGCGAGACGAGATCGGTGACGCCGGCGCGCTTGAGCACGTCGATATTGGCGCGATAGTTGATGTCGGACGGCGAATGGCGATGGCCCTCGACGTGCCGCGACAGGAACACCACCGGCAGGCCGGCGATCTCGCCGATGCGCAGCGGCCCCGACGGCTCGCCCCACGGGCTCTTGATGGTCTTCGACCGCACTTTCTCCAGGCCGGGAAGATCGTAAATGCCCGAGCCGCCGATAATGCCGAGCACCGCTTTGGTCATGAGAAAAAATTCTCCGCGCGTTTAGGATTGGAAGATGAAGAGGCGTGCCGCCACGTTTGCCGGAACTGACGAAAAAATCAATGATGCAGAAGCACCATCGAGATCGCCGGCACATAGGTGATGATCATCAGCGCGATGAAATTCAGCAGCAGGAACGGCAGGACGCCGAGATAGATCCGGCTCAAGGAGCGTTGAAGATCGCCTGCGAGGAAAACAGATTCAAGCCGAACGGCGGCGTGTACATGCCGAGGCTGAGATTGACCGCGACGATGATGCCGAAGTGAATGGGGTTGACGCCGACGCCGCGCACGATCGGCAGCAGCAGCGGCGTCAGGATCAGGATCGCCGCCGGCGGCTCGAGAAAGCTGCCCGCGAGCAGAAGCCCGATATTGAGAATGAGGAGGAGCTCCCACTTCGCCATGTGCATCGCGTTGATCGCCGTCGACGATGTGCTGCGGAATGCCGCTGGTCGTCAGCAGCCAGGAATAGATGCCGGCCGAGGTGACGATGAGCAGGATCTGCGAGATGAGATACGCGGAAGCCAGCAGGATGCGCCACAATCCGGCGAGATCGACCTCGCGATAGATGAACATGGTGACGAACAGCGAATAGACCACGGCGACGCCGGCGGCCTCGGTCGGCGTGAAGACGCCGCCATAAATGCCGCCGAAGATCACGGCCAGCGAGCCGAGCGACCAGCTCGCGTCCTTGCTGGTCTTCCACATCGTCGCCCAGTGCGCCTTGGCGCCGAGCGGAACGCCTTTGATCCTGGCGTAGCTCATGACATAAGCGGCGTCGATGACGCCGATCAGGAGGCTCGGCAGGATGCCGGCGGTGAACAGCAGAACGGCGGACTGTTCCGCCGACACCGCATAAAGGATCATGGCGATCGACGGCGGAATGACGACGGCGATCGCGCCCGACGAAGCGATCAGGCCGACGGCAAAGCGATCGTTGTAGCCGCCCTCCTTGAGCGCCGGATAGATCATCCGGCCCATGGCGACGACGGTGCCGACGGCGGTATGCGACATCGCGCCGAACAATTCCGACGCCGCCACCGTCGTCACCGCGAGCGAGCCGCGCACGCCGCCGACGATGGCCATGACCATGGCGATGATGCGCCGCGCAATGCCGCCCTGCGCCATGATCTCGCCGGCAAGCACGAAGAACGGCACGGCGAGCAGCGGAAAATTATCGAGGCTGCCGAACATATAGGTCTGGATCGCCTCGGTCGGCACATCGGCGATGGTCAGGACGGCGACGATCGAGGTCACGAGCAGGATGAGAAAGATCGGAAAGCCGAGGATCAGAAGAATGACCGGCAGGCCGAAATAGATGAAATAGCCCATCGCCGCTGCCCCTTTACGAATGCGGCGCGTCGGCAGCGCCGGCGCCGGTCCGCATGCAGAAGCCGGAAGGCGATCAGCAAGCGCCATCAACGAATAGCCGATCGGCACCATCGCCTGCGGAATGACGAGCGGGAAATTCGCGGCCTGGCTGCGCTCGTCGAACGCCGCAAGCTGCGTGATCACGGGCCAGGCGAAGACGGTCACCGCGACCGCCGTCGCCATCATCACGAGATCCGACAACACGTGCAGAAGACGCTTGCGCTTTCGGCGGCAGCATCGCCAATACCACGTCCATCCGGATCTGGCGGCCATCCCAGGCGACCGCGCAGCAGCCGGTGAACACGCAGCCGACCATGAGGAAGAGCATGATCTCCTCGGCCCACGGGATTGAAACGCTGAAGAAGTAGCGGCCGACGATATTGGCGAAATTGATCGCCACGCTCGAGATCAGGAAAATCGCCGCCGACGGTGCGGGTAATCGCCAGGAGCCAGCGAACGCCTTTGCCTATGCGTCGATCACGCTCGAACCTCTCGCCGCTGCCGCAACGACACGTTTCTATGCAACGCCCGTGCCGATCACTGGGTCGGGCCTTGCCGTGTCCGCTTTGCCGCATCGGCCACGATTTCATAGGCATCGTGGAGCGCCGGCTTCGCCTTCGACACGTCCTCGCCGACGCTGGAGAGCATCTTCAGCATCGCCGCCTGCTCGTCGCGGCGGCAGGCTGTTCAGTTCGCCGCCGCCGCTGGTCCAGGCTTGGCGCGCCTTGTTGAACAGATCGATCGCCTGCGGGTTGATCGCCACCGTTTCGGCGGCAGCGTCTTTGTCGATGATCTGTTGCAAATCCGGCGGCAGCGACTCGTACCATTTCTTGCTGATCTCGAGCATCAGGAAGATCGACGGCTGATTGGTCTCGGTCACGTATTTCGCCGCGTCCTGGTAATGGAACGCCGCGAACACCGTCATGCCGGCGACGGCGCCATCGATGGCGCCCTGCTGCAACGCCGGCATGACATCGCCCAACGTCATCGCCACCGGCGTCGCGCCCAGCCGCTTGAATGCCGCGGACTGGAAGTCCGAGGCGAAGATGCGGATCTTCTTGCCCTGGAAGTCGGCGAGATGGCGGATCGGCGTCTTCGAAACGATCGAGATCCGGCTCGCGCGATGAACATGCCGACGCCATGCAGTCCCTTGTCGGCGCCGAAGCCCGAGCATCAGTTTGAGCACCGCCGGATCGGCGGCGATGCGCTGGCCGTGCGCGAGCGAATCGACGAGGCCGGGCGCCGCCATCACCTCGAAGCGTTCGTCGACGCCGACAAAGAATTCCGGCGGAATGACCGCGGCCTGGATGGCGCCGAACTGCACGCCTTCGATCTGCCGCGGAATCGTGCCGAGCTGGCTCGCCGGATAGACCTCGGCTCCTGATGCGGCCGCCGGAATCGCGCTCGACCGCGGCGGCGAAATTCTTGGCAAGCGCGTGCGGCGCGTCGTTGAGCGTCGGCGTGCGTGATCTTCATCACGTAAGGTCTTGTCGTCGGCGTGGACGGTACCGAGAAGAAGCAAAAGCGACGTGGCTATGATGCCGGCGCCCAACGCCGCGCGAAAAGCAATTCCAGATGCGATGACACCCATTTCATCCTCCCACTGGTTTGCATCGGCTTGGGGCACACCCCCGCCGTGACGTTTTTTATTTTTGCAGAACGCCTATTTGGCAGAACGCCGCGCCCGACATGTTCGGTCGAGCCCCATCGCGCCAGTCCGCAATTCGAGGTTAGTAGATCGAGCACCGCCCGACAATGTGTATTCCGTCGCACGGCGCGGCCGGCGCGCCGGTCCGGCATCCGCTTGGCATCGCTGTGCCGCGTCAGCCACAAGGAGCCCGGAAACTGGGCGCGGAAGCGCAAGCCGCCGCACCCATGGCCGTTGAAACCGCCCGGCGGACAGCTATTTGATTCGCGCCGCCGCTTCGGAGACTATTTTATAGGCTTCGGCGAGGAGCGGCTTTTCCTTCGACACGTCGGCACCGACGCTCGACAGCAATTTGAGCAGGCTCGCCTGCTCGTCCGGCGGCAAGCTGATCAATTCGCCCCCGGTGTCGGTCCAAATCTTCCGCGAATTCTCGGTGATTTCCGTGGCTTGCGGATTGACGGCCACCGTCTCCTTGGCTGCGGTCTGGTCGACGATCTGCTGCAAGTCCGGTGGCAACGCATCGTACCACTTCTTGCTGACCTCGACGATCGCGAAGATCGCGGGCTGACCGGTATCGGTCACGTATTTCGCCGCATCCTGATAGTGAAACGCAGTGAAAATCGCGGTCGAGGCGACCGCGCCGTCGATGGCGCCCTGTTGCAGCGCCGGCATTACGTCGCCCAGGGTCATCGCCACCGGCGTCGCGCCAAGCCGATCGAAGGCCACGCTTTGGAACGGGGATGCGAAAATCCTTACCTTCTTGCCCTTGAAATCGGCGAGGTGCCGGACGGGCGTTCTGGAAAACGATGGCGGATGGATTGACCATGAACAACCCGGCGCCATGCATGCCTTTGGTCGGCGCCGAGGCTGAGCATGAGCTTGAGCACTCCGGATCGGCGGCGAGCTTTTGGCCTTGCGCCATCGAAGTGACGAGACCGGGCGCGGCCATCACCTCGAAACGCTCATCGATGCCGACCAGAAATTCCGGCGGCACGACCTGGCATTGGATCGCGCCGAACTGCACGCCTTCGGTCTGGCGCGGGATCGAGCCCAGCTGGCTCGCCGGATAGATTTCGGGCTTGATGCGGCCGCCGGAATTCTTCTCGAGCGCGGCGGCAAAATTCTTAGCGAAAGCGTGGATCTGATCGTTGATGGTCGCGATCGTAATCTTCATCGTATAGGTCTTGTCCTGCGCCGCGCGCCGCCGAGCGACAGGACCGCTGCCAAGAATCATAATGCCGGCCGCAGCGGCCGGCCGTACGCAGTTCCATTGCATAAGGCGCATTTCGTCCTCCCCTAGCTATAGGTCCGTTTTCCGGACTTATTATTTGGCAGATTATTGTTCGGCGGATTGTCGCGCATCGCCGCAGAAATTCGGCACCGCCTCGCGCAGCACGCCGTAAATCGCCGCGCGTTCGCCGGCGTCGAGATCGCGCTTGAGTTTCGCGATCCAGCCGTGCACCACCTCGATCGAAGGACAGACCGGCTTGGCGGCGACGACGCCGTCGATGCCGATATCCGAACTGCCTTCCTCGCGCGCGAACAGGATTTCGTTGAGCCGCTCGCCGGGGCGGATGCCGGTGAAGACGATGTCGACGTCGCGTCCGGGCTCGAGCCCGCTCAACCGGATCAGGCGTTCGGCGAGATCGACGATCTTGATCGGCTGGCCCATATTGAGAACGTAGACCGAGGTATCCGAGCGCGTCGGACCGAGCGCGTGGCTTGCCGCCGTGATGACGAGATCGCAGGCTTCGCGGATGGTCATGAAGTAGCGCACCATGTCCGGATGCGGTCACGGTGACCGGACCGCCGGCTTCGATCTGCGCCTTGAACTTCGGCACCACCGAGCCGTTCGAGGCGAGCACGTTGCCGAAGCGCACCGCGATCATGCGCATCGGCGGCTTGCCGCCATTGGCGGCTGACCTGGCCGCCGCCGCCGGCGTCCAGCGCCTGGCAATACATTTCGGCGAGCCGCTTGGTGGCGCCGAGCACCGACACCGGATCGATCGCCTTGTCGGTCGAGATCATCACCATGGCGTCGGCGCCGGCATTGAGCGCGGCGTCGGCGACATTGACCGAGCCGAACACGTTGGTCTTGATGCCCTCGTCCCAATCGCGCTCGAGGATCGGCACGTGCTTGAGCGCCGCGGCATGAAACACCAGGTTCGGCTTGAATTCGGCGATCAGACCGAAACATCCGCTCGCGGTCGCGGATGTCGGCGATCCGGCCCTCGACGACGGTCGCGCTCGATTTGGCGGCGAGCTTTTCCAGCACGGCATGCAACGCCGGCTCGGAATTCTCGATGACCAGAAGCCGCCCGGCGCGGAAATTGACGACGCGATCGCAAATTTCGGAGCCGATCGAACCGCCGCCGCCGGTGACGACGACGGTCTTGCCGCGGATGAAATCCTCCAGCCGCCGATAATCGATCTTCACGCTCGGCCGCAGCAACAAATCCTCGACAGTGACCGGCGCGAGACGCAGCGCCTCGTCGCCGGCGTCGAGCGACGGCAGGCGGCTCGTGGTCGAGACCGAGCCGGCGCGCCTGCATCAGCATCGTTTCCGGATGGAGCTCCGGCGCAGCGCGCTCGGCGTCAGCACCAGGCGGCCGACGCGGATGTCCTTGCGAGCCGCAACGCGACGACGTTGCTTCGAGATCGTCCGAGCCAGCCGCGGACGGAACGCCGCGCACGCTGGTCCTGATCGGCCGAAGACGGCGACAGGATTCCGACCGGCGTACTTTCTTGACCGCACCGCTCTCGATCGCCCGCAATCAGAACCTCGGCGTCCGCCGCGCGCCCGACGATCAAGCGTCGGCACCGCATCGGAGCGCCGTGACGTGCTGCTGGGTGCGCGAATGCCGGAACAGACGATAGGCAATGCGCGGACCGCCGAGGAAGAACATCTGCAACAACCAGTAGAGCGCAATCGTGATCTTGCCGAAGAAGATAGGTGCCGTAGAGCGTCGGATAAAGAAGGATGTAATCGAGGACCAGCAGCGAAACCGCCAGCACCGTCACGGCGCGGATGATGTTCCGCAAATCCGGCAACGAGGCGAAGCGCCACTTGCCGATATAGAGATGGAAGATACCAGTACACGATGCCGGCATAGACGACGTAGACAGGGCAGGATGACGAAGAGCCAATGGTAGCGCGCTCGATGCCGCCGTTTTCGCCGTTCTCGAAGCGGATATAGAGCGTCGCCAGCATCGCCAGCGCCGTGACGACGAGGTCGTGAACGACGATCAGAACGCGGCGCGGATTGCGCAAAAATCCATCATGGCGTCATTATAGTCCAGGCCGCAGCGGCAAGATGAAATGTCATATTCGACGCTCATCGCCGGTGGTAATCGCGATACCAGGCGACGAAATTGCGCACCCCTTCTTCGATCGGCGTCGCCGGCCGGAAACCGACGTCGCGCATGAGATCGTCGACATCGGCGCAGGTTTCCGGCACGTCGCCGGGCTGCATCGGCACCAGCTCGGTTTTCGCCTTGCGGCCGAATTCCTGCTCCAGAAGCTCGACGACGCGGGAAATCTCGACGGTGCGATTGTTGCCGATATTGTAGATGCGCCACGGCGCGGTGCTGGTCGCCGGGATCGAGATCGCCGCCCGGCGCGACTTGGCGTCCGATTTCGCCGGCACCTGCCGATGATGCGCTCGACCGCCTCGATGACGTCGTCGACATAGGTGAAATCGCGCCGCATGCGGCCGTAATTGAACAACCTGATCGGCTGGCCTTCGGTGATCGCCTTGGCAAAGATGAACATCGCCATGTCGGGCCGGCCCCACGGACCGTAAACGGTGAAGAAGCGCAAGCCGGTCGTCGGCAGCCCGTAGAGATGGCTGTAGGCGTGCGCCATCAGCTCGTTCGCCTTCTTGGTCGCGGCGTAGAGGCTGATCGGATGATCGACATTGTCGTGCACGGAAAACGGCAGGCGCGTGTTGGCGCCGTAGACCGAGCTCGACGAGGCGAAGACGAGATGCTCGGTCTTGCGGTGGCGGCAGCCTTCGAGAACGTTGAGAAAGCCCGAGAGATTGGCATCGAGATAGGCGTGCGGATTTTGCAGCGAGTAGCGCACGCCGGCCTGCGCGGCGAGATGCACGACCGGACCGAACTCGCCGTCGCGAAAAATCGCCTCGGTCGGCTTGCGCGTCGGCGAGATCGATCTTGTGAAAGGTGAAATTGTGGAAACTGCCGCAAGCACCGCGAGCCGCGCCTCCTTGAGCGCCGGATCGTAATAGTCGTTGACGCTGTCGATGCCGACGACGGCGCGGCCGCCTTCCAGAAGCCGCCGCGCCAGCGCGAAGCCGATAAAGCCCGCGGCGCCGGTGACCAGGACCGGATCTTGCGACATGGCAGCCTTGCGACCGTTGACGTCCGGACATGCGTCACAGCCGCCACAGATCGATGCCGTCGGGCTGCTGCGCTGCGGTCGAGCTGCGACTTCACGTCGAGCACGATGCCGCCGCCGTCCTTCGAGAAGCTTGGTCAGAAGCGGCCAGCCGCCTCTGCACAAAGGATGTCATGCGCGACCGCGAATATCACGGCGTCGGCGGGACGCAAGCGCCTCCATCGGCACAAGCTCGATGCCGTATTCGTGTTTCACCTCGCCGGCGTCGGCCAGCGGATCGTGCACCTGCACGGCGAGGCCGAAGGATTGCAGCTCGCTGACGATATCGGCGACTTTCGAATTGCGCGTGTCCGGCACGTTTTCCTTAAACGTCATGCCGAGCACGGTGACCGTCGCCGCGCCATTCTTGCGCCGCAGCAACCGCCGCACGCATTCGCGCGCGACGCGCTGCCCGACACCGTCATTGATGCGGCGGCCGGCCAAGATCACCTGCGGATCGTAGCCGGCCTTTTCGGCGCGGTAGGTCAGATAATAGGGATCGACGCCGATGCAGTGGCCGCCGACGAGACCGGGATAGAATTTCTGGAAATTCCACTTGGTCGCCGGCGGCGGCGAGCACGTCGCCGGTGTCGATGCCGAGCCGCTCGAACAGCGCCGAAAGCTCGTTCATGAAGGCGATATTGAGATCGCGCTGCGTGTTCTCGATCACCTTGGCGGCCTCGGCGACCTTGATCGACGGCGCGCGATGAATGCCGGCCGTGACGACCGAACCATAGACGTCGGCGACGATGCTGCAGCGTCTTGTCGTCCTGGCCCGACACGACCTTGGTGATGGTCTCGAAGCGATGGTTCTTGTCGCCGGGATTGATGCGCTCCGGCGAATAGCCGACGGTGAAATCGTTGCCGCAGTGCAGCCCCGACGCGCGCTCGAGACGCGGCACGCAATCCTCTTCGACCGCGCCCGGATAGACGGTCGAATTCGTAGACGACGATGTCGCCGCGCTTGAGGAAGCGGCCGACCGTGTCGGAAGCGCGCGAACAGCGCGGCGAGATCGGGGCGGTGCGCCGCATCGATCGGCGTCGGCACGGTGACGATGTAGAAATCCGACTGCGCCAAGAACCGCCGGGTCGCTGGCATAGGACAGCGTCGGATGCGACAGATCGGCCTTCTCGACTTCGCGCGTGCGATCGATGCCGGCGCGCAATTCCTCGATCGCGCTGCCGGTCGATGTCGAAGCCGATCACCGCGGCGCCGGAGCGCGCGAACGCGACCGCCACCGGCAGGCCGACATAGCCGAGCCCGATCACGGCAATCTTGCGTTGATGCGGCAAAGTTAAGTCCTTGGAGTCAAACTGCGCGGTCGGAGCGATTATGACGAGATGCTTTCTTTAGCCTCGACGGCATGATCCGGCAACAGCGGCGCGCATCGCCCGGCTCAAACGATGTCATCGTCGTTAAGCGGCGACGCGCGAGCTCAAAACTTCGTTGTTTGTTTTTGCTCTAGTCTATATGCAATGTGCTGCGGTCATTGCGGCGGAACCAATTCGATGTGCGGCATTGCAGGCTTTATCGGCGCTGCATCGACATAGCCGGCGGCGATGCCGCACGATCGCCGAGGCGATGGCCGCGAGCATGCGCTATCGCGGGCCGGACGACCAAGGCGTCTGGATCGATCGCCGAGGCCGGAACTGCGCTGGTGCATCGCCGGCTCTCGATCATCGATCTGTCGGCGGCGGGTCATCAGCCGATGGTCTCCGCCAACGAGCGCTACGTCATCACCTATAACGGCGAAGTCTACAGCTTCCAGCCGATCGCCGCCGAGCTTGCCGCGCGCGGCCATAAATTCCGCGGTCATTCCGATACCGAAGTCATCCTGGAATCGTTCGCCGTCAGCGGCATCGAAGCGACGCTGAAACGGATGATCGGCATGTTCGCGATCGCGCTGTGGGACCGGCGCGACCGCACGCTCACGCTGATGCGCGACCGGCTCGGCATCAAGCCGCTCTATTGGGCGAAGTTCGGCAACACTGTTCCTGTTCGGCTCCGAGCTCAAGGCGCTGCGCGCGCATCCGGGCTGGACGCCGCGCATCGATCAGAACGCGGTCGCTGCCTTCATGCGGCACAATTACATTCCGGCGCCGCACACGATCTATGAAGGCGTGCATAAGCTCGAGCCCGGCACGATCCTCACCTTGCCGTGGCAAGGCGAGCCGAAAATCTCGCGCTTCTGGGACGCGCGCGCGGTGGCGCGCGACGGCATCGCACAGCCCGATCGAAGGCAGCGACGCCGAACTGACCGAGCAACTGGAATCGCTCCTGCAGGATGCCGTCGGCCGCCGCATGATCGCCGACGTGCCGCTCGGCGCGTTTCTCTCCGGCGGCATCAATTCGTCGACCGTCGTCGCGCTGATGCAGGCGGCGACGCAGCGGCACGGTGAAGACCTTCTCGATCGGCTTCGACATTCCCGGCTACAACGAAGCGCCTCATGCGGCCGCGGTGGCGCGGCATCTTCGGACCGATCACACCGAGCTCACGGTCACGCGAACGAAGCGCTCGACGTGATCCCGCGCCTGCCGGAATTCTACGACGAGCCGTTCGCCGATTCCTCGCAGATCCCGACTTATCTGGTCTCGGCGATGACGCGCAAGCACGTCACCGTGGCGCTGTCGGGCGACGGCGGCGACGAGCTTTTCGCCGGCTATAATCGCTATCAGCTGACGCAACGGTTCTGGCGCTCGCTGTCGCTGATGCCGCGCGCGGTGCGCAAAGGCGCCGCCGCGGCACTGACCGCGGTGCGGCCGGATCGCTGGACGCGCTTCTCTCGGCGCTGCCGTCGCGGCTGCGCCCGCCGCAAGCCGGCGACAAAGTGCATAAGGTCGCCGCCGTGCTGCGGCTCGACAGCGCCGACGCGGTCTATCGCCGCCTCGTCAGCCATTGGGAGCCGTCCGAGATCATGCCGCAGGCGCGCGAGCCGGCGAGCATTCTCGATGACCAAACACTGGCGAAGGACTTTCCCGATCTGCTGTCGCGCATGCAATTTCTCGATCTGGTCACCTATCTGCCCGACGACATTCTGACCAAGGTGGATCGCGCCAGCATGGCGGTCGCGCTGGAAGCGCGGGTGCCGCTGATCGATCATCGCGTCGTCGAATTCGCCTGGCGGCTGCCGGAGAACGTCAAAGTGCGCAACGGCACCAGCAAGTGGATTTTGCGGCAGGTGCTTTATCGCCACGTACCGCCGCGAACTGATCGAGCGGCCGAAAATGGGATTTGGCATTCCGCTCGGCGAATGGCTGCGCGGGCCGTTGCGCGATTGGGCCGAGACGCTGCTCGGCGAACAACGGCTGCGCGAGGCGGGCCTGCTCGATGCCGCCATGGTGCGCCGGTATTGGCAGGACCATCTCGACGGCCGGCGCAACTGGCAATATCTGCTGTGGGACGTGCTGATGCTCGAAGCCTGGCGTGAGCGTTGGGCGTGATTATTTGATGGCCGGCTTGATACCGACGGCGCACCAAAACGGCTCGCGCTCCGAGAACCGTATATCCGCAAACCCGGCGTCTTTGAGCATCGCCTCGATCTCGGGGCGCGTGAAGCGCTTTTCGAGCCGCGTGCAGAAGCGATCGTAGGCATCGGTGCGCATCACATAGAACGACTTGTCGGCGTAATAGGACAGCGGCAAGGCGCGCGGCGAGCGGCCGAGCCGGGACATAAGCCGCGCCGCGCGCGCCAGCGGCCAATAGACCAAAGCCGCGATGGTCTGGCTGATGACGAACCGCAGCGGGTGCGGCAAGCGCGAGATCACGAGCCGCCCGGCATTGCTCAACCGCCACAGCGCGCGATACCAGGCCGGCCGATTGTCGAGCGCGTAATAGAGATAGACCAGAAACGGCGCGCCGGGCTTGAGCTTGCCGGCAATGGCTGCGATGGCGGCCTCCGTGTCCGGCACGTGATGCAGCACGCCGAGCGAATAGGCGAAATCGAGCGACGCTTCCGGCAACGGCATGGCGGCGACGCTCGCCGCATGGAAGCTGACATTGGTCGCTGTTTTCAGGTTCGCCCGCGCCACCGCAAGCGCTTCGGGGCTGGCGTCGAGCAAGTGCAAATGGCCGACCCGCGGCGCGACCAGCATCGACCAGCGTCCGGTACCGCAGCCGACATCGATGCCGGTACCGCCGCCGGGCGGCAGCATGTGCCAGGGAAAAATCCGGAAATAATCGTCGAAAATGTCGCGGCGCTGCTGCTCGGAGAGATGGTCTTCGTCCTGCCGGAAGGTCGACCACTCTTCGCCGAAGCCGCGCGCGACCTGCGGATCGACATTATTATTCGCGTGAAGCGGAATATCGCTTGGCATGATCACCTGGCATGCTCCGGCGCGTCAACGATCGAGCCACTGAGAGTGCCGGCGGACGCATCGGCCAAAATCTCGCTGATCGGAGGAGGATCATCTTCGCTCAGCGCCCGATAGAGTCTCTCATAGCGGTCGACGCAAGCTTCAAGCGAAAAGCACTGTTCGACGCGGCGGCGCCCAGCCTCGGCAAAGCTTCGGCGCAGGTCGGGATCTTTGGCCAAGCGCAAGATCGCAGCCGCCAAAGCGCGCGGATCGCGCACCGGTACCAAGAATCCGGTTTCATGATCGACGACGGCGTCGTTGTTGCCGCCGATGGCGGTCGCAACGGCGGGAAGGCTCGCCGCCATCGCCTCCAGCAGGGCGTTGGAAAAGCCTTCCTGATGCGACGGGAGTGCGAAAATATCGCTTGCGGCGAGCAATTCCTCGACGTCGGACCGCTCGCCGAGCCACATTATATTGTCGGCGATGTTCAGGCTCTCCGCACGATCCTTAAGTTCGCCGCCGACGCCGTCGTCGCGGCCGATGGCGAGAAGCCGCCATCCGGCCGGCAGTCTATCGTTGACCAGCGCGAGCGCTTCGATGAGATCGCGATGGCCCTTATAGGCGATCAGGTTGGCGATGACGGCGATGACAAGCGCATCGCCCGGGATTTGCAACACGGCGCGGGTCTGTTGCCGGCTGCTGGTAAAGACCGGCGACGGCATTTCGATGCCGTTGTGGATCAGCGCGAGCTTCTTCGGATCGTCGACTTCGGTCACGAGCTGATCGATGACGGCCTGCGAATTGCCGAGGATGCCGAAAGTCCGCCGATGTAAGAGCCGTTCGACGTCGCCGAGCAGCGGGTATTTGGCGCGGTAATCGGTCAGCGAGCGCCGGCTCATCAGCCGCCGACGGTGTCCGGCAAGCTCCGCTGCCAGCGAGCCGAACAGGTAGGGACGCGGCAGGAAGAAATGCACGACAGTCGGCCGCTCGCGGCGCAGCCAGCGCGCCAAGGCGAGCGTCGCCTTCGGCCAGTGCAGCAGCCCGGCATGCGCCGGCCCTTCGACGCGAACGCCAAGGGCGGCAACTTCCGCTTCGAGCGGCCCGCCGCGCTCCATGACATAGAGCGCGACATCGAGTGCCGCGCCGCTGTAACGCCGGCAGGATGCGTGCGATATGACGCTCGGTGCCGCCGACATCCAGCCGCGACGTCACGACGACAACGCGCAACGCCTCATCGGTCAAATCGGCGATCCCGGCTTCCGTTCGACCCTAGAGCGCAATCGTTTTCAGATTGAATCGATTGACGCTCTAGGATGTTGATTGAGCATGATCTTTTCGGAAAACCGGTTTCCACTTTTCCGGATCATGCTCTAGGCTCGATTGGCCGCCGCGAGCCGCGATACCGTCTCGCCGATGCCGCGGCGAATGTCGCCGGCAAAGGCAAAGCCGCGGTCGCGGAAGCGGTCGCAGGACACCTCATAGGACAATTGGTTCATGATCGGGCTGTTGACGAACGACAATTGCAGATGCGGCACGAATTCGCGGATGCATTCGACGATGTCGCGCACCGTGGCGTTGAGCGTCAGCACATTGTAGACGCGCCCGTCGAACAGGTCGTTCTTGATGACGAAGGCGATGGCGCGGATGGCGTCGAACAGATCGAGATAAGGCCGCTTCTGATCATAGGCGCTCTGCCAAATGCTCAGCGGCTGCTTCATCACCGCCTGCCAGCAGAATTTGTTGACGGCGGTGTGATAGCGCATCCCGGCCGAGGCGCCGAAAATGGTGCCGAAGCGAAACACCACCGCGCGCAGCCCGCCGTTCTTGACCAATTGCTGCACCAGCTCTTCTTCCTTGAGCTTGGTCGTCGCGTAGGGGCTCTGCGGCTTGAGCTCCTCGAAGGTGCAGTCTTCCGACACCAGATCGTTTTGCGTGCCGTAAACGCTGGTCGACGACGGATGAATGAGCCGCGCGCCGGCTTCCTGGCAGGCCGCGGCGATCATCGTCGTCGCCTCGAAATTATTGGCCTCGAGCTCCGCCGCCCGGTCGAAACTTCCCGCCGCATCGGTGATCGCAGCGAGATGAACCACCGTATGGGCGCCTTCGACCACCGGGCGGAGATCGAGGCTGCGAACGTCGCCTTCGATGAATTGATAGCGCCCGACCGACGGCAGATCGAACAATGACGCATAACGCTGCGTCATCATGTTGTCGACCATGACGATCTGGGCATGCGGAAAATGCAGCGGCAATTGCCGCACGAGCGCCGAGCCGATATGACCCAGTGCTCCGGTGACGACGATTTTCATGTGTTGGCTTTCCGGAACGCAAGAAATTCTGGGTATTCGCGCAAGTAGTCGGCTTCCTCAAACAGCCGGTCGCAGAGAACCATGACGACCGAGCGCTCCTCCTTGAAGATAACAGTGTTCCATATCGTCGGCGGCACGCATAATGCGAGATTGTTCCGATCGAGCGTGAACACTTCCTTCTCTCGGCTGTCGTCGCACAAGACGTCGACCGCGCCGTGCACGCACAGCATGAACTGCGTGCAGCGGCGGTGCGCGTGCTCGCCGCGCCGCGCGCCGAGCGGCGCCGTCAGCGTGAACATCCGCGCCATCACGAACGGCACCTGGTTGAAAGCCTGCGCCACCACGACCTCGCCGTCCTCGCGAGCGTAGCGCGGCAATTCAATCACGCGGATGCGCGCGATAGAGCCGAGCCAGTCCGGAACAGGCGCCGGGGACACCTGGCTCGCGGTTGGAATTATCTTACTTACAGTGGTTGTCATTTTGCTCCCTCCTCAATCGCATTATGCCGCCTCGCCGGACGCCGCTCCTGTTTCGGCTTGCGCCGCAGACCTACTCGACGTGGCGCGCTGAAAGTAATCGTCGATTCCGCTCTTGAGATCGAAACGCGGCAGCCAGCCGGTGAGCTTTTGGAACAACCGTGAATTGCCGACGAAATTCCGTTTCTCGATCGGGTGCAAATCGTCAGGCTCGGCAATACTGCGGATTTCGATGCGGCGGCCGGTACACTGCACTGCCGCTTGCGCGATCAGATCATAGGCCTCCGCCAGCGTCGTGCCCTGGCCCGACGTGATGACGTAGGGCCTTCCGTCATAGAGGCCGGGCGTTGCGATCGCGAGACGAAATGCCTCGACGACGTCCTCGAGATGCGTGAAATCGCGCAGATAAGCACCGGCGCCGTAGATCGTCAGCGGCTCGCCGGCGACGGCGCGATTGATCATGATATTGAGGATGCCGCGATTGGCGTTGGTCGAGGCGCTGCCAAAGCCAAAAACATTGGACAGCCGCAGCGTGCAGGCGCGCATCGCGCCGCGTGCGGTCGCCTCGCGCAGGATCGTCTCGCAGATCTGCTTGTGCCGGTCATAGACCGAGCACGGATCGTCCGGCGCGGTTTCATCGACCGGAAGCTTTGGATGAGCGCCGGCGACGGTCACCGTGCTGGCAAAAATCACTGCGGCAGAGGCTGCGTGCTTGACTGCGGCTTCAGCCAGCGCCCGGATCGGCGCGATATTGATATTCTCGTCGCCCTGCGGATCAGCCTCCGCAGCGCGCAAATCGGTCCGAGAGGATAGATGCACCACCGCATCGGCGCCGTCGAACAGTTGTGACCAGGCGCGTGGATCGCGCAGGTCGGCCGCGACATAGTCGATAGACGCATCGGGCGGCGCTTCGAGACGCGACCCACGCGGCGCGCGCGAAACGAGCCGCAGCGCATGTCCCTCGCGCAAGAGCCGCTCGGCGAGTGCGGTGCCGATATAGCCTTGCGCGCCGGTGATGACGACGGTGCTCACGCGGCGCTCTGGCGGCAGAATAGGAAGTTGCTGGTATGGGCGATGCGCAACGCGGCAGGGAAATTGTCCATTTGCAATGGACCGTACCGGCCCAACACTTTGGCATCACATTCCGAGCGCAGCGCAAGCCTGTAGCCCATCTTTTCCACTGCAGCCGCGAATTCCGCGGCGTTGAAAAACCAATGCGGGATGCGGCTCGCATAGTAATGTTGCGTCGTGACATAAGTGGCGAAATCGCCGGCGAAAATATCAGCAAGGCTGAGGAAGCGTGCGCCATAATCGGCGAGCCGCGCGATCAAACCCTGCCAGTCCTCGACATATTGCAGGACGCTCGCCGCGTGCACGATGTCAAAGCGCGATTCCTCCGGCAGCGTATCGCGAAACACCGGGCCGCCGTGACCATCGAAAATCTCGCGACCGGCGCCGGCAATGCTCTCGACGTCGACGACGCTATAATCGAGGCGTTGCACGGCTTCGGGCATCGTCTTCATCAGCACCATATATCCGGTGCCGAGCCCACCGCCGAAATCGAGAATGTCGACGCGCTCCTGTTCGCTCAGTAACGTCGCGGTGAGCGTCGGCAGAATGGCATTGCGCTGGCGCAGCGCGTAGTCGATTGGTGCTTGCGCTCGCGCGAGCGCAAGCGTTTCGCGAGCAGCCGCAATGCTGCGGTCGCGCCAGATCGGGCCGTCAAACCCAGGCCCCACCGCGGGCGCTTCCGCGAACGAGCCGTAGACGCCCTGCCAAACTCTAAAATTTGGATCAGGACTCATTCCACTGCAGCCTCGGTAGGATGCGGCAAGCGATCACGGGCAATATCGGCAAGCCGCGGATACGATCCGTCACGCTGCGACACTATCGGCTGCGCGAGCGGCCAGCGAACGCCGATGGCGGGATCGCTCCACAGCAACCCGCCCTCGTCGGAATGGTCGTAAATGCGGCTCACCATATAGTGTAGATCGGCGGTGTCGCTGAGCACGCAGAAGCCATGCGCGAAACCGGGCGCCATATACATTTGACAGGGACCCTCGTCGGTCAATTCCGCGCCGAACCAGCGCCCGAAGGTCTTCGAGCCGCGCCGCAAGTCGACGGCAACGTCGAAAACTCTTCCGCGCATCACCGTGACGAGTTGCGCTTGCGGATGACGAACCTGGAAATGCAAGCCGCGGAGAATGCCTTTGCTCGATCGCGAGTGGTTTTCCTGCACGAAATCATCCGTGATGCCGGCCTCACGGTAGCGCGGCTTGGCGAATGTTTCGAGAAAGAAACCACGCTCGTCGCGGAAACATTGCGGCTCGATCAGCAACACACCAGGAAGAGCGGTTTCCTTCACCTTCATCGGCGCGGCACACTTAAGCTGAGTGGATGCTAAAAACCGTATTCATGCCGGCTGGCTCGAGATCGACTTCATCGACGAAAGCGCTTTGATCCGGGTCGTAGCGCGCGATCCGAGTCGGCGCCGGCGGCAGACGATCGACGTTGCGGAAGCCGCGCCTAATCCAATCCAAATTCTGCCGGAGTGCGGTGTAACGAATGCGGGAAAACCCGATCCACATTTTTTTGCCAAGCGGCAGGATACCACGGCACCAGCCAAGCGGACGGTCTTGGTAGGGACCAAGGGCATGGTTGAGATCGAAGCTCTGCGTCGCGCCTGACGCGAGGTCGAAAGATAGGACGAAGCCGTTGACCGCCGTGAAGTAGATGCGCCCCGCCGCGACGTGGCCGTCGTGCACACCCTCCATGCCCAATTTGAACGGCGCCCGGGCGCGCGCATTGCCGTTGAGCGGCACGGCATCGCGTTGCGTAAAGCGCGTGACCCAGGGTTCGTCATCGAGAAAGAACACGAAATTCGGATGCGACAGGTGTGGCTTGGTCGTCGCGACCTTCCGGTAGTCGACGACCTTGGAAAAACGATCCCAGACGGACTCGCCGGTTACGCTCGCGAGATTCAAGAGCACGCCGTCCGGAGTAAGTTCGGCGACGGCATCGAGCCCTGTGACGGCGACGAACAGCTTCCCGTCCGGCGCCACCGCTACGTGATGCAGATCGTTGAAGCACGGCAGCGAAATCACATTCCGGATCGAAAACGACGGAAAGTCGCAGATCAGAACTTCCGTCTGCGTGCAAAGATACGCGCGGTCACCATGGATTGAAGCGGCTTTGAAAACGATGGATGGCGCATCGTCGGCGCAATGTTCGGACGGCGTTTCGTATTCCAGCACGCGCTCGACCCGTCCATCCACGATTTTCGTCACCAGCGCCTTTTTGTACAGCTTCCATTCCTGCGTCCAGTGCGGCACGCCGCGCTGCTCGCCGCCGACAACCCAGATCGCATCAGGCACTTTGGCCTCGCCCGAGCGCTCCAAGCCGGGCGGCGGAGCCTTCGGCGGGAATTTGCGCCGCCTCCGGCAGAAAGAGCGGCACATAAGCGCGAATGAAACGGTCAAAGGCGGAACCGGAAATCACGTCCTCCACCTGCGCCAGTTCCGCGCGAAACGCTTTCAGGTAGTCCGCGGCGGCGCCATTGTGGCGCAGTTTTGCCGGAACGCTCCGCCGCTCGAGGGCCACGGTATAGCGCCGTCGCATTTTCACCCATTCGAGCAAACGCGGCGCGGCGTTGCGCAGGTATCGGCGTAGCGCCGCATAGGGGCCGTAGTTACGCCGCAGGAAATTCCCGAGCCATTGCGCGACATCGTCGCGCAGATTTTCGGCCGTGACGTCAGGATCTGTGCCGTCCGCCGCGGCCGCATGTTTGGATATGCGGGCGATGATCTCGGCGAAATTCGTGCTGAATCGGTTGCGAACCAGATGATGGACCCAATCCTTGCGAAAGGCGAAACCGAGCGTCGTCCAATATTGCCGCAGATAAGCAATTGTCGCCGGATCCGAGCGGGCTTTGCCGAGCGTGAGCGTCCGCATCGCTGAGAATTTTTCGTGAAGCTGCAAATCGCTCAGATTCATTTCGGCGGCCTCGCGCCAGACCGTCGTCAAAGCTGGCGCGCGAAAGACCGCGTAGTAGCTCCAGGAATTACGCAAGCCGAGCATCAACCGCTCGGCGACCGACGAGGACCCGAGATCGAGCGAGCGATCATAGGGCATGTATCTGTAGGCCAGCCGGTTGAGCGGCCCGCGCAGCCCTCCCAGCAACGGATATTTCCGCGAATAGACGGCGAAGCCACCGATGCCGCCGCCGCAGCACACATAGTCAGGATTGGAATCGAGAAAATCGAGGCTGCGCTCGATGCCGGTGCGCAGCAGAAAATCGTCATTGTCGGCAACCATCGCATAAGGCGTCCGCACGCGCTGCAAGGCGTCCGTCAATTTGGCGAAGAAACGCCCAAAATCGGTGTCGTCCGGATAGCGGATATAGTCGATGTCGAGATCAGGAAAGATCGCGCCGGCGTTTTCGAGCAGGCGCGCCAGAGCCGGATTAACCTCGCCGTCAGCGATGATAAACTTGTAAGGCAGCCGCGCCGCATTGGCGTGCCAGAGAAAACGCAGCGTAAACAGCGGCCGTCCGCGCAGCGGCAGCACGATGGTCAAGCGCTGGCTCATCAAGCGGCCTTTTGCATGCGGTCGATAACGAAAATCAGCAGCGATGCCGGCAGCGCCATCATCACGAGCGACTTCGCCGCGAGCGTGTGCAGCGAATTGAGCGTGCGGCCGAGACCGCGTTTGGTGAGCCAGGCAACGACCGGCAGCATTACCGCCGCTTTGACGAACGGCTTCGGCGCGCGAAAGAAATATTCGAGATCGTTGTTGAGGAGCCAGATATAATAATGCCAATTGCCCTCGGCGTGAGCGGCGAGCCGGCGTTTGAGGGCCGTGGTGACGCCGGGCTCGGTCTCATCGATGTAGTAGACCCGCACGATCTCGTTCACCGCCCGGCATTTGTAGGTCTTGGCCATATCAAGCCAAACAATTCCCTCGGGCAGGTATCGGCCGCGTGCAACGTTCGGGAACGGATAGCGCCGCGCGATGTCGGTCAGGACGACGCCCCACTTCTCGCCGCGCGGACCATAGAGGTACTTTCTGTGGCGCAGATCGGCGTCGAGGGGATCGAGCGGATATTTGTCGCCGACGAGATCGCCGTGCTGATCGCAGCAAAGCCCATCAACCCCGCAAAAAGTCGGCCGCGCATCTTCCGGGATCGTCTCCCAGGCGCGAGCGAGCTTTTCCAGCGAATCAGGCGTGAGCGCGTCGTCGGAATCGAGGCAGGTGAAGAATTTGCCACGCGCCGCATCGAGCGCGAGATTATGCGCGATGTGCTTGCCGCCGTGGTCCTGGCGAAGATAGCGCAAGGGAAAGCTCGCCACCTCCATCCAGTCGGCGACCAGTTGTTCGGTGCCGTCGGTTGAACCGTCATCGACCACGATCCATTCAAAATCGCGCAGCGTCTGCGCCGACAGGCTGTCGAAGGCGCGATGCAGCGTATGCGCGCGATTGTAGGTCGGCGTGAAAATCGTAAACAGCGGCGCGCCGACGTTACCGACGCGAGCCACTATCTCGGCCGCGCCCGGTTCAATGACAGTCGTCATAGCGGCGCAGCGAGGCGATGACCCGATCGACCTCGGCATCGGTCAGTTCGGGATACATCGGCAAGGACAGAATCTTGTCGACAATGGCGCCGGTCACCGCCAGGCCATCCTTTGGCAGCACGGACTTTTCCGCGTAGCCCCGCTGCACATGCACGGGCTCGGCGTAATGCACCGCGGAGCCGATTTGGTCGGTGCGAAGATGCGCCATCAGACGGGAGCGGTCGTCACAGCACACGACATAGAGATGATAGACATGCGTGGCGTTCGCCCGCGCCGCCGGCAGCACCAGCGATGAGGCCGGCGAGGCCGCGGTCGTAGCGGGCGGCGATCGCCGCGCGCCGCGCATTGTCGGCGTCGAGATGCGGAAGCTTGGCGGCAAGGATCGCCGCCTGCATCGGATCGAGCCGCGAATTCCGACCGACTTCATGTGTCTTGCGCGCTTCGTCCCAGCCATATTGGCGAAGCCGCCGCACCCGCGCGGCAAGACCGGCATCGGACGTGACCACCATGCCGCCGTCGCCGATGGCGCCGAGATTCTTGGTCGGATAGAAGCTGAAACAGGCCGATATCGCCGAGGCTGCCGAGACGGCGCGAACCATAGCTTCCGCCGGTGGCCTGCGCGCAATCCTCGATCACGCGAAGCCCGCGCGCGCGGGCAAGCGCCAGGATCGCATCCATATCCGCCGCCTGGCCGTAGAGATGAACCGGCACGATCGCCTTGGTGCGCGGCGTGATCGCGGCTTCGATCCGGGACGGATCGAGCGTGTAATAGCGCGTCCTCGATATCGACGAGGACCGGCGTGGCGCCGCAGGCGAGCACCGCCGCAGCCGTCGCGACCGCGGTGTGCGACACGGTGATGACCTCGTCGCCCGGCCCGATGCCGAGCGCGCGCATCGCGAGTTCGAGCGCATCGGTGCCGCTGGCCACGCCGACGCCGTGGCCGACGCCGCAATAGTCGGCGAAAGTGCGCTCGAAGCGCTCCACCTCTTCGCCGAGCACGAAGAAGCCGTTGTCGAGCACGCGGGCGATAGCGGCCTGGATCGCCTTCTGATGCGCGCGATATTGCGCGGCAGGCGAGGCCCAAGAGAATCGATGAGCGCCGATGGGAGCGCCGATCGAAGCCCCCATAGCGGTGGGATCGGTTTGCGGGCTCATGACTCGATCTTCACCTCCGGAACATAAACCAGCCATTGCCCGCCGGCGGCGATGAACGACTGTTCCTTCTCGCGGATTTCGGTTGCGTGATTCCACGCGAACAGCAGCGCGCAATCCGGATATTTTTTCGCAAACTCCGCGTAAGGCTTCACCGGGAATGTGGACCCCGGGCGACAGCTTGCCTTGCTTGATCGGCGTCGTGTCCGAGATGAATTCGACATGGGCCGGTGTGATGCCGCAGTAATTGGTCACGGTCGTGCTCTTCGAAGTCGCGCCGTAACCGACGACGCGCTTGCCTTCGCGGCGCAGATTTTCGAGCGCCTGCATCAGACCGGCGCGGGATTTTTCGCAATTCGCCTTGAAGCGCCGGTAAGTCTCGGCCTTGTCGAGACCCTGTGCACTCTCCTTCGCCAATTGCTCGCCGACGCGCGGCGCGACCGGCCGGCTGCCCTTGGGCGCGAACACGTAACGCATCGAGCCGCCATGGGTGACTTGCGGCATGACGTCGACCAGTTCGAGCCCGTGCGGCGCGAAAGCGCGCTGCACCGACGTCGCCGAGAAGATAAAGACGTGCTCGTCGTAGATCTGGTCGTATGACGTCTTGGCAATCATGTCGCCGAGATAGGGGTCCTCGAACATGAAGACGCCGTCGGGCTTGAGCAGGCGCTGGACGCCGGCGGCGACGCCGTTGATATCGGGGATGTGGCACATCACGTTTGCGGCCAGGATCGCATCGGCCTGGCCATGCTCAGCGACGATCTCGGCCGCGAGGGCCGGATTGAAGAATTTGCTGACAGTGCGAATGCCGCGCTCGCGCGCGACATCGGCGACATTGGCCGACGGCTCGATGCCCAGATGGCGCATGCCGCGACCATGGAAGTGGCGCAACATGATGCCGTCATTGCTGCCGAGCTCGACAATGAACGGATCCGGGCGGTCATTGAGGATTTCACCGAGCACGAAATTGGCGTAGCGCTCGAAATGCGCCTGCATGTAACGCGACGTGCTGGAATAGAACGCGTAGTTCTCGTGGAACATCTTGTCCGCATCGGGCTGTTCCACGATCTGAAACATGTTGCACGCTTCGCAGAACGCGGGAGCAAGCTCGAAGAAATATTCGCTCGCCACTTCGCCCGGCTTCAAGAAGCCGTTGGCGATCGGCATGCGGCCGAACGTCATGAAGGCCGCGATGGGGCTGCCGCAGACGCGGCATTTCGTCGAGAGTTTATGGTCCGACATAATGATGTATCGCCTCGATTGAAGTGATCAGGAAGCCGCGCGCGCGGGGCCATCGGCAGGAGATTGGGCAAGAGATTGCGCAAGGGATTGAGCCTCCGCCAATGCATAAAGCCGATTGCGGCGCGCCATCAGCTCGTTCCAGGTTCCGGCCTCGACGACGTGGCCAGCCTCGAAGACGCAAATGGCATCGGCCGTCCGCACCGCGGCCAGCCGATGGGCGACAATGAGTATGCCCATCTCCTTGCGCAATTCCTCGATAGTGCGCAACAGATCGGATTCAGATTCGGTATCAAGCGCGCTCATCGCCTCGTCCATGAGCAGCAGACTCGGATTGGTCAGCAAGGCCCGCGCGATGCCGAGGCGTTGACGCTGGCCGCCCGACAGCTTGACGCCCTGGTCGCCGATGACCGTCCCGAACCCTTCCGGCCACGCCTGGATGAACTCATAGGCATGCGCGCGACGCGCCGCGGTTTCGATCTCGGCTTGCGATGCATCCGGCTTCACCAGCGTGAGATTGTCGCGGATCGAGGCGTGAAACAAAATTGTTTCCTGCGGCACATAGCCGATGGCGCGGCGCCAGGCGCGCAGCGGCGCCACCGCGAGATCATGGTTGCCGAGCCGGATCGAGCCTGAGCTGGCGTCGACCAAGCCGAGCACGGTATGCACTAGCGTCGATTTGCCGGCGCCCGAACGGCCGACGATGGCAAGCACACCGGGGATCGGCAGCGTCAAGTTGACTTGATCGAGCACCACGCGCTCGCCAAACCTGACTTGCAGGTTGCGCACCGACAGCGCCGCGGGAAAATCGATCTTGAGCAGTTCGCCGGAGCGATCCTGTCGTTCCGCCTCTGCTTCCGCTGACCTTTGCAACTGGTCGATCACCTCGACCGCATGCAGATTGCCGGTGAGATAATGCATTTGCGCCTGAACGGCGGTCAGCCTCGGGAACAGCCGCCCAAACAGCGCCAGCACGATGACGATGTTTCCCGCCGCCACGCCCATGCCCTCACTGGCGAGCACGAGAATGATGGCGAGACCAATGAGGCCGGCAAATTCCAGAACACCGCGTACCGTTCCCGGCGCGGCGCTGGCGAATGTATTGGCGTCTTCGAGCTTATAGACGAGCGGCTCGATCAATACCGAGACTCGGTCGTCGATGCCGCTCGCTTTGATGAATTTGGCGCCGGCAAATTGCTCGTTGAGCGCCGACTGCAATTCGGCGTCGAGCGGGGCCAAGCTTTGACCGGCCGCCATGCCCTTTCTGTAAAGGCGCATCATCGCCAAAGCTGCAATCGCTGCGCAAGCGATCAAGCTGACGGTGACCTGCCAGGCGATCAAAAGCGACAGGATCAGGTAAATGACGGCAACCACCAGACTGCCGATCAGCGACAGCGATATCGTGAACGCCCTGCCTAACCGTTCGCTCTCGGTGACGATGGCATTGGTCATCTCGCCGGCTTTTCTCGAGGCGATGAAATTCCATTTCGCGCGCATGAAGGCGCTGAACATTTCGAGCTGGCGGCGGCTTTGATAGCGCCTCGCGAGTTTCACGCTCCACCAGTTCAGCGCGATGGTGAGCACGGCCTGAATGCCGGCGACGACAATAATGACACCGAGAATCCGCAGCGGTTCGGTCGCCCCGACAAAGGCCAGACTCTTGTTGATGAGCCCGGTTACCAAGCCTTGGCTGCTCCCGGCCGCCACCCCGACGCGGCTCAAGAGCGGCAACAGCAGTATGACCGAAACGCCCTCGCTCAATCCGACCAACGTCGTCCAGGCGATCAGCACCGGAAAGCGCCAGCCCAGCCGCGTTATCAGATCTTTGAATAATTGCAGGTGGAGTTTCATCATCGGGCGTAGAACAAGATCTGGGCCAGCCGCTTGCGCAGTGTCCACGGCAGAATTTCTCCGGCCGTCGTCAAAGCGCGGTTGACAAGACCGAAAACGCGGCGATCGCGCGACAATTCCGGCTCAAAGAGCTTCTTCTGCTCCGCGAACCGTTTGCACACCCATTCGTAAAGTTCCAGATCATGGGTGTTGCAATTCTCGATGATCCTCAGAAGCCGCGGCGGAATATCCGGCGCGCGCGGCCGTTCCTTGGTCGGGTTCTTGTACTCGGTCTGCAGCCGCCGCATCGGCCAGCCGTAGACCCGGCGCAGCAGCAGCGCGAGCTCCGTGAGCTGTTCGAGCGGCGCGATCGCCAGAAAGTTGTCCTCGATGTTGCGCTTCGCCAACTCGAGATGGTGGGTCTGCACCGGAGCGCCAGCCACCACCGCGCCGCGCGGTCCGGCCACGGCGTCGAGATCGGAACTGCCGCTGACGACGCGCACCTGATAGTCGTTAAAGATGATATCGCCGTGGCTTTCGACGTATTCCTCGAGTGTCAGCGGCCTGCCGTCCTTGAGATAAGGATGGCCGCCTTGGATGCGGAAATAGAAATACGAAAGAATCCGCTCGACGGGATTACGGACGATCGCGATATATTTCGCCGGGCGGCCAAGGATTCGGTGCACTCCCATCGGCACGTGGCCGCTGACATAGCGCAAGCGAGCGAGGTCCTGACCGTGAAGCAGCCGCTCGCAGCTTTCATAGGTCAGCAGGTCCAATCCCCCGTAAATCTGGCCCTCTTGCGATATGGTTTCGAACACCTGCCCGCGGCGGAAGCCATGCTTCACCATGCTGCTGAGCGTCGTTCCACCGGTCTTGGCGATGTGCAAATGAATGAGGAGGTCGGGCGCGGACGGACGGATGCCCCGCGCGGCATCGACCATGTCGTCTCGCCTATTGGCTTGCATCGTCATCGAATGTGCCGCCGCGAAAATTTTCTATCCGAACTCTCAGAACCAACTGCGGTCGCCATCCGCCCGCGCCATGGACAGGAAGGGAGCGGCAAATTCAGCGAATGATTGCCGCGACAGCGCAGCTTCAATTGCGGCAAGCTCGCCGCGGGTGCAATTGAGGTCGTCCGCCGACGCGCCGGCAGCCGCGAGTTTTGCCAACACGGAGGCACGTTCCCGACCGACGAAGAAACGCGGCCGCGATTGAAAGACCTTTACAAAATTCGGCCACTTGCTGCGGATGAAGTGCTTGATCCGCGCCGTGAGCCCGTAATTGCTCCAGAGAAACCAGCGAAAATAGTCTTCGATGATGCCGCGGACCTGTTCCGCGATTGCCATCTCATCGGCACCTTCGGCAGCGACGGCCGCGGCGGAAATGCGCTTAACGACGTCATGCGTATCTACCGTAAAGCGGCTGCGAAGCAAATGCTGGACCCAGTCCCGCATCGGATCGGAGGAAGTTGAAGTGCCGATCTGCGAGTAATAGGTGATCGTCGCCTTATCGGTCTGCACCTTGCCAAGCGTCACCGTGCGCATGGCATGATAGGTCTCGTGCAGCATGAGATCGGAAAAGTCGATTTCGCTGTCCTCACGCCATAGTGTGGCGAGCGCTTCGGTGCGATATATCGAATAATAGATCAGAAGCGCCTGTCCGCTTTGCCGCAGCCGCTCCGTAACTCGTGAAGCGGAAATATCTTCGGACTCATAGGTCATGCGCAGGCAATTGAGACTACCGTGCACGCCACCACCAGCTCCACCCAGACCGGAATACGCGGAAAAGCCGATGCGCCTGCCGCGGGCGCAGATATATTCCGGATTCGCATCGAGAAAATCGAGCGCACGCTCGATACCGTAGCTGCCCAGAAAATCGTCGTTGTCCGCCAACATCGCATAGGGCGTTCTTACACGTCTCACCACATCCGACATTTTGGCGAAGAACTGCCGGTAGCCGGTATCATTCGGATAACGCACATATTCGACGTCGAGGTTCGGAAATGTTTCCCGGCTGTTCTCAAGATGGCGTGCGACTGCCTCATGGACTTGTCCATCCGCGATCAAGATGCGATGCGGCAGCCGCGCCTTATTGGCGTACCAGAGAAACCGTAAAGTAAAGAGATGCCGGCCCTTGAGCGGCAACACGATGGTTAATCGCGGCGACACCGTCGCGGCTTGCGGGTTCATGGGCGCTCACCCATGGAGCCGTTCGATTCGGACTTCCGATCCGGCTTGAATTGCCGCGCGATCAATCGCCAAGCCCTGCCCAAATGCCGCCGCACGGCCGACGCCTGCCAGCGCAAGTTCAGTTCTGACTCGAGCTTGCGCTTGGAGAAATCGAAATTCACGCCGAGCGGCGCGAAAAAGCGGACCGCGTCCGGCAAAAGCTTGCCGCGCCGTAGCACGTGCCGATAGGGAACCGCCGCAAAGCCGTCGCACATGCCAAGAAACGGCACCGTCATGGCGTCACTTCGCCGCGAACCCTTGATTTCGAAATCCCACGCCGACTCTTCGCTGCGCAACAGGCCGAGCAGTGCGCTGCGATCCCAGAACGCCATTTGCAGCGAAGTGCGATAGGGTGCGCCTTTGCCGATGGTCCCGATCTCCGGCATGTCCGCGCACGGCGTATCGGCCGCCGGGTTTGGCGCGAGGCGCAGATAGGCCGCGCCCTTGGCGACCATGACGGCATGCAGGCGCTTGACGAATGCCGTGTCGACCGGCGCAGTGAGGAAGAAGTCGTCGAGGATCAGCAAGACGTAGCGGCTCGATACGCGTTCCAGGCCGCGCGCCAGGGTTTGCGACCAGGAAAGATCATCACCGACGCGGAGCGTCGTCACGCGCCGATCGGAAAACACCAGGTGATTGCTGATCAGATGAAGCGGATAAGGCAGATCCGGCCAAAACCGCGCCATGAGGCCGAAGCATCCCGGCCAGATATCCGCGCACCCGTCATAGGACGCGACGACCGCCGACACGTCCGACGCGAGCTCCTTCCCGGCGATCGGCTTTGCCGGATCGCCGCCAGCGAAGACATCGGATTTTGTTGCAGATTCTGCTGAAGTTTCCACGCTACCGCACTCCGGGTGAAATGAGCCCACCCGAACCCACCAACGCAACACGCGCCTTCGCGGCGCAACGACCAACTACGCGGCCGCCACCAGATCGGCGTCCAGCACGACCCGAACCTTGCGGCCGAGAAGATCGAGCAGGATCGCGATCCGCTCGCGCTCCGCCATGCCGTCGAACAGGCCGAGGCAGGACGAGAACGCGCCGTCGAGCACGCGCACTTTATCTCCCGGACGGAACGCCGGCCGGGAATCGAGCCCGATGAATCCGCTCGCGTCTTCGCGGCTGCGCAGCGCTGCGACGACAGCGTCCGGCACGGCGGCCGGATCGTCGCCGTTGCAGACGAGCCGGGCGACGCCGACGGTCGAATAGATCGAGCGCCAGCGCTGCGCCGCAAGATCGACGGCGACGAATACATAACGCGGGAACAGCGGGGCGGCGACGGTCTCGACTCTTGCGCGCGTGCCGGCGGCGCTTGAGATAGCGCGGAAAATAAACGTCGAAGCCCTGGCGATTGAGATTGGCCACCGCCTTCGCCTCGGCGCTGCGGCTGGGTGTGGGCGACGAACCAGCGCGGATTGAGATCGAGCGTCATGTTGCGATTGAGTCATGCCGCGCTCTCCGTCGGCGATTGAGACGAATGCCGAGCAAGGCCGGAACCAGCACGCGCTCGGCGTCGATCTGTTCGGCAAGCGCGGTGACCAATTCACGCGTCGCCTGCAGATCCGTCACCACCAGCGCGTCGCAACCGCCGGGCACCGCGGCGACCAGATTTGACGACCGGCGTGCCGACGAACCTGTCGACGGCCGCCTTTGGCGTCGACCACCGCGACGATAGCGATGCCCTGTTCCAGCGCGCAGATGGTCGCGATCTCGGCGAGATCGGAGACGCCGGCGAGTGCGACGCGATTCCAGCCGCGCGCATGCGCCACCTTCAGTACGCTCGCGCAATCCTCCCGCGCGCGGCGGAAGAATGAAAACGACGAAGACAGATATTCGACGGTGAGACGGGATTTTTCGGCAAAGCCGTGCGGCGTGAGATAGTAAGCGTAACGGCGCGCCGGCGCCTGGCCGATCTTGAGCAGGCCCTTTTTGACGCAGCGCTTGAGATAGGCGTTGACGAGGCCGAGCGCGATGCCGAGGTCGGAGGCAAGCTTGCGCTGCGACTGCGCGCCGTCGCGCTCGACCGAACTCCAGGAGCCCGAGCACGATCCTGGCATTATCCGGTTCGTCGTCCCGCGCCGCTTGGGGCATCACCCAACCCTCCCCTTGGCGGCAACAAGTACATCGTTCATCCGCATGAACGTCAAGATCAATGTTCAGCGGATGAACGCAACTAAGGCATTGAATCTTAGAGGAGAATTAATTCGATCTCGGCACAATTCGGGAATTGCTCGCGGGCCTCCTGCCTGCCGGGGTTTATAGGTGTATCGTCGCGGGGGACGGGGACTTTTGCTTGGCTGACCTTGGTGCAAATCCGCCTAGCCCCGCGCACGCTGCGGCGAAAGCGCCGCGGCGGCTCCTTTACGTCACTGCCGAGGACTGGGCCTTTCTGTCGCACCGGCTGCCGATGGCGCGTGCGGCGCGCGACGCCGGCTTCGACGTGCATGTCGCGACCCGGGTGCAAAACGGCGCGGCGGCGATCGCGGCCGAAGGCTTTACGCTGCATCCGATCCCGTTCGCCCGCGGCAGCCTGTCGCCGTTCGCGACGCTGACGACGCTCGCTGCGCTGCGCCGCGTCATCGCGAGGTCGCGCCCGACGTCACGCACCATGTCGCGTTGCAACCGTCCCGTGCTCGGACTGATCGCGACGCTCGGCCGCCGCATCGCCTGCGTCAACGCGTTCATCGGGCTCGGCTATGCGTTCACGTCGACAGCGTCAAAGCGTGTGCCGCTGCGACTGCATGATCGGCGCCGTGCTGCGCTGCCTGGTCGATCGCGACGGCAGCATCGCGCTGGTGCAGAACGGCGACGACATGGCGGCGCTTGATGTCGCTCGGCATTGCCAAGAGCCGCATCGCGCTGATTTCCGGATCGGGCGTCGACATCGATCGCTTCACGCCGCTTCCCGAGCCGCCGCCGCCTTTGACCTTCGGTTTCGTCGGGCGTCTGCTCGACGACAAAGGCGTGCGCACGCTGGTCGAGGCGTTTCGCCTGTTGCGCGCGCGCGGATCGGATGCGCGCTTGTTGATCGCCGGCACGCCCGATCCGGCCAATCCGGCATCGGTGACCGAAGCCGAAGCGAAGTCCTGGAACAAAGAGCCGGGCATCACCTGGCTCGGCCAAGTCGAGCGACATCGCCGGATTGTGGGCGCGCGCGCATGTCGCCGTGCTGCCGTCGCGCCGCGAAGGGCCTGCCGCTGTCGCTGATGGAGGCGGCGGCCTGCGGCCGCGCCATGATCGCAAGCGATGTGCCGGGCTGCCGCGAAGTCGTCATCCACGAGCAAACCGGCCTGCTGTTTCCCGTCGACGATGCGCCGGCGCTTGGCGGCGGCGATGGAGCGGCTCGCCGGCGCGCCCGACCTGCGCGCGCGTTACGCCGCGGCGGCGCGCAATCTCGCGGTCGAGAAATTCGCCTCCGACATTATCGGGCGGCAGACCGTGGAGCTCTATCGACAACTGCTCGACGTTGCGGCGCGCTCAAATCCAGCCGCGCCGTCGACCTAGCTTTGTGGACGGCGCTCCGATCAGGCGTCGCTGCGCCTGGCGCAGCAGGATCGGCGGCGCGAAATCGGCAACTAACGCCCGCATTGTATGCGCAGAGATCACCATGAAGCGGCACCGTCGGCAGTAAATCGCTGACTGATTTTCACTCGACCGTCGCGACGCTTTAATGCGCAGGCCCATTTATCTATTCTAAAGCGAACGCTGCGGTGAAGCCAATTCCACCTTTGCGTTACCGGCGGGGGCGGACGGTTCGCCGCGCTCGCGCAACGCCATGCCGCCCAGCACCCCGACGCCGAAAACGTAAAGCCAGCCATTGGTGAAGTCGAACAGATGCGAATGCGCCGTGGAGGACACGATATTTTCCACCACCACGACCGGGCCGATCCAGGCGGCAAGGCCTGTCGCCGCGAAACAACAGAAAATGCGCGATCCACATCGCCCAGAGCACGAGCGCGCCGACGATGCCGATCTGGATGGCGACGGCAAAAGTCTGATTGTGCGGATTGTCGGCGACGACCGCACCGGCGCCGCTGCCGCCGGCGGTCACGCGACGGAATTGCTCGACGATCGTGCCGGTGCCGTGGCCGAGAATCGGCGCCGACGAAATAATCTCAAGCGACTCCTTGAAGAACGCGGCATGCAAGCCGATCGACGTCATTTCGATTGGTGGCGCGATACTGCTGAATCTCGTCGAAGGAACTATGCACGCGCGCGCGCAGACTGGGTGACACGGCCCACAGTGCGCCGCCGAGCGCAATGGCGACGATGCACGCGGCGAAGACTCCCCTCCAGCGCAACAGCCGCCAGCCGATCAGAAGAACGAGCACCGGCGCCGCGAGAAGCGCGATGCGGCTGACCACGACGAAAGCGAAATTGGCGATGAACAGCGCGGCGATCGCAACGAAGGCGAGCGCCGCCGGCCGGCTCTTTCGGCTTTGATAGGCCGCATAGCCGAGCGCGCCGAAGGCGCAGACGAGAAAGGCCGAGCCCTGGTAAATGTCGTCGTGCACCGGAACGCCATCGACATGGCCGCGCCAGGTTAGTCCGGGTGTCAAAATCAAAATGTAAGACACGATCAGCACGGCCGCCTCGGAGACGAGAAAGCCGCAAATCACCCGAATGCCGTTTTCCGAGCGGCGGAATTGCGCCAACAGCAGCGGAATGAGCAGAAGCCGGTTGAAACTGTCCAGGCCGCGATAGCCGCGCGACCCAATCGACATCCGCCCACAGCATGCCGATAAGGCCGAGAAACCAGAGCAGAACCGGAAGGCCGCCCGCCGGCGTCGCGAGCTCGCGCCTGATCGCCGCCATGTCCAATGTCGGCAGCACGGCCAAAAGCCAGGCGACAATCAAGATGCTGGTCGCGCGAGGTCGACCACGGCAGCGCCAGCGCGACGCCGACGGCAAGCCAATCGGCAAGCCGCTGCAAAAACGCGCGGTCGAAGCGGGCGGTGGTCGAGATTGCCGTCATCCGCCAAGCCTTACGCGGTTTCTCGCGGCCTCGATCAACATCCAAGGAAATCCGCTGGAATCGGCCCCGCCGGATTTCTGTGCTAGAGGCTGCAAAGCGTGGACTCGACGGACCTGATGAAGCGGCCTGGAATGTCGGATGATCGCGGTGCACGACGCCGACGGCGATCGTCGTGAGCGCGGCGCTCTGTGCAGCGCGCGCTGATCATCGTTCTTGCGTCCGCTGCTCAAGCGTTACGCGCTGGCCCGCCCCAATGCCCGCTCCTCGCACAAGGTGCCGACGCCGCAGGGCGGCGGCATTGCCGTCGTCGCAGCGACCATCGCCGTATCGGTCGGGATGCTGTACTCGGCATCGGATGAAGCGGGCACCGTGCCGCTTGCGATTTTGTTCGCGGCCGTCATCCTGATCGCGATCGTGGGCGTCGTCGCCGACATTCATCCCGATTACGTCGTGCCGCGGTTCTTGCTGCAGGCGCTCGCGGTTGCGGCGGTGATTTTTGCGCTGCCGGACGAATTGCGCGTCGTGCCGTTTCTGCCGTGGTGGATCGAGCGCGCGGCTCCTCGTCGTCGGCGGATTGTGGTTCGTCAATCTCGTGAATTTCATGGACGGGCTCGACTGGATGACGGCGGCCGAAGTCGTGCCGGTCACTGCGGCGCTGGCCGCCATCGGACTGCTCGGCATCTGCCGCCGTCCTGCCGCCATGGGCCATCGTCGTCAGCCTCGCGCTCTGCGGCGCCATGATCGGCTTTGCTTTTTTCAACCGCCCGGTGGCGCGACTTTTCCTCGGCGACGTCGGCAGCCTGCCGATCGGGCTCATGCTCGGCTGGCTGCTCGTTCTCGTCGCCGGCAATGGCGGCCGGGCCGCGGCGATCCTGTTGCCGCTCTATTATCTCGCCGATAGCACCATCACGCTGCTTCCGCCGCATCGTGAACGGCGAAAAGGTCTGGCAGGCGCATCGCTCGCATTTCTATCAGCGCGCCACCGATCACGGCTTCACCGTGATCCAAATCGTGCGGCGCGTTTTCGTCGTCAATCTTCGTGCTCGCGGCGCTGGCGCTCGCGACCGTGCTGCGGCCGAGCCGCGAGCTCGATATCGGCGCGCTGATCGCGGGCGCCGCTTCTGGTCGCTTGGCTGCTGATGGGTTTCGCGCGCGGCCGCCGACCGTGAGAGCCTCGTAGCGATTCACTCCGCCGCGGACGGGCGTTTGCGCTGCTCGAAGCGGCGATCGAAGACGTGCTCGGCGATGCGGTTCTTCAGCATTTCGATCGAGCCGCCGGCGATCATCCAGCCGCGCGTTCGCCGCATGCAATATTCGACCAGCGTCTCGCGGCTATAGCCGAGCGCGCCCATGATCTGCACCGCTTCGTTCGCCACTTCGAAGCCCGCCTGATTGCAGGCCGCCTTGGCGACGGCGGTCTCATAGGCCGACGGCAAGCCGCGATCGGCATTGGCGGCGGCGCGAAACAACAACAGCTGCGCGCTGTCGAGCTTGATCGCCATGTCGGCGAACTTCCATTGCAGGCCCTGGAATTCGCAGAGCGGCCGGCCGAATTGCTCGCGCTGTAGCGCATAGTCGCGCGCCGCGTTGAAAGCGTAGCGGCCGAAAGCGAGCGAGCGCGCGGTATTGCCGAGCCGCTCGACATTGAAGCCGGCCATCTGCTTCTTGAAGCCGCCGGGGCCGAGCAGCACGTTCTCCGCCGGAATGCGGCAATCCTGAAAATGCAGCTCGCTCCATTCCTCGCCGCTCATGAAAGCCTGCGGCGCGCCGACGGAAAATCCCGGCGTACCGCGCTCGACGAGAACCGAGCCGATGCCGCCGAGCCCGGGCCCGAAGCGCACATAGACGAGAAACACATGCGCGTCCGGGCTGAACGTCGCGAACACTTTGCTGCCGTTGATGACGTAATGCGCGCCGTCGGCGCGCGCGCTGGTTTTCAGATCGGTGACGGCCGAGCCGGCGTCGGGCTCGGTCATGCCGAGGCTCATGACGATGCGGCCGGACAACAAGCTCGCCGAGCCAGCGCGCTTTCTGCGCCGGCGTGCCGTATTCGGCGAAGGTGCGGATCGGCCCGAAATTGCCGAATTGCACCACGTCGGCGCTGCGCGGACACGCGGCGGCGACTTCCATGATGGCGATCACGGCATCCATCAGCGTGCCGCCCTGCCCGCCTTCGCTTTCCGGCAGCGTGATGCCCATCAGGCCCTGTTGCGCCATCAGCGCAGCGACGTCGAACGGAAAGCCGGGCGCGTGCGCGCGCTTGAGCGCATCCTTGGCCGAGATGCTCGCGCGCAAAGCGCCGCACCTGCTCGGCGAACTGCTTCTCTTCCGCCGTGAAGTCGAAATCCATGCGCCCTCTCTGGTCCCCACCGCCGTTATTACCACCGGCCGCTCGGCACGTTTTCCGTCTATTGGCGGCTTCTGTTTAGAAGCCTAGTCTGAAGCCGCACCTGTCATCGGGCTGCAATACTATCGTGCGCCTGCTTTCAACGCACCACGGCATCATTGGATTGCAGCACTGGATCTTTGGGAGGCGGAGCAATGCGCAATTGGTCTAAGGTTTGGTTTTCGGCTTTCATCTTCGTTGCGCTGACGGCGATCGTTCCGCGCGCGCCGGCGCAGGCCGCCGACGTCATTTGCTACAACTGTCCGCCGCAATGGGCCGACTTCGCCACCATGCTCAAGGAGATCAAGGCCGATCTCGGCTACGACATCCCGTTCGACAACAAGAATTCCGGCCAGGCGATGTCGCAGATCATCGCCGAGAAGGCCAACCCGGTGGCCGACATCGTCTATTACGGCGTCAATTTCGGCATGAAGGCGAAAGCCGCCGGCGACCTGATCGAAGCCTATAAGCCGAAACTCTCGGACCAGGTCCCGGCCGGCTTGAAGGATCCCGACGGCTATTGGACGACCATTCACTCCGGCACGCTCGGCCTCTTCGTCAACAAGGACGCGCTCGGCGGCGCGCCGGTGCCGGCCTGCTGGAAGGATCTGTTGAAGCCGCAATATAAAGGCATGGTCGGCTATCTCGATCCGTCCTCCGCCGCGGTCGGCTATGTCGGCGCGGTCGCGGTCAACACCGCGCTCGGCGGCAGCGACAGCGACATGACGCCGGCGGTCGATTTCTTCAAAGAGCTGCACAAGAACCAGCCGATCGTGCCGAAGCAGACGTCCTATGCGCGCGTCGTCTCCGGCGAAATCCCGATCCTGTTCGACTACGACTTCAACGCCTATCGCGCCAAATATGGCGAGAGCGGACACTTCGAATTCGTCATTCCCTGCGAAGGCACGGTGGTCTTCCCCTATGTGACGAGCCTGGTGAAGAACGCGCCCGACAAGGAAAAGGCGCAAAAGGTGCTGGACTATTTCCTGTCCGACAAGGGCCAGGCGATGTGGGCCAACGCCTATCTGCGTCCGGCGCGGCCGATCGAACTGCCGGCTGCCGTCAAAGCCAAATTCCTGCCCGACAGCGAATATGCCCGCGCCAAGAGCGTCGACTGGGCCAAGATGGAATCGCTGCAAAGCGGCTTCACCGAGCGCTATCTCGCCGTAGCGCATTGAGGCATGCAGTCGTCATTGCGAGGAGCGAAGCGACGAAGCAATCCAGATCGGCGCCATCGGACTGGATTGCTTCGCTTCGCTCGCAATGACGATGGGTGACCCCTCATGAGCAAGAAGACGTTCATCGTTCTTTGCTTCGTGCCGCTCGCCATTCTGGTCACGGCATTCTTCGTGCTGCCGATGGCGCGGCTCGTGATCGTCGGCGCGAGCGGCGACAAGGGCCTCGCCGCCTATGCCGCCATCCTGCTCAATCCGCGCTACCGCGCGACGCTGATCAACACCGTGTTGCTGGCGGCGGCGACCACCGCCGCCACGCTCGTGATCTCGACCGTCAGCGGCATCTTTTTGCAGCGCCATCGTTTTCCCGGCCGCGCGTTCTTGATCGCGATGCTGACCTTCCCGCTCGCCTTTCCGGGCGTCGTCGTCGGCTTCATGATCATCTTGCTCGCCGGACGGCAAGGCCTGATCGGCCAAGTGACGCTGACGCTGTTTCACGACAAGCAAGTCTTCGCCTATTCGATCCAAGGCCTGTTTCTCGGCTATCTCTATTTCTCCATCCCGCGCGTCATTCTCACCATCATGGCGGCGGTGGAGAAGCTCGATCCGAGCCTCGAGGAAGCCGCCCGCGCGCTCGGCGCCGGACCGTGGCGCGTCATCCGCGACGTCGTCCTGCCGGCGCTGGCGCCGGCCTTCATCGCCTCGGGCGCCATCGCCTTTGCCACCGCGATGGGCGCCTTCGGCACCGCCTTCACGCTCGCGACCGACATCGACGTGTTACCGATGCTGATCTACACCGAGTTCACTCTGTCGACGAATTTCGCCATGGCCGCGGCGCTGTCGGTCGGTCTTGGGCTTGTGACCTGGGCCATTCTCGCGCTCGCCCGCAGCTTCGGCGGCAATACCGTGGCGGCGGCCGGATGAAAATCGACGCGCGATCGCTTGATCTTTGCCGCGCAGCTTGTCTTCACGCTGCTGGTGGCGGCGTTTCTGATCGTGCCGGCCGTGCTGTCGATGATGGCCGGCGTCACCGTCAATTATTTCCTCGGCATCAAATCCGGGTCTGACGCTGCAATGGGTCGCGCAGGTGTGGGAGCTTTATTCCGACACGATCTTTCGCTCGTTCCTGATCGCGTTCTCGGCGCTCGTCGTGACGCTCGTCGTCGGCGTTCCCGCGGCTTATGCGCTGCATCTGCGCAACGATCGGCTGTCGCGCGCGGTCGAAGAGATCATCACGCTGCCGCTCGCCATTCCCGGTCTCGCCATCGCGCTGGCGCTGCTCCTCACCTATGGCGGGTTCAGCGATTTCCGCCGCTCCTGGCTGTTCATTCTTGTCGGCCACGCCATCTTCACGCTGCCCTTCATGGTGCGCTCGGTGATGGCGGTGTTCGCCGCCATCGACGTCAAGACGCTCGACGAAGGCGCGTCCTCGCTCGGCGCCTCGCCGTGGCGGCGCTTCCGCGACGTCATCGTGCCGAATGCGCGGCCCGGCATTCTCGCCGGCTCGCTGATGGTGGTGACGCTGTCGCTCGGCGAATTCAACCTGACCTGGATGCTGCACACGCCGCTGACCAAGACGCTGCCGGTCGGCCTCGCCGACAGTTACGCCTCGATGCGGCTTGAAGTGGCGTCCGCCTATACGCTGGTGTTTTTCGTCATGATCATTCCGCTGTTGACGGCGATGCAGATCTTCGCCGGCTATCGCGGCACGGCGGCGGGGCTGCGGCGATGAGCGATCAGCAAAGCAGCCATGGCGTCGGCGCTCGCGCATCGAGGGCTGCGGCAAGACCTTTGCCGACGGCACCCGCGCGCTCGAGCCGGTGACGCTTGCACGTCGCGCGCGGCGAGACTTTGGTGCTGCTCGGCCCGTCCGGCTGCGGCAAGACCACATTGCTGCGCATCATCGCCGGCCTCGAAACCCCGGATGCCGGCGGCCGGCTGCTCTTCAATGACACAGACGTCACCCGCGTGCCGATCGAGCGGCGCAATGTCGGCATGGTGTTTCAGTCCTACGCGCTGTTTCCCAACATGGATGTCGGCCGACAATATCGGCTACGGCCTGAAGATCCGCGGCGTCGGCGAGAGCGAACGCAAGGCGCGCATCGCCGAGCTCGTGGCGCTGACCGGCATCGAAGGGCTGGAGCATCGCCGCATCGATCAGCTCTCCGGCGGCCAGCGCCAGCGCGTGGCGCTGGCGCGCGCGGTCGCGGCGCGGCCGAGCGTGCTCCTGCTCGACGAGCCGCTCACCGCGCTCGATGCGGCGCTGCGCGAGCGGCTGCGCGGCGAACTCAACCGGCTGCTGCGCATGCTCGGCATCACCGCGATCTATGTCACCCACGATCAATCGGAAGCCATGGCGCTCGGCGACCGCATCGTCGTCATGCGCAAAGGCGCGATCGCGCAAATCGGCACGCCGCGCGACATCTATTTCGCGCCGGCCAACCGCTTCGTCGCCGAATTCGTCGGCGCCGCCAATATCGTCGAGGCGCAATGCGACGCCGGCGCGTTGACGCTGCCCGGCGGCAAATTGCCGATCGCGCACGACGCCATCAACGGCCACGCCGGCGGCAACGTGTTTGCGATGATCCGCCCGGAATCGATCCGCATCGTCGCGCCGGACGGCGCCGCGCTGTCGGGCCAGGTCGACAGCGTGAGTTTTGTCGGCGATCGGCAACGGGCGTCGATCAGCGGCGCCGCCGCCAAAGTCCATCATGGTCGACGTGCCGAATTCGATCGCCATCAAAATCGGCGACCGCGTCGGACTGGCGGTCGATCCAGCCGCGATTCGTCTGCTTCCCGGAGATACGTCGTGAGCGCGGAAACGTCCGCTTCTGATCGCGCAAATCTCCGATCTTCATATCAAGCAGCCGGGCGAACGCGCCTATCGACAGGTCGATACCGCGGCGGCGCTGACGCGCTGCGTCAAAGAGCTCAACCGGCTCGGCCGCGGCCCGATCTCGTCGTGATCTCCGGCGATCTCGTCGATACGCCGCTGCCGGCCGAATACGATCATCTGAAACACACTGCTGGCGCCGCTCGAAATCGAGTTCGCGGCCATCCCCGGCAATCACGACAGCCGCGAACTGATGCGCGCCGCGCTGCCCGGCCTCGGCTACGCGCAGCCGAGCCGGCGCGCTCAATTCCATGCGCAAAGTCGGCGGCGTCGATATCGTGCTGCTGGATTCCACCGTCCCCGGCGCGCATCACGGCGAGCTCGACGCCGACAACGCTGCGATGGCTCGACGCGACGCTCGGCGCGTCGACGACGCGGCCGGCGCTGCTCTTCGTCCATCATCCGCCGTTCGTGACCGGCATCGCCCACATGGACGAGATCAACCTGCACAATGCCGGCGACCTCGCCGCGCTGTTGCGCAAGCATCCGCGCGCGCGCATGGTCGCGGCAGGCCATGTCCACCGCCCTACGTTCACGACGTTCGCCGGCGTCGCCGCAACGATTTGTCCGGCGCCCAATCACGCCGTGGCGCTCGATCTCGACGGACACTTGCCGGCGTCCTTCATGATCGAGCCGCCGGCATTTCATGTGCACGCCTTTTTCGACGACGAAGGCTTCGGCAGGATCGTCACGCACAGCGTGCCGATCGGAGAGTTCGACGGGCCTTATCCGTTCTCCGACAGCGAGGGCAATTTTCTGTAGGGTGGGTAAGATCGCGCCCGCGTCGAGTCATCGTCATTGCGAGGAGCAAAGCGACGAAGCAATCCAGAGCTGCGGCGCCGTTCTGGATTGCTTCGCTTCGCTCGCAATGACGGAGAAAGAAGTCGAGACGTTGCCTGCATTCACTCCGGCTTGCCGCCGGACATTTTCACGATCTTCGAATACTTCGCTTCCTCGGTGGCGATATCGGCCGCGTAAGCCTCCGGCGTGATCGGCAGCGGCTCGGTGCCGTCGACGCCCATGCGGCTTTTGACGTCGTCTTCGGCCAAGCGCGGCGTTCAGCGCTTTGTTGAGCTTGGCGATGATCGCAGGCGGCGTGCCGCCCGGCGCGACGATGCCGTAATGCAATTCCGCCTCGTAGCCCGGCAATCCTGCTTCCGCGACCGTCGGCAGATCCGGAAACAACGGCGAGCGCGTCGAGCCGGTCACCGCAAGCGCGCGCACATTTCCCGAATGGACGAAGCCGACGGCGCCGGCCATCGGGCAAAACATCAGCGGCACCTGGCCGCCGATCAGATCGGTGAGCGCGGGCGCCACGCCCTTATACGGCACCGGATTGATTTTGATGCCGGCCATGGTGGCAAACAGCATGCCGGAGAGATGCGTCGAGGTGCCGATCCCGGTCGAGGCGAAATCGAGCTTGCCGGGATCCTTCTTCGCCAGCGCAATCAGCTCGGCGATGTTGTTCGCCGGCACCGACGGATGCACCAGAACGAGGTTCGGGCTCTTGGCGATCAGCCCGACCGGCGAAAAGTCCTTGACCGGATCATAAGCGATGTCCGGATAAAGCTGCGGATTGATCGCGAGCGAACTGGTCGCGATCAGAAGCGTGTAGCCGTCGGGCGCGCTCGCGCGCCACGTCGCGCGTGCCGATCGTCGAGCCGGCGCCGCCGCGGTTCTCGATCACGATCTGCTGGCCGAGCGTCACGCTCATCTTGGCGGCGACCATGCGCGCCAGCACGTCATTGCCGCCGCCGGCCGGATAAGGCACGACGAGCAGGATCGGCCGCGTCGGATAATCATCCGCGGCGGCGGTCCCTATCGTCGCGACAAAGGCGGCGGCCAAAATCGCAAAGAGTCCAATGGCGGAAATTGGAAATCGCATTGCGCTCATTATTCTCCCATCCACTCATTGTTCTCACATGCGCGGGGCCCCGCTTGCGCTTGGCTCACCCGTTTAACGGCCATTTGTAGCGCTTATTGCGGCTCAATGCCGGCGTCGCGGATCACCGCCGACCATTTGGTCGTCCTCGCGATCGATCACCGCGGCGTGCTCCTCGGGCGAGGTCGGGCTCGGCTCGCCGCCTTCGTTGATGATGCGCTTCTTGCACATCGTCGTCGGCGAGCGCTGCGCGCAATTCCTTGTTCAGCCGCGCGACGATCGGCTTCGGCGTGCCGGCGGGCGCCAGGAGCCCATACGTCAAAGTCGCGTCGAAGCCGGGCAAACCGGATTCCGCAAGCGTCGGCAAGTCCGGCATCAGTGTCGAATGCCGCGCCGAGGTCACCGCGAGCGCGCGGATATAGCCGCCGTCGAGCGCCGCGCGCGACACCGGGATCGGATTAAAGCCGATTTTGACGAAGCCGCCCATCATGTCGGTGATCAGCGGGTTCGAGCCTTTCTCGACGATCTGCTGGACGGTGACGCCGGCCTGGTGCGCGAACAGGATCGAGGCGAGGTAGTTGACCGTGCCGGCGCCGGGCGTGCCGACCTGAACCGGCTCCTTGGCGCTCTTCATCATCGCGATCAGCTCGGCGACGGAGTGCACCGGCAGGTCTTTATGGACCAAGAGCAGCGCCGGCGCCGAGGCGATCAGCCCGAGCGGCGCAAAATCCTGGCGCGGATCGTAACCGACATTCTGGTAGAGATGCGGGCCGGTGGCGAGCGTCGAGGTATAGCCGAGGATGATGGTGTAGCCGTCGGGCGCGGCATGGGCGACCTCGCGGGTGCCGACAGTGCCGCTGCCGCCGGCATTGCGGTTCTCGATCACGATGCGCTGGCCGAGCGAAGCGCTCATCTTGTCGGCGACCGAACGCGCCATGATGTCGTTGGTGCCGCCCGGCGGCAGCGGAATGACCAGCACGATCGGCCGGTTCGGATAATCGTCGGCGGCGCCGGCGTCGGCAAGCCAAGCAGGCGCGAACAGAGCGCCGACGGCGATTGCCGCAATAGCCGCAAACAGCGCGATAGACCTCGCCACGCGACCCTCCCGTTTTATTGTTGCAGCACCGGCCGTCAAGGACCGATAGCCGGGAAGCCTATCCGTTGACACGGTCCTCTGTCACGTCTTGTGACGGCCAATCAATCCGGGTTCTTAGCCGCAGTAGCATCTTCGCGCGAAGCGACATAAGCGAGACCCGCAGCGCCGAGCGCGCCGCCGGCAAGAATGCCGATCGGCATGAAGGTGAAGAACACCAGCATGCCGGAATAGCCTTCGAAGTCGCTGGTCTCAAACACCTTGGTCCAGATCAAGCCACAGATCACGCCGATCACGCCGCCCGCGATCGCACCGAGGAAAAAGCCGACCAGCGCGAGCCCAACGACCTTCATGATGCTCTTCGCGTCAGAGTGGAGCTATTCGATCTGCGAAATGCCGGCCTTGGTGATGATGTCGCGATATTTGGCGATCTCGTCGGCGATGAATTTCTTCGATTCGATCCGGCGAGAGATAATAAGTCTCGGCGCCTTGTTGCTGGAACTTGGCGCGCACGTCGGGATCGGCCAGCGCCTTCTTCACTTCGTCATTGAGTTTCTTGACGACCGCGTCCGGCGTGCCTTTCGGCACCGAAAGCGCGAACCAGCCCGACGACCAGATAATCCGGCAGTCCCGCTTCCTTGACCGTCGGCGTGTCGGGCAGAGCGTCGAGCCGGTTGGCGCCGGCGACGGCGAGCGCCTTGGCGCCGTTGGCGTTGAGCGCCGCGGCGACGTTCGGGTACCACTGGAAGCCGAGCGGGACATCGCCGGCGATCATATCGGGCACGTATTGACCGATATTCTTGTAGGGAACGTGCGTCATCTTCACGCCGGTGATCTGGCTGAAGAATTCGCCGGCCAGATGCTGCGAGCTGCCGATGCCGACCGATCCGTAATTCAGGCCGGGATGCGCTTTGCCGTAAGTCGATCAGGTCTTGCAGGGTGTTGACCGGCAATTTGTTGCTGGCCGCGACCACGATCGTGAACTTGGCGAACGGCGAGATGACGTCGAAGTCTTTCTGCGGGTCGTAGCCGAGCTGTTTGTACAGCGTGACATTGGCGGCCATCGGGCCCGAGCCGCTGCCGAGGATGCGTATAGCCGTCGGGCGCGGCTTTGGCGGCATCGGCGGTGCCGTTATTGCCGCCGGCGCCGGGCCGGTTTTCGACCACGATGGTCTGGCCCATCGACTTCGCCATTTGCGCGAACATGATGCGGCTGACGACATCGCTGGCGCTGCCGGCGGCGAACGGGATGATCGCGGTGATCGCTTCGTCGGGTAATCCGTTAAGCTTTGTGACGCGTTCTGCGCATGTCGCCGCACCCCCGCCGCATAAGCCGAAAGCCAGCGCCAAAACCGCGCCAAGCCCGCTCAAACGCCCTATTTTCAGCATTTCCAACGTCCTCCTTCGCCGCAACCAAAGCAAATTCCGCCCGCCGTTCCAAGGTCGAAACGCTGTTCCTCGGAGGTAATGGCTGCCGCAATTTGCCGCAAATGGCGCACAATCCGTCCAAAAAGCCGCCCCCTTCGCGCTGCATGTCGGGAGGGTCGAGGGATTTACTGACGCATTAACCATGTGGAACGGCGCCTCACGGCCGCCGTCGCGGGCACGTGGTGTGAACTGAAGGGGGGCGCGATGCGTTCGATCATTGCGTGCGGCATTGTTCTGCTCGGTCTCAACGGCACCGCGCACGAACCGGAATACGCTCGCTATTCTCCGACCATTTCGCCGCCGCCAACGGCCGATCCGCGTCCTCGCTGGTCGAGATCGATTCCTCGACCGGCCGCGCCGACCGCCTCACCGTCGTCAATACGCAGCCCCGCGCGCTCGCGCTCGAGATTTTCCGGCCGACGGCAGCCGACATGCAGCTGCGGCTCGCCTCGGCAAACCCGGACCTCGACGGCAGCCTGCTCGCCAACGCCAATATCGGAGCCGGCGACAATCGCCGGCAGCGACGTGTCGCTCGACGATCTCTGCCAGGCGCTGTTCACCTCGGCGCAGGCCAACGACATTCCGGTGCAATTCTTCGCCAATCTGATCTGGCAGGAGAGCCGGCTCAAGGCCGACGACGTCAGCAAGAAGGGCGCGCAGGGGATCGCGCAATTCATGCCGTCGGTCGCCGCCGAAAAAGGCCTCGACGATCCGTTCAATCCGATGCAGGCGCTGCCGGCCTCGGCGCGCCTGTTGCGCGAGCTGCGCATGGAATTCGGCAATCTCGGCCTCGTCGCCGCCGCCTATAATGCCGGCCCGGGCCGCGTCGCCCGATGGCTCGAGCGCCGCGTCGACCTGCCGCGCGAGACGCGCAACTATGTGGTGAAGGTCACCGGCCTTTCAGTCGACGCCTGGCGCGACATGCGCGTAACCGACGAAGCGCTGACTTTCGTCCAGCACCTGCCCTGCCGCAGCATGCCGGCCTTCGCCACTGTCGAACAGGAGCAGCAGGCGCAGACCGAAGCAAAGATCGAGCAGGCGAAACTCGACGATTCCGACGATGTCACCGGCGCGATCGACGACACGCCGGCACCGCAGGTCGATCGCAAGCCGGCGCACAAGTCCGAAAGCAAGTCTGAGAAGAAGCCGCGCACGCGCGCGACAAGCACGACGCGCACCGCGCAGATCGCAAGAGCGACCACCCAGCCGGCAAGCACGAGGCCGGCAAGCGCGAGCTCGAACATCATGCGCACGCCGCGCATGAAAAAGCGCCGCGCCTAATATCTTCGATCAGAGCAAAGCCGGATTTTGCTACGCCGCCGCCGCGCCCGCGGTGCCGCGGCGCATGGCGAGCGCCACGATGCGTTGCAGCAGGTCGGGATAATTGACGCCGATGTGCTTGGCCGCGGTGGCGAATTCCTCGCTCTCGGCGATTTCCGGATTGGGATTGGCTTCCAGGAAATACGGCGTGCCGTCGGCGGCGAGGCGGAAATCGATGCGCGCATAGCCGTCGAGCTCGAGCGTCCGGTAAATCCGCTTCGCCATGTTCTGGATGCGCGCCGCCAGTTCCGGCGAGAGATCCTCGGCCGGTCCGTGGCGGATGCCGCGGCGCTCCTGATAGTCGGTATCGTGTTTGACCTTTTCGGTGGCGATGTGCCAGTCGCCGTCCGCCATGTTCTGGAATCGCAGTTCCCACACCGGCAGCGTCAAGCAGCCGCTCATTGCCGACGACGCCGACATAGATTTCGCGGCCTTCGATATATTGCTCGGCGATGGCGGCGGTGCCGATGCGCTCGTGGATAAAATTGACGCGCTCGGCGAGTTTCTCGTCGGTGTCGACGACGGAGGCCTGCGAGATGCCGTAGGACGCATCCTCATTGACGCTCTTGACGATCAGCGGCAGCGCGAGCCGCGACGGCCGCTTGACCTTGCGGTGCATCGGAAACACGGCGAAGTCCGGCACCGGAATGCGGTGATAGTGCACCAGCGTCTTCGACAGATCCTTGCCGCGCGCCAGCATCAGGCCGCGCGGATTGCAGCCGGTATAGGGCATGTGCATCAATTCGAGATAGCTGACGACATTCTGGTCGTAGATCGCCTCGCCGCGAAACTGCTCGAGCAAGGTGAAGACGACGTCCGGCTTCCAGGCGTCGATCTGTTCGCGGATCGGCTTGAGCTCGTCATGCACGCCGAGCGGACGCACCTCGTGACCGGCGGCGCGCAGCGTGGTGACGACGTCGTATTCCGTCTTCCAGACGTTGATCTCCGCCTCGGTATAGCCCTTGCTCGATTCCGGCGGGATCAGATCCGGATGCATGAGCACCAGGACGCGAAGCGGCTTCATAGCGCGATCCACCTTCGCCGTGACGGACCTAGAAGCACGTGCATGGTTTTCGCGGTCAACAAGACGGTAAATTCCGTAAGCAGCTTTCGCTCGGGGCCGACCGCTCGCAAATTGAGCTCGCGGCACCGTCTGGATCATGTCCTCAAGCACGGCATCGAATGTGAGCTGATATTCGCCCGTCCACTTCGCCACCAATTCCCGCACTTTGGCCCGATTTCGCCTAATGAACGATGAAGCCGCCTCGCAGCGCCGATGTTTCGGGTCTTCGGAGAACAGCCGGCGCAGGTCGCGGTCGTAGGTTTTCGGCGTGTCGACGACGTAGAGCGTGCGTTTCTTCTTATAATATTCACCAAGAGTCTGGATGAGCTTGCGATGCCGGTTCGACCTTCTCGCGGTGCGTCAGCACCGGCCGTTTGCCGGCAATGTCTTTCATCAGCTCGTCGACATAGTCGAGCTTCTTGAGCGCCGGCCAGCCGGCATAGCGGCTGCGCCAATGCGAGCGCGGGCGCAGCCACACCGCGAAGGTCTCGGCGAAATCCTCGTCCGGATGGCTCTGCGCGTACCACAACCGCAAGTGCTGAACATGATGACGGCTCGCCGGATTGGGCCGGTAGTAGCGCGGATAGCGTTTCGACGACGGACCAAACAATTGCTGCCAGCGCCGGCGGCGATGCAGCTGGTAGGCATGCGTGATGACGTGACCGGCCTCGTGCCGGAGAATGCGCATGCATTCCGACCAGGTGCCGCCTTCAACGTCGAGAATGAATTTCTTTTCCAGCCGCATCAGGCGCGGATGCGCGAGATAAAACGGAATGGCGATGCCGGGCGTGTTTTCCGGGCTGAACCATTCGCTCGAAATCCAGGCATGCGGCCGCGCGCGGATGTCGTGGCTGTCAAGCTCGGCATGGAGCGTGTGCAGGCAGTTCTCAAGCCACGTCCCCTCGACGGTCACCTTGAGGTCCTTGATGCGGACGTCCAGCAACTCGTCGTCGGACAGCGAGGTCCAGAAATATTTCTTACGCGGCATGATGCTTCGAACCGGAACAGATCACGGCGCCGATGGTGTCACGGGTCACCCCTGGCGACAACCTTCAGGGGTCCTTCCTGGGCCCTTCCTGGGTCCTTCCTGGCAGCAAAGGGTCCTGGTATCAAAGCCGGCGTTCAAAAACACGACAGCCTGCCCGGTCAGGGCAGCCTTATCTGGGGCAGCCTGAACTAGGGAAATGGAAGCGAGAAGTGGCATGACAAGCGGAAAAAGCGACGATCCGGCGTTTCTGTATTTTCCGACCAATTACCGCTGGTCGATGGGGCTTTTGATCTGCCTGTCGGGGGCGCCCTGGGTCGGGGTGGAGATCGACGAGGTGAACCGGGTCGGCCGGGCGCTTGCCGACAAGGTCGGCGACGACACCGCCTGGTTCAACGAATGGACCCGGATGGGCGACAAGATCGAGGCGCGCGGCCGCACGGCGCTGCGCGCCGGCCACAAGCTCACGGCGGCCTCATGTTTCATGCGCGCCACGCGCTACTATCAGACCGGCGAGCGCTTCATCCAGCCGCGCTCGCAGCACAGCATGGATGTCTACGCGAAGTCGGTGCGGATCTTTAAGGAAGCCGCCGCTTTGATGCACCGCCCGCGCATCGAGCCGGTCGAAATTCCCTACGGCAACACGACGCTGCCCGGGCTCCTGGTGCATCCGGACCCGGAAGTCGCCGGCAACAATCCGGCGCCCGCCATGGTGTTCTTCGACGGTTTCGACGTCACCAAAGAGCTGCAATACGGCTACGGCGTTCCCGACCTCGCCGCCCGCGGCATCGGCTGTTTGATCGTCGACGGACCGGGCAACGGCGAGAGCGTACGCTTTCGCAATCTGCCGCTGATCGCGGAGACCGAGCACTACGCGACACCGGTCTACGAATATCTCGCCGCCCGTCCCGAATTCGATCCAAAGCGCATCGGCGTCGTGGCGCTGTCGCTCGGCGGCTATTACGCGCCGCGCGCGGCGGCGCTCGAACCACGCTACGCCTGCGCCATCGCCTGGGGCGCGCAATGGGATTATCACGAGATCTGGGCGCGGCGGCTCGAAGCGCTGGATTCGGGAAAGGTGCTGTCGTTGTCGGTGCCGCCGGAGCATCTGCAATGGGTGCTCGGGGTGGGCGATCGAGCTTCCGCGTTGAAAAAGCTTGAAGGCTTCCGCCTCGACGGCATCGTGCAGAAGATGCGCTGCCCGTTCCTCCTCCTGCATGGCGCAGGCGACGAGCAAATTCCGCTGCCGCTCGCAGAGAAGCTTTATGCCGCCGTCGGCTCAAAGCGGAAGGAGCTGAAAGTTTTCTCGCGCGAGGAAGGCGGCTTCCACCACTGTCAGGTGGATAATGTCACCATCGGCATCCACTACATGTGGGACTGGGCGGCTGACGTGTTGAATCCGTGATGTTCCCCGGACGCGGTGCAGCACGAAGTGGAGCACCGCTGATCCGGGGTCTTCGCAAGCGCGGCGCGCGAGAACGCGGAGTCTGCAACGATCCCGGGTCTGCAGCGCATCACTGCGTGCTGCGCAGCGCCCGGGAAACGCGAGAGCCGGTTACGCCGCCAGCATCTTCTGCACTTCGGTGACCAGTTCGCGCAGATGGATCGGCTTCGACAGCACCTTGGCGTGCTTGGGCGCGGTCGAATCGGAATTGAGCGCCACCGCGGCGAAGCCGGTGATGAACATGATCTTGATGTCGGGGTCGAGTTCGGCGGCGCGGCGGGCGAGCTCGATACCGTCCATTTCCGGCATGACGATATCGGTCAGCAGGAGTTCGAACGGCTCCTCGCGCAGCCGCTGGTAGGCGGATAGGCCGTTGTCATAGGAAATGACGTCGAAGCCGGCATTTTGCAGCGCCTTGACCAGGAAGCGCCGCATGTCGATGTCGTCTTCCGCGAGCAGGATTTTGGTCATCCGAGTTGTCGTGGTGGTGTTCATGGCGATCGTTTTCCGGCCTTCGCCGGCCCCCTACATTCCCATAAGCCGGATGTCGGGTAAACATGGAGTGAAAGCCCAAGCCTTATAGCCTTATTGCGGTCGCGGGCTTGGTCAAAAGTCTCGGTCACCAATTGATTACCCTTGACCGCCCCGCCGCGTCGAACCGTGTCGGCAAGCGTTCGCACCCTAGCTCTAAGCCTATGGACAATGGCCGCACGTTGGGGGACGGTGCTATTGGCTCGCGAGTCTTGAGGAAGCCCGCCAGGCGTCATGGAAATCGACAGACGAATTCGATCCCCCATTCGAGGCCTTCGAGCCGGCGGAATGCCGCGGGCCGCTGCTGTTCAATTCGCCCCATAGCGGGCGGGTCTATCCGCCGGCCTTTCTGCTGGCCTCGCGGCTCGATCTGGCGACGCTGCGCCGCTCCGAGGATTCCTTCGTCGGCGAACTGATCGAAGGCGTGGTCGGCCGCGGCCACCCGGTGATGCGGGCGCATTTCCCGCGCTGCTATGTCGACGTCAACCGCGAGCCCTACGAACTCGATCCGCGCATGTTCGACGGCCGCCTGCCGTCGTTCGCCAATACCCGCTCGATGCGGGTCGCCGGCGGGCTCGGCACCGTGGCGCGCGTCGTCGGCGACGCCCAGGAAATCTACGATCAGCGCATTTCGGTCGCCGAAGCGATGCGCCGGATCGACGGGCTCTATAAGCCCTATCACCGCACGCTGCGCCGCCTGTTCATGCGGCTGCACCGTGAATTCGGCGCCGCCATCCTGGTCGATTGCCATTCCATGCCGTCGAGCACCGGCGGCCGGGACGAGCGGCCGCGCGCCGACCTCGTGCTCGGCGACCGCTACGGCACGAGCTGCGTGCCGCTGGTCGCCGAAACCATCGAACAATGCATGCGCGAATTCGGCTATGTCGGTCAGCCGCAACAAGCCCTATGCCGGCGGCTTCATCACCGAGCATTACGGCAATCCGACCACCGGCCTGCATGCGATCCAGCTTGAGATCAACCGCGCGCTTTATATGGACGAGCGGCGCTACGAGCGTTCGGCGTCGTTCGCGCGGCTTGCCGCCGAATTCGAGGTTTTGGCCGACCGCCTCGCCGCTATCCCGATCGAGGAGTTGCGGCCCTATCGCGCGGCGGCGGAATAGCCGCGAACGGTAGACCCTTTGGGGCAAACCCTTCGCCAAAGAAAAAGGGCCGCTCACCTTGCGGGAGCGGCCCAAGTCTAGGGAGGAAACGCCCAAGGAGGGCGACGGTAACGGGAGAGAGCCTCTCGCTACCGCACTGCAGCAACATACACCGCGTCGCACAAAACGCAAGTGCTGTTGACCTATTTGTCCGGGGTTTTCCCGAGGAAATTGCCGCATATCGAGCAAATGTGACACTTGGTATTTCACAACGCGCCGGAGCGTGAAAAATGTCTGTTGTATTTCAATATGTTACACGATGGTTCCGAGTTTGCACAAAAATCGCGTCATCAGGCGGCTGCTCCGTGCCGAACGGGCCATGCCGTTTTGCATGGCGATTAACCGGTCTGCTGTAGCCGGCCGGCCACACGGTGATTTGCCGTTTTGCGGAAACTTCAGATAGCAGACCTCAGATACTTGATCCGAAGCGAGCCCCTTGATGACGGCGATCGATTTTGCGGCCTTCGTCGATGAGCTCGCCACCGATTTCGGGCGAGACCATCCGGCCGTTTTTTCGCAGCGCGCTGGGCGTCGAGAACAAGAGCCGCTCCGGCGGCTTCGATCCGGTCACCGCCGCCGACCGTGCCGCCGAAGTGGCGATGCGCACGCTGATCAAGCGGACCTTTCCCGAGCACGGCGTCATCGGCGAGGAATTCGAGCGCCGAGCGGCCGGACGCCGAATATGTCTGGGTGCTCGATCCGATCGACGGCACCAAATCCTTCATCTGCGGCATGCCGGTCTGGGGCACGCTGATCGCGCTGACCCGGCGCGGCGAGCCGATCTACGGCATGATGCATCAGCCGTTCACCCGCGAGCATTTTTCCGGCGACGGCCGCGGCGCGCGCTATCGCGGGCCGGCCGGCGATCGCGACTTGCGCGTGCGCGCCTGCGCGTCGCTCGGCGACGCGGTGCTGTGCACGACCAGCCCGCTGTTGATGAACGAGGCCGACCGGCAATGTTTCGGCCGCGTCGAGAAAGAGGTGCGGCTGTCGCGCTACGGCGGCGACTGCTACGCCTATTGCGTGCTCGCCGCCGGCCATGTCGACCTCGTCATCGAGACCGAGCTCAAGCCCTACGACGTGCTGGCGCTGATCCCGATCATCGAAGGCGCCGGCGGCGTCATCACCACCTGGGAGAACGGCCCGCCGCATAACGGCGGCCGCATCGTCGCCGCCGGCGACAAGCGCGTGCACGCGCAGGCGATGGCGCTGTTGAACGGGTGACTTGACTCGTCGTTCGCGCGAAGCGGGCCGCCCGCTTCGAAACGGACTTCGGTTTCGCGCGATGACCGTAAGTCGCAGCGACGCTCAATACAGCGGCGTGCCGGGCACGAAGGCGTCGAACGCCGCCCAGAATTGCGAGCGGAAGCGGTCCTGCTCCATCAGCATCTCGTGCTGGGCGCCGACCATCGACGAGATGCGAGCCGGCGCGCAGCATGCGTGGCAAAATCCTCGATCGCCGCGTTCGACACCACGGCGTCGCTGCCGCCGGCGACGATCAGCATCGGCTGGCGGATGCGCGCCGGGATAGCTGCGCTCGCGCATCGCGCGCATGGCGCGGAACGCGGCATCGATCCAGGCCACCGTCGGCGCGCCGAGCGCCAGCGCCGGCTCGGCCTCGAGGATCGCGGCATTGCGGGCATAGCGCACCGGATCGGAGGTCAGGATATTGCCGACGAACGGCCGCGATTCGACGATGCTGGTGTCGCTCTTGGGCACATACATGCGAGCCGAAGCCCGCCATCCGCATCGCCCGCACGATGATGCGCGCCGGCGCCCTTGCGAATAGTCGACGCCGCCGAGCGCGATCAGCGGCGCGGTCAGCACCATGCGGTCGAACCAGCGATGGCCGCGATGGGCGGCGCGGATCAGGACCGTGGCGCCGGTCGAATGGCCGAGCGCAAAGATCGGCGGCGGGCAATCCGGCAGCACGATCTCGCGCATGAAGGTTTCGAGATCGGTGTCGTATTCGGAGAAATCGCGCACATAGCCCTTGCGGCGGTCGCTCAGCGCGCGGTCGGACAGGCCCTGGCCGCGCCAGTCGAGCGTCGCGACGGCAAAGCCGCGCGCGCGCAGATCGCGCACCGTCTCGAAATATTTTTCGATCCACTCGCTGCGGCCCTGGAAGATGCAGACCGTGCCGCGGCGCCCGGCCGGCGGCTGCCAGCGCGCAAAGCGCAGATGCACGCCGTCCGGCGTCTTGAGCGTGCCGGTGACGAAGTTGTCCGGAACCGGATTGGCGGGAATGGAAACGAGGTTCATGAGAAAGGTCGGGCTGGAAGGTCGGGCTTAAGCGGCCTTCCGCTTATAACAGTCCGCGAGTGCCGCTCAACCAAACGGCGCGCGCCGGCTTCGCTTTTGCGCGAGCGATATCGGCGGCGATATTCCGCGACCCCCTTGCGGGGCTCGAACCGCCACTCCCATATCTATTTGGCGCAGGCCAGATAGGGCTGCGCATTCATAGGCTTGGCCCATAAGGGCAGGCCATCCGCATGTCGCTTCACAAGGAGGATATGCCATGCGAACTTTCGATCTCAGCTCCCCTTTATCGTTCCACCGTCGGCTTCGACCGGCTGTTTTCGCTGCTCGACCAGGGCATCGACGGCGCCGCGCCCGGTTATCCGCCCTATAATATCGAGCGGACCGGCGACAACGCGTACCGCGTCTCGGTAGCGGTCGCGGGCTTCAACGCGCCCGAACTTTCGGTCGTTGCCAAGGAGAACACGCTGACCATCCGCGGCGAGAAAAACGCCAAGGAGGAAGAGAAGCGCGGTGACGTGCTCTATCAGGGCATCGCCGCCCGCACCTTCGAGCGCGTGTTCCAGCTCGCCGACTTCGTCCAGGTGAAAGGCGCGAGCCTCGAGAACGGTCTCCTGCACGTCGACCTCGTGCGCGAGATCCCCGAGGCGAAAAAGCCGCGCTCGATCCCGATCAGCGTGCAGGGTAATGGCTCTGCCGTGATCGAGAGCCAGAAGGCCGCGTAAGCGGTCTTAGAGCATGATCCGGAAAAGTGGATACCGGTTTTCCGAAAAGATCATGCTCCAACGCAAAATCTGGACTAAGGCAGCGCCCCGGTTTTGCCGGGGCGCTTTTCGTTTTGCCGGCCAAAGCCGAACTCATGCAGTGCAGCAAACAGGTTCTTGATCCGGTCACCCCGTCAGCGCTGCCCAAAGGGGCGTTTAAAGCTGCGTCTAAAGCTCCTTGCCAATGACGCGGTCAACCGAATAAGGACCGCCGCCGCGGATAGCGATGATGGCGCATACCGCTCCGATCAGGAGCACATACTCGTATCCGCCGCCACCGGCTGCATAACCCTTCGGCAGATGCACGAACAGCAAAGCCACCAGCATCTCGATGGCCAACGCGGCCGCGAAAAATCGAGTGAACAGACCGATGATCAAGCAGACGCCGCCGACCAACTCGAGGAACATGATGAGGTATGTCCACAGTAACGCGGGCTCGATGCCGTTCTTGGAGAACACGTTCGCGGCGACCGCGTCAGCGCCGAGTTTGAATTTTGTCGAAACGTGCATCAAAAACATAACGCCGACCACAATGCGCACAAAAGTTGCGGCGATGGGCAGCATCGTCTCGTAAAACCCGGCGAGTCCCGGATAAAGCAGTTTCGTTTCACCTTGAGCCACGGCACGCTCCCTTTTGTTTGCTAAATTCACGCCCATCGGCTCACTACGCCGACGATGGTTCGCACCTGCCATTAGAGCAGTGATTTCGGATTGGTGAAATGGGGGGTCGATACTCAAGTTGCGCCGCAACAAATCTTCAATGCTCCAAGAAATCTTCAATGCCCAAGAAATCTTCAATGCCCATGTCGCTGTTGGGTCATATCTGCCGCGCCGATTATGGCGCTTGGCGGCAGCTTTACCCTCAATAACGGACGCGAAGGCGGCCGGTCGGCGCGGCAGCTAAGGGCCAGGATCGGTGAAAGAACTATGGCGTAATTGCCGCCTCGGCTTATTGCGGCCTGAGGTTTGTCTTACCCAAGCTGATTTCAGGCCTGCGGAAACCCATCGCAATCCAGGCGGCAATCAGTTTCAACATGAACTTGCCGGAGCGACCACTATAATTCGGCGCGTCATCGGCAAGCTGGACGCCGACGCGCCGCTCTTTTGTCATGACCCGCATATCAAGTGGCGGCACATCTTTGGGAAAACGGTTCCGGTATATCGACAGCCAGTGCCCTTTGGTGAAATCGAGAAACATTGCCGAATTGCAGCACGTGGCAACAACTCGGCGGGTTGGGGAAGCAGGCTTGAGCCGGCGCTCTTCAAGATGCTTCTGCCCTATAACGAATTGCACTCGATCCTTTCGATATAGGATAAAGCCCGTTCCACTATCGGGATCAAGCACTGGTGGAGCAGAAGCCACCTGCTCGAAGCGACGCCCAGCTTCTTGGCAACTAGCGCAATAGCAGGAGACGGAAAGGATCGGCGGCCCTGCCGCCTCGAACTTCACCTCGCCGCATTGGCACGTCGCGAAAAGGTGCTTGTGCTGCTTCTGGTTCACTGCACCTTCCCATTCTGGGCACCATTTAGGAGGCTATTCTGTCGGTGATGCGAAACGTCCGCAACGGGTCACAAGCAGACCTTGAGGCGCGTCCACCCGATGTCCGTCTCCCCCAAAAGCGGACAGTGGCTCAATCATTTTATGAGCGCCTAACCTAATCGTTGATCGGCGGCGCCTCGAGCGACTTGCCGGGCTTTGCCGCCGCTGTTGCCGGCGGCGCGGCAGAGGCCGCAGGCGCGGAACCTGTCGGGAGGCCTGCCGATGCAGGTTTTCCATCCGGCTTGTCGGATGATTTGGCATCAGGCGCGGCCTTATTGGCGGCGTTGTCGCTCACCGCCGCAGGTTTCGCGGCGACCGGTTTGGTGTCTTCAACCGGTTGGCGCGATGCGAGTTCCGGCGGCCGTGGCCGCGGCAATGGCGGCAATACCGTCACGCTGGCGCGCGTCAGCGGATGCGCGGCCGACGACCGCGAGGCCACGATCTGTCCGCTGCCCTGCCCATTCTCAAGCGGCGCCGGTGGAAGACCGTAGTCCGCCGGCTGACCGTGAGGCAGCGGCAGGTCGTCGGGATCTGGCCCGTAGGGGATCATTCCGGCCGTTTGGCCGTAAGATCCCGGACCCGGAACAATGCGATTGACGTCGCGGATCGCGCCGGACCGCGCATCGACGACGACGCGCATCAGGATGCCGCGGAAATCGGTCGCCCGCACCACATAGGTCGAGCCTTCGCGCAGCGGCGGCGCCAGCGGATCGAAGCCGGCGCGGCGCACGGTCCGCGCAATTTCATAAGGCGGTATGAAGCCAAGCGATGGGAGCGGCGCGAATTGGGATGAAGATGTTGCGGCAACCTGCGCGTGACCGTCTGAAACGGCCAGCAGCAAAACGCACAGAGCGGACGCGGCTATAACGCTCACACGCACGTTTCGGGCCCCCTCCCTTGACGTCCCCAACATTGCCCAAAGTCAGCGCAAAGATTAGCTCAAACGCTCGTATGAGATTAACTTAAATTGGGGCGGCATTAGGAGCGTTCTTTTGGGCGCAATTCAGAACTCTTTGCACAGCGCCACGAAACGCTCGATATCCTCGTCCGTGGTGGCAAACGACGTGACCAGCCGAACCAGGACATTGTCGGCACCCAAGTCTCGGATCCCGCCTCCAGGCTTTCGCTCGAACGCACATAATAGCTGGCACCGGCCGCCGAAGCTTGGCATCGAGCGCGCGCGGCAGCACCGCAAAGACCAGATTGGCCTCGACCGGCCAGACCGGCGTCAAACCCGACGGCGGTCAATTGCGCCGCCAGCCGGTCGGCCATGGCATTGGCGTGGCGCGCCAGCGTGAGCCAGTAATCGTCGGCGAGGTAGGCCAGAAATTGCGCGGCGATGAAGCGATGCTTGGACAAAAGATGCCCGGCGCGCTTGCGCCGTTCGCCGAGATACGCGGCGCGGGCCGGATCGAAGACGACGACGGCTTCGGCCGCCAGCGCGCCGCCCTTGGTCGCGCCGAACGACAACACGTCGACGCCGGAGCGCCAGGTCATCTCCGCCGGCGAGGCATTGAGCCGCACCAGCGCATTGGCAAAGCGCGCGCCGTCCATATGCACGGCAAGCGAGCGTGCATGCGCGATCTCGGCGAGAGCCGCGATCTCGGCGGTGCGATAGATGGTGCCGGTCTCGCTCGCCTGCGTGATCGACAGCGCGGACGGGATCATCTGATGCGGTGAGTGTCCGCCATAGCCGGCGAGCGCGGCTTTCAAGAGCGCTGGCGCGATCTTGCCGCCCTCGCCGGGGAGCCCGACAAGCTTCAGCCCGCCGCCGAAGAATTCGACCGCGCCGCATTCGTCGGTCGCGATGTGAGACTGCGCATGGCACAGCACGACGCCCCAGGGCGGCGAGACATGCGCCAGCGCCAGGGCGTTCGCCGCCGTGCCGGTCGGCACCAGGAACACCGCGACCTCGCGTTCGAAAATCTCGGCCAACCGACGCTCGACCGTTTTGGTCCAATCGTCATTGCCGTAGCCAAGTGCGTAGCCGTCATTGGCTTTGGCGAGCGCATCGAGAATGGCGGGCGCAACAGGCGCGGTATTGTCGCTGGCGAAATTCACGTCGGCAAATTCACCGAGCGCGAGATCGCTTTAGATCGAATCATATAGGCGCTCTAGCATTTTGATGGAGCGTGATCTTTTCGGAAAACCGGTTTCCACTTTTCCGGATCATGCTCAGTGATATCCGATGTCGGATCGGACCTTGCCGCGAAAGACCCAATATGACCAGGCCGTGTAGACCAAGATCACCGGCAAGAGGAACAGCGTGCCGATCAGCAGAAACGCCTGGGTGCTCGGCGATGCCGCCGCCTGTTCGAGCGTGAAATGTCCGGGCACGATCATCGGCCACAGGCTGATGGCGATGCCAATATAGGACATGACGAACAGGCCCAAAGCAGTGAAGAACGGCGCGTATTCCGACCGGTCGTTGAGCGACTGCCAGACGTACCAGATCAGGCCCGCGGTGATCAGCGGCACCGGCGCGAGATAGACGATGTTGGGCGAAGCTGAACCAGCGCGTGGCGATACGCGGCGTTTGCATAGGGCGTCCACAGACTGACAATGCCGATACCGATGACAGTGCCGATCAGGCAACGGCGGCCGAAGCGATCGCGCCCAGTCCTGCAACGCGCCTTCGGTCTTGATGATCAGCCAGCCCGAGCCGAGCAGCGCATAGCCGCACATCAAAGCGAGGCCGCAGAAGATCGAGAACGGCGTGAAGCAGTCGAATGAGCCGCCGACGAATTGCCGGCCCTGCACATTGAAGCCCTGGATGAAGGCGCCGAGGACGATGCCTTGGGCGAAGGCGGCAAGCGCCGAGCCCGCGGCGAAACCGTGATCCCAGAAGGTCCGGTGTTCGGCGTCGCGATAGCGAAACTCGAACGACACGCCGCGAAAGATCAAGGCCAACAGCATCAGAGGATCGGGAAATAAACCGCCGGAATGATGATGGCGAAGGCGACGGGAAAAACGGCGAGAAGGCCGACGCTGCCGAGAATGAGCCAGGTCTCATTGCCGTCCCAGATCGGCGCGATCGAGTTCATGACCAGTCCGCGCGCGTCTGCGGTCGGGCGCGAAATTGTAGAGCATGCCGACGCCGAGGTCGAAACCGTCGAGCGCCACATAGAAGAAAGACGCCGAGCGCGAGGATCGTCGTCCAGATCGGCACGAGATCGAGCGCTTGCATTATCGTGCTCCTCTCCGGTGACGCCGGCGCCAGACGCCTCGATCGGCGATTTCGGCCGGCCGCTGCCGATGGGCGACGGCCTCCTCCGATGCCGCGGGACCGCGCCGGACGATGCGGAGCATGACGGTGACGCCGACCGGGAAAATCACCAGATAGACGGCGACGTACAGCAAGAGCGACAGCAGGACATTGGCGCCGGTCAGCGACGGCGAGACGGAATCCGCCGTCCGCATCAGGCCATAGATCGTCCAGGGCTGCCGCCCGACCTCGGTCGTCGTCCAGCCGGCGATGACGGCGAGAAATCCGAGGCAGACCGTGAATTGGCAGAGCCGCAGATACCATCGCGGTCCGGTCAAGCTGCTTTCGCGCCATCAAGCACGAAACCCGCCGCCACGACCGCCAGCATCAGAAGGCCGATGCCGACCATGATGCGGAACGAGAAATAGACGACAGCGACCGGCGCGCGCTGATCGGGCGGAAAATCCTTCAGGCCTTTGACCGCGCCGTCCCAAGAATGGGTCAGATAAAGGCTGCCGAGCTTCGGTATGGCGATCTCGGCGAGATTGCGTTCCGCCGCCTGATCCGGCCAGCCGATGATCGAAGCGGGAACGCCGTTGCCGCCGTCCCAAAGACCCTCGATCGCGGCGAGCTTGGCCGGCTGATGTTCGAGCGTGTTGAGGCCGTGCATGTCGCCGAGCACGATCTGCAGCGGCACGAAGATCGCCAGAAACCACAGCGCCAGCCGCAGCATCAAGCGCCCTTCGGCGAGCGACTGGCCGCGCCGCACCGTATAGGCGCCGACGCCGAGAACGACGAACGCCGTCGTCACGTAGAAGGCGCTCACCGTATGCGCGAGCCGGTACGGCAACGACGGGCTGAAGACGATCTCGAACCAGTCCTTCGGGAAATACCGGCCGTCGATGACCTCGTAACCGACCGGCGTCTGCATCCAGCTATTGGTGGCGAGAATCCAGAACGCCGAAGACAATGTGCCGACCGCCACCAGCACGGCGGCGACGAAGTGCATGGACGGCGGCACGAGCTTTCGCCCGAACAGAAGCACGCCGAGGAACGTCGCTTCGAGAAAGAACGCCGTGAGGCCTTCATAGGCCAGCAGCGGCGAGATCACGTTGCCGGCGGCGTCGGAGAAGCGGCTCCAATTGGTGCCGAACTGAAACGGCATGACGATGCCGGTGACGACGCCCATGCCGAAGGAGATCGCGAAGATCCGCAGCCAGAATTGCGAGAGATTGAGGAAGACGGGGCGCTTGGTCAGCGCATAGACGCCTTCGAGAAAGGCGATGAAGGACGCCAGACCGATGGTGAATGCCGGCAATAGAATGTGCCAGCCGACGACCCAGGCGAATTGAATGCGGGATAAAAATTCCGGATCAAGATGCATCGTCCGTGGTCCCGGTGACAATGCGGCTGACGGATCGTGAGCCTTACACCGCCCCTGCCTGAGTGCGATACCGCCGCCGAGCGACAGAGACATGTCCTGCTCCTGTCGGCGCGCGTCGAGGCCGCGAACAAACCACCGAGATTTTTTCGCGGCGCGGCGCGGCCATTGCGCTTGTGCGCGTCCCATGATCCACTTGAACGCGGGACATCGGAAATATCCGTGGCGGATCGGGCCGGTCGGTTCCTTTTTTGTCACGCTTTGGGGCTCGGCGCTTGTATCGACGCTTGTACTTGAGCCTGGAATTTGCCATGTTCTGTATAGGACAGCATTGCTGTCCCAATTGGTGACCCGCAATGCGCGAGCCTCCACTTTCGGGGGCAGCCGCGCGGAGGTCGGCCGCCAGGACGAGGGCGCGTCGGACGGCGGCAAGAACAAGCAGCCAATGGCCAGCATGTGGCGGAAGGCATGCGGCACGAAGGTTGCCTCCAAGATTGAAGGGCTCGCCCGTGCGCAGGAGCCTTGGCGCAGGACAGCGCAATCCTGCGCTGGGGCGAATTGCGTCGCAACCGGAAGACCGGTGTCTTCCGGGTGGGGGCGAGGAACGCGAGTAGGACGAAGATGGGCGCGGATAGAATGGTGGACGCGTCGACGCTTTCGGCCTGTTTGATCCGGCGCTGGAAAAGGATTCCTGCGGCGTCGGCTTCATTGCCGACATCAAGGGCCGCAAATCGCACAAGATCGTCGAAGACGCGCTGACCATCCTGCTCAATCTCGAGCACCGCGGCGCGGTCGGCGCCGATCCGCGCGCCGGCGACGGCGCCGGCATCCTGGTGCAGATCCCGCACAAGTTTTTCGCCAAGAAGGCGGCCGAGCTCGGCTTTTTGCTGCCGGAGCCCGGCCACTATGCCGTCGGCGCGCTGTTCATGCCGCACGACGAGGCGTGGCGCCGCGACGTCATGGAGACCTACGCCGAGGTTGCCGAGAAAGAAGGCATGAAGCTGCTCGGCTGGCGCAACGTGCCGACCGACAATTCGACGCTCGGCGACTCGGTGAAGCCGACCGAGCCGGTGAACATGCAGGTCTTCATCGCCCGCAATCCGAAGATCGCGTCGGAGGACGAGTTCGAGCGCCGGCTCTATATCCTGCGCAAGACGATCTCGGGCTCGCTCTACGGCAAGCGCGAACGGCAGCGTTTCGCACTATTACCCGGTGTCGATCTCGTGCCGCACGCATGATCTACAAGGGCATGTTCCTCGCCGACCAGCTCGGCACCTATTATCCCGATCTGCACGATCCGGATTTCGAAAGCGCGCTGGCGCTCGTCCACCAGCGCTTCTCCACCAACACTTTCCCGGCCTGGTCGCTGGCGCATCCCTACCGCATGGTCGCGCATAACGGCGAGATCAACACGCTGCGCGGCAACAACAATTGGATGGCGGCGCGGCAAGCCTCGGTGTCGTCGCCGAAATTCGGCGACGACATCAAGAAGCTGTGGCCGATTTCCTACGAAGGCCAGTCCGACACCGCCTGTTTCGACAACGCGCTCGAATTTCTGGTGATGGGCGGCTATTCGCTCGCGCATGCGATGATGATGCTGATTCCCGAGGCGTGGGCCGGCAATCAGCTCATGAGCGAGAAGCGCCGCGACTTCTACGAATACAACGCGGCGCTGATGGAGCCGTGGGACGGCCCGGCGGCGATCGCCTTCACCGACGGCCGGCAGATCGGCGCCACGCTCGACCGCAACGGCTTGCGCCCGGCGCGCTATCTCGTCACCCGCGACGACCGCATCATCATGGCGTCGGAGAACGGCGTGCTGCCGGTGCCGGAAGAAGAGATCGTCACCAAGTGGCGGCTGCAGCCGGGCAAGATGCTCTTGGTCGACCTCGAGAAGGGCCGGCTCATTCCCGACGAAGAGATCAAGTCGCAATTGGCGGAGCGCCATCCCTACGGCGAATGGCTCGAGAACACGCAGATCGTGCTCGAGGAACTGCCGGCGACGTCGGAAGCGGCGCCGATCTCGAACCTGGCGCTGCTCGATCGCCAGCAGATGTTCGGCTACACCCAGGAAGACCTCAAAATCCTGATGACGCCGATGGCGACGACCGGCGAAGAGGCGGTCGGCTCGATGGGCAACGACACGCCGATCTCGGCGCTGTCCGACAGGCCAAGCTGCTCTTCACCTATTTCAAGCAGAACTTCGCGCAGGTGACCAACCCGCCGATCGATCCGATCCGCGAGGAACTGGTGATGAGCCTGGTCTCGATCATCGGTCCGCGGCCGAACCTGTTCGACCTCGAAGGCACCTCGAAGACCAAGCGCCTCGAAGTCCATCAGCCGATCCTGACCAACGCCAACCTGGAAAAGATCCGCTCGATCTCCGAGATCGGCGAGAGCCATTTCAAGTCGCTCACGCTCGACACCACCTGGCCGGCCGATAGCCGGCGCCGCGGGCATGGAAGCCGCCATCGCCGAGCTGTGCGCCAAGGCCGAGGTCGCGGTGCGCGACGGCATCAACATCATCATCCTGTCCGACCGCCGCGCCGGCGCCGACCGCATTCCGATTCCGTCGCTGCTCGCCTGCGCCGCCGTGCATCATCATCTCATCCGCGAGGGCTTGCGCACCTCGGTCGGCATCGTCGTGGAATCCGGCGAGCCGCGCGAAGTGCACCATTTCGCCTGCCTCGCCGGCTACGGCGCCGAGGCGATCAATCCCTATCTCGCCTTCGAGACGCTGGTCGCGATGAAGAGCGAGCTGCCGCAGAAGCTCGACGACAAGGAAATCATCAAGCGCTACATCAAGTCGATCGACAAGGGACTGCTCAAGGTGATGTCGAAGATGGGCATCTCGACCTATCAGTCCTATTGCGGCGCGCAGATTTTCGACGCGATCGGGCTGAAGTCCGACTTCGTCGCCAAATATTTCACCGGCACCGCGACCCGCATCGAGGGCGTCGGCCTCGCCGAGATCGCCGAAGAGGCGGTGCGCCGGCATCGCGACGCCTTCGGCGACGCGCCGATCTATCGCTCCATGCTCGACGTCGGCGGCGAATATGCCTTCCGCGTGCGCGGCGAGGATCACGTCTGGAACGCGGCGACGGTGTCGGCGCTGCAGCACGCGGTGCGCGGCAATTCCGCCGAGAAGTACCGGCAGTTCGCCCGCATCATCAACGACCAGACGACGCAGCTTCTGACCATCCGCGGCCTGTTCCGCATCAAGTCGGCCGCGGAAGACGGCCGCAAGCCGGTGCCGATCGAGGAGGTCGAGCCGGCGAAGGAGATCGTCAAGCGCTTCTCGACCGGCGCCATGTCGTACGGCTCGATCTCGCGCGAGGCGCATACCACGCTCGCCATCGCCATGAACCGGATCGGCGGCAAGTCGAATACCGGCGAAGGCGGCGAGGAATCCGACCGCTACAAGCCGCTGCCGAACGGCGATTCGATGCGCTCGGCGATCAAGCAGGTGGCGTCGGGCCGCTTCGGCGTCACCGCCGAATATCTCGTCAATTCGGACATGATGCAGATCAAGATCGCGCAGGGCGCCAAGCCCGGCGAAGGCGGCCAGTTGCCCGGCCACAAGGTCGACAAGACCATCGCCAAGGTGCGGCATTCGACGCCCGGCGTCGGGCTGATCTCGCCGCCGCCGCATCACGACATCTATTCGATCGAGGATCTGGCGCAGCTCATCTTCGATCTCAAGAACGTCAATCCGGACGGCGACGTGTCGGTCAAGCTCGTCTCCGAAGTCGGCGTCGGCACGGTCGCCGCCGGCGTGTCGAAGGCGCGCTCCGACCATGTCACCATCGCCGGCTACGAGGGCGGCACCGGCGCCGCCCCGCTCACCTCGGTCAAGCATGCCGGCTCGCCCTGGGAGATCGGGCTTGCCGAGACGCATCAGACGCTGGTCGCCAACCGGCTGCGCGGCCGCATCGGCGTCCAGGTCGACGGCGGCATCCGCACCGGCCGCGACGTCGTTGTCGGCGCGCTGCTTGGCGCCGACGAATTCGGCTTCGCCACCGCGCCGCTTGATCGCCGCCGGCTGCATCATGATGCGCAAGTGCCATCTCAACACCTGCCCGGTCGGCGTCGCCACCCAGGACCCGGTGCTGCGCAAGCGCTTCACCGGCCAGCCCGAGCACGTCATCAACTACTTCTTCTTCGTCGCCGAGGAAGTGCGCGAGCTGATGGCGGAGCTGGGCTACCGCACGCTTCGACGAGATGATCGGCCAGATGCAGATGTTCGATCGGCAAAAGCTGATCGCGCACGGCAAGGCGAACGGGCTCGATTTCTCCAAACTGTTCACCAAGCCCGACGTGCCGCCGGAGGTCGCGATCTTCAATAGCGAGGTGCAGGATCACAAGATCCACGACATCCTCGACCGCAAGCTGATCGCGCAGTCGCAATCGGCGCTCGATCGCGGCGCGCCGGTGCATATGAGCTTCCCGATCAAGAACGTCGATCGCACCGTCGGCGCCATGCTGTCGGGCGAGATCGCCAAGCGCTACGGCCACGACGGCCTGCCGCACGACACCATCGTGGCGCGCTTCAACGGCACCGCCGGCCAAAGCTTCGGCGCCTTCCTCGCCCGCGGCGTCACCTTCGAGCTTGACGGCGACGCCAACGACTATGTCGGCAAGGGCCTGTCCGGCGGCCGCATCGTGGTGCGCCCGCCCGACGAGCTCCGGGATCATTCCGGAGCAGTCGATCATCGTCGGCAATACCGTGCTCTACGGCGCCATCGACGGCGAATGCTATTTCCGCGGCGTCGCCGGCGAGCGCTTCGCCGTGCGCAATTCCGGCGCCATCGCCGTCATCGAGGGCGCCGGCGACCATTGCTGCGAATATATGACCGGCGGCGTGGTCGTCGTGCTCGGCGCGACCGGCCGCAACTTCGCCGCCGGCATGTCGGGCGGCATCGCCTATGTGCTCGACGAGGACGGCACCTTCGCCTCGCGCTGCAATCTGGCCATGGTCGAGCTCGAGCCGATGCCGGGCGAGGAAGACATCAATGCCAAGATCTTCCACCACGCGCGCGATCTCGAAGCCCACGGCATGGTCGACATCATGTCGGACATGAGCCGCTTCGACGGCTACCGGCTGCATCACCTGATCTCGCGCCATGCGCGCTTTACCGGCTCGACGGTCGCGGCCAAGATCTTGGCCGACTGGAAAACCTGGTATCCGAAATTCCGGAAGGTCATGCCGGTCGAGTACCGCCGCGCTCTCAACGAGATCAAGGCCGCGGCCATCGCGGCGGAATGACGTCCGCCGAAGAGTCCGCCGCTATTCGTCGCAAGAGGGTCTCAAGAAAGTTTGCGCTTTGGGTAAGATCACCGGCTTCCTGGAATACGAACGCGAGGATCGCGACTACGAGCCGGTCGCCGAGCGCGTGCGCCATTGGCGCGAATTCGTCCTGCCGCTGCCGGAAGGCGGACTACGTCACCCAGGCCGCGCGCTGCATGAATTGCGGCGTGCCCTATTGCCAGGGCACCGGCTCGGTCGCGCCCGGCTCGCCGGGCTGCCCGGTCAACAACCAGATCCCGGACTGGAACGACCTCGTCTATCGCGGCGACTGGGACGAGGCCGCGCGCAACCTGCATTCGACCAATAATTTCCCGGAAGTCACCGGCCGCGTCTGCCCGGCGCCGTGCGAAGCGTCCTGCACGCTCAACATCGACGAGAACCCGGTCACCATCAAATCGATCGAATGCGCCATCGCCGACCGCGCCATCGCGGCGGGGCTCAAGCCGGAGCCGCCGACGACGCGCACCGGCAAGACAGTCGCGGTCGTCGGCTCGGGTCCGGCCGGCATGGCCTGCGCGCAGCAACTGGCGCGCGCCGGCCACGAGGTCCACGTCTACGAGAGATGGGCCAAGGCCGGCGGCCTGCTGCGCTACGGCATTCCCGACTTCAAGATGGAGAAGATCCACGTCGACCGCCGCGTCGCGCAGATGGAGGCGGAAGGCGTCATCTTCCATTACGGCGCCCATGTCGGCGTCAATGTCGCCGGCCGACAAGTTGCTCAAGGACCACGACGCCGTCGTGCTCACCGGCGGCGCCGAGAAGGCGCGCGATCTGCCGGTGCCCGGCCGCGAGCTCAAGGGCATCCATTTCGCCATGGATTTCCTGCCGCAGCAGAACCGCCGCGTCTCCGGCGAGACGGCGGACGGCACGAGCCCAGCACTGAGCCGATTCTGGCCAAAGGCAAGCACGTCGTCGTCATCGGCGGCGGCGATACCGGCTCGGACTGCATCGGCACCTCGTTCCGCCAGGGCGCGCTGTCGGTGACCAATTTCGAGATCATGCCGCAGCCGCCGGAGCACGAGAACAAGGCGCTGACCTGGCCGAACTGGCCGCTGAAGCTGCGCACCTCGTCGAGCCACGAAGAAGGCGTCGAGCGCGATTTCGCGGTGATGACGACGAAATTCTCCGGCGAGAACGGCGCGGTGAAGATGCTGCATTGCGCGCGGCTCGACGCCAAGATGCAGCCGATCCCCGGCACCGAATTCGACATCCCCGCCGATCTCGTTCTGCTGGCGATGGGCTTCGTGCATCCGGTGCACGACGGGCATGATCAAGAGCCTCGGTCTCAAGCTCGATCCGCGCGGCAATGTCGCGCCTCGACCGACGATTACCGCACCTCGATCGACAAGGTCTTTGCCGCCGGCGACATGCGCCGCGGCCAGTCGCTCGTCGTCTGGGCGATCCGCGAAGGCCGCCAGGCCGCGCACGCGGTCGACAAGTTCTTGATGGGATCGAGCACGCTGCCGCGGTGATTGCGTAGAGGCGGCTTTCACCAAAACCGCTCGTCCCCGCGAAAGCGGGGACCCAGCCTTCCCGCTCGGACGCGGTGGATTCCCGCTTTCGCGGGAATGAGCAGAGGGAGATTGAACGTCTGCGTGAACTCAGCGAGCGCAGCCCGGATAAGCCAACGGCCCGGCTATTTGTCTTGCGGCATGCCGACCGAATTCCCACTTTAAACCTTCAAGGCGGCTAGGTTTACCGCCCAGAGGCCAGGGCGTTTTGGCGGACGGGTATCTCCCCTGCTTCAGTAGTCGATTAGCAGCCTCGCCCTGCGGGCAAGCCGCATCCGACGATCTGACGCCCAAGCGTATCAGAATTAACCCGGCGAGAGCTAGGAGATTTCATGCTGTACACGTTTGAGGACCTGGAGACTGGCGACGTGCGTTCAGCCGTCGCCGTGAACGAGGCCGCCGCGCGGTTGCAGCTAGGCGGCATCTGGACCGATGTCGAGCGCACCACTGCGTTCGCGCCCTGCAAGATCGATGGGTTGCCAGCGATCTTCCGCGAAGCGCAAGCAGCCGAGGAGGCGGCGCTTCGCGCGATGGTCGAGGCCAATCCTATGGGCAAGGGCAGGTTCACGACATCCGAGGCGCTGGCGGATTTGACGGCGGCCCAGGAAAAGCATCGCAAGTGCCAATAGCGGCGCGAGGAGCTGATGCGCCTGATGATCGCCGCCGGCAAGTAGGAGAGCAGAGATGCCGACGCTCACTGCCATGACCGAAGAGCCGGGGCAGCGCAACTCCGCGTCCTGGATCGATGACGGCGAGAAATACGCCGTGATCGCCTTAAGCGTGAAATTCGACAATCCTGTGCCGCTCCAGGAGATAACGCCGCACCATTGGGCGTTCGCGGATATACGGTTCGACATGCCGGCGCACTGGCGCGAGTGGCTCGGCACAATCCGCACCGGGGAAGTCGAGGACAGTAACCTCTTCCTGCTCAGCAAGACGCAGTCGCAAGCACCCGAAATCTGTCGATGCCGAGACTGCCGAGTTGAAACGGCATGCCGGGCATTTTTATGCTGGGCTTTTGCTGGCAAGTCCGTTCGCGCCGGCACATAAGCCGGTGATGCTTGCCGGCTATCGTCAAAACGGCGAGATCAACGTTCGGTCGCAGGATGACTACGAGCCTGCTATCCCCAGTATGGTTCGGCACTATCCGCCCGTGGCGCTCGCCGAGCTGCAATTGGCGGCCAAGATTGCCTCGCAGATCGCCGCTATCGAAGCCGCGCCGTTAAATGGAGGGCACTGGCGGCTATTCCGGGTTTTCCACTTGTACCTCGAAGCGCGTACGATCCGCGACAACATGGACCGGCTGCATCAGTATTGCCGCTGCATCGATGGGCTCATCGTGTCGGGCCAGGGTGAAGCCAAAAAGCAATTCAAGAGCCGGACGGAACTGTTCATCGGTGCTCGCCATCACACGCTGATGGGCGATACCTATGCCGTGCGCAGCGACGTGGAACACCTGCACGAGAACAAGCACCTGGAGGTTTTCGACCGTGGCGCGCGGCTTGAACTAGTCAAAAAGCTGGAGATGATGGAATACATCGTGCGCAGCGCGTTGGTGCGGATCATACTTGAACCCAAGCTATGGCCGTATTTCGCGAATACGCCTGCGCTGCAAGCGTTTTGGGCACTCGATGAACAGCAGCGCCGTGCGCTGTGGGGCGCCACCATCAATCCGACCGATGGTCTTGCCGATTTCGACCCGCGCTATATTTCCGACGCTCAACTAGGCGGCCCATGAAGAGCGCAATATCACATTGAGAGCGAATGCGATGGCAAAAGATTTTCAGCAAGCGTAGCCCGGATGGAGCGCAGCGTAATCCGGGATCGGCATTCGAGCTTCACTATCGTCCCCGGATTTCGCTGCGCTTCATCCGGGCTACAGGGCCGCGCGCTTGCGTTCCCCGGATGCGGCGCAGCGCGTAGCGAAGCGGAGCGGTGCACCGCTGATCCGGGGTCTTCGCAAGCTCAACGCAAGAGGGTTCGGAGTTCGTAACGATCCCGGGTCTGCAGCGCACCACTCCGCTTCGCTACGTGCTGCGCTGCGCCCGGGAAACGCGACAAATTGCTGTCACCGTTCCATTGACATTGGTCCCCGTTTCCGTTACATTCCGCGAATCAAATCTCGCTCAGAAGGACGCCTTCGGGAGGCAAGCCTGAAGGTTGGGGCGAGTGCGGTGCCCGCGGGCGGACTTGCACTCCGCTCTCGGGCGGTTTCGGGCATCAGCCGCCCAGCACTACGGACTGGGACGCGAGGTGCTCGCTGGACGATAAAGGGACAGGTTGGGGCGGGTAACGCCCGCACAAACTGCGTCGGTTCTGCCCCCGGAAGGGGGATGACTACAGGATCGGCACTCCGCCAAGTCCCCGGAAGCATGGCCTGAAGCCGCACCTAGGGATGGAATACTCTCTAGGGCAGAACCGTGGTGGAACGCCGACAGGCGAGCGCGCCCGCAGCGGAGGGTCGGCGCAAGCCGGCACTCTCGTGGCGCGCCCCGCACCCGCTGGTGCGGAACATGAAACACTGCGTCTGTCGGCGTTCCGCTTCCTTCTTTTTCTTTTCACCTCTCCCCGCCGCGCGGGGAGAGGTCGAGCGAAGCGAGGGTGAGGGGGCGTCTCCGCGATTCTGAGCGAAGCGGCAACGCCCCCTCATCCCAACCTTCTCCCCGCACGCGGGGAGAAGGAGTGCGCAGTTGCGCGTCAGCGCGCGTCGCTGTTTGACATTGGAATCGGAAAACGCTCACGCCGCGAGGCGTCAGAACCCGCCACCGACATCCTTCGAGCGGCGCGGCTTGATCCGCGTCGGGCCGCCGTCCCTTTGCAAGGTTGTAAAAAACCGCTATACCCGCATTGGGATTGAGGGGAAAGCAAATGGCATTGCGTAGCGTTGTTGCGTCGGCAGCATTGCTGTCGATCTTGGGCGGCTGTGTGTCGCAAGTTCAGTTAGCCAATAACAAGGGCCAGACGGCACAATGCAACGCGGCCGGCGTGAGCCTGGCCAGTTCGGTGGTCGCTGCGGTCGAGCAGAAAGGCTGCATCGACCGCTACAAGGGTGAGGGCTATCACCAGGTCGCCCTCCCCGCAGAACCGGTGTCACCATTTACCATCGCCCCGGCAAAGATCACCGGCAAGCCGCAAGCGAACCAATGCAACACCTATGGCGCGGGCTTGGCCGGCGTGTTCATTGGAGCGCGGATGCAACTCGCCTGCACTTCAGGCGCGACGACTCCGGCTTCGACCGCCAAAGCGTCGCAGAGCCAATCGTCGCAAAAATAATCGGCAGTGAAATGAAGCCTTGATGCCCATGCAGCGTGGGCACAGCGCGTTGCGCCTTAGCCCACCCTACGTGCCTTTCTTTCGTTCGTGCTGCGTAGGGTGGGTTAGCCGCGAAGCGGCGTAACCCGCCGTGGCGGAAGAAAGGTGGGTTAGGCCTTCGGCTAACCCACCCTACGAAGGATGCGCGTCGCTGTTGGACAGGAGGATCGGGAATCCGAATCGGAAGACGCGTGCGCCGTGCGGCGTTAGAAGCCGCCGCCGACATCGCGCGGCGGCCGCGGCGCGCCGTCGAGCGACGCGCTCGGTGCGCGGTGCGGCTTGGCGGCGCCTTGATCCGGCGCCGGCTTGTTCTTCGAGTCGGCGGCCTTGGCGTCCGGCTGTTTCTTGGTGTCGGCGCCCTTCTTCGGTCCGGGCGTCGGCGCCGCCTGTTCGGGTCCCGGCAGCGGGCCGGTGTCCGCCGTCGCCGGATTGGCGGTGCCGCGGCGCGGCCAGGCGAAATCGTCGGCGCGGCCTGAGGGCGCAGCGATCGCGTCGCCGCGCGTCAGCACCTTGGCCGCGACCGGATCGGTGGACGTGATCTGCGCCGGACGGCCGCCGCCGAGCAGATCGCCGCCGTCGCCGCCGGCGGCCGACAGCGGCACCACCGGTCCGACATCGGGATGCGTGCCGACCGCGACGGCGGGCTTCGGCGCCGTCGCGTCGGGACCGGGCAACGCCACCGGCGTCGCGCGGTTCGACATGATGCGGCGCAATTCCTGATCGACATAGCTCGCGAGCTTCACCGCGCCGGCTTTGGTGAAATGCACGCCGTCCGCGGTGCGCAGCTTGCCGGGTCTGGCCTTCGAAATCCGGGCCCCTGCACCGTGTAGCGGCCCTGGTCGTCGACGAAGCCGTCCCAGATGTCGACATAGGCGATGCCCGCCTTCTCGGCGCGCTCGCGATAAATCTCGTCGAGATAGGCCATGTCGCTCGTCGACTTGGTGCCGCGGATCGCCGGCAGCCCGACCCAGAGGATCGGCACGCCCTTCGCTTTGAGCGCATTGATCATCTCGTCGATGCGCCTGCCGTAAATCTCGGCCCATTTGTCGGTGTGGAAATCGAACGAGCCGCCCGACGCCGGCGGGGCATTGCTATTGGCCGCGGGAGGCGGCGCGCCGCCTTCGGAATCCGCGGCCGCCTGTGGCGGTGGCGGCGGATTTTGCGGCGCCGCCGCGCTTGCCGGCGCAGCCGGCGTTTGCGCTGGTGGCTGTCCTGCCGTTTGTCCTGGCGTTTGTCCTGGCGTTTGCCCAGCCGATGGTCCGGCCGGCTGTGGCGGCGATTGTCCTTGAGTCTGCGCTTCGGCGGGTTTCGGCGGCACCGGTTTCAGCGGCACGCGATCCTTAAGCGGAATGCGATCGTTCAGGCCGAGCATGACGACGATCGCGTTCGGCTTTTCGCTCGCGAGCACATCCTTGAGCGCCGCCGACCAGTCGAGCGCGTCGTTTTTCGCGTCATAGCGGACGAGGCCGGACGTCGGCCTGATCTTGCGCACCACGCCCATATCCGGCTGGTCGGAATAGGTCTCGTCGAGACCATAGGCCAGCCAATCGGCAAACGAATCGCCGATGACCACGATGCTGGTCGACGGCGGCGTGTCGAGTTTGCGCGGCGGCGGCGCCTTGGAATAATCGGCCGGCGGCGGCGCCGGGCGGATGAAGCGGTCGCCGAAGAAAAAATCATCGCGCGGCTGCTGATAGCGCTGCGAATTGCCGCCGTAAGAGCCGCCATCGCTATTGTAATAGCGGTCGCCGAAAAACTGCGCCTGCGCCGTTCCGGCCAAGGCGGACAGCCCCACGACGAGCGCAGGCGCCGCCGCGAGCCGCAGCACTTTGAGCCATTTGTCAGTGGGCAACGCCATAAGCGTGTTCCAAAAAGGCGCGTTCCAAAGAGGCTGTTCCGATCCGGAACCATCATACGACGTGGCAGGCTCGGCTTGCGAGCCCATTTCGCCAAGCCGAATACCGCGTCTTGAGCAGCATCATCCCCGGCAAAAGTGACCGTTTGAGGATGTCACTTTATTGCTGGCGCAGGCGGTCCAGCACTTCGCTCGAGGCAAAACCGTCCGGAACCTGCCCGATCGAGGACTGAAAGCTGCGGATGGCGATCCGGGTCTGCGGGCCCAACAGCCCGTCGGGCGGGCCGATATTGAAGCCGCGCCGCGCCAGCAGCTGCTGCATCTCATAGCGCTCGTCGAGCGTGAGCACGCGCTCGTCGCGCGGCCAGCTCTGCACGAACGGCGCGCCGCCGCGCATGCGGTCGGCGAGGTAGCCGATGGCGAGCGCATAGGCCTCGGCCGGATTGTATTTCATGATGACGCGGAAATTCTGCAGCATCAGAAATGCCGGCCCGCGCGCGCCGGCGGGCACCAGCAAATAGGCGCGGTCGTCGGGATGCGGGAACGCGCCGGCATTGGCGCGCTTGACGCCGAGCCCCTGCCATTGGCGCAGCGTCATCTGCTTGCGAGCGGTCGGCGAGCAGATAATCGAAATTCTGCGGCAGCACGACTTCGTAGCCCCAGGTCTGGCCGCCGACCCAGCCGTCCGTTTTCAGATTGTTGGCGGTCGAGGCGATCACGTCCGGCACCGAGTCGACGACGTCGCGATGGCCGTCGCCGTCGAAATCGACGGCGTAGCGCTTGAACGAGGTCGGCATGAATTGCGTCGGGCCGAACGCGCCGGCCCACGAGCCGATCAGATGCTCGGGCGGCACGTCGCCGCGCTGCAGGATTTCCAGCGTCGACAAAAACTCCTCGCGGAAATAATCGCGGCGGCGGCCGACGCAGGCGAGCGTCGCGGTCGAGCGGATCACCGGGCGGTTGCCGCCGAGCGTGCCGTAATTGGATTCGACGCCCCAGATCGCGGCGACGATGGCCGGATCGACGCCGTAAGTGCGCTGCACGGCGGCGAAGATCGGCGCATATTGCGCGAGCAGCGCGCGGCCGCGCGCGATGCGGTCGTCGCTCACCAGCAGATCGAGATAGTCCCACGGCGCCTTGGTGAATTCCGGCTGCGCGTCGAGCAAATCCATGATGTGCAGATCCGGCGTCAGCCCCGCGGTGAAGCGATCGTAATTCTCGCGCGCTGATGCCGCGCCGCGCCGCATCGGGCCACAGGTTGGCGATGCAATTGTTGAAATCGGCGGCCGCCGCGCGGATCGCGTCCGCCGTCATCAGCGGATTGCCGGACGCGCCGGACTGGCCGCTCCATGGCGTCGCGTCGCCAGCGCTTGAGCTGCGAATGGAACCGGGCTCGCCGCCGGGGGTTGAAACAAGCGGGTCAACCAGTTGTCGGGCTTGTCCTGCGCCTTGCGCCTGCGCAGCGTCCGCGCCGCGCGCGGACATGGCGAAGCCTGCAGCAACGAGGCACCGCAACGGCGCAGGGCAAAAGACGAGGTAGTTGGTGCAAAACTGACCATGGAGTCTCGACTTCTGGTCGGCACGATCAGGCGCACTGCTAACGGCGCGTCGAATCACTAACAGCGGGCTGATGCGCTGAACAGCAAGTTCCGTCGACCGGGCGCGGTTACCCACCGAGCAGGTATGCGGACTGTATACCGCCTCGGACCGCGATTCACCGCTACCGCGATCGAAGATGACGGGACTTTGCCGCGCAATTTTGGCAATAATTCTGACGCTGAATTTCGACCCGATCTCTCCTGTCCCGCCCCGATCCAAACTCGCGCCCAATAACCCTGGCATCCAATGACCCAAGTTCGTAGCCCATGTCCGTAAAGCCGTGTTTCCCGTCGCCGGCCTCGGCACCCGGTTTTTGCCGGCGACCAAGGCCATGCCGAAGGAAATGCTGCCGGTGGTCGACCGGCCGCTGATCCAGCACGTCGTCGACGAGGCGCGCGAGGCCGGCATCGAGCATTTCATCTTCGTCACCGGCCGCAACAAAGCCGTCATCGAGGATCATTTCGACCGCCAGTTCGAGCTGGAAATGACGCTGCTCGAACGGCAGAAGCGCACCGCGCTCGACTTTCTCTCGCGCGATCTGCCGGCGCCCGGCACGACGAGCTTCACCCGCCAGCAGGAGCCGCTCGGGCTCGGGCACGCGGTGTGGTGCGCGCGCGAATTGATCGGCCACGAGCCGTTCGCGCTGCTGCTGCCCGACGTGCTGGTGCAGCACGAGCGGAGCTGCCTGGCGCAGATGATGGACGCGGCGCGCGAGCTTCCGGGCAAGGCCAATATCGTCGCCGTCGAGGAAGTGCCGCACGAGCGCGTCGATCAATACGGCGTCGTCGGCGTCGGCGAACGCAAGGGCAAGATGTTCTCGATCACCAGCATGGTGGAGAAGCCGCCGATCGATCGCGCGCCGTCGAATCTCATCCTCACCGGCCGCTATATCCTGCAGCCGGAAATTCTCGATCTTCTGGCCAAGCAGGAGCGCGGCGCCGGCGGCGAAATCCAATTGACCGACGCCATGATCCAATTGGCGCGGACGCAGCCGTTCTACGGCCTGCAATTCGACGGCCGCAGCTTCGACTGCGGCTCGAAGATCGGCTTTCTCGCCGCCAACGTGTCCTACGCGCTGGCGCGCGACGACATCGCGCCGGGCTTCCGCGCCGAGATCAAAAAAATTCTCGGCAACTAGATTCTCTTTCGTTACGGCTTTCTTGCCGGTCAGTCCGATCACGGCGGACATGCCGGAATGCGCCGCGCCTTCGTGCATCTCGCGCTCTTCTTCCGTGATCTTCAAATCGCGAAAATCGCCGAACGCCTGTTGCAGCAGCGCGCGCGTATAGAGATGCTCGAGCTGCTTCGGCCCGCCGGTGCCGTAATCCAGCTGCTTGGGCGTATAGCCCTGCAGGATGAGCAAGCCGCCGGGCTTGAGCGCGCGGCGCATGCCGGCCCATTTCAGCGATCGCTCCGCAGGCGTCGAGAACTGGGCGAAGATCTCGACCACGACATCGAAGGCCGCTTCCGGATAGGCCCAGGCATGCACGTCGGTCTGCACCAGATTCGACGGCTGACCTTGCGTTCGGCCGCCAGCGCCCGCGCCTTCTTTTGCGCCGTGGGCGAGAAGTCGATCGCGGTGACGTCGAGCCCCTGCTCGGCCAGCCAGACGCCGTTACGGCTCTTCGCCGTCGGCGACCGACAGCGCGCGGCCGGATTTCGGCAGCAACGGCTTGCAGGCGGCGAGGAAATACATTCGGCGCTTTGCCGAATTCATAGTCCGGTTTGGCGTAACGCGCTTCCCAGCGCTCGTATTCACTCACAGGCGACCTCCGAAAGGGGCTTGGGCCGCCTCACATGCCAGGATCAGTGCTGCAAGCGCAAGGTCAAGAGCACCGAGGTCGACTGGTAGGCATTGCCGCTTTGGGTGGAGGTGAGCCAATCGTGGCGCAACTTGGCCCTTGAGCTGCACATCGGGTTCAATTTGTAGATCAGGCCGGCTATCGCATAGTAGCGGTCGTCCTGGCGCGCTTCGCCGACATAATCGTCGTGCCCGTAGCCGAACGTTCCGGTCGCAATCAGCCAGCGCCGCAGCGCGTGATCGACCTCGACGCTGAAGTCGCGGCTGAAGGTGCCCGACACGCCTTGCAGGGTCGATTCGTAGACCTGCGATGTCGCGGTGAACTTCACGCTGGTCAGACCGGTCGCCAGCCACAGCAGCGAGCCGTCGATCGTCAGGCCGGAAATGTTCGGCAACGTCGGATCTTGATAATTGCGCTGCAGATAGCCGACCGACATCTCGCCGACGAGCATGGAGCTGCCGAGCTTGAACTCGCCGCCGAGCTTGGCGCTGGTGCCCGTGGAGCTGCGGTCCTCGCCGAAGACATCGACCGGCGAATCGTAGTTGCGCTTGTCTTGGCTGACTTCCACGAACGGCTTGAAGCCCGGATCGATCTCATAGCCCAAGCGGAAGATGCCGGCATATTGATCGTAGGCGCGGTCGTCGTTGTTGGAGCTTTCGCCGTCGACAAAATGCGACGTCTCATACGTCGTGCGATCGACCGTGCCCTTGAGCGTGGCGTCGAAGCGGCTGAATTGCTGTTCGACGCCAACCGTGCCGCCCACCGTCATATTGATCGGCAGCGTGGCGAGGTTGGCTTGGATGTTCGGGCTGCCGGGATTGTCGGTCGACACGATGAACCGGTTCTCAAGCAGGATATGGGTGTCGCGGGTCACGTCGAGGCGGCCGTCGATCTTCGAGTTCAGATAGGGCCGATTGAGCGACGGCTGAAAGCTGTCGTTGCCGTACCAATAGTAGGAGCCGGTGATGTCGGCGGTGAACGAGTTGCGCGCCCAGTCGGAGCGCACATGCAATTCCGGCGCGACAACGTAAGTGGTCGAGTCCGGGCCCGCCCGGAAAGTGCTGCGGATTGTTGTCGTAGCCGGGCGAGAGCTCGACGGCGGGCAAGATCATAAACGAGCCCGCCCGTATGCCGAGCGGCTCGTAGGGATCGCCGCCGATAAACGGCAGCGTCGGCCGCGGCACCGCGCCGAGCGGCAAAGTGCCGGGCAGCGGCGTGCCGGGCGGCGGCGTGCTGGCGGGCGAACTGACGTCGAGCGGCGGCGGAATCGGCAGCACCGCGCCGGGGCGGCTCGCCGCGGTCAGCGGATGCACTTCGGTCGGCGGGTTGCTGATCGGCAGCTGGTCCGGCGGCGGCGGCAGAGTCGCACCCGGCCGCTGACGCGGCTCGCAGCGGATAGATCTCGGGCGGCAGCGGTGGCGGCGGCGTCGGCGGCCGCGACGGGACTTCCGGCGGCGGCGCCGGCACCGGATCGAAGGTCGTGGTCTCCTGCGGCGGCGCGATTGCCGCGCCGCCGTTCGGAACGCGCGCCCGCGGCTTGCGCTTCGCATTGCTCGAATTGAATCCGGTATCGCCCGCGCCAAAGCCGGTCGGGCTGCCATAGACCGGCGGCGCCGGCATGCACGGCGGGGCCGGTGAAAGCGCCGGCGGGCGGCGCCTGGTCGGCCGTCACCGCATTGCCGCGCAGCATGAAGCGTGACGGATTGTTCGGACTGCCCTGCAGCGAAGGCAGGAACAGATCGGCGTCCGGATCGGCCGCCGCCGTCTGCGGTGTTTGTCGGCGCGATCTGCGCGCCGCTCGGCGTCGGACACAGACAAGCGCGGCAATCGCGGCGAAGACGAGCCAAGCCGGCGACGCTGCGTGCGCTTTTCGGTCGGCAACGGCGCGGCACCTGCGACCTCCTCGCCCCGAAGCCGCACTCGCCTGTCCGCGTCACCTCGGAAGCTGCCAAACCGGACCACCGTCAAGGAACTGGACTCGCGCCTCGGAACCCCGCGCGGCAACGCGCCACGCGATAGCCAGCACGGCCCGCCGGACGGCGGGCCGCTGGTTAACGGAGTTAAAACGGATATGGTTAACGAGAGGTTGATTGGGCCTGCAGCGGCCCGCCTTCAGCCCGGCGTGGACCCAGTTTGGCGCGCCAGAGCCTCGATTCCCGCCGTCGCGGGAATGGGCGGAGTTGCCGACTTAAGCCTTCCGCTCGTAACGGCGCCAGGCCGGAATCAAAAGCACGGCGAGCACGACGAGCGCCGACACTTCAGCCGGCCAGGGCCAGCGCGCGACCGAGGCCACCATGCCGACCAGCACCGCGGCAAATCCGACCCATAGAGCGAAGCGGCCGGGACGCAGCGCTTCGATCGCGAACAGGCGAGCGCAAGACCGAACCAGACCCACGACCGGTCAGCGAACCGTCTTCCATCGCGCCCTACACCCAGCCCTTGAGCTCGCGCATCGCCAAGCTGCCAGATCATCAGCATGCCGGCCTCGCTGTCGTTGAGGCACGGGATCGCGGCAAAATTCTGCCCGCCATAGCGCTTGAAGACGTGCGCGTTCTCGACCGCGATCTCTTCCAGCGTCTCCAGACAATCCGACGAAAATCCCGGCGTGATCACGACCAGGTTCTTCACGCCCTTCTTGGCGAGCGCCTTCATCGTCTTGATCGTGTAGGGCTCGAGCCATTTCGCGCGGCCGAAGCGCGACTGATAGGTCAGCATCAGCTTGGTATCGTCGAGCCCCATCTGCTCGCGCAAGAGCTGCGTCGTGCGCACGCACTGGCTCTCGTAAGGATCGCCCTTGATCGAGCACTCTTTCGGCAGGCCGTGATAGGACGCGACGATGACGTCGGGGACGAACGGCAGCGACTTGATCTCGGCCTTGAGCGACGACGCCAGCACTTCGATGTAATAGGGGTCGTCGTAATAGGCCGGCAGGATACGGACCGCCGGCTGACGGCGCTGCCGCATCAGAAAACGAAACGCCTCGTCGCAGACCGTCGCCGTGGTCGCGGCGGCATATTGCGGATAAAGCGGCATGATCAGGATGCGGTCGCAGCCGCAGGTCGTCAGCGCCTGCAGCCGCGAAGCGATCGACGGTTCGCCGTAGCGCATCGCCCAGCTGACGAGGACATGCTTGCCGAGCGGTTCGAGAATGCTGGAAAGCTTCTCCGCCTGCGAGCGCGTGGTGGTCTTGAACGGCGACTTGTTTTTCTCCTTGTTCCAGATCTTTTCGTAGTCGCGCGCTTTGCGCCGCGAGCGGATCGGCAGGATGATGCCGTTGAGGACGAACTTCCACAGCACCGAATCCTTCTCGATCACGCGCTTGTCGGTCAAGAATTCCTTCAGATAGGTCCGCACCGCGGCCGGCGTCGCCGCCTCGGGCGTGCCGAGATTGACCAGCAGCACGCCGATGCCCGACGAGGACGGCGTTGCCGCGGCCGTCACTGCAGCGCTCGTCGCGATGGCGACAGTCGCCGGCGCAGCGGCGGTCGCCGAATTCTTGTCCGCGTTCTTGGCAGGCTCGGTTGCAGGCTCGGTTGCTGGGGCCGGCGCGATCGGCGGCGCGGGTTCGCGCGAGGCCGCTGGTATTGGCTCCGCCTCGCGCGGGAAAACCGCAGGATTTTGCGTCGCCGGCGGCTGTTCCACCACGTCGCTGGCGTTGCCTGGAATGGTCGGCGCGTCGTTCATGGTCGGACCATATCCCATGTGGGCACGGCTTGCATGTCTGCAATACTTACCGTTCATACGCCGCACGAGTCTCAATTTGGCCCCATTGGGCTGACGGTTAGACGGCCCGCGTCTCCCGCCACTACCCTCCCAACAGGAAGCATCATGGTCCGCAGCGTAACCCTCGCCACTGCTTTATTTTTCTTGGCTTTATTTTTCTTGGCTTCGTCTCTGTCGTCAGCCGCAATGGCGCAAAGCCAAGTCGGACCGCACTCGACCAAGGACGAGGACGCCTGCGACCGCGACGCACACCGGTTCTGCAAGGACGCCATACCGGATCAGATGCGCGTTTTGTCGTGCCTGCAGATCAATCGTCCGAAGCTCAGCAAAGCCTGCCAGGTCGTGCTGCAAAGCCACGGAGTTCTGATCGTCATTCCGCCGCCTTGAGCATCGTTGGCGCGCCGGCGCGGAATTGCTCGAACAAAGCCGCTTCGTCGGCCTTGGCGGCGGTCAAGAGCCGCTGCTTGACGTGGCCGAAGCCGCGGATCTTTTCCGGAATGACGGCAAGACCGACCGCAAGGTGATGGTTGTCCGGCGTCAAGCGCTCGAGCACTTCGTCGAGCATCGCCTCGTAATCGCCGATCAGCTTGCGCTCGGTCTGGCGCTCGAGCGAACGGCCGAACGGATCGAGCCCGGTGCCGCGCAGGAATTTCAGTTTCGCCAGCACGCGGAATACCGGCAGGATCCACGGGCCAAAGCTCATCTTGCGCGGCAGTCCGGTCTCCCGATCGCGGCGCGCCAGAATGGGCGGCGCCAGATGAAACTCGAAGCGTAGAGTGTCGCCGTCGAACTCAGCCTTGACCTGCTTGGCGAAGGCGCCGTCGGTGTAAAGCCGTGCGACTTCGTATTCGTCCTTGTAGGCCATCAGCTTGAACAGATAGCGCGCGACCGCGTCGGCGAGCCCGCTCTTGCCCGGCGCGCGCGAAGCCTCGGCCGCCCTCGCCTTGTCGATTAAGGCGCGATAGCGCTTGGCATAGGCCGCATTCTGATACGCGGTGAGATATTTCTCGCGCCGCGCGACCGTTTCGTCAAAGCTCTCCGACAGATGTTCGGCGTCGCTTGCGCTCGACGCCGCGGGCTTGGCCAGCGCCTCGACCGCGGCGCGGTCGACCACCGCGCGGCGGCCCCAATGGAACGCGGCCCGGTTCATGGCGACCGCCTCGCCGTTCAATTCGATCGCTTTCTCGATGGCCGCTGCCGACAGCGGGATGGCGCCGAGCTGATAGGCAAAGCCGACCAGGAACATATTGGCGCCGATCGATTGGCCGAACAGCGCACTGGCGATGCGGCTCGCATCGACGAAGTGCGCCTTGTCCGCCCCGGCATCGGCGATGATGGTGCGCTTGAGCCGCTCGCTCGGCAGCGAGAAATCGGCATTGCGGGTGAACTCGCCGGGCAGGAACTCGTCGGTGTTGATGACCATCTGCGTCGCGCCGTGCTTCACCGTGGCGAGCACTTTCTTGGTGCCGGCGACGACGATATCGCCGCCGAGCACGAGATCGGCGCGCCCGGCCGCGACGCGGATGGCGTGAATGTCTTCGGGCTTTTCCGAGAAGCGGATATGGCTGAACACCGCGCCGCCCTTTTGCGCCAGGCCCGCCATGTCGAGCACGCCGACGCCCCGGCCCTCGAGATGCGCCGCCATGCCGAGAATGCCGCCGACGGTGACGATGCCGGTGCCGCCGACGCCGGTGACGATGATGTTGTAGGTCTGATCGAATGGCGGGAAGTTTCGGCTCGGGCAATTGCGCCAGATCATGATCGGCGGCGACGCCGCTGCCCTTTTTCAGTTTGGCGCCGTGCACGGTGACGAATGACGGGCAGAAGCCTTTGACGCAGGAGAAATCCTTGTTGCAGCTCGACTGGTCGATGGTGCGCTTGCGGCCCCATTCGGTCTCCAGCGGCTGCACCGACACGCAATTCGATTTCACGCCGCAATCGCCGCAGCCTTCGCAGACGAGCTCGTTGATGATGACGCGCTTGTCCGGATCGGGAAACGTGTGGCGCTTGCGGCGGCGGCGCTTCTCCGCGGCGCAGGTCTGGTCGTAGATCAGGATGGTGACGCCGGGGACTTCGGCAAGCGCCTTCTGCACCGTGATCAGATCGTCGCGATGATGGATGGTGACGCCCTTCGGCCATACCGTATCGTTGCGGATATTTGTCCGGCTCGTCGGTGACGACGACGACGCGCTTGGCGCCTTCGGCCGCGACCTGGCGCGCGACCTGCGGCACGGTCAGCCCGCCGTCATTGGCCTGTCCGCCGGTCATCGCGACGGCGTCGTTGAACAGGATCTTGTAGGTGATGTTGGTGTTCGACGCGATCGCGGCGCGGATCGCCATATAGCCGGAATGATTGTAGGTGCCGTCGCCGAGATTCTGGAACACGTGATTGCGGTTGGAGAACGGCGCCTCGCCGATCCAGTTGGCGCCCTCGCCGCCCATATGGGTGTAGCCGAGCGTCGAGCGGTCCATCCACTGCGCCATATAATGGCAGCCGATGCCGGCATAGGCGCGCATGCCTTCCGGCACCACGGTCGAGCTGTTGTGCGGACAGCCGGAGCAGAAATACGGAATGCGCTGGGCGACGTCCTTGGTTTCGGCGGCGATGCGCTGCGCTTCCTTGAGCCGCGCGACGCGGCCGATGAGGTCGTCGTTGCGGTGATATTTCAGAAGCCGCTCGCCGATGCAGATCGCGACGTCGTTGCGGATCGAGCGCGCCCTTGACCGGGAACAGCCAGTTGCCCTGCTCGTCGCGCTTGCCGATGCAGACCGGCTGATTGGCGGTGCCGTAAAGCTCCTCGCGCACCTGCACTTCGAGCAGCGAGCGCTTTTCCTCGACGACGATGATGAGATCGAGGCCGCTTGGCGAATTCCTTCAACTCGCGCTGGCTGAGCGGCCAGGCGCAGCCGACTTTGTAAAGCCGGATGCCGAGCTCGTTGCATTTGACCTCGTCGATGCCGAGCTCGTCGAACGCCTGGCGGACGTCGAGATAGCTCTTGCCGGTGGTGATGATGCCGATTTTCGGATCGCGGCCGCCCGACGTGATGGTGCGGTTGAGCTTGTTGGCGCGCACGAAGGCGAGCATGGCGTCGCGCTTGAAATCGTGCAGGCGCGCTTCCTGCGCCAGGATCGGATCGTTGAGGCGGATATTGAGCCCGCCGTCCGGCATGCGGAAATCGTCCGGGGTGACGATGTTGATCCGCTCGAGGCTGGCGTCGATCGTCGCCGTCGACTTCGATCGTCTCGTGCATGGTCTTGAGCGCGGTCCAGGCGCCGGTGTAGCGCGACATCGCCCAGCCATAGAGGCCGTAATCGAGCACCTCCTGGACGCCCGCGGGGTTCAGGATCGGGATCATGACGTCGATGAAGTGATATTCGGACTGGTGCGCGGTGGTCGAGGATTCGGCGGTGTGGTCGTCGCCCATCAGCGCCAACACGCCGCCGTGTTTTGCCGAGCCGGCGAAATTGGCGTGGCGGAAAACGTCGCCGGTGCGGTCGACGCCGGGGCCCTTGCCGTACCACATGGCGAAAACGCCGTCGTACTTGCCCTCGCCGCGCAGCTCGGCCTGCTGCGAGCCCCAGACCGCGGTCGCGGCCAGGTCCTCGTTGATGCCGCCCTGGAAGCGGATATCGCTCTTTTCGAGAAAACGCTTGGCGCGCAGGAACTGGCTGTCGAGGCCGCCGAGCGGCGAGCCGCGATAGCCGCTGACGAAACCCGCGGTATTGAGGCCGTTGCGGCGGTCGAGCTCCTTCTGCATCAGGCAGAGCCGCACCAGGGCCTGGTATCCGGTCACGAAGACGTGGCGCTGGCCGAGGTCGTATTTGTCGTCGAGCTTGACGTCGCGCAGCGCCATTACGCAGGCCTCATCAGCGAACCACGGAATCGGACCCCGGCGGCAGTTTGCCCTTACGGACCCGATATTGCCAGAGGGCTGGTGGTACTGCGGGATATAGGGCGCCGCGCCCGCACGACAATGCTAGCGGATTGAAGCGTCACGCTTTTTCGTGCAAGGAAACCGGCGGCTTTTGCGCGTGCCGGACGGCGGCTCTACGCGGCGCGGATGCGCGGCTGGATCTGCTCGAGCATCGCGGGGATTTCCGCCGACCGGTTTCGGCTTGCTGAACAGATAGCCCTGCGCCTGCATGCAGCCTTCCGCCCGCAGGATTTCGAGCTGCTGCTCGGTCTCGACGCCTTCGGCCGTGGTGATCATGCCGAGGCTCGAGCCGAGCCGCATGACGGCGCGGATGATGGCCACGCAATCGTTCTCCTTGCCCAGTTCGCGGATGAACGAGCGGTCGATCTTGATCTTGTCGAACGGGAAGCTGCGCAGATAGCTCAGCGAGGAATAGCCGGTGCCGAAATCGTCCATGCAGATGCGCACGCCGAGCTTGCGGAATTGATGCAGCGCATCGAGCACGGCGCGGTTTTCCTGCAGCAGCACGGTCTCGGTGATCTCCAATTCGAGCCGCGACGCCGCGAGCCCGGATTGACCGAGCGCCGACACCACGGACAGCGCCAGCGTCGGATTGCGGAACTGCACCGCCGAGAGATTGACCGCGACCGTCAGTTTCTCCGGCCACGTCGCCGCATCCCGGCAGGCCTGTTTGAGCACCCAGTCGCCGAGCGGCACGATCAGCCCGATTTCCTCGGCGACCGGAATGAATTCGTCGGGCGCGACCATGCCGCGCTCCGGATGGTTCCAGCGCACCAGCGCCTCGAAGCCGGAGACCTCGCCGGTCGCAATCTCGACGAGCGGCTGATAATGCAGCTCGAACTGCTCGGCGACGAGCGCCTTGCGCAGATCGAGCTCGAGCCGGCGGCGCTCCTGCATCTGCGCGTCCATTTCCGGCTGGAAGAAGTGATAGGTGCCGCGGCCCTCGGCCTTGGCGCGGTAGAGCGCCATGTCGGCGTTGCGCAGCAGCTGGTCGGGCTCGGTGCCGTCGGCCGGCGCCAGCGCGATGCCGATGCTGGTGCCGATGACGACCTGGTGGCCGCGCACGTCGAACGGCTCGACCAGCGCATCGATGATCTGCGCGGCAAGCTCGCTGGCGTCGGTCGGACTGGCTTTGCTTTGCACGATGGCGAATTCGTCGCCGCCGAGCCGCGCCACCGTGTCGGCGTCCGACACGACGCGCTGCAGCCGCTCGGTCACCGCGCACAGCAGCGCGTCGCCGATCGAATGGCCGAGCGAATCGTTGACGCCCTTGAAGCGGTCGAGATCGAGGAACATGACCGCAAGCTGGTCGCCGCGGGCGAGCGCCTGCTCCATCTTGTCCTTGAACAGCACGCGGTTCGGCAGATTGGTCAGCGCATCATGCCGCGCCATGTGCATGATCTTGGCTTCGGCCTGGCGGCGTTCGGTGACGTCCTCGTAGGTCGCGACCCAGCGGCCGTCCGCGGTCGGGCGTATAGCAGACACGACACGACGCGGCCGTCGGTGAATTCGTACAGAGTGCGGGCCGATGGCGTTCTCCTTGAGATCGCTGCTGCGCGCTCCGCCAAGACTGTTCCGACGTCTTGCCCGGGTGATTGCCGCAGGCGATGCTGATCTCCAGAACTTCCCTGAACGTGATGCCGGGCTTGATCTGATCGGGCGGCAGCTTGAAGATTTCCAGAAAGCGCCGATTGAAGACCTCGAGCCGGTTCTGCGCGTCGAACAGGCACAGGCCCTGCGACATGTTTTCGAGCGCGGCGTCGAGCAGCAGATTGGTCTCGCGCAGCGACCGTTCCTGGGTCTTGAGCCGGCTGATGTCGCTGCACAGCACGATGAAGCCGTCGTCGCGGGTCGGGCTGCGGCTGATGCGCAGCCAGCGGCCGTCGGCCATCAGGGTTTCGCTGGTCGCCTGCACATCGTCGTCGCGCCGGATCAGCATGTCGGCGGCGTCGGCGGCGCCCTGCAACGCCGGCTCGAGCTGCGCGAGCGGCGTGCCCGGCTTGAGCAGGTCCGGCGCGACGCCGAGGAAATCCGCGGCCTGCGCATTGGCGAGCACGATGCAGTCGTCGGCGTCCACCACGACGACGCCTTCCTGCGAGCATTCGCACGCGCGTCGGCGAGCCGCGCCTGCGCGGAGCGGCGCTGCGCGACCTCGCGGTCCATCATGGCCTTGATGTTGTCGCGCATCACGCCCATGGCGGCGAGCAGCGCGCCAAGCTCGTCGGCGCTGCCGTTCGGCACGGCGACATCGAGTTTGCCGGCGGCGATGCGCTCGGCGACGTCGGACGCGACCGCGACCGGGCCGACGATGCGGCGCGCCAGCCCCAGGCCACCAGCGCCGAGAGCAGCAGCGCCAGCGCGGTGCCGGCGATGTTGAGCTGCACGTCGTGCGCGACCGTGGCGCGCGCGCTCTGGCGATAGAGGAAGCCGTCGCCGGCGGTGTAGTTCACCAACAGATCGATCTGATCGTCGACCTTGTCGGCGTAATGGTCGAGCGTCTCCCAGTTCACGTCGAGCTTGCTGCCGTCGAGGAGCCGCTCGCAAATGCTCTTCCAGGCGTCGACCGCGCGCTGCACGTTCTCGGCGGCGCGCGTGGCGCGAACCGATTGCGACCGCGCGGCGGCGATCTTGAGGTCTTCCGACAGCGACGCGCTGAGCTTGTCGATCTCGCTGTCGAACGCGGCGCGCAGTCTGGGATCGGTGGCGATCCAGTGCCGCGCGAAAGCCGCGCGCATGGCGGCGAAATCGGTCGCCGCCGCGCGCGCGTAATTGATCGACATCAGCGATTCGTCGAAGGTCTTGTCGACCAGCACGCCGGCATTCCTGATGCCGATGGTGGCGTAGCCGCCGAACGCGGCGGTGATCACGCTCATGATCAGGAAGGCGACCAGGATGCGGCCGCGAATGGTCATGCAAAGCGAGGCCGCCCGCGCGACGCGGCGGCGCCAGCGCGATACCAGTCGCAAGAGCAGGGAGGCTACCCGCCGACGCGGCATCGAATGCTCGGTACTCTGACTTACGGTGCTCTGACTATGCCGCTCAATAGTATATCGACGGCGGTTAAGGCCGTTGCAGCAACCCGGCCAATCTTGGTGAGTTCCTTAATGGCCGCTTATGCCGCAGGTCGCGATATCCGTGCCTGCAGGATTAACGGCCTCTTAACTGCCGGAAGTCACGGTGTTCGAAGCTCCGATTCGCCGGCAAGTGGAACCGGCTCCTCCTCGACGAGGCAAAGAGGCGAGCATGACAATCGCAGACGCGCTTCGCCGCATGCGCCGTCTCGCCGCGATCGGCGGCACGGCGGCCGTCATTGTCGGGCTCGGCACGCTGGTCGGGCTGGCGCTGCCGCAATATTCGATCTCGCAAAAGGGCCGCGAATTTCATCCCGGCGAAATCACGATCAAGCGCGGCGAGACGATCGCAGATCGTCAACGACGACGGCGACCTGCTGCATCACGCCTATATCGATTCCGAGAAATTCTCGTTCGATTCCGGCGACCAGCAGCCGGGCAGCAAGACCGACATCACCTTTCCGGTGGCGGGCGACTTTCGACGTGCTGTGCGCCATTCATCCGAAGATGAAGCTCGCAGTCCACGTCCAGTAGCGCGAGTTACAGAATCGTGGTGCCGAACAGCGCCGCATGCGCGACGTAATAGGTCGCCAGAAATCCAGCCAGCGACGCCGCATAAGCGAACGGCAGCAGCCAGGAATCGCGCAGCCGCGCCGCCTTGCCGCCGTCATCGGCGACGATGCCGACCAGCGCGACCACGATCAGCGAGTGGCCGATCAAGTCGATCTTGCCGAATTCGAACACCGCGCTCACGAACATCGCCGCCAGCATCATGGCGCCGACGCGGCGCACCAGCGGCGTCCACATCAACGCGAAGGCCAAGGCGAATTCGACCGCGCCGGCCGCGCGCATGAAGAAATCCGGCGAGAAGCCGAGCGTCATTTCCGGATGCTGGATGAACAGCGGATACGACCATTCCGGATAGGCCCATTTCTCGATCGAGGCCCACATCAACGTGATGCCGGCGGCCCAGCGCAAGACGTCGATCGGGCGCACGCCGAAGAAATCGGTCTGCCCGCCGACCAAGGCCAGATAGGCGGCAACGCCGAGAAAAATCGGATAGTCGGCGAGATGAAACGCGCCGTATTCCCACACGCCGATGCCGAACAAGACGAAGATGCCGAGCAGCCGACAACGGCATCGTGCGCCGCGACAGCATGCCGGCGGCGATGCCGAGCTGGATGGCGCCGACCAAGGCCGAGTCTGGTCTTGAGTTCCGGCGTGAGCAAAATGCCGCCGGCGCCCCAGATCGCGATGAAGAAGAAGGCGCAGCCGGCGCGGAAAATAGTTTCGATATTGTCGCGCACCAGGCGCGTCACCCGATCGAGCGCGCGCAACATGGCGGCGCCGAGCGGCGTGCCTTCCAGCACCGCGCCGGTCATCAGCGCGAGGATCGAAAGTCCGGTCAGGAATTCGAAGTCCGGGCAGAGAACGTTTTCCAGGCCGTCCGGCTGGCCGGCCACGTCATAGGCGCAGAACCATTTGACGTGCGCGCTTGCGGTTCCGACGCACAAAGCGTCAACAACGCACGCAAGCGGTATTGCGGCTGCGAATGGCAGCCGCTTGGTCAGCCGGCTCATCGGGAGGGCCTCCAGATACACAACCTCACAAGACCAGATACGCCGCCGCACGCAGCTCACTGGTTTCGTTAAGCTTTTATTTACCACGGTTCTGTGGGATTTGCCAGCGCCGTTGCAAGCCGAGCTCAACTATTGGTTAACCTCTGAGGCGCCGGACCCGCACGATACAAGCAAATGCAATCTTTTCGTCTAGCCGCCCGGTAAGCATTGGCCGCTAAGAGCGACGCGCTTTCGAAGAAACCCTTTGCAAAGAAAGGCATTTCGGGCGCGCGGGGATGCGATGATTGGTGTCGTGGGATTGCTCAGCGTTATTGTCGGCGCCGTTGTCGCCTATGCGGCGGACCGTTTTCCGGCCTATATCGAGGCGCTGGAAACCGTCGCCGGCATATTGGTGATCGGCGGCTTCGCGGTCGCGGGCTACGCGCTGTCGACCTTCGTTATTGTCTGATCAGCGCGGCAGGACGGGCACGGCAAAGGGCTTGGGCGTGCCGCTCAAGCGTCTGCAGGAAGGCGATGAGATCGGCCTTCTCGCTCTGTCCGACAAATTCAGCGGATGAATCTCGTTGTCGCGGCTCGGCCGATCGATGCCGCCGCGATCGTAGAGATCGATGACGTCGTCGAGCGTCGCCACCGAGCCGTCGTGCATATAGGGCCCGCGCCGCGCGACGTCGCGCAAGGTCGGCGTCTTGAAGGCATATTTCAGCTTCACCGAGGTCGGAAACAGCCGGCCGCGCCCGATATCGTCGTCCGACGCCACGCCGATGTCGTGGAACGATGAATCGGTGAAGGCCCAGCCGCTGTGACAGGCCGCGCAATTGGCTTTGCCGTTGAACAGCACAAAGCCGCGCTTGGCGGCCGTTCATCGATGGCGCGTTGATCGCCGCAGATCCAGCGGTCGAACGGCGCGTCGCTCGACACGATGGAGCGCTCGAAGGTCGCCAGCGCCTGCTCGATCTTGCGCTTGGTGATGTCGCCCTTGCCGAAGGTCGCGTTGAAAGCCGCTCACATAGCCGGGCAGCGCCGACAGTCGCGCGATCAATTCATGCACCGGCAGATTCATATTGTCGGGAGAGCGTGATCGGCCCGATCGCGACGCTTTCGAGATCGCGAAAATGTCCGTCCCAGCCGAGCTTCGGCGTCCAGGCCACATTGAGCAGCGTCGGCGTGCGCAACGGCAGCGAGCTTGCTTCTCGCCGACCGCATGCCGCTCGCCGTCCGCCCATGACAGGCCGGGATTGTGACATGTCGCGCAGGAGCGCACTTTGCGATCCGGACAAGATCGGATCGAAAAACAAGATGCGGCCGAGCTCGTACTTGGCTTTCGAATAGGGATCGTCTTTCGGATACGGAATCTGCGCCGGCCGGTGGTACTGTTTGCGCAAGGCCTGCAGTCCGAGTTCGCCGGCGGCGAAAATCGATCCTCCGGCGCCGAGCAGCACCGCCAGCGCGACCATCAGTCCGGCGGCTTTCCTGATCAGGAAAGAAGTATGCGGCCATACCATAATGGAGCATTTATCGCCGCGGGTTGACGATCCGTTAACAATATCATTCGCGGCGCGTCTGCGCGCTTATGGCGCGGCACGGAAGCGTCGCCATGGCGGCGGCGAAATCCGCAATACCGGACGCCATGTGGGCGGCTACCCCGCAATCGGCAGTATGCTAGGCTGCCGCATCTCGCGGGGAGGTCATCATGAACACGCACGTCAAAAACGCCCAGACCAAAAACAGCAACGTCAAAATTGCCGCCGTCGCGCAGTCCGACATTTCGACCGGCCGAATGGCAAGCGCGCGTCGACCTGGCCGCGACCTATCGGCTGATCGCGCATTACGGCTGGGGCGATGTCATCTACAATCATTCGTCGATGCGGGTGCCCGGCGAGGAGCGCAAATTCCTGATCAAGCGGCACGAACTGCTCTACACCGAAGTGACGCCGTCGAACCTCGTCAAAGTCAGCATGGACGACGACCTCGACGAATCCGCGGGCGTCAACCGGCCGGGCTTCACGCTGCACGGCGGCGTGCTCGCGGCGCGGCCGGACGTCAATTGCGCGGTCCACGTGCACACCGAAACCGGCATGGCGATCTCCGGATTGAAGCACGGGCTGCGCATGGTGTCGCAGGCGGCGATCCGTTTCTACAATCGCGTCGGCTATCACGACTACGAAGGCATCACCGAGGATTTCGGCGAGCGGGCGCGCATCAACAAGGCGCTCGGCAACAACCGCGCGCTGATCATGCGCAATCACGGCCTGCTCACGGTCGGCAAGACCGCGCGCGAAGCTTTCGTGCTGATGAAGTCATTGCTCGAAGCCGCGCATATCCAGCTCACGATGGAAGCGACCGGCGGCGCGCTCGTCGAAATTCCGCCGGCGATCTGCGAAAAGACCGCGCATCAATACGAGCATCACGATTCCGGCCGCGGCTCGGCCGACTGGCCGGCCTATCTGCGCATGCTCGACGAGATCGATCCGAACTGGCGGAACTGAGCAGGTTTCGGGTGGGCGGCTCATCCCTGATTTGGCAGCAAGGAGCGGACCGATCGCTGCCGCAAACAAGAGCAACCGCCATGACGATGACGCAAAGGACGGTGACGCAAAGACAACGTCCGGCCGCTCAGCCGATAACGGCGGAAATTCGCGAACGCGTCGCCGCGCTCGATTGGGCTTCGATCGCGTCCGATCTCGACGCTTACGGCTGCGCCACCACCGGACCGATGCTGACGCCGGACGAATGTGCGGCGCTCGCGGAAAGCTATTCTGCGGACAAACCTTTTCGCAGCCGCATCGTGATGTCGCGACACGGTTTCGGCCGGGGCGAGTACAAATATTTCGCCTATCCGCTGCCGGAGATCGTTGAGGCCTTGCGCGGCGCGCTTTATCCGCCGCTGGCGCAGGTGGCAAACCGCTGGAACGCAACGATGGGCATTGACACCGCCTACCCGGCCGATCACGCCGCCTATCTCAAGCGCTGCCACGATGCGGGACAAGGCAAGCCGACGCCGCTCTTGCTGCAATATGGCGCAGGCGACTTCAATTGCCTGCATCAGGACATCTACGGCGCAAACATCTTTCCGCTGCAGGTCGCGTTCCTGTTGTCGCAGCCGGGCACGGACTTCACCGGCGGCGAATTCGTGCTCACCGAGCAGCGGCCGCGCATGCAGTCGCGCGCGGAAGTCGTGCCGCTCAAGCAGGGCGAGGGCGTGATCTTTCCGGTGCACCACCGCCCGGTGGCGGGCACGCGCGGCGCCTATCGGGTGAATATGCGCCACGGCGTAAGCCGCCTGCGCTCCGGGCACCGGCACACGCTCGGCGTTATTTTCCACGACGCGGCGTAAAAGTTTATTCTCAGATTTTGTTGCCCGCGCTCCAAGTCCAGAAGTCGCGGCCTTCCTCGCGCAGGAAGCGCGCCAGCACCATATTGTGCACTTCGGACGCGCCATCGACGAGGCGCGCGGCGCGGGCGGCGCGGTAGATCCATTCCAGGATCGTGTCCTTGGAATAGCCGCGCGCGCCGTTGAGCTGGATCGCGGTATCGCAGGCATTGTGCAGCGTGTCGGCGACATGCACCTTCGCCATCGAGACTTCCTTGCGCGCGCGGTCGCCGTGGTCGAGCTTCCAGGCCGCGTGCATGGTGAGCAGGCGGCCGATCTGAATCTGCTGCGCGACCTGGCCGAGCTTGATCTGCACGCTTTCGCGGTCGGCGAGCTTGACGCCGAAGCCTTCGCGGTTGTTGACGTAGTCCTGCGCGATCTCGATGCAGCGCTTGGACTAGCCCGAGCCAGCGCATGCAATGCGTCAGCCGCGCCGGGCCGAGCCTGATCTGGGTGATCTTGAGCCCGTCGCCGACGCCGAGCAGCACATTGTCGTCGGCGACTTCGAGGCCGTCGAATTCAAGCTCGCAATGGCCGCCGTGCTCCTCCGGGCCCATGATGCCGATGCGGCGCACGATGCGCCAGCCCGGCTGGTCGCGGTGATAGAGAAAAGCGGTGAGCCCGCGGCGCTTGTCGTCGGAGGTGCGCGCGACGACGATGAAATGCGCGGCTTCGGCCGGCGCCGGTGATGAACCATTTGCGGCCGTGGATCGTCCATTTGCCGTTTTTCTTCTCGGCGCAGGTGCGGATCATGCCGGGATCGGAGCCGCCGCCCGGCGCCGGTTCGGTCATGGCGAAGGACGGATTTCACCTTGCCCTCGACGATCGGCCGCAGCCACCATTCCTTCTGCGCCGGCGTGCCGATGCGCGCCAGCAGATTCATATTGCCGTCGTCGGGCGCCGTGCAGTTGATCGACAGCGGGCCGAACAGCGAGCGCGCCGCCTCCTCGTAGATCGCGGCCCAGGCGACGATCGGCAGCGCCATGCCGCCGAATTCCTTGGGCGATTGCGGCGCCCACAGTCCGGCCTTCTTCGCTTTCTCCTGGACCGGCGCGAGCCGCGTCGAGCGGAATGTTCTCGTGCTCGGAAAAATTCTGCGGATCGGCTTCGAGCGGCAGCACGTGCTCCTCGATGAAGGCGCGCGTGCGCAGGCGCAAGTCCTCGATCTCGGGCGAAAGAGTGAAATCCATGCCGGCGCCCCCTGACTCGATTGATTTTGTCCGATGCGGGAATACGTCTATGCAAGAGGGGTTATACCGGAGCTACCTGCAAGGTGGAAACGCTCAAGGTGACGACCATGACGCGTATTGCTGTTCTCTACGGCCGCCGCTGCGGCAATGATTTGTCTCAATGTTTCGCCGAGCCATGCGCAATATTTCGGTGATGCGCCGTGGTGCGCGGTGGTGGAGATCGGCACCGGCGGCGTGCACTGGGATTGCGAATACAACACCGTCGAGGCCTGCGTACCGAATGTGCTGGCCGGCAATCGCGGCTTTTGCGGGATGAACCCGTATTATACCGGCGCACGGCAAGGAGCGCCGCCGCTCCTGCACCACCCGCGATATCAAAGTCATAAGCACTCGCACCAGCACTGAATTCGTTGGCAGGCGCGCTCACGTCATGACCGGCGCGGGCGCCGCCGCTCGGCCGTTGCGGCAAGACCGTCGTGCGCGGTGATCTGCTCCAGCACCCGGCCTTTGGTCTCGATGCCGATCAGCCACAGCGCGATGGCCGAGATCAGATAAGCGAGCGCGAATGTGTGCAGCACATAAGCGCCGACGCCGTATGCCAGCATGAAGCCGACCACCGTCGGCGCCAGAAACGAGCCGATGCGGCCGATGCCGAAGAACCAGCCGACGGCGGTGGCGCGCAGATGCGTCGGATGCAATTCGCTGACATAGATTCCGGTCGCGCCGAAGACGCCGGGATTGACCCAGCCGACGGCGGCCGCGGCGGCGTAGAGCCACAGCCCGCTCGCCATGGCGAACCACAGATGAAAGAACGCGCCGACGAAATAATAAAGAAACAGAACCGGCCGCCGGCCGTAACGGTCGATCAGGAAGCCGCAGGCCGAATAGCCGACGACGGCGCTCAAGGCCTGCACCAGCTGAAAGCTGATCGCTTGCGTGAGCGGAATGCCGCGCTGCGTCAAGATCGTCGGCAGCATGAACAGGATGCCGTTCGAGGCCCAGAGAAAGCCGAACGAGACGATCCAGAGCAGCAGCGTGTTCTTGGCCCGGCCGGGCGCCAAGCAGTTCGAACACCGTGACCTTGCCGGGCGCGGCCACTTCCGGATGGACGTTCGGAATCGTCTTGATCTCTTCCGCGGTGAGCGGTCGCCCGATCGCCTCCTTTTCGATATGCGCGACGGTCTGCTCCGCCTCGGCGATGCGTCCTTTGCTCAGCAGAAAGCGCGCGGATTCCGGCATATAGCGGCGCACGAAGAACAACAGCACGCGCCGGCACGACGCCGACGACGAACAGCGCGCGCCAGCCCCAGCGCGGAATGATCAAAAGGCTCAGCGAGGCGGCCAAGACGAGGCCGACCGGAAACGCCGCCATGATATTGCCGGACATGGCGCCGCGAATTCGGCCGGGGCTGTATTCCGAACTCAAGGTCAGCGTCACCGGGACTTCGCCGCCGAGGCCGAAATTCGACAGGAAGCGGAAGACGGAGAGCGAAACGATGTTCCAGGACACCGCCACCAGCCCGGTGAACAGCGCGAACAATCCGACCGTCGCCTGAAACGAGGTGCGGCGCCCGATATAGTCGGAGATGCGTGCCCCAAAACAGCGCGCCGAGAAACGCGCCGATCAGTCCGACCGTCGCCAACAGTCCCGCTTGCGCCGGTCCCAGGCCGAATTCGCGCGCCACCGGCGGCAGCGCCGCGCCGAAGATCGCGAAGTCGGCGGCGTCGAGCGCGATGCCGCAAAAGGCGAGGATGAAGAAATGACGATGCCATTTGGAAAACGGCAGGCGCTCGAGGCGAGCGACAAGCTCGGCGGACGTCTGGCGCGCGTCGGACATGTGTCTCCCCAGCGTGTCTCTATTGCGCCCGCCATTGTTGCGGCGGCTTATTTTTATTCGAGCGGAAGACTGCAATAGAAAAACAGATGTGACAAGGAGGCCGCCGGCAATGTAAATGTCTGCGCGCATTCACTGCCCACGCGCGTGTACCAGAAGCGGCCGGCCATGATCATCGACATTTTCAATCACTTCATGCCGAAGGCCTATCTCGATCGGCTTTCGCAGCTCATTCCCGGCCACGTGGCGACGACGGCGTTTCCGCGGCTCAAGACGCTGGTCGATGTCGATGCGCGGCTGCGGCTGCTCGATCAGTTCGGCGATTTCGCGCAAGTGCTGTCGCTCGCCAATCCGCCGCTCGAACTGGTCGCTGCGCCGGACGTCACGCCGGATCTGGCGCGGCTCGCCAATGACTCCTTGGCCGAAATCTGCCGCAAATATCCCGAGCGCTTTCCGGCCTTCATCGCCGCGCTGCCGATGAACAATATCGAGGCGTCGCTCGCCGAGATCGATCGCGCTGTCGCGCAGCTCGGCGCGCGCGGCATTCAGGTCTTCACCAATGTCGCCGGCGTGCCGCTGAGCGACCCGAAATTCCGGCCGCTGTTCCGCCGCATGGCCGAGCACGATCTGCCGGTCTGGGTGCATCCGATGCGCGGTCCGGACTTTGCCGACTATGCGGCGGAGAAGACATCGCAAGACGAAGTCTGGTTCTGCTTCGGCTGGCCTTACGAGACCACCGCCTGCATGACGCGGCTGATCTATTCCGGCCTGTTCGACGAATTGCCGCAGCCTGAAGATCATCTCGCACCATATGGGCGGCATGATCCCTTATTTCCCGGGCAAGATTAATCTCGGCTTCCGGCAGATCTTTTTCGGCACGCCGCGACGAAAATCCGGTGGCGAAGGAACGCGGCCTCAAGAAGCAGCCGCTGGCCTATTACAAGATGCTCTATGCCGACACCGCGCTCGGCGGCGAGGACGCGCCGACGCGCTGCGGCCACGCGTTCTTCGGCACGCCGAATTGTCTGTTCGCGACCGATGCGCCGTTCGATGCCGAAGCAAGGCCGCTGGCTGATCGCCGACACCATCCGCGCCGTCGAGCGGCTCGACATTCCGCAAGCAGGACCGCGAGCGGATTTTCGCCGGCAATGCCCGCGCGCTGCTCAAACTCTAGGAAAGCCCGCGATGAAGACCAGAAACATCAAAGTGCCGCTGCGCGACGGCGAGATGGGCGCCTATCTCGCCATTCCCGACGGTACGCCGGCCGGCGCCATCATCGCGATCATGGAAATCTGGGGCGTCAACGATACGATGCGCCACCACGCCCACGAATTCGCGCAGGCCGGATTCATCTGTCTGGTGCCCGATCTGTTTTGGCGGCAGGAGCCCGGCGTCGAACTGTCCGACAGCAATCCCGACGACATCAAGAAGGCGTTCGATCTCTACTACGAGTTCGACTACGACCTCGGCGTCCGCGACATGGAGGACATCCATCGCTATCTGAAAACGCTGCCGGAATGTAACGGCAAGGTCGGCGCGGTCGGCTACTGCCTCGGCGGCAAGCTCTGTTATCTGATGTGCTGCCGCACCGAGATCGACTGCGCCGTCGCCTATTACGGCACCTATATCGAGCACCGCATCAAGGAAGCGAAAAACCTGCACCGGCCGTTCATGCTGCACATGGCGCTCAAGGACCGCTGGGTGCAGGCCGAGGTCAACGAGCTTCTGGAGCGGCGGCTTGCGCCCAATCCGCTGGTGACGATCCACAAATATCCGGGCGCCGATCACGCCTTCGCCCGCCACGGCGGCAAGACCTACAGCAAGCCGGAAGCCGATCGCGCGCTGGAGCTGAGCGTCGATTTCTTTAGAACGCATCTCAACCCAGCATGATCCCGAAAAGTGGACACCGGTTTTCGGATAAGATCATGCTCAGAAATGTATTCGCCGCAACGCACAACTTGATCCGCGCGTATTTCGTGTCCTTCGGCCGCTTCCCTTCCGCGCGAAAACGGCGATGCTATCGGTTCAAGCCATAAACGAGCCGACCGCGAAGCCGGACGCCGGATTCATGCTCGACCATTCGTCAAACGTGCCAACACCTTTCGCACTCGATGCCGACCAGATCGCCGTGCGCGACATGGCGCGCGACTTCGCCGACGAAGTTTTTGCGCCGAACGCGGTCGCCTGGGACGAGGCCAAGCACTTTCCGGTCGCCGAAATGCGCAAGGCCGCGGCGCTCGGCATGGGCGGCGTGTTCATTTCCGAAGATGTCGGCGGCTCGGGACTGTCGCGGCTGACGGCAACCTTGATCTTCGAGGCGCTGGCGACCGGCTGTCCGACGGTCGCGGCCTATATGTCGATCCACAATATGACGTCGTGGCTGATCGACGCCTTCGGCACCGACGAGCAGCGCAAGAAATTCCTGCCGCAACTGTGCAGCATGGAAATTCTGGCGAGCTACTGCCTGACCGAACCGGGCGTCGGCTCGGACGCGGCGGCGCTGACGACGCGGGCGGTGCGCGACGGCGACCATTACATTCTCAACGGCCAGAAGCAGTTCATCTCCGGCGCCGGCGCGGGCGACCTCTATGTGGTGATGGCGCGCAGCGGCGGCGACGGCGCCGCCGGGCATTTCGGCTTTCATCGTGTCGGGCGACACGCCGGGCATTTCGTTCGGCGCCAACGAGCGCAAGATGGGCTGGAACGCGCAGCCGACGCGCGCCGTCATCTTCGAGAATGTGCGCGTCCCCGTCGCCGACCGGCTCGGCGAGGAGGGCTCGGGTTTTAAGATCGCGATGGCCGGGCTCGACGGCGGCCGGCTCAATATCGCCGCCTGCTCGCTCGGCGGCGCGCAATGCGCGCTGGAAAAGACGCTCGCTTACATGAAGGAGCGCAAGGCCTTCGGCAAACGGCTCGACGAATTCCAGGCCTTGCAGTTTCGCCTCGCCGACATGGCGACCGAGCTTGAAGCGTCGCGCGCCTTTCTGTGGCATGCCGCCGCCGCGTTCGACCGCAAGGACGCGAATGCGACGCAGCTCTCGGCGATGGCCAAGCGCTTTGTCACCGACACCTGCTTCAACGTCGCCAATCAGGCGCTGCAATTGCACGGCGGTTACGGCTATCTGTCGGAATACGGCATCGAGAAGATCGTGCGCGATTTGCGCGTGCACCAGATCCTCGAAGGCACCAACGAGATCATGCGCCTCATCGTGGCGAGGAACCTTGTCGGACGATGAACGATAGGGTGGTGCACGAAGACGATGTCATCGTCCGTGAGCACGGCGCGTTGCGCCGGCTGACGCTGAACCGGCCCAAAGCGCTCAACGCCGTCACGCTCGATATGTCCGTCACCATGACGGCGATGCTGCGCGCCTGGGCCTCCGATCCCGCCGTCGGCGCGGTGATGCTCGACGGCTGCAGGCGACCGCGGCTTTTGTGCCGGCGGCGACATTCGCGCGCTCTACGACGCGGCGAAATCCGGCGACCCGCTGCCGCAGAAATTCTGGGCCGTCGAATACCATCTCAACGTGATGATCGCGCGTTACAAGAAGCCCGTGGTCGCGATCATGGACGGCGTCGTCATGGGCGGCGGCATCGGGCTTGCCGGACACGCCGCGCATCGCGTCGTCACCGAGCGTTCCGCGGTCGCCATGCCGGAAGTCAGCATCGGCTTCTTTCCCGATATCGGCGCGTCGTTTCCGCTGGCGCGCGCCCCGGGCTTTACCGGGACCTACCTCGCGCTGACCGGCGAACGCATGAACGCGGCCGACGCCATCTATTACGGGCTTGCGGACATCCACATTCCCACGGCGAAACTTGCGGAAATCCCCGGCGCACTCGCCGATTGCCGCACAGCCGACGATGTCAGCAAGCGTCTCGGTGAATTGTCGGCCCCGCCCGCTCCCGGAAAGCTTGCGGCGGAACGGCACTGGATCGACGCCTACTGCGGCGGGAACAGCGTCGAAGACATTGTGGCGCGGCTCGCCGCGAGCGACGTCGAAGCCGCGCAAACGGCGCTCGCGACCATGAAGAAGGCTTCCCCGACCTCGCTCAAGATCACGCTGCGCAACATGCGCGATGCAGCGAAATTCAAACGCGTTGAGGAATGTTTTGTCCAGGATTACCGTATCGCGCTCGCCTGTGTCGCCGGTCACGATCTGATCGAAGGCATCCGTGCGACCATCGTCGACAAGGATCGCAATCCGCAGTGGCGGCCGCCGACGCTGGAAGAGGTGACCCCGGCTATCGTCGACCGGCACTTTCAGCCGGTCGGCGCGTTGGAATTGAAGTTCGCAGACTGAAACTTATAGGAACCGCAGATGCCGAACATTGGATTCATCGGTCTCGGAAACATGGGCGGGCCGATGGCCGCCAATCTCGTCAAGTCGGGCGAGCACGTTTTGGGCTTCGACGTCGTGCCGGCGTCACGCGAGACGTCGGCTGCTAACGGCGTCGAGATCGTCGCCAATGCGCGATCATGCGTCGAAAATGCCGAGGTGGTCGTCACCATGCTGCCGGCCGGCCAGCACGTGCTGTCGGTGTGGAAGGATATTCTGCCAGCGGCGAACCAGGGCGCGCTGTTCATCGATTGCTCGACCATCGACGTCGCGAGCGCGCGCGAGGCGCACAAGCTTGCGGCCCAGCAGGGCATCGCCACGCTCGATGCCCCGGTCTCGGGCGGCGTCGGCGGCGCCACGGCGGCGACGCTGACCTTCATGGTCGGCGGCTCGCACCACGCCTTCGAGCGCGGCAAGCCGGTGCTCGAACGCATGGGCAAGCGCGTCGTGCATTGCGGCGAAGCCGGCAACGGCCAGGTGGCGAAAATCTGCAACAATATGATCCTCGGCGCCTCGATGATCGTGGTCAGCGAAGCTTTCGTGCTCGGCGAAAAACTCGGCCTGTCGCACCAGGCGATGTTCGACGTCGTCTCGTCGTCGTCCGGCCAATGCTGGTCGCTCACCAACTATTGTCCGGTGCCGGGCTCTGGTGCCGACGAGCCCCGCCAATAACGGCTACAAACCCGGCTTCGCCGCGGCCTTGATGCTCAAGGACCTTAATCTTGCCCGCGAAGCCGCGGCTTCGGTCCACGCCGAGGCCGCGATCGGCACGCATGCCGCCGAGATCTATCAGGAATTCGCCGAAACCGGCTCGAGCGGCGCCGATTTCTCCGGCATCATCAATTTCGTGCGCGCGCAATCGAAGGGCTGAATTCGCAACATGGCTAGTTATTCTTCTCGGCTTCCTTGATCGGATCCTTCACCGCCGGGAAGGTTGCGAACTCGACATTGTAGAGTTCGCCGTCCTTCCGCTCGACCTTGCGGATATAGATGTTCTGGACGATGTCGCGCGTCTGCGGATCGATCGTGATCGGCCCGCGCGGGCTCGTCAAAGCTCATGCCTTTCATCGCCGCGATCAATTTGTCGCCGTCGGTGTCGCCGCCAGTCTTCTTGAGCGCTTCGTAGATCAGGCGCATGCCGTCGTAGACCGATTCCGCCATGTGATTGGGCCGCTTGCCGGCGAATTTCGTGAAGCCTGCGACGAAGGCCTGGTTCTCCGGCGACACATGCGCCGCGGAATACGGACCCGCGGTGATGATGCCGAGCGCGGCGTCGCCCATGCCCGGGAGGAGATCGTCGTCGGTCAGATCGAGCGTGCCCATCAGCTTGATGCCCGACGCGTTCAAACCGCGTTCGGCATATTGCCGCGCGAAAGTGCCGGCGAAACTCCCCGGGATGAAGACGAAGATGCCGTCGGGATTGGCGTCGCGCGCGCGCTGCAGCGACGGCGCGAAATCCGGGCTCTGCACCGGCACCCGCACATTGCCGACGATCTCGCCGCCGTTCTTCTTGAACTCCTCGCTGAACACCTTTTCGGCGTCGTAACCCGGCGCATAATCGGACACCAGCGTCGCGACTTTCTTGACGCCGTTCTTCGCCGCCCATTGCGCCATCGGCACCGCCGTCTGCGCGATGGTGTAGAAGGTGCGCGCGATATAAGGCGACTTCTCGGTGATGATGGAGGTGCCCGCCGCCATCACCACTTGCGGGATCTTCGCCTCGGTCGCAAGCGGCGCCACCGCGAGCGCAACCGGCGTGAAGGTGAAACCGCCGAGCACCGCGACCTTGTCGTTGACGATGAATTCCTGGGCGATGCGCTTGGCATTGTCGGGCTGGCTGCCGTCGTCCCTGATCAGAAGCTCGATTTTCTTGCCGGCGACATTGGTGCCGTTGGCCTCGATGAAATATTTGGCGCCGGCGATCATCATGGCGCCGATCTGGGCGAATTGGCCGGTCGAAGGCGCGATGAAGCCGATCTTGACGGTGTCTTCGGCGCGCGCCCGATCGATGGAGAACATCCCCCCGATCAGCAGGCTCGCCGCCATCAGCGCGACGTAAATCCGCTTGGTCATGTTTTCCTCCCGATCGAATTTTATGGTTCAGCGCCCGTTCAGTTCTTCCACAATTTCTTGCTGGCGAGGTCGGCGCCCTCGCGCATCGCCTTGAACTTTTCCCAGACCACGGTGTGGTGAACTTCGGTGCGGTAGAGCGCCTGCGACGAGAACCCGCAATCGGCAGCGGCGATCACATTGTCGCGGCCGACGAGATTGGCAAAACGCAGAATGCGCTCGCAGATCAGCTCGGGATGTTCGACGATATTGCTGGCATGCGTGATCACGCCGGGGCACAGCACCTTGCCGTCGGGAATCTTCACCGTCTCGAACAGATGGTATTCGTGTTCGTGGCGCGGATTGGCGGCTTCGAAACTATAGGAGCCGGCATTGATCTTGAGCATGTAGCCGATGAGCTCGGCGAGCTTGGCCTCGTAAAGGCGCGGGCCCTCGTTAATGCCGTAGCAGGTGTGGAAACGCACGCGCTCGGCCGGAATGCCGTTGAGCGCGTCGTTGATCGCCTCGACGTAAATCTCGGCGCGGCGCGCCTTGCCCTTGTCGTCGAGGCCCGGCTCGACGAAGATATCGGCGAGGAACGGATCGTCGATCTGCACCAGAATGCCCGAATCGACGATGGCCTTATATTCCTTGCTCATCTCGGCTGAGAGCGCGTGGAAATACTCCTCCTCGCTCTTGTAATATTCGTTGATGCCGACGCCGGACGGCGCGGTTGCCGGCAGGAAGACGTGCTCGAGCGGCACGCCAGCTGTGGTCGCTGCGGCCTTGACATTGCCGATGTCGCGGGCAAGCGGCTGCCTCGCCGCGATATTTCACCGGGCCCGTGCAGACGATCGGCGCGATCGAGACGATGGTGCCGCCCATCATCGCCTGCTTGAAATATTCGGCATAATATTCCGGAAAAGCGGCGACCTCCTTTTGGAAGATCAGCATCTTCTGGTTCGGCCGCGCCTCGAAGCCCGAAAGCCGCTCCTGGATGTAGGTGAAGAAGCCGGGCTTTGAGAATTCGCCGTCGGTGACGATGTCGATGCCGCACTCCTTCTGCTTGCTTCACGACGTCGATGACGGCCTGATGCAATTGCGCATCGAAGGCCTTCTGGTCGAAGGGCTTGCCGGAGAACTTGGCCTTGAGCTGATCGAGGAGATGATGCGGCCGCGGCAAGCTGCCGATATGGGTCGTTTGAATACGGCCGCGGTTTTGCTGGAGCGTCATGCGCCCTCCTCCGCCGGATCGACGACCTGAAACCGTCATCGTCGCGGCTATGGTTTCCTCCACGCCCGTCGCGTTGCCGCGCGGGCCTTTTCATGGAGGCTAGCCGAAGGCCGGGAGCAATTCAAACAAAAAAGGAGAGATGCTTTTTAGATGCCGTGCCGCTGGCGCGGCCTTGACTTGCGCGACCTTGACTTGCGCGGCCTTGGCTTGCCTCTTGGGCGGCTGCCCGCCGCCGGCCCGCGTGACGCCGCAGACGGCGCATGCGGCGGCCCGAGCACCGCCGGCACGAGCGCCGACCACGTCTTGATGACCGCACGACGATTGGTCTCGTAAGGCAGCCAGGTGTCGACCACGAAAAGCCCGCGCAGCAGATAATGCGTCAATAAGATGAAGCGCTCCGCGCGCTTTCGCGGAAAGCCGGCAGCGCTCAGGCTTTCGAGCCAGATCCGGTTGAGGCGCTTGCGGGCGCGCGCTACGATCGGACGATGCGGCTTCGCCAGATCGGCGTCGCTCGCGGCGGCGATCGCAAGTTCCAACATGGCGCGGTAGAGCGGCCCGAAAAAGAAATGCTCGGAATCGCGCAGGAACTGTTCGACGGTGCGCCGGCCGCCGCCCGCCGCCAGCCGCTCGGCGTGGGCAACGGCCGCATCCATGGCGTGCTGGGTCGCCGCCAGCAAAAGATCGTTCTTGGTCGGAAAGTAGCGCTCGAGCGCGCCGCGCGAGACGCCGGCGCGCGCGGCGACGCGGCTGGCGCTGAAATTGGCGTAGCCGTCCGCGATCAAAACGTCGAGGGCTGCGGCAAGAACCGCGGCCTGCGTCGCCTGCCGGCGCTGGGCTTGCGTGCGCCGCATCGCCTATTTTCCCGCCGGCGCCGCTGCCTTGCCGACGATCTTAAATGAACTGAAAAAACCGTCTTTCATTGCGGTCGCGGCGCCCAGAGCGAAGATGAAAATAATCGCGAGCACATAGTGGAAGCCGGGCATTGAAGACTCTGGTTGGAGGATCGGAGCAAGTCTGCAGCGGCGTTCTCTCGAATGTGTATTACGCATGCCTTCGTCTCGGGCCGCAATCTTGGGCGCGCAAGATAAAATTGCGCCTGCCACGCCGCAGCGGACGCGGGCTATTTTACCATCGGATCGGCTTCGATGCCGGGAGCGCGTCGGCCGTTCGGCCCCATCAATTTCACGCGCGGCAAGCGCGGCACCGCAGAAAACCGCAAAAATCGGTAATTTCGTAGTGTTGCGAGGGACTTCGCGGGAACTTGCGGCACACGCGTCTCTCGACTCGATGTGTCGCACATACTAAGTTGCAGGACGCTCACAAGGATGAGCGGAAAATAATACCATCAGCAGAAATTCGCCGCCTCCGGTTGAGCGACGGCACCGCGCGAGGATATCGGGCGGCAAAAACGATGGGGTGGTTTTGACGTTTCGTGTGTGGCGCGCATTGTCGTGGATCCGCTTCGCGGGCGTCCTTGCGCCAATAGGCCTGCTTGGCCTTTGCACGACGGCGTCGGCGCAAGTCTCCCCTGATTTCGCCGGAAGCCTCAACCCGCTGTTCCAAAGAAATCTGGCGCAACCGTCGGATCTCAACAATACGCTGCAATATGCCGCCTACGCCTCGGCGGACGATATCGAGTCCGCGATCGGCACCTACGAACAGCTCCTGTTCTACAATCCGACGCTGTCGAAGATCCGCTTCGAGCTCGGCGTGTTGTATTACCGGCTCGGCTCCTACGAGATGGCGCGCGGCTATTTCAAATCGGCGCTCGAGCAAGCGGACATGCCGGCCGATTTGCGGCGGCGGACCGAGGATCTGTTGTCCGACGTCGACAAGCAGCTGCAGACCGACCGCTTCTCGGGCTTCGTGCAGACCGGGGTGGGCTATCAGACCAATCCCGGCGGCGGCCCCGGGCCGCAGACCGTGCTGGCCTCGGGCCACAGTTTCGACAGCCGGTTCTTTGCCAAGGGCGACGGCAATTGGTTCGGCGCCTTCGCTTTGAACTACGTCCATGATTTCGGAAACCAGCGCGGCGATACGTTCGAGGCGACGATTGCCGGCTATGACGCGCAGCAGTTCAGCCTGACGCAATTCGATATCGGCACGATCGAGCTTCGCGCCGGCCCGCGCTTCGTGCTGACGCCCGGCAGCCCGAACGCAATATCGATCAAGCCCTATGTCATCGTGGCCGGTTCGCTGTTGGCCGACACGGCCTATTACGGCGGCGCCGGCGGCGGTGTGACGCTGCACGCCAATATCGGCAATGTCGCGCTCGATCCCTATGCGGAAATCGTCGCGCAGAGCTTTCGCAACTCGTCGTTCTACCCGCTCGCCAGCAACCTGAACGGCAACTTGTCGACCGTTGGTCTGCGAGCGTCGGGGCCGGTCGTCTCCGGGCTCGGCTGGCAAATGCAGACCGTGTTCGGGCATTCGAACGCCGCATTCAACCCCGACAGCTATGACGTCTATGCCGCCGATCTCTGGCTGCCGTGGAATTTCTCGTTTCCGGGCGACGGCCGCACCTGGACGCTGACGCCGATCGCGGGCTTCAGCCACTGGCAATACAATGCGCCCGATCCGGCGATCGATCCGACGACCACGCCGCGCACCAACGAATGGCGCGCCGGCCTGGGCCTCGACGTGCCGATCTGGAACAAGATTTACCTGAGCACGCTCGTGCAATACCGCGCCGACACCTCCAATGTCGCCGCATTCACGATGCATGACTTTTCGGTCTCGGGCGGGCCCACGTTCAAATTCTAAAAGGCCAACCAAATTCTAAAAGGCCAACCAAATTCTAAAAGGCCAACAATGACACTTCGCCGGAGTTTCGCTGTCCTGCTCGCCGTCGCCGCCTTGGCGGCCGCCCCTGCAATGGCCCCCGTATCGACCCCGGCATTGGCGCAGCAGGTCGGCACCGCCACCGCCGTCAATCCGACCACCGAAAGCACGCCGCCGGGATCGAGCACGGTCAATCTCACGGTCGGCGCCAATATCGTGCACAAGGAGCGCATCCACACCACGCCATCCGGCACGGTGCAGCTCCTGTTCATAGACAAGAGCACGCTCAGCATTGCGCCGAACACCAATATCCTGATCGACGAATATGTTTACGATCCGCGCGCCAATTCCGGCCACATGCTGACCAATTTGACCGAAGGGGCGCTGCGCTTTGTCGGCGGCGCGCTCAGCCACCAAGGCGAAGCTTCGATCACGACGCAGGATGCCGCGATCGGCATCCGCGGCGGCACGGTCACCGTCGTCCGCGGGCCCAACGGCACCGAAGTCATCGACCATTTCGGCATCATGACGATCCACAACGGCGCCGGCACGGTGACGATCATGCAGCCCGGTTATTTTCGTTACGATTTTGAACTGGAACACGCCGCCGACGGAACCGCAGCGCGTCTCCACCGATGAGAATTCCCATTTTCTGAAAATAATGACAAGCCTGCCATGGCAGGACGGCGGCGTGCCCGGTTTCAAGAACGTCACCATCGGCGAATGCGGCATCATCGGCACATTGCCGAGCCACAATTGTCCCACCACGTCGTGGAATCCGACCGGGACCGCCGAGTCGAACGCGTTCCAGACCATCATCCAGGGGACCCAGCGCGGAACATTGACCACCACGCAGGCGCAGCAGAGATCCCGCGGCCACTGAGCAAGCGAACTGTGTCGCGCGCCGCTGCAGCGGCAAAAAGCGCCATGCCGCCGATCGTCACATAACTGTCGGCAACGCCTGACACAAAAGTCGCGATAGACACAGGTCGCGGCATGAAATTTCCCCCACGTCTCGTCGACGGTTACCGCGCTTTCGTCGATACACGGCTGCCGCTCGAACGCAGCCGGTTTGAAAAACTCGCGGCCGCCGGGCAGCGGCCCGAAGTCATGGTGATCTGCTGCTGCGATTCCCGCGTTTCGCCCGAAGTCATTTTCGACGCGCATCCCGGCGAGCTGTTCGTGGTGCGCAACGTCGCCAATCTGGTGCCGCCCTATTCGCCGACCGGCTTCACCCACGGCGTCTCGGCCGCGCTTGAATTCGCCGTCGAGGGCCTCAAGGTGAAATACATCGTCGTCATGGGGCACACCCATTGTGGCGGCATCCGCGCTTATTCCGAACACCGGAACCGGCTCAACCCGGGCGACTTCATCGACAATTGGATGTCGCTGATCGCGCCGGCGGCCGCGGCCGTGGGTGATGCCGGCGATGGGGCGGATTATCTGAGCCGGCTCGAACAGGCCTCCATCATCGCCACGATCGACAACTTGATGACCTTTCCCTGGATCAAGAGCCGCGTCGAGGATCGGCAGCTCGAATTGCTCGGCGCCTATTTCGATGTCGGCACCGGCGACCTCACCGTTTACGACCGGGCTTCGCGCGCCTTTGCTCCGGTCCACGCTCCCGTCCATGGTCCGGTCCATGCTCCGGTCGACGGCGAGATCGCACCGCCCTTTGCCATGCCGGCGGCGGAGTGAGGCTTACGCACCGAACGGCTCGTCGCTGACGTCGCGGGGCGCAGACGCAAATACCGAGCCGCAATGCGGACAGATGCCGGCCCGTGCCGGCAAGGTCTCGCCCCGTTGCGACACCACAGCGGGCAAGTCGGCCAAGTCCCGCGCCTCGCCGACACGTTCGCGAAAACTCTGTTCGCGAAAACTCTGCGTGATCGAGATCGTCTTCTCCGACACCGCGACGGTGGTTTTGCCGCGCTGCTCGCGGTAGAGCTTGAGCTGATCGAGAAAGCCGACGGTGATCAGGCCGGAGAACAAAGCGAGCGTGCCGATGCCGATGATCGACACGGCGCCGCCGAGGATCCTTCCCGCCGCCGTGATCGGCACCATGTCGCCGTAGCCGACCGTGGTCAGCGTCTCGATCGCCCACCACATCGCCGACGGTATCGAGGTGAATATGGCGGGCTGTTCGGTGCTTTCGAGCATGAACATCAGCGAGCCGGAGATCGTCACCGTCAGCAGCAGGACGAACAGCAGCGCGGTGATCGACTGCGCCTCTTCGCGCAGCACCGCGAACAACAAGCCGAACGTGGTCGAATGCCGGATCAGTTTGAGCATGCGCAGGAGGCGTAAGAGCCGCAGCACGCGAAGGTCGCCGGCGCCCATAAAGCTGAGAATGGCCGGCAGCACCGAGAAGAGATCGATCAGGGCAAAGAAGCTCCGCAAATAGCGCAACCGCCCCCAGAGCGGGTTGCGATAACGCGCGTCGTGAAAATCGACGCAGGCCCAGGCGCGGAGCACATATTCAGCCGCGAAGATCGCGGTCGCCGCCTGCTCGAACGCGTCGAACTCAGCCGCGAAATGGCGCCGGATCGATTCCACCGATTCAAGGACGACGCAGGACACGTTGGCGATGATCAGGAGCGCCAGCGCCAGGTTGAATAGCCGCGTCACCGCGCCGCGCGGCTCCTCGTCCTCAAAGACAATGGCAAGCTGCCGGCGTAAATCACGGCCGCTGGTCCGGGCCACGGCTTTCCCCAAAGTAGCGGGAAATTTTAGCGGCGCCATATGAACGATTTTTGATGGATCGCAAGACCCGGCCGGGATGAGCCGGCCGCATTCATCTAGTCGGAGAGCCCGCCCAACGTGTAAGCCGACCCCAACAGGACTCCGGGCCGCAAGCCGATCTGGTCGAACCATTTCTTGAAAATACCGACGACTTGACCGCTGCGGTAGATTTGAGCGAGCCCGGTATTGACGGCCAAACGCAGAGCCCAGTCGCCGCGCGGCAGCGCGATCGCATAGGGCTCGACCGACAGATCGTCCGGCAACATGACGAAGGCATCGGGATGCTTTATCTGCGCGCCGACCAGGAGCAGCTTGTCGCTGGCAAAGCCATCGACCTTTCCCGCCTCCAAGGCGCCGACGCCTTCGTCGCGATCCTTCACCGACACCAGAGTCAGGTTGAGATTGCGCGCACTGTTCTGATCCTTCACGGCGCGCTCATTCGTCGTGCCGGAGACGACCGCTATTTTCTTTCCGGTCATGTCGGCAAAGGCATGAAAGTTCGATGCGCGCGCGACGACCACGCCGGTGGCCTCGACGAAGATGAAGTTGGAGAAATCCACCTCTTTCATGCGCCCGAGGGTGACCGTGCTGGAGCCGCATTCGAGGTCGGCCTTGCCGCTCGAGACTGCGGTAAAGCGCGTCTGAACGTTCACCGGTACCCATTCGACCTTGAGGTCCTGCAGCCCGAATTGTTGCGCAATCGATTTGATCACCATTTGACACAGATCGATCGAATAACCGGCCGGGTTGCCGTGATCATTCGCCATCGCAAACGGCGTCGCGTCGGTCCGGTAGGCAATCCGAATGGTCTTGTTGTCGACGATCGACTTAAGTCGGCTGTCGGAGGGAACCTGCGCTTGCGCGGACGCGGCAATCAATGAAATGGCAAGAACAAAGAACAGACTGATCAACCGGCGCATCTTTACCCCCAATCAGGAACAGCCCTTCGGCTTATTCCAACCATATCCTGGAACCACAAAATGTCCAAAGAGGAGGGACGTGACGACGGATTGAGCCTCGTTGCACCCTAGAATGCCGCAATCCATTTCGACGCGATGAAGATCAAGAGGCCGACGAGACCGCCGACCAAGGTGCCGTTGATGCGGATGAATTGCAGATCCTTGCCGACTTGCAGTTCGAGCCGTTCCACGAGCGTGGTGGAGTCCCAATTGCGCACCACGCGCTCGATATAGCCGCCGATCTCGACGCGATAGGCGAGCAAGAGGCGCAAGGCGACCGCCCTGATGCGGCGGTTGATCTCTTCGCGGCGATCCGGGTCCTCTTGCAGCCAGCGGCCCATGCCGTGCAGCGCCTGCTCGACCGCGCGCGCGATCGCTTGCGCGTGGGCGGGAATGCCCCATTGCAACCCGCTTTCGAGCTCGCTCCACAGCACTTTGGCTTGTTCGAGAAACAGCGGATTGGCGAGAATCTCGGCCTTGAAGGCTTCGCCGCGGGCGTACATTTGCGGGTCCGAGGCGAGCTGGACGATCAGTCCCTGCACGGTCTTGTGCAGTTCGACGCGCCACGGATGTTTCGGGTTGCGCATTTCCGTGAGCGTCGAAAGGACGCCATTCATCACTTTATCGGCGATGATTTTGTCGATCCATTTCGGAATCCAGTTTGTCGATTGTTGCGCGATCTTGTCGCTGAAATAGTCCTTGTTGCTCGCCAAATAACTTTGGCCGTACTCGACCGCTCGTGCAATCAGCGCCTGCGCCTCGCCTTGCGCCCAAACGATGCCGAGAAGTTTCGACGCCGCGGGCGCCGCCGGAATGTCGGACAGGGCCTGCTGCGCGAGCTTGCCGACGGTTTCGCCGATGCGCGGCCCGGGCAGCGACTCCACGATCCGCGGCAACTGCTCGGCGAGATAGGCCCCCAGAAGCTCCGCGTTGCGCGGCTGATCGAGCCACTGCGCGACCGCACCGACGACGTCGACGCGGCCGAGCCTTTCGTTGAGCACCGGCGCGGTGAGAAAATTATTGGTCATGAAGCGGCCGAGCGCACCGCCGATCCGCTCTTTATTGTTGGGAATGATGCCGGTATGCGGGATCGGCAGTCCGAGCGGCCGCCGGAACAGTGCGACGACAGCGAACCAATCGGCGCAGGCGCCGACCATGCCGGCCTCGGCGAAGGCGCGCAGATAAGGCAGCCACGGCCAATCAAGCTTGGTCATGGTGGTGGCGACGAAAATCGCCGTCATCGCCAGCAGCAGGAGCGTCGCGATGGTGCGCATGCGGCGCAGCCCGCGCCGCAGCATCTCCCGCCGGTCTTCAATGGCCTCCTGATCGACGACGGCAAGATCGCGCGCGCCGTCCGGCTCCGGCGGCACTGCCACTTCGCGCGCCGCGCTAGAGCTTCCGGCCATCGGACAGTTTGCGCCGCGACAGGCGCTGCGTCTCGCCCCGAGTCTGCCGCAACGGCGCATGCGCGGTGTAGAGCCGGCGCACCACGGCCGGCCCGTAGCGCCGCTCGAGCCGCCTAATGGCAAAGTGGCCGCTGGCGACCCGCTGGAAATGGTTCATGAAAATCATGTTGACCGTGGCGCCGCCGACTGCGCCCAGGACCGGGATCGCGCTCGCCGCCGAGCGTTCCGAGACGACGACGCTAAATCGCGTCGCAATCTCGGTCACGAGGCTCCCGACCACCGGCGCCGACAGGTTCGTCGCGCTGCGCTCGATCAAAAGCGCGCTGGCGTTGGCGGCCAGCCGACTCAGTAGCGTACGCGTGGCGTAATAGCCGAAATCCACCCGCCGTCCGGTTTTCGGCGCGCCGAGCGCGAAGACTTCGACGCAGGCAAGCCGCGCCTCGAGCGTCGACAAATCCTCGCCGTGGTGGCGCGCGATGTCGGCGATGGCGCGCAGCATCAAGGTCGTCGTCACCGGCAATTCGATCGGCAGCGCGGCAAGCCCGAAGAAGCCTGAGACGCCGCCGCTCAAGCCAGCCAAGAACGAACTGAAGCGCTGCGCCGGGGCCGCTTTCGACTGCGGCTCGATCGAAGTGATCGCGACGTTCAAGCAATTGAGGACGGCTAATTCCACGGCCTTGTTGATACGGCTCGACGCGGCCTTCGGCATCAGCCGCATCACGCGGTCGATCGTCCGGCCGGCGTAATCGGCAAGCTGCGAAGCGAAATTCTGATCTTCGAGCTCGAGAATAGCGCGCCGGAGCGCCTGTTGCTCGGACGGCTGGAGCGTCGGCAGAAGGTCGGTAGCGGGCTCGGCCATCATCATTGATATCGCAATACCATCATTGATAGCGCAGAATCGGACGTATCCCGTTGAGGCTCGCGAGAATGGCCGAGCCGTTGCTGATCAAGGCGGTGACTTCCGGAATAATCAGGCCCCCGGGCAGCGCCAAACCGAACGCTAACGTATTGAGGCCGGCAACAATGGCATAATTCTGATGGATCAGGCGCACGGCGCCGCGCGAAATCTCGACCGCTTTGACGAGTTTCCACAGCGAATCTTCCATCAGCACGACGTCGGCCGATTCGCGCGCCACTTCGGCGCCGTGTTTCATGGCGATGCCGACGTCGGCGAAGCTCAGAGCCGGCGAATCGTTGATGCCGTCGCCGACCATGGCGACCACATGGCCGTCGCGCTGAAATTGCTGAATCACCTCCGCCTTGTCAGCCGGCAGCATATCGGCGAATTGCCGCGACAGGCCGAGCCGCTTGCCGACCGCCTTGGCGACCACCGCATTGTCGCCGGTCAGCATGACGGTGTTCTTGATGCCGCTCTCATGCAAGCGCCGGATGACGTCGCGGCTTTCCGGCCGGATCCGGTCGGTATAGGGCACTAAGCCCGCCAGCGCGCCGTCGACCGCGACGTAAATGCAGGAATAGCCCTGCTCGTCGAGCGCCGCGCGGTCGGTCTGCGCGCAATCGACTTTGATATCGCTCTGCCGCATGAAGCGCTCATTGCCGACATGCAGGTAATAGCCGTTGACCTGGCCTTCGACACCGAGCCCGATGCGGTACTTGGTTTCCTCGCAATAAGGGATATTGGCGCCGAGCTCTTGCGCCTTGACGCGCAACGCATTGGCGACGGGATGCACGAGCTTGGTCTCCGCGGCCGCCGCAAGCCCGAGCAGATGGCGATCGGTGATGCCGCTCTCGTAGCTGACGATGTCGATCACTTCCGGCGAGCCGTGAGTGAGCGTGCCGGTCTTGTCGAAGATCACGGTGTCGACTTGCGCGAGCCGCTCCATATGAGCGCCGCTCTTGATGATGATGCCGGCACGCGCGGCATGCGTCATTGAGGCGAGCACGGCAGTGGGTGCGGCAACGCGGATGCCGGTGCCGTAATCGACGATCACGAGCGATAGGAAGCGGTTGAAGTCGGCCGTCACGGCCGCGGTGCCGACCGCCAGAGCGAGCGTCGGCAGCACCAGGCGGTCGGCAAGCTTCTCGGCGTGGTTTTGCATCCGCGTGTCGCCGATCGGCGCCGATTCAACGAGCGCCGCGATCTGCCCGGCAGTAGTCGCGGTGCCGACGCGGATGGCGCGGATGGTGAGTTGGCCGTCGCGAATGACGGTCGCGGCGAAGACGGTGCCGCCTCTGTCGCGCATCACCGGCAAGCCCTCGCCGGTGATGGTTTTCTGATCGATCATGGCGTGGCCGTCGGCGATCTCGCCGTCGACCGGGATCATCTCGCCCGGATAGACGACGACCATGTCGCCGATCGCAATCTCTGCCGCCGGGATCGCCGTCACCACGCCGTCGCGGATGACCCAGGCATTCTTGGTCTGGAATTCCAAAAGCTCGCTCATCGCCTTGCGCTGGCCGGCCGCGGTCAGGTCGCGGATCCAGTCTCCGAGCTTGATCAGCCAGGTGACGATGGCGCCGGCCATCGGATTGCCTTGTATGAGCGAGGCGGTGATCGCGAGCGCATCGAGGAAATCGACATTGAGCCGGCCCTCGCGCCGCCACACCCGCCAGGCCCGCAGCGCGATCGGATAGGCGTTCCACAGCATCAGCGGAAAGTTGATCGCCGTGACAATGGGATTGGCGGAAAACGCCATCAGCAACGACACCGTCGGCAAGGTCAGCGGCGTGTTGCTCCAGATCGACGGCGGTTTCGCCGGCGTCAGCGCGACGGCGGCGCCCGACGGCGCCGCCGGCTTGTCGAGGGTGCCGACGAGGCGCTGCAAATCGGCAATGCTCATCACCGAGAGCTGGCCGAGCGTCGCGCGCAATAGCCCTTCGAAGCTCGTGTCGTATTCGATGACGAGGCAGGCGCAGGCGAAATTCAGGCGGGCATGCCTGACGCCCTTTTGCGATTGCAGCCAGACCAAAGTCGCCTCGGCCACCAATTTTTTGCGGCACAGCGCCGGAAGATGCAACCGGATGCGGCCGGAAATGAAATGGCGGACCGAAAATTCCATCGTGCTGGAATCCTGTTGCGCGGAGCCCTGATGTTTTTCCTGCCGGTCTCAGCCGGCGGCTTCGGCCGGCTTTTGCACCGCTTTGATGTTGATCGGCGCCATCCGCGGACCGGCATTGCCGCCGAGATTCTGCTGCTCGTGCAGCTGGATGAAATGATTGACGGTGAAGATAGCGAGGGTCACCCAGACCGGGGTCGCAGCTGTCGCGCCGACCTCGAATACGGTCAGGCAGATGATGCCGACGGCAAAGACGATCTTGAGATCGAGATTGTTGTTGGTGGCGAGCTTGATCTCGTGATCGATCTTCTTGACGAAATCGACGACAGCACGGGCGGTGTGCGAATGGCTGGCGAGGAATTCCGCTTCGGCCTCGATGCTGCCGGTCAATTTGTCGAGCTCGGTGTCGGCGCCGCGCCTGGCATCCTTGCCGCCGCCATTGTGACCGCCATTGCTGCCACCATGCGCTTCGTAATGGCCGCGAAACGTGCCGTGGAATTCGTCATGACGGTCGGTGTCGTAAAACAGCACGACGCTGCCGGTGGTCGGGTTGACCGTCACCTGCTCGATGCCGGGAATGACGGCAAAGGTCTCGCTGATCGTTTTCAACAATTCAGGATTGCCCTTGCCGGCCGGAATCTTCATCCGCACGCGCCCCGGCACCTGGTGTTCGATCTTGAGATTCATTTTGGTCATCGAAAGCACTCGAATGAAGTCATGCCCACCTTCATGCCCGCCTTCACGACGGCGGCGGCGCGTTGCGCAATTTCATCGCGCCGAAGAATAATCACCGGGGCCGCATCGCTCCGGTTCAACTGATGCGCATTCAGGCGCAGCGAGGGAAATTGATGCCAAGCTTTCAAGTCGCCAGCCTTCAATTCGCAAGCCTTCAGCTCGCGGCGGCTTTCGGCTGCTGCATGTCGTCCTCGGCATGAACCTCGGCGACGATGTCGTGGACCTGCTCCTGGGCCTCGGCGACGAACTCGCGCGTCTTGTTGCCGAGCTTGTAGGCGCCGCGAACCGTGGACCGAAACAGCGGGTTCAGCGCTTCGCCCATTTTCGGGAAATACTTGCGGCGCCCACATCGCGGCGACACCGAGCACCAGGCCGGGCAGCAAAGCTGCCTCGAAGACCGCGGCGCCGACGCCGACGACGGCAACCGTGGCGACGGTCGCGACCAGTTCGCTGCGGTCGTCGTCTTCAGCCATCTCCTCGCCCAATGTCTCAGCCTCGGCGCCCTCGACAGCTGGCTCGGCCGAAGCTTCCAGACTGCCGTTTCCTTCCAGCTTTGCTTTCTTCATCAAACTCTCCAACTCTGCAGCCGACCGGTCACGAACCAGCCAATGATCCGACTTCGGATGATCCGATTTGGGATCGGAATCCGAAATCGCGGCGGCCGCGAACCACGCGCCGGCCGCCGGACACCTCACCCCTTCACTTCGCTAGAATTGCCAGTTTTGATGACAATCTGAACACAGATCGGCCGGTCGCCCGTACCAATCGGCAATCGTTTGATATGGCGGGGGATTCCACAGAACCGGCGGATGTCGTACAGCCGTCATGTCCGCACCCGAACATCGCTTGCAACGACCCCTCCCCGCCCCGACGATTTCCAGGAGCGCATGCAGATGGACGCCAAGCAGCACCGCAACCTTCCGTCCCAAGAGCAGCTCCATGAGGAAATGATCGAGGTGCTCGACGAAGAGCTCGAATTGGAGCTCGACGATACGCGGCTGGCGGAGCTCCTGAAGAACGTCACCGGCATCGAACGTCCCCGAAACGCTCGATCGGCACACCTATTTCAAGGAGCTGCTGCGCCTGCAGAAGGAATTGGTGAAGCTGCAGGACTGGGTGGCGCATCAGAAACTCAAAATGGTCGTGCTGTTCGAGGGCCGCGACGCCGCCGGCAAAGGCGGCGTGATCAAGCGGGTGACGCAGCGGCTGAACCCGCGCATCTGCAAGGTCGTGGCGCTGCCGGCGCCGAGCGAGCGCGAGCGCACGCAATGGTATTTCCAGCGCTACGTCAACCATCTGCCGGGCGCGGGCGAAATCGTGTTGTTCGACCGCAGCTGGTACAACCGCGCCGGCGTCGAGCGCGTGATGGGATTTTGCACCGAAGAAGAATGCGAGGAGTTCTTCCGCACCGTGCCGGAATTCGAGCGCATGCTGGTGCGCTCCGGCATCATTCTCGTGAAATACTGGTTCTCGATCACCGACGAAGAGCAGAATATGCGCTTTCTGATGCGCATCCACGATCCGCTCAAACAGTGGAAGCTCAGCCCGATGGATCTGGAATCGCGCCGCCGCTGGGAGCGCTACACCAAGGCCAAGGAAGACATGCTGGAGCGCACCCATATTCCCGAAGCGCGCTGGTGGGTGGTCGAGGCCGTGGACAAGAAGCGGGCGCGGCTCAACTGCATTCATCATCTGTTGCAGCAGGTGCCGTATCAGGACATTCGTCACGAGCCGATCGTCCTGCCGGAACGCGAGCACAAGCCGGACTACTCCCGCCACCCGGTCCCCAAGGAAATGTACGTACCGCCGGTTTATTGATGCCGGCGTAAAGGCTGGTCCAGATCAAGGTCGCGCCCGAAATCAACAGCAGCACGAGGATGACGCGCTGATAGCTGTGATCGGCGAGCCTGCGATAGATGAAAGCGCCGGTATGGGCGCCGACGATGGTTCCAGGCAGCGCGATCGCCGCCAGCAAGCAGAACCTGCCGCGTCAACAGGCCGGACGCGGCGTGCGACGCCAAGGCGAGCCACAGGATCGCGATGTTGAAGCTCTGGACGACGGAGCGCCGCTCTTCCTTGATCCAGCCGCGGATGTCGGTCCAGATGATCGGGAACACGCCGGACAGACCGGCGATGCCGCCGAGAATGCCGCCGCCGAAGCCGATGACGCCGTCGGCTGTGCTGCCGCCCCAATCGCTCTTGATCTGGCCGCGGCGCAACAGCACGTAACACGAATAGCCGACCAGAAACACGCCGACGCCGATCCGAAATAGTGTCGGATTGATATGCGGCAAGACATAGGTGCCGACGGGCACGCCGAGCAGGCCCGGCACCACGAAGATCAGAACGCGCCGCCAGCGGATCGTGCGCCAGATCAGATGCAGCGTTTGCAGCTGCGAGATGCTCGAGCAAATGATCGACAGCGACGCGGCGACCGTCGGCGGTATGGCGTAGAGCCAAAACCCCATCGCGGTAATGCCGGTGCCGAAGCCGGTCAATCCATTGACGACACCGCCGGCAAGCGCGCCGGCGATCAGCGAGAATGATTTGCGCCGAATCCTAGATCAAGTCCCACGCCCTGCCCCGCGGCCGCCTGAGGCTCACACCGTCTTTCCTTGTTACACCGTGCATGGCAGCCGTTGGCTTCAACCGAAGGTGAAACGCGAAAGCCTGCACGCCGGGATCGAGGAACTCGATCTCGAAAGTACGGTCCGGACCGCGCCGTTCTGCCGGATGAGCTGATAGAGCCGCTGCGCCGTTGACGACGCCTTGGCCGTCGGCATCGACGTCTGAGCCATGATCCACGTCCGGGCGCGGCGCCGTCGATCGTCACCCGGAAACGGACCGGCTTGCCGTCTGGCGGCGGACCGAGCACGAGATGCAAATCGCGGGCGTGGAAACGGATAGGCGATGCGCCCGTTCGGCTGATTGAGCGCGGCATACTCGCCTTTGTCGGTCCAATCGCCGGCGAGGCTCCACTGATTGAGCGCGGGCTTTGCCGCCGCCGCATAGACATGGCTTTCGTCGGGGACGAGACCGCCCGGCGAGACGAAGTTATCCGCCCGGTTGTAACCGACGTAAGTCTCCGGCGATTGATCGCTTGCGCTCGGCGCTGCCTCGCGCGCCCGCGGCGTCGACGTCGGCGATGCCGGTCGGAACGTCTTTGTTGCCGGCTTCGGTGAGAAGCTCTTGAATGACGCGCTCGGATTCGTCGTAATTGCCCTCGCCGAAATGGCTGTGGCGGATGCGGCCCTGCGCATCGATGAAGTAATGCGCCGGCCAGTATTCGTTGTCGAAGGCGCGCCAGATTTTATAATCGTTGTCGATCGCGACCGGATAGCCGATTTTCAGATCGGACACCGCCGCGCGCACATTGCCGACATTGCGCTCGAAGGCGAATTCCGGCGTGTGCACGCCGATCACGACCAGGCCGTGATCCTTGTACTTCTCGGCCCAGGCCCGGACATAGGGAATCGAGCGCAGGCAGTTGATGCAGGAGTAGGTCCAGAAATCGATCACGACGACTTTGCCCTTCAGGCCTTCCGGCGTCAGCGGCGGCGAGTTCAGCCAATCGGTGGCGCCCTCGAGCGACGGAAAGCCGCCTTCACGCCACGTCCCAACGCTGTGCGATCGGCCGTCTTTGCCGATGGCTTGAAACGATCGATCAAGCTTTGTTCCAGCGACGAGGTGTTCGACAGCGAAATGCGAGTCAGAAATCCGGTATCGAGGCCCAAACCGATCGCAACGACGGCGGCGAGAACCGCAACGCCGAGGCCCGCGCCTGATCCACTCGCCGGCGCCGAGCGAGCGCTTCATCGCGGCGAACACGCCGCCCGCCGACGGCGAGCGCGAGCGCCAGCGAGGTCGCGGCGCCCGCGGCATAGGCGAGCAGCAGAAATGTCGTGCCGACATTGGCGCCGTTGAGCGCAGCTCCGGTCAGGATCAGACCGAGCACCGGTCCCGCGCACGGCGCCCAGAGAAATCCGGTGGCGATGCCGAGCAGAAACGACGGCAGGATCGACGTGTCCTGCGGTCCGGCTTCGCTCGCCGAATTGGAAAGCTTTGCGCCGACGCCGACAAGCGGCGCCATGAGCCGGTCGGCAAAGGCGGGAAAGATCAGCGTCAATCCGAACACCGCCAACAGCGCCATGGCGACGGCGCGGCCATAGACATTGGCATCGACCACCCAGCTCCCGGCGACCGCCGCCAACGTCGCCACCACAGCGAATGTCAGCGCCATGCCGATCAGCATCGGCAATACGCTTTTCGCAAACGGCCGATCGGCGCGCGCAAACACGAACGGCAGCACCGGCAGAATGCAGGGGCTGACAATGGTCAGCACGCCGCCGAGATAGGCCAAGATCAGAAGCGTCATGATGCAGTCCCAGCAAAGGCTTGATGTAGTCGTAGCGAAGTCTTGGCTGTTGTACGCAGGCCCCGCGGTCCGGCGCCATTCACGCATGTTCACGATGTCGTGCGGCTAGCGTTATATGCACTAGGATATAGCGATGGAAGGCTGGCGCGGCAAAGCCGCATGGCGGAATCAGCCGCGCAGCGCCACCACCTGTCCGCCATCGGCGACGATGGTCGCGCCGGTGACAAAGCGTCCCGCGTCGGACACCAGCAGCAATAGCGGCCCGTCGAGATCGCGCTCTTCGCCGAAGCGGCCGATCGGGATTTCGCGCTTGAGCGCCGCGCCGGCTTCGCTCGACAGATAATCGCGGTTGAGATCGGTGACGATCCAGCCGGGCGCGATGGCGTTGACGCGGATGCCTTTGAAGGCGAGTTCGAGCGCCAGCGCCTTGGTGAGCTGGATGACGCCGGCTTTTGCCGTGGCGTAAGCGACGACGCCTTTGGCGACGCCGAATCCGAGCACGGAGGCGATATTGACGATGGCGCCGGTTTTGCCGGCGGCGAGCATGCGGCGTGCCGCCTCCTGCGCGGTGAAGAATACGGCGTCGAGATTGGTCGAGAGAATCCGCCGCCATTCGTCTTCGGGCAATTCGACGGCGCGGCCGGCATGCGCCACGCCGGCATTGTTGACGAGGATCGTCACCGTGCCGAATGCCTTCTCGGCCACATCGAACGCGTTCTTCATCGCCGCGCGATCGCGCACATCGGCCTCGATCGGCACGGCCTTGCCGCCCATTTTTTCGATCTTCGCCGTCAGCGCGTCGAGGCGATCGGCCCGCCGCGCCACCAGCGCCACCGCCGCGCCGTTCTCGGCCAGACATTCGGCAAAGCGCACGCCGAGCCCGCTCGACGCGCCGGTCACCAAAGCGACTTTGCCGTGAAGATCGAAGATTTGTGCCGCCGCCATATCCACTCGTTGCCCGCAATCAGATCGGTACATCTACTTATTCGAAATTTATCACCGCGAACACCGAGAGGAGCCAGCATCCGGCGTTTTCGCTGTGGAACTCGAGGAACCCGGACGATATTGGCAAAAATACCGGATTCGGCCATTTACAGATCGTCAACTCGCCGCACGGATTGTCCGCCGTCCTAACAACTCATTATCGGTCCGGGCCTACGCTGCAATCCTGATCCGATGAGTCGGAGTTGCCGTGCGCATCGTCGTCGTCGATCCAAGCCGCACAGTGTTGAAGGCCGTATCGCAGCTTCTCGAAAGCGACGGCCACGTCGTGAGCGTATTTCGTCGACGGCCAGGAAGCGCTCGACTTCATCAAATCGAACAGCGATGTCAGCGCGCTCATCACCAGCGCCGAACTCGACTACATGTCGGGACTCGAACTGTGCTGGGAGACCCGGCTGCTCTGTCGGGCCACGACCGCGCGATCTACATCATTCTGATGTCTTCCAATTCCGAACAGAAACATCTCATCAACGCGCTCGACAGCGGCGCCGATGAATTCATCAGAAAGCCGCCGGTCGGCGAGGAGCTCTACGCGCGGCTGCGCTCGGCCGACCGGCTGATTCGCCTGCAGCGCGAGCTCATCCGTCTGGCAATGATCGACCCGCTGACCGGCCTGTTCAACCGCCGCGCCTTTTTCGAGAGGGGCAGCGGGATCGTGCGAGCCGGCGACGCCCGCGCCGGCCGGCCGCGATCATGTTCGACGTCGATCACTTCAAGCGGGTGAACGACACCTATGGGCACGACGTCGGCGACCGGGTGCTGCGCGCCATCGGCCGGGAGGCGCCGAGCGACGGCACGATCGTCGGCCGTCTCGGCGGCGAGGAGTTCGCCATCCTGCTCGAAAATTCCGACTTGAGCGGCTGCCGGCACTACGCCGAAGACCTCCGCGCCAAGATGGCGGCGCTGTCGTTCGACACACCGCTCGGACAGATGTCGGTCACCTGCAGTTTCGGCGTTGCGCAATGGCAGCCCGGCGAAATCATCGATCGCATTCCTCAAGCGCGCCGATGCGGCGCTCTACCAAGCCAAGCCCGGCGGCCGCAACCGCGTCGAGACGGCGCAACCGCCCGATCTCGAGAGCGGCGAAACGCTATGGTCGGGCCTGGTCCGGTCGGACATTCGCAGCGGCGGTGGGGAACAGCGCGACGCCGCGGAGCCGGCATCACCGCAAGCCGATCCGGACATCGCGTGGCCGCATGGCGCCGAGGATGGCACGACTTCGGCTTCGGCTTCAGCTTCTGGCAGCGCGCCTGAGCCGTCGCAAGCGCGATACGCTTATGTGCTCGACGACGAACCGCAAATCGGCGCGCTGGTCGCCAAGGTGCTCCAGGCGTGCGGGCTCACGGCACGGCAATTCACCTCGCCTGAGCCGTTTCTGGAGCAGCTGAAACGATCGCCTCCCGAGCTTGTCGTGCTCGACCTGACGCTCGGCCAGTCCGACGCGATCGAGGTGATCCGCGATCTCGAGGTCAATGCATTTCAGGGCCGGGTTCTCCTCATCAGCGGCCGCGACGAAGCGACGCTCAATGAAATCAAGCAGATCGGCGAAAAGCATGGACTCATCATGCTGCCGCCGCTGAAAAAGCCGTTCCGCCCCGCCGACGTCAAGCAGCGGCTGCAAGACCACGCCGGAGAGGTTGCAAAGCCCAAGGTCCGGGAGGCCCGGAACGAAACCGAGACCGCCAAGAAGGTGAGCTTGCCGATCGTCGAGGCCTTGCAAAACGGCTGGCTGGAACTGTGGTACCAGCCCAAGATCGAGCTCAAATCACGCGCGGTCTGCGGCGCCGAAGGACTCATTCGCGGACGCCACCCGACGCTTGGCATCGTCGCGCCGGCAAACTTCTTGCCGCCGGCCGGCAACCCGGACTACCAGGCGCTGACCAAATTCGTCGTCGAACGCGCCATGGCGGACTGGCAGCGGTTTGCGCAACGGGGTGTTCTGCTGAAACTGTCGGTCAACGCCCCGGTCTCGGTCATCCAAAGCGCCGGCTTTCGTCACCTTGATCCGATCCTCGCTGCCGAAGGATCCGAGGTTTCGCGGCCTGACCGTCGAGGTCACCGAGGACGAGCTGATCAGCGACAGCGAATGGGCCCACGAGGTCGCAAGCCAGCTCAAGCTCTACAATGTCGACCTTTCAATCGACGATTTCGGGTCGGGTTACGCCTCGCTGTCGCGGCTGAACGACTTGCCGTTCGCCGAGGTCAAGATCGACCGCAGCTTTGTTTCGGGCTGCGCCGCAAACGCGCTCAAGCACAGTCTCTGTCAGACGGTCGTCGATCTCGCGCATCGCTTCGGCGCGACGGCTTGCGCCGAAGGCGTGGAGCAGATCGAGGATCTTCGCGCGCTCATCGCGATGCAATGCGATACCGCGCAGGGTTATCTCTTCGCCAAGCCGATGCCGGCGGCAAGCATCACGGCGACGGCGCTCGACGGCATGACCCGCTCGATCGCTGAGCTGCCTCGATGCGCCGGCGCTTGCCGACAAGTCGGCAGCGCGAGGCGCCTGACACCGCATGCGTCACGCGTCGCAGCCGAGACCGTCCGAAATGCCGCCGGCCAAGGCATCGGCTAAGGCATCGGCCGCATTGCCTATCGTCGCGCTCGCCGTGGTCGTTGTCGCGATGCTTTGGGCGGCGCTGCTGTTCGATGCCAACCGGTCCGGGACGTCGGCCCTCAAGCAAGCCGGCGGCGCGGGTTTGACGCTCGTCATCGTCGTCGCCTTGAGCTGGCTTCTGGCGCGGCAAACCAGACGACGCCGCGAAAGCGGGTTCAACGCGCGTGTCGAGGAGGATGCCGGGCGGCAGCGGCTGCTGCTCGATACGGCCTTGAACAATATGCGGCACGGCTTGTTGATGTTCGACAGCGCCGGCCGCGCCGTGGTCATCAATCGAAGCTATGTGGAGATGTACGGATTGTCGCCGGAGGCTTCCAAGCCCGGCTGCACCATCCGCGACTTGCTGGCGCACCGTGTCGCCAACGGCACGTTCGAGGGAGATATCGACGACTACATCCAGAACCACTTTGTCCACGATCAAGTGACCGACAAGATTTTCGGCCTTCCCGACGGCCGCTCGGTTCGCGTCGTCAACCGGTTCATGGACAACGGCGGCTGGGTTTCGGTTCACGAGGACGTCACCGAACGCATGCGCGCGGAGGAGGAACGCGACCGCAACCGCGCGTTCCTCGACCGCATCATCGACAACATATCGGTGGCGATCCAGGTGAAGAACGCCCGGACCTTGCGCTACATGCTGGTGAACAAGGCCTCCGAGGATTTATGGGGCCTGCCGCGCGACCAAATGATCGGCAGAACCCCGCACGAAATCTTCGACAAGGAATTTGCCGACACGATCGAGGAGCATGACCGTCAGCTCCTCACGACAAAGTCGCACTTTTATGTGCCCGAACACAAAATCGAAACGCCGCACAACGGCACGCGCCTGGTGACGTCGAACCGCATCGCGGTGTGCGACAACAACGGCGAGGTGCAGTATCTGGTGGGCGTCGTCGAAGACGTCACCGAGCGCAGGAGTGTCGAGGATCAGCTGCGGCAGGCGCAGAAGATGGAGGCCATCGGCAACCTGACCGGCGGCGTCGCCCACGATTTCAACAACTTGCTCACCGTGATTCTCGGGCAACCTCGATTTCCTGCAGGAGGATTTGGCCGGCAATGCTGCGGCCGAAGAGAAAATCAAGGTGATTATGGAGGCCGCGGAGCGCGGCGCCGATTTGACGCGGCACATGCTGGCGTTCTCCCGCCGCCAGCCGCTGCAGGCGAAGCCCGTCGACGTCAACGCGCAGATCGAAACCACGATACGACTGCTTAGCCGCACCTTGGGCGAGAACATCGCCGTCGAGGTGCGCACCGCGCCGGATCTGCCGCTCGCGCTGGTCGACCCGTCGCGGCTCGGAACTGCGCTGTTGAATATCGCCATCAATGCCCGCGATGCGATGCCAGATGGCGGCATTCTGACGATCGGGACCCGGCCGGCCGAACTCGACGAAACCTATGCTACTCACCATCCGGGAATTGCTCCCGGCAGCTATGCCGTCATCGAGATAGCTGACAACGGGACCGGCATGCCGCCGCATTTGGTCGAACGTATCTTCGAGCCGTTCTTCACGACCAAAGCGGCGGGCAAGGGCACCGGGCTCGGCTTGAGCATGGTCTACGGTTTCATCAAGCAATCCGGCGGGCACATCAACGTTTATAGCGAAGTCGGCCACGGCACCGTGTTCAGGCTGTTCCTGCCTCTCGCCACGCAATCCGCGCGGCAACGCATCACGGAAGCGATCGCGCCGCGCACCGCCATTCTCACCGGCAACGAGGTGATTCTGGCGGTCGAGGACAATCCCGACATCCGCGCCACGGTGGTGCGGCAGTTGCGCGAGCTCGGATACCGCGTGCACGAAGCCGATGGCGCGGAGGCGGCACTGCGCATCCTTGATGCGGCGGAGCCGATCGATCTCTTGTTTACCGACGTCATGATGCCCGGCGAATTCAACGGCAAGGACCTTGCCGCGAAAGCCCGCACCAAACGCACCGCGCTCAAAGTGCTGTTCACCTCAGGCTTTCTGGGCCCTACGAACGGTCACGGCGCGCAGCTCGAACCGGGCGATGTGCTGCTGAGCAAGCCGTATCACAAGCGCGATCTGGCGAAAGCCGTCGAGCGGGCGCTGAGTGCACCGGCCTAAACCGGTTACGACCCGTACAGCCGATGCGGCAGGAACGTCGCCAGCGCCGGCAAGAACCACAGCGCAACCAGCATCGCGAGCTGGATCAGCACATAGGGAATGATGCCGAGATAAATGTGCCGCGTCGTCACTTCCGGCGGCGCGACGCCGCGCAGATAGAACAAGGTCGCGCCGAGCGGCGGGTGGATATAGGACGTCTGTAAATTCACCGCGATCATGATGCCGAGCCAGACCGGATCGACGCCGGGCATCCGCAACAGCACCGGCGCCACGATCGGCACCACGACGAATATGATCTCGAAGGCGTCCATCACGAAGCCGAGGACGAACAGCGCCACCATCACGGCAAGCACCGCACCGCCGGTGCCGCCGGGGAGATCAGTGAGCACGCGCTCGATCAGGCGGTCGCCGTTAAGCCCGCGAAGCACCAGGCTGAACACCGTCGCGCCGATCAGGATCAGAAAGATCATGCTGGTGATCTCCGCCGTGCGCCGCGTCACCGGGATGAGGAGGCCCGAAGCGCCCGAGCGCAATGCTGCAAGCACGATCGCGCCGACCGCACCGACCGCGGCCGCCTCCGTCGGCGTCGCGATGCCGCCGAGAATGGATCCGAGCACGGCGAGGATGAGCGCGAGCGGCGCGACCAGGGCCGCCATCAATTCGCCGAGCAAGGCCGCGCCGCGCGGCGCCTTGGCGTCGGGCGCGATGGCCGGCGATTTTTTCGGAAACAAGAACGCGACCGCGATCAGATAAAGCATGTAGAGCAGCACCAGAACCAGGCCCGGAACGATCGCGCCGGCAAAGAGGTCGGCGACCGACACCGTGCGCGGGGCGAAATTGCCCTCGCGCCAATTGCGCAGCCTGATAGGAATTGCTGAGCTGATCGCCGAGCAGCACCAGCACGGTCGCCGGCGGGAAAATCTGCGCCAGCGTCGCCGTGGCCGCGACCGTGCCGGCCGCGAGCGCCTTGTCGTAACCGTGGCGCAGCATGGTCGGCAGCACGATCAGTCCCATGGTCACCGTGGTGGCGCCGACCACGCCCTTGGCTGCTGCGAGCAGCATGCCGACAAAGACGACCGAGAGGCCGAGACCGCCCGGCAGCGCGCCGAACAAGCGCGCCATGGTCTCCAGCAATTGTTCGGCGATGCGCGAGCGCTCGAGCATCACGCCCATGAAGATGAACAGCGGGATGGCGAGCAGCACCTCGTTGGTCATGACGCCGTAGATGCGCTCCGGCAGTGCGCCAAGGAGCGCAAGATTCATCACGCCCGCGGCCGCGCCGAGTGCGGCGAAGCCGAGCGAAACGCCGGCGAGCGTCAGCGCCACCGGATAGCCGATCAGCAGCAGCAGCGCAGACCGCGGCCACCATCGCGACGGCAAGCGTGTCGCCCAATGCCTCCAAGCTCCCAAATGCATGCATGATTCAGCGTCGGTCGCGCGGGCCGCTCAACACCAGCGCGGCACGGATCGCCTGCGCGGTGCCTTGCAGGCCAATGAGGAGCGCAAAGAGCGGAATGAGCGTCTTGAGCAGATAGACGAACGGCAGGCCGCTCGCCTCCCGCGAGCGTTCGAAACTGGCCCAGGAGCGCTCCGCATAGGGCACCGACAGCATCACGAGCGCGACCGCAAAGGGCGCGAGGAAGATGACCGTGCCGAGGAGATCGATGGCGGCGCGCGTTCGCGGCTTGGCCTCGGCATAGAAGATGTCGACCCGCACATGTCCGTCGGTCTTAAGCACCCAGGCCGCAGCCAGCATGAACAGCGCCGCATGCGCATAGATCACCGATTCCTGGAGCCGGATCGAGCCGATACTGAACGCATAGCGCATCACCACCACCGCGAACTCGGCCACGACGATGTAGAGCGCGCACCATGCCGCGGCGCTGCCGATGGCCGCGTTGATGCGGTCGATGGCGTCCGCGGTCTTTTGGGCGAATTGCGCAACTGGGCCTCTCATGGCTAAAATCATAGCACAACGCGCAAATTGGCCGGCCGAGAACCAGTGCGGCAGAACAGGTGCGTTCCGGGATATCCACTATGGCCCAAGACCACGACCAAGAGCACGATCACGACGATCATCACCACGACCACGGCTCGGAGCTCTCCGAGATGCAATTGCGCGTCCGCGCGCTCGAAACCGTGCTGGCCGAGAAAGGCTATTTCGACCCCGCCGCCATCGACGCCCTGGTCGAAGCCTACGAGACCAAGGTCGGCCCCCATGTCGGGGCGCGCGTCGTCGCCAAGGCCTGGAGCGATCCGGCCTTCAAGAAGGCGCTGCTCGAAAACGCGAGCAAGGCCGTCGCCGGGCTCGGCGTGATGAACCGCGTCGGCGACCACCTCATCGCGGTCGAGAACACGCCAAAACGAGCACAACGTGATCGTGTGCACGCTGTGCTCCTGTTATCCGTGGGAAGTGCTCGGCCTGCCGCCGGTCTGGTACAAATCGGCGCCCTATCGTTCCCGCGCCGTGAAAGACCCGCGCGGCGTGCTGGCCGATTTCGGCGTCACGCTGCCGGCCGGCACCGCTATCCGCGTCTGGGATTCCACCGCCGAAACCCGCTTCATCGTCCTGCCGATGCGGCCTCCCGGCACCGAGGGCTGGGGTGAGGATAAGCTCGCGACGCTGGTGACCCGTGACAGCATGATCGGCACCGGCCTGCCGAATCCGGCGAGCCAGGCTGCACGATAAGAGGCATTCACGCATGGATGGCATCCACGATATGGGCGGCATGGACGGCTTCGGCAAAGTCGAGCCCGAGAAGAACGAGCCCGTCTTCCATGCGCAATGGGAAGGCCGCTGCCTCGCGCTCAACCGCGCCATGGGCTACGCCCGCATCTGGACCATCGACGAGACGCGCGCCGGCATCGAAGAACTGCCGCCGGACGTCTATCTGACCAGCTCCTATTACAAGAAATGGGCGCTGCGGCTGGAAAATCTGGTGGTCGAGCGCGGCCTTGCCGATGCCGACGAGGTGAAGGCCGGCCACGCGCTGCGGCGCGGCAAGATGCTCAAGCGCAAGCTCAGTGCCGCCGATGTTCCCAGCACGCTGACGCGCGGCTCCTACGACCGGCCGGCGCAAGCGCCGGCGCGCTTTCAAGCCCGGCGACCGCGTGCGCACCAAGAACATCCATCCGCAAACGCATACGCGCCTGCCGCGCTACGCCCGCGATCGCGTCGGCGTCGTCGAGGCGCTGCGCGGCTGCCACGTCTATCCGGATACGGTTGCCATCGGCAAAGGCGAGAACCCGCAATGGCTCTACACCGTGCTGTTCGAGGGCCGCGAATTGTGGGGCGACGACACCGATCCGGCGCTGAAGATCTCGATCGAAGCGTTCGAGCCGTATCTGGAGCCGGCATGAGCACCGGCGCAGCCGCGCTGCGCGCGGCGCAATCCGTGCAAAGCATCCCCCGCAACAACGAAGGCCCGGTGTTTAACGAACCGTGGGAAGCGGAAGCCTTTGCGCTTGCGGTGTCGCTCAACGAGCGCGGCGTGTTCACTTGGGCCGAATGGGCGCAAGTGCTCGGCGACGAGATCAAGAAAGCCCAAGCTGCCGGCGATCCGGATACCGGCGAGACTTATTATCATCACTGGCTCGCCACGCTCGAACGCGTGCTTGCGGAAAAAGGCGTGACCGATCCACAGCAACTGGCGCGCACCCGCGACGCCTGGGAGCGCGCCTGCGCGCGCACGCCGCACGGCGCGCCGATCGCGCTACGCCCGGACGATTTCCGCGGCTGAGCATTCCTCGACCAGCGCCTTGACCAAAGCCGCCGCCGGCATTTCGCGCGAGCGCGCGACGCCCTGCCCGGCCCACAGCGAGATGTAATCAGCGACACCCTTTTGCCCCGAAGCATTGCGCATCGGCCGGGTGAGATCGTTCTGCTGGCGGAACGGCAGGATGAACTCCTCCTTGCCGCCTACCATGGCGATGAAGCGATTGGTCAGCCCGCGCGCCGGCCGGCCCGAAAAAGCGCGGGTGATGACGGTCGTGTCTGCGGTGGCAGCGAGGAGCGCGCGCTTATACGGCGCCGGCGCGCCCGATTCCGGACAGGGCAAAAAGGCGGTGCCGAGCTGCGCGGCGGCGGCGCCGAGCTTTAAGACGGCAGCGATATCGCGGCCGTCCATCAGACCGCCGGAGGCGATCACCGGCAGCGCGGTGATGCCGCAAATGCCGCGCACAAGCGCGGCGAGCGGCACCATGGAGTCCTCGAACGGCGCGGCAAAACTGCCGCGATGCGCACCCGCCTCCGCGCCCTGGGCGACGATCGCATCGACTCCCGCTTGCGCCAAGCGGCGCGCCTCCTCCACCGTCGTCGCGCTGCCGCCGACCGCGATGCCGCGCGCCTTGAGGGCCGCCATCTGCGCGGGCGACGGAATGCCGAAGGTGAAGCTGAACACCGGAGGACGCTCCTCCAGCACGGCTTCCAACTGTTCGTCGAACGGATTGCGCGGCACCGGCGGCAGTTCCGGTGGCGGCAGGCCAAGCAAGGCATGCGCCTCGCCCACGATGTCGAGCATCGGCCGTGGATCGATCGTGCTGTCGGTCGCGTAGCCGCCGGCGAACAGATTGATGTTGAAAGGACGATCGGTGAGGCTGCGGATGCGACGGATTGCGGCGGCGATCTCTTCGGGCTTCGCATAGGCGCCGCCCCACGCGCCCAAGCCTCCGGCATTCGACACCGCGGCGGCCAATTCCGGCGTGCCGCCACTGCCGGCCATCGGCGCCAGCAGGATGGGATGCGCGATGCCGAGACGTTGCAACAATCGATTTGCCGCCATCGCGATCTCTCCTCATGGCCCACGAAGGCAGATAAGGATTTGGGTCCTCGGCACAACGCAAAATTCCGGTGCCGAGCTATCTTATTTGATGAATGACGGCTTCGGCGGTCGCGAAAGGTCGCGATCGATTGCCGACCAACTTACAGCATCCCCAACGCATGTGGCAGCCACAGCGAGATCGCCGGGATGTAGGTCACCATCGCCAGGAAGATCAGCATGGTCAAAAGCCATGGCAGGACCGCGATGGTCAGCTCGGTGATGCCCATTTTGGTGATACCGGAGGCGACGTAGAGATTGAGCCCGACCGGCGGGTGGCACAACCCGACTTCCATATTCACCGCCATCAGGATGCCGAGATGCACCGGATGCACGCCGAGCGCCGCCGCCATGGGAAACAGGATCGGCGCCATGATGAGCGTGATGGCGGCGGGATCCATGAAATTGCCGGCCGCCAATAGCACGATGTTAGTGACCAAGAGGAAGGCGACCATGCCGAAGCCTTGCGCCGTCATCCAGCCGGCCATCGACTGCGGAATCTGTTCCGAGGTCAGCAGCCAGGAGAACACCGCCGCATTGGTGATGATGTAGAGAATCATCGCGCTCATCGACGCCGCCTTGAGCAGCACCGCCGGCACTTCGGAAAATTTCAGGCCCTTATAGACGAACACGCCGATGATGAAGGAATAAACCGCGGCGACAGCTGCAGCTTCCGTCGGCGTGAACAGACCGGAATAGATGCCGCCGAGCACCAAAAAGATCAGCAGCAGGCCCCAGATGCTTTCGCGGAACGCGTGCCAGCACTCGCCCCAGCTCGCGCGCTCGCCGCGGGGATAATCGTAGCGCCAGGCGCGATACCAGGTGGTGACGCCGAGCATCACCGCGAGGATGATGCCGGGCACCAATCCGGCGATGAACAATTGCCCGATGGAAGCGGAATTGACCACCGCGCCGGTCGGCCCGCGCGGCTGCATGCCGCTCGTCGCCACCGCGAAGATGACGAGATTGATCGAGGGCGGAAACAAGATGCCGAGCGCGCCCGACGTCGCGATTACGCCTGCGGAAAACCGCTGCGGATAACCTTGCTGCGCCAAAGCCGGCAGGATGATCGAACCGATGCCGACGACGGTCGCCACCGAAGAACCCGAGATCGCCGCGAACAGCGCGCAGGCGACGACGCCAGCGAGGCCCAATCCGCCATACCAATGCCCGATCAGCGAGGTGGCGAAATCGATCATGCGTTTGGCCACCCCGCCGGCGGTGAGGAAATTGCCGGCCAGGATGAAGAACGGGATCGCCATGATCTCGAAGCGGTCGATGCTGGTGAACAGTTTGAGGCCCACCATCTTCGGATCGACGTCCGACAGAATGAACAGATAGGTCAGCACCGACAGACCGAGCGCGATCGAGATCGGCATGCCCGACGCCATCAGCGCCAGCAACAGCGCGAACAGCAATTCGGCGCGCGTGGTGTGCGACAACTCGATGATGTGCATACGCGCGGCGATGCAGATCAGTGCCAGCGCGATCGGCGCGATGACGATCAGCGCCGACATCACGACGGCGCCGATCGGCCTTGGCGCGGTCGAGGTCTGCTCCCCGTGCAGGATCGCGGTCATCGCGCGGGCTCGCTCGCCGGCGGCGCCGCCGGCGTGGCGTCGTCATGCGGCGCTTCGTAGTCGATGCCGTGGCCCTGATGCGGCACCCGTCCCGTGCGCAGGTAGCGCCACATTACTTGCAGGAAACGGAAGCACATCAGGTAGGAGCCGAGCGGGATGCACAGATAGATCATCCAGCTCGGCCATTCGAGCTCGGGCGAAACCTGGTCCGGATCGAGCTCGTAGACATAAACCGCGCCCAGCGTGCCGATAATGCCGGTGAACAGCGCACCGCACAGCAGCGCGAACACGATCACCGGCTTGCGGGTCGCCGGCGTCAGCTTATTCACGAAGACGTCGACGCCGACATGGATGCCGGTGCGCACGCCAAGCGCGGCGCCGAACTTCGCCATCCACACGAACATGTAGGTGGCGAGCTCCTGCGCCCAGGACAGGTTGATCGCGGCGAGCTGGAGGTAGACAAAGCCTGCCGCCGCTTTGAGCAGAAGGAGATTATGCGCCCCCGCCCATCGCATGAGGTTCGCCGAATTGCTGGCGCCGTAGCGATGGACGACGGCGACGAAGGTGAGGACCGTCGCCGCGGCGATCAGCGTGACGATGATCCACTCTTCGAGCCGATTGAGGAAGCGGTCGAGCACCTAAGTCCCCACGAGCTAAATCCGTCCCCGCATACGCGGGGACGGACCAACCGTCCTTAGGCCTGCGGCGGGACGAAGCCCGACGCTTTGTAGATCTTGTCGAGGAAATCCTTGCCGAAGCGGCCCTGCATTTCCTGATGCACCGGCATCAGCTTGGCGATCCAGGCCTTCTTTTCCGCATCGGTCTGGACGTGGAATTCCATCTTGCCGGTTGCCTTGATCTGGTCGAGCGCCGTGACGTTGTCCTGCGCCGCGGTATCGTCGAAGAACTTCGTCGATTCCGCGACCGCGCGGTCGAGGCCGGGGCGAATGTCGGGCGGCAGCGAGTCCCAGAACTTCACATTACCGATCAGCGCATAAGTGAGCCGGCCGTGATGCGACACGGTGCAATATTTCTGCACGTCGTAGAATTTCTGCGTGTAGATGTTCGACGGCACGTTGTCCTCGCCGTCGACGACGCCGGTCTGCAGCGCCTGATAAAGCTCGCCGAAGGCGATGATCTGCGGAATAGCGCCGAGCTGGCGCGCCACTGCGTCGAGCACTTTGCTGCCCTGGATGCGCATTTTCATGCCCTGGAAATCGTCGGGCATGATCAGCGGCTTGTTGGCGGTATAGACGTGAGCGCCGTTGTCCCAATAAGCGAGCGGCTTCACGCCCTTGTCCTCGAGCTTCTTGTTGAGCTCCGCCATCATCGGGCTCGCCATCATCTGGCGCGCATGGTCGTCGTCGGTCATCAGGAACGGCAGATCGAAAACGTCGAATTCCTTGACGCCGAGCGGACCGAATTTGGAGATCGACGGCGCCAGCAAGTGCACCGAGCCGAGCTGCAGCGCTTCGAGCTCTTCCTTGTCCTTGTAGAGCGAGGAGTTCGGATAGACCTCGACGGTGACTTTGCCGTCGGTATATTTTTCCGCCAATTGCTTGAACAGCAAGGCGGCCTTGCCCTTGGGCGCGTCGGGCGACACGACGTGGCTGAATTTGACGACAAGAGGATCGGCGAAGGCCGGCTTGCCGAGACCGAGAACCGGCACCGCGGCCGCCATGCCAAAAGCTGCATGTCTAAGAGCCGCACGCCTGGTGACTTGAAACTTCATGAATTTCCTCCCTTGGCACGACCACCCCAGGCCGGCCATAAGCATTACTGATTAGACTGATGTTTTTTGATCTTTTGTCAGCCTGGCTTCTTCTTAGCGCGAAAGGAGCCTTCGGCCAATGCCACCTTTTGTCCAACCCGGCGGCCAAAAACCTTAATTGGCTAATGCATCGCGGTCGGCGATGCGCGGCATAAGCGCGCCGGGGTGGCGGATGACGTTTCCCGCCAGGCGATGCGCGGCGCTCGCCGCCTGCGCCGGGACCGTCGCCTGACAGCCGCGCCGCGAGATAGCCGGCATTGAAGGCGTCGCCGGCCGCGGTCGGTCGACCGGAACCAGCACTTCGGGCACCGGCACGAATTCCTGTCCGCCGCCGGCCGCGACCAGGCGGAGTTGGGCCCGTTCTTGACCACGATTTCGCCGATGCCGAAGGCTTGCAGCCGCGCGACCGTGCTCTCCGGACTTGGATCGCCCCACAGCACCGCCTCGTCGTCGAAGGTCGGCAGCGCGATATCGACGCGCTTGAGCGCTTCGATGAAGACGGTGCGGGTGCGCTGCAAGTCGCCCTTCCAGGCGCGCGGGCGGAAATTGCCGTCGAAGGCGACCTTGGCGCCCTGCTGCCGCGCCACTTCCAGCACGGCGAGAAAACGGCCGAGACCCTGGGTCGAATAAAGCGACAGCGTGATGCCGGAGAAATAAATAAGACGCGCCGAGGTCAGGCGTTCGGCAATCCTGGCATCCAGTCGGGAAGCTCGAACAGTTCTGCGCGCCGGCGCGCCTTCGCGCCAATAGCGCGTGATGCGTTCTCCGGCCGGACCGTTCTCGATCAGGCACAGCGCCGGGTTGCCGGCCGGCAACGCGCAAGATCAGATCGGACGCAACGCCTTCGGCAGCCGCCAGCGCCAGCATGCTGTCGGAATAGGGGTCGTCGCCGACGGCGCTGGCGAAGGCGACATCGAGTCCGGCGCGCGCCAGATAGATGGCGGCATTGAACGTGTCGCCGCCGCACGACGGCGCAAACCTGCCGTCCGCGCCGCGCGTCAATTCGATCAAAACTTCGCCGACACAGACGGCGCCGGCCTTTTGCTCGTTCATATTTTGCTCGCTGACCGTCTCACTTGCCCCGGCCTTATCGGCATTCACCATACGCCTTGGCAATACGGCGCCATTGCGAGGCGAAGAAACCATCGGGATTGGCCCGCCTAGGAGGTGAAGCGAAGGTGGCACGAACCCCAGAAGATGTTATATTATAACATTACTGGATTGACCCTTTTTGCCGGAATTCTCATGACCCATCATCACCATAGCGGCGCGCCGCATCCGTCGCCCGCGATCGCGCCGTCGCTGTTCGGCTCTCGGCGGCGCAGCGGCTCGCTGTCGCCGGCGCGCTTGATCGCCTGATCTGGGCGGCCTTTTTCTGGGCCGTCCGCTGATCCGCATCCGGAGTGAGCTGAATGACCGGTGAACTGCGATTCCATAATCTGACGCTCGGCTACGAACGCCATCCGGCCGTGCATCATCTTGAGCGGCACGGTCGCAGAGCGGCGCGCTGCTCGCGGTCGTCGGACCGAACGGCGCCGGCAAGTCGACTTTGTTCAAGGGCGTGGTCGGCGCCCTCAAGCCGCTCGCCGGCTCGATCGAGCGCCACGGCATCGATCGCCCACGAGATCGCCTATCTGCCGCAGGTGCCGGACATCGACCGCACGTTTCCGATCAATGTCTACGACATGGTGGCGATGGGGCTGTGGCGGACGAAGGGCCTGTTCGGCGGCATCGCCGGCAAGGATCGTCACGTCATCGAAGACGCCATCGCCGCGGTCGGCCTCACCGGCTTCGAGCAGCGCGCCATCGGCACGCTGTCGGGCGGACAGATGCAGCGCATGCTGTTCGCGCGCCTGCTGATCCAGGACGCGCGCGTCATCGTGCTCGACGAGCCGTTCACCGCCATCGACGACCGGACCGCGGCCGACCTTTTGGATCTGGTGCGGCGCTGGCACGGCGAACGGCGCACGGTGCTCGCCGCGCTGCACGATATCGATCTCGTCAAGGCGAATTTCCCCGAGACGTTGCTGCTGGCGCGCGAGCCGGTGGCGTGGGGCGCGACGCGCGAGGTGCTGACGCCGGAAAATCTCAACAAGGCGCGCCTGATGTGCGAAGCCTTCGACGAGAGCGCCGAAGCCTGCGCCGTCGCGCCGGAGAAGTGGCCTAGACGCGATGCTGTCCCAGTTTCTGTTCGAGCCTTTCGGCGATACTTCGGTCCGGCACTCGCTGGTCGCCATTCTCGCGCTGGCGCTCGGCGCCGGCCCGATCGGCGTGTTCCTGATGCTGCGCCGCATGAGTCTGATCGGCGACGCGATGTCGCACGCCATCTTGCCGGGCGTTGCCATCGGCTTTCTCGTCGCCGGACTGAATGTCTTTGCCATGACGCTCGGCGGCCTTGTCGCCGGTCTTCTGATTGCGCTCTTCGCCGGCGCGGTCAGCCGGGCCACCACCTTGCAAGAGGATGCGTCGCTTGCGGTGTTTCTTCTGGTATCGCTGGCGCTTCGGCGTCGTCATCGTGATCGCTCAACGGCATCGACATCGAACGGCTCATGACGTTCCTGTTCGGCGAAACGGCGGCGAAGATGAACGCCGACAAGCTCCTGGTCATTGCCGGCAATGCGACGATCAGCCTTATCGCGCTGGCGCTGATCTATCGGCCGCTGGTGCTCGGCTGCGTCGATCCCGGATTTCCTGCGCTCGGTCAGCCGCGCCGACGGCGTCGCGCATCTGACCTTTCTCGCGCTCCTGGTGCTCAACCTGATCAGCGGCTTTCACGCGCTCGGCACGCTGCTTGGCGTCGGCATCATCATCATCCCGGCCGGCGATCGCGCGGTTTTGGACGCGCGACATCTCGACGATGATCGTGCTGGCGATCGTCAGCGCGCTGATCTCCGGCTGTGCCGGCGTGCTGTTTGCCTTTGACGCCGGAATTCCCTCCGGCCCCGCGGTGACCTTGATCGCCGGGCTTCTCTATATCGGCTCGGTCCTGCTCGGGCCGGTCGGCGGGCTCGTCTGGCGGGCCTTTCCGGGCCGCCATCTAGAGGCCTGACCGCCCCTCGAGGGCTTATTGTCGAGGGGTTTTGTTTTGCCCCCGCACTCAATATATCTGCCGCCTATCCGGAGTGATCCCCACCATGCCCGACGCCAAACCCGCCTCGAACGCCTAAGTCCGACGCGCCGCAAACCGAAAAAATCCCCGTCACCGTGCTGACCGGCTATCTCGGCGCCGGCAAGACCACGCTGCTCAACCGCATCCTGTCCGAGCCGCACGGCAAGAAATACGCCGTGATCGTCAACGAATTCGGCGAGATCGGCATCGACAACGACCTCGTCGTCGGCGCCGACGAAGAAGTGTTCGAGATGAACAACGGCTGCATCTGCTGCACCGTGCGCGGCGACCTCGTGCGCATTCTCGACGGCCTGATGCGGCGCAAGGGCAAGTTCGACGCCATCATCGTCGAGACCACCGGGCTCGCCGATCCGGCGCCGGTGGCGCAGACCTTTTTCGTCGACGAGAATGTCGGCAGCAAGACCAGGCTCGACGCGGTGGTGACGGTCGCCGACGCCAAATGGCTCAAGGACCGGCTCAAGGACGCGCCGGAAGCGAAGAACCAGATCGCCTTCGCCGACGTGATCCTGCTCAACAAGACCGATCTCGTCTCGCCGCGAAGAACTGGAAGAGGTCGAGGCCCGCATCCGCGGCATCAACCCTTACGCCAAGGTGCACAAGACCGAGCGCGCCCAAATTCCGCTCGACGAAGTGCTGGGCCGCAACGCCTTCGATCTCGACCGCATCCTCGATATCGAGCCGGAATTCCTCGAAGGCGACGATCACGACCACGATCATCATCACGATCATGATCATGGCCACGATCACCACGAGCACGATCACGATCATGACCATGACGCACACGCATGGCGGGCTGAAGCACTATCACGACGAGGACATGCAATCGATCTCGCTCAACATCGACAAGCCGCTCAATCCGGACAAATTCTTTCCCTGGGTGCAGGACCTGGTGCAGACCGAAGGCCCGAACATTTTGCGCTGCAAGGGCATCCTCTCCTTCAAGGACGACGACCGGCGCTTCGTGTTTCAGGGCGTGCACATGATCCTCGACGGCGATCATCAGCGGCCGTGGAAAGACGACGAGAAGCGCCAAAGCCGCATCGTCTTCATCGGCCGCAATCTGCCGGGCAAGAAGATCACCGAAGGTTTCGAGAGCTGCGTGGCGTAACTTCGGCCTCCCCTGCAGGGGAGGTCGGTTCGCGACAGCGAACCGGGTGGGATGCAGTGCGAGCGACCGTCATGTCCGATACCTGCGAGCGACACCCATTCCGTCATCGACCGCACGCACGAGGTCGCCGCGGACGGCGCCGTTATCGCCGCGCATTTTCTCGGCCGCACCGCGGCCTTCGTGCTCGGCGAGGAAGCGATCGTGCTCGCGGAGCCCGACGGCGAGCCGCGGCGCGTCGGCGTGCATGGCGGCGCGATCCTCGCGACCGCGGCCGACGGCGAGCGCGTCGTCACCGGCGGCGACGACGGCAAGGTGATCGCGACCGATGCGAAGGGCGAAAGCCGCATGCTGGCGACCGATGCGAAGCACCGCTGGATCGATCAGGTCGCGCTCGGGCCCGACGGGCGGTGGCCTGGTCGGCCGGCAAGACCGCCTTCGTGCAGGGCAAAGAGCTGCGGCAATTCGAGGCGCCGTCGACCGTCGGCGGGCTCGCCTTCCTGCCCAAGGGCTTTCGCCTCGCGATCGCGCATTACAACGGCGCGACGCTGTGGTTCCCCAATGCCGCGCAGGCCGAGCCGGAAAAGCTCGAATGGAAGGGCTCGCATCTCGGCGTCACCGTGAGCCCGGACGGCCGCTTTCTCGTCACCTCGATGCAGGAGGCGATGCTGCACGGCTGGCGGCTCGCCGATCAGCAGCACATGCGCATGTCCGGCTATTCCGCGCGCGTCACCTCGCTCGGCTGGACCGTCGGCGGACGCTTCCTCGCCACGTCCGGCGCGACGCAACTCATCCTGTGGCCGTTCCACACCAAGGACGGCCCGATGGGCAAGCAGCCGCGCTTGCTGTCGCCGTCCGAGCACCGCGTCGACGTCGTCGCCTGCCATCCCAAGCAGGACATCGTCGCCGCCGGCTACGAGCGACGGCATGGTGCTGCTGGTGCGCATCGACGACGGCGCCGAGATCTTGGCGAAGAAGCCCGGCGATGCGCCGGTCACGGCGCTCGCCTGGAGCGCCGACGGGCTGTTCCTCGCCTTCGGCACCGAGAGCGGCGAGGCCGGCATCGTCGATCTCGCCTGATCGCGCCCGGAACTGCGCCTTTTGCCGGCCGTTATCCTGGATGAACAGGATCGCGAAGACTTCTGGCGCGTGTGCTGGTCGCTCGATGCTTGGCGATGCAGTCCGCCCAGCCTTCGGCGCAGGCGCCAGACCGCACGATCCGAAGGCCGTGCTCGCGACGGCGCTCGGCAATTCCGCCCAATCAGACGCTTGAGCGATAAGCTCGACCAGATCCGGCGGCGTCATCTGCCCGCCCGACGATGTCGATCCGGCCATGAAAGCGCCGACGCCGCAAGACGGCAGCAAAATGCCGGTGATCCCGCCGCCGGGTAGCCCGGCGGCGATCCGAACGTTCAGCCGAAATGAACGCCCGCTGCGGAAAGCGAGGCTCAGATCACATATTGCCGCAGCGGCGGAAAGCCGTTGAAGCCGACCGAGGAATAGGTCGCGGTATAGGCGCCGGCCGCCTCGATCAGGACCTTGTCGCCGATGGCGAGCGAGACCGGCAGCGGATACGGCGTCTTCTCGTAGAGCACGTCGACCGAAGTCGCAGGTCGGGCCGGCGATGATGCACGGCGCCATCTCGTCGCGATCGTGCGTGGTGCGGATCGGATAGCGGATCGACTCGCCGATGGTCTCGGCGAGGCCGTGGAACTTGCCGATGTCGAGATAGACCCAGCGCACCTCGTCCTCGGGGCTGCGCTTGGCGATCAGCACCACTTCGGCCTCGATCACGCCGGCATTGCCGACCAGGCCGCGGCCGGGCTCGACGATGGTGTTCGGCAGGTTGTTGCCGAAGTGCTTGCGCAGCGCCTTGAAGATCGCCTTGCCGTAGGATTCGAGCTTCGGCGTCTTGCGCATGTATTTGCGCCGGGAAGCCGCCGCCGAGATTGACGATGGCAAGCCCGATGCCGCGCTCGGCGCAGGTGCGGAAGATCGACGCCGCCGAGGCGAGCGCGCGGTCCCAGGCCTCGACATTGTGCTGCTGCGAGCCGACGTGGAACGAAATGCCGTACGGCACGAGCCCGCTCTTGTGCGCGAATTCGAGAATGTCGGCGGCATAGGCCGGCTCGCAGCCGAACTTGCGCGACAGCGGCCATTCGGCGCCGGAGCCGTCGCAATGGATGCGGCAGATCACGCGGCTGCCCGGCGCCGCGCGCGCCACCTTCTCCACCTCGGCCTCGCAATCGACGGCGAACAGCGTGACGCCGAGCGCGAAGGCCGTGGCGATCTCGGTCTCTTTCTTGATGGTGTTGCCGTAGGAGATGCGGTCGGGCGGTCGCGCCGGCGGCGAGCACGTCATGGGTCTCGGCGAGCGAGGCGACGTCGAAGCAGCAGCCGAGGCCGGCCAGCAGCTTGAGGATTTCCGGCGCCGGATTGGCCTTCACGGCGTAGAACACTTTGGTGTCCGGCAGCGCCTTGGCGAAGTTCTGATAGTTCTCGCGGACGACGTCGAGATCGACGACGAGGCAGGGTCCGTTATCGGTACGATGCTTGAGGAATTCGCGGATGCGCGTGGTCATTTCCACAATGCTCCCTATCCGGCTGGCGGCGTAGCCGCCGAGGTGAACCTCCTGCGACGCGCGCTGTTCCGCACCATTGCGGAATGGCTTACGCCGCCGTGATTGCTGCCTTGGTCCGGATGAGGGAAATCCCGTTCCGCACTGCTGGCAAAGATGGACAAGCCCTTTCGGTGTCCCCGGCATTGGCGCCGGCAGCGAACCAAAAAAGCCCTTCCGTCGTTGCTTTAAGCCGCGTCGCCCGTGGAGAGCGGGCATTGCCGGTTTCGCCTCCGGCTGCCGGTCGCTGGTTGCAAGGAAGCTGCGCGAGAGGTGCGCTCTTCCTTAGGCGGCTGTCCGGCCTCTTGTCCGGATGCCCACCGACCGACACACGGCCACAGGCACGTGCGAAATTGGGCACAACCGAAATAAGCGATTTAGCTCAGCGCGTGCAAGAATTTTAGTTTTAACGAAACGTAAAAATCCGCGGCGGCGGTGGCGCCGGCGCCGCGGCGCGCGCGTCACTCGGCGGTGAAGGGCTCGACGTGGTGCGCGGCGCGCACGAACTGCACCATCACCACGATGCCGAGGAGGATGAAGAGCCCGTCGAGCACGCGGGCGCCGAGCGTGCCGAGCGCGAACAGGTTGGCGATCGCCCAGCTGCCGGCAAAGGCCGCGCCGAACACCTCGGCGCTGATCAGAATGGCGGCGCTGATGACCGTCAGGACGTTCAGCCAGACGATGCGCTTTCGGCGCTGGATGGGGCTGGTGTTGTGCGCGGCATTGCTCATGGGGCGGGACTTACTGCGAAAGTGCGGGCGAGATCAAGGCAGGCTTCACGCCGCGTCGCGGGCGGCCTTGGCGTCAAGGAGCCCGGCCTCGACCAGCGCCGCCCGGATGCGGTCGATCTCGGCGCGGCCGAGCTTGACCAGCGGCGGCCGCACCACGGCGCGCGGCAGCTTGCCGAGCAGCACCAGAGCCTCCTTCATGCGGTTGTGCATGTCGGCCCAGGGCTCGGCGTAAAACACCTTCGCCAGCGGATAGATGCGGTCGTTGAGCCGTCGGGCCGCGGCGAGATCGTTGCCTTGCACCGCCTGGAACAGCGCCGACTGCAGGTCGGCGATGACGCTGCCGCGAGCCGGAGAGAAGCCCGTTGCAGCCGAGCACCAGCGAACTGAACAGCCAGGCGCTGTGGGTGGTGAGCACGTTCACCGGGCGCTTGAGGCTCTGCAGGTCGCGGATATGCATCTCGTGCTGCGGCACATTGCCGGCCCAGTCCTTGATGGCGCGGATGGTCGGCACTTCCTCGACCATTTTCAGGAGCGTGTCGCGCGGATAGCCCTGCCCGGTCGCGAGCGGATATTGGAAGACGATGATCGGCAGGCTCGACGCGTCGGCGATGCGCTTGAAATGCTCGATCGCCATGGCCGGCGACTGGCCGAGCGTGAACGGCGCCGGCGGAAACACCAGCAGCGCCGAAGCGCCGCCGGCCTCGGCCATTTTGGCGATGCGCGCGGCTTCGAGGCTGCCGTCGGCCCATATGCCATTGACGATGGGCAGCCGGCTGCCGATCTCGTCCTGCGCGATATCGAGGACGCGGCGCTGCTCGTCGAAGCTGCACGAGGCCACTTCGGTCGAATGGGCGTTGATGGTGATGGCCGAGAGCCCATCGACGGCAGCGACGTCGGACAGATGCGCCCGGAAGCTCTTCTCGTCGATCGACAGGTCGTCGAAGAACGGCAGCAAAACGGCCGGAATGACGCCATGCGGCAGATAATGGGCGTGACGGGGCATTTTGCGGCTCTCCTTCCGGCGCTGTTGTCCACACCACATATATCACGGCGGCGGCGCGATTTGGTATGACCCCCTGATGAACAAGACCGAGACCCCCAAGACCCCATGCTTCCGGCAATGGTAATGTGTTCTTCGAGGCCTGGACGACGCCCGACGGCGTCCCGCCCTTCGACCGCATCGGGCCCGAACAGTTCCGCCCGGCCTATGCCCGGGCGCTGGCCGAGCATGAGGCCGAGATCGCGGCCATTGCCGGAAATGCCGCGCCGCCGACTTTCGACAACACCATCGCGGCGCATGGAACGGAGCGGCCGCGCGCTCGAGCGCGTCGGCAATGTGTTTCATCTCCTCGCCGGCGCCCACAGCAACGACGCCTTGCTCGAGATCGAGCGCGAGATCGCCCCGCAGCTCGCCCGCCACTGGAACGCCATCAATACCAATGCGGCGCTGTTTCAGCGCATCGAGACGCTGATGCGCGACGCCGAGAAGCTCGGGCTCACCACCGAGCAAAAGCGCGTGATCGAGCGCTACCATACCGGCTTCCGCCGCGCCGGCGCCGCGCTCGACGCGCCGGCCAAGAAGCGGCTCGCCGCAATCATCGAACGGCTCGCGGCGCTCGGCACATCGTTCAGCCAGAACGTTCTCGGCCGACGAGCAGTCGTTCACGCTGCGTCTTGAAGACGAGGCCGAGCTTGTCGGCCTGCCCGACTTCATGCGCGAGGCGATGAAAGTCGGACGCGCGCGAGCGCGGGCTTGACGGCTATGCGGTGACGCTGTCGCGGTCGAGCGTCGAGCCGTTCCTGCAATTTTCGCCGCCGCCGCGATCTGCGCGAAAAGATCTTCCGCGGCTTCATCATGCGCGGCGACAATGGCGGGCGCGACCGACAACAAGGCCAATATCGCCGAAATGGTGCGGCTGCGCGCCGAGCGGGCCAAGCTCCTCGGCTATGCGGACTTCGCCCATTACCGGCTCGACGACGCCATGGCGAAGACGCCGGCCGCGGCGCGCAATCTGCTCGAAACCGTGTGGGCGCCGGCGCGCACGCGCGCGCTCGCCGATCGCGACGCCATGCAGAAGCTGATCGCGCAAGAGGGCGGCAACTTCAAGCTCGAGGCCTGGGACTGGCGCTATTACGCCGAAAAGCTGCGCCACCAGCTGTGCGATTTCGACGAGGCGGCGATCAAGCCGTATCTCAATCTCGACCGCTTGATCGAGGCCGCCTTCTATACGGCGGAGCGCCTGTTCGGCCTGCGCTTCACACGCGCGCACCGACGTGCCGGTCTGGCATCCCGACGTGCGGGTCTGGGAGGTCAACGGGCAGCGACGGCCGCCAGGTCGGCTTGTTCTTCGGCGATTATTTCGCCCGCGCCTCAAAGCGCAGCGGCGCCTGGATGACCTCGATCCGCGATCAGGAGAAGCTGTCCGGCGACATCCGACCGCTGATCGTCAATGTGTGCAATTTCTCCAAGGCCGCGGGCGGCGAGCCGACGCTGCTCAGTTTCGAGGATGCGCGCACGCTGTTCCACGAATTCGGCCACGCGCTGCACGGCCTCCTCTCGTCGGTGACCTATCCGAGCATTTCCGGCACCAGCGTCGCCACCGATTTCGTCGAACTGCCGTCGCAGCTCTACGAGCACTGGCTGGAACAGCCGCAAGTGCTGCGCCGCTTCGCCCGCCATTATCAGACCGGCGAGCCGATGCCGGAGGAACTGCTGCAACGGCTCATCGCCGCGCGCAATTTCAACAAGGGTTTTGGCACGGTCGAATATATTTCCTCGGCCATCGTCGATCTCGATTTCCACTCGCTGTCGTCGGAGACCGAGATCGAGGCCGCGGCCGACGTCGACGCCTTCGAAGACGAAGGCGCTGGCGCGCATCGCCATGCCGGACGAGATCGTCATGCGCCACCGTTCGCCGCACTTCGCGCACATCTTTTCCGGCGGCGGTTATGCTTCGGCCTATTACAGTTACATGTGGTCGGAAGTGCTCGACGCCGACGCCTTCGCCGCCTTCGAGGAGACCGGCGACATTTTCGATCCGGCGACGGCGAAGCGGCTGCACGACACGATCTACTCGGCCGGCGGCTCGCAGGATCCGGCCGATGCCTACAAGGCGTTTCGCGGCCGGCTGCCGAGCGCGGAGGCGCTGTTGCGCAAGCGCGGCTTTGCCGACTCCGCAGCGGCGAATTGAGCAACACCATGGAATTGCACACAGCCGGCCACCGCCGGGGCGTCGTTTGCGCGCCGCATGCTGCCGCCGTCGAAGCCGGCCGCCAGATCCTGGCCGAGGGCGGCAACGCGCTCGAAGCCATGCTCGCCATGGCGGCCTCCATCGCCGCCGTCTATCCGCACATGAACCATATCGGCGGCGACGGCTTCTGGATGATCCGCGAGCGCTCCGGCCGCGTGCGCGCCATCATGGCGCGCGGGCCCGTCCGGCCTGCAGGCGCGGCCCGAGCTTTATCGCGACTACGAGACCGTCCCGACGCGCGGGCCGCTCGCGGCGCTTACCGTGCCGGGCGCCGTCGGCGGCTGGGCGCTGGCGCTCGAAGCGGCGAAAGCGGCCGGCGGCAAACTGCCGCTCGACGTGCTGCTGGCGCCGGCCATCGCGCAGGCCCGCAACGGCTATACCGTCACGCGCAGCCAGGCGCGGCTGACGCAGGAACATCTTGACGGGCTGAAAGACGTGCCGGGCTTTGCCCCGGCCTTTTTGGTCGACGGCAAGCCGCCCGCTGTCGGCACCGTGCTGAAGCAGGAGGCGCTGGCCGCGACGCTCGAGCAGCTCGCGCATGCCGGCCTCGACGATTTCTATCGCGGCGACGTCGGCGCGCGAAATCGCGGCCGATCTCGAACGCATCGGCAGCCCGCTCACCGCGGCAAGATCTCGAGCGCTATCGCGCCACGGCTCGCCGAGCCGCTGCGCATCGAATTGCCGTCGGGCACGGTCTACAACACCGACGCGCCGACCCAGGGCGTCGTGTCGCTGATGATCCTCGCTCTGTTCGCGCGGCTTGGCGTCACCGAAGCCGAAGGCTTCGATCACATCCACGGCCTGGTCGAAGCGACCAAGCGCGCCTTGCGCATGCGCGACCGCGTCGTCACCGATCCGAATTATCTGGCGCATGCGCTCGACCCGCGTGCTCGACGACCGCTTCATCGCCGGCGAAGCGATGAAGATCGATCGCCGCAAGGCGGCGCCGTGGCCGCTCGGCTCCGGCGGCGGCGATACGATCTGGATGGGCGCCGCCGACGCGTCGGGCCTCGTCGTCTCCTATATCCAATCGCTCTATTGGGAATTCGGCTCCGGCTGCGTGCTGCCGGCAGACCGGCGTGCTTGATGCAGAACCGCGGCGCGAGCTTTTCGCTCGACGCCGGCGCGCTTAATCCGCTCGCGCCCGGGCGGCTGCCGTTCCACACGCTCAATCCGGCGCTCGCCGTGCTCAAGGACGGCCGCGTCATGGCCTATGGCGCCATGGGCGGCGACGGCCAGCCGCAGACGCAAAGCGCGGTGTTCACGCGCCATGTGCAATTCGGCGAGCCGCTCGCGGACGCCATCGACCGCCCGCGCTGGGTGCTCGGCCGCACCTGGGGCGCGCCGCAAACGGCGCTGCGCCTGGAACCGCGCTTCGACGGCAATCTGATCGACCAGCTCGTCTCGGCCGGCCACGACGTCGAAGTCTGATCGACGAGCCCTATTCCGACGTCATGGGCCACGCCGGCGCCGCGCTGCTGCACCAGGACGGCACCTGCGAAGCCGCGCACGATCCGCGCGCGGATGGCGGCGCGGCGGGGGCGTAGAGATCGTTGAATTGCAGCTACGCGCTCAACCCGCCGACCCGCCGACGCGCCAGCAAATAGAACGCGACGATGTGCGTGATCATCAGCAGCGGGCACGTAGATGATCGGGATCGCGTAGGCGGCGCCCAGCTCGCCCCGCCATGCGCCGGAAGGCCGACCTGGACGCGCGTGGTAGTAGTCGACGACGATGTCGGCCGTCCCCACGAGATTGAAGGCGACGACGAACAGCCAGAAGAGCGGACGGATCCTGACCGTCAGAAGCGCCAGCATGGCCAGCACCCCGGTCGCGAAGTCGCCGTAGGCGGCGAAGGCGGCGAAGCCGGCCGGCAGATTGGGGCCGACGACGCCCGGAAGGATGAAGACCAGCCCGAAGAAGCGGAAGCTGTGCAGCGTCGCGATCGCGCGTTGCGCTGCGACCCGGTCCATCGACTTGAGCCTCGGCCAGATGTACGCGCCGAAGCAAAGCAGCCACGGCGACGTAGCCGAGGACGAGATGGATCTGGAAGATGATTGCTGGGGACATTTGGCCTCCTTCAGGTTCCGAGCGGCCTCGAACACGCGGTCGATCGGCGGCCGCCGCGTCGGTTGACTTGCGACTCGGAGATGTACGGCCGCTTCCAGCGATCGACTATTCGCGATAATGTCGACGGGCCATGAAGCAGAACTTCACAGTCCGGCAGGGCGCGCTCGACGGCGTGGAGGCGTTCCTGAGCGTCGCCCAGCACCGCAGCTTTCGCAGAGCGGCCGCGGAACTCGGCGTGACGCCGTCGGCGATCAGCCAGGCGGTGCGCGCGCTCGAGGCGCGCGTCGGCGCCGCGCTCTTCATACGCACCACGCGCAGCGTCGGCCTGACCGAAGCCGGCGAGCGGTTCCTGTCGCGCGCCAAGCCCGCCTTCGAGGAGCTCGTCGCCGCGAGCGAGGTCGCGCGCGACCTCGGGCAGCGTCCGGCCGGACTGTTGCGCCTCACGGTGCCGCGCGCGGTGGTGCCGATCCTGCTGGAGCCGCTGATCGCATCGTTCTGCCAGGCCTATCCCGAGGTCGAGGTGGAGATCGCCGCCAGCGAGGAGCTGGTCGATCTCGCGGCCGGAGGGTTTGACGCCGGCATCCGGCTCGGCCAGTTCATCGCCGCCGACATGGTCGCCGTGCGGCTGACGCCGCCGTTCCCGTTCGCGGTCGTCGGCAGCCCCGATTATCTGCGCCGGCGAAAGCGGCCGGAGCGCATCGACGATCTGCGTCAGCACGCCTGCCTGCGCATGCGCCGCTCGACGGGTCGATCGCGCCCTGGTCCTTTGTCGACGGCAACAAGGCGGTCGAGGCGATCGTCTCGGGCCGCTCATCGCGCACGACTACCCGACGCTGCTCGGCGCGGCGATCCAGGGCGTGGGACTTGCGCAGGTGCCCGGCCCGCTCGCCGGCGCCGATCGCCGACGGCCGGCTGCAAACGCTCCTGACGCGCTTCGCCGTCACCACGCCGGCGTTTTCCTGTATCACCCAGGCAGACGCCAGGTCCTGCCCAAGCTGCGCGCGTTCATCGAGCACGTCAAACAAAAATATCCAAAACAACACATTCAATTCCACTTTTAAATAATATAACACTTCTTCCGAACACTTCATTTCTTCCGTCCTGCGTTTGCAACTTGCATGCAATCCACGCAACGCAGCGATACGTCGGGCGTGCAAGCTATGTCGATTTTATCCGCGCGGGACGCGCGGGAGCGATGCGCGCGACGCGGAGCAAATAAACATCGGGGCAGCGTCAGGCTGCAGGATTTGCAAGCACAAGAGCGGCGCGCGGCGGCGCTAAATCTGGCTCGATCGCGATGCAATGACCTGCGCCGAAAAGTCGCTCATATAATTCTCGTCAACGCATTGATAATACGATGATTAAACGTCCGTAACGTTCACGCCACTGTCATTGTGCAATGCGGCATCTCTTGTATTCAGGCGCCGAAGGGCGACCCCAAACAAGAGAATGGAAATGACATCGCACGATACAATGTTGACGCCGCGCCGGGACGGAGCTGCGATCAAACACCTTCCTTATGCGCTGGCTTTCGCCGCGCTGCCGGAACGCCGGCGCTTGCGGCCACGCACCACCATCACCGCGCCGTGCAGTCGCTCAACGGCCTGCACATGTATGCGGGCGAAGCGCTCGACCAGCACGATCAGGTCTTGGGCGCCATGCCGATGAACGAGAGCCGCGCGGCGGCCATGCACGACTGCAACATGAAGGCCGCGCCGTATAATTTCAGCACCTGGGAAACTGCGCAGTTTGCGGTGTACGGGACCTGCATGACCGAACACGGTCAGATGCCGTAGGCGGTAACCGCTGCAAAACGGCGGCCTCGCGGATGATCTCGTCCGCTTGGCCGCCATGTTTCGCCCCGGGGACGATTAGCTCTTCGTCTTCTTCGCCCGCGTGCGGGCGTCGGCGATGATCTGCTTGAACACTTTCATTTCGACGACGCCCGGCACGCGGAACGTGCCGACGATGAAGCCCGGCGTGCCCTGAAAGCCGAAGGCCTCGGCTTGGTCGCTGTTGCGAGCCAAGAGATCGTCGATCGTCTTTTGATGCGCTTTCAGATCGAGCTTCGCCTTGTCGACATCGACGCCGGCCTTGGCGAGCAGGTCGGCGAATATTGTCGTCGGTCAGTTTCGTCGTCGCCCCGATCAGGGCGTCGTGGGCCTCGGCGTATTTGTCCTGATATTTGGCCGCCAGCGCCAGCTGCGCCGCGGACTTCGAAACCGCGCCGAAGATCGGCCAATCCTTCAGGACGAGCCTGATATTGCCGTCTTCCGGCATGAGCTGCGCGATCTCGGGCGCGAGCTTTTTGCAATACGGGCATTGGTAGTCGAAAAATTCGACCACGGTGAGATCGCCCTTCGGATTGCCCAGCGACGGAATTTCGGGATCGCGCAGCACGGTGTCCCTGCTGAGAATGTCGTCTGGCCTCGCCGAGAGCGACGGCCGAGAGTGAGACGATCGCAACGGCAATCGTGCAGAGATAGCGAAGCGCGGACTGCTGCGGCGTGCGGCAATTGGCTGCAGTCGTCATGGACGATCGAATTCGCTGACGCTCGTTGTATTGCTGTGTTCAGCCGCTTGGCGACGTGGCCGAGGCGTGATCCGTCGACGTGTCGGCGTCGACACGCGGCGTGCTTGACCCGCCTACGGTTCCATCGGGCTCAGGCCCAGCCGATCCATCAATTCGCGATCGCGGTCGCGGCCGGGATTGGGCGTGGTCAGCAGTTTCGGCCCGTAGAAGATCGAATTGGCGCCGGCGAGGAAGCACAGCGCCTGCGTCTCCTCGCTCATGTCCTCGCGGCCGGCCGAGAGCCGCACCACCGAGCGCGGCATGGTGATGCGCGCGACCGCGATGGTGCGCACGAAATCGATCGGATCGAGCGCGCTTGCCGCCGGCGAGCGGCGTGCCGGCGACCTGCACCAGCATGTTGATCGGCACGCTTTCGGGATGCGCCGGCAGGCTCGCGAGCGTCGCGATCATGCCGACGCGGTCCTCGCGCGTCTCGCCCATGCCGACGATGCCGCCGCAGCAGACATGGATGCCGGCGTCGCGCACATGGGCGAGCGTGTCGAGGCGATCCTGATAGGTGCGCGTGGTGATGATCGTCGCCGTAAAATTCCGGCGAGGTGTCGAGATTGTGATTGTAGTAGTCGAGGCCCGCCGTCTTTGAGCCGCTGCGCCTGCGGCGCCGGTGAGCATGCCGAGCGTGGCGCAGGTCTCGAGCCCGAGCGCCTTGACGCCCTCGACCATGGCGCAGACCTGCGTCGAGATCGCGGTCCTTGGGCGAGCGCCAGGCCGCGCCCATGCAGAAGCGGCTGGCGCCGGCGGCCTTGGCCGCGCGCGCCTCGGCGAGCACCGCGTCGAGCGCCATCAGCTTTTCGGCCTGCGACGCCGGTGTCGTAGCGCGCGCTTTGCGGGCAATAGGCGCAGTCCTCCGGGCAGCCGCCGGTCTTGATCGACAGCAGCGTCGAAATCTGCACCTCGGTCGGATCGAAATTCTGCGCGATGCACGCTCTGGGCGCGGAACATCAGCTCCGGGAACGGCAGCTCGAACAGAGCGCGCACCTCGTCGCGCGTCCAGTCGTGGCGCGGCAAGCCGGCGGCGGACAGGTGCGGCGAGGCATCGGCGGCAAGGGCCATAGGATCAAGTGTCATAGGATCAAGTCTTATCTCCCCCCGCAGCCTGCGAAAAGCCCTCCCCGTCTCGGACCGAAAATAGCCCCGTTTCAGCGCCCACCGGCCTGCGCGACGAGTCGCGTTAAGGCCGGGTTAGAAATGGGATAAGGCAGTAGATCATACGATCATTGGACCCGATTGGTCGTGAAGACCGAAAACGATGGAACAGATGACCGAAACAAAGACAACCCTGCCCGACCGGCTCTCGAACGATCCGAAAAGCCCGTACTACAATGCCGAGCTGCTTGGAGCGCGACGTCGGCGTGCGCTTCAAGGGCGTCGAGAAGACCAATGTCGCCGAATACTGCATCAGCGAAGGCTGGATCAAAGTCGAAGCCGGCAAGACCAAGGATCGCTACGGCAACCCGCTGACGATCAAATTGAACGGCCCGGTCGAAGTCTATTTCAAGGACGAGAAATAAAACCGCCGTAACGAGCCGGTATGATCGCGCAATCGCCGGCATCTGGGGGAGATTCACATGTCGAGAATTGCAGCGATCGTTTTTTTGGCGATCGGCCTCGCCGGCTGCGACGTCGTCAGCACATTGACCGACGGCTTCAAGTACAAGGCGGCGGTCGAGGACGATCTGGCGAAGGCGACCGGCATCAAGCCGCAAGTCGGCTTCAATTGGAACAACGGTCGGCTGGTGCTGGTGACGGTCTTGTTCCCCAGGGTGGTCGACGGCAAGCCGCTCGGCGAATTGGCCGAGACCGTTCGCCACGCCGTCACGACCGAATTCAAACAGAAGCCCGACAATATCGAGCTGGCTTTTGTGATCGGGGACGGATCAAGTCCGGCGGCGCAATTGCGCGAGCAACCGTCCGACGCAAACCCCAAGACGCCGCACGCCGCGCTTTGATCACTCCGCCGCTTCCATCTGCGACGCGGCCTTCTCGACCTTCGCCGCGCAGAACTTGAATTCCGGAATTTTGCCGAACGGATCGAGCTTCGGATTGGTGAGCAGGTTCGCCGCCGCCTCGACGAAGGCGAAGGGGATGAACACCACGCCGTCCGGAATGGCGTCGTCCTGGCGCGAGTGCAGCTCGACCGTGCCGCGGCGGGTCGCGACGCGGATCATGTCGCCCGGCGCGATGCCGAGCTTTGCGATGGTGCCGCGCGACACCGAGGCGACCGCGCTCGGTTCGAGCGCGTCGAGCACCGTGGCGCGGCGCGTCATGGCGCCGGTGTGCCAATGTTCGAGCTGGCGGCCGGTGGTGAGGATGAACGGATATTCCTCGTCCGGCACTTCGTCCGGCGGCTGCAGCTTGGTCGCCACCAGTTTGGCGAAGCCGCCCGGGCGCGGGAAACCCTTGTCGAACACGACGTCGTGGCCCGGCTGATCGGGCGCGTCGGTCGGATAGGTGACCGAATCCTCGCGCTCGACGCGCTCCCAGGAGATGTTGGCGAGCGCCGGCATCATCGACGGCCATCTCGGTGAAGACCTCGCTGACATGCTTGTAGTTCCAGCCGCAGCCCATGCGGTTGGCGATCTCCTGGATGATCCACAGATCGTGCCGCGTGTCGCCCGGCAGCGGCAGCGCCTGGCGGCCCATCTGCACCTGGCGATTGGTGTTGGTGACGGTGCCGTCCTTCTCCGGCCAGCCCGAGGCCGGCAGCACCACATCGGCATAGACCGCGGTCTCGGTGAGGAAGAGATCCTGCACCACGAGATGCTCGAGATGCGCCAGCGCCTGGCGCGCATGATTGAGATCGGGATCGGACATCGCCGGATTCTCGCCCTTGATGTACATGCCCTTGATCTCGTCGTGATGGACCGCGTCCATGATCTCGACCACGGTCTTGCCCTTCTTCGGGTCGAGCTTGACGCCCCAGGCCTTCTCGTACTGGCCGCGGATCTCCGGATCCTCCACCGACTTGTAGTCGGGGAAGAACATCGGGATCAGGCCGGCGTCGGACGCGCCCTGCACGTTGTTCTGGCCGCGCAGCGGATGCAGCCCGGTGCCGGGCCGGCCGATCTGGCCGGTGATCAGCGACAGCGCGATCAGGCAGCGCGCATTGTCGGTGCCGTGGGTGTGCTGCGAGACGCCCATGCCCCAGAAGATGATGGCGCTTTCGCGCGCGCGCATAAGTGCGCGCCACCTCGCGCAGCGTGTCGGCGAGGAATGCCGCAGATCGGCGCCATCTCCTCCGGCGTGAAGTCCTTGATGCTTTCCTTCCAGGCCTCGAAGCCTTCGACATAGGTCTGGATATATTGCTGGTCGTAGAGCTTCTCGGCGACGATGACGTTGAGCATGGCGTTGAGCATCGCCACGTCGGTGCCGTTCTTGAACTGCATCATGCGCCAGGCGTGGCGCTTGAGCGCCTGGCCGCGCGGATCCATCACGATGAGCTTGGCGCCGCGCTTGGCCGCCTGCTTGAAGAAGGTCGCCGCGACCGGATGGTTCTCGGTCGGATTGGCGCCGATCACGATGATGACGTCGGAATTCTTGCATTCGTTGAAGGTCGCGGTCACCGCGGCCGAGCCGACGCCCTCGAGCAGCGCCGCCACCGACGAGGCATGGCACAGCCGCGTGCAGTGATCGACATTGTTGGTGCCGAAGCCGGTGCGCACCAGCTTCTGGAACAGATAGGCCTCTTCGTTCGAGCCCTTGGCCGAGCCGAAGCCGGCGAGCGCCTGCGGGCCGTCGCGGTCGCGGATTTTCTTCAAGCCGCCGGCGGCGCGGTCGAGCGCCTCGTCCCAGGTCGCCTCGCGGAAATGCGTCCACGGATTGGACGGATCGATGAACTCGTGCGGCACTTTCGGCACGCCGTCCTTGCGGATCATCGGCTTCAACAGGCGCTGCGGATTGTGCACGTAGTCGAAGCCGAAGCGGCCCTTGACGCACAGCCGGTTCTGATTGGCCGGACCGTTCTTGCCGGTGACGGCGACGATCTTGTCGTCCTTGATCTGATAGGTGAGCTGGCAGCCGACGCCGCAATAGGGGCAGACGCTGTCGACCGTGCGGTCGGGCTTGCCTTTATAGACGTTGTTGTCGTCGACCATGCGTCGCCGGCATCAGCGCGCCGGTCGGGCAGGCCTGCACGCATTCGCCGCAGGCGACGCAGGTCGAGGCGCCCATCGGATCGTCGAAGTCGAACACGATCTTTTCGAGATGGCCGCGGCCGGCCATGCCGATCACGTCGTTGACCTGCACTTCGCGGCAGGCGCGGACGCAGAGATTGCACTGGATGCAGGCGTCGAGATTGACCGCCATGGCGACGTGGCTGCGGTCGGGCGCCGGCACTTCGGCTGACTTGCGCTTGGGGAAACGGCCGGCCTCGAGCTTCTGGCGCGTGACGATCTTCCACAGCTCGGAATCCGGATCGTGCGCGCACTTCGATCGCGGGCTGGTCGGTGAGCAGAAGCTCGGCGACCATCTTGCGCGCGGTCTTGGCGCGGTCGGTCTGGGTCTTGACCTTCATGCCCGGCGCCGGCGTGCGGATGCAGCTTGCGGCGAGCACGCGCTCGCCCTCGATCTCGACCATGCAGACGCGGCAATTGCCGTCCGCCCGGTAGCCGGGCTTCGGCGTGTAGCACAGATGCGGCAGCTTGATGTCGAGCCGCCGCGCGGCGCGGAAGATGGTCTCGCCGGCGCGGATGTCGATCTCGCGGTCGTCGAGCGTGAAGGTATTGGGCTTTTGCGATTTCGCGTCGCTCATCGAAGGAGCCTTTCGGTCACCAATGTCCCAGCGGTTTCGTCAATTCGTCCGGAAAGTATTTTAGCACACAAACCAGCGGATTCGGCGCCGCCTGGCCGAGACCGCAGATCGAGGCGTCGCGCATCACGGCCGACAGTTCGTCGAGCAGAGCCGGATCCCACGGTCCGTGCGCCATCAGCTTGGCGGCCTTCTCGGTGCCGACGCGGCAGGGCGTGCATTGGCCGCAGCTTTCGTCCTCGAAGAACTTCATCAGATTGAGCGCCGACAGCCTTCATATCGTCCTTGTCGGACAGGATCACAACCGCGTGCGACCCGACGAAGCAGCCGTACTTTTCCAGCGTGCCGAAATCGAGCGGCAGGTCGGCCATCGGCTGCCGGCAGGATGCCGCCCGAGGCGCCGCCCGGCAGATAGGCCTTGAAGGTGTGGCCGTCCGCCATGCCGCCGCAGAATTCGTCGATCAGTTCGCGCACCGTGATGCCGGCGGGCGCGAGCTTCACGCCGGGATTCTTGACGCGGCCGGACACCGAGAAGCTGCGAAAGCCCTTGCGCTCGTGGCGGCCCTGCGAGGTGAACCACGCGGCGCCCTTCTCGACGATGTCGCGCACCCAAAACAGCGTCTCGACATTCTGCTCGAGCGTCGGGCGGCCGAACAGGCCGACCTGCGCGACATAAGGCGGGCGATGGCGCGGCAGGCCGCGCTTGCCCTCGATCGATTCGATCATCGCCGATTCTTCGCCGCAGATATAAGCGCCGGCGCCGCGGCGCAGATGAATCTTGCTGAAGCGATCGAGCCCGGCGGCTTCGAGCTTTGGCGATCTCGTCGACGAGCATCAGCCGCAATTCGGGATATTCGTCGCGGATATAAATGTAGATCTCGGCGGCCTCGACCACCCAGGCGGCGATCAGCATGCCTTCGAGGAAGCGGTGCGGATCGCGCTCGAGATAATAGCGGTCCTTGAACGTGCCGGGCTCGCCTTCGTCGGCATTGACCGCCATCAGGCGCGGCGCGGGCTCGGCGCGCACCAGCGACCATTTGCGCCCGGTCGGAAAGCCGGCGCCGCCGAGGCCGCGCAGGCCGGCATCGCTGACGATCTTGATCATGTCGTCGCGCGTGCGCTTGCCGCCGAGGCAGGCCTTGAGCAGATGCGATAGCCGCCGCCGCCACATAGGCGTCGAAATCGGTGCCGGGCTCAAGGCTCGGCATGGGTGTGCGCATGCGCGAGCTTTGCCGCAGCGGCGACGCTCGGCGCGTCGCCTGCATCACCTGCACATGACCGACGGCGCAGACCGGCGCGCGGTCGCAGGCGCCCATGCACGGCGCGCGCACCACGCGCACATCCGGCCCGAGCGTTTCGGCAATTCGCCAAGCAGATGCTCGGCGCCCGCCATGGCGCAGGACAGCGAATCGCAGACGCGCACCGTCACCGGCGGCGGCGGCGTCTCGCCTTCCTTCACCACGTCGAAATGGGCGTAGAAGGTCGCGACCTCGTAGACCTCGGTCAGCGCCAGCTTCATCTCGGCCGCCAGCGCCGCGAGATGCGCGCTCGAGAGATGGCCGTATTGGTCCTGGATCAGATGCAGATGCTCGATCAGAAGGTCGCGGCGGCGCGAGCGGTCGGTCAGCAGCGCCTCGATGTCCGCGACCGCCTGCGGATCGACCTGGCGGCCCTTCGGGGTTCGCGGCGGCCGGCGCCGGCCGGTCGCCGCGTTCTGCGGGCGGCAATGTTTGCGGCGGCTCGGTCAGGCTCATTCATTACCTTTAGGGCGGAAAACACGCTTTGGAACAGAGCTAAAGCGCTGCGAGCGAGAATCAATAGTCATTTTTTTGATCCGCAATTCCGATCATATCATTTGGCAATCCCGATCATTGAGACCTTTTGTCTCGGTCAACCTCGGCGCCACAACGCAGCCCGGCGAAGGCCCATCGAAACAAAGAACTTTTTGCAGTGCGAGATGAGAAATAGTTCTAACGTCTATGGGGTTTTCCTCATCGGGACGTTTGCCGGCTATCTGAAGGAAATGGCATTCTGATCGCATAAACGCAGCACAACAAACGCTGTCATAAAAATCTAAACGGAGGGGAGCCTATGACGACGACATTCGATCAAGCCATGCCGGCTGGAGGCAAAGGCTGACCGGCATTCTCGATCGCGAACGGATCATCGCCACCGCAGGCTTCAATCGCTGGCTGGTGCCGCCGGCGGCGCTCTGCATCCATCTCTGCATCGGCATGGCCTACGGCTTCAGCGTGTTCTGGCTGCCGCTGTCGCGCGCGATCGGGCTCACGGCAGCCAAAGCCTGCCCCGACATGACGCTTGGCGCAGGAGCTGTTCACCACGACCTGCGACTGGCGGGTCGCCAGCATCGGCTGGATGTTCACGCTGTTCTTCGTGCTGCTCGGCGTCTCCGCGGCGATCTGGGGCGGCTGGCTCGAGCGCGTCGGGCCGCGCAAGGCCGGCGTCGTCGCGGCGTTGCTGCTGGGCGGGCGGCCTCGTCCTCGGCGCCATCGGCGTCTACATCCATCAGCTCTGGCTGATGTGGCTCGGCTCCGGCGTCATCGGCGGCATCGGTCTCGGCCTCGGCTACATCTCGCCGGTCTCGACGCTGATCAAATGGTTCCCCGACCGGCGCGGCATGGCGACCGGCATGGCCATCATGGGCTTCGGCGGCGGCGCCATGATCGGCGCGCCGCTCGCCAACCTGCTGATGAACTATTTCAAGACGCCGACCGATGTCGGCGTCTGGCAGACCTTCCTCGCCATGGGCGCGATCTATTTCGTCTTCATGATGGTCGGCGCCTTCGGCTATCGCCTGCCGCCGGCCGGCTGGCGGCCGGACGGCTGGACGCCGCCCAGCGAAGCCAAGCGATGATCACCCAGCACAACGTGCATCTGAAGGACGCGCACAAGACGCCGCAGTTCTGGCTGATCTGGGCGGTGCTCTGCCTCAACGTGTCCGCCGGCATCGGCGTCATCGGCATGGCCTCGCCGATGCTGCAGGAAATCTTCGGCGGCAAGCTGATCGGCCATCCGGAGCTCGGCTTCACTGCGCTGAGCGCCGATCAGAAGGCCGCCATCGCCGCGATCGCGGCCGGCTTCGTCGGCCTGCTCTCGCTGTTCAACATCGGCGGCCGGTTCTTCTGGGCGTCGCTGTCCGACTATATCGGGCGCAAGAACACCTATTACAGCTTCTTCGTCCTCGGCATCGTGCTCTATGCGTCGGCGCCGTCGTTCGCGCAGATCGGCAACAAGGCGCTGTTCGTGCTCGCCTTCGGCATCATCCTGTCGATGTATGGCGGCGGCTTCGCCACCGTGCCGGCCTATCTCGCCGACATGTTCGGCACGCAGTTCGTCGGCGCCATTCACGGACGGCTGCTCACGGCCTGGTCGACGGCCGGCATCATCGGTCCGGTGGTGGTGAACTACATCCGCGAAGCGCAACTCGCCGCCGGCGTGCCGCGCGACCACCTCTACGACTTCACCATGTACATCCTGTGCGGCATGCTGGTCGTCGGCTTGATCTGCAACTTCCTGATCAAGCCGGTCGATCCCAAGTGGTACATGAGCGCGGAGGAAGTCGCCAAACTGCAAGCCGCGAGCGCGGCCGGCGCGCGCTCCGTCGGGCTCGTTCGGGATCGGCAAGGGCGGCTCGACTGCCAGGCCGTCCTGTTCTGGGGCTTCGTCGGCATTCCGCTGGCCTGGGGCGTCTGGAACACGCTGCAATCCGCGGCGAAGCTGTTCTAACAGAGCGGCTTCTTCAGACATAAGGAAACGGCGCGGCCGCAAAGCCGCGCCGTTTTCGTTGCGACGACGATGGCCTGCGCCATGGACAACCAACGTTTGTTGGCGATAAAGGCGGGAAATATCGATACTTTCCCCGGTTATCGAGATGCGCACAATGTCAGCCGGTCGCGATCGCCGCCCATCCGGTAAATCGGAAAGCAATCGGAGAATAGCCCCATGCTGCCGCCCAACCCAACCATCGTCGACATCAGCCTCGAGCTCGATCCGAAGAATTTCGCGATGCGCACGCCCGCCGGATTCAAGAAAGACATGCAGTTCGCGATGGAGGTCATCAAGGAACACGACGCGCCGGGCGGCGCCGGCCAGATCGTGCGCGGCGTGCACATGCGGCTGCATGCCGGCAGCCATGTCGACGCGCCGGAGCACAATGTGCGCGGCGGCACCCAGATCCATCAATTGCCGCTGGAACTGTTCATCGGCGACGCCATCGTCGCCGACCTGCGCGACAAGCTGCCGTCCAAGGCGATCACCGCAGACGACCTGCAAAAGCGCGTCGGCGCGAGCATCAAGAAGGGCGACCGGCTGATGCTGCGCACCGATCACAACAACACCTATGACGGCGGTTCGGAAAAGTGGATGAAAGACTCGCCCTATCTGACCATCGGCGCGACCATGTGGTGCATCGACAAGGGCGTCGTCATCGTCGGCTATGATTTCTATCACGGCAACGACGAGCCGAACTCGCCGCGCGTCTTCCACAATTCGCGCACGCTGTCCGAACACGGCGTGATCACCATGCCGTATCTGAAAAACCTCGATCGCATCGGCAAGGAGCGCTTCACGCTGATCGGCCTGCCGCTCAAGCTGATCGACGCCGAAGCCTCGCCGATCCGCGCCGTCGCGCTGGTTTAGAGCCCAGAAAGAAATACGGGGGTACGTGCAATGAAGCTCACAAGATTGATGGCGGCGGCACTGCTGATGCTCGCGATGCTGGCGCTGCCGGCGCGCGCGGCGGATCAATTTCCGTCGCGGCTGATCACGCTGGTCGTGCCGCTGACGCCGGGAACCACGATCGATATTCTGGCGCGGCTTTATGCCGACAAGCTGTCGCAGTTCCTGGGCCAGCAGATCGTGGTGCTGAACAAGCCGGGCGCCGGCGGCGTGATCGGCGGCGAGACGGTCGCGAACGCGACACCCGACGGCTACACGCTGCTGTTCGCCAATTCCGGCCACTCGATCCTCGGCTTCATCAACAAGAGCATGCCGTTCGATCCGATCCACGACTTCGCCGGCGTCGTCGACGGTCGGCGTCGCGCCGGCGATCGTCGTCGTGCCGGCGCGCTCGGCGTGACCAATCTGAAGGAGTTCATCGATCTGGCGAAAGCGAAGCCGGGCCAACTCAATTACGGCTCGGCGGGGATCGGCACCTCGACGCATCTGGCCGGCGCCTATTTCGCGGCACAGACCAAGATCGATTTGGTGCACGTGCCTTACACGGTGAGCACCAACATCATCTCGGACATGCTGAGCGGCGCTATTCAGGCCTCGTTCGATCCGCTCGCCTTCGTGCTGTCGTTCCTGCAGAACGGCAGCCTGCGCGGGCTCGCGGTCGGCGCCGACGACGCCGATCGCCGATCCGGTGCAAATACCGACGGCGATCTCGCAAGGCGTCGACTACCACTACGCCACCTGGTACGGCATCTTGGCGCCGGCGAAAACGCCGAAACCGGTGCTGAAGAAGCTCGCCGACGCCATCGCCAAGGTGAGCCAGGATCCCGACCTGGCGCAAAAGATCAAAGCGCAAGGCATCCGGCCGGAAAATATCGCTGCTGGACGCGTTCGATTCCTACGTCGATAAGACGTCGCACGGCTCGAGCCGCTGATCAAAGGGATCGGCGACAAGCAATAAAGCCGGTACCAAGATCACGACATGCAAGATCACGACATGGAACGACGAGTTCCTGCTCAGCGAGATGCAGATCGAAGTGCGCCAGGCGGCGCGCGCGCTATCGCGCGCCGGCTTGGTCGATGCCTATGGCCACTGCTCGGCACGGCTCGATGCCACCACGTTTCCTCGTCTGCAAAGCAGGCCCGATGGGTCTGATCGCCCCCGGCGAGAACGGCACGGTGTGTCCGGTCGAAGGCCCATTGCCGGACGGCGTTCTCGGCGAAGTGCGCGTCCACCAGCAAATCTACCAAAGGCGCGCCGCCACCGGCGCGGTGTGCCGCGTCATCCCGCCGCAAGTCATGGCCATGTCGGTGCTCGGCCGGCCGCCCAAGGCGCGGCACGGCTTCGGCGCGTTCTTCTATCCGTCTCCGGCGTTCTGGAACGATCCGACGCTGATGCGCTCGGATGCGATCGCCGCTGCAGTTGCCGATCGGTTGGGAGATGCCAACGGCATCATCCTGCGCGGCAACGGCGCCGTCGTCGCGGGCGTCGACATCAAGCAGGCGGTGACGCTTATGTTGGTTTCTCGAAGATATGTGCCGGGTGGAGCTTGCCGTGCTGGCGGCGGGCGAAGCCGACCGCGCGCCGCTCCTCACCGCAGCCGAGGCCCAACATCGCGCCGACTGGGCGGGTCAGGTGGCCGAACGGATGTGGTCCTACCTGACCTATGGCGATCCTGAGACCGTCAAGCAAAGCCGGCGGCGGACGGTTCGGATTTCTCTAGAGCATGATCCCGAAAAGTGCCCCGGACTTTCCGAGGGAACCGGTTTTCGGCAGACGTGCTAACCGAAGATCATGCTCATACGTACTAATCTTGATCCGCTCGGCTTCTCTCGAGCGCAGCTCGATGCGCTGGCCGTGAAAGCTGATGACGTCGCGGGCGATGTCCCGGCTCAGCTTCTTATAGCGCTCGAACGACCGCTCGAGATCGGTCGGCTGCAAGTTGCGCTCGGCGACATGCATCAGCAGCAGTTCGCGCGTCGTCGTCCAGGAACAGCCGGCCGCTTTGGCGAGAACGAGGATCATGTCCTCGCCCTTATCGAGCAGCGCCCGTTCCACCGCATCGACCGGAAACCGGCACAGCTTCGACAGCGCGATCGCCGTCCGTGCGAATTCCTGCTTGCGCGCCGGCGCGTGCACGTTCGCCTCGGTGAACGGCTTGACGTTGGCGCAGCGCGTCGCATCGCGCTCGGCATTGGCATGGCGCCGCGACGCCTCGCGCGCCTCGTGCTGCATGACGGTCGCGACCTCGTCGATGGTGTCGCGAATTTCGGCTCGCCGCCTGCGGATTGTCGCGTTCCATTTTGGCGCGCACCGCGGCCGACGCGGTTTCCAGGAGCTTCAGGTAATATTGCCGCGGCAGATCGCTGCGCCGGCTCAGCGCCAGCGTCAGCCTGCGGTCGCGGCGCGCCTTGTGCGTGAGCTTTTCATAGCCGCAGAGCGAGATGCGCGCGCCTTTGTTCTTCACCATCGTGTCGACGACGCGGCGATCGCCGCGATCGACCAGCACGTCGGTGACCGCCTCGCTGAGCTTCAGCCGCTGCGCGATCGCGAGCAGATGTTCCTGGCTTTTGGTCTTGGCGTTCTCGGCGAGGTCGGCATCGCTGAGCGCTTGCGAATATTTCAGCACCGGCTCGGCGACCACGATGGCGTCGTCGAAGGCGAGCGCGCGGACGATCCCGGGCGGGCTGCGTAGCTGATATGCGCCAGCCGCTGGGCGAGCCGCGCCCGCGCCTTGCACTTCGATATCGGCCGCGAGTTCCTGCAGCACGTCGTCGAACAGCGCGATCTGATCGCTGCGTATAGCCGCGCGAGCCGGCCGCGAACAGATCGGTGATACGCTCGAGGATGCGCAAGCGCTGCGCGTCGCCGCCGGTCGAAACCGCGTCGTTGAGTTCGTCGATCAGCGATTGGCTTGATTGGCGGGCATCGGAGATTTGTCGGCGAGATTTTCCAACGGCGGGACGATCTTGAAGGCGGGCGCATGAAACATGGGTGCATTCCAATTGACGTGTTTATGAACTCCGCCTCCCGTCCTCCAACGGGATGAAAATCGGCGGAACTGACAGCCACCCTAACGGGAAAGTGCAAAGATCCACGCCCATAAGCGCGGTGCAAAAAGACAAAAATTTTATGGAAATTAGGCCGGACCGGCAGCTTGCGGCTCCGCGCGGAACGGTCTACGAGAAAGTTTTCAGTTAACCAAAATATCGAGGGCCGGCCCGGCGCAGATGACGTCCGCGGCCGGCCCTCGACTATGCTTTCGCGCTCGCGATCTGTTGGCGGTTACGCGACCTTTTCCTTCAGGTGCGGGAACATCGCGTGCAGCGCTTCCTGGTCCATCTCGGTCTTGAACTTGTGGCGGTCCTTGAGCGTCGAGGCCTTCTGCGCCGCGGGACGGGCGTTGATCTCGTCGACCAGCCGCTTGAGGTTCTTGTACTTGTCCAAGGCGCCCTCGCCGAGCACGTTCGGCAGCATGCGCGCCCAGCCCCAGACATTCATGTCGACGATCGTGTAGGTGTCGCCGAGCATGTATTTCTGCTTGGCGAGCCGCGCATCGAGAATGCCGGCGTGACGCTGCGCCTCGAAGGCGTAGCGGTTGATGGCGTAGGGCAGCTTTTCCGGCGCGTAATTGCGGAAATGCACCGACTGGCCGAAATACGGGCCGACGCCGGACGACACGAAGAACATCCACGACAACAGTTCGCCGCGCGCCTTGTCGGTCTTGGCCGGCAGGAACTTGCCGGTCTTCTCGGCGAGATAAAGCAGGATCGCGCTCGAATCGAACACGGTGACGTCGCCGTCGACGATCGCCGGCAGCTTGGCGTTCGGATTGATCGCGAGGAATTCCGGCTTGTGCTGCTCGCCCTTGCGGGTATCGACCGGTATGGCCTCGTAGGGCAGACCGGTCTCTTCGAGAAACAGCGCGACCTTGGTCGGGTTCGGCGCGCCGCTGTAATAAAACTTCAACATCGTTGCAGACCTCACTTTTTGTGCGTCACCCGCAGGCGAGCTTCGCCGTCGCGGAACAACTCAGATAAGTTCGTAAAACGGCATCGTCAACGGCGGCTCGGTCGCGAAACGTAAAGCAGTTCTAGAACAGCCCGACGATCTTGCCGTCCGGCCCGATATCGATCGAAGTCGGCCGCCGGCACTCTTGGGCAGGCCCGGCATGGTCATGATCTCGCCGCAGATCGCGACCACGAATTCGGCGCCGGCGGAGAGCCGCACCTCGCGCACATTGATGACGTGATCGGTCGGCGCGCCCTTGGCGTCGGGATTGGTCGAGAAGCTGTACTGCGTCTTGGCGACGCAGATCGGGAACTTGCCGTAGCCCATCGCCTCGAAATTGGCGAGCTGATCGCGCACCGATTTGTCCGCGGAAATGTCCTTGGCGCGATAGATTTCCTTGGCGATGGTGCGGATCTTCTCGAGCAGCGGCATGTCGTCGGGATAGAGGAATTTGAGCTTGCTCTTGCCGCTCTCGGCGACCTTGACGACGGCCTTGGCGACATTGGCCGCGCCCTCGCCGCCCATCGCCCAATGATCGGCCATCAGCGCCTCGACGCCGAGCGACTTGCAGGTCTCCTCGACCAGCTTGATCTCGGCCTCGGTATCGGCGGAGAAGCGGTTGATCGAGATCACCGGCACGATGCCGAATTTCTGCACGTTCTCGACATGGCGCTTGAGATTGCTCATGCCGGCTTCGAGCGCCTTGAGGTTCTCGGTCTTGAGATCTTCCTTCTTGACGCCGCCGTGCATCTTCAGCGCGCGGATGGTGGCGACCAGCACCGCGCAGGACGGCTCGATGCCGGCCTTGCGGCACTTGATGTCCATGAACTTCTCGCCGCCGAGATCGGCGCCGAAGCCGGCTTCGGTGACCACGTAATCGGCGAGCTTGAGCGCCGTCGTCGTCGCCAGCACCGAATTGCAGCCGTGCGCGATATTGGCGAACGGGCCGCCGTGGATGAAGGCCGGCGTGCCTTCGAGCGTCTGCACCAGGTTCGGCGCCAGCGCCTCCTTGAGCAGCACGGTCATGGCGCCATGCGCCTTGAGATCGCCGGCGCGGACCGGCTTGCGGTCGCGGGTATAGGCGACGACGATATTGCCGAGCCGCTTCTTCAGATCGTCGAGATCGCGGGCGAGGCAGAAGATCGCCATCACTTCGGAGGCGACCGTGATGTCGAAACCGTCCTCGCGCGGAAAGCCGTTGGCGACGCCGCCGAGCGACGACACGATCGAGCGCAGCGCGCGATCGTTCATGTCGAGCACGCGGCGCCAGGCGACGCGGCGCTCGTCGATGCCGAGCGCATTGCCCCAATAGATGTGGTTGTCGAGCAGCGCGGCGAGCAGATTGTTGGCCGAGGTGATGGCGTGGAAGTCGCCGGTGAAGTGCAGATTGATGTCCTCCATCGGCACGACCTGGGCATAGCCGCCGCCGGCGGCGCCGCCCTTCACGCCGAATGACGGCCCGAGCGACGGCTCGCGCAGGCAGAGCATCGCCTTCTTGCCGATGTAGTTGAGCGCGTCGGTCAGGCCGACCGTCGTCGTCGTCTTGCCCTCGCCCGCCGGCGTCGGCGTGATGGCGGAGACCAGGATCAGCTTGCCGTTCGGCTTGCTCTGCAGCGACTTGATGTAATCCATCGACACCTTGGCCTTGTAGTGGCCGTAGGGCTCGAGGTTCTCCGGCGCGATGCCGAGCCGTTCGCGCGCGACGTCGAGGATCGGCCGCTTCTTGGCGGCCTGCGAAATTTCAATGTCGGATTTCGGCGACTGATGTTGCGAGGCGGGCATTGGTTGAGGATCCATTGATTGAAAGAAAACCCGGCAGGGTCTGCGGCTTTTAGTTCGTCATGGCTGGACCATGACGCGAATGGTCATGTGAATCTCGCCTTGACCGCGAGGTTGGCGGACTTCGCCCATTCGCCGGCTTCGATCTTCTTGCCGTCGGCGGGCTGCACGCGCGTAACCTTGAAGCGCCCGTCGGCGCAGACCACGGTGAAGCCGTCGGCTTCGACCGCGACGATTTCGCCGAGCTTGCCGGCGATGCCCTTCGGGTCCTTCGCCGGCAGCGGCTTGGCGTCGAAAATCTTCAGTTGCTTGCCGTCGAGCGTCGTCCAGGCGCCGGGCGCCGGATTGCAGCCGCGGATCAGCCGGTCGATCTGCTCCCAGGGCTTGCCCCAGTCGATCTTGGCGTTGTCGGCGCCGCAGCGGCCTTCGTAGGTCGCCTTCGCCTCGTCCTGCTTGATGCGCGGCGCCTTGCCGGCCTTCACCAGATCGACCGATTCCAGCATGGCCTCGACGCCCATCGGGAACAGGCGGTCGAAATAGACCGTGCCGAGCGTGTCGTTCGGACCGATCGGCGTTTTCTTCTGGATCAGCACGTCGCCGGTATCGAGCCCGTTGTCGGGCCAGAAGATCGACAGGCCGGTTTCGGTCTCGCCCTTGATGATCGGCCAGTTGATGGCGCTGGCGCCGCGATAGGCCGGCAACAGCGACGGGTGATACTGGATCGAGCCGTGGGTCGGGATGTTCAGGAATTCTTCCGGCACGAACAGCGTGACGAAGGCCATCACCTGAAGGTCGGGCTTGAGCGCTTTGAACTCTTCCCACACTTCGGGCTTCTTGTAGGAGTCCGGCTGATAGACCGGAAGCTTCGCGGCGAGCGCCGCTTCCTTCAGCGGATCGGCCTTGGCGCCCGGCTTTTCCGGCGCGACATAGACGGCGACGACGTTCTCGCCGCGCTTGAGCAGCGCTTCGAGCACCGCCTTGCCGAACGCCTGCTGGCCGTGAACGACGATACGCATTGTAACAACCTCTTCCATCTCGCGTCATCGCTCGGGAATGTCGCGGCATCCAGACTCCGAGCGTCACGCCGTCACTGGGTCGCCGCATGCGGGGAGGCGAACGATACGACTACGCCGCCTCCGCTTTGGCCGGCTTCTCCGGCGCGTGATCGCGCCGGACACTTTGATCTCGGCGACTTCCTTGTCGGAATAGCCGAGCACCTTGCGCAGGATTTCGTCGGTGTGCTCGCCAAGAAGCGGCGAGCGCCGCACGTCGGCGGGCGAGTCCGACAGCTTGATCGGATTGCCGACGGTCAGATACTTGCCGCGCCTCGGATGATCGACCTCGACCACGGTGCCGGTCGTCGCGCAGCGACTGCTCCTCGGCGATCTCCTTCATCGACAGGATCGGGCCGACCGGAATGTCGTGCTTGTTGCAGATGTCCATGACCTCGAACTTGGTCTTGGTCATGGTCCATTGCTCGATCGTGTCGAAGATCTTGCCGCAGCCGCGGCAGCCGCGCCGGCGGCGTGGCGTAATCCGGATCGGTCTTCCATTCCGGCTTGCCGATCAGATCGCAGATCGCGGCCCACACCGGCGCCTGGGTGATGAAATAGATGTAGGCGTCGGGATCGGTCTCCCAGCCTTTGCACTTGAGGATCCAGCCCGGCTGGCCGCCGCCGGAATCGTTGCCGGCGCGCGGCGTCGCTTTGCCGAACGGCACGCCCTCGCCGTACTGGCTGTATTCGGTGAGCGGGCCGTGCTTGAGGCGCTGCTGGTCGCGCAGTTTCACGCGCGCCAGATTGAGCACGCCGTCCTGCATGGCGCACAGCACCTTCTGGCCGCGGCCGGTGCGGATGCGCTGGTAGAGCGCGCGTGACGATGCCGAGCGCGAGATGCAGGCCGGTGCCGCGAATCGCCGATCTGCGCGCCGGTGACGAGCGGCGGGCCGTCGCGGAAGCCGGTGGTCGAGGCCGAGCCGCCGGCGCATTGCGCGACGTTCTCGTAGACCTTGCAGTCCTCGTAAGGACCGGGGCCGAAGCCCTTCACCGAGGCGACGATCATGCGCGGATTGAGCTTGTGGATGTGCTCGAAGGTGAGCCCCATGCGGTCGAGCGCGCCGGGCGCGAAATTCTCGACCAGCACGTCGCATTGCTTCACCAGCCGATCGAGGATTTCCTTGCCCTTGGGATGCTTGGAGTCGATCGTGATCGAGCGCTTGGTGCCGTTGAGCATGGTGAAATAGAGGCTGTCGGCTGCCCTTTCACGTCGCGCAGCTGGCCGCGCGTGATGTCGCCGATGCCGGGCCGCTCCACCTTGATCACGTCGGCGCCCATATAGGCGAGAAGCTGCGTGCAGGTCGGGCCCGACTGCACATGGGTGAAGTCGAGAATGTGCACGCCGTCGAGCGCCCGGCCCGCCTGGCCCCACGGTTTCGCGCTCGGGCGCGGCAGGCCGTTGCCGGCGCGCTTTCGCCGCCGGCTTCTTGGCCGTCGAGTTTCACGACCTTCTTGCGACGATTTCTTTGCCGCAGATTTCCTTGCGGCTTTGGATTTCGCTTTGGCTGCCTTTTTGCGCGTTGCCATTGATGGCCTCCCTATTCCGCTCCGGCCCGCGCCCGCGGGCATTCATGTTCCAATTTCAGCTTCGCTGAGTGTCCGCCGCGACGGAGCGCTCCTTATTTCTTCCTGAGCACGCTTTGCGGATTGAGATTGCCGATGCGGCCGCTCTCGCTGCCGGCGGCCGGGTCGATCACCGCGTTGATCAGCGTCGGCTTGCCGGAATCCATCGCCGCGTTGACGGCGCGCTTGAGCTCGTCCGGGCGTCGTCGCATTGACGCCGACGCCGCCGAACGCCTCGATCATCTTGTCGTAGCGCGCGCCTTTGACGAAGACGGTCGTCGCCGGATCGGAACCGCCGGCGCGATTGACGTCGGTGCCGCGATAGATGCCGTCGTTGTTGAAGATGACGACGCAGACCGGCAGCTTGTAGCGGCAGATCGTCTCGATCTCCATGCCGGAGAAGCCGAAGGCGCTGTCGCCTTCGACCGCGAGCACCGGCTTGCCGGTCTCGATGGCGGCGCCGATGGCATAGCCCATGCCGATGCCCATGACGCCCCAGGTGCCGACGTCGAGCCGCTTGCGCGGCTGATACATGTCGATGACGCCGCGCGCGAGATCGAGCGTGTTGGCGCCTTCGTTGACCAGGATGGCGTCCGGCCGCTCCTTGACGATGGTGCGCAGCACGCCGAGCGCGCCGTGATAGTCCATCGGCGACATTGTTGTTCATCAGCCGCGGCGCCATCTTGGCGATGTTCTCGTCCTTCTTCGTGTTGACGGCGCTGACCCAGTCGGCCGGCGGCGCCGGCCACTTGCCGCCCATGCCGTCGAGCAGCGCCGACGACGCAGGAGCCGATATCGCCGACCACCGGAGCGACGATCTCGACATTGGAGTCCATCTCCTTCGGCTCGATGTCGATCTGGATGAACTTCTTCGATGCGGCTCGCCCCAGGTCTTGCCCTTGCCGTGCGACAGCAGCCAGTTGAGGCGCGCGCCGATCAGCATCACGACGTCGGCGTCCTTCAGCACGGTCGAGCGCGCCGCGCCCGCGCACTGCGGATGCGTGTCGGGCAACAGGCCCTTGGCCATGCTCATCGGCAGGAACGGAATGCCGCTCTTTTCGACCAAGGCGCGGATCGCGTCATCGGCCTGCGCATAGGCCGCGCCTTTGCCGAGAATGATCAGCGGGCGCTTGGCGCTCTTGAGCACATCGAGCGCGCGCTTGACGGCGGCGGGCGCGGGAATCTGCGCCGGCGCCGGATCGATGACCTTGACCAGCGACTTCCTGCCGGCCTCGGCGTCCATCACCTGGCCGAACAGCTTGGCCGGCAGATCGAGATAGACGCCGCCCGGACGGCCGGACACGGCGGCGCGGATCGCGCGCGCCACGCCGATGCCGATGTCGGCGGCATGCAGCACGCGGAACGCCGCCTTGCAGAGCGGCTTGGCGATCGCGAGCTGGTCCATCTCCTCGTAGTCGCCCTGCTGCAAGTCGACGATCTCGCGCTCGGACGAGCCGGAGATCAGGATCATCGGGAAGCAATTGGTCGTGGCATTGGCGAGCGCGGTCAGGCCGTTGAGAAAGCCGGGCGCCGACACCGTGAGGCAGATGCCGGGCTTCTTGGTCAGGAAGCCGGCGATGGCGGCGGCATTGCCGGCGTTCTGCTCGTGGCGGAACGAGATGACGCGGATGCCCGCGGCCTGCGCCATGCGGCCGAAGATCCGTGATCGGAATGCCGGGCACGCCGTAGATCGTGTTGATGCCGTTGAGCTTGAGCGCGTCGATGACGAGGTGAAAGCCGTCGGTCAGCTCGCGCTCCGGCGCATTTGCATCCGTGCCGGTCGTTTCGGGTTTCGTCTTCACTGCGGCGTCAGCCATGGGGATGCTCCCTGTATCTGTGTCGAGTCTCTCAGTCCAGATAATCGGCGTATTTCTCGACATGCTCGGCAAGACCGAGCGCATGATCGCGCACCAGCGTCTCGGCGCGCACGGTGTCGCGCGCTTCGAGCGCCTCGATGATGTGCATGTGATCGCGGATCGAGCGGTCGGCGCGATCCTTTTCGCCGATCGTCTTGCGCCGGATCATCCGCATATGGGTGAACAGATTTTCGGCGAGCTGCGATCAGCACGCTGTTGCGGCTCAGGCGGATGATGCGTCTGGTGGAACTCGATATTGACTTCGGAATATTCGTCGAGATGCGCGCGCACTTCGCCGTTCTCGAAGGTGGCGAACATCTGGCGCAGCGACGCGATCTCCTCGTCGCTGGCGTTCTCGGTGATCAGCCGCGCCGCCATGCTTTCGAGCGCCGCCCAGGCGGTGATCAGCTCGATCACTTCGCGCTTGGTCTTGCGCACCACATAGATGCCGCGCCGCGGCACCGAGCGGACAAAGCCCTCGCGCTCGAGCTGCGCCATCGCCTCGCGCACCGGCGTGCGGCTGATGCCGAAATCTTGCGCCAGGCTGCGCTCGTCGAGCCGGATGTCGCGCGCGGCTGCCATAGACGTCCATGCCGACGATGACGGATTTGAGCGCGGCATAGGCCTTGTTCTTGAAGCTGAAGGAGGTGTCGATCGGCGCCAGTCGCGGCCGCTCGATCGCGGCCAAATTCGCTGATGGCGGCATCGCTCGCGCGGTGTCGCTTTTGGCGGCGGAAAGTCGATGCACACCAGATGACATCAAAGACGCTCGCAACGAAGACGCTTCGCAACCCTGTGGAACCGTCTGACGCGATCTCAGGCCGCGTTCCGGGCAGCATCCATAGCGCACTGTAATACATTATGCCAGAGCCGAAATGCCGCATTCTATGGGCTAGCTGAGCGTCGCCGATCCTTCGGTGCCGCGAACGAAAAAATCGGGCGCGGGATTGCTTCCGCGCCCTCTAATTGCGAATCGCGAAGGGCGCCGGTTTCAGCCCTGCTTCATCGCCCGCGCCCGCATCGGCTTGAGCACGAACAGCGCCAGCGCCACCACCGACGAAATTCATCAGCGCGGTGACGACGAACACCATGTGCCAGCTCCCGGTCGACGACTTGATCAGGTTGGCGACCGGCACCAGGAAGGCCGACGTGCCCTTGGCGGTGTAGAGCAGGCTCAAATTCACCGTGGCGAATTTCGGCCCGAACGTGTCGGTGCAGGTCGACGGGAACAGGCTGAAGATCTCGCCCCAGGTCAGGAAGATCAGGGCGGCGAACAGCACGAAGGCCCAAGGCGCGGTGCCGAGCGAGCCCAACAGCCAGTAGGCGACGCCGCCAAGGCCGAAGGCGATCGCCATGGTGAGCTTCGCGGCCGATATTGTCCGAGATCCAGCCGAACAGCGGACGCGCCGCGCCATTGGCGAGATTGTCGATGATCAGCGCCGCCGTCAGCGTGGTCGCGCCCCAGAACACGATCTGGTTGCCGACGTTGAAGTCGGTCGCGATCGGCGCGATCTGCGCGGTCGCCATCAGGCCCGAGGCCGACACCATCACGAACATGATGTAGAGCAGCCAGAACACCGGCGACATCAGCACTTCCTTCGGCGAGATAGCTCTGCGCCGACTGCGCCACCTTCGGCGCCGGCGCAGCCGCCATTTCGCCCGGCTTCCGGCCCGCGCAGCAGCAAGGCGAGCACGAAGACGACGGCGCCCTGGACGATGCCGAACCAGAGGAAGGCCGCGTTGTAACCGTAATTGGCGATCACGTAGCGGATCGGAATGACGGTGAGCGCCGCGCCGGCGCCGTAGCCCGCCGCGGTCAGGCCGACCGCGAGTCCGCGCCGGTCGGGAAACCATTTGACCGCCATGCCGACGCAGGTCGCGTAGACGGCGCCGCCGCCGATGCCGGAGATCACCGCGCCGAGATAGAGCATCGCCAGCGATGTCGGCATAGGCATTGATGACCCAGCCGATGCGCGACCATGATGCCGCCGAAGGCGACCATGAGCTTCGGGCCGCGCTGCGGACCGAGCATGTCGACGATCCAGCCCTCGATCGGCGTCAGCCAGGTTTCAAGCGCGATGAAAATCGCGAAGGCGAACTGGATCGAGGCGATCGACCAGCCGTGCGCCTTGTTGATCGGATTGACGAACAGCGTCCAGCCATATTGCAGATTGGCGATCATCACCATGCAGATGATGCAGATCGCGAGATAGCCCCAGCGTGTCGCCGGCGTTGCCGCGGCTTCGGAGCGAGTGACCGTGGTCGATGCGAGTGTCATAGCGTTTCCCCTAGACAGCCAGATTTTGCGTTAGTTTTTGTTGTTGAGTCTAAACTTTAGATGAGCGATCGCGTTTTTACCAGTTCGTCACGAGACATTTTGGCAGCGTGGCTAATCGCCGCAATCTTCGTAGACCGCACGCGGCGCAGTCGAGGGTGCAGTGCAACAAAATATGATTGAACCGATCCGGCCGTCGCGGCGTTCGCTTGTGAGGGTGTTCTCGCTTCCTCATTGGAGTGTCGCATGTCAGGTCACGCGATCTGGCCGGATCCGGCTCCTGCCGTTTGTTGTTGCTGCATTTTTGTTGGCACCGGCGACCGCTCAGGTTCATGCGCAAACCGTCGGTCCGGACGAAGCGGTCACTCCGAACGGCGCGGTGACGCAACAATTGGCGCTCACCGCAGGCGCAGAAGAGCGCGATCTATAATGCCGTGCTGCAGCAGCGGGTGCGCACATCCGCAACGCACGCTATTCGCGCCCGCCGTCGGCGCGCCGGTGCCGCCGTCGGCCGAGCTTTCGGATCTGCCCGTTCAAACGCTGCTCGATCAGGACTCGCTCGACGGTTCCGGCGACGGTCCTCAAATACGCCATGGTCGAAGATGATGTGGTGGTCGTCGATCCGATTCAGAATGCGCGTCGTCGACGTCATTCACGGCGGCGTCAGACCCTAAGCCGATGCCACAAGCCGCGACGTTAGTTGACCGTCGCGGTGCAATCGAAAAGCAGACGATGGCGCCAAATCCGCGAAAGCGAACGCTTGTCGCCAAAATCCGCAGCGAAGCTCGCCGAAGACGCCGCTCGTCATTTCCGGCCGAGGCGCCGCCCGAGGCGCGTTCACCATCACCGCATCGCAGCCGGCCCGGCCGCCGCGCACGCTCAAATACGGCGACACATTCATCGTGCTCGACAGCCGCGGCGACATCGACCGCAGCGCACCGCATCCGGCGATTCCGCCGGCCTGTTCCATGAGGACACGCGGCATCTGTCGCGCCTCGAATTGCTGGTGAACGGCGCGCCGCCGCTGCTGCTCGGCTCCAACCTGCGCGACGACAATTCGGCGTTCTTCGTCGATCTGACCAATCCGGATCTGATGGACGGCCAGCGCATCGTCCTGGAAAAGGACCGCGTCCATATTCTGCGCACGATCTTTCTGTGGCGCGACACCGCCTATCAGCGGCTCGGCGTGCGCAATTACGGCGATCAGGCCGTCGACCTGCGGCTGTCGATCCTGTTCGAGAATGATTTTGCCGATCTGTTCGAAGTGCGCGGCGCGCACCGCGAACGGCGCGGCACCGCGACGCGCCGAGCTTCACGGCGACGATCGGGTGCTGCTGGTCTATCAAGGGCTCGACGGCAAAGCGCGGCGCACCGCGCTGACCTTCGATCCGCCGCCGGACCGGCTGACGACCGGCGCCGCGGTTTATGATCTGCATCTCGCGCCCGGCGAAACGCGGCCGCTTTTTCTCGCCGTGAGCTGCGATCAGACGGAGTCGCGTGCCGCTGCCGTTCCTGCGCGGCCTCATCGCGGCGCGCCGCGAAATGCGCGAAGCGACCCGCGAGCGCACCTCGGTCGCAACCTCGAATGAGCGTTTCAACGAAATCTTGTGCCGCTCGGCCGCCGATCTCGCAATGCTGATGACGGATACGCCGCAGGGCCGCTATCCCTATGCCGGCATTCCCTGGTACTCGACGACGTTCGGCCGCGACGGCCTGATCACGGCGCTGCAGATGCTGTGGTGGACGCCGGAAGTGGCGCGCGGCGTGCTGCGCCGCCTCGCGGCCTATCAAGCCAAGACGACCGATCCGCTCGCCGATGCGCAGCCGGGAAAAATCCTGCACGAAATGCGCGGCGGCGAAATGGCGGCGCTGCGCGAAGTGCCGTTCGGTCTTTATTACGGCAGCGTCGATTCGACGCCGCTCTTCGTGCTGCTCGCCGGACTTTATGCCGAGCGCACCGGCGACATCGAAACCATCGTCGAACTGTGGCCGACAATCGAAGCGGCCTTGGCGTGGATCGACGGACCGGGCGATCCGGATGGCGACGGCTTTCGTCGAATACCAGCGCGCCAGCGATCAAGGCCTCGCCAATCAGGGCTGGAAGGATTCGCATGACGCGATCTTCCATGCCGACGGCCGCCTGGCCGAAGGCGCGATCGCGCTGGTCGAAGTGCAAGGTTATGTCTATGCCGCCAAGCGGATGGCGGCGCGCTGCGCGCGGCGGCTCGGCCGCGACGCCGCGGCGCGACAAGCTCGATGCCGAAGCGAGCCGCCTCGCCGAGCGTTTCGAGGCCGCGTTCTGGTGCCCCGAGATCGACACCTACGCGCTCGCGCTCGACGGCGACAAGAAGCCGTGCCAGGTGCGCACCTCGAATGCCGGTCAGGTGTTGTTCACCGGCATCGCCGCCGCCGATCGCGCCGCGCGCGTCGCCAAGGACTTGTTGCAGCCGACGCTTCTTCTCCGGCTGGGGCATTCGCACCGTGGCGAACGGCGAGGCGCGCTTTAATCCGATGTCGTATCACAACGGCTCGATCTGGCCGCACGACAACGCGCTGATCGCGCTCGGTCTTGCGCGCTACGACCGCAAGCGAGCGATCGAAACGCTGTTCGACGGCCTGTTCAACGCCGCCACCTACATGGATCACCGCCGGCTGCCGGAATTGTTCTGCGGCTTCCAGCGCCAGCACGGCCACGGCCCGACGCTCTATCCGGTCGCCTGCTCGCCGCAGGCCTGGGCGAGCGCGACGCCGTTCACGCTGCTCGAAGCCTCGCTCGGTCTCGAATTCGATCCGTTCAAAGGCGAAATCCGGCTGCGCAATCCGCGCCTGCCGGAGTTCCTCGACGAAGTGATGCTGCGCGACCTGCGGCTGTCGTCGTCGAGCGTCGATCTGCGCGTGCGCCGTCACGGCGACACCGTTTCGCTCGATACGCCCCGGATCAGCGGCGATATCCGGGTTTCGATCGTCTTTTCGTCCTGATCGCACGCGATTTTCGCGAAAACAGGCTCCCGGCGCGGGCATGAACGCACGTCCGCTGTGGAACCAGCGCGCCTGCTCGGCTTAGTGGACTGAGTTCCACAGCTGCGGGAGCGAGGATGCATGGCAAAATGTCACCGGGAACGGCGGCGGCGGCAATTGTCGGCGCGTTGTTGACGCTGATCGTCGCGCGCGACGCCGTTTGGTCGCAGACAGGCCAGGCTCCGGTTCACAGGCGCCGACGCAGCCGCAGCCACGGGCGCAATAGCCCAGTCCGCGCCCGCCCCCATCCAGCGCCCGTCCCCGGACCACCGCCGCACCGCCGCCGCGGTGACCGATCCTCAACAATCACGAAGTCGAAGGCATTCTCGGCCGCGAAGTCTTGAGCGCCGCCGACGAGAATATGGGCCGCATCGTCGACGTGATGGTCGATCGCAGCGGCCAGGTGCGCGCCGCCATCATCGATTTCGGCGGCTTCCTCGGCGTCGGCAGCCGCAAGATCGCGGTGGACTGGAGCGCGCTGCATTTTCCGCCGCCGGCGCAGCCCGACGCCAAGATCACGCTCGAACTCACGCGCGATCAGGTCAAAGCGGCGCCCGAATATCAGGACGGTAAACCCGTCGTCGTCCTCGGTGCGCTCGGCAAGCTCGAGCCACTGCCGTTTGAATAGCGCAAGCGGCGACAACATCCGGCGCGGTGAAACGCTCTGATCAACGCGACTCTCACGACGTTTGAGACGACACGCCAAAGCCGCACGATGCGACTGCGCACGAGCCGGAGCCGCGCGGCCGCGCACATGCCCGAGCCAGCAACGCCGACCGCGAACCGCCGGCGGACGCCGAGCCGCCGCTGACGCCGTCGCGCGCGCAGCCTGCGCGGGCTCGACTGGTTCATTTTCTTTGTCGCCGACGTGCAGACCGGTTTCGGGCCGTTCGTCTCGGTTTATCTCACCACGCAGCGCTGGACGCAGGTCGATATCGGGCTCGTTCTGTCGGCGGCGGGCTTCGTCTCGCTGATCGGACAGATGCCGGGCGGCGCGCTGGTCGATGCCGCGAAATCGGAGCGCTTCGTCGCCGGCTGTCGCGATCGCCGCGATCTGCGTCAGCGCCTTGACCTATGCGGTGCTGCCGATCTTTCCGATGGTGCTGGCGGGATCGGTGCTGCACGCGCTCGCAAGCTGCGTGCTCGGCCCGGCGATGGCCGCGATCAGCCTCGGCCTGGTCGGACCCGCCGCGATCGGCGAACGGCTCGGACGCAACGCGCGCTTTGCCTCGGTCGGCAACGGCCTGGCCGCGGCCGCGATGGGCGCCTGCGGCTATCTTATTTCGGCCCGCGCCGTTTTCATCGTCACCGTGCTGCTGCTGATCCCGGCGCTGTTTGCGCTGCGCTCGATATCCGAACAGCGAAATCGATCCCGAGCGCGCCCATGGCGCGCGGCCGCGGCAGCCGCGCATCAAGCCGCCGATCAGGCCCGGCGAGCTGATGCAAAACCGGCCGCTCCTGATCTTCGCCGGCTGCCTGCTGCTGTTTCATCTCGCCAATTCGGCCATGCTGCCGCTGGTCGGCAGCGTCGTCACCATGCGGTCGAGCCAATGGGCGACCGTGATCATCGCCGCCTGCATCGTCGTGCCGCAACTCGTCGTCGCGGCGCTGTCGCCGTGGGTCGGCAACGCAGGCGCAAATCTGGGGCCGCCGGCCGCTGCTGCTGATCGGCTTTCGCCGCGCTGCCGATCCGCGGCTTTCTGTTCGCCGTCGGTGACCAATCCGTCGCTGCTTCTCGCCGTGCAGACTCCTCGACGGCATCACCGCCGCGGTGTTCGCCGTCATGGTGCCGCTGGTGGTCGCCGATCTGACGCGCGGCACCGGCCGTTTCAATCTCGGCCAAGGCATTCTCGGCACCGCGACCGGCATCGGCGCGTCGCTGAGCGCGACGCTCGCCGGCTATGTGACCGACCGTTTCGGCAGCCCGTCGGCCTTCGCGGCGCTGGCCGCGATCGCGCTCGTCGGCTTCGCGGTGGTGTGGCTGCTGATGCCGGAGACGCGGCCGGAGAAGAGCAGACCGTCATGCGAGGAGCGAAGCGACGACTATCCTGCCCCGCCGATCGCTGCGCGGAACGGAGAGCAGGTGCTACAAGCGCCGGCGCGTCGTCGGCGACCAGCCGCAGATGCGGCGCGACGCTGTCCGACAGGCTGCGATAGACGGCCGAGATAATCCTGCGCCATGCGGCGCGCGGTGAAGCGCTCCTCGAAACGCTCGCGGATCTTTTCGCGCGACAAATGACCGAGCCGGTCGACGGCGCCGATGGCGCCGTTGATGTCCTCGACGACGAAGCCGGTCAGGCCGTCGTCGATGATTTCCGGCACCGAGCCGCGATTGAAGGCGATCACCGGCGTGCCGCAGGCCATGGCCTCGATCATCACCAGGCCGAACGGCTCCGGCCAATCGATCGGAACCAGCAGCGCGATCGCGCCGCTCAGAAATTCCGATTTGTCCTTGTCGTTGATCTCGCCGATGAACTCGACATTGCCCGACTGCATCATCGGCTTGATCTGTCTCGTCGTAATAATCCTGGTCGGCCTTGTCGACCTTGGCGGCGACCTTGAGCGGCACGCCGCAATGCTGCGCGATGCGGATGGCGCGATCGATGCCCTTTTCCGGCGCGATGCGGCCGAGGAATGCGAAATAAGACGGCTTGATCGGCTTCGGCTCCAGAAGCTTCTCCGGCAAGCCGTGATGGACCGTGCGCACCCAGTTCGCCTGCGGCAGCGGCCGGCGCTGCGAATTCGAGATCGACACCACCGGCACCGACGAGAATGTGTCGAACACCGGCTGGTGCTCCGGCAGATCGAGCCGGCCATGCAGCGTCGTCACGAACGGCGTCGGCTGGCGGGAAAACAGCGAGAACGGATAATAGTCGAGATGGCAATGCAGGATGTCGAAGTCGGCCGCGCGCTCGATAGACGCTGCTCCAGCATCATCATGTGCAGCGCGTTGGGATCGCGCACCGAGCCGTCGAGCCGCAGCGCGCGCGGCCACATCGCCTCAAGCCTGGCCGACGTCACCGAGTTGCCGCTGGCGAACAGCGTCACGTCGTGACCGAGCGCGATCAGTTCCTCCGTCAGCCAGGACACGACCCGCTCGGTGCCGCCATAAAGCTTCGGCGGGATGGCTTCGGTCAACGGCGCAATTTGTGCGATATGCATCGAACATGCCCTTTTGATGTTGTGTGAAGTTCCTCACCCGGCGACTACCGACAACGTCGCAACCGCGAAATATTTCAGTTCATGGAGGGAACTTAATTTTTGCGGTGCGACTGGAACTTTTGCTGCGCTGCGGCGTCAACATCAAATCACCGGAGCGCGAAGGACCGTTCGCCTCCGGTAACAGACAGTGCCTCGGCACAATTCGCAGCTGCAGCAAAACGGTGGAACAGGACGGGTTTCCTGCTCGTTCAGCTTCTAGGGCTTTCGTTCTGGGCGTCTGGGATCGGTCTGGGCACCGGCGTAAACCAGCGGAGATCACATACGCGCATGGCCGATCTTTGTGGTTACGCCTCTCGTCCCCTCGCCTTCATCTTTCGCTACATCCGGCTGCGGCCACTCTCGCACGCGGTCATCCTGGCCGCGGTGCTGGGCGCGGTGGCCTGCTCGGTCGGCACGCAATATGGCGTTAAATTCCTGGTCGATACGCTCTCGAACGGTCCGCCCCGAGCGAATGGCGCGGCGTGTGGACGGCGTTCGGCCTGCTCGGCGCGCTGATCGCCGCCGACAATCTGCTGTGGCGGGTCGCGAGCTGGATCGCCAATTTCGCCTTCGTCGGCGTCACCGGCGATTTGCGGCGCGATCTGTTTCGCCACCTGATGGGCCACTCGCCGGGCTTCTTTCGCCGACCGGCTGCCCGGCATGCTGACGAGCCGCGTCACCGCGACCTCGAACGCGGTCTTCACCGCCGAGAACATGTTCATCTGGAACGTGCTGCCGCCCTGCGTGGCGACGGTCGCGGCGATCGCGCTGGTTTCCACCATCAGCCTGCCGATGGCCGGCGCGCTGGCGCTGATCGCCGGCATCATGGTCGTGCTGATGTTCCGGCTGGCGGCCGCCGGCCGCCCGCTGCATCACGACTTCGCCAGCAAGGCCGCGGCCGTCGACGGCGAGATGGTCGACGTCGTCACCAATATGCCGCTGGTGCGCGCCTTCGGCGGCTTCCTGCGCGAGCATCGCCGCTTCGACGCGACGGTCGATCGCGAGATGGAGGCGCGGCGGAAGAGCCTGCTTTATCTCGAAAAGCTTCGCATCTTTCATGCCGTCGTGACCATCATGCTCGACGCTCGGCCTGCTGGCCTGGGCGATCATGCTCTGGCAGCAAGGCGAGGCGACGACCGGCGACGTCGTGCTCGCCTGCACGCTCGCGATTTCGGTGCTCAGCGCGACGCGCGATCTCGCGGTGGCGCTGGTCGACATCACCCAGCACATCGCGCGCCTGTCCGAAGCGGTCGCGACGCTGCTTGGTGCCGCACGAACTGCGCGACCATCCCGAGGCCGAACCGCTGGTTCGGCGCGGCGCCAGCGTCAAGTTCGAGCATATCGATTTCCGCTATCCCGACGGTCAGCAGATTTTCGAGGATTTCAATCTCAGCTTCATGCCGGGCGAGCGCGTCGGCCTGGTCGGCCGTTCCGGCGGCGGCAAGTCGACGCTGTTCGCGCTGTTGCAGCGCTTCTACGACGTGCAGGCCGGCCGCATTCTGATCGACGGCCAGGATATCGCGCGCGTCACCCAGGAGAGCTTGCGCGACGCCATCGGCGTCGTGCCGCAGGACATTTCGATGTTCCATCGCTCGGTGATGGAGAACATCCGCTACGGCCGGCCGGAGGCGACCGACGATGAAGTGCTCGAAGCGGCGTTCGCGGCGCGCTGCGATTTCATCGAGGACCTGCCGCACGGCATGCGCACCATCGTCGGCGAGCGCGGCGTGAAACTCTCCGGCGGCCAGCGCCAGCGCATCGCCATCGCGCGCGCCTTCCTCAAGGACGCGCCGCTCCTGCTGCTCGACGAGGCCACCTCCGCGCTCGACAGCGAATCCGAAGAAGCGATCCGCGAAGCGCTCGGCCGCCTGATGAACGGCCGCACCGTGATCGCCATCGCGCATCGGCTGTCGACGGTGCGCAATTTCGACCGCATCGTCGTGCTGCAAGCCGGCGGCGTCATGCAGGACGGCCCGCCGGATCTGCTGGTGCGCCGCGAAGGGCTCTATCGCCAGCTCGTGCAGCGCGAGATGGATCGGCTGGCCCAGCAGGCGGCGTAATGCGCTTCGCCCGAATGCGGCAATCAAACGTATCCTTGAGAGATATGGCCGTGGATGAGAAATAGGCCCGGAGTGCAATAGCGGCCTAACCAGCTTTTTTGCTGGATTTTGCCGCGTAATTTATTTCCTCAAGTCGCGGCCGGCGGAGCGAATTCATTCGCCCTAAGCGCCGCCGTGCGACCAAGATTCTCTCTATTTTCAGAAGCCGCATTGACTTTCCGTCCGCCGATGCCGAGATCGCAGTGTGAGTTCTTGCAAAATCGGCACGACCTTTAACTGAGACGAAGAATGTCGCAATTTGCTCATTCCGATTTTCCCGCCGATTTTCGCACCGATTTTTGCGATGAGCTGGACGGCGTGAAAATGGAAGCCAAGAGCGAGCCGCTGTTGCCGATCGAGAAAAAGCTGATCGGCTTTAGTTTCGGCATCGGCCTGTTTCTTCTCGCCATGCTGGCGGTTGCCACGCATTTTCTTCCGGCCGCGTTGTAGCACGCGCGCAAAATCTGCTGCCCCGCACCTGAGCCTTGTGATCGGCCCGGAAGCTTTATGATCGGCCCACAAGGGTCACGGACGAAGCTGGCCTCTCCCCAAAGCTGCCAAGGCGATATCGCGCAACCGGACCGGGTCGCGTTCGCCCTTTCGCGCCGCTTCGATGATGCGTTTCGCCATCACCTCGTGCGTGATCGTCAGCGTCTCGGTCTCGGGTATCTCCACGCAGGCGGCGTCGAAAGCCTCGCCCATGATGCGGGTGGCTTCGTCATCGAAGTCGGACCGCAGCCGTATGAAAGGCAGAATTGACGCCACGCGCGAAGTTCCCCCGTTTGAGCCGGATTTTTGCTTGAACATGATCTTTTCCGAAAACCGGTTCCGCCCTCGGATCACGTTCGAGGGCAGGCTTTTCGGGATCATGTTCCGGGGGAACCTTGGCCCGCCGTGCGCGGATAGGCAATGTCAAATCACACAGCGGTCGTGTGGGTTCGCCTGCATCAACCACAGCGTCGCATCAGGGCTAATACGCAACCGGGTTCCCGTTAGGATTTCGTTAATCTTCAAGGTTCGTAATCGTCTCAATAGCGATCTGCGACGGATGACATCATGTTTGA
>CAVOHH010000011.1:0-161002 GCA_963695615.1 uncultured Alphaproteobacteria bacterium | reverse complement strand
CGGATGGCTGGAGCAGGCTCTTGTGCAAAGGGCTCTTATGCAATGGGCTCTCGTACAATTGGCCTTTGGCCTTTTCCAGCATCGGTCCGACCTTAAATTTTAGTCACAAATCCGATCACAAATCCGCGTGCAAATCGGTTCCGGCAGCCGTCGATTTCGCCCCGCTGATGCCGCATTCACGGGGTTTCTAGGCCCAGGGCTTAGGTCTTGGGCGGGTGGCCCGCAGCGCGCCGACCGCGTGTTGACCGAAACTCTATCGATCCAATAGCTTGCGATCCAATAGCTTGCGATCCAATAGCAGCCGGCGCAGGGACCCGACAGTTCGCCTCACATGATTGTTGCTCGATCTCCTAGCAAGGTGCGGCCGGTGAAGCCAGCTTCGCGCGTCATCGCCGTCGCCACGGCCACGGCGCTCGCGCTGTCGGGCATTCCGGCGAGCGTGCCGGTGCGCGCGCAGACCGGATCGGCCGCCGGCATCCCGATGATCCGCGACGCCGAGATCGAACAGCTGTTGCGCGACTACACCGCGCCGATTCTGAAAGTCGCCGGGCTGAGCAATCAGAACGTCCAGGTCGTCATCATCGACGACAATTCGTTCAACGCCTTCGTCATGGATGCGCACCGCATTTTCGTCAATACCGGCGCGCTCATGGAGGCGATAGTGCCCAATCAGCTCATCGGCGTGTTCGCGCACGAGACCGGCCACATCGTCGGCGGCCATCTTTCGAAGATGCGCCAGGAACTCGCCAATGCGCAGACCGCGATGATCGTCGGCATGCTGCTCGGCGCGGCCGCGATGGTGGCGGGCCACGGCAATACCGAGATGGGCAATGTCGGCGGCGCCATATTCACCGCGCCGCAGGCATTGGCGATGAACACGCTGCTGTCCTATCAGCGCGCGCAGGAAGAATCGGCCGACCGCGCCGGCGTCCGCTTTCTGACCATGACCGGCCAATCCGCGAAAGGCATGTACGACACGTTCAAGCACTTCGCCGACGATTCGCTGTTCTCGGCGCACGGCGCCAATCCTTACGCGCAGAACCATCCGATGCCCGAAGAGCGCATGGCCGCTCTGGCGGAACTGGTGAAGACGCCTTACTGGGGCAAGAAGGACCCGCCGGAACTGCAATTCCGCCACGACATGATGCGGGCGAAGCTCTACGGCTTCACCGAACGTCCGAACGTGGTGCTGGCGCACTATCCGCTGACCGACACCAGCCTGCCGGCGCGCTACGCGCGGGCCATTTCGGCCTACCGGTTCGGCGATCTGCACAGCGCCATCGCGCAGATCGACAGTTTGATCGCGTCGATGCCCAACAATCCCTATTTCTACGAGCTCAAGGGCCAGGCGCTGCTCGAAGGCGCCCACCCGGCCGAGGCGATCGCGCCGCTGCGCCGCGCCGTGGCAGCTCGCGCCGAACCCAGCGCTCATTCAAATCCTGCTGGCGCAGGCGCTGGTCGCCACCAACGATCCCAAGCTGGCGGAAGAAGCGATCCCGCTCCTGCGCACCGCCCTCCTCAAGGAGCCGGAAGCCGCCGACGCCTATACGACGCTCGCGATGGCCTATGGCCGCAAGAACGATCTCGCCGATGCCGATCTCGCCTCGGCGCAGGCGGCCTTCGCGCGCGGCGACAACAAGACCGCGCGCGAACTTGCGGATCGGGCGAAACAGCGCTTTCCGATCGGATCGCCCGGCTGGGTGCGGGCCGACGATATCGTCGCCTACAACAAGAACCACCGCGACAACCCACTTTTCAAATTTCAAGTGAACACATCAGCAGGACAGTCCCAATGAAAAATCTGATCTCAGCGAGCCGCTCTCCGGTGCTCTTTGCCAGCTTGGCCGCGGCAGCCGTTGTCTCGCTGCGCTCAGCCCGCCGTCCGCGGAGACGGCCGCGACCCCGGTACCGGCACACGGCGCCGGCAGCACAAGCCCGGCAGCGGACAGCGCAGGCGACGCAGACTTTTCGCGCCGATCAGCGGCAGGCGATCGAGAGTCATCATCAAGAACTACCTCGTCGCGCATCCCGAAGTGGTTCAGGAAGCGATGGACGCGCTCGACAAGCGGCAGAAGGAGGCCGACGCCGACAAGGCGCGCACGACGATCAAGGACAACAACGCCACCATGTTCAATTCGGCGCACCAGGTCGTGCTCGGCAATCCGCAGGGCAATGTCACGATGGTCGAGTTCTTCGACTACAATTGCGGCTTCTGCAAGCGCGCGCTGCCCGACATGATGAGCCTCTTGAGCGCCAATCCGAATCTCAAATTCGTGCTCAAGGAATTCCCGGTGCTCGGCGAGGGCTCGGTCGAGGCCGCCCACGTCGCGGTCGCCGCGCGCATGCAGGATCCGACCGGCAAGAAATACATCGAGTTCCACCAGAAGCTCCTCGGCGGCCGCGGCCCGGCCGACAAGGCGCGCGCGCTCGCCGTCGCCAAGGAAGTCGGCTTCGACATGGCGCGCATCGAAAAGGACATGGACAGCGACGAGGTGAAGACGACGATCGACGAGAACATGAAGCTTGCCGACGCGCTCGGCGTCAACGGCACGCCGAGCTACGTGGTCGGCGACGAAGTCGTCGTCGGCGCGGTCGGGCTCGACGAGCTGAAGGCGAAGATCAAGCCCGGGCGAAGTACCGCCGGCAGGCCGCCGATAAGACATCCGCACGGGCCTGAAGGCTCCGGCAGGCCGGCCGATTCGGGGCAGCAGCCCGCCTGGCGCCGTCCCGGCTTCCCCTTTGCGGGAGCCTTCCCTATAAACGGATCCGGCGCGGGCCATTCGCCCGCGCCGATAGCCGGTTCAGCCCTCGCAAATGTCGAAAACCATTTACGTCCTCAACGGACCCAATCTCAATCTGCTCGGCACGCGCGAGCCGCAAATCTATGGCCGCGCCACGCTCGCCGACGTCGAGAAGCTGTGCCAGGCGACGGCGCAGCGGCACGGCCTTGCGGTCGTGTTCCGCCAATCCAACCACGAAGGCGAGATCGTCGACTGGATCCAGGAGGCCCGCGCCGAAAAGGCGGCCGGCCTCGTCATCAATCCGGCGGGCTTCACGACGACGTCCATCGCGATCCTCGACGCGCTCCTGACCATGGAGGCGCCGGTCATCGAAGTGCACATCAGCAACATCCATGCGCGCGAGGAATTTCGCCACAACTCCTACGTCTCGAAGGTCGCGCGCGCCGTCATCTGCGGCTTCGGCATCGAGGGCTATGCGCTCGCCATCACCGGCCTCGCCGCATGATCGGCGCCAAGGAGTGATCGTGGCGCGCAAGCCCGGGAACCCGACATCATCGAATTCGCCCGCCGTCGATCACGATGTGATCCGCGAACTGGCGAAGCTGCTCGACGAAACCGGCCTCACCGAGATCGAGTTCGAACGCGACGGCGTGTCGATCCGCGTCGCGCGGCACGCGCAGCGCGCCAGCGGGCGGGCGCGGGCGGCGGAAGCGCCGCGCGCCGCGCCGGCAGCGCGCCCGCGGCAAGCGCCGATCCGGCGCAGCATCCGGGCGTCGTCGCCTCGCCGATGGTCGGAACGGCCTATCTCGGTCCGGCGCCGGGCGCGCAGCCCTTCGTCGAAGTCGGCAGCCAGGTGAAGGCCGGCGAGACGCTCATCATCATCGAGGCGATGAAGACGATGAATCAGAATTCCGGCGCCGCGCTCCGGCACGGTGATGCAGATTCTCGTCGAAGACGGCCAGCCGGTCGAGTTCGGCGAACCGCTGATGATCATCGAGTAGTGGCGGCGACGCTCGCGATGTTCGACAAGATTCTCATCGCCAACCGGGGAGAGATCGCGCTGCGGGTGCTGCGCGCCTGCAAGGAGCTCGGCATCGCGACGGTGGCGGTGCATTCGACGGCGGATGAAGACGCCATGCATGTGCGCCTCGCCGACGAGAGCGTCTGCATCGGGCCGCCGCCGGCCAAGGACAGCTACCTCAACATTCCGGCGCTGCTCGCCGCCTGCGAGATCACCGGCGCCGACGCCGTGCATCCGGGCTACGGCTTTCTCTCCGAGAACGCGCGCTTCGCCGAGATTCTCGGCGAGCACAATGTGCACTTCATCGGACCGCGCCCCGAGCATATCCGGCTGATGGGCGACAAGATCGCGGCCAAGCGCGCCGCCAAGGAGCTCGGCATCCCGGTGGTTCCCGGCTCCGACGGCGGCGTCGACCTCCGACGCGGAAGCGCACGAGCTGGCGCGCGACGATCGGCTATCCGGTGATCCTCAAGGCCGCGGCCGGCGGCGGCGGCCGCGGCATGCGGGTGGTGCGCAGCGAGGCCGAGGCCGGTCCGGCGCTCGCCGCGGCGCGCGCCGAGGCCGGCGCCGCGTTCGGCGACGACACGATCTATCTCGAGAAATATCTGGAGCGGCCGCGCCACATCGAAATCCAGGTGCTCGGCGACGGCAAGGGCCGCGCCATCCATCTCGGCGAGCGCGACTGCTCGCTGCAGCGGCGGCATCAGAAAGTCTGGGAGGAAAGCCCCTCCCCCGCGCTCAATGTCGCAGATGCGCGACGAGATCGGCGAGACCGTCGCCGCGGCGATGCGCAAGATCAAATATCTCGGCGTCGGCACCGTCGAGTTTCTCTACGAGAACGGCAAGTTCTATTTCATCGAGATGAATACGCGCATTCAGGTCGAGCATCCGGTGACCGAAATGATCACCGACATCGATCTGATCCTCGAGCAAATCCGCGTCGCCGCCGGCAGCGATCTCGAGTTCACGCAGAGCGACGTCAAATTCCACGGCCACGCCATCGAGTGCCGCATCAATGCCGAGAACCCGGTGTCGTTTCGGCCGTCGCCGGGCAAGATCGTGCACTATCATCCGCCGGGCGGACTGGGCGTGCGCGTCGATTCCGCCGTCTATCACGGCTACACGATCCCGCCCTATTACGATTCACTCGTCGGCAAGCTCATCGTCCACGGCAAGACGCGCAGCGAATGCCTGATGCGGTTGAAGCGCGCGCTCGACGAATTCGTCGTCGACGGCATCGAAACCACGCTGCCGCTGTTCCGCGCGCTGGTGCGCGACAAGGACATCATCGACGGCGACTATCACATCCACTGGCTCGAGCAGTATTTGGCGCGCGGCGATCTCGACGCAATAGCGCGCTAAACCGGCAGCGCCGGCCGTCGGCCGCTTTGCAGCTGCGCGCCGCAAGCAAGCCGCCCGACCAGTGTCGGCTCATAAGGCTTCGGCACGAACGACGAGCCCGGCACCCGATCGCGCCGGGTTGAGCATCTTGGCGCGCGCCGACGCATAGACGACCGGAAGATGCGGCTGCATTTCGCGGGCGCGCCGCGCCAGCGCCGCGCCGTCCATGTCGCCCGGCAGATTGATGTCGGTGAACAGAACGTCGACCGGATCCGAGCTGAGCGCCCGCAGCGCATCGGCCGCATTGCTCACCGCCTGCACGGCGAAGCCCTGCTCCGACAGCGATTGCGCGACCCACTCGCTGATGAGGAACTCGTCCTCGACGAACAGAACGTGGATTGGCTCGGTTCCTCTTGCGTTCGGTTCCATGCGCAGCACCCCAACTCTACGCCAACATGACACCCGTCCAGTGACGCGCAACGCGGGCTGCCCGAAAGCGTTCAAGCTGTCCGAAAATCGTAGCGACTTATGCTTTGCGCTCGGTTAATTCGCCGCGCGCGGTCGTATGGCCTCGAACCGTGGCCTCGGCTGCATCGAATTGTCGCACGGGATCGCATTTCCGGCAGACCGTCGACGAGCACCGCTGGCCGCTTGAACCGGAGCCGGAGCCGGTTAAACAAATCTCATGGCGAGCCGCGAGTCCGCACTCATCGACATCACGCCCGAAGTGCTGCTCAAGGCCTATTCCTGCGGCATTTTTCCGATGGCCGAGAGCGCCGACGACCCGGCGCTCTATTGGATAGAGCCGGAACGCCGCGGCATCATTCCGCTCGATCGCTTTCACGTGCCGGACCGGCTGGCGCGCACGGTGCGATCCGACCGGTTCACGGTCGTGGTCGATCGCGATTTCGACGCGGTCATCGACGGCTGCGCCGAGCCCGCGCCGGGCCGCAGCGCGGACCTGGATCAACATCCGTATCCGCAATCTCTATCGCAAGCTCTACGAGCGCGGCGACTGCCACACCGTCGAAGTCTATGACGGCGAGGAGCTGGTCGGCGGCCTCTATGGCGTCAGTCTCGGCCGCGCCTTTTTCGGCGAGAGCATGTTCCACCCCGTCCGCGACGCCTCCAAGGTCGCGCTCGTGCATCTGGTGGCGCGGCTCAAGGCCGGCCATTACCGGCTGCTCGACACGCAGTTCGTCACCGAGCATCTGCGAGACATTCGGCGCCGTCGAAGTGTCGCGGCCGGCTTATCACAAGCTGCTCGATGCAGCGCTGGTCGGCGAAGGCGATTTCGGCGCGCTCGCGACCGATCGGCCGGTTTCCGGCGACGCGGTGCTCGAAACGTCTCGCGGAGCGATGACGGCCGTCGAGCCGGCTGCGTAGCGGTCAGTCGTCGGTAACCGGCGCAGGCGCCGCATGGCGGCAGCGGCGGTTGCGCTGGCGCTTGAGCGGAGCCTGGCGCGCGCGCCGCTGGCGTCGCACCGGGCGGCGCCACACCGGCCGCCGGAGTCGGCGGCACGACGTTTGCGCGACCGCGCCGCCGGCCGGTTGCGCACAGTCGGTCAGCCAGACGTCGTAGATCGGATGCTCGACGGCATGCAGGCCGGGGCTCGCGGCAAACATCCAGCCGGTGAAGATGCGTTTGATCTCGCCCTGCAGCGTCACCTCGTCGACTTCGACAAAGGCGTCGGTATTGGTCGGCTCGGTCGGCGGCCGCGTGTAGCAGGCCCGCGCGGTGACTTGCAGCGCGCCGAACTGCACCGTCTCGCCGATCGCCGCGTCGAACGAAATGATGCGGCCGGTGATCTTGTCGAGACCGGAGAATACCGCGCGGCCGTTCTCGATCTTTTGCGTCGGCGTGAAGGTGACGACCGTATCGTCCGGCTGCGGCGAAGTGTCGGCGGGCTCGGGCGGCGGCGGATTGGCCGGCGCCGGCAGCCGGCCGCGCGTTGGCCTGGCTCGGCGGCGGGGCGCTCGTGGCACCGGGAGGCGGCGCCAAGGGCTGGGCCTGGATGCTGCTTGCGGCGGACGCGACGCCTGCTGCGGCGGCGGCTGGTATTGCTGGCGGCGGCTGATATTGCGGCTGGCCGGATATGGCTGCCCCGGATATTGCACCGGCGGCGGCTGGGCCGGGAACCCGCCATTGGGCACGCTGCCGGGCGGCCGCGGCGGCGAATCGTTGAAGATATTGCCGAACTGCGCCTGGGCCGGTGATGCGCAAGGATCGCTGCAAGCATGCCGCAGGGATCGCCACGAGCAGCGCGCCGATCACGACAAAAAGTGCGGCGATTCGGACCATCAAATTCGTTGCGCGGTGTGGTTGGACGCTCGCTAGCGCCGTTGCGCTGCCGCCCCCGTTAGCTTGCCCCGTTAACACGTCGAATACGGCATTTCCAGGGATCGGTGCACAGATCGGGCTGGATCACGCCGCGATGCCAGGCGATCACTGATTTCCCGGAACCCAAGCCTTGTAGTCGCCCGTCGCCTTGGGACGGCGGCCCTGCGCCAGAGTCGAGCCGCTCGGACGATACGCCCCGGGCGTGCCGGTCAAATTGGGCCGATGCGGCTTTTCCCAAGGATGCGTCGTCACCTGTTCCTGCGTCGGCGGCACATCCACAAGATGATGCATCCAGCCGTGCCAGCTCGGCGGCACCATGGTCGCCTCGACGACGCCGTTATAGATCACCCAGCGGCGCTCGAGACCGAGCGTCGGATCGATCTTGCCGCCCGCGGTGCGATAGTAGCGATTGCCGAATTCGTCTTCGCCGACGAATTCGCCGTAGAGCCATGTCCACCACTGCGTGCCGAAGGTCTGGCCGTTCCACCAGGTGAATAAACGCAGCAGGAAAGTCTTCATGTGTGGCCGCCTGTCCGATGGCGCCTTGATGCCATCTCATGACGGAGGTGTCCAGCGAGGAACCCGGGACGCCGGGCCTGAGTCTCTCACGTTTTCACCGGCGCCGCGCGTCTGAAACATTTTCGGCTATATTTTGCATCATGTGGCAAGACGTAACGCATAACCTTCAATCCAAATTGGCCGATATCGGCAGCACGCTTGCTTTCGCACCGGCCTGGGCGGTCTCGTTCGTCATTCTCGTCGTCGCGTTTGCGTCGCATGGCTCGTCCATGCCGCAATCCTCGTCGTGCTTCGCCGCCTCTTGCGCAACCGGCGGCCCTATCTGCGAACGATCCTCGAAGCCACCAAAGATCCGACCCGGCTGGCGCTGCTGATCGTCGGCGCTGGCGATCGCGCTGCCGACCGCGCCGGTTGCTTCCGAGACGGAAAACATTTTCGGGAAAATACTGACGCTGGCGACCATCTGCCTAGTCGGCTGGATCGCGCTCACCGCGCTCCAGATCGGCGCCAATCTTTATCTTCGACGCTTCCGCATGGACGTCGAGGACAACCTGTCGGCGCGCAAGCACGTCACCCAGGTGCGCGTCCTGGTCCGCGCGCTCGACACGGTCATTCTGCTGCTGACGCTCGGCTTGGCCCTGATGACGTTCGATTCGGTGCGCCAATTCGGCGTCAGTCTGTTTGCCTCGGCCGGCGTCGCCAGCATCGTGTTCGGTCTTGCCGCGCAGCCCGTGCTCAGCAACCTGATCGCCGGCGTGCAGCTTGCCGTGACGCAGCCGATCCGGCTCGAAGACGCCGTCACCGTGCAGAACGAGTACGGCTGGATCGAAGAGATCAACGCAACTTATGTCGTAATCCGGCTGTGGGACTTGCGGCGGCTGATCGTGCCGCTGAATTATTTCATTCAGCAGCCATTCACCAATTGGACGCGGCAGGCGGCGGCGAATATCGGCTCGGTGCTGCTCTATCTCGACTACACCGCCCCGGTCGATCGCATCCGCGAGAAAGCCGAGGAATTCGTCGCGCAATCCAAGCTCAACGGCAATCTCGTCAACGTGCAGGTGACGAATACGAGCGCCCACGCCATGGAAGTCCGCGTGCTGCTCACCGCAAACAATACCGGCGGCACCGCCGACCTGTGTGCCGAGCTGCGCGAAAAGCTGATCGGTTTTCTCCAGCGCGAACATCCGGGCTCGCTGCCGCGGCAGCGCAACGAGATCGTCGAGGCGCCGGGCCGCAAACCGGGCGAGCCGCATACGGCGTCCTGACGCCTCCGCGGGCGCGAGTAGCACTAAAGGCGTGTTGCGGCGGTGAGACCGACGCATCTATGCTCTCTTCCAAACAAAGCAGCGCAGGCGCCCAAGACGCTGCATCAAAAAACCGCCGGGATTCTTTTGGGAGAGAAAACATGCGATACGGCATCGGTTTGCTGATCGGTCTCGCCGGCTTGATCTTTCGCTCTGCAATCCGGCCGTGCCGACGATTATCCATCGCGCCGCATCTACCCTCATCGCGCCCTGGCCGCCTGCCGGGGCCATCGACGTATTGTGCCGCGAGCTTGCGCCCGGCGTCGGCGACCGGCTCGGCCAGCCCATCGTCGTCGAAAACAAGCCCGGCGCCGGCTCGACGATCGGGACCGGCGACGGCGCCAAGGCAAAGCCCGACGGCTACACGCTGCTCATGGCCGGCGCCGGATCGCTCGCGATCAGTCCGGCGCTCTACAAAACCCTGCCCTACGATCCGAAAAAGGATTTCACGCCCATCGCGCTCGTCGCCAGAAATCCATTCGTGCTGGTGGTCAATCCGGCGCTGCCGATCAAGTCCGTGGCCGACCTGATCGCATACGCCAAGGCGCACCCTGGAGCGCTCACTTACGGCTCCGGCGGCGTCGGCTCGCCGCATCAGCTGTTCGCCGAAATGTTCAAGACCATGACCGGCGTTGAGATGACGCATGTGCCTTACAAAGGCACCGCACCCGCGCTCACCGACCTGATCGCCGGACATATTTCGCTGCTGTTCGCCGACGTCGCACCGACTTTGCCGCTGGTGGCTGCCGGAAAAGTGCGGGCGCTTGGCGAGACGTCCGCCATCAGGCTGCCGTCGGCGCCCGAAATTCCGCCGCTGCGGGACGAGGGCTTGCCGGGTTTCGATGCCACCGGTTGGGGCATGGTCGTCGCGCCGGCGCACACGCCCGGCCCGGTCGTTGCCACGCTCTACGAGGCGTTTCGCGCGGTCGTTGCCGACGAAGGCGTGCGCGCAAAGATGATCACGCTCGGCATGGTTCCGCAATCGAGCCCGCCGCCGGACAAGCTGCAGGACTTCATCGATGCCGAACAGGCGCGCTGGGGGCAGGTAGTGAGGGAGGCGGGGCTGGCCGGCACCGAATAGAAGCCGGGCTGTCGCACCCAGCGTTACGGCTTTTCAGACAGAAGCGCCGCGGCGATCGCGGCCCATTTCCGTATCTGGTGACGGTAGCTCAGCTCCACCACATTTGCGGCCTGAAGGTTCCCGCCGCCTGCTCGATCACTTCGCCGAGCGCGAACAGCGTTTCCTCCTCGAACGGGCGACCGATGAGCTGCAGCCCGAGCGGCAGGCCTTGCGCGTCGAGCCCGCCCGGCACGGCAATGCCCGGCAGGCCTGCCATGTTCACCGTCACCGTGAACACGTCGTTGAGATACATCTCGATCGGATCGGCGCGTCCCTTCTCGCCGATGCCGAACGACGCCGACGGCGTCGCCGGCGTCAGGATGGCATTAATGCCTTGCGCAAAGCAGTTCTCGAAATCGCGCTTGATCAGCGTGCGCACTTTCTGCGCCTGCAGATAATAGGCGTCGTAATAGCCGGCCGAGAGCACATAAGTGCCGATCATGATGCGGCGGCGCACTTCCTTGCCGAAACCCTCGGCGCGCGTCTTCTCGTACATGTCGATGATGTCGCGGCCGGGGACGCGCAGCCCGTAGCGGACGCCGTCATAGCGCGCGAGATTGGACGACGCTTCGGCCGGCGCCACGATGTAATAGGCCGGCAGCGCATATTTGGTCATCGGCAGCGAGATGTCGACCAGTTCGGCGCCGGCATCCTTGAGCCATTGCGCGCCTTCTTCCCACAACGTCTCGATTTCAGGCGCCATGCCGGGCATCCGGTACTCTTTCGGGATGCCGATGCGCATGCCTTTGACCGAACCGCCGACCGCTTTCTCATAATCGGGCACCGGCAAATCGGCGCAGGTCGTATCCTTCGGATCTGGACCCGCCATCGAGCGCAACAGGATCGCGCAATCGCGCACGGTGCGGGCGAACGGCCCGGCCTGATCGAGCGAGGACGCGAAGGCGACGATGCCGCAGCGCGAGCAGCGGCCGTAAGTCGGCTTCAAGCCGACGATGCCGCAGAATGCCGCCGGCTGGCGGATCGAGCCGCCGGTATCGGTGCCGGTGGCGCCGACGCAGAGATTTGCCGCGACCGCCGAAGCCGAACCGCCGGACGAGCCGCCCGGCACGAGCTTCGCGTTCGAACCCTTTCGGCGCCACGGCGACACCACCGGCCCGAAATACGAAGTCTCGTTCGACGAGCCCATGGCGAACTCGTCATTGTTGAGCTTGCCGAGCAGCACCGCGCCGTCGCGCCACAGATTGGCGGTGACGGTCGACTCATAGGTCGGAACGAAATTATCGAGAATGTGCGAGCAGGCTGTCGTGCGCACGCCTTCGGTGCAGAACAGATCCTTGATGCCGAGCGGCAGTCCTGCGAGTGGACCACCCTCGCCTTTCGCAAGCTTGGCGTCGGCAGCGCGCGCCATGGCGCGGGCGCGCTCCGGCGTCTCCAGCACGAACGCATTGAGCGCACGCGCCTTCGCCATCGCGGCGAGATGCGCGTCGGCGAGCTCAGTCGCGGAAAATTTCTTCCCGCGCAGCGCGTCCCGCGCCTGCGCCAGCGTGAGCGAAGTGAGATCGGTCATTCAGCAGTAGGATCGTCGCAGGAGAATGGATTTTTTTCGGCAGCCGGTTTCGGCGCGGGGGAAATATTGGCCGGCGCCTCGGGCGTCGGCGCGTCCCATTCGCGCTTGACCGGCAGCGGCTGCACCGGAAAGGCGGCAAAAAGCTCTTCGACGGCGGCCGGATCGTCGGGCTTCAACAGGCCCTGACTATCCAGATAAGCGAGCCAGATGGCGTCTTGTTCGCAAGCCAGGCACATTATTCGACCACCTTCGGCACCAGGAAGAAATGATGCTCGTGCGCCGGAGCATTGGCAATGATGGCATCCGCATTGCCGCCGTCGGTCACCTCGTCCTGCCGCATCTTCATGGCCATGGGCGTCACCGACGTCATCGGCTCGACGCCCGCGACATCGACCTCGGACAGCTGCTCGACGAAAGCCAAAATGGCATTGAGCTCGCCTTTGAGATTTTCCACCTCATCCGCCGCGACCGCAATGCGGGCGAGATGCGCAACCCGGCGGACTGTATCGGCATCAACGGACATGGGCAGCGGCCTCGGCAATTGGTGCAGGCGCGAGCCTATAGCAGAGCGGCCATATCGAGCCAACCGGGGCCGATCCCGCCCCCATTGGGGCGCCTATTTTCGCCGCCAGTTGAACGCATTCACGGCGAGCGCCGCATTTTCCTGCGGAATGCGAATCGATAGCAGCGCGGCATTGAGGAGCGAGAATATCAGCGCATAGAACGGCAGGCCCAGCGCCAAGGGCACTACCGCGATCTCGCCGATCACGATCGCGTAGTTCGGATGGCGCAGCCAGCGATAAGGACCGCTCGTCACCAGCTTCTCGCCGGTCATCACGATGACGCGGATGGTCCAGCGCCGCCCGAGCGTGAACAGGACCCAAAATCGTCCGATCTGGATCAGGACGAAAAGCGCAAAGTAGACCGGTTCGACGGAATGATCGTAGGCCAGCAGCCACATGCCGGCGAGCCAAGCAGCATGCTGAAGCTGCATCAGCGGCAGGTGGGACTGGCCGTATTCGACACCGCCCGCCGCGAGCAAGCGCGTTTCGTTTTGTTTGGCCCACGAGAGCTCAGCCAGGCGTTGCGCCGTGACATAAGCGAGCAGGACCGCGCCCCAACCGAAATGCATCACAAATCGGCTACCACGAAATAAGCGGAAAATCCCGGGCCGAATGCCGCAAGCAGATGCGGCCCGCGCGCGCCGGCTTTGAGCGCACGATCGAGGACGAACAGCGCCGTCGCCGACGACATATTGCCGAACGCGCGCAGCACCTCCCACGAATGTTCAAGTTGCTTCGGCGCCAGTCCGAGCACCTCTTGCGCCGTCTCAAGAAGCCGCCGGCCGCCGGGATGGAAGAGAAAGCCGTTGAAGTCGGAGAGCCGGAAGCCGTTACGGTCGAGAAAATCCTGCAAAGCAGGCTTGAGCTGCTCACTCATCAGTGCCGGCAATTCCGGACTGAGCACGATGCCGAAACCGTCATCCTTGATGTCCCATCCCATGATGTGCTCGGTGCCGCGCCAGCACCATTCGCCGACGGCGAGAATGCGCGGACCACCGCCGTTACCGGCAACATGCGCACCACGCCGCGTATTGTGCAACAGCACGCCGGCCGCGCCATCGCCGAACAACGACGTCGAGACGAACATCGACGGGCTCGGATCGTTGGCGCGCATGCACAGGCTGCACAGATCGACGGTGAGAAACAGCACATGCGCGCCGTCGGTCGCATGCGCAAGCCGCGTGGCGCGCGCCAGCCCGGCGACGCCGGCGCCGCAGCCCAGACCGAACATCGGCAGCCGTTCGATGGTCGGCGATAAATCGAGCCGGTTGATCAGTTTGGCGTCGAGGCTCGGAACCGCAAGACCGGTCACCGTATTGGTCACGATCATGTCGATCGCGTTCAGCGCGACGCCGGCGGCTTCCGTCGTCGCGCGCGTGAGCTTCTCCAAGAGATCGAGCGCGTTCTTCTGAAACGACGCGGTGCGCTCTTCCCAGCTATGCGGCTTGAGATACCATTCGATCGGTTCGCAATTATATCGCGTCTCGATGCCGGTATTGTCGTAAAGTCGCCACAGCCTTTTGAGGTGCGGATAAAGTTCCCTGGCGCGCGCGGCGGCGTCGGTCTGGATCAGCCGATAAGGCGGGTTGGCTGTCGCAAGCGACAGAATTTCAACGTCGAACCCAGCCGCAACCGCGTTGCGCTGGGCCGACTTGACGACATCGAGCATGCAGGGTTCCTCGCGCTGCGGCGACGGGTATAAACACCGGCCAAGTCCGTGTTCGTCCCACCGGTTCGTCCCGTTGGTTGTCCGAGCGCCGCGAGAAGCCTAATTAGGGCGGCATGATGCAAGATTTGCGGCAAGATTTGCGGCCAGTCCGCCGTGTCACATCCGTCCGTAGTCCCGTCCACGTCATTGGCGGCGGACTTTCGGGCTCGGAGGCCGCGTGGCAATTGGCGCGGTGCGGCGTGCCTGTCGTGCTTCACGAAATGCGGCCGGTACATGCGACGCCAGTTCATAAAACCGGACAATTCGCCGAACTGGTCTGCTCGAATTCGTTCCGCTCGGATGACGCCGAGACCAGCGCGATCGGTCTGCTGCACGCCGAAATGCGCCGCGCTCGACTCGCTGGTGATGCGCGCGGCCGATGCCCACAAACTGCCGGCCGGCAGCGCGCTTGCGGTCGACCGCGACGGCTTTGCCGCCGAGATCACCGCGGCGCTCGAAGCCGAGCCGCTGATCGCAATCGACCGCGCCGAAATCGGCGCGCCGCCTGCGGACTGGGACAGCGTCATCATCGCCACCGGCCCGCTCACCTCGCCCGAACTGGCGCATTCCATTCGTGCGCTGACCGGCGAAGACGCGCTGTCGTTCTTCGACGCCATCGCGCCGATCGTGCATCGCGACTCGATCGATTTCGATGTCGCCTGGTTTCAATCGCGCTACGACAAGGCCGGGCCCGGCGGCTCCGGCGCCGATTACATCAACTGCCCGCTGACGCGCGAGCAATACGACGCCTTCGTCGACGCGCTGCTGGCGGGCGAGAAAATCGCGTTCCACGATTTCGAAATCTCGACGCCCTATTTCGACGGCTGCCTGCCGATCGAAGTCATGGCCGAGCGCGGCCGCGAGACCCTGCGTCACGGGCCGATGAAGCCGTTCGGCCTGACCAATCCGCAACAGCCGGACCGCAAGCCCTACGCCGTCGTGCAATTGCGCCAGGACAACAAGCTCGGCTCGCTTGTTCAACATGGTGGGCTTTCAGACCAAGCTTCGCCACGCCGAGCAGGTCCGCGTCTTTCGCACCATTCCCGGCCTTGAACGCGCCGAGTTCGCGCGGCTCGGCGGGCTGCACCGCAACACGTTCCTCAATTCGCCGAAATTGCTCGACCAAACGCTGCGGCTGAAAGCCGATGCCGCGCTTGCGCTTTGCCGGACAGATCACCGGCTGCGAGGGCTATGTCGAGTCGGCCGCCATCGGCCTCCTCGCCGGGCGCTTTGCGGCTGCGGAGCGGCTTGGCGACCGGCCCTTCGTGCCGCCGCCCACCACCGCGCATGGCGCGCTGCTCGGCCACATTACCGGCGGCCATATCGAGACGATCGACGCCGGCCCGCGCTCGTTTCAGCCGATGAACGTCAATTTCGGCCTGTTCCCGCCGCTGCCGCAAACGCCCAGCAAGGATGCCGACGGCAAGCGGCTGCGCGGCCCGGCCAAGGCGGTCGCCAAGAAGCGCGCGCTCTGCGCCCGGGCGCTCAATGACCTCGACACATGGCTTGCCGGCGCCCTCCCCGCGGCGGCGGAATAAGCATGGTTTCCCCTTTCCCGGATCATGCTCTAAGAACCCGCGCATGAACGACCCCGAACTCGGCGCCCGCTGGCAGAGCGGCACTGTGCTCAAGCGCGATGTGTTTTCCACCATCGAGCGCGGCCGCTATCGCACCGACACCGGCGAGGTCGACGCGGTGCTGCGCCGCCTCGACGAGGTGCCGTGGTGGAGCCGGCCGCTCGCCTACGAACTGTTCCGCCGCGAGCGGAAGGCGCTCGCCCGCGCCAAGCCGCTTGGCGTCGCGCCGCCGCTCCTCTTTGCCGGGCGCCACGCGCTGGTGCGCGGCTGGATCGACGGCGTGCCGCTGCATATCGCCAAGCCGCACGGCGACGCCGGCTATTTCCGCTCGGCGAAAGCGGCGCTGCGGGCGCTGCATCGCGCCGGCATCGCCCACAACGATCTCGCCAAGGAACAGAACTGGCTCTACGCGCAAGGCGTGCGAGCACGGCCGCGCCTACCTCACCGACTTTCAGCTCGCGGCCTGCTTTCGCCGCCGCAATCATCTGTTCCGGATCGCCTGCTACGAGGATCTGCGCCATCTCCTCAAGCACAAGCGCCGCTACGCGCCCGACGCGCTCACCGCAGCCGAACGCCGCGTGCTGGCGCGCAAGAGCGTCATCACCCGGCTCTGGATGGCGACCGGCAAGAAGGTCTATTACGCCATCACGCGCGGCCTGAACTTTACCGACCGCGAGGGCCGCGGCTTGCGCTTCGTCCGCGACGCGCCGGAGATCGCGGCGCGGCTGCGCACGCAATCCGCAGGTCCGCGACGTCGCCATCGTGCCCTTCCCCGATCGCCGCGCCGGCACCGGGCTCTATGCTTTCGTCGAAGGCAGCGCGGGCGACGGCGAACTGCTCGAATTTCTCGGCGACGCGAGCCCCGAGCATTTGCAAGTCGTCGACGCCTTGCCGCGCGACGCGCAAGGCGAAGTGCGCAGCGAAATCCTCGAACTGGTGGCGATGAACCAGCTCGATCTGATCGATCCGCTGATCAAGACCGACGCCGAGCGCGCGATCGTCAGCCGCATCGTTTCCGACCGGCGCAATCTGCGCGACCGGTTTGCATTCTGAGCGCCAGCTCTGCTATCCCGGACGTTCTCCGTCTGCCTGTGCTGATCTATGCTGGCTGCTCTGACCGCGACCATAACGCGGCACGCTGAGGAGGAGGACATGCGTATGGCCGATAGTCCGCGCTCAGTCGGGCTGTTCGCTCGGCTCTTGGCCCTTGGCGCTGGCTTTTGCGGCTCGGATCGTTCCGTTCAGCACGGTCTTCGCGCAGCAGCAGACGCCGCCCGTCATCAATTTCGACTCCGTGCCCGATCCGCTCAAACTGCCGGACAACATGTATCTGGGCGAGGTCAGCGGCATCGCGGTCAATTCCAAAGGCCACATCTTCGTCCTCACGCGCGGCAATACGACCGGCCCCGCCTATGCCGCCGCCGCCGCGCAGCTTCTCGAATTCGGTCCGACGGCAAATATCTGCGCGAGATCGGCCACAATCTCTACGCTTGGTCGTTTGCCCACACTGGTGAAGATCGACCGGCACGACAATATCTGGGTCACCGACAAAGGCTCGGACATGGTCATCAAGTTCACGCCCGAGGGGCGCGTCGCCATGGTGTTCGGGCGCAAGCAAGAGGCGTCCGACGAAGACACCGGGCCGCTGAAGCATCCGAAGCCGCCGCTGCCCGCCGAGCCCGGCCGCTTCCGCCAGGTGACCGACGTCGCCTTCGATGCCGCCGACAACACCTATCATCAGCGACGGCTACATCAATTCGCGCGTCGCCAAAGTCGACAAGGACGGCAATTGGCTCAAATCCTGGGGCGACCGCGGCGACGGGCCGGGCCAGTTCAACACGCCGCATTCGATCGCGACGGACAATAACGGCAATGTCTACGTCGCCGACCGCGGCAATCACCGCATCCAGGTGTTCGACGGCGACGGCAACTTCAAACGTCAGATCGTGATCGACGTGCCGGTGCCGCCCGGCGCGAAACCGGCGATCGGCAACATTCCGAGCGAGGCGCAAATCGCCGGCGGCACGATGGCGCCGGGCTCGCCGTGGACGATCTGCATCACGCCCGGGCCGAACCAGGTGCTCTACAGCGCCGATGCCTGGCCAGGCCGCATCTACAAACTCTCGCTCGACGGCAAGGTGCTGGGCATGCTCGGTCAGAGCGGCAAACAGCTCAAGCAATTCGGCTGGGTTCACGAACTCGCCTGCCCGTCCGAGAATGTCGTCTGGGCGGCCGAATTGCTGAACTGGCGGGCGCAGAAGCTGATCCTGCATCCCTAGCCGCACTCTACCCGCGATGCGCGCCGGATTGCGCGACGCGCGCCAGATCAGCCATTGCCGGCGCCAGCGCCGATAGTTCGGCCGGCGCGAAAGCGTCGCTGCGGTCCAAGCGATCGAGCGACGGCCGCACAGCGCGAGCGGCAGAAACGCCGGCAACGCCTCGCGCGGCAGCGTCGTCATGCGCTCGCGAGCCGCGGCGAGATGGCGGCGCGCAAGCGTCACGCAATTCGGCAAGCGCGTCATTGAGGCCCGGCGACGATTGGCCGGCGAATATCTCCTGCGGCATGACGTCGTGCCGGTCGAGAAGTCTCAAGCGGCACATAGAGCTGATTGCGCGCGGCGTGGAGCGGAAATGCCTGAAGAAGGCCGCGTCACGGCGTCGGCGATACCGGCCGGTTCGGCGGCCGGGTCCGCTCCGGCGCCGGCAAGAATTTGCGCCGCCAAGCGCGAACAGCGCCGACGACGTCTGCTTTGCATAGGCTTCGAGATCGGCAATATCGGCCATCGGCTCGTCGTAGAGATCGAAACGGCGCGCCTCGATGAAATCGAGCAAGCGCGCTCGCCGCGAGCCCGTGGCGCTCGATCGTAGCGAGCAGCGCCGCCGCGACCGGATTGGCGCTTCGCCTCTTCGCGCCGTTCGCCGTTGCAGAACGTCGGTCCACCATTGCAGGCGGATTTCGCCGGGCAGCGGCTCGCGCGCCGCCTCGCGCACGCGCGTTATTTCGACATTGAATGCATAGAGCGCGTGCAGCGCGCCGCGATGTTCGCGCCGGCGCGAACAGCGACGCCAGATAACGGTCGCGATCGGCTTGGCGGACAAGCTCGGCGCAATAGGCGAACGCATCCTGCATGATGCAGTTCTAGCATTATTCCAGTCTATCATCATTCGATGGCGATCAGGCCGGCGCCGACGCGGCGGCCTTCCATCTGCATGACGTTATAGGTGCGCACCGCCGGCCCTGTCGTCATGGCGTCGACCGAGACATGCGCGTCGACGAAACTTCTGCGCGCAGCGCCGCCGGCACATTCCACGGCGCGTTGCCGGTGCCGAGAATGAAGAAATCGAGCTGATCGGCGCGGGCATAGACCAGCGCCAGCGTCTCGTCGGTGATGCCGGCCGGCGCCGCCACCGGCCAGGCCCACATGCCGTCCGGCAGGCAGAGCAGCGAACCGCGATGCGACATGCCGGCGAAGCGGAAACCGCCGCCGCCATGGGCCTCGATCAGCGCCTGGCGCGGGAGGTGGCGGTCGTCCACTAGCGACGCGTTCGGGCACGCTGCGGTGACTGGGCCGGTGCCGGCGTTGCCGGCGCCGTCGGCGGCGCTTCGGGCTCTTCGGCGCCGCCGGTGCGTGTGGCGCCGACGCCGAGATAGATCAGGATCGGCGACGCGATGAACACCGACGTATAGGTGCCGACCAGCACGACGCCGAACATCATGGTCGCGGTGAAGCTGTGGATCGCCTGGCCGCCGAACAGCAGCAAGGCCAACAGCGACATCGCCACCGTGACGTGGGTGATGATCGAGCGCGACAGCGTCGCGTTGACCGAGGCGTTGAGCAGATCCGGCATCGGCATGCGCTTATAGCGGCGCAGCATTTCGCGGATGCGGTCGTAGATCACCACCGTGTCGTTGAGCGAATAGCCGAGGATGGTCAGAAGCGCCGCGATGCTGGTGAGATCGAAATCGATATGCGTCAGCGACATGAAGCCGACGGTGAGCACCAGATCGTGCACGTTGGCGATCATGGCGCCGAGCGCGAACTGCCATTCGAACCGGAACCACAGATAGATCAGGATGGCAAAGATGGCGAGCACGAGCCCGATCGTGCCGTAGGACAGCAGCTCGGTGGAGACGCTCGGCCCGACCACTTCGACGCGCCGGTAATCGACCGCGTCGCCCAACGCATCGTGGACCTTCTGCACCGCCGCCTGCTGCGCCTCGTCGCCGCCCGGCTGCTCGGAAATCCGGATCAGCACGTCGTCGGGACTGCCGAATTGCTGCAATTGGAAATCGCCGAGCTTGAGCCCGCCGATGGTCGAGCGCATCTTGGCGAGATCGGCCGGGCCGGCCTTGGTCTGCACCTCCATCAGCGTGCCGCCGACGAAATCGATGCCGAAATTCAGCCCGTGAAAGAAGAACAGCGCGATCGCCGCGATCGACAGCAGCGCCGAAACCGGAAAGCTGATGCGCCGGAAGCGCATGAAATCGAATTTGGTATTGTCCGGAACGATGCGAAGCAGGCGCACGAGATTTCTTTCAAATCCAGATTTTACGTTTGAGCATGATCTTTTCCGAAAACCGGTTTCCCACTTTTCGGGATCATGCCCTAGATCGGCACGACGCGCGGCCGGTACAGGCGCACCCAATAGGCCACGATCAGGCGCGTCAGCGTGAAGGCGGTGAACAGCGTGGTGAGGATGCCGACGCCGAGCGTCACGGCGAAGCCGCGCACCGGCCCGGTGCCGATATAGAACAGCACCGCGGCGGCGATGAAGGTGGTGATGTTGGAGTCGAGAATGGTCGCGAGCGCGCGCGAGAAGCCGGCGTCGATGGCGTTGATCGCGGTGCGCCCGGCCCGCACCTCTTCGCGGATGCGCTCATAGATCAGCACGTTGGAATCCACCGCGATGCCGACCGTCAGCACGATGCCGGCGATGCCGGGCAGCGTCAGCGTCGCGCCGAGAGAACGACAGCACGCCGAAGATCATGGCGACGTTGATCGCGACCGCGATATTGGCGAACAGGCCGAACAGGCCGTAGGTCGCCAGCATGAAGACGATGACCAAAGCCGCGCCGACATAAGCCGCGCGCTCGCCGGCATTGATCGAATCCTGGCCGAGCCCGGCCCCACCGTGCGTTCCTCGACAATCGTGAGCGGCGCCGGCAGCGCGCCGGCGCGCAGCAGGACCGCAAGATCGTTGGCCGACTGCACGGTGAAATTGCCGGTGATCTGCCCGGAGCCGCCGGTGATCGGCGTTTGGATGACCGGCGCGGAAATCACCTTGTTGTCCAGCACAATGGCGAACGGCTTGCCGACATTTGCCGAGGTCGACCTCGGCGAACTTGCGCGCGCCGGACGAATTGAAGCGGAACGTAACGACCGGCTGGCTGGTCTGCTGGTCGAAGCTCGGCTGCGCGTCGGTGAGATCGGCGCCCGATACCAGCACGCGTTTCTCGATCAGATATTTCTGCGCCGCCCTCGCCGTCGAGGATTTCCGAATCCGGCGGGTGCGCGTCCTGCGCCTGCTCCGGCGTCATCGACATATCGACCATGCGGAAGTCGAGCTTCGCCGTCTGGCCCAGAATTTTCTTGAGCTCCGACGGATCCTGCAGGCCCGGCACCTGCACCAGAATGCGGTCGATGCCCTCGCGCTGGATGGTCGGCTCGACCAGGCCGATCCCGTTGACGCGCCGCTGGACGATTTCGATCGATTGATCGACGGCGTGGCGCACGCGCTCGATCACGGCCGGATCGGTCGGCGTCAGCGTGATCGACGTTGCCGTTATTGGCGACATCGAGGGTGCGCTGTCCGGTGGTGGCGAGAATGCCGGACATCGGCTGCGACAGCTCGCGCAATTTGCTCAGCGCGTTGTCGATATCGGTGTCGCGCGTGATGTGGACTTCGACGCCGTTGCCGCGAATGGCGCGGCCGGTGAACGGAATGCGCGCCTCGCGCAGCACGCGCAACACATCGTCATCGGCGGCCTGCAATTGCTCCTTGCGCACGGCATTGGTGTCGACTTGCAGCAACAGGCTCGAGCCGCCTTGCAGATCGAGGCCGAGCACGACGTGGCGCTGCGCCCAGCTCGGCCAGGTCTTGACCACGCGCTCGGGAAAGAAATTCGGCACGGCGAACAGGCACACGACGAGCGCCGTGAGCAAGATAGCCGCCGCCTTCCACCGCGTGAAAAACAACATGGACTTCGATATTCCTTGTTACGATCGCGCCGCGTGATCAGCTTGCGCTGTCGTCCTTCACCGGCTCGCCCTTGGCCCGCACTTCGCTCACCATGGTGCGCAAGTGCCGCACCCGCACGCCGTCCGAGATCTCGACCTCGATCTGGTCGTCGTCCACCACCTTGGTGACCTTGCCGACGAGGCCGCCATTGGTGACCACGGTGTCGCCGCGCCGCAGCGCCTTGACCATCGCCTGGTGCTGTTTGACCTTCTGCTGCTGCGGACGCAGCACCAGAAAGTACATGATCACGATGATCAGGATCAGCGGCATGAACGACGTGATCATGCCGGCCGAGTCACCGCCGAATGGCCGAAGCAGCCTTGCGCGAATGCGGGCGTAATAAACATTGCTCCTCCAGAGCGGCAGGCGCATTAAGGCGCGCGCCGGCCACAGGACGAAGGGCCGTTTTTGCGCGCAAAATCGCGCGGACTATAGCCGCCATTGGCCCAATTGCAACGCCGCGCCCTCGGTGCCGGCCGAAGCTTGCGAGCGGCGGCGCCGCCCCGCTAAGGGAAAGGCCGCAACCCGGTGCAAACATGGCCAAATCTCCTCCGCGATCGAGAAAAAGAGCGGCCAAAAAGGCCGCCAGAGCCAAAGATCGCAAAACCGGGGCGGAATCCTTCGCAGAATGACGGCGCCGAATTGCTGGCGCGGATCGCGGGCGCGCTGGAGCGCCTCGCCCCGCCCGGCCGCCCGCGCTCGACTTCTCCGCGGCCGAGGCCTTCGTCTGGCACCCCGAAGCGCAACAGCTCGCGCCGGTTCGCCGCGTCAACCGTGTCGACATGTCGCTGCTCAAGGGCATCGAACGGGTGCGCGATCTTCTGGTCGAGAATACCGAGCGCTTTGCCCGCGGCCTGCCGGCGAACAATGCGCTGTTGTGGGGCGCGCGCGGCATGGGCAAATCCTCGCTCGTCAAGGCGGCGCATGCCGCGATCGGCGCCGCCCATCCGGAAGCGGGCTAAAGCTCATCGAAATTCATCGCGAGGACATCGAGTTGCTGCCGGAACTGATGGCGCTGATGCGCAATGCGCGCGAGCGCTTCATCGTGTTCTGCGACGATCTGTCGTTCGACGCCGACGACACCTCCTACAAATCGCTCAAGACCATGCTCGAAGGCGGCATCGAGGGCCGGCCGGAGAACGTGATCTTCTACGCCACGTCGAACCGCCGTCATCTGTTGGCGCGCGAAATGGTGGAGAACGAGCGTTCGACCGCGATCAATCCCGGCGAGGCGGTCGAGGAGAAAGTCTCGCTGTCGGACCGCTTCGGGCTGTGGCTCGGCTTCCACCGCTGCAGCCAGGACGAATATCTCGCCATGGTCGACGGCTATATCGAGCGTCACCGCATGCCGATCGCGCCGGACGAGCTGCGCCGCGAAGCGCTCGAATGGGCGACGACGCGCGGCGCGCGCTCCGGCCGCGTCGCCTGGCAATATGTGCAGGATCTGGCCGGCAGACTAGGCGTGAAGATGGAAAGCACTAGCCTTGCCGGCGTGCGATCTTGTCCGAACCGGTGACCATTTCGATCGCGCCCTAGGCGCCGTTGAGATATTGCGCCGGATCGACCGGCGTCGCGCCCTTGCGGATCTCGAAGTGCAGTTGCGGCGACGTGACATTGCCGGTCTGGCCGGAATGCGCGATCACCTGGCCGCGTTTCACGCTGTCGCCGCGCTTGACCAGAATGTCGCTGGCATGCGCGTAAGCGGTGACGAAGCCGTTGGCGTGGCGCACCAGCACCAGATTGCCGTAGCCCTTGAGCTCGTTGCCGGCATAGGCGACGACGCCGTCGTCGGCGGCCTTGACCGGCGTGCCTTCCGGCACCGCGAGATTGATGCCGTCGTTCTGCAAGCCATTCGGCTTCGGTCCGAAGGCCGGGATGACGCGGCCGCGCACCGGCCAGCGGAAGCCCGGCGTATCGCTTGCGGCGTCGGCGGTCTTGGCCGAATTCTCCACTGCGGCTGCGGGCGCCGTCGCGGTCGGCGCGGCAACGCGCGCGCTGTGCGGCGATGCCTGACTGGCGAGGCTCGGTCCGCCGGACTGCGTGATCGCCGGCTGGGTGCGCGGCGGCGCCGACATCGGCGCCGCATCGACATGGGTACCGAGTTGGCGCAGCCGAGGCCATGCGCGGCGCTTCCCGCATGTCCGGAATGGTGATGCGGTCGCCGACCCTCACCATCGTGGTCGGCGGAATATTGTTGGCCTTGGCCAGCACCATCACCGGCTTGTTGTAGAGCCGCGCGATGCTGTTGAGCGTCTCGCCCGGCGCCACGACATGCACGCCCGACGGCGCGGCAAGCGCCGAGCGCGGCGGCCCGACCGGAGCCGCCACTGTCGCCACGCTCGACGTGTAGCGCGGTTCCGCCGGCATGGTCGCACCAGGAGACGCACCGGGGTCTGATGGTAGCGCGGAATCACGAGATGCTGGCCCGGATGCACCATCGCCGGGCTCGTGATGTTGTTGGCTTGCATGATCGGCGGAGACCGGCACGCCGTGCTGGTGCGCGATCATGTCGAGCGTCTCGCCGGGCTCGACCGTGATCGGTGTGCCGCCTTCCCAGGTCCAGGCCGGCGGCGGCGGCGGAGGCGGCGCGATCGAACCGGTGACTTCGCCGGGGGACCTGGTACGACCTGTACGAGCCCATGCCGCGACCGCCGCCCGAAGTGCCGTCATCGGCGCTGGCGAGATGCGGCAGCGGCTGGCTGTCGATGTGGCTTGCGGGCGCGGTCTGGAATTGAACCGGTGACGTCGCTGCGCGCGGCGGCGCGGTTTGTTGGAGCCGAAGCCTTCGTTGAAGCGGCCGGAATCGGCGCTACAGCTCGCGACTCCGATCCGATTAACGAAATGGCAACCAGTTGCGGCCAGATGGCCGACCGACGCGATGCGCACATGGTTACTCACTCGAACGCAATACAAGGGACGAGCGAATAAACAACGTTGCGGTAAACAGGGCTTTAAGTGCCGCGCCGATTTTCGCGAAATTCGCTTGTGTGTCTTTGGGGTTACAGTTCGCGCGCTTGGCCCGGCAAAAGCGGCACAAATCGCACCGCAATCAGATTCTCGCGCGTTAATTCGCCGCTCGCCTGCCTTGGTGAGCTTGACGAGATGTTGCGGGTCGTTGGCGCGGACCGAGCGGCAGCACCATCTTGCCGCCCTCGGCAAGCTGCGCGACGAGCGCCTCGGGACTTCGGCCGCGGCCGCGGTGACCATGATGCGGTCGAACGGCGCCATGTGCGGCGCGCCGGCCATGCCGTCGCCGACGCGAATGGTGACGTTGGTGTAGCCCAGCGTCTTGAGCCGATCGCGCGCCGCCTCGGCAAGCGTGCGGTAGCGCTCGATGCTCACCACCTCGCGCGCCAGCCGCGACAGGATCGCGGCCTGATAGCCCGAGCCGGTGCCGATTTCGAGGACACGATGCTGCGGCTCGACATCGAGCTGCTCGGTCATATAGGCGACGACAAAGGGCTGGCTGATGGTCTGGCCGCAGGCGATCGGCAGCGCCTGATCGGCATAGGCGCTTTCGGCGAAGTCCGGCGCGACAAAATATTCGCGCGGCACTTCGTCCATCGCGCGCAGCACCGCCTGATCGCTGATGCCGCGCCGGCGCAGCGCGAGCTGAAATTCCATGCGTTCAACGTCGGCTGCCGGAACCTCGGCCACGGTGACCTCGCCTCAAACGATTCGCGCGCAAATGTCGCGGTCCCCAACGAGAACCAGGCGGAACCATCGGCGCCTTATGGCGTTAACGGGGTTCGAATGGGGGCCTGTCCGCGACGGCGGAACCAGCATTAAATAGAGTCGGCGGACGGTGAAAGCTATTATAATCGTCGCCGTTCAGCGTTGGGGTTTGGATGTCATCGACCGGCAAGCGCATCCTCGTTGTCGAGGACGAAATGATGATCCGCATGCTGCTCGAAGGCATGCTGGACGATCTCGGCCACACCGTCGCCGGCGAAGCCGGCGAGATCGACGAGGCCATCGCTCTCGCCAAACAGGCCGATTTCGACGTCGCCTTGCTCGACGTCAATCTCAACGGCCAGCCGATCACGCCGGTTGTCGAAGTTCTGGTCAGGCGCGGCGTGCCGTTCGTATTCGCCAGCGGCTACGGCCAGCGCGGCGTGCCGGAGGCCTATCGCGGCTCGCCGACCTTGCAGAAGCCGTTCCAGGTCGAAGCGCTCGCCGAGGCGATCGAGGCCGCCGCGGCGAGAGCATGATCTGCGGCCGGAGCGAAGTGACTTTGGGTTTTCGTCATTGCGAGCGAAGCGAAGCAATCCAGGTGGGAGCCCGATCGCAGCATCGAGTTGCGCCTCGGAGCTGGATTGCTTCGTCGCTATCGCTCCTCGCAATGACGGCAGTGATATGAGCCAGTTCATCGCCAGCTAGCTCTTCTCGAAAAGCGCGGCGAGCCTCGTCATGGTCGGCTCGTCGGTGATGTCGATCTTGCAGCGGCGTCACCGCGATGCAGTGATCGTCGAGCGCGGCGATGTCGGTGCCGTGCTCCGGCTTGAATGCTTGAGCTGCTGTGAATAGGCGATCCAGTAATAGGGATTGCCGCGGCCATCGAGGCGCTTGTCGATGTGCAGCCGCTCCTGCCGCCGGCGCCCGAGCGGCGTCACCGCGATGCCCTTGACCTCTTCCGGCGCGGCAATCGGGAAAATTGATGTTGATCAGCACGTCGCTTGCGCACGCCGTTGCCGAGCACGCGGCGGATGATGTCGGGCGCGTAGCGCAGGCCGGTCTCCCAAAACGGCGGCTTGCCGCTGCGCGATTTGTAGGATTGCGACAGCGCGATCGAGGGAATGCCGAGCACCGCGCCTTCCATCGCGCCGGCGACGGTGCCGGAATAGATCACGTCCTCGCCGACATTGCGGCCGCGATTGACGCCGGACAGCACCAGATCGATCTGCTTGCCGTCGAGCACGTGACGCACGCCCATGATGACGCAATCGGTCGGCGTGCCGCGCACCGCGAAGCGGCGCTCGCCGACCTGGCGCAGCCGCAGCGGATCGTTGAGCGACAGCGAATGCGCGACGCCGGACTGATCGTGCTCCGGCGCCACGACCCAGACGTCGTCCGACAGCGTGCGCGCGATCTCGGCGCAGACGTCGAGACCGTCGGAGTGAATGCCGTCGTCATTGGTGACCAGGATGCGCATTGCACTTTGCTTCACTTCGCTTCTATCTTTTTCATTCCGCCCATATAGGGCAGCAACGCGTCCGGCACGGCGATCGATCCGTCGGCCTGCTGATAGGTTTCCATCACCGCGATCAGCGCGCGGCCGACGGCGACGCCGGAGCCGTTGAGCGTGTGGACGTGGCGCACGTCTGCGGCCCTCTTTGGTGCGATAGCGCGCATTCATGCGCCGCGCCTGGAATTCGCCGCACACCGAGCACGACGAAATCTCGCGGATACATGTTTTGCCCGGGCAGCCATACTTCGATGTCGTAGGTCTTTTGTGACGCAAAGCCCATGTCGCCGGTGCACAGCGTCATCACGCGATAATGCAGATCGAGCCGGCGCAACACTTCCTCGGCGCAAGACAGCATGCGCTCGTGCTCGTCCTTCGATTGCTCGGGCGTGGTGATGGAGACAAGCTCGACCTTGGTGAACTGATGCTGCCGGATCATGCCGCGCGTATCCTTGCCGGCGGCGCCCGCCTCGGCGCGGAAGCACGGCGTGCAGGCGGTGAGCCGCATCGGCAATTGCGCTTCGTCGACGATGGATTCGCGGACGAGATTGGTCAGCGGGACTTCGGCGGTGGGGATGAGCCAAAAGCTCTCAGTCGTCGGATTTCTGATTCTTCGCATCAACTCCAGATCGCTAGTGGCAATGCGGACTCTTCGCATTCGAGCCATGTTTCGGCGAAATCTCGCTCGTTCAGAAACTCGATACAAGTTTCATGAGTGCTCACATTGCGCTCAAGTCGACTTCGATGTCGCGCTGAAACTGATCATCGCGAAATTTCGGCAGTTGCGCTGTGCCGAACATCACGTCGTCGCGCACCAGCAGCGGCGGCGAAACTTCGGTGTAGTTGTGCGGCTCGCTCGTATGCACATCGAGAAAGAATTGCCCGAGCGCGCGTTCGAGCCGCGCCAGGCCTTTCTTCAAAACGACAAAGCGCGCGCCGGAGAGTTTTGCCGCGGTCTCGAAATCCATCTGGCCGAGCGCTTCGCCAAGTTCGAAATGCTGCTTGGGCGTGAACGCGTAGTCGCGCTTCGCGCCGAAGCGATGATGCTCGACATTGTCTTTCTCATCCTTGCCGTCGGGCACTTCGTCGAGCGGCAGATTGGGAATTTGCGCAAGCGCTGTCTCTAAGTTTTCCGCTGACTTCGTCGGATCTTGCGCCTCCATCGTTCGCAATATCACCTTTTAGCGTCGAACCTCCTGCATAAGCTGGGCGACGCGCGCTTCATCCTTTGCTTCTTTGGCCTCGCCGATCTCCTTCGATGCTCGGTTTCGGTCTTGCCTGCCGGTTTCGAACCGACGCGATATTTGCTCGCGCTCACTCGTCGAGCGCCGATCTCGTCGAAGATCACATTTGCGGCGAGACCGCGCCGCGCGAGCCCGGTCTCGAAGGCGTCGGGATTGTCGCGGATGAAGCGGATGTCGTGCATGCTGTGTCCCGTCATCCTGAGGTGCGAGCGAAGCGAGCCTCGAAGGATGCACGGCCGCGGCCGTCGCCCTTCGAGACGCGCCTGCGGCGCGCACCCAGGGTGACGGTCCAATAGCCGAGTCCCGCAATATCGAGAAAATTCACTCCGCCGGCTTGGCCGCCGCGGCGGCGCGTTCGGCCGCCACGCGCCTTTCGACCATCCGCACCGACCAGATCGAGCCCTCGTAGAGCGCGACCAGCGGCAGCGCAAGCGACATTTGGCTCAAGACGTCGGGCGGCGTGAGCACCGCGGCGATGACGAAGGCGATGACGATGAAATAGCGGCGCTTCGAGCGCAGCTGATCGGAGGTGATGATGCCGACGCGGCCGAGCAGCGTCAGGATCACCGGCAAGCTGAAAGGCGATGCCGAAGGCGAGGATCAGCTTCATCATCAGCGACAGATAATCCTCGACCTTCGGCAACAGCTCGATCGACGCCTCGCCCGGGCCCGCCCATCTGCTGCATGCTGAGCGAAAACCGCGCCAGCATCGGCCAGACCACGAAATAGACGACCACCGAGCCGAGCACGAAGAAGATCGGCGTGGCGATGAGATAGGGCAGGAACGCCTGCTTCTCGTTGCGATAGAGGCCCGGCGCGACGAACATGTAGATCTGCGTCGCGATCACCGGAAACGCGATGAAGGCCGCGCCGAACAGCGACAGCTTGAGCTGCACGACGAAATATTCGAGCAGCCCGGTATAGATGAATTTCGAATTCTCCGCGCCGGCGACCCAGATGTAGGGCCAGGTCAGCACGTTGTAGATGTGCCGGGCGAAGAAGAAGCAAACGATGGCGGCGAGGAAGAACGCGGCGAGCGCCTTGATCAGCCGCGAGCGCAGCTCGATCAGGTGATCCATCAAGGGCGCCTTGGTGGACTCGATCTCCTTCTCTTCGTCCTCGCGGCTCATCCGGTGCGCTCTGTGCTCTCCGGCGCGGCGAGCCGGCTCGGCGCAGGAGACCGGCGTGCCGGTTCGCGCGGCAGCTGCGCCAGCGCGGGTCGGCGGCGGTCAGTCGGGCTTGGCTCAGCGGGGCTTGGTTCAGCGGGGCTTGGTTCGGTCGGCCGGCAAGCGGGCGCTCGATTCGGCGGCGCTCGGCTCCGTGGGCTTGAGGAGATCGAGCGGCTTTTTCTCGAAATCCTTGTCTCAAGTCCTTGCCGATATTCTCGACATCGTCGCGCACGCTCTTCAGCGGATCGTAGTTCTTGATGTCGTGCGCCATGTCGTCGACCTGCTTCTTCAGGTCGGCCATCTCGGCTTCGCGCATCGCTTCCTGGAACTGATTTTGGAAATCGGCGGCCATGCCGCGGATCTTGCGCGTCCACTGCCCCAGCGTGCGCATGACGCCGGGCAGTTCCTTCGGCCCGATCACGATCAGCGCGACGACGCCGATGAGCAGGAATTCGGTCCAACTGATGTCGAACATGAAAACAACTCTCCGGCCGCGTCACCGCCCACTGCGCCGCAACCGCCGATCAAAGTTGCAGAGCGCCGGCGCGATCAGCGCGACCGCGATCACGAGCCGCGAGCGGCAAGACCTTGAGCGCTAGACCTTGCTCTCGGACTCGGCGCGCCGCTTGAGGTCGGCAGCGGCCTGATGGTCGATGGTCTTCATCGGCGCGTCCGACTTGGGCGCGGCTTCGGCGGTCGTCGTCGTCGGCCATGCCCTTCTTGAAGGCTTTGATGCCCTTGGCGACGTCGCCCATCATGTCCGAAATCTTGCCGCGCCCGCCGAAGACGAGCAAGACGACGGCGCCGACGATCAACCAGTGCCAGATGCTCAAAGAACCCATGAAATCCTCCGTCCGCCATACGCTCACGCATATGCGACGCGGCGCGCCCGCGGCAAGATGCCGATTTTAGCCAGAAACTAGGCGTCGGGACCGGCAAAAACAAGCGCGGCGGCAATGCCGCCGCGCCGCAGGGGCACGCCGCTCGCAAGTTAACCCTACGCCGAGCGCCGGCCAAGTTCTCCGGCAATTGATTGCCGGAGCGGCGTATTTATTCCTCGCTGCCGCTCCGGCCGGCGGCGCCAGGCCAAGGTCGAGATCGTCCGGCTCGAGCGGGTCTTCGTCGTCGCGCAGCGCCGGATCGTCGGAGGGAACCGGCACGGAGAAGTCGGCCGGCAGCGTGGCGTCGACGAGGCCCGCGCCCTTGAGTTCGTCGAGGCCGGGCAGATCGGTCAGCGCCTCGAGCCCGAAATGCGACAGGAACGCCTCGTTGGTGCCGTAGGTCACCGGCCGGCCGGGCGCCTTGCGCCGGCCGCGCAGCCTGATCCAGCCGGTCTCGAGCAGCACGTCGAGCGTGCCCTTGGACGTCGAGACGCCGCGGATTTCCTCGACCTCGGCGCGCGTCACCGGCTGATGATAGGCGACGATGGCGAGCGTCTCGATCGCGGCGCGCGACAGTTTTCGCGTGACCACGGATTCATGCGTCAGCAGCCAGGCCAGATCGTTGGCGGTGCGCAGCGTCCACTTGCCGCCGACGCGCACGAGATTGACGCCGCGCGGCGCGTAGTCGCGTCTGCAATTGCGCGAGCAGCGCGTGCACGTCGACGCCGGCCGGCAGGCGCGTCGCCAAGACCTTTTCGTCGAGCGGCGCTTCGGCGGCAAACAGCAGCGCTTCGAGGATGCGCAATTCCTCCGCGCGATCCTCGTGCTGCATCGTCTTGTCGCCGACAATCACACGCATCTCCGCGACATTCGCCATTGGTTCGTCTCCCTCTTACCCATTCCCGGATTCGCACTCGCATCGGCAACATTGCCGGTATCATTGGCAGTGCCGCTCGCGCCCTGCGGGCTCTGCCGCTTGCGCAGATAGAGCGGCGTAAACGAGCCTTGCTGATGCGCTTCCAGCTGGCCTTCGCGTACCAATTCGAGCGCCGCGGCAAAGCTCGAGGCAAGCACCGTCGGCACCATCGACGGCTCGACCAGATAGGCGATGAGATATTGGTCGAGCGGGCTCCAGTCCAAGGACTGGCCGATCAGCCGTTCCAGCGCCTCGCGCGCCTCGGCCAGCGACCAGACGGTGCGCTTGGGCACGCGCACGAAGGACCGCGCCTTGGTCTGCCGCCGGCTGGCATAGGCCGAGAGCAGATCGTAGAGCGTCGCCGACCATTCCGGCTGCTTGATCTCGGCGATCGGCTCCGGCTGGCCGCGCTCGAACACGTCGCGGCCGAGCTGCGGCCGGTTGAGCAATTGCTCGGCGACTTGGCGGATGCCTTCGAGCCGCCGCAGGCGCTGCGCCAGCGCATTCGCCATGTCCTCGGCGCTCACGCCGTCGGGCGCATGCTGCTCGGGCAACAGCAGCCGCGATTTCAGGTAGGCGAGCCACGCCGCCATCACCAGATAGTCGGCGGCGAGTTCCAGCCGCATCTTTGCGCGCCGCCTCGACGAAGGCGAGGTATTGGTCGGCGAGCGCCAGAATGGAAATCTTGGCGAGATCGACCTTCTGCTGGCGCGCCAGCGTCAGCAACAGATCGAGCGGGCCTTCGAAGCCCTCGACATCGACCACCAGCGACGGCTCGTCGGTGCCGCGCTCCGGCAGCTCGGCTTCGAATTCCTGGATACTCGCTTCGTCGGCGTTCATACGGAACCGCTCATCTGAATTTGCGCGGGCGCGCCATGCGCCCGCCATGAGATTGGAGAATTCGGCCCGGCTGCGCGGCGATATCGATCGGCGCCGCGGCTTGCCGCGCGGCGAGCGCGGCCGTCGGCCCGGCGCGCCGCCTCGCCCGCCAAGCAGCGGCGCTTGCGGCGGCCACCGCCGATCATCTCCGGCATCTTGCCGTTGCAATGCAAGACCATGTCGCAACCCGCTGTGAGTCGCTGCCTTCGTGCGCTCGCCGAGCGAGCCCGACAACGCGCCCATGGAGACATCGTCGCTCATCAAGAGCCCCCGGAACCCAATCGAATCACGAATCACGTCCCGCACTATAGTGGCCGAAGTGGTGGCCGGCGCGACCGGGTCGAAGGCTGTGAACACAACATGTGCGGTCATCCCCAGCGGCAAGGCGCGCGAGCGGCCGGAACGCCGCGAAATCGGTGGCTTCGAGCGTCGCCCGGTCGGTACTGACCACCGGAAGCCTCTCATGGCTGTCGGCGGTGGCGCGGCCATGGCCGGGAATGTGCTTGAGCACCGGCAGAACGCCGCCCTCGATCAGCCCCGCGGCGATGGCGCCGGCAATGGCGGCCACCTTGGCCGGCTCCGTGCCATAGGCGCGATCGCCGATGATGGGATCGGCACCCGGCACCGGCACGTCGGCGATCGGCGCGCAATCGACATCGATGCCGAATTGCGCGAGATCGGCCGCGATCAGCCGCGCGCCGAGCCTCGCGGCGCGCAGGCCCATCTCCCGATCGCGATCGTAAAGCGCGCCATAGGCGGCGCCCGGCGGATAGCTCGGCCAATGCGGCGGCCGCGAGCCGCTGCACCCGGCCGCCCTCCTGATCGATCAGGACCGGCGCCTGGCGGCCGAGCGTTGCGCGGAACTCCTCGATCAGGCGGCGCAACGAGTCGCCGTCCGCGATATTGCGCTTGAAGACGATGAGGCCCCACGGCTCGGCCTCCTTGAGGAATTGGCGCTCCTCCGCTGTCAGCGAAGGGCCCGCGACACCGGTGATGAAAGCGCGCATCGCGGCCGCTTAGCGTGCGCCGCACGCGAGGGTCAAGCGCCGAGCTGCGGAAGGGCTTGAAGTCCCCGCCTTAATTCCGCTGGACGATGCAACTGCCGCCGGCGGCCTTCAGGCTCGAGCACATCTGCGCCGCCTGTTCCATCGAGGCAAAGGGGCCGACCAGCGTGCGGTAAAAGACGCCCTTGTCGCCAAGATCGACCTGGCGAACCGATCGAGGCGTGGCCGCCGAGCTGCGTCGGATACTTGGCCTGCAGCCCGCGATAGGCCGGCTTGCGCCTCAGCCTCGCTGCGCTGCGACGACACCTGGACCGAATAGCCGCCGCCGGCCGAAGGCAGGCTGCCGGCTCGGCTGCCGGCGCCGTCGGGCGCGCGAGCGCGGTGCGGGTGCGCGCCGGCGCTGCGGTGTCGCCTTGCTGCGAGGGAACGATCGACAGCGGGGCATTGCCGCCCTGCGCCGGCGCCGCCGCGAGCGGCCTCGGCGCGGCGGCCGAGACGGCGGCGACGACGGAAGTGCGGAGCGGGAGCCGGCGGCGGAGCGGCGGCGGCCGCATCGCCGCTGTCCGACCCGGGATGAATGGCGACGGTGTGAATCTTCTTCGAACCGCTGCTTCCGGCGATCGGCTGTTGCGCCAGGCATCGCAGCGTTCTGGCCCATTCCGGGCAACGGCGCCGCCGGCGCCGGTGCGACCGGGCCGCCATAAGCCGGCGTTGCGCCCGCTGGCGCCGAGCGCCAGCGGGGCGCCTGCGCACCGGGCCCAGGCGCCACCGCGCCGGACATGCTCTGCCCGTGCCATGCCCTGAGTGCCCGGCGCTATCGAGGACTGCAGCCCGGCATTGGGATCCGGGAAAATCGGAATGGTCGAGACGACCCGCGGCGTATTCGCCGGCGCCGGCACATCGACCGGCTTTCTCTTCGCGCGACACCAGCTTGTCGGGCGAACCGGCATTGTTCGCTTCGCTTGGCCCGACGAGCGCCGTCGCATTGCCGGCGGGCACGATCTTGTTCGGTCTGTCGTCGGCTTTGATGATCGGCGGCAGCGACGGCAGCATCGAGCCGCCGAACATGGCGCGATAGGCGAACGCGCCGGCGGTGCCGAGCACCACCAAGCCGAAGATCGCCGCGACGATCGCGAAGCCGCGGCGCTTGCGCGTGCGGAGCTTCTTCCTCTCCTCGTAATCTTCGAGCGCGTAGGACTGATCGTCGGGATCGCCCTGCTGATCCTGATCCGGATACTGGTCTTGAGATTGATCCTGCGCATAGCCGCGACGGTCGTCGCGCAGCCCGCGGCAGAAATGACGGCAGATCCTGAATGGGATCGTGCGCGTCGTCGTAGTAAGCGCGGCTGATCCGAAGCCTCTTCCGCAACCGGATAGCCGCGCGCGTCGTAGCGCTGCGCCGGGCGCCGCATATTGATCGGGGCTGCTCGTAGGCGGCGTCATAAGTCGGCGGCGCCGGACGATACGGCGGCGAAGGATCGGCGAGCCGCGGCGCGTCATAACGCTCGTCATACTGAGCTTGGCGCTCGGCGTACTGATCTTGCTGCTCGCCGTACTGATCCTGCTCCCCTTGGCGCTCGTCATAGTGGGCTGGCGGGGCTGGCGCGGGATCTTGCTGTGCGGCGTAGCGATCGTCGGTCGTCCATTGCGAACCGGGCGCCGGCTCGTCGAGCGGCGGCGCGTCATAATGCCGTGCGGCGCGATCCCGGCTGGGCGCCGGTTCGCCCGGCTCGCCTTTGGCCGATCAGGCGCGCCAGTTCGGCGAGCGGATCGTCCGTTGCTGGCCACGCGCGGCGCGGCAGGATCGCGGCGGGTCGTGCGGAAAGTATTGTCGGCCATTGGATTCGCCCCGTCAGGCGTTTACGCGATACCGGTCAGCCGCCCCCTCGACCGCAGCGCGCTTACTTCAATCGGCGCAACGACCTACCGCATCTCGTTTGGCGCTTTGACCCCAAGTAGCGCGAGCCCCGAAGCGAGAACGGTGGCAACGCCTTGTACAAGCACAAGCCGCGCCTTGGTTAGTTGTCGATCATCTTGGATAATGAAGCGTAAATGAGGCGAAGCATTGCCCTGCGTCCAAAGCGCATGAAACTCCGACGCTAACTCGAACAGATAAAAGGCAATTCGGTGCGGCTCGTGCGCCAGCGAGGCAGCCTCGACGATTCGCGGGTAGAGGGCAATACGCCGCATCAGAGCGAGTTCGGCGGGGTCCGAGAGCCGTTCCAGCGGTGCGTCGGCAAGCGCGGCAGAAGCCGTGTCAGGTGCGGCCAGATCGGCCGGCAGATCGGGAAAAGCCGCCCGCGCATTGCGGAACACCGACTGCGCGCGGGCGTGGCCGTACTGGACATAAAACACCGGATTGTCGCGCGACTGTTCGAGCACCTTGGCGAGGTCGAAATCGAGCGCGGCGTCGTTCTTGCGAAACAGCATCATGAAGCGGACGGCGTCGGGTCCCGACCTCATCCACCACTTCACGTAACGTGACGAACTCCCCTGCCCGCTTCGACATTTTGACCGGCTCGCCGGCGCGCAACAGCTTCACAAGCTGCACGACCTTGACGTCGAGCTCGGCCTTGCGGTCGCTCAGCGCCGCGACGGCCGCCTGCATGCGCTTGATGTAGCCGCCGTGATCGGCGCCCCAGACGTCGATCAGGGTGCGGAAGCCGCGTTCGATCTTGGAGCGGTGATAGGCAATGTCGGAGGCGAAATAGGTGTACGAGCCGTCCGACTTCTTCAACGCGCGATCGACGTCGTCGCCGAAATCGGTCGAACGGAACAGTGTCTGTTCGCGATCCTCCCAGTCCTCCGGCCGCCCCCTTCGGCGGCGGCAGGCGGCCTTCATAGACGTAGCCGCGCTCGCGCAGCCATTCGATGGTTTCGGCAACGCGATCGGCAGCGCCTGCGATCAGCGAGCGCTCGGAAAAGAACACGTCGAATTTGACGTTGAGCGCAGCGAGATCGGCGCGGATCGCCGCCATCATCATCGCGATCGACTTGGCCCGCACGACCGGCAGCCATTGCGCCTCGGGCTGCGCTTTCAGCTTGTCGCCGTATTCGGCGGCAAGCGCGGCGCCGACCGGCTTGAGATAGTCGCCCGGATAAAGCCCTTCCGGAATCGCGCCGATATTCTCGCCGAGCGCTTCGCGGTAACGCAGAAACGCCGAGCGCGCGAGCACATCGACCTGCGTGCCGGCATCGTTGATGTAGTATTCGCGCGTCACCTTGAAGCCGGTGAAAGCGAGCAGACTCGCCAGCGCATCGCCGAACACGGCGCCGCGGCAATGGCCGACATGCATCGGGCCGGTCGGATTGGCCGAGACATATTCGACGTTCACCGGCACGCCTGCGCCGATGTCGCTGCGTCCATAGTCTTGGCCGGCCGCAACCGCACGGCGAAGCTCCTGGGTCCACGCTCCGGGCTTCAAACGTGAGATTGATGAAGCCGGGCTTCGCGACATCGACGTCGGCGACCACGTCGTGCGTCTTCGAAGCTTCGTCGCGGATGGCGTCGGCGAGCTCGAGCGGATTCTTGCCGAAACCCTTGGCCAGCACCATGGCGGCATTGGTCGCGATATCGCCGTGACTGGCCTCGCGCGGCGGCTCGACTTGAACGCGCGACACATCGGTGCCCGGCGGAAGCCACTGCGAGCGCCGCACGCACGCACGCGTTCGAGCGTTTCGGCAAAGACGTTGATGGGTCTCGGCGGGCTCTTCATGTCGCGCCGCGCGCCTAACGCAATTCGGGGGTCGAGTCAAAAAGCCGGCCGTGCTCGGCGAGCGCATAGCGGTCGGTCATGCCGGCGATGAAATCGGCGATGCGCCGCGCCCGCGCGGCCTCGTCGAGCCCCTTGAAGCCGCTCCTGCCATTCCGGCGGCAGGTCGGCCAGATTGGCGCTGATAACGGGCGAAGAGATCGGCAACCACGCCCGCCGCCTCGTCCATGACCTGCATGACCCGCGGATGGCGATACATGCGGCGTATACAGAAACGCCTTGATGGCGCGCGTCTCCCTCGGCCACCGCGGCCGAGAAGCCGGCGACCGGCGACGCCGCGCGCCGCACATCATCGGCCGAGTGCGGACCGAGCGCTGCGAGCCGGCGGCCGGTCTCGGCGACGACATCGTCGATGAGAAGGCCGATGAGCTCGCGCACCAGTTCATGCACCAGGCGATGGTCGTCGAGCCCCGGATAGGCTGCTGCGGATCGCGCCGATGATCTTGCCGGGCAGCGGCACGGCGGCGATGTCGTCGAGCTTGAACAGTCCGGCGCGCAAGCCGTCGTCGATATCGTGGGCGTCATAGGCGATGTCGTCGGCGAAGGCGGCGATCTGCGCCTCGACGCCGGCGAAGCTCCAGAGCTGCAGGTCCTGCAGCCTGCGCATAATCGAGGATCGTCGTCCGGAACGCCGTGCTTGCGATAGCGGTCGAGCGGCGCGCCGTTCGCGGTCGGTCAGCGGGCCGTTGTGCTTGACCAGGCCTTCGAGCGTTTCCCAGGTCAGGTTCAAGCCGTCGAAGCGCGGATAGCGGCGCTCGAGCGCGGTGACGATGCGCAAGGTCTGCGCATTGTGATCGAAGCCGCCGAACGCCGAGAGGCACTCGTCGAGCGCGCGCTCGCCGGCATGGCCGAACGGCGGATGGCCGAGATCGTGCGCCAGCGCCAGCGCCTCGGCGAGATCCTCGTCGAGCCGCAGCCGCCGCGCCAGCGCGCGCGCCACCTGCGTCACTTCGAGCGTATGGGTGAGCCGCGTGCGGTAATGGTCGCCCTCGTCGAACACGAAGACCTGCGTCTTGTGCTTGAGCCGGCGGAACGCGGTGGCATGGATGATGCGGTCGCAATCGCGGCGAAAGGCGCTGCGGCTCTTGCTCACGGCCTCGGCATGGAGCCGGCCGCGGCTATGGTCCGGATCGCACGCATAGGGCGCGCGGGACATCGTCGTTTCCATCGCCCTTGCCCTGTCCCGGCCGCCGATTGGCCCTTCGCCGGACCTTCGCCCAATTGACCTTGGCTGTGGCCGCACTTAACTATCCTTGTGGTATCGTTGCAATTGGCGCGATTTCTCAGTGGAATCAGGCTTTCCACCGGAGATAAGAATGACTGGCAACGTCATCGTGACCGAGCGGGCGGCGCAAAAGATCGGCGAAATCCTGCAACAGGAGCCGGCCGGCACCATGCTGCGCGTCAGCGTCGAGGGCGGCGGCTGCTCCGGCTTCCAGTACAAATTCGACACCGAGCGCGCCAAAGCCGACGACGACATCGTGATCGAGAAGAGCGGCGCCACCGTGCTGATCGATCCGGTCTCGCTCAATTACATGGCCGGCTCCGAGATCGATTTCGTCGACGACCTGATCGGATCGTCGTTCAAGATCAACAATCCGAAAGCCACCGCGTCGTGCGGCTGCGGCACGAGCTTCGCGCTTTAAAGCATGATCCCGAAAAGTGGTTGCCGGTTTTCGGATAAGATCATGCTTCAAGCAAAATAGGGCGCCAGCCCGTGCGCATCGCCACCTGGAACGTCAATTCGATCAAGCAGCGCATCGATTCCGCGGTCGCCTGGCTCGCCGAGCGCCAGCCCGACATCGTCTGCCTGCAAGAGACCAAATGCGTCGACGACGCCTTCCCGCGCGAGCCGTTCGAGGCGCTCGGCTATAATCTCGCCGTGCACGGGCAAAAGACCTTCAACGGCGTCGCGCTGTTGTCGAAATTTCCGTTCGACGAGGTCAATATCGGCCTGCCCGGCGACGACGGCGACGATCATGCCCGCTTCATCGAAGGCGTCGTCTCGACCGCGCAAGGCGCGCTGCGGGTCGCGAGCATCTATCTGCCCAACGGCAATCCGCCCGAGACCGAGAAATACACCTACAAAATCGGCTGGATGAAGCGGCTCGCCGATACGCGCGCGAGCGGCTGCTCCTGGAAGAGCCGCTCATCCTGGCCGGCGACTACAACGTCATCCCGACCGCCGCCGACGCGCGCAATCCGCAGGCCTGGACCGGCGACGCTTTGTTCCTGCCGCGACGCACGAGGAATTCCGCGCGCTGATCAATCTCGGCCTCACCGACGCCATCCGCGCCACCAGCGACGATCCGGGCCTTTACACGTTCTGGGATTACCAGGCCGGCGCCTGGCAGAAGAACAACGGCATCCGCATCGATCATCTGCTGCTGTCGCCGCGGCCGCCGACAGGCTCGAGCGACGCCGGCATCGACCGCCACGTGCGGAGCTGGGAAAAGCCGTCCGACCACGTGCCGGTCTGGATCGATCTGGAAATCGAGGCGAAGTAACGGCGCGCTAAGGACGGCTGACTAATCGCGCCGGCCCTTCAGCCAGTCTTCCAGATAAACCAGCGCCATGGTCGCGCTCGTCGTCGCTGGCGCGCTGGAAGGCGCTGTCGTAGAGCGGCTTGACCCAGCTTTCGTCGGTGCCGGCGCAATCCTTGCCGAGCGTCAGCCACATCAGGCCGCGCGCGGCCTGCCGCGGCACGGTCTGGCCCTGGAACAGCATGTCGCCGAGCGCCACTTCGGCGCGGCAATGGCCCTTGGTCGCGGCAAGCTGGAACCAGCGCGCCGCCTGGTGCGGATCGCTCGGCTTGTCGTTGAGATAAAGCCGGCCGAGCTCATATTGCGCATCGGCATCGCCGAAATAAGTGGCGGCATAGCCGAACATGTCGCGCGCGCGGACGGATCCGCCGCGATCTTCGAATTCGGAATGCCGGTGAGATAGTAATGCCCGAGCGCCACGAAGGCATTGGCGACGAAGCGCGCCTGCGGCGTGCCCGGCGCTTCATCCGGATGGGTAGTTGGCGATCTGGCTGAAATAATTGAAGGCGCGCAGATCGTCGCGCGGCACGCCGTCGCCGTCGGCATACATGCGGCCGAGCTTCCATTGCGCGACCGGCTGGCCCTGCTCGGCGGCATATTGCAGCGCGGTCAAAGCGTTCGCCTGTCGGCCCGGCTTCCGGCGCGTGCGCGCCGGCGCGCAATCCGTCGCTCGGCGACAGCGCGGCGGTGCTCGGCGACGTCGTGCCGTCGAAGGCGAAAGCCGGCTCGGCGCCGAGCACGCGGCCGTGATTGCGGCCGAGCGCCGAGCGCGAGGCAAAGGCCGCCGGCGAGGCCGACCACGATCGCCGTTCGTCGCGAGACGAGCTATCGCGCTAGATATCCGCATAGCACTCCTTCTCGGCCGCCGCGCCCGGATGCGTCAGCGCGCCATAACGCGCCGATCCCACCTGCTGGGCGTATTTCCACAAATAGCCGGAGCTGAATTCCTCCGGGCGCGGCTTCCATTCCTGGCGCGCTTATCGAGCTCGCTCTTGCTCAATTCGACGTCGAGCGTTCCCTTCTCGGCATCGATCTTGATGATGTCGCCGTCGCGCAGGAGCGCGATCGGTCCGCCGACGGCGGCTTCCGGGCCGATATGGCCGACGCAGAAACCGCGCGTGGCGCCGGAGAAGCGGCCGTCGGTGATCAGCGCGACCTTGGCGCCCATGCCCTGGCCGTAGAGCGCGGCGGTGGTCGACAGCATTTCGCGCATGCCCGGACCGCCCTTCGGACCTTCGTAGCGGATGACCAGCACGTCGCCTTCCTTGTACTTCTTGTTCTTCACCGCCTCGAAGCAAGCTTCCTCGCCGTCGAAGCAGCGCGCCGGGCCGGAGAATTGCAAGCGCTCCATGCCGGCAACCTTCACGATGGCGCCGTCGGGCGCGAGATTGCCCTTCGAGCCCGACGACGCCGCCGGTCGGCAGAATCGGCTTGTTGGCCGGATAAACGACGGCCTGATCGTCGTTCCACTTCACCGATTTCAGGTTCTCGGCGATGGTGCGGCCGGTGACGGTGAGGCAGTCGCCATGGAGGAAGCCATGGTCGAGCAGCGTCTTCATCAGCAGCGGAACGCCGCCAGCTTCGAACATGTCTTTGGCGACATAACGGCCGCCCGGTTTCAAATCCGCGATATAAGGTGTCTTTTTCAGGACTTCGGCGACGTCGAACAGATCGAACTTGATGCCGCATTCGTTGGCGATGGCCGGCAGATGCAGCGCAGCATTGGTCGAGCCGCCGGTCGCGGCGACAACCGCGGCGGCGTTCTCCAGCGCCTTGCGCGTGACGATGTCGCGCGGGCGGATATTCTTGACGATCAGATCCATGATCATCTCGCCGGCCAGCACGCAGAATTTGTCGCGAATCTCGTAAGGCGCCGGCGCGCCGGCGGAGTACGGCAAAGCAAGACCGATCGCCTCCGAGATCGTCGCCATGGTGTTGGCGGTGAATTGCGCGCCGCAGGCGCCGGCCGACGGACAGGCGTTCTGTTCCAGCGTTTCGAGATCGGCATCGGACATGCGCGCCGACCGAGTGCTTGCCGACCGCCTCGTAGACGTCCTGGATGGTGACCGGCTTGCCCTTGAAGGTGCCGGGCAGGATCGAGCCGCCGTAAATGTAGATCGACGGCACGTTGAGCCGGCACATCGCCATCATCATGCCGGGCTGCGACTTGTCGCAGCCGGCGACGCCGATCAGCGCGTCATAGGAGTGGCCGCGCACCGTCAATTCCACCGAATCGGCAATGACTTCGCGCGACGGCAGCGAGGACTTCATGCCGGCATGGCCCATGGCGATGCCGTCGGTCACGGTGATGGTGCAGAACTCGCGCGGCGTTGCGCCGACCGGAGGCGACCCCAAGCTTGACCGCCTGGGCCTGGCGCATCAGCGCGATATTGCAGGGCGCGGCCTCGTTCCAGCAGGTGGCGACGCCGACGAACGGCTGATGAATCTGCTCCCGCGTCAGCCCCATCGCGTAATAGAACGCGCGGTGCGGCGCGCGGTCGGCGCCTTCGGTGGCGTGCCGGCTTGGCAGCCGCAATTTCAAATCGGTTTTGGCGTCCATCAAACTCTTGCGGGCCAAACAGGCCCTCGCCCCTCTCAATCCGGACCAAAAGAGCCCAATGCGTCTGTGGAGCCGGAAGTACGCAGCGGCGATGAGCCCCTCAGCCCGCGCCGCGCCAATCGTTTCGAGAAATCCTATGGCTAAAAAGCGGCGTTTGGCGTGGCGGGAATATGATCCTGTGAAATGTTCCCCGCTGTGGCCGCGGAGCCACAGATTCGTCGCGCTTGACGCCAGGACGTTAACTGACGATTTACCAAGACACCGACCGGTTTGCGACGATGGGCGGTGCCGAAACGCCTGACCAAGAGCTTCTTCAACCGCAGCGTCCACGAGGTGGCGCCCGATCTGATCGGCGCGACGCTGCTTGTCGACGGCGTCGGCGGCCGGCTGGTCGAGGTCGAGGCCTATCACCATACCGATCCGGCGGCGCACAGCTTTCCGCGGCCCGACCGCGCGCAATGCCGTGATGTTCGGGCCGCCGGGCTATGTCTATGTCTACCGCTCCTACGGCATCCACTGGTGCATGAACTTCGTCTGCGAGGCGAAGGGCTCGGCCAGCGCCGTGCTGATCCGGGCCATCGAGCCGACGGAGGGCCTCGCCGCTGATGCGCCGGCGGCGCGGGCTGTCGCAGACGCGCGGCTGCTGTGCTCCGGCCCCGGCCGGCTCTGCGAGGCGCTGCGCGTTACCGCAGCGCACAACGGCCTGGCGCTCGACGCGCCGCCGTTCGAGCTCTTTGCGCGCACGCGAGCCAGGTCGAGATTGTGGCCGGACCGCGATCGGCCTCACCAAGGCGGTCGACATGCCGTGGCGCTACGGCGAGAAGGGCTCGCGCTTTCTCAGCAAGCCGTTTCCGACTCTAAGACCGGACAAGCCTGAAAGCCGGGATCGAAGCCCAATTCCTTGCGCGCCTTTTCGATCGTCACCGCGCCGTCGTCCTCGGCGATGTTGTAGACGCCGGGCTTGCCGCGCGATGACCGCCAGCAGCGCCGCATGCGCCGCCGCGTCGACATGGAGCGGCGCGCGCCCGTTCGGCGTCGCGGACCAGGTGCCGGGCCCGTAGAGCCGGCCATAGCGCAGCACGATGCCGTCGATCCCGGGCGAATTGAGCACGGCGCTCTTCGAGCGCGCGCACGCCGCGCGCCGTCATGGCGCTCGGCTCATTGCCCTCGGCCGAGGCAATCGGATCGGTCTCGGCATGCGGCTCGCGGTCCGTCGGCATAGGCAAAGGCGAGGCTTTGCGCGATGAGCCGGCGCGCCCCTGCGACGCGGGCGGCGGAGACCAGATTGCGCGTGCCCTCGATGCGCAGCCGGGCTGTTCTGCGGAAGCATCTCGGCAAGCTGCGCTGGATCGAACACCTTCGGCAGATCGGTCAGCTGATGGATGACGACGTCCGGCTTGACCCGCGCCACCGCGTCATGCAGGGCGCGCTGGTCGAAGACATCGACGACGATGGCTTGCACGCCGGTGCGCTTTGAGCGGCGGCACCTTGTCGGCATCCCGCGTCGTGCCGGTGACGACATGTCCGGCCGCGATCAAGAAGCGGCGATCAACCGGCGTCCGATCACGCCGGTCGCACCGGCGAGAAAAATCTTCACGAGCGATCCCCTTACGCCGCGCCCTTGAGCCGCTCCAGCGCCTCGGCGATCTTGGCCTTGCGCGCCTGCGCCTCCTCGCGTTTCTCTTTTTCTTCCTCGACCACTTCTTCCGGCGCGCGCGCGACGAAATTGGCATTGCCGAGCTTGGCGTCGACGCGCGCGATGTCGGCGTCGGCCTTGGCCATTTCCTTGGCGAGCCGGGCGCGTTCGGCGGCGAGATCGATCACGCCCTTGAGCGGCAGCGCCGCAACCTCGCCGCGCACCACAAGCTGCACCGCGCCCTGCGGCGGCGCGTCGGCAAAGGAAATGTCGGCGACGCGGGCCAGCCGCTGCACGAATTCCGCCCAGTGGCGCGCGCGGGCGTGCCGTTTGCGGCGACGCGCCGGCCAGCACCAAGGGCAGCATGCGTCGCCGGCGGAATATTCATCTCGACGCGCACCGAGCGGATCGCAGTGACGAGATCGATGACCCAGCCGATCTCGGCTTCGGCCTCGGTATCGTCGAGACCGTCATGCGCGGCCATGCGTCGAGCGCCAGCATGTGGTCGCGCTTCGCGCCCTGCTCCGCCGTGACGCGCCACAGCTCCTCGGTGACGAACGGCATGAACGGGTGCAGAAGTTTCAGAATTTCGTCGAGCGCCCAGGCGGCCGCGGCCCGCGTCTCGGTCTTGGCCGCGCCGTCCGGCGCCGGTGAGGACCGGCTTGATCAGTTCGAGATACCAGTCGCAATAGACGTTCCAGACGAAACGGTAGAGCCGCTTCGCCGCGTCGTTGAACTTGTAGGCCTCGATCGCCGCGGTCACTTCGCGGCCGGTCTTTGCGGTCTCGTGCGCGATCCAGCGGTTGAGCATTTCCTTGGCGTGATGCGGATCGAAATCCGGGATCGCGCGCGCAGCCATTGATCTCGGCGAAGCGCGCCGCGTTCCAGAGCTTGGTCGCGAAATTGCGATTGCCCTCGACGCGCTGCGCCGACAGCTTGATGTCGCGGCCCTGCGCCGCCATCGCGGCGAGCGTGAAGCGCAAGGCGTCGGCGCCGTATTCGTCGATCAGTTCCAGCGGATCGATGACGTTGCCCTTCGACTTCGACATCTTGGCGCCGCTGGCGTCGCGCACCAGCGCGTGGATGTAGACGTCGTGGAACGGCACCTCTTTCATGAAAGTGCAGTCCCATCATCATCATGCGCGCGACCCAGAAGAAGATGATGTCGAAGCCGGTGACGAGCGCGGTGGTCGGATAGAAGCGCTTGAGCTCCGGCGTCTCGTCCGGCCAGCCCAGCGTCGAGAACGGCCACAGCGCCGACGAGAACCAGGTGTCGAGCACATCCTCGTCGCGCTTGAAATAGTCATTGGCAAAGCGCGCGCGCCGCGCCGGATCGGCGGCGATATCATGGCCTTCCTCGACCGTGATCTCCTCGATCTCGGTGTAATGCGCGAGCGCGTCGGCAACCGACATCGTCTTCGGTCTCGGCGACGAAGATCTTGCCGTCCGGGCCCATACCAGGCCGGAATCTGATGACCCCACCAGATCTGCCGCGACACGCACCACGGCTGGATGTTTTCCATCCAGTTGAAGAAGGTCGCTTCCCATTGCGCCGGCACGAACACCGTCTTGCGTCGCGCGCACCGCCGCGATCGCCGGCTGCGCCAGCGTCTTGGCGTCGACATACCATTGATCGGTGAGAAACGGCTCGAGCACCGCGCCGGAGCGGTCGCCGTGCGGCACGACATGCGTCGTCGGCTCGATCTTGTCGATGAGGCCGCGCGACTTCAAGCTCTTCGACGATCAGCTTCCGCGCGGCTTCGCGGCTCTTGCCGTCCAGCGTCTCCAACAAAGCAGCTCTCGGGATGAGCGTCCTTCAGAAACGCCTCATTGTCCTTCAGCGAGTCAGATGCGCTTCGTCATCGAACACATTGATCAGCGGCAGATCGTGCCGCTTGCCGACCTCGAAATCGTTGAAGTCGTGCGCCGGCGTGATCTTCACCGCGCCGGAGCCTTTTTCCGGATCGGCATAATCGTCGCCGATGATCGGAATGCGCCGGCCGACCAGCGGCAGGATCGCCATCTTGCCGATCAGATGCTTGAGGCGCTCGTTGTCGGGATGCACCGCGACCGCGACGTCGCCGAGCATGGTCTCCGGCCGCGTCGTCGCCACGACAATGAATTCGTCGCTGCCTTCGATCGGATATTTGATGTACCAGAGACTGCCCTTGGTCTCGACCTGCTGCACTTCGAGATCGGAGATCGCGGTCTTCAGCTTCGGGTCCCAATTGACCAGCCGCTTGTCCTTGTAGATCAGCCCTTCGCGATAGAGCGCGACGAACACTTTCAGCACCGCGCGCGACAGGCCCTCGTCCATGGTGAAGCGTTCGCGCGACCAGTCGCAGGACGCGCCGAGCCGTTTCAGCTGGCTGATGATGGTGCCGCCGGATTCCGCCTTCCATTCCCAGACGCGCTTGATGAAAGCCTCGCGGCCCATGGCGCGGCTCGACGGCTCCTGGCGCTCCATGAGCTGGCGCTCGACCACGGCCTGCGTCGCGATGCCGGCGTGATCGGTTCCCGGCTGCCACAGCACGTCCTTGCCGCGCATGCGCTCGAAGCGGCAGAGGATGTCTTGCAGCGTATTGTTGAGCGCGTGGCCCATATGCAGCGAGCCGGTGACGTTGGGCGGCGGAATGACGACGCAATAGGGCTCCGCCTTGGCGCGCTCCGGCCGGCCGGCGCGAAAGGCGCCGGCGTCTTCCCAGGCTGCATAAATGCGGGCTTCGACCGCGCCGGGCTGGTATCTGTTTTCAATCATTGTGGTTTCGCTGTTTGTGCGCGGTAGAAAGCCTGCACGCTGCGCGTTGCTAGAGTGTCCGAATCCAGTGCTGTATTCACCAAACCCCGTCGCCGCGCGACAGACGCCGACGCGCTCGATCATCCTGCTCGCGGTCGCCGGCTTCGCCAGCCAGGCCCAGGTGCGGGTGATGGATTCGCTTCTGCCGCAGGTCGCGGCCGATCTGCATACCACCGTCGGCGCGGCGGCCATGGTGGTGACCGCCTATGCCATGACCCACGGCTCGATCCAGCTCGTCATCGGCCCGGTCGGCGACCGCTTCGGCAAATACCGCACCGTCGCGCTGACGCCTGCGCCATCGGCGCCGTCCTGGTGGCGATCTGCGGCACTGGTTTCGACGCTGCCGCAGCTCGCGCTGGCGCGGCTCGCGACCGGCGCCGCCGCCGGCTGGGTGATCCCGATCTCGATGGCCTATGTCGGCGACGTCACGCCGTCCGATCGGCTGCAGCCGATTCTGGCGCGCTATCTGTCCGGCCAGATTCTCGGCCAGCTGTTCGGCCAGGCCGCCGGCGGCGTGCTCGGCGATCTGTTCGGCTGGCGCAATGTCTTCTTCGTGCTGGCCGGCATGTTCGCGCTGGCCGCGGCCGGGCTCGTCTTCGAGCTCGCCGTCAATCCGCAGACCCGCAAATCGAGCCAGAGCGACGCCGCGGCTCGGACTTGATCGCGGATTACGCCGCGGTGCTGTCAAACCCGTTCGCGCGCATCGTCATCGTCGCGGCCTTCTTCGAAGGCGCGCTGGCCTGGGGCGCCTTCGCCTATATCGGCGCCGATCTGCATCTGCGCTTCGGCCTGACCTACACGCTGGTCGGCATCACCGTCGGCTGTTTCGGCATCGGCGGGCTGATCTATGCCGGCATGGTGAAGCTCTTGGTGCGCCGGCTCGGCCAGATCGGTCTCGCCATCGGCGGCTCGCTCATTCTCGCTGCGGCCTATGTCGCGCTCGCCACGGCGCGGTCTGGTGGCTGGCGCCGGTCGCCACCACCGCCATCGGGCTCGGCTTCTACATGCTGCACAACACGCTGCAGACCAACGCCACGCAGATGACGCCGGAAGCGCGCGGCACGGCGGTCGCGCTGTTCTCGTCCGCGCTCTATATCGGGCAGACCGCGGGCGTCGCCGCAGGCGCGCTGGTCATCGATCGCGTCGGCGCGATGCCGCTGTTTCTCGGCGCGGCGGCCGCGCTGCCAGCGCTGGCGATCTGGTTTGCCGGCGAATTGAAACGGCACCGGCGGGTCGCATGACCCGCCGGTCATTTGTTTCAGCTAAAATATCAGGCCTTGACCAACGGCACCTTCGGCACCGTGCCGCGGCGCGGCGGCGTGTCGTCGCCACCCGGTCCGACCGCCGCCGCCCGGCGGCTTCTTCCGCGGCGACGAGCGCCGCTTGGCCTTGGCGCGGCGCGGCTCGGGCAGCTTTTCGGCGCGCGGCTTCACCGGACCGTCCGGATAGTCGAAGTTGAGCTTGCTGTTGCCGGCCTCGTCGGTGACGACGATGACGCGCACATGGCCGCCCGACTTGAGCTTGCCGAACAGCACCTCGTCGGCCAGCGCCTTCTTGATGTGCTCCTGGATCACGCGCGCCATCGGCCGCGCGCCCATGAGTTCGTCGTAGCCGTTCGCGATCAGCCATTGCGTCGCTTCGTCGGTCAGCTCGATCGTGACATTGCGATCGGCAAGCTGCGCTTCGAGCTGCAGCACGAACTTCTCGACCACCATGGCGATGACCTCGGGCGACAGATGCGCGAAGGTGATGATCGCGTCGAGCCGGTTGCGGAATTCCGGCGCGAACAGTTTTGTGATCGCCTCCATGTCGTCGCCTTCGCGCTTGGTGCGCGTGAAGCCGAAGGCGGCTTTCGCCATGTCGGCGGCGCCGGCATTGGTCGTCATGATCAGGATCACGTTGCGGAAATCGACCTGCTTGCCGTTGTGATCGGTGAGCTTGCCGTGATCCATGATCTGCAGCAGCACGTTGAACAGATCCGGATGCGCCTTCTCGATTTCGTCGAGCAGCAGCACGCAATGCGGATGCTGGTCGACGCTGTCGGTGAGAAGCCCGCCCTGATCGAAGCCGACATAGCCGGGCGGCGCGCCGATCAGCCGCGAGATCGTATGGCGCTCCATATATTCCGACATGTCGAAGCGGATCAGCTCGACGCCGAGCGTCGCCGCAAGCTGCTTGGCGACTTCGGTCTTGCCGACGCCGGTCGGGCCGGAGAACAGGTAACAGCCGATCGGCTTTTCCGGCTCGCGCAAGCCGGCGCGGGCGAGCTTGATCGAGGCCGAGAGCGCCTCGATGGCCTTGTCCTGGCCGTAGACGACGCGCTTGAGCGTCTCCTGCAGGTTTTTGAGAACCTCGGCGTCGTCCTTCGACACCGCCTTCGGAGGAATCCGCGCCATGGTCGCGATCGTGGTCTCGATCTCCTTGAGCCCGATCGTGCGCTTGCGCCGGCCTTCCGGCAGCAGCATCTGCGCCGCGCCCGACTCGTCGATCACGTCGATCGCCTTGTCGGGCAGCTTGCGGTCATGGATGTAGCGCGCCGACAGTTCGACCGCCGCCTTGATGGCTTCGTTGGTGTATTTGAGCTTGTGAAAATCCTCGAAATAGGGCTTCAGCCCTTTGAGGATTTCGATGGCGTCGGCGATCGTCGGCTCGTTGACGTCGATCTTCTGGAACCGGCGCACCAGCGCGCGATCCTTTTCGAAATACTGCCGGTATTCCTTGTAGGTGGTCGAGCCGATGCAGCGCACCGTGCCCGAGGCGAGCGCCGGCTTGAGCAGGTTCGATGCATCCATGGCGCCGCCGGACGTCGCGCCGGCGCCGATCACGGTGTGGATCTCGTCGATGAACAGGATCGCGCCGGGATAGGCTTCGAGCTCCTTGATGACCTGCTTCAGCCGCTCCTCGAAGTCGCCGCGATAGCGCGTGCCGGCGAGCAGCGTGCCCATGTCGAGCGCGAACACCGTCGAGTTGCGCAGCACGTCCGGCACTTCGCCATGGACGATGCGGCGCGCCAGACCTTCGGCGATCGCGGTCTTGCCGACGCCGGCCTCGCCGACGAACAGCGGATTGTTCTTCTGCCGCCGGCACAGCACCTGGATGGTGCGGTTGATCTCGGACTCGCGGCCGATCAGCGGATCGATCTTGCCTTCGCGCGCCTTCTTGTTGAGGTTGACGCAATAGGCGTCGAGCGCATCGCCCTTCTTCTTCGCCTCGTCGCCGGATTTGGCTGTCGCCATTCTCCTCGTCGGCGCCGCGCACCGGACGCGCTTCCGACATGCCGGGCCGCTTGGCGATGCCGTGGCTGATGTAATTCACCGCGTCGTAACGCGTCATGTCCTGCTCTTGCAGGAAGTAGGCGGCGTGGCTCTCGCGCTCGGCGAAGATGGCGACGAGCACGTTGGCTCCCGTGACCTCTTCGCGACCCGACGACTGCACATGGATGACGGCGCGCTGAATGACGCGCTGGAAGCCGGCGGTGGGCTTTGAATCCTCGGCGCCGTCGGTGACCAGATTGTCGAGTTCGGATTCGAGGTAAGCGATGAGGCTGCGGCGCAGCTTTTCCAGATCGACATTGCAGGCCCGCATGACGGCGGCCGCGTCCTGATCTTCGATCAGCGCGAGCAGGAGATGTTCCAGCGTCGCGTATTCGTGATGCCGCTCATTGGCGAGCGCCAATGCCCGATGAAGCGATTGTTCAAGGCTGCGCGAGAACGTGGGCATTCTTCAATTTCCCATCATTTGTATTGGTTGCTTCCCCCCGGAATCACTTCTTCTCCATGATGCATTGCAAAGGATGCTGATGTTTGCGGGCAAAGTCCATAACCTGCGTCACTTTAGTTTCCGCCACCTCGTAGGTGAAAATTCCGCATTCACCGATCCCATGCTGATGCACATGCATCATGATCCGATGCGCCGATTCCTGGTCCTTGTTGAAGAAGCGCTCCAGCACGTGGACCACGAATTCCATCGGCGTGTAGTCGTCGTTGAGCAGCAACACGCGATAGAGGTTCGGCCGCTTGGTCTGCGGCTTCGTCTTAGTTATGACCGCGGTGCCGGGTCCGCCATCGCCTTTGCGCTTGCGATCGTCGTCGGCGAGCCGTGCGGGCGGCGCATTGATATCGTAACTTCAATCGGCGGCATTGGTTCGTCTGACTTCCGAAACTGCGATCTTTCCAGGCAGTGTTGTCCAGTTGCATTAACCCACTCATCGAAACCACTTATGGACGCCCGTTTGCCGGCGGCCGAACGCCCCAGCCAGCGCCCCAGACTGCGCTCAAGCCTGGGGTTCCCGACGCACCATAATAAAGCTAGTGCGATTTGCGTGCCAGAGCGAGAGACGAACGCCGCAAGCGAGCGCGAAACGCGAAGCGCCGCCGTGCGTCAGCGCCGCGCTTGCCATAATTACAAGAGCTTTGCGCCTCTGGGCTTTGCGCGCGGCTTGCCGGCCCGCCGCCGGATCGTGCGGCTGACGTCACAATGCCGGCGAGGAAGTCAAATAGGGTGCTGCGCCGCGCGAGACAAGATGGGCAGCGGGCGTTGCGGAAATGCAGCGGTAACCGATTGGTGGTTGCGCCCGACTCGGTTATCTATCGCGCGCAGTCATCTAACGCCGAGTCATCTAAAGCATTGGCGCGCCATAGGAGGTGACGATGGTTGTCGACCCGCGGCGGGCAAGACTGATCCGCGATATGGAGCAGGATTTCGTTCCGGATTACGACGCAACCAGCATGCCGTCCGCCGACAAGCGCGCGGCTTACGCGCTTGAACATATCGCCTTCCGCGTCGGGCGCATCGAGCAACTTCTCGCCCGGCTCACCGCCGCGATCGAATCCGCAATACCTAAGACTTAAAGCCCAACACTTGAAGGTCCAAGACGTAATGGCCGGGAGACATCGCTCCGCGGCCGGACGTCAGGCTTACTTCATCATCGAAGCTTTGGAGATCACGCCTTCGAACGGCTTGTAGGTCTCCTTGGCGAGATCGACATAAAGCTCGCCGAGCTTGGTCGCTTCGGCGATGAAATCCTCATACGACGACTTGAGGAATTCGGTCTGCACTTCCATCGCCTTTTCCGGGGTCTTGGCGCCGAGAAGGCGCTCCCAGGCGGCGGTGGATTCTTCGATCGACTTCTTGGAATAATCCACGATCTCGGCGGCGATGGCCTGGGCGCTTTTCGACCAGGCGCCGAACGACGACATTGCCATTTCCATGCCTTCTTTGCCGAACTTCTGCATATCTTCCGGTGCCATGTGGAACCCCTTTACGAAGCGTTCTGAGCGGTTGATTTGGCGGATTGGGCGGCGCTGCCTAAAAAGCGGCCTTCGGCTCTTGCCAAATATCTGACCAAGTAGCTGGCCACAATCTTCGCCATGAAAAGGCCTTTTGCGGCAGTAACAATAACCATACTGCAGTGCACAAAAAACTGCAACGGGCATACGGCACATTGCACAACCAAACGGCTCAAAATCGTAGGCGGTGCGGAACTGGCTCAAGACTGACTTAACCCTTTTGCAAGGGCGCCCGCATAAGCTGCTTGACCGTGTTGCCTGGGTGACGACTGATTCGGGAGAAGCCTCTCGCGGGGAGAGGCAAACACCCGACGGGGCAAACAGGGGCGGCCTCCCAACAAAGCTTGCGACAGCTGGCTTGGGGCGCACGTTCAGGGATGGGGTTCGTTAATGGCCTGGCTAAGTTCCGAAGCCCGTCGGGGGCTTCGTAGCGGTACCGTGGGTCTCGCCGCCGCCGCAGCGGCTCTCACCATCACCAGCGACGCCGCCGACGCGCGGCACCATCACCGCGTCCATGTGTCATACGTGCACGTGCACCGTTCCGGCGGCCACGAAGCCCATGACGGCGGCCATGTGCACCGGCACGCGCGGGCCGAGGAATACGCCCCGCCCGGCTCCTCGATCGTCGTCGACGGCAATAGCGGCGCGCGTCCTGCAATCGAGCAATCCCGACGCGCTCCGCCATCCGGCGTCGCTGACCAAGGTGATGACGCTTTATCTGCTGTTCGAGCGTCTCGATTCCGGCAAGATGAAGCTCGATACGCCGCTGAAAGTCTCCGAACACGCCGCCGACCAGTCCCCGACCAAGCTCGATCTCAAGCCCGGCTCGACCATCACGGTCGAAGACGCCATCAAGGGCGTGGTCACACGCTCCGCCAACGACGCCGCCGTCGCCATCGCCGAAAATATCGGCGGCGACGAAGACGGCTTCGCCAAGATGATGACGCAAAAGGCGCATGCGCTCGGCATGACGCGCACCACTTACGTCAACGCCTCGGGCCTGCCCGACGACGACCAGATCACCACCGCCCGCGACCAGGCGCTGCTCGGCCGCGCCATCCAGGATCGCTTCCCGCGCTATTACAAGTATTTCTCGACGGAGAGCTTCGTCTATCACGGCGAGGCCATCCGCAGTCACAACCACCTGCTCGGCAAGGTCGAGGGCGTCGACGGCATCAAGACCGGCTTCACCCGCGCGTCCGGCTTCAACCTTCTCACCTCGGTGCATCGCGACGGGCGCTTTATCGTCGCCGTCGTCATGGGCGGCCATTCGGCCTTCGAACGCGACGCCCATATGCGCGACCTGATCAGCGAGCACCTCAAGGAAGCAGCGCTCCGCCGCACCGTTCCGCATGATCGCCGATTCCGGCGAGACGCCGGCCCCGCCGGTCGCCTTCGCCAAAGCTCCGATGGTATCGGCCCCGATAGTATCGGCCCCGATAGTATCGGCCCCAATAGTATCGGCGCCGATGGTGGCGCATGCCGATCCGGTAGCTACCGCGACGGTAGCGGCGGCGCCGAGCGCGCGCATCGCCGCCGCGACTGCGACAGCGGGCACCAACGATATGCGCCCGGCAGTGGGCTCCAACGATCCGATCCGGCCGCTTCTGGTGCGCACCGTCACTTTCCGCACCGCGCCGGTGCAGACGGCCTCGATGGCGCCGATGCCGGCGCTGGTGGCCGTGGCGCCCCCGGCCCCAATCGCAGCTCCAGTTGCGGCACCTGTCGCCGCCCCGGTCGCGGCTGCGGCGCCGCAGCCGGCTCCGGTCCAGCAGGCCGTCCAGCTTCCGGCCCCGCTGCCGGTTCCCGCCCCGCTTCCAGTTCCCGCCGCGCAGCCGCGCACCGTCGTCGCTTCCGCCGATCCGGTCGCCGCAGCGCCCATCCAAGCGGCGCCCGTGCCCGCCCCGGCCAAGGTCGCCCAGGTACCGTTGATGGCGCCGATCGCGCCTGTTGCCCAGCCGGTGCAGATCGAACCGCCGGCTCCCGACACCGCGAGCTATGTCCCGCAAGCTCAGCCGGCTTTATCGCCGCCCGCCGCCGCAATCCACGCCATGATACGCTTCATGGCGGCTGGCTGATCCAGATCGGCGCCTTCGACGACGAGGATCAGGCCAAGCAGCATCTGAGCGCCGCGCAAGGCAAGGTCCACACCGCGCTTGCGGCCGCCGATCCCTTCACCGAACGCGTCCAGAAGGGCGACAAGGCGCTGTTCCGCGCCCGCTTCGCCGGCTTCGACAAGGCCACCGCCGAAACCGCCTGCAAAGAGCTCAAGCGCAGCGATTTCCAGTGCATGGCGCTCAAGGACTGAGGCTTCGCAGCCCTTAAGCTCTCGTCACGCCGCAAGACCGCGCCGTTTTGCCGGCTCTGCGCTTGCTCAATTTTGCAATTCGCTAACCTTCATCGGGCATGATGCGCGTTCTTGAGCGCAGCCGCGCGACCCCGGCCAACGGGGCAGCCCCCTCCCTTCCCTCCCCCGCCTGCGGGGGAGGGAAGGGAGGGGGTCAGGGCTGAAGGTCGTCGACGACGGACAGGAAAACCACGCGAGGTTGAGTACGGAGTACCTCAGCGATGGCGGCGAAGCAGGACGTCCTTGGCCTCATTGACGCGGGCGGCGAGATACGTCGTCCCCCCTGGTCGGGATGCAATTTCTTCATGAGGGTGCGGTGGGCGCGCGTGATGTCCTGCGCGCTCGCCCCGGGCTCAATGCCAAGGATCTGATAGGCTTCCTGTTCAGTCATTTTGCCGCTGCTCGCCGGCCCGCGCCCGCTCCCCGCTGCCGCGTCACCCTGCGCGTGCTCACGCCAGCAGGGATCCCGGCGGTCAAGATAAGCTGCAAGTAACGCGCGGCTGTCGCTGTCGAACTCGTTGAACAGGGCGGCAAGTGTCGCCGCATCCAGCGCGTCGAGCGCCACGCCTTCGAAACGGCCGGCGAGAATGCGGCCGTGCATCGCGCCGCTAGTCGTGATCGAGCTGCATTTCGAGAAACGCCGTGCGGACCTGCGAGGCCTGGCCGCTGCTTTTTTGCGTGCGCGCGCCGAACGATGCCGGCCAGCCCCAACCCGGGCTCCAGCCGAGCAGGCCGAAGCCGAACAGGCCGACCGGTACGGCAACCGCGATCTCGCCGCGAAACATCAGAAACACGGCAAAGAGCAAAGCCAGGCCGCCGCCCATTTTGCGCACGAGCCGCGCAACCTGTTTGGGATCGGCCTTGGAAAAGGAATTGCCGGCCCACAGCAGCAAGAGAAGGATGGCGACGCCGAGAATGAAAGGCATGATTGCAATATAGGCCTATTTGAGCTGCTCGATCAGCTTCACCGCGCCCGGTGAATTGCGCTCGCCGAGATCGGCCAAAGCCTTCATGCCGCCGGCGGCATAGGCTGCCGCGGCTCGCAAAAGTTCGGCCAATTCATGCGCCGCGCCCGGCGAAAAGCGGCAGAACGCGCCGTGCGTCAGCTTCGCCACCTCGCGGAAGGCCTGTTCGCAGACCGCGTCATTGCCCTCCTGGAACATGAAGGCGCGGACATTGCGCAGGCCGAGCTCGCCCGCGGCGGCACAGAGCGCGTCGAGCGATTCCTCCATGGCATCGCCGACGAACACCAGCACCGCGACCTTGCCGGCATCGTTCTCGCGCCGCGCATGGGCCAGAACCTTGCCGATCTGGGTCTGGCCGGCGCGGCAATCGATCTGCGACATCAATTCGCGCAGCCGCTCGCGGAGCCGCGACCCACGACGAGGCCCGGCACTCGGCAAAGCCGCGATAATAGACGAGCTGAATGTCGAGCCCGCCGACGGAGGCGGCTTCGCGGAACATCTCGGCCTGGAGCCGCGACGCCGTATCCCAGGTCGGCTGCCGGCTCATCGTGGCGTCGAGCGCAAAGATCATCCGGCCGCGATTGCCCGAACGCGGCGCCGGCCCCAGCGATTTGACCTGATTGAGGAAATGATCGATGTCCGCCCGCGACGAAGCCGCAGGCGTCGGCGCGGTATCGGATGTGGGCGCCGGCGCGCGATCGCTCCGATCTGTGCTCTGATCTTTATTCATGGGCCATAAGGTGGCCCTGTCCGGCAAAGCCCGCAATGGCCGGTGGGCATCACGCCCCGCTGAGAAAAAGCCTTACAGATCGGCAATCAGATCGTGGAATTCGAGCGGCTTGGCGGCGGCCGCGATCCATTCGGCGCGGGCGGCGGCGCGGCGCTTGCCGCGCTCGTCGATCGGCAGCTTCAGCGCATCGATCAAGGCCTTCACCTCGTCGCGCGCCGTCACATGCGAGGTGGTCGGGCGCAGCCCGAGCGTATCCTCGGTGAGGTCGTCGAGCGCGGTGAGCCCGCGCGGGAAGAATTCGCGATAGACGACACGTTCGCCAAAGCCGTCGATGCCGCGGAAGCCGAGCCGCTTGGCGAGCCCCTCGACGCCCTCGCCGACCAGCCGCCGGTTGCGCGAGCCCAAAGTCGAGAGCCGGTTGCGCACCACCACCCAGTCGGTCATGCCGCCGTCGACCAGGCGGCGCTGCCGGCGCGCCTCGCGCACCATCTCGGCGTAATGGCTGACGCCGGCGACCTCGAACGTAGTCTGGTCGATCATGCCGAGCACGTCGAAATCGACAAAACTGTCGTTCAAGCGGCGTGATCAGCGTATCCGCCATCGAATGGGCCAGCCGCATCAGGTAGGAATCCGACCCCGGCGTATCGATGACGACGAAGTCATGGCTCTGCTCGACCCGGCTCACGGCCTCGGCAAAGGCTGCGAATTCCTGCTGCTCGATCTCCTCGATCTGGGTGCCGAAGCCGCGGGCGACGCAAAAGTGCATCGGCACGTCGAGCTTGACGCCGGTCCGCGCCGCCCAGTCGCGGCGGTTCTCGATGTAATGGGTGAAGCTCTTTTGCCGGGAATCGAGATCGATGGTGGCGACGCGCTGGCCGGCTTGCAAAAGCGCGACCGCGACATGCATGGCGGTGGTCGACTTGCCCGAGCCGCCTTTTTCGTTCCCGAGGACGATGACATGCGCCGAGAAGGGCCTGCCGACATCCGCCTGCATCAACATGGGAGACGCAATCCTTGGGGACACGAAACCCTTATGCGAGACGCAACCCCTGCGCCGCGATCGCTTCGCCGCTTGTCCGGGTTGCAACGCGAGGCGTCAAGATACAGCATTGTCTTGTGGAAGTTAATCATTAACCCGTCGCTCCACCGACGAAACGCGCCGGGTGTGTTCGACTTGCAACTGACCTCGCAACTCACCTTGCAACTGACAACGAAGGCTCGCTGCAATTGAATAGGTCGCCATCGTCCGCTCATCGCTGCGCCGGCGGGAATCCAGTCTATTGTTCCTACGCGCCTATGCTGCGACTGGATCACCGCCGCCGCCGGACTGGGCGGAAAACCGCGTCACCCGCATGACCAAAAATCGAAAAAATCCGAAGCGTCATTTGCGCGTCATCAAGACGCTGCCGATGCTGCGCCGCGCCATCGCCGAGCTGCACGGGCGCGGCGAAACGCTGGCGCTGGTGCCGACCATGGGCGCGCTCCATGCCGGCCATTTCTCGCTGGTCGAGATCGCGCAAGCCCGCGCCGACCGCGTCATGGTCTCGATCTTCGTCAACCCGGCGCAGTTCGCCCCGCACGAAGACCTCGCCACCTATCCGCGGACCTTCGCCGCCGACAGCGCGGCCTTGGCCGAAATGAACGCCGACCTGATCTGGGCGCCCGACACAGCCACCATGTATCCGGACGGCTTTGCCACCCAGGTGGTGCCCGAGGGCCCGGCCGCGGTCGGGCTCGAGGACAAATTCCGCCCGCACTTCTTCTCAGGCGTCGCCACCGTCGTGGCAAAACTCCTGATCCAGTGCGAGCCGGACTTTGCGCTGTTCGGCGAGAAGGACTTTCAGCAGCTCAAAGTCGTGACCCAGATGGCGCGCGACTTGGGGCTAAAAACCAAGATCGTCGGCGCGCCGATCGTGCGCGAGGTCGACGGCTTGGCGCTGTCCTCACGCAACAGATACCTGACGCCGCAACAGCGCGCCGTGGCCCCTGCGCTCCACCGCGTGCTCACCGAATGTGCGAGCGCCATCGCCGCCGGCAAGCCGATCGGCACGGTGCTCAAGCACGGCCGCGACACGATCACCAAGGTCGGGTTTGCGGTCGATTATTTGGAGGCGCGCGATGCGGAGAGTCTGGTGCCGGTCGGGACGTCGCGGAGCGGAAAAATTCGGCTCTTGGTGGCGGCGCGGATTGGGGGGACGCGGTTGATTGATAATGTGGGGGTGTGAATTCCATCCAGCCACGTCATCCTGAGGTGGCCGCGAAGCGGCCCTCGAAGGATCTGCACCGCCCGGGCCGTCGCCCTTCGAGGCTCGCTTCGCTCGCACCTTAGGGTAACGGGAAAAATGGCGCCTCGGCACGTACCAGAAGCGAACGCATGAACAGCCGCACGCCTAATTCCCCGCCGCGCTCTGCAAGATCGCAATCATACGATTGATCACATCGCCTACCGTCGAGCCAGGCGGAAATTTTGTCACCTGCTCGGGATCTTGCTCCCAATATCCTTTCGGATGCGTCCGATAGCCGACAATCCGATAACTCCCGTTGGATTCTTTGATACTCCAGAGCGATGCGTCGCGCGCGAAAGCCGACCAGGTCTTTGCAACGGCATATTTCAGCAGAACCGGTGGCGGCCACTTATCCTTGGGGGGATTGGGCACGACGGCGTTTTCCCTACCGATCGCGTCGAAAAACGCGCGACGGAGGCCATCAGTATTTGCGACTGGCACCACAGCGACAGGCTCAACATCTACATACGCACCAGTCTGTAACTGGGCGATCGTTGGCACATAGACAATTCCCCTCTTCAAGTAACCATGAAACAGCATGTGACACCCTTCAAAATGGGGTAACGACGATTTGGACAGGGTACTTGTTAGCAACTGCCGCTCTCGCTCGCGCCGTTTCAATCGTGTCACGCTGGACAGTCGTCATACTTCCCTCTGGGACGATCAAACGCAGAGTGCGTTCGGAAATTTTCTCTGAATCAACTGTCGTACCATTCAAAGCACCGCCCTCATATTCACCCAGTACATCTACATACTTATTCAGCCGGGACATTAGACGTGCGGCATCTTGATACGTAGCAGCATTGAGATCGATGGATTTAATGCTGGTCGCAATACCGCCGGTAAAATTGTCAATGACTCGAAACAACGGAGGAAGAGATCCATCGCGGAAAGCTTCGTCGATGATCCTACCTCGTTTCGCCCATCCCCATTTCCATGCTTCCGAGGGTAGATCGGTGGCGGCCAGGTCAGCGCTCGTCGTCGCGGCGACGTCGGCGGTAGCCACTGCAGCCTCTTCTTGTTGTAAGAGTAGCGAGGCTTCCGCGGCTGCGGAGGAGAGGACTCCGCCTGCCAACAAGGCACGAAGCTGACCCATCTCTGCTGGGTCTGCCTTCGCATAGACCGCAATGCCGTTCAGAAATCTCTTGCCGGGCTTTCGTGGGCAGGCCCGGTTCAAGAATATCGCTTAAAGCGCGATGAAGAGCTTCGCCGCCGAAGATGTCTCCGACGTCATAGTAATAGCGCTTGATTTCCGCGCGTATCGTCTTCTCATCTTCTGGTTTTGCGTTCGCAATCCACTCAGCAAAGTCTGCGAGCTCGGATATGTAGTCTCCCGGTGGTAATCTGACCCAATTGTCGTTGCTCGAACCGGCATCCGAGCGCTGCTGAGGATTGTCGTTTTGCGCAACTCGTATCGGCGAAGATTCATTAGTCGCACCTTCGGTCGGCGCGAACCAGCCTGGATTCGGCGGCGTGCCCGTGCGCGGATGCAGCGCCGGATTCCAATCCGCCAACTTGATGAGAGCATCTTCTGCTTCCATCCAATCGCGCGCGGCTTTGTCAGGCAGATCGAGAATCCGCAAATGGACCGCAGCAATTCGTGCCAAGCACGGATCGTTTGCGTTCATCGCTGATGCCACATACGCGAGCCCGGGCATAAGCCGGTCCATCGCAAGCTCGCTCTGGTCGGCGCGGCGTAAGAGGCGTTCGATTTCGCTGCGATCGCGCACAACGAATTGCCCGCCGCGCCGTTCGATCAGCGGTGTGCGTCCGAAGATCAAACCGTCATCGGTGCAGGCAAGGCCGAGATTGTTCTCGCCGCTCTCGCTCAAGCGCCAGAATTGATAAATCATGCCTACTTAGTAACTGATATGGTGACAGTCGTCAACATACCAGCGACATAGACCGCATGAAAAGGAAAAACATATATGGATTATGGGATAAAGCGGCACTTGACATTTGTCACCATTTCAGTTACTTTTCTCGAATCTCGCTCACCGAGGGACGACTTCCGGAGGTAGGCCTGAAGACGGAGCGAGTGCGGTGCCCGCGGGCGGAGTTACGATCCGCGCTCGGGCGGCTTCGGGCATCGTCCCGGCCGGCATTTTTAGACCGGTCTGCGAGGTGCTCGCTGCACTGGCGCTGGAGAGGGCCTTAAGCCCGCAAAAGCGCAAGCTCCCATCCGGTGACCCAGGAAGCGCGGCCCGAGGCTGAGCGGTGGCGTTCGGTCGCCTAAGCAAGAGCCGCGGTGGGGCGCCGAGAGGCGAGCGCGCCCGCCCCCTCCCTGACCCTCCCCCGCAAGCGGGAGAGGGCAAGAGGACGGGGGAAGCACAGGGCGCGCTGCCGCATCCGCTTGATGCGGCCGGTAGGAGACGCGCTTTTCGGCGCTCCGCCTCCCTCGCTTTCGTTCGTTGAATTCGTTTTTGCAGTGGCTTCGCATGAACTCGGGGCGCAGACGCGTCGCGAGAACGGGTTCGCTCGTCATTGCGAGCGCCAGCGAAGCAATCCAGCGCGGTGCCAGAGAACCGGATTGCTTCGTCGCTTTGCTCCTCGCAATGACGGCGCAGACAAGGAGACACGCATGCCCTCATGGCGCACCAAGCCCCCGAACAGGAACGATCTCAACAAGCGCTATACGCCGAAACAGCAGCAAGCGCGCCGCAACGCCGCGCTGGCGGCGACGCAGCGGCTCTATTGCGATGTGCTGACGCTGTGGAAGGGCTGCCGGAACAAGCAATGCAAGCGGCAGCGGAGCTGCATGGGCGAGCCCGCGGTCTGTCTCAAGGCCGCCTGGGGCAGCGTTCCACAGCACCGGCACAATGAAATACGCGACGCCGTGATCGCCGGCGGCCCGCGGCGGAAGAAGCCCGAGACGCATGTCGAATGGAATCTGCGGCGTTATCCGCCATCGAGCCTGACGTGAGCGATGAGCTATTCACCTCTCCCCGCATGCGGGGAGAGGTCGAGCGCAGCGAGGGTGAGGGGGCCTCTCCGCAGAGTCTGAGCCCGGCGGCAACGCCCCCTCATCCCGACCTTCTCCCCGCACGCGGGGAGAAGGAGTGCTCATGCGTCGCGGAAGATGCTTCGATTATTTTAGGTGCGAAATGGGATACACAACCTATAACAAACCCCCGACCCATTCAGAGTACGCGTGCCATGAGCATCTACCAAATCGTCAAAAAAGTCCTGATCTGCATCGTCGGGGCGGCGCTGCTGCTCGGCGGACTGTATTTTCTCGCGGCCGAAGCGTTCCTGGCGCACCGGACTTTCTTGCGGATCGTGATTTTGGGGCTGATGCTCACGCTGATGGGCGGCTATCTGCTTTGGGCGGAGCTCGTCGCGCCGCGGTTGGACCCGGCCAAGAAGTAGCGCGCCGCCGTTTTGTCCTCCCCCGTGAAAACGGGGGAGGTAGCCGTGCGCAGCACGGAGGTAGGGGCGACGGCGGTGCAGCGGGGCGAGACGTCGACAACTCGCAATGCTTTGAGGCAGTTGGCTCGACGCCGAGCGAGCTGTCGCCGGCGTGCAGAGCGACGAGGCCCGCGCCCCTACCGCCGCGCTGCGCGCGGCACCTCCCCCGTTTTCACGGGGGAGGACAAAAAAAGCTAGCTCTTCAGCGGGTCCTTGACGTTCGGGTACGTCTCGAACTCCTTGGCCCAGAGATGCCCGTCGATCTTCTCGACCTTGCGGATGTAGATATTGCTGACGATGTCGCGCGTCGCCGGATCGATCGAGATCGGGCCGCGCGGGCTTTCCCAGGCCATGCCTTTCATGGCCGCGATCAGTTTGTCGCCGTCGGCGTCGCCGCCGGTTTTCTTCAGCGCTTCGTAGACCAGAGTGCAACCCGTCATAGGCGCCGAGCGACGTGAAGTCGCCGCGCAGGCTGTTCATCTTTTGGAAGTCGGCCTGGTAGGTCTTGTTGAGCGGCGAATCGTGCGCCGCCGAATAATAGCCGGCGGTGATGAGCCCGATCATCTGATCGCCGGCACTGTCGAGGCTGTCGTCGTCGCACAGGTCGCCCGGCCCGATGATCTTGATGCCGGTCTGGCCGAGCCCCTTCTCCTGGAACTGCCGGGTGAACACCGGCGCCAGCGGGCCCGGAAAGTAGACGAAGGCGGTGTCGGGCTTGAGATCGGCGATGCGCTGCAGGCCGGCGCGAAGTCGGGGCTGGCCAGCGGCACGCGCAGCGACTCGATGATCTCGCCGCCGACTTGGGTGAAGCGCGTCTTGAACGAGCTTTCGGCTTCCGTGCCCGGCGCCCAGTCGTTGACCAGAGTGACGACGCGCTTGGAGCCGTTCTTGATCGCCCATTCGGCGAGCGTCCAGGCCTGCGGCGCGATGATGAAGCCGGCGCGCACGAAATAGGGCGACTTGGTCGTCGTGATCGAGGCGCCCGAGCTCATGCAGAAGGTCGCCTTCTTTGCCTCGGTCACAAGCTGGGCGACGGCGAGCGTCGCACGGCGTGATGCCCATGCCGACGATGTCGACCTTGTCGTTGACGATCATCTCCTGAACGATGCGCCGGGCATTGTCGGCAACGCCGGCATCGTCGCGGATGATGAACTCGATCTTGCGGCCGGCGACGCTGTCGCCGTGCTGCTGCATGATAGACTTTCAGCCCGCCGGTGAGCAATTTGCCGACCACGGCGAAGCCGGCGCCGGACAGCGGCAGGCTGCAGCCGATCTTGAGCGTGGTGTCGGCGGCGATCGCCGGACTTCGAAATTGGCGCGCCAGCGCGCTTGCCGCCGCACTCGCGGCCATTCCCTTCAATACGGTACGACGACGCAACATGTGACTTCCCTCCCAGTTTTGTTCGCTCGCTACGCTCGCGCCCCCTCCCTACCCTCCCCCGCAAGCGGGGGAGGAAACATTAGAGGTCCCTCTCCGCGTGCCGGGGAGGAAACCCTAGTGAACCCTCTCCCGCTTGCGGGGGAGGGTTTGGGTGGGAGCTATGCCGGCTCGAGATGCGGAATTTCCGGCCGTTCGCCTTGCGCCTTGCCGGTGATCGGCGGCCGCGGCAATTTCGCCGTGCCGCTTTCCATGACGAAACTATGCTCGAGTGAATACCACGGCGCCTTGACCTTCGGGTCGTGCGGGCACGCGCCATCGTGACGCACGTATTCGCCGATCAGATGGCGCGTCACGCCGAACTGCACGTCGGTCTCGATGTTCTTGTCGTTCGGATCGTAGATCTGCGAGATCAGCGTCTTGAAGCCCGGCTTGTAGACGAGGAAGTGCAGATGCGACGGGCGCATATTGTGCCGCCCCGCCGCGCGCAGCAATTCGCCGACCGGGCCGTCGATCGGGATCGGATAGCCGGCCGGCTTGATGCTGCGGAAATTGATGTGGCCGTCCTTGTCGGTGGTGAACTTGCCGCGCAGGTTCATGTCGGCCTGCACCGGATCCTGGTTCTCGTAAAAGCCTTCGGTCGAGGAATGCCAGATGTCGACCTCGGCGCCTTCGATCGGCTTGCCCTGCTTGTCCTTGAACCAGGCATCGACGAACAGTTCTTCGCCCGGCGTCGGCGAGCGCACGATGGTGTCGCCGTTCTTGGTCGGCGGCGAATCCATGCGCCAGAACGGGCCGAGCAGATTGGCGTCGGTCTCGGTCTGCCCGCGATCGCCGTTGTTGAGAAGGCAGATCAGCGTCGAGAAGCCGAGCGAGCCGGACATCAGCACCGCTTCGTTATGGGTTTCGTTGGCTCTGCTTGCCGATCGCGATGATGTAGGCGTGGCCGCCTGGAATTCCTCTTCCGTCAGCTTCACCTCGCGGGCGAAGTCGTGCAGGTGGCGAATGAGGGCGGCCATGATCTCGCGCAAGCGCGGATTTTTGATCCGCTCGTATTCCTTCAGCACGACGCTTGGTGACGTCTTTCTCACTTTCGATAATCATTCTTCTTGCTCCGCAACGGCTATTCCACCGTTAACTCGCAGTTTAATTCATCGGTTTGAAAATCGCCATGCGCGGCGTGCAGGACGGCAAGTATTGCAGGTTGCGGCCCAATCACATCAGGCCGAGCTCGCGCAGCTCCCGCCGCAGCGTTTCCGGCATGGCGGCGGCCCCTTTCACAACCTTGGCGAGATCGCGCGGGGCGTCCTTGTCGGCGAGGTAGCGCCAGCCCTGGAAGGCGCGGTACGGCCGCGGCTCGACCAGAACGGGCTTCGGCTCGAGCACGATGCCGCAGCGGCCGATGCCGTCCTTGTCGACGAAGGGCCGCACGTCCTTGATGCGCTGGCGGCACATGATCTCGCCGCGGATCACCCAGAAGAGCGAGCCGCCGTCGATGAGCTCGTCGGCGCGCTTGGGCACCATGCGCGTGCGGTGGATGTGCTCGGGCTTCTCGCCGCGCTTCCGTTTGTCTTTGAGCTTTTGCTTGATCCAGTCTTCGAGGTCGGAGACCGAATCCGCGCCGACGCAAAGCTTGATGAGGTTGAGGGCCATGAACTTATTCTATCGCCTTCTTATCGGGTTCGAGCACCATGATTTCGCGCGCCTTCCACAACTTGCGCGCCGGCGCCGACAGGAACCTGCGTCACCATGCCGTCGAACGGCGCGCGCAGCGTGTGCTCCATCTTCATCGCCTCAATCACGGCAAGACGTTGGCCGGCTGTGACGCGATCCCCAGGCTTGGCGAGGATTTCCAAAACCTTGCCGTGCATCGGCGCCTTGATCGCGCCGTCGCCGGCGCTTTCGCCGGCTGCGGCTGCGGAAAAATCCTTCAGCCGCACGCGGGTCTGGCGGCCGTGCCGCAACACATAGGCATCGCCGCCGGCCTCGAACACCTTGGCGTCGGTTGCGGCGGCCTCGCCGTCGATCGTCACGCCTGCGCCGGCGCTGCCATAGGTGACCGTGGCATTTTCGTTCTCGCCGTCGACCACGACCGGAACGACGATCGAACGCACGCCGCCAAGCTGAAATCCGTCGCGCGCCGACCATGGCGACTGGAACGATGGCGAATCGACTCAGCCGGAGCTTCGTCAGGAAGCTCCGCTTCGGTCGCGTGGATCAGCAGATGCGCGGCGCCGAGCGCGGCGGCGGCCTTGTCTTGCGGCTGCGGCACGGCGCCGAGCGCCGCAAGATTGCGTTCGATGAAGCCGGTATCGACCTTGCCGTGCCGGAATTCGCCGGCGCGGCAAAGCTTTCGCGAGAAACGCCAAATTGCTGCGCGGACCGGCGATCAGCGTGCGGTCGAGCGCTGCGGCAAGCTTGTCGAGCGCCGCCTCCCGCGTCGGCGCATGCGCGATAAGCTTTCGCGATCATGGCGTCGTAATAGGGCGTCACCTCGCCGCCCGCTTCGACGCCGCTGTCGACGCGGATGTCCTTCGGCAAATCCAGCGCCACGATCCGGCCGGTCGACGGCAGAAAGCCGTGCTCGGGATCCTCGGCATAGAGACGCGCCTCGACGGCGTGGCCGTCGAGGCGGATTTGATTTTGTGTGAGCGGCAGCTTTTCGCCGGCGGCGACGCGGAATTGCCATTCGACGAGATCGAGGCCGGTGACTGCCTCGGTCACCGGATGCTCGACCTGCAGCCGCGTGTTCATTTCGATGAACCAGAACGCGTCGGCGCGCAGCCCCTTCGTGCCGTCGGCGACGAATTCGACCGTGCCGGCGCCGCTATAGCCGACGGCTTTCGCCGCCGCGACCGCGGCTGCGCCGATCTTGCCGCGCAACTCCGTCGGTCATGCCGGGCGCCGGCGCCTCCTCGATCACTTTCTGATGCCGCCGCTGCAGCGAGCAATCGCGTTCGCCGAGATGAATGGCATTGCCGAAATTGTCGGCGAAGACCTGAACCTCGATATGGCGCGGCGAGAGAACATATTTCTCGATCAGCACGCGGCCCGAGCCGAACGAGGATTGCGCTTCGCGCGATCGCGCCTTCGAGCGCGGCTGTCGAAATCGGCGTGCTTGTCGACGCGGCGCATGCCGCGGCCGCCGCCGCCGGCCGCCGGCTTGATCAGCACCGGGTAGCCGAGCTCGTAGGCCTTCTCCTTGAGGAATTTCGCGTCCTGCCGTTCGCCGTGATAGCCGGGCACGACCGGCACGCGCGCCTTCTCCATCAGCGCTTTGGCGAGATCCTTGAGCCCCATGGCGCGGATCGCCTCGGCCGGCGGGCCGACAAAGACGATGCCGCTCTTGGTGCAGGCTTCGGCGAAGTCGGCATTCTCGGACAGAAAGCCGTAGCCGGGATGGACGCATTCGGCGCCGGACTTTTTCGCCGCCGCGATCAGGTGTTCGCTATTGAGATAGCTCTGCCGCGGCTCGGCCTCGCCGATGAAATGCGCCTCGTCGCACAGCCGCACATGCAGCGCGTTGGCGTCCGCCGCCGAATAGACGGCGATGGTGCGCATGCCGAGGCGCTTGGCGGTGCGCGCGATGCGGCAGGCGATTTCGCCGCGATTGGCGATGAGGACGGAGTTGAACATGCCGGGCGCATCCTAGCGGGCCTGAGATCGCTCGCTAGAGGGTCACTGCGGCGGCGGCGAGGTGAACGGATTGAGCTGGACCGGCATGCCGGCGAGAGGCACGCCGCTCGATTGCGATTGCGCGGCAGGGGCCGGCGCTGCAGGTGCGGATGGCGCACTTGTCGCCGCCGGTCGCGGCGCGCTCGCGCCGCCCTGCGGCGAGGCCAGCGTTGCGCCCGGATTCCAGACCGGATCGACCGGCGCCGCAGGCGGTGCGGCCGCGGCTTGCGGAGCCGGTTGCGGCCCGGCTTGTGGTCCGGCTTGGGAAGGCGGATTTGCCGCCTGCTTGCGCTTGCCTTTCGACGACTGCGCCGCCGCCGGTCCCGACGACTGCGCCGCTGCGGCTTCGACCTTCGCGCTCGATTGCGCGCCGGCAGCGACCGCGGCAGCCGCGGCATTCGGCGTCAACGGGCCGGCTGCTTTGGGCTCGGGATTCATGATGCTGACGGCCGGAATGGAATCGGCGGAGGGAAAGTCGATATTGAGCGCGCTCTTGCGCGGCGGCGCGGTGGGCTCGCCCGGCGCAGCGGCAGTCGGCGTCGCGTCGGCGACCGGCACGCTCGGCGATTGCGCCCAAGCGGTGAGATAATGATCGAGATAGCGATCGAGCGTCTGGCCGCTCAGATTCGCGCGCACCTTGCTCGGATCGGCCAACAGCGCCAGCGCCTTGCAATTATCGCTGGTGCAGCCGTCGCGCACCGCGAGCATATGCGCGACGAAACCGAACCGATCGGCTTCCAGCGCGCGGCGGAGCGGCAGCAAGGCGCCGTCGATATTGCCGCCGCCGCGCCTGGTATAGGCCGTCATGTCGGCAAGCAGCGCGAGCCGCGCCGCGACATAGGTCGTCGCCGTCGCCACGGTCGCCGGAGCGGCAAACAGCGCCCGCTCGCAGGCCGCTTCGACATTGTCGCCGGCGAGCCCGTCGAGACAGGCGAGCGGCGAACCCGGCGCCAGCGCCTGGATGCTCAGCTCCGCCGCGCGCGCTTCGAGCGCGCGCCGTTCGGCGCTCTGATCGCGAACAGTCGCGGCATTGAGGAAGGCCCAGGCCAACGTCGCGCCGAGAATGCGCGCCGACGACCACGACGCTGACGCGCGCCACGGTGCGGGTGCGCGTCCAATCGAACGCCAGCGCGCAGACGAAGACGAGCAGCGCCGCCGATCCGGCCGCGACCCAAAGCCGAAGCGCCGAGCTTCCGATGTCGGGATCAAGACCGAACATCAATCCCCGCCCCCAAACCTGCCGCCCTCATGCGGCACAGCGCCCGCGCCCCGTCTTGCGGCAAACGCCTTGCAGCTCATCCTTTGCAGCAAACTGTGGCGCAGGCGCGGCACCGCGAGACCCCGGCCCAATTCGAAGCTCGTCGGGAACTTTAGTGCTCGAGTTCGAGCTGGCTTTCCTTGGCGACGCGCTCGAAGGCCTCGCCGGGATTCTTGATGCGATACTGATAATCGTCACCGTCCGACGGCAACAGCCGCACCACCTGATAGCTCCCGCTCGCGCCGGGGCGGCTGATCGGGCTCGACGTGTAAGACACCGTCTGGCCGACACGGAACTTGTGGGTGCGCAGCGGCCGGCTGCGCGCCGTCACTTCCGCGACGGAGACGGCGGCGAGGTCCGCGGACACGATCTTTTCCCGGTCGGGAAGCCTCACGACGTCGGAAATCGTCAACACTGCGGAGGTCCTCGCCATGGCCGAAATCTTCGCCGAAATCTTCGTCGGGCTGGTTTTTTTCGCTATGCTGGGGGGCTTTGCAGACCGAACCGGCGCCGACTTTTTCGTCGCCTGGCGCGAAGCAGATTTCCGCGAGGCGGCAGCGCGAGTGGTCGACTTGCGAACCGCTGTGACTCCGACTCGCCTTGGCAGGCCGTTTCTTCTTCACTGAACGCTTATTCATGGAACCGACTATATCATCCGAACCAACAAATGAGCAAAAAATATAGTGCTTAAAAGCTGCATTTGGAGGGCTCGAACGGCCGCATGATTAAGATGGGCAAAATCGTTATATATCAAAGATCTATGTGTATTTCTTGAATTCGGATTTGAGGCAGCTTCGGATCAGCGCTTGGCGCTGCCAGCGCCCGTTCTCGTCGGCCTGCCAATAAGTCACCTCGGCGCCGGCGGCTTTGGCCTCGCTCCAGCGCGTCCGCGCCGTCTCGACCGCATCCGGATCGTCGCCGTCGAACAGCAGCACGATGCGCTCGTAACCGGCTCGCAGTTCGCCGCCAGGTTCGCGCCATCGACCAGGAAGCGCACGGTCGCGCCGTTGGGATTTTCGTCGCCTGCGGTCAGCACGATCGGCTGCTCGGCGGCCTCGGCGTCGCGCCAGGTTCCGTGCGGCAGGAAACTGTCGTCGCGCCAGGTCCACAAATGCGCGTCGAGCGCCTCGACGCGCTCGTCCGACGACGCCTGCACCACGACGCGCCAGCCGCGTTCGAGCGATTTTTGCAGGAGCGCCGGCAAGACCTGTTCCGGCGTCTGGCCCTTGAGATGGTAGAACAGAATTTCCGTCATCCGGCGGCCCTCACCGCTCGTAATATTCTTCGACGAGCTGATCGAGCAGCCGCACGCCCCAGCCGGACGCCCAGCTCTTGTTGATCTCGGTCTGCGGCGAGCCCATCGCGGTGCCGGCGATATCGAGATGCGCCCACGGCGTCTTGTCGACGAAGCGCTGCAGCAATTGCGCCGCCGTGATGGCGCCGCCCCAGCGGCCGCCGGTATTCTTCATGTCGGCGAATTTCGAATCGATCATCTTGTCGTATTCGGGCCCGAGCGGCATGCGCCACACCCGCTCGCCGGTCGCCTCGCCGCCTTTCGTCAACCGCTCGGCAAGCTTGTCGTCGTTGCAGAACATGCCGGCATATTCCTGGCCGAGCGCCACGATGATGGCGCCGGTGAGCGTCGCCAGGTTGATCATGAATTTCGGCTTGAAGCGCTTGTTGACGTAGTGCAGCACGTCGGCGAGCACGAGACGGCCTTCGGCATCGGTATTGATGATCTCGATCGTCTGTCCCGACATCGTCTTGACGATGTCGCCCGGCCGCTGCGCCTTGCCGTCCGGCATGTTCTCGACAAGCCCGATGGCGCCGACGGCGTTGACCTTGGCCTTGCGCGCGGCGAGCGCGCGCATCAGGCCGACGACGCAGGCCGCGCCCGCCATGTCGCCCTTCATGTCCTCCATGCCCGCCGCCGGCTTGATCGAAATGCCGCCGCTATCGAAGCAGACGCCCTTGCCGATGAAGGCGACCGGATCGACGCCGCGCTTGCCGCCGTTCCAGCGCATGACGACGAGCTTCGATTCGTGCGCCGAGCCTTGGCCGACGCCGAGCAGCGCGCCCATGCCGAGCTTCTTCATCGCCGCGACGTCGAGCACTTCGACGACGACGCCGAGCTTCGACAGGCCGGTGACGCGGCGGGCGAATTCGCCCGGATAGAGCACATTGGCCGGTTCGTTGACGAGATCGCGCGCGAGCACGACGCCGTCGGCGATCGCCTGCGGATTTCGCCCAGGCCTTCTCGGCCGCGGCGGGACTGGCACAGGCGAAATTCACCTCGACCTTGCTCGGCCGCTCGTCGTCGTCTTTGCGCTTGGTCTTGTAGAGATCGAACGTGTAGGCGCGCAGCCTGCGCGCCGAGCGCCAGATCCGCGACCTGATTGGCCTTGAGCGCGCCGGAGCCGAATTCGGCGAAAATCGTCGCGGTCGGCGCCGCAGCCGGCACTTTGCCCATGGCGATGCCGCCAAGCTTGACGATATCGCGCGGCTTCAACTCGCTGTCCTTGCCGATCCCGAGCACCACCAGCCTCGGTACGTTCGAGTCCCGAGGGCGCGACGATATCGAGGCTCGAGCCCTGCTTGCCGGTAAATCGGTCGGCCGCCGCCGCGCGGCGGAGGAGATCCCCCAGCGGCGCCAGAGCCCGTTGGGTCGCCGGGCCGAATTTCAGATTTTCCTCGCAGAACACAACAAGAACACCGCGCGGGCGCGCGAGAGGCGTAAAGCCGAATTTGAGAGCGGCGGGCATGAGGCAATCCTTTGGACCGATCCTTCGCTTCCCCTCCCGGCCCCAATGCGATGCCGAACGAGGGATCACGTCAGGGATCACATGGGAACACTTCGGGGAACGCTCGGGATCACTTCGGGAACATTTTGGCGCCCGGACGGGGGGCTCGGCTTGGCGTTGTGACAGTGCCGTTATGAACCGGACCGCGGCGGCGTGCAAAGCGCCCTTTTGCGTCCAAAATGACGCGTTTTCGCCGCCGCCTTTATCAAACGGCCGTATTAACGCTTTAGTGTGCATGTTCAATAGGTTTGCCTTGGCGTTTGCCTTGGCGAAGCCACTTTGTGAAAGCATGAAAATAGCTGCTCTGGGGAGATCGGCTCCGCGGGGCGATGGGGCGTCGGGGGGCCGACGCCGTAATCGCGTGGGCCGGCAGTGGGGAAGTTCAGTCCGATGGGGTCGATCGGCCGCTACATGTTTCGCGCCACGATGGGCGCGTTCCTGATCACCCTCGTCAGCCTGACCGTCGTGATCTGGTTCACGCAGGCGATGCGCGATTTCGACCTGATCACGAGTCAGCGGCAGACGCTGCTCGTCTTCGTCGGCATCACCGGCCTGATCATTCCGCTCCTGGTGATGATGATCGCGCCGATCGCGCTGGTCATGGCGGTCGGCGCATGTCCTCAACAAGCTCAGTTCGGATTCCGAAATCATCGTGATGAACGCCGCCGGCATTTCGCCGTGGCTGTTGCTGCGGCCGTTCCTCGCCGCCGCGATCGTCGTTTCGCTTCTGCTCGCCGGTGATCGCCGCTTACGTGTCGCCGCGCAGCTTGCGTGAATTGCGCGACTGGGGCGCGCAGGTGCGCGCCGACATCCTCACCAATATCGTGCAGCCCGGCCGCTTCACCACGGTCGGCGGCAATCTCACCTTCCACATCGCCGACCGGCGGCAGAACGGTCTTCTGGTCGGCATCTTCGTCGACGACCGCCGCGATCCCAAAGAGCACGTCGACCTATCTCGCCGAGCAGGGCGAGATCGTGAAGAACGACAGCGGCTCGTTCCTGGTGCTCCAGGGCGGCAGCATTCAGCGGCTCGAAGTCGGCCAGCGCGACCCGCGCATCGTGACGTTCGACCGCTACGCGTTCGATCTGTCGCAATTCACCGGCGGCGCGCAAAACGTCGTCTACACCGTGCGCGAGAAATATCTCTGGGAGCTGCTGTGGCCGCAGAGCCGACGACCCGCTCTATGTGGCGCAGCCGGATCAATATCGGTCGGAACTGCACGATCGGCTGTCGACGCCGCTCTATCCGCTCGCCTTCGTCATCGTCGCCTTCGCCTTTCTCGGCCCGCCGCAGACCACGCGGCAAAGCCGCACGCTGGCGCTGCTGGGCATGATCGGCGACGGTCGCGCTGCTGCGCCTCATCGGCTTCGTCAGCGTGATCGTCGGCGTGCACGTGCCGAGCGTTCTTGCCGTGCAATATGTCGCGCTGTTCGGCGCGATCGGCGGCGGGCTTGTGGCAGATCTCGCGCGGCCGCGCCGTCGAGCCGCGGCGGCCGTGTCGAAACTCGCGACCGCGATCAGCGAACGCATCGCGCGAGGCGACGAGCTGAGGAGGCGGCCATGATCATCGCGGCACGCTCTCGCGCTATTTCGGCATGCGGTTTCTCACCTCCGTCGTCGGCTCGTTCATCGGCGTCGTCGCGCTGGCCGCGATGATCGACTATGTCGAACTGATGCGGCGCGGCGCCGACTGGCCGAACGCCACGGCCTGGCTGCTCGCCAAAATCTCGATGTACCGCGTGCCGCAGCTCACCGAACGCATCATGCCGTTCTCGGTGCTGGTCGGCGCGATGTCGTGCTATCTGACGCTGTCGCGCCGCCTCGAACTCGTCGTGGCGCGCGCCGCCGGCGTTTCGGCCTGGCAGTTCGTGGCGCCGGCGATGATCGCGGCCTTCGTCTTCGGCACGGTCGCGACCACGGTCTACAATCCCATATCGGCGCTCGCTGCACGAGCGCTCCAAGCGTCTCGAAGCCGACATGCTGGGTGAAAATCCTTCGGCGCTGCAGGAAAGCACCAGCGGTTTCTGGGTCCGCCAGAAAAGCGCCGACGGCGCGGCCATCATCAATGCCAATTCAAGCCGCGAGCAAGGCGCCGCAGCTCGGCGGCGTCAGCGTCTACACCTTCGACGGCGACGGCCATTTCCAAGCGCGCATCGAAGCCAAGAGCGCGACGCTGCAGCAAGGCTATTGGCAGCTCGAAGACGCGCGCATCTACGCCAGCGGCAAGGCGCCGGATGTCGAGGACAGCTATCGGCTCGCCACCAATCTGACGCTCGAGCAGGTGCGCGAAAGCTTTGCCACGCCGGAAACCGTGCCGTTCTGGCAACTGCCCACTTACATCGAGATGGCCGATCACGCCGGCCTCGGCGCCGCAGGCTACCGGCTGCAATATCAGCAGCTCCTGGCGCGTCCGTTTCTGCTCGCCGCCATGGTCTTGCTCGCAGCATCCGTCAGTCTGCGCTTCTTCCGATTCGGCGGCGTGCAGAAGATGGTTTTGAGCGGCATCTCCGCCGGCTTTCTTCTGTTCGTTCTGTCGAAAATCACCGAGGACATGAGCAAGTCCGAACTCATGTCGCCGGTGGCGGCGGCATGGATTCCGGTTGTCGTCGGCGGCCTCACTGGATTCGTCGCGTTGTTGTACCAGGAGGACGGGTAGTGGCGAGTTGGCGTAGCCCTCTCTGTCCTAGTCTGTGGTAGTGGCGTTCGAGTGAGTGCGACGGCTCTCGCTGCGCTGCTTGCTGTGTCTGGTCGAGCTTCGCTGCTCGCGCCCGAGCCGCGGTCGCGCAGGAAGCGCCAGCAGCCTCGCTGCATTTCCCGCCGCGGCCGCCGCCGCCGCCGAAAAAGCCGGCGCCGCCGTCGAACGCAGCCGATGCTCGTGCAGGCGACCGAGATCAGATACGACTACACCAACAACTCCGTTGCCGCCGTCGGCAACGTGCAGATCTATTACGGCGGCGCGACCATCGAAGCCGACCAGGTCATCTACGATCAGAAAACCAAGCGGCTGCGCGCGGAGGGCAACGTCAGGCTGACCGAGCCGGACGGCAAGATCACCTATGGCCAGATGATCGATCTGACCGACGACTATCGCGACGGCTTCGTCGATTCGCTGCGGCTGGAGACGCCCGACGACACGCGCTTTGCCGCGGCGCGCGCCGATCGCGCGAAGGGCAACTACACGGTCCTGCAAAACGGCGTCTATACCGCCTGCGAGCCCTGCAAGGACGATCCGAAGAAAGCCGCCGCTCTGGCAGGTTCAGGCCGCCCGGATCATCCACGACGAGGGCGAGAAGATGCTCTACTTCGAGGACGCCCGCATCGAGTTCTTCGGCGTGCCGCTCGCCTATGTGCCGTTCATGTCGGCGCCCGATCCGACCGTGAAGCGCAAGAGCGGATTTCTGTTTCCGAGCATCTCGCTCAGCACCTCGCAATTCGGCTACGGCATCGAACCGAAATATTTTTGGGCGCTGGCGCCCAACTACGACCTCACGCTTGTCGACGCTGTTGACGACCAAGCAAGGCGCGCTGCTCGAGGGCGAATGGCGGCATCGCCTGCTCAACGGATCCTATTCGATCAGAGCCGCCGGCATTTTCCAGCAGGATCCCGGCTATTTCGCCAGCCGCGACGGACCGAATCAGCCCGACCGCGAATACATTTCGCGGCGTCATTCAAACCGCCGGACAATTCGCGATGACCGACAAATGGGTGTGGGGCTGGACCGGTCTGCTGATGACCGACAGCCAGTTCCTGTACGACTATCAGCTCAGCCAGATCGCGGGCGCCTTCGATCCGTTTCAGACCGGGCTGGCGTCGGAGGGCGTGTCGCAGCTCTATCTGAGCGGCGCCGGCGACCGCAGCTATTTCGATATTCGCTCGATCTATTATCTACGGCTTCTCCGAGCTCGATAATCAGGGTCAGATTCCGATCATTCACCCGGTCCTCGATTATTCCAACGTGCTCGGCACAGCAGGTGCTGGGCGGCGAATTCAGCTACAAATTCAACCTGACGAGCCTGACCCGGCAGCAGGCCGAATTCGACGCCATCAACGCAGACCGCCGCGCAACGGCGGCGCCTGCGCCAGCCCGACCGCCGACACCGCGATCCCGGCCAATTGTCTGTTGCGCGCCATACCGGGCACCTACACGCGCTTCTCGGCGCAAGCCGACTGGCGCCGCACCTTCGTGACCGACAACGGCCAGATGATCACGCCGTTCTTCCAGTTGCGCGGCGACGTCGCGTCGCTCCAGGTCGACAATCAGCCGGGCGTGTCGAACTACATCGCCACCGGCGACAGCGAACTGGCGCGCGCCATGCCGGCCGTCGGCGTCGAATATCGCTATCCGTTCGTCGACGTCCAGCCCTGGGGCACGCAGACGGTCGAGCCGATCGCCCAGGTCATCCTGCGTCCGAACGAAACCGACATCGGCAAATTTCCGAACGAAGACGCGCAGAGCCTGGTGTTCAACGACACCAATCTGTTCTCGATCGACAAATATTCCGGCTAGGACCGCGTCGAAGGCGGCAGCCGCGCCAATGTCGGGCTTCCAATATACCGCGCAGATCAACCGCGCCGGTTCGCTCAATGTGCTGTTCGGGCAGTCCTACTCGCTGTTCGGCCAGAACTCATTCGCAGTCGGCGACATCACCAATACCGGCCTGGAAAGCGGACTCGACAAGCGCGTTTCGGACTATGTCGGCCGCGTCACCTATCAGCCGAACTCGGTCTACTCGTTCACCGCGCGCGGGCGTTTCGACGAGCAGACCTTCACGCCGCAACGCCTCGAATTCGAAAGCCGCGCCAATTTCGACCGCTGGACGCTGCAGCTGCTCTACGGCGACTATGCGGCGCAACCGCTGCTCGGGCTTCCTGACGCGCCGTGAGGGCATTCTCGGCGGCGCATCGTTCAAGGTCACCGCGAACTGGATCGTGCTCGGCTCCGCCCGCTACGACCTCGTCAACAGACCAATTCGACCAGACGCGGCTCGGGCTTGGCTATGTCGACGACTGCTTCATGTTGTCGGTGAACTGGCTCCGGGTTTCACCTATACGCCGACGCAGGCCCCGGTCCGAGACAGTACGGTCATGCTCCAGTTCAGCTTGCGGACCCTGGGGCCAGATGTCCTAGCGCCGATCGCCTCCTCGTTCTAAATTTTGCCGCAGGTCTGCAACTATGATCTGCAATGATCCAGACTGGAATGAGGGCACAGGAGGTAACTGCCGGCGGCGCGCCGGTGGTTGAGGGAGAGCAGAAAGCGATGTCGCAGATCCCAGTCCGCGCCCGCTACGGCGCTTGCGTGACGGCGGTGCTTGTCCTGCTGGCAGGACTCGCCCTCGCCCGTGTCAGTACCGCGGCCCGCGCGCAGGCAGGTCGTGCTGCTCGTCGACGGTCAGCCGATTACGGCGCTCGACATCGAGCAGCGTTCGAAATTCATCGTAATGAGCACGCACAAGACGCCGGCGCGCCAGGAGGTGATCGACGGCCTCATCGACGAGATTCTGGAAATACGCGAGGCCAAGCGCTACGGCATCGACCCGCCGGACTCCGACGTGAACGACGCGTTCAACAGCGTCGCGACCAATATGGGCGTCGACGCGCAGAAGCTGACGCAGATGCTGGCGAACGGCGGCGCCAGCGCGGCCACGCTCAAGCAACGGCTGCGGCGCAAATGGCCTGGACCAGTCTGGTGCGCGGCCGCTACAAGGCGAGCCTCGAAATTCCCGACAGCGACGTCGAAGCGCAGATGCATCTGCACGATCCCGAACGACGCAAACCAGGTCGGCTACGAATACATCTTGCGCCCCATCCTTCTGGTGGTGCCGCACGGCTCTCCCGATGCCGCCTTCGACGCCCGCAAGCACGAAGCCGAAGCCTTGCGCGGCCGCTTCTCCGATTGCACCGACGGCATTCCGTTTGCCCGCGCGCTCCCGGAAGTCGCGGTGCGCGATCCGGTCAACAAATCGTCGGCGGATTTGTCGCGAGGAACTGCGCGACATTCTCGACAAGACGGAGGTCGGCCATCTGACGCCGCCCGAGCAGACCGCCGAGGGCATACAGATGTTCGCGGTCTGCTCCAAAAAGGAATCGAAGAACGATGCGCCGGGCATGCAAGAAAATGCGCGACCAGATGTTCGAGAAGAAATTCGGCGCCAAGGCCAAGCGCTATCTTGCCGATTTGCGGCGCGCGGCGATGATCGAGTACAAATAGCGCCAGCCTGAGGGCGTGGACTGCTCCAGGCTGACAGCAGGGTTCGATTGCGAGCGGATCGAGAGCCGGTTTCTCGCTTTTCCGGATCATGCTGTAGAAGCAAGCATCGTGCAACCTTTGGCATTGACGCTCGGCGAGCCCGCCGGGCATCGGCCCCGACCTCGCGCTTGCGATCTGGCGGCGGCGCGCCGAACTCGACATTGCCGCCGTTCTACATCGTCGCCGATCCCGATTTTCTGCGCCGGCGCGCCGCGCAGCTCGGCCTCGATGTGCCGATCGTCGCCGTGACGCCGGCAGTCGGCCGCCGCGAGCTTTCGGACGGCGCTGCCGGTCGTGCCTCTCGACGTCGCGGTCAGCGCCGAACCGGGCCATCCCGATCGATCGAGCGCGCCGGCCGCGGTCGCCTCGATCCGCCGCGCCGTCGCCGACGTCATGGCCGGCGCGGCGGCCGCCGTCGTCACCAATCCGGTCGCCAAGAACGTGCTCTACGATTGGGGCTTTGCCGAACCCGGCCACACCGAATTTCTGGCCAAGCTGGTGCAGGAAGCGACCGGCAAGTCGCTGCGGCCGGTGATGATGTTGTGGTCGCCGGAACTCGCCGTCGTGCCGGTCACGATCCATCTGCCGCTGCAGCGAAATCTTCAAGCAGCTTTCGAGCCGAGCTCATCGTCGAGACCGGCCGCATCGTCGCGCGCGATCTTGTCGCGGCGCTTTCGGCCTGCGGCATCCGCGGCTCGCGATCGCCGGACTCAATCCGCATGCCGGCGAAGCGGGCACGCTCGGCGAGGAAGACGGCACGATCGTCGCGCCGGCCGTCGCGCAGCTCGTCGCCGAAGGCATCGACGCCAAGGGTCCGCTTCCCGCCGACTCCATGTTTCACGAGCGCGCGCGCGCGACCTACGATGCGGCGTTGTGCATGTATCACGATCAGGCGCTGATCCCGATCAAGACGCTTGCCTTCGATCACGCCGTCAATGTCACGCTCGGCCTGCCTTTCGTGCGCACCTCGCCCGATCACGGCACCGCCTTCGACATTGCCGGCACCGGCAGCGCCGATCCGGCGAGCCTGATCGCGGCGCTGCGGCTGGCGGCGCGGCTCGCCGCAGCGGCAAGCGCCGACGTGCCGGCCTCGTGCCGGCATCGTGAGCGTGACGCGCGCTCGACAGCCTGCCGCCGCTGCGCGACGTGATCCGCCGGCACGGTCTCGTCGCGCGGAAATCGCTCGGACAGAATTTCCTGTTCGACCTCAATCTCGCCGCGCGCATCGCGCGCGCCGCGGGACCGCTTGCCGGCGTCACCGTGTTCGAAGTCGGCCCCGGACCGGGCGGGCTGACCCGCGCGCTGTTGGCGCTCGGCGCCGCGCGCGTCATCGCCGTCGAGCGCGACGAGCGTGCGATCGCGGCCTTGCAGGAGATCGCCGCGCTCTATCCGGATCGGCTCGATATCGTGGCCGCGGATGCGCTCGACCTTCGATCCGCGCGCAGCGTCTTGCCGCCGGCCCGGCGCGCATCGTCGCCAATCTGCCCTACAACATCGCGACCGCGCTGCTCGTCGGCTGGCTCAGCATCGAGCCGTGGCCGCCGTGGTACGATTCCGCCGTGCTCATGTTCCAGCGCGAAGTCGCCGAGCGCATCGTCGCGGCGCCCGGCTCGAAAAGTTACGGGCGACTGTCCGTGCTTGTGCAGTGGCGCTGCGAAGCGCGGATCTGTTCGACGTGAACGCCTCGGCCTTCGTGCCGCCGCCGAAGGTCACATCCTCGATGGTGCGGCTCGTGCCGCGCGCGGAGCCGCTGCCCTGCGATCGCAGCTGCTCGAAGCGGGTCACCCAGGCCGCGTTCGGACAACGGCGCAAAATGCTGCGCCAGAGCCTGCGTTCGCTCGGCACCGATGCGGCGGCGCTGCTTGAGGCGGCCGGTCTCGATCCGACGGCGCGCGCCGAGGATATTTCCGTCGCCGGATTTGTGGCGCTGGCGCGGGCTCTCGCCGCCGCCTCGCAGTCGTGAGGCATGATGGCCTGCATCCCAGCGCGGAGGCCGAAGCCGCAATGACCAATTTCGCCGCCAATCGCTCGTCGCCTATGGTCAGCCGCTCTGCGAGACCGTCGCGGATCTGTCCCACGCCGCGCGGCAGCGAAGTTCTGGTGCGCGTGCGAATGCTGCGGCGTCTGCCATTCCGACCTGCATATGCAGGACGGCTATTTCGCGCTGGGCGGCGACAAGCAGCTCGACATCACCAAAGACCGCGCGCTGCCGTTCACGCTCGGACACGAGATCGCCGGCGTCATCGAAGCCGCCGGCGACGACGGCCGACGGCGCGGTCATCGGCCACCGCGTCGCGGTCTATCCGTGGATCGGCTGCGGCAACATGCGCCGGCCTGCCGCGCCGGCAACGAGAATTTGTGCTCCGAGCATCGTCACCTCGGCATCGCCGTCGACGGCGGCTATGCCACCCATGTCCTGGTGCCGCATCCGCGCTATCTCCTCGACTACGCGCCGCTGTCGCCGTTCTTCGCCGGGCCGCTGATGTGCTCGGGGCTGACCGCCTATGCGGCGCTCAAGCGGCTCGCCGCCCGGCAGCCGAGCGCGGTCCGGTGCTGCTGGTCGGGCTCGGCGGCGTCGGCATGATGGGGCTTGCGATCGCGCGCGTGCTGTTTCGCCAAGCCGCCGCTCGTCGCCGACATCGACGCCGGAAAACGAGCGGCGGCGCTCGCGGCCGGCGCGGCGCAGGCCTTCGATCCGTCCGATCCGCAAGCGCGCCGCGCGGTCATGGCGGCGACCGGCGGCGTGCTCGCGGTCTGCGACTTCGTCGGCTCCGACAAGTCGCTGCAATTCTCGACCGGCGTGCTCGCGCGCGGCGGCAAGGTCGTCGTGACCGGACTGCTCGGCGGCAATTTCTCGATCGCCGCCGCCATGATCCCGATCAAGGCGATGACGATCGAGGGCACGCTGACCGGCACGCTCGCCGAAGCGCGCGAACTCATCGACCTGGCGCGCACCGGCAAGCTCGCGACGATCCCGACGCACGACCGTCCGCTCGACGAGGCGCAGGCGGCGCTCGAGCGATCTGCGCGCCGGCCGCGTCGTCGGCCGCACGGTGCTGCCGCCAGAGCGCTACAGCTCACAATTTTGCTTGCAGGCTGCGCACGAAATCGGAAAGACCGATCTGCCGCTCGCGCTTGAGCCGTTCCGCGGCGAGGATCGCGCGCACTTCGGCAAAGGCCTCGTCCTTGTCGCGGTTGACGATGACGTAGTCGTATTCCGGCCAATGGCTCATCTCGCCGCCGGCCTTGGCCATGCGCGAGCCGATGACGGCCTTGCTGTCCTGCGCCCGGCGTCTTGAGCCGCCGCTCCAGTTCCTGCGCCGTCGGCGGCAGGATGAACACGCTGACCAGATCGTCGCGCGCTTTTTCGCGAAGCTGCTGCGTGCCCTGCCAATCGATATCGAACAAAACATCGCGGCCGGCCTCGCAGCGCCTTGATCACCGGCCGGCGCGGCGTGCCGTAGCGATGGCCGAACACTTCGGCCCATTCCAGCAAGTTCGTCCTTTCTTGACCATGGCGTCGAAGCGGCGCGCGATCGATGAAATGATAATCGCGCCCGTCGACCTCGCCGGGCCGCTTCGGCCGCGTCGTCACCGACACCGACAGCTCGACCTTGCGATCCGCCTTCAGCAGCAGCCGCGACAACGTGGTCTTGCCGGCGCCGGACGGCGACGACAAGACGAACATCAGGCCGCGGCGCGCAATTCTCTTTCGATTTTCGCCGCGGCGCCCGCCATGGTCTATTCCACGTTCTGCACCTGCTCGCGGAATTGCTCGACCGCGGCTTTGAGCTCCAGGCCGATATTCGTCAGTTCGACATCGTTCGCCTTGGCGCACAACGTATTGGCTTCGCGATTGAGCTCCTGCGCGAGAAAATCGAGCCGGCGGCCGATCGGCGCCGCCCTGCCCGATCAGATGCCGCGCCTGCGCGACATGCGCCGCGAGGCGATCGAGTTCCTCGCGCACGTCGGCCTTGGTCGCGATCATGATCGCTTCCTGGTGCAGCCGGTCGGGATCGAAGCGCTCGGACTGCGCCAGCAAGCGTCGCGATCTGCTCGGCAAGCCGCGCGCGGATGGCGTCCGGGCTGGCGGCCGGGCGACTTGCTCGGCGCGCTGCGCGAGCGCGGCGATCTCGTCGAGCCGCGTCGACAAGCACGCGGCCGAGCGCCGCGCCCTCATGGCGGCGCATCTCGCCGAGCGCGCCGATCACCGTCGCGAAACCATCGATCACCGCCGCCTCGGCGCCGCGCCGCTCGTCCTCGCGTTCCTCGGAATCGCTGACCTCGATGACGCCTTTGAGCGCGAGCAAGCCGTCGAAGCGACGGCGGCGATGCTTCGATCTTCGGCGCGAGCTGCTTCATCGTCGCCAGGATCGCGTCGAGCACCGCGGCATTGACGCGCACGACCGGCGCCGCGCCGCTGCGTTCGACCGTCAGATTGGCCTGAACCGAGCCGCGCGTCAGCGCCTCGGCGGCGCGCGCGCGCACCGGCACCTCGATCGCGTCCCAGCCGGGCGGCATGCGCAGCCGCAGATCGAGCCCCTTGCCGTTGACCGATTTGATCTCCCAGGCCCAGCGCATAGGGGCCGGACACGCCATGGCCGCGAGCAAATCCGGTCATGCTCGAAAGCGCCACGTCTGCGCACGTGCGCCATGAAAACCCCCGATCGGCTCAACTGCGGCAATGAATTGATATCGCGGCCGAACTTAACGGCGGCCTCGCGCGGTCACAAGTGCGCTGCAAGCTTAGCTGCGGCACGCGCGCGATCAGTGCGCGGGAGCGGCGAGTGGACGGCAGTTTGCGGTCGAGGTTTCGCGGGCGCCGCGCAATGGCGGCGGCGTCGCGGCGATGGGAGCAGCCGCCGAAGCGGCGTGCGCCGCGGCGCCGAAGCCGGCGCCGGATTCATCTGCGCATCGAGCGGCGCCTGATCCTTCTGATCGGTTTCGATCGAGCGCAGCCGCGCGACGTTCTTTTGATGCTGCTCGTAGGTCTCGGCGAAGGCGTGGCCGCCGGTGCCGTCGGCGACGAAATAGAGTTCGCGCGTGCGCGCCGGATTGGCGGCGGCTTCGAGCGAGGCGCGGCCCGGATTGGTGATCGGCCCGGGCGGCAAGCCGTCGATGACGTAGGTATTGTACGGCGTCGGCTGCTCGATCTCGCTCTTCATGATCGGCCGGCCGAGCGTGCCCTTGCCGCCGACCAGGCCGTAGATGATCGTCGGATCGGACTGCAGCTTCATCTTCTGCTTCAGCCGGTTGACGAAGACGGCGGCGACGCGCGTGCGCTCGTCCGGCTTGCCGGTTTCCTTCTCGACGATGGACGCGAGCACGACGAGCTGGTCCGGCGATCTTGAGCGGCAGATCGGGCGAGCGGTGGTCCCAGACTTCCTTGACCAGGCGCTGCTGCGCCTGCTGCATGCGCTGGATCATCTGCTCGCGGGTCACGCCGCGCGTGAAATCATAGGTATCCGGCAGCAGGCTGCCCTCGCGCGGAATTTCCTTGATGTCGCCGATCAGAACGTCGTCGTCCAACAGGCGCGCGACGATCTGCTCGGAGGTCAGACCTTCCGGAATGCTGACCTGGTGCGCGACGACCTTGCCCTCGACCATGGTCGCGACGACGTCGCGCAGGCTGGCATGCGCCTTGAACTGATATTCGCCGGCCTTGAGATCCTCGCGCGCCTTGAGCACGAGCACGCCGCCGATGAACACCCAGGGCTGGTCGATCACGCCTTCGCGCGCTGCAGGACATCGGCGATGTCGCGCATGCCGGAGCCCTTGCGGGATATTGACGATGCGTATCCTGCGCCAGCGGCCCCGGCTGCTCGAACCGCTGCTTGCCGACGAAGAGCACAACGCCGACACGACCGCCAACAGCACGAAAATGCTGATGACGGCGTTGCCGATGACGACCAGCGGATGACGCGCGCTGGCCGAGCGGCGCGTCGGCAGATCGACCGTGTCGGGCTCGATCGCGGTGCGCGGGCTGCGCGGATTGATGCGGTTGCTGTTGTTCGGTTCGATCGGCGCCGCGCCTATCCCCTTCGCCATGCGATCTGAAATCGGCGGCACCGGATCGCCGGCGCCGAGCGGCTTCTTGATCTGCTCGCGCGCCTTGGCGCGACTGCGGCCTGCGGCGCAGGCTGCGATCCGGGTGGCGGCGGGCGGTCGCGGTCGCTGCGGCGCGGCGTCGGCGCAGCGCGTTGCCGCGCGCGTGGCGTTGCCGCGGCGGTGCGGGCGCTGCCGCGGCGTGCCGCTGCAGTCTGGGGCGACGCGGCGCGGGCGGTAGCAGGTGTCGCCGCGACCATTCGCCGGCCGCGCCGGCACCGGCGCCGGTTTCAGCAGATCGCCGACACTCGATGTGCGGCGGGCGCGGACGCAGGATTTGTCGCGGGCGCGACGCTGCGTTCGGCGTAGAGCCTGTGCGATGGCGAGCCGGCTGGCCGCCGCCGCGCGGACGTTGCGGACGCGATGCGGTGTGAGCAGATCGCCGATCGTCGGCATCGCGGGTCGCGGCGACGGAGTTGCGATTGTGCAGCGGGCTTGTCGGCGGCGCGCGCAGCGCCGGCCGTAAACTTGGCGCAGGTCGCTCGTTGCCGTCGGGCGGTGGATTGGATCCTGTCACCACCGGGTGTCCACTTTTACAAGCTGCATGATCGACTTTGGAAGAAAGCCCCGCCCAACGGAAAGCAATGTTCGCAGATTCTGCCCGGTCTGCCCATGCTGGGGCGGAGGCAAATCAACTCAGTGGATCGCAGGCGAGTGCGGAGCAAATATGGCGGAACGGTGCTCCGTTGCACTATTGCGCCAAGCGGCGGAAGACCAGCGAAGCATTGGTGCCGCCAAATCCGAACGAATTCGACAGCGCGACATTGATCGGCCGCTTTTGCGCCTTGTGCGGCACGAGATCGATCGCGGTCGTGACCGACGGATTGTCGAGATTGATGGTCGGCGGCACGATCTCGTCGCGCATCGCGAGCAGGCAGAAGATCGCCTCGACCGCGCCGGCGGCGCCGAGCAGATGACCGATCGAGGATTTGGTCGACGACATCGCAGATGCGGCCGGCGGCATTGCCGACAAGGCGCTCGACGGCCTTGAGCTCGATCTCGTCGCCGAGCGGCGTCGAAGTGCCGTGGGCGTTGATATAGTCGATATCGCCCGCCGAAATGCCGGCGCGGCGGATCGCGGCCGTCATGCAGCGAAAGCGCGCCGTCGCCGTCCTCGGCCGGCGCGGTGATGTGATAGGCGTCGCCGGACAAGCCGTAGCCGACGAGTTCGGCATAGATGCGCGCGCCGCGCCGTTTGGCGTGTTCGTATTCTTCGAGCACCACGGCGCCGGCGCCCTCGCCCATGACAAATCCGTCGCGATCGCGGTCGTAGGGCCGCGACGCGCGTGTCGGCGTGTCGTTGAATCCGGTCGACAGCGCCCGGCACGCGGCAAAGCCGGCAAGCGATATGCGATTGACCGGCGATTCCGTGCCGCCCGCCACCATCACGTCGGCATCGCCGAGCGCGATCAGCCGGCCGGCGTCGCCGATGGCGTGCGCGCCGGTCGAGCACGCGGTGACCACGGCGTGATTGGGGCCCTTGAGCGAATGCGCGATCGACACATAGCCGGAGGCGAGATTGATGAGCCGGCCCGGGATGAAGAACGGCGACACCCGGCGCGGACCGCGGTCGCGCAACAATCAGCGCCGTCTCGGCGATGCCTTCGACGCCGCCGATGCCGGAGCCGATCAGAACGCCGCTGACGATCTGATCGTCATAGTCGCGCGGATGCCAGTCGGCGTCGTTGAGCGCCTGGGTCGCCGCCGCCCATGGCGATAGATGATAAAGTCGTCGACCTTGCGCTGCTCCTTGGGCTCCATCCAATCGTCGGGATTGAAGGTGCCGTCCGAGCCGTCGCCGCGCGGAACCTGGCCGGCGATCTTGCAGGTGATGTCGGAGACGTCGAATTTCTCGATGCGCTGTGATGCCGCTCTCGCCGGCGAGCAGCCGCTGCCAGGTTTGCTCGATCCCGCAGGCGAGCGGCGTCACCAATCCGAGACCTGTGACGACGACGCGTCTCATCAAGGGCGCTCCCGGCAGACGCGCAGTCGAAAATCGCCAACGAGGCTACCGCACCGAGCTGTCCGTACGAATCTGTCCGACATCGTCCGCCCGCGCAGCTTCGTGCGCGATTGCCGCGGTATCGTGCGCAATTCATGCGATAGACAATGCCAGGCAGTAGCCGGCGGTCAGCTCTTCGCGTTCTTTTCGAGAAACTTGATCGCGTCGCCGACCGTCAAAATCGTTTCGGCCGCGTCATCGGGGATTTCGCAGCCGAATTCTTCCTCGAAGGCCATGACGAGCTCGACGGTGTCGAGGCTGTCGGCGCCGAGATCATCGATGAAGCTGGCGTTTTCCGTCACCTTGTCGGGCTCGACGCCGAGATGCTCCACGACGATTTTCTTCACCCGCTCGCCAATGTCACTCATCGTTCCAACCTCATCTTTCAACGCGACCCAATCAACCTAGCTCTCGATTCCGTCCAAGTTCTTCATTGAACCTGCCGACGGGCGACAAGCTCAATTGGGTCGACACCGATCAGAGGCGGACGATGTTGCCCCGCGCTCCGGCATTCCGGCTCCCCCAGCCCGATTTTGGTTCGGTTACCACACTTCAAATCGCGTTGACCAGCGCGGGCGGCATCCCGTCCGCAGCGGTCCTATCGTCTTCAAATCATGACTCAAATCATGGCCATTCCGCCATTCACATGCAACGTCTGGCCGGTCACGTAGCCGGCCTCGTTCGAAGCCAGAAAAGCGACCGCGGCCGCGACCTCTTCGGTCGGTTCCGGCGCGGTTCGCCGGAATTTTCGCGACGATGACTTCGCGCTGCTTGTCGTTGAGCTTGTCGGTCATCGGCGTGACGATGAATCCCGGCGCGACGCAATTGGCGGTCACGCCGCGCTTGGCATATTCCTGCGCCATCGCCTTGATCATGCCGGTGATGCCGGCTTTGGCGGCGACATAATTGGCCTGCCCGGCATTGCCGGTCGTGCCCACCACCGAGGTGATGGCGATGACGCGTCCGAAGCGCCGCCGCATCATGCCGCGCACCGCGGCGCGCGCCAGGCGGAACGTCGCGGACAGATTGATGGCGATGACCTGGTCCCAGTCCTCGTCGCGCAATTGCACCAGCAAATTGTCGCGGGTGACGCCGGCATTGGCGACCAGAATGTCGAGCTGGCCCATCGCCTCCTCGGCGCGCGGCACCAGCGCCTCGGTTTCGGCCGGATCGGCGAGATTGCAGGGCAGGACATGCACGCGGTCGCCGAGTTCGGCGGCGAGCTTGTCGAGAACTTCGCGCCGGGTTCCGGAAATCGCGACGCGTCGCGCCCTGGGCGTGCAGGGTGCGGGCGATGCTGCCGCCGATCGGGCCGGTCGCCCCGGTCACGAGCGCGGTCTTTCCGGTGAGATCGAACATCTGGTCTCCTGCCCTGCTCTCGAACGCGCAATAGCTCAGCCGCGCGCCGCTTTGAACCGGCCGATATCGTCGGGCGTCCCGATCGAGGACGCGGTTGCGGCCTCGGCGATGCGTTTGATCAAGCCCGTCAGCACCTTGCCGGCGCCGACCTCGTAGAACGTCGTCACGCCCGCCTGCGCCATGAACTGAATGGATTCGCGCCAGCGCACCGTGCCGGTCACCTGCTCGACGAGGCTGCGCACGATCTGCGGCGGGATCGCTGATCGGCCGCGCCAGCACATTGGCGACGAGCGGAACGACCGGCGGCTTGACCGTGACTTTCGCCAGCGCTTCCGCCATGGCGTCGGCGGCCGGCTGCATCAGAGAGCAATGGAAGGGCGCGGAGACCGGCAGCAGCATCGCCCGCTTGGCGCCGCGCGCCTTGGCGACTTCGACCGCGCGCTCGACCGCGAGCTTGTCGCCCGACAGCACAACCTGGCCGCCGCCATTGTCATTGGCGGCGGCGCAGACGCCGGCGCTTTCCGCCTCGGCCGCGATCGATTGCACGTCGCCGAGCTCGAGCCCGATCAGCGCCGCCATGGCGCCCGTGCCGACCGGAACCGCCTTCTGCATGGCGAGCCCGCGCACGCGCAGCAGCCGCGCCGCGTCGGCGATCGAGAGCGCGCGCGCCGCGGCAAGCGCCGAATATTCGCCGAGCGAATGTCCGGCGACAAAGGCCGCGTCGCGCGCGAGATCGACGCCGGCTTCGTCTTCCAGCACGCGCATCGTGGCGAGCGACACCGCCATCAGCGCCGGCTGCGCGTTTTCCGTCAGCGTCAGCGTGTCGCCCGGGCCGTTCCAAATGATGTCGCTGAGCCGCTCGCCGAGCGCCGCGTCGACTTCCTCGAAGACCGCCCGCGCGCTCGGAAACGCGTCGGCGAGCGCCTTGCCCATGCCGACGGTCTGGCTGCCCTGACCGGGGAAAACAAACGCCGTAGTCATCGACTTCGTGCCGCCCCTTTGAAGTGGTCGCCTCTCAGGAAGGGGCGAAAGATACCGCGAGTGCCGAGAAGTCAAGGGATTGCGGCCAAGCGCTGCCCGAGTAACAAAGCAACAACCGCGCATTGATAAGATCGGGAATCTACCGACAGGTCGCCCAATGGGGTTTGTGCGCAAGAGAGCGTCTTAAGAGCGTTTCGTGATGAGCAGTTTTCCGGCGATCACCGATAGCGACCTCGCCCGCGCGCGCTCCGATCCGGCGTTCCGCCAGAAGCTGCTCACCCAGAGCCTCGAAATGCTGCTCGCCAGGATGCAAAAGCTGCGGCGGACGGCCCAGTCGGTCCACCCGACCGAGCGACAAGCAATTGCGCGAGGGCGTGGAACTCGCGGTCCGGCTTGCCGAACTGATCCAGAACGCGGACGGTCGCCAAGGCGGTTCCTAAGCCGGCCCTTAAGCCGCCCTTTGGCTGGCGCTCTACGGCCTTGACGATCTTGCCTTTCTCGCCGAGCCGCGTATAAGGCCGCCTTCCGCTCGACCCCGGCCGGGGGCTGAACGGACGGCCGCTTGGCGCAAATTCCGGAAAATTGGTTAACCAGTTCTCCAGAACCGATAGCGCAGACCTTAGCGGTAGGACCCAAAATTCGTCCTGTTTTACGGGTTTTGGGTCCGGCGTCCGGTGTCCCCGCCTTCAGAGCATTCGAGCCTTTCCCGAAGGGTTCGAGGGGCTTCGCGCCTGGGCGAGCACGACAAATGAGGAAAGGGCAGCCATGCCGCTCTATGAACACGTCTATCTGGCGCGCCAGGACGCCAGCGCGCAGCAGGTCGAGGAATTGACCGCGCAGTTAAAGGGCGTCATCGAAGGCCTCGGCGGGTCGATCAAAAAGTCCGAATATTGGGGCGTCAAATCCCTCTCCTACCGGCTGCGCAAGAACCGCAAGGCGCATTTCACGCTGCTGGACCTCGACGCGCCGCCGGCGGCGATCAACGAGATCGAGCGGCTGGAGCGCCTCAACGAAGACGTGCTGCGCTATCTCACCATCCGGGTCGAAGCGCTCGAAGAAGGCCCCTCCGCCATGATGCGGCGCGTCGAGCGCGATCGCGACCGCGACGACCGGCGCGGCGATCGCTTGGCGATCGCGGCGACCGTTTTGGTGGTGACCGCGGCGACCGCGGCGACCGTGGCGATCGCGGCGGCCGTGATCGCGACGCGGCGCGACGGCGCCGACGGCGCCGAAACCGCAACGGAGGAATGACCATGGCAATGTCACCGCAAGGCGCGGGCGGCCGCCGTCCGTTCTTCCGCCGCCGCAAGAGCTGCCCGTTCTCCGGCGCCAATGCGCCCAAGATCGACTACAAGGACGTCAAGCTGTTGCAGCGTTTCGTCTCGGAGCGCGGCAAGATCGTGCCGAGCCGCATCACCGCGGTGTCGGCGAAGAAGCAGCGCGAACTCGCCCAGGCGATCAAGCGCGCGCGGTTTCTGGGCCTGCTGCCCTACGTGATCCGCTAAGGGAGGCCGCCATGGAAGTGATCCTCCTCGAACGTATCTCGCGGCTCGGCCAGATGGGCGATGTCGTGCGCGTCAAAGACGGCTTTGCCCGCAATTTCCTGTTGCCGCGCGGCAAGGCGCTGCGCGCCACCGACGAGAACCGCACCCGTTTCGAAGGCATGAAGGGCGACCTGCAGGCCCGCTCCGCCACGCTCAAAGCCGATGCCGCTCAAGTCGCCGAGAAGATCGACGGCAAGAGCTTCACCGTGCTGCGCCAAGCCTCGGAATCGGGCCAGCTCTTCGGCTCGGTATCGCCGCGCGATCTGGTGACCCTGATCGCCGCGTCCGGCTTCCAGGTCACGCGCAATCAGATCGAGCTGAACACGCCGATCAAGACGATCGGCCAGCACAAGGTTCCGCTGTCGTTGCACCCGGAGATCGAGACGTCGATCACGATCATCGTCGCGCGCAACGAGGACGAAGCGGCGCGGATCGCCCGCGGCGAGGACGTGACGCAGTTGCGCGAACCGACCGAGCAAGAAGCCGCGGTCGCTGCAGCGGAGTCCTTCTTCGAGCCGGGCGCCGGCGAAACCGCAAAGGCGGAAGACAGCGAGGACGCGGCCGAGGCCGCTCCCGCAGCCGACACCAAATAATCCGGCCCCGGATCAGGCTCAGGCTCAGCCGAGCTTTTACTCAGCCGGGCTTCTTACTCAGCCAGAATTGGCGCTGGTCAAGCTTGGGCTGGATTTTTCTCAGTCTGGAATATCGTCGCGCGGAACCGGCGCGCTGTCGCTTGACGGCGCCTCGGCCGGTGCGGAGGCGCTGGTCGATGAGCCTCCGTCCGGGCTCGACATCGCGGCGCTTGGCGCCGGACCCGGCTCCGGAACGGCACTCGGCGCGGCGGCCGTTGCCGCGGGCGGCGGCTCGGCCGGCGCACCCGGCTCGGTCGCGGCCGGCGTGGCATTGGCGGGCGCCGTGGCGACCGGCGCAGTCTCAGGCGTAGCGATGGGCGCCGCCTGCGGTGGAGGCGGCGGAGTTTCCGGCTCCTGCCTTGAGCCCCGGCTTGCGGTGACCGGCCGCGGCTCATGTTTTCCGGCGGGCTTATGCCCTGACGCGGCCGGATTTGGCTCAGCCGCCGGCTCGGCCTCAATTTTGGTGTCTTGATCCGAAGGCTGCTGCAGTTTCGCGCTCGAAGACGGCTCCGGACGCCCCGGATGCGCGCCGGCCTTGACGCCCGGCTTAGGCTCGCCCGCTTTAGCCTCCCCGGTTTTGGGCTCACCTACCCCGGGCTTCAGACTTGCCGAAGGCGGCGGCCCACTCCCCGCACCGAGAACATAGGCCGCGAGCGAGGCGGCCTGCTGGGGGCTCGAGGTATAGTGCTCGCGCAGAAAGCCCGCCAGCGTGGCGCTGTTCTGGCCGTTGGCCAGCCCTTTCGCGGTCTTGTGGCAGGTGCCGCAATCGTTCGAGAAGATCTCAGCCGTCGACTTGCCCTGATCGATATTGACCTGGGCGCGCGCTGGAGCGGCCGAAATGACGAAAATCGATGTGGCAAGGAGGCCGATCATCGGCACGAGACGGCGGAACACACAAATCTCCCCGGGCTTTCTAAGTCTAGCGATCATACTTGTACCAAAACGCCAAATGCGAGGCCGGCTTTGCGGCGGACAGTCATACCTTCGCGGCATTGCTGGTCGACGAGGATTTTGTTTTAATGACGGCAACCTACGAGACTTTGGGAGCGCGATAGGCCGATCGAGCGGCAAAAATCGCCGCAAAGCGGAAGGTGGCGCCAATTATAGCATTTTGCGCAAGGGGGATTGCGCAAGAAGACTTATTGAAGCGTGGAGGCGGCCGTGGATCGGTTGCTGCTTATTTTTCTGCGTAGCTACATTCGCCGCGGGTCCTTTAAAGTCACGACGGCGGGAGGCTCCACTTACACCCTGGGCGACGGCAGCGGACCGCCGGTCGCGGTGCGCTTTACGACTGCGGCGGCGGAACGCGCCGTGCTGTTCGATCCCGAATTGAAGCTTGGCGAAACCTATATGGACGGCACGCTCGTCGTCGAGCACGGCTCGATTGCCGATGTGCTGGCGGTTCTGCTGCGCCAGGAGCACAAAGGAACGTCGAATTGGGCTTGGCTGCCGCGACTTGTCCGCTACCTGTTCCGCCGGCTCCAGCAATACAATCCGAAGTCCCGGTCGCGCCAGAACGTGGCCCATCATTACGACCTCGACGGCAGGCTCTATTCGCTGTTTCTCGACGGCGACCAGCAATATAGCTGCGCCTATTTCGAGACGAGCGACCAGTTGCTCGACGACGCTCAGCTAGCCAAAAAGCGCCACTTGGCGGCCAAGCTGCATCCGCAGCCAGGCGCCAAGGTGCTCGACATCGGCTGCGGTTGGGGCGGGCTTGCGCTCTATCTCGCTGAAATTATGGGCGCCAAAGTCACCGGCATTACGCTGTCGCAAGAGCAGTTCCAGATCGCGCAAAACCGCGCGCTCGAGCGCGGCCTGACGCAAGACACGAACTTCCGGCTCATCGACTATCGCGACGTCGAGGGCCAATTCGACCGTATCGTATCGGTCGGCATGTTCGAACATGTCGGCGTCGGCTTTTACGACGCTTTCTTCGGCAAATGCGAGAAGCTGCTTGCCGACGACGGCTTGGCGCTGCTGCACACGATCGGCCGCTCCAGCCCACCCGGCATCACCAATCCCTGGATCGCCAAATATATCTTTCCCGGCGGCTATATCCCCGCTTTGTCTGAGGTTCTGCCGGCGATCGAACACGCGCAGCTCGTCGTGACCGATGTCGAAGTCCTGCAACTGCATTATGCGGAGACGCTCAAGGCCTGGCGCGAGCGCTTTCTCGCGCACCGCGACGAAGTCGTAAAGAAGCTTTACGATCAGCGCTTCGTGCGCATGTGGGAATTCTACCTCGCCTGCTCCGAGATGGCGTTTCGCGAGTGCGACATGGTGGTGTTCCAAATCCAAATGGCCAAGCGCAAGGGCGTCGCACCGGCGACGCGCGATTACATCGCGCGCGAGGAGGCGCGTTTGCGCGCCATCGAGGCCCGCCATGCTGTGCCGTTGCGTCTCGCCGGCGAGTAGCGGGCCGCGTTCCGTCGCCTAATGCTCGCTCGCGTCAAGTGTAATCGGAATCTATCGGCGCTGTCCCGCGGTGACGGTGGTTAGTGGGGACAGCGGCAATGAGCATTTCCAATCGCGGCGCCATAGGACTATCGAGAGCGTCCCTGTTGCGTGACGGTTGCGATTGCGCTGGGGAGTGCGGCCTCTCGGAGCGCCGCTTTCGTTGAGTGATCCGCGATGTTGAGTAGCCACGATAAACGCGCCATGCGCCGTAAAACGGCCATAGCCTACGATTCTTTTGATCGGGACCATGCCAGCATTCGATTCGACAGCACGCAAACAGGCTCCGCCGGAACCGACGTTCCGTACCGCGCCGCACAATATCGAGGCCGAGCAGGCGCTGCTTGGGGCTATCCTCGTCAATAACGAGGCGTTCTACCGCGTTTCCGACTTCCTCGAGCCGAAGCACTTCTTCGAACCGATTCATCAGCGCATTTACGAGCTGGCCGGCGGACTTGTCCGCGCCAATAAGCTCGCGACGCCGGTGACGTTGAAGACGTTCTTGCCGGGCGACGTCGACATCGCCGGCCTCTCGGTCAACCAATATCTGGCGCGGCTCGCCGCCGAGGCGACGACGATCATCAACGCCCAGGATTACGGCCGCACTGTCTATGACCTTTCAATCCGCCGCGACCTGATCACGATCGGCGAGGATATGGTCAATCTCGCCTATGACGCTCCGGTCGAACTCGACGCCGCTAAGCCACATCGAGGACGCCGAGCGCAAACTCTACGAAATCGCCGAGACCGGCCGCTACGATTCCGGCTTTCAGCGCTTCGCCCAGGCGCTCACCACCGCGGTCGACATGGCGGCGCGCGCCTATCAGCGTGACGGCAGCCTGTCCGGGCTCGCCACTGGCCTGACCGATCTCGACGCGCGGATGGGCGGCCTGCAGCAGTCCGATCTGGTCATTCTTGCCGGCCGCCCCGGCATGGGCAAAACCGCGCTCGCCACCAATATCGCCTACAATGTCGCCAAAGCTTACATGCCCGAAACGCGCGCGGACGGCCAAACGGTAGCCGCCAATGGCGGCATTGTCGGCTTCTTCTCGCTGGAAATGTCGGCCGAGCAGCTTGCCACCCGTATTATCGCCGAGCAGACCGGCATCCCGTCGAACAAGATCCGCCGCGGCGGCATCGACGAAGGCGATTTCGAAAAGATCAAAGACGTTTCAATCGAGTTGCAGAGCCTGCCGTTCTTTGTCGACGAAACCGGCGGTCTGTCGATCGGGCAATTGGCGGCGCGCGCGCGCCGGCTCAAGCGCCAGCGCGGGCTCGATCTCCTGGTCATCGACTACGTGCAGCTTCTGACCGGCTCGTCGCGCCGCTCCAGCGAAAACCGCGTGCAGGAAATCACCGAAATCACCACGCGGCTGAAGGCGCTTGCCAAGGAGCTCAACATTCCGATCCTGGCGCTGTCGCAATTGTCGCGCCAAGTCGAGAGCCGCGACGATAAACGCCCGCAGCTTTCCGACCTTCGTGAATCAGGCTCGATCGAACAGGACGCCGACGTCGTGATGTTCGTGTTTCGCGAGGAATATTATCACCAGATGCGCAAGCCTACGGAGGCCAACCGGGAAAAGTTCTCCGAATGGCTGGCGGAAGGCGAGCGCGTCGAGGGCAAGGCCGAAGTCATCATCGGCAAGCAGCGCCATGGACCGACCGGCACGGTCGAATTGCAGTTCGACGCCGCGGTCACGCGCTTTGCCAATCTCGACACGACGCATCGGCCGAGTTTCTAGGCCGAATTTCCGGGCGGTGCGCCGACCCGCTTTACCCCCGCCGCGGCAGCGGCCATAACGCGGTCATGGCCCTCGCAGTCCCAATCTCGGAACCGGCACCCGCCCCGGCAGCGCCTGAGACCGGCGGCACGCTGACCATCGATCTCGCCGCGATCGAGGCCAATTGGCGCACGCTCAAGCGCGAGCTTCTCACCGTCGAATGCGGCGCCGTCGTCAAGGCCAATGCCTATGGCCTTGGGCTCGAACCCGTGACCGCAACGCTTGCCAAGGCCGGCTGCACGACATTCTTTGTCGCCGACATCGCCGAGGCGCGCTCGGTGCGCTCGCGCGCCGGCGACGCCGACATCTATGTGCTCGACGGCTTTACGCCGGACTGGGGCGACGCGTTTCTCGACATCAACGCCCGGCCGGTGGTCAATTCGACCACCGAGCTTGCCGAATGGGACGCCTTCGTCAGCGCCCATTCCTGGCGCGGCGGCGCCGCTTTGCATATCGACACCGGCATGCGCCGGCTCGGCATTGCGCCGGACGAAGCCGCGGCTTTGGCGCCGCGCGCGCAAACCGAGAATCACGGCATCGCGCTGATCATGAGCCACCTCGCCTGCGCCGACACGCCCGATCATCCGCTCAATGCCGCGCAGATCAAATTGTTTCGCGAGCTGCACATGCTCTATGCTGGCATTCCGGCCTCGCTCGCCAATTCGTCCGGCATCTTTCTCGGCGACACTGCGCATTTCGATTTGGCGCGGCCGGGGGCAGCCCTCTACGGCGTCAATCCCACGCCCGGCAAGCCCAATCCGATGCAGAATGTCGTCGAATTGACCGGCCGCATTTTGCAATTGCGCAGTGTCGCGCCTGACGAAACGGTCGGTTACGGCGCGACGTGGACGGCAAAGCGCCCGACGCGGATCGCCGTGGTCGCGCTCGGCTATGCCGACGGGCTCGTTCGCTCAGGCAGCGGCACCGACGACCATCCCGGCGGCGCGGCCATCGTCGCCGGCAAAAGCTGCCCGATCGTCGGCCGGATCTCGATGGACCTCGTCTGCATCGACATTACCGATCTTCCCCAAGGCGCCGTGCATCGCGGCGAGCACGCGATACTGATCGGCGGCGACGTCAGCGTCGACGATGTCGCCGCATCCGCCGGCACCATCGGCTACGAAATTCTCACGCGACTGGGCCCCCGCTGCCACCTCGTCTATCGCGGCGCATAAGATGGCCGCGCGCGCAAAAAACTTCGTCTGTCAGAATTGCGGTGCGGCGACGGCGCGCTGGGCCGGCAAATGCGAAGTCATGCGGCGAGTGGAATTCGATCGCCGAGGAAGGCGCCGAGGGGCCGCGCCGCTCGTCGCGCAAAGGACGGCCGTTCGCGATCGAACAGATCAAGGGCGGCTCGGGCGATGAAGCGCCGCGGCTGCCGTCCGGCATTGCCGAATTCGACCGCGTGACCGGCGGCGGTCTGGTGCGCGGCTCGGTACTCTTGCTCGGCGGCGATCCGGGAATCGGCAAATCGACGTTGCTGCTCGACGTTGCGGCGGCCTTCGCACGCAACAAGCACCGCTCCGTCTACATTTCCGGCGAAGAGGCCGTGGCTCAGGTGCGGCTGCGCGCCGAACGCCTCGGCTTGGCCGAAGCTGCGGTCGAGGTCGCGGCCGAAACATCGGTCGAAGATATCGTCGCGACACTATCGCAAGGCATAACGCCGCAGCTTCTGGTCATCGACTCGATCCAGACCATGTGGACGCAAACTGTCGAGTCGTCGCCGGGCACGGTGACGCAAGTCCGCGGCTCGGCGGGCGAACTGATTCGCTTTGCCAAGCGCACCGGCGCTGCCGTGATCCTGGTCGGCCACGTTACCAAGGACGGCCAGATCGCCGGCCCCCGCGTCGTCGAGCACATGGTCGATGCCGTGATGTCGTTCGAGGGCGAAGGCTCGCAGCAATTCCGCATCCTGCGCGCCATGAAGAATCGATTCGGCCCGACCGACGAGATCGGCGTCTTCGAAATGACGGGGTCGGGCCTGCGCGAAGTCGCAAACCCCTCCGAACTGTTTCTGTCTGAGCGCGACCTCGGCAGTCCCGGCACTGCGGTCTTTGCCGGAATCGAGGGCACGCGGCCGCTCTTGGTGGAAATCCAGGCGCTGGTCGCCCCGACCTCGCTCGGCACCCCGCGCCGCGCCGTGGTCGGCTGGGACCCCAATCGCCTCTCCATGGTGCTCGCGGTGCTGGAGGCGCATTGCGGCGTCCGCCTCTCCGGGCATGACGTCTATCTCAATGTCGCAGGCGGCATGCGCATCCAGGAGCCGGCGGCCGATCTCGCAGCTGCCGCCGCTTTGGTGTCCTCGCTCGCCCATGCGCCCCTTCCCGCCGATGCCGTCTATTTCGGCGAAGTCTCGCTGTCCGGCGCCGTGCGTCCCGTAGCGCAAACCGCGTCGCGCCTGAAAGAGGCGCAAAAGCTCGGCTTCACCAAAGCCGTCGTGCCGGAAGCTGCCCGTAACGAGGCGCCCGAGGGGTTTTCGCTGTCCGCCATCGGCGCGCTGGCTAGTCTCGTGGCCGATATCGCCCGTGAAGGGACGCCGGCGCCGCGCCGCGTTGGCGGCCGTGAAGGTTAACCGGGCCTGTTGAACGCGTGAGAAGACGGGTGACGGCGTAACGGAGCCCGGCTATACACGCGGCGGACGGGCGGACCGACGTCAAGCGCAGCGCAGTTGAGGCTCCTGAAACCTTGCGGCAACCATGAGCAGGAACGTCGGGGCGGAAAACTGCATTTGGATCATAGAGTTGCTGGTGTCTTCTGGGATTCCGAGCTACGCATGAGGCCGTGCCGCCGGCGTCAGCGCATTTGGGAATCAGGACACGAGCAGGCGGGCTGGTAACCAATGCCGATTTCGCTGCTCGATATCATCCTCATCGTCGTGATGTTGATTTCCGGGCTGCTCGCGATGGTGCGCGGCTTCATGCGCGAGGTTCTCTCCATTACCGCCTGGGTGCTCGCCGCCGGCGTCACGCTTTATTCCTATGGCAAGCTCTTGCCGCTCGCCAAACAGTACTTCAACAACGATATAGTCGCCGCGGTCGCCGTGGTCGGCAGCGTCTTTCTGCTGACGCTGCTTATCGTCTCCGTCCTCACCATCAGAGTGTCGGACATGGTGCTCGACAGCCGCGTCGGCGCGCTCGATCGCACGCTCGGCTTCCTGTTCGGGCTTGGACGCGGCCTGATCATCGTCGTCATCGCCTTCCAATTCTTCACTTGGTTGGTGCCGGACCGTAGCCAGCCGGACTGGGTGAAAAGCGCCAAATCGCGGGTCGTCCTTGCCGGGACCGGACAATGGCTGATGTCGATGTTGCCGGATGACCCCGAAAGCACCATCTTAAACAAGCTGAAAAAATCGCATCCGGAAGATACCGACAATCCGGGCGCGACGCCGGACCAGCACAGCTAAGGGCCAGAAGGTCGCAAATCATGGGTTTGAAAATCATGACCGAACCTTCAGTCTTCGATCCCGATGCGGACCGGCTGCGCGAAGAATGCGGCGTCTTCGGAATTTTCGGCCATCCCGATGCGGCGGCCATCACCGCGCTCGGCCTGCACGCGCTGCAGCACCGCGGCCAGGAGGCCGCCGGCATCGTTTCCTTCGACGGCAAGCGCTTCCACTCCGAGCGCCGCCTCGGCCTCGTCGGCGACACTTTCTCCCGGCGCGAGGTGATTGATCGCCTGCCCGGCACCACCGCGGTCGGCCATGTGCGCTATTCGACGACCGGCGAGACCATTTTACGCAACGTGCAACCGCTGTTTGCCGAATTGAACGCTGGCGGCTTCGCCGTTGGGCACAACGGCAATCTGACCAACGGCCTGACGCTGCGCCGCCAATTGGTGCGCGAAGGCGCCATGATGCAATCGACCACCGACACCGAGGTGATCCTGCATCTGGTCGCGCGCTCGAGCCGCAACCGCTTCGTCGACCGCCTGATCGAAGGCCTGCGCATGCTCGAAGGCTCCTATGCCTTCGTCGGTCTCACCAACAAGAAGCTGGTCGGCGCGCGCGATCCGCTCGGCATCCGGCCGCTGGTTCTGGGCCGGCTCGACGGCTGCCCGATCCTCACTTCCGAAACCTGCGCGCTCGACATTATCGGCGCGCAATATGTGCGCGACGTCGAGAACGGCGAAGTTTTGATCTTCGACGAGGAAGGCGCGCATTCGCACAAGCCATTCCCGGCGATGCCGCCGCGGCCGTGCATCTTCGAATACATCTATTTCGCCCGGCCGGATTCGATCATCGGCGGCCGCAGCGTCTACAATGTGCGCAAATTAAGCGGCGCCGAGCTTGCCCGCGAGGCGCCGGCCTCAGCCGACGTCGTCGTGCCGGTGCCGGATTCCGGCGTGCCGGCGGCGATCGGCTATGCCCAAGAATCGCGAATTCCCTACGAGCTCGGCATCATCCGCAATCACTATGTCGGCCGCACCTTCATCGAGCCGACCCAGCACATCCGTCAGCTCGGCGTTCGCCTCAAGCACAGCGCCAATCGCGCCGTCGTCGCCGGCAAGCGCATCGTGCTGATCGACGACTCGATCGTGCGCGGCACCACGTCGGTGAAGATCGTGCAGATGATGCGCGACGCCGGCGCCAGCGAGGTGCATTTCCGCATCGCCTCGCCGCCGATCAGGCATCCCGATTATTACGGTATCGACACGCCCGAGCAGGACAAGCTCCTTGCCGCCACCCACAGTCTCGAGGAGATGCGCAAATTCATCGGCGCGGATTCGCTCGCCTTCCTGTCGGTCGACGGTATCTACCGCGCCATGGGCGAGAAGACCCGCGATGCGGCGCGGCCGCAATTCACCGACCATTGCTTCACCGGCGAATATCCGACCGCACTCACCGACCGCACGGCGGCGGACGCGACGCCGCGCCAGCTCTCGCTCCTCGCCGAGGCGAGCTGACTCGCTGTCCCGGAAAGCCCGCTAGAACAAAGACGCCCACAGAAAAGCCGCCACCGCGGCAAATCCGAGCGCGGTGCGACCGGCATGCAGTCCCGCCCATTTCTCGATGAGCTCGCGCGTGGCAGTTCCGGCAAGAGCGGGGTCGGTCGCCATCAGCCGATTGTTCGTGGGCATGATGCCGAGAAGCGTGTAAGGCCAGTTCGCAATCATGATAACCGCCCCCAACAGCCACAGCCAAACACCGGTCTGCCACCACGCCAACAGCCCGAAGAGGAAGCCGGCGACGGCCAAAGGCGCCTGCATGGCGAAGCCGCGTTTGTATGACGGCTGCCATTGCCGGAGCAGCGATCGGTCATCGAGGCAAAGCCGCGCCGGCTGTTCGGCGATATTGACGTAAAGTGCCGCACCGGCAAAAACGGCAGCAATAATGAGTGCGAGTTGCCCGGCAAGCATGATCTTTCCCCGTCGCGCGGCTTCCAGTTACAACGCACGCCACTCTAAAGATTGGATCGGGTCGCCGATATGTCAAAACCGCTTGCTGACCGTATTGCGCTGGTCACCGGGGCTTCGCGCGGCATCGGCCGGGCGACCGCACTCGCTTTGGCGCGCGAGGGCGCGCATGTCGTTGCGGTGGCGCGCACCGTCGGCGGCCTCGAAGAAGTCGACGATGCGGCACGCGCGGCCGGCAGTTCGGCGACGCTGGTGCCGCTCGACATGCGCGACTATGCCGGGCTTTACCGGCTCGCCGCCGCGCTGAACGAGCGCTACCAGCACCTCGATGTTTTGATCGGCAACGCCGCGATCGCGGGCCAGCGCTCGCCGCTCGATCACATCGAGCCGCAAGCCTGGGACGAGATATTCGCGATCAATGTGACGGCGAACTGGCATCTCATCCGCGCCATGGACCCGCTGCTCAAGCGCGCCAAAGCCCCTCGCGCCGTGTTCCTGACGTCCGGCGCGGCGACGAATGCGCGCGCTTATGCCGGTCCCTATTCGTCATCGAAAGCAGCGCTCGATGCGCTGGCGCGGACCTATGCCGCGGAAAGCTCATCGACGGCGCTGCGGGTCAATCTGTTCAATCCCGGCCCGACGCGCACGCGCATGCGGGCGCAGGTCATGCCGGGCGAAGATCCGATGACGCTGCCGACGGCGGAAGAGGTTGCGGAAAAAATCGTCGCATTGTGCCAGCCGGAGTTCTCGGAGACCGGCAAGCTATATGACTTTCCCGCCGGCAAGCTTTTGCAATTCAGGCCGCCTGCTTAAGCGCCGCGCGATCACCGCTGGCGGCGCTTCTTGTGGGCATAGGGATTGGCCTTGGCCCGCAGCGTGAGCCTGATCGGCGTGCCCGGCAGCGCGAAATTTTCGCGCAACCCATTGATCAAATAGCGGCGATAGGTTTCCGGCAGCGCTTCGGCGCGTGAGCAGAACAATACGAAGGTCGGCGGCCGCGCCTTCGGTTGCGTGATGTAATCGAGCCGGAAGCGGCGGCCGCTTACCGCAGGCGGCGGAGTGTTCGAAATCGCGTCGCCGAGGAAACGGTTGAGCGCCGCCGTCGGCAACCGACGGTTCCACACCGCATGCGCCTTTAGCACCGCTTCCATCAGCCTATCGAGACCGTCTCCGGTCTTGGCCGAAAGCACGGCAACAGGAACACCCTTGATTTGCGGCAGCAGGCGATCGATCGACCCGCGCAGGCGCGACAGTGCGCCAGACTCGGCCTCGATCGCGTCCCATTTGTTGACTGCGATGACGCTCGCGCGTCCTTCCCGCTCGACCAGATCGGCAATGCGGATGTCCTGCTCTTCGAACGGTGTCTGCGCATCGACCAGCACGATGACCACTTCGGCGAAGCGGATGGCGTTGAGCGTGTCGGCGACGGAAAGCTTTTCCAGTTTTTCATCGATCCGCGAACGGCGGCGCATGCCGGCAGTGTCATGGATGCGCATTTTCCGGCCGCGCCATTCGAGCTCGACCGCGATCGCGTCACGCGTGATGCCGGCTTCCGGTCCGGTCAACAAGCGCTCCTCGCCGAGCAGGCGATTGATCAGCGTCGACTTGCCGGTATTGGGCCGGCCGACAATGGCGATGCGGATGGGATGCTCGTCGGAGGCGACGGCATCGTCGTCGTCCGCGGGCTCCGCCGTCGCTTCGGGCAGCGCCGCGCGCAGCGCGTCGTAGAGATCGGCCAAACCCTCGCCGTGCTCGGCGCTGACGGCCACCGGATCGCCGAGCCCTATCGTATAGGCTTCGAACGCACCGTCTGCGCCGGCGCGGCCTTCGCTCTTGTTGGCGACGAGAATGGCGGGTTTGCCCGACTTGCGCACCACGTCGGCGAAGGCGCGATCGGCCGGCGTCACGCCGGCCCGCGCATCGATGACGAAGAGCACGGCATCCGCCTGCGTCACCGCCGCCGCCGTCTGCGCCTGCATGCGCGCCGAGAGACTCTCGCGCTCGGCGTCTTCGAGGCCCGCGGTGTCGATTGCCGTAAATTCAAGATCGCCCAGCCTGGCGTCGCCCTCGCGGCGGTCGCGCGTCACCCCCGGCAGATCGTCGACCAGCGCCAGCCGGCGGCCGACCAGCCGGTTGAACAAGGTCGACTTGCCGACATTGGGACGGCCGACGATCGCAACAGTGAAGGACATGGCAGAAAATGCCTGAGCGTTTTGCGAGAAATTGAAGTCGTCATTCTAACCGAGACGGCGCGGCAAGGGGCGGTCGTTGCGCGGCATACCGCAACGGCTTCGACAACGACGCGCCGCCTATTGCGTCGTGGCCGGCGGGTTCGGCCAGTTCGGCTGCGCCGTCCTTTGCGCCGGTGCTGTTGCGGGCGGCGCCGGCCAATTGGTTTGCGACGATGCCTGCGCCGGCGCTGGAGCGGGCGCTGGCCAATTGCCTTGCCCGGGTGACGCCTGCGCCGGCGACGGCCAATTGCCCTGCGCGCCCCCCTGATCCTGCGCCGGAGCGGCCGACCTCGAGCCGATGCTGATGCGCGTCGGGCCGCTCGGAGCAGGCCCCGGGGTGCTCGCGAGTTTCGGCTTGGGTTTTGGTTTCGGCTTGGGCTTCGCTTCCGCCGTCACGGCCGGCGCCCCTGTCGCGGCATTTGGCGCGGCACCTGACGCGCTTCCTGGCGACGGCGGTCCCGCGCCAGGAGCCGCCCCGGCGGGCGTTTGCGAGGCGTAAGCGTCGGACTGATCGGGCGGCGGCTGATAGCCTTTGACGAGATCCTGCGGGGACGCCCGTGGTCGTGCCGGGAACGCCGCTCGGAAACACGGGTTCGCGTTGACCCGACAGCTTCTTCTTGCTGTCGAACGCATCGGAGTTGAAAACCTCGGTGGGATCGAATTGGCCGCCCTTGGTGCAGGCGCCAAGGACCGGCATAAGCACCAGCGCGAGCAACGCACCGACGCGAACGAAGGATGGAATACGCTGCCCTTGCATCGCGTCAGCCCTTGCTGCTCGCGGCCGAAATAAGCTCGCTCAACACCTCGGCGCGGCTTCGCGCCCCTGACGGCGATTGCGGATCGGTAATGATCAGATCCGTCCACTGCCGGGCCGCGGCCAAGTCGCCGGACTTCCAGGCGGACAGCGCCAAAATTTCGCGCGCGCTGTGGCGGAAGATGCGATCGGGCGCCGTCAACGGCTCAAGGCGCGTGCGAATTTCGGCATAGGGTGCGCTGTCGACGAGCAGAAAGCCGGCGCGCACCGCCGCCAGGTCCTCGATCGCTTGTCCGGCATTCTTGTCCGCCGCAATCTCGTCATAGGCGCCGACCGCAGCCTTGCTGTCGGTCCGCGCCAGTTCGGCGGCTTGGCGAAGCCGCGCCAACACGCGATAGCCGGCCGTGCCGTCGGTCGCGAGCTTGGCGAAGGCCGCTTCGGCCTCTTGGTGCTTGCCGGCTTCGGCGAGAGCCGTGGCCTGCTCGAAGGCGACGCCCGATTGCGCGGCCTGCTTGGCTTCCCACCATTCATAGCCGCGCCAGGCGCCAACGCCCACGACGACGAGAACGCACAGCGCGACGAGATAATGTCCCGTACCGCTCCCACAGCTTTTTGAGCTGTTCGCGACGGACTTCCTCGTCGACTTCGTTGAAAATATCGCTCACGGAACCCGTCCCAACCCCAACGCTAACCCCAGCACTCTCTCAGTCCGGACGACCTAGCCCAGTCTGTCCCGCAGGGGAAAGCGGCCTAACCGCGCGGGCTCGGACGAATCCGAGGTTTCGGGATACCCCGCACCCCACAAAGCCTTGTCGCACCTAGTTTAATGATGTGGCGCGAGCAAGGCAAAATAGGACTTGCAGCCTGCACCGTCTGCCATGACTTGCGCCTATGGTTGAGACGGATCGGCCCCAAAGAGGATCAGGCGCGCGACCGGCCTTTGCCGCGCTCAGCGAGCTTGGGGACGCCTTTCGGCCGCATCGGGTAGACGTGGTCGGCGCCCGGAAAAGTCCGCGCCCGAACCTCTTCGGCATAGCTTTTGACCGCGCGCTCGATCGAGGGCCCGAGTTCGCCGAAGCGCTTGACGAATTTCGGCACCCGCGGCGACAGGCCGAGCATGTCCTCGAGCACCAGCACTTGGCCGTCGCAGGCGACGCTGGCGCCGATGCCGATGGTCGGGATCGGGATTTGCGCCGGTGATGCGGCGGCCGAGCGGCTCGGCGATCGCTTCGAGCACGACCGAGAACGCGCCGGCATCCGACACCGCGCGCGCATCCGCCTCGATCGGCGCCCAGTCGCTCTCGTCGCGGCCCTGCGCGCGAAACGAGCCGATCGTGTTGATCGCCTGCGGCGTCAAACCGACATGCGCCATCACCGGCACGCCGCGCTCGACCAGAAAGGCGATGGTCTCTGCCATGCGCCGGCCGCCTTCGATCTTGATGGCGCCGCAGCCGGTTTCCTTCAGCACCCGCGCCGCGGATGCGAAGGCTTGCTCCTTGGATGCCTCGTAGCTGCCGAACGGCAGATCGACCGTCACCAGCGCGCGCTTCGAGCCGCGCATCACGGCGTGGCCCTGCAGGATCATCATGTCGAGCGTCACCGGCACGGTGGTTTCGAGCCCGTGCATCACCATGCCGAGCGAGTCGCCGACCAGGATGACGTCGCAATGCGCGTCGACGATGCGCGCGGTATGCGCGTGATACGACGTCAGGCAGACGATCGGCTCGCCGCCCTTGCGGGCGAGGATATCGGGCGCGGTCAGTCGACGAATTTCGTTTTGTACTGACATGACTCTGTTCTGATCTGGTTGTTGTTCTGATCTGGCTATTGGCCGAACGCCGCCGTTCCAAATGCCGGCAGGCCGACGACGATCGGATGGAATACCAAGCCGAGCGCCAGATAGATAAGGGTGCCGACGACGATGGCAATGAGGTCGTTTTTGCCGCCGCCGACCGGGATCGGCGGGGCGCCGGGATCGGTGCGATGCTTCAAGCGTGATGCGGTCATACACCGCCCAAGCCAGGAACGATCCAAACAAGATGATGCCGCCGAGATCGCCATTGGCGCAGAGATGCGCGAAGGCCCAGGTCTTGACCCCAACCAGCATCGGATGTTTGAGCACGCGCTTGATATTGCCGGGAATATAGGCGGCGGCAATCATGATGCTGGCCGGCCACATCAGTGCAATCACGATGTGGCGCGTCCATAGCGGTGGATTCCACACGGTGATGAGACCCGCCGCGCGATAAGTGGCAAAGCCGTAGGCGATGAGGCCGATGCCGATAATCGAGACCAGCGAAAACAGCCCGCGATAGGGCCATTCGCCGATCCTGGCGACCAACACAGCGCGCTCATTGCGCCGTGTCACGAACACATGCGCACCGAGAAAGATCACAAGGCCGAGAATTTCGACGGCAAGTCCCATAAATCAGCCCCGATAGATCAGCCCCGGATCGACCGGTTGCGGTCGCGGCCGGGATCATGGCTGGCACGCCTGCATTGTCAACGGCTTGTGCCGGCGGCGGAAATATCGCGGGAGATGCCTGGAGCGGCGGCGCGGGCTAGTTGCCGAATTTGAAATTCAGGCCGGCTTTGATTTCCTGAACATTGAGGTCCGCGTTCGAGGTCACGCTGCCCACAGCCGGCGTCGTGAAGTTCAGCGCTTTGGCGCCGAAGCCGAGATAATCGTATTCGAGACGCACCGACCAGTTGCGATTGAGCGCATATTCGACGCCGGCGCCCGCGGTCCAGCCGGTCCGCGTCAATGTCGTGCTCGACGTATTCAGCGCGAGATCGGTCAAGCTGTCATGATCGTGGGCGATGGCGAGACCGCCTTTGCCGTAGACCAGAAGCCGGTCGAAGGCCGCACCCACGCGCCCGGTGACGGTCGACGTCCATTGCGTATTGGCGGTGAGAGCGTCGCCGAGCGAATCCGTGCCGTGGCTCTTCAGCCCGGTCCAGCTGAAATCGCCTTCGAGGCCGAGCACGAGCCAGTTGAATTGCGAGTTGAAGCCGACCTGACCGCCGCCGAGAAAGCCGCCTTTGTTGAAAGTGTTGGAGCCGCCTGTGAACGGATCGCTCCACGAAGAATCGGCAAAGCCGCCGCCGAGATGGCCGCCGACATAAAACCCGCTCCAGTCATAAACCGGCGGCGCGTAGGCAACCGGTATCTGTGGCGCGGGCCTTGGCGCCGCCGGCAGATCGGCCGCTTGAGCGGAAAGAACGCACGCCAAAGTACTTGCAAAAATTCCCGCGGCGAGCGCAACGGCGCCCGCGAACGCACGCGAATTCATCAGAAATCTTCGGCCTCATCCCCAAACTTGCGCCCCCGCTGCGCGCATCCCGGCCCATTCCCCGACGGACCGGCCTGCCCTCTTGCTTTGCGCGCAAACAAACCGACGCATTCGGACAAAGCATGGTCGATTGGTGGCGTGAGGTGACTGATTGATGGCAAGAAAATGGCCGCCGATCTTGCTGCACCGCCACAGAAACAGAGCGCAGCGGCGGCGTTAGTCGCGGAAATGGATTCCAGACGGGTCGCGTGAGGCGATCGCGCTAAAGAACAACGCGGCGGATCAGCGCGAAGCGACTTGCGACTCGTAAAGCTCAGGCTTGAAACCGACGAGCAACTTGCCGCGGCCGAGATCGAGAACCGGCCGCTTGATCATGGACGGCTGTGCGAGCATCAGCGCAACAGCCTTCGTCGCATCGAGGCCGCTCTTGTCCTTGTCCGGCAATTTGCGAAACGTCGTTCCCGCCTGATTGAGCAATGTCTCCCAGCCGACTTTCTTGCTCCATGCTTCAAGCCGCTCGCGTTCGATGCCGGCCGTCTTGTAGTCGTGAAACGCATAGTCGACGCCGCGCTTGTCGAGCCAGGCGCGCGCCTTCTTCATCGTGTCGCAGTTCTTGATGCCGTAGATCGTGAGCGATTTTGCTTTCGCCGATTTCGCCATATCGCGACGCCCCCCGAAAAGACCTGAAGGCCACAACGATACGATAGATCGCCGAATGCTGCGAGGCGCTTTACGCCTGGTCGGGCTCGCGACTCTCGATCGGCCGGGCGACAACGGCGAGCGCAACCAAGGTGCCGACAGCGCCGGAAAGCAGATAGCCGCCCGACGACATCAGGCCGAACCGGCTCGACAGGTAGAGCGCGAGGAAGGGAGCGAAAGCCGGCGCCGACCAGCCAGGCGAGATCGGACGTCATGGCCGACGCCGTATAGCGGTAGCCTTTCGAGAAGCTCGACGCGACCGCGCCCGAGGCCTGGCCGAAGGACAGGCCGAGCAGAGATGAAGCCGAGCACCACGAAGATCGATTCGCCGACATCGCCGCCATCGAGCAATTGCGGCGCAAAGCCGCTGAAGGCGGCGATCGCGCCGGCAGTGACGCTCAAGCAGCATGCGCCGTCCGAAGCGGTCGGCGAGCACGCCCGAGGCGACAATCGCCACGACGCCGACCGCGGCGCCGATCGATTGAATGATCAGAAAGCGCGCCGGCGACTGCGGCGTGAACAGAAACACCCATGACAGCGGGAACACCGTCACCATGTGGAACAGCGCGAAGCTCGCCAGCGGCGCGAAGGCGCCGATGACGATATTGCGCCCTTCGGCCTTCATCGTTTCCGTGACCGGCGCGGGCTCGAGGTCGCGGCTCTCGAATTGCCGCTCGTATTCCGGCGTCACGACGATGCGCAGCCGCGCGAACAGCGCAACGACATTGATGGCGAAGGCGACGAAGAAGGCGTAGCGCCAGCCCCAATCGAAGAAATCGTCCGCCGAGAGATTGGCGACGAAATAGGCGAACAGGCAGCTCGCCACCATGAGGCCGAGCGGTGCGCCGAGCTGCGGGATCATCGCGTACCAACCGCGCTGCCGCTCCGGCGCGCTCAGCGCCAGAAGCGACGCAAGCCCATCCCAAGCGCCGCCGAGCGCAAGCCCCTGCCCGACCCGGAACAGCCCGAGCAGCACCGCGGACGCGGCGCCGATCTCCGCGTAACCCGGAAGGAAGGCCATGGCGACCGTCGAACTGCCGAGCAGAAAGAGCGCAACGGTCAACTTCACGCCGCGGCCATAGGTCGCGATCGATCGACGTGAAGATGAAGGTGCCGATGGGACGGGCGACGAAGGCGAGCGCGAAGATCGCAAACGAGTAGAGCGTGCCCGCCAGCGCATCGACCTCGGGGAAAACCAGCCGCGGAAACACCAGCACGGAGGCGATCGCGTAGACGAAGAAGTCGAAGAACTCCGACGTCCGGCCGATAATGACGCCGATCGCGATCTCGCCCGGGTGAAGTTCGTCATGACCGAGCATTCACTAGCCGCGCATCTCGTTCGACCACTGTTGATGTACGCCAATGTCACCTTCCGAGAGCGTGGCTCGATTCCGCGTCCCAGGGACGGCCTGAGCGCACCAATGTCTTCCGCGCCAAAGCCGCCGGCGGCCGCCAAGAGCTATGGCGACTCATGCAAGGCACGACACCGCACTTGCACAATAACTCTCTATGCTGCAATGCAGCTAGTTATTGTGGCACTATGCCATATAATTAGCGTTGCATTGCTGAATATCAGCCATACCATCTATGTTGCACTGCAGCTAGACATTAATGTTGCAGTGCAGTAAATCGGCTGTGCTGGGGCGCGCCACCATCGGACGATGGATCGCCCGAACCGTTAACAGGACCTGCCTTGAAGCGCCTTCGCATCATCGCCCTGCTGCCGTTCTTTGCCCTGCTGGGTGGTTGCAATCTGGTGGTCCTCGATCCCTCAGGCGACGTCGCCGCGCGGCAGCGCGACCTGCTGATCGATTCCACCGGCTTGATGCTGCTCATCATCGTACCGGTCATCGCGCTGACGCTGCTGTTTGCCTGGCGCTACCGGGAATCAAATAAGGCCGCCACCTACGCGCCCGACTGGGATCATTCGACCCAGCTTGAACTCGTCATCTGGGGCGCGCCGCTTCTCATCATCATCTGCCTCGGCGCGATGACCTGGATGGGCACGCATCTGCTCGATCCCTATCGGCCCATCGATCGGCTCGCCTCGGGAAAATCGCTCGGCGGCGCAGAGCAGCGCATCGAAGTGGACGTCGTCGCGCTCGACTGGAAGTGGCTCTTCATCTACCCGCAATACGGCATCGCGACGGTCAACGAGCTCGCCGCGCCGGTGAACCGCACCATCGATTTTCGCATCACCTCGTCGTCGGTGATGAATTCCTTTTCCATCCCCGCGCTCGCCGGCCAGATCTACGCCATGCCGGGAATGGAGACGACGCTTTATGCGGTGATGAATCAGACCGGGACCTATGACGGCTTCTCGGCCAATTACAGCGGTGCCGGTTTCTCCGGGATGCACTTTGCCTTTCACAGCCTCGGCAACGGCGACTTCGACAAATGGGTCGCCCAGGTGAAGGCGGGCGGCGGCTCGCTCGGCCGCAACGACTATCTGCAGCTCGAACGGCCGAGCGAAAACGAGCCGGCGCGCGGCTATGCGAGCATCGATCCCGGTCTCTACAACGCGATCCTCAATGAGTGCGTCGAGCCGGGCAAGATGTGCCTCAATCAGATGGCCGCGATCGACGACAAAGGCGGGCTCGGACTTGCCGGCATCAACAATGTCCTGCCGCTCGAATACGACAAATATGCCCGGCGCGGCGCTTTAGGCCCCGAGGCGAGTTACGTCACGAGCCTCTGCGATCCCGATCATCCGATGGGAGCGACCGCCGACGGCGACCCCCGTCGCTACGCCGCGGGCTTCCGCCGGCGCGACGTCGCCCGCAAACAGCTGCACCGCTGCGCGGCGCCGGATTGCCGCGCCCGCCATTCGCGACCTTCCTCGGCTCGCCGACGCCGCAGCGGCCCACATCCACATCGCTGCCGGCGCTGCCGCCGGAAACACCGGCTACGCCCGGCCGGCCATCCAACACCTGAAACAAATCGCGCGCGATATGTTTGAAAATAATCGCCTCAATCCTGAAATTCATCTTCGGCCGGCTCACGCTCGATTCGTTGCCGATCCATGAGCCGATCCTGGTCGCCACCTTCGCCGTCGGTGGCGATCGGCGGCACTGCCGTCCTCGGCGCGCTCACCTATTTCCGCCTGTGGGGCTATCTGTGGCGCGAGTGGTTCACCTCGATCGACCACAAGCGCATCGGCATCATGTACATGGTGCTCGGCATCATCATGCTGCTGCGCGGCTTCGCCGATGCGCTGATGATGCGGGCGCAGCAGGCGACCGCCTTCGACGGCTCGGAAGGATTTCTGCCCGCGCATCACTACGATCAGGTCTTCACCGCCCACGGCGTGATCATGATCTTCTTCGTGGCGATGCCGATGATCGTCGGGCTGATCAACATCGTCGTGCCGCTGCAGATCGGCGCGCGCGACGTGTCGTTCCCGTTCCTCAACAATTTCAGCTTCTGGATGACGGTGGCCGGCGCGCTCATCGTCATGATCTCGCTGTTCGTCGGCGTGTTCGCGCGCACCGGCTGGCTCGCTTATCCGCCGCTCTCCGAATACGCCTACAGTCCCGATGTCGGCGTCGACTATTACATCTGGGGACTTCAGGTCGCCGGCCTCGGCACGCTGTTGTCCGGCGTCAACTTCGTCTGCACCATCGTGAAAATGCGCGCGCCCGGCATGACCATCATGAAGATGCCGATTTTCACCTGGACCGCGCTCTGCACCAACATCCTGATCGTCGCCGCCTTCCCGGTGCTGACCGCCGTGCTCGCGCTGCTCACGCTCGACCGCTACGTCGGCACCGATTTCTTCACCAACGACTTCGGCGGCAACCCGATGATGTACGTGAACCTGATCTGGATCTGGGGCCATCCGGAAGTCTACATCCTCATCCTGCCGGCCTTCGGCGTCTTCTCCGAAGTGACCTCGACCTTCTGCGGCAAGCGGCTGTTCGGCTACACGTCGATGGTCTACGCCACCGTCGTCATCACCATTCTGTCCTATCTCGTCTGGCTGCATCACTTCTTCACGATGGGCTCCGGCGCCAGCGTGAATTCGTTCTTCGGCATCACCACGATGATCATTTCGATCCCGACCGGCGCCAAGATGTTCAACTGGCTGTTCACGATGTATCGCGGGCGCATCCGCTTCGAACTGCCGATGATGTGGACGATCGCCTTCATGATCACCTTCGTCATCGGCGGCATGACCGGCGTGCTGCTGGCCGTGCCGCCGGCCGATTTCGAGCTGCACAACAGCCTGTTCCTGATCGCGCATTTCCACAACGTCATCATCGGCGGCGTGCTGTTCGGCATGTTCGCCGGCATCAATTACTGGTTCCCGAAGTCGTTCGGTTTCAAGCTCGATCCGTTCTGGGGCAAGCTCTCGTTCTGGTTCTGGGTCGTCGGCTTCTACTTCGCCTTCATGCCGCTCTACGTGCTCGGCCTGATGGGCGTGACGCGGCGGCTGCGCGTGTTCGACATCCCCTCGCTGCAGATCTGGTTCATCATCGCCGCGTTCGGCGCGCTGCTGATCGCGGCCGGCATCGGCTGTTTCCTGATCCAGATCGGCGTCAGCGTCCTGCAGGCGCGAAGAGCTGCGCGACACCACCGGCGATCCGTGGAATGGTCGCACGCTCGAATGGTCGACCTCCTCGCCGCCGCCGGCCTACAACTTCGCGTTCACGCCGATCGTCCACTCGACCGACGCGTGGTGGGACATGAAGGAGCGCGGCTATCACCGTCCGCTCACCGGCTTCAAGCCGATCGCCATGCCGAAGAATACGCCGACCGGCATCATTCTCGCCGGCCTCTGCGTCGCCTTCGCCTTCGGCATGATCTGGTACATCTGGTGGCTCGCGGCGCTCGGCTTCGTCGCGGCGCTGGCCGTCGGCATCGGCCACACCTTCAACTACAAGCGCGAGTACGACCTTCCCGCGGACGACATAGCGCGCACGGAAAGCGAGCGGACGCGCCTGCTCGGGGCGCAGGCGTAACATGACAAGTCTGGCCGTAACCGGCGACGCCTTCGTCGCCACCGCCGACACGACGATCGAGGCGCATGGCGCCGTGACGGTGCCGCAAAGCAGCGCCGAAGCCCCGAGCTTCTACGTCCTCGACGAGCATCCGCACCCCGCGGGCTACAGCACCCATGCTCGGCTTCTGGCTCTACATGATGAGCGACTGTTTGCTGTTCTCGGTGCTGTTCGCGACCTATGGCGTGCTTGGCGGTAACTACGCTGCCGGGCCGTCGCCGAAGGATCTGTTCGATCTGCCGCTGGTCGCGGTCAACACCACGATGCTGCTGCTGTCGTCGATCACCTATGGCTTCGCGATGCTGGCGATGCAGGACAATCGCGCCGGCCGCACGCAGATCTGGCTCGCCGTCACCGCCTTCTTCGGCCTCTGCTTCATCGGCATCGAGCTCTACGAATTCGCCGACTTCATCCGCCAAGGCGCGACCCCGCAGCGCAGCGCCTTCCTGTCGTCGTTCTTCACCTTGGTCGGCACCCACGGCCTGCACGTCACCACGGGCCTGGTCTGGATGGCGACGCTGATGGTCCAGGTCGGCCAGCACGGCCTGATCGAGGCCAATCGCCGCCGGCTGATGTGCCTCTCCATGTTCTGGCACTTTCTCGACGTCGTCTGGATCGGCGTCTTCACCTTCGTCTATCTGATGGGAATGCTCCGATGAATCCGACGCGCATGCCGCTCACGATGCCGCTCATGGTCATGGCGATGGACATGCGACGGGCACGGCGACGGCCACCAGCCGCATCTGACGCTGGACGGCTATCTGATCGGCTTCGGCCTTTCGGTCATTCTGACCGCGATCCCGTTCGGGCTGGTCATGTCCGGCGTACTCGAGAGCAAGAACGGCGACCGCATTCGCGATCACGATCCTCGCCGTGGCGCAGATCGTCGTCCACATGGTCTATTTTCTGCACCTGGACGCGCGTTCCGAGGCCGGCTGGAACATGATGGCGCTGATCTTCACCGCCGTGATCTTGATCATCGCGCTGACCGGCTCGCTGTGGATCATGTATCACCTCAAGGTGAACATGGCGCCGATGAATATGAACACGCTGCCCTAGGCGGCTCGCTTATTCACGCGTGACCTTGGTTGCAGATTGCGCAGCGATTACTTCCGCTTTTTCGGGCGCGTCATCTTTTGGCAAACTCGCGAGCCACTTCGCACGTAACAGCGAAGGCCGACCGGATCGCGATGACGTCGCCACTTCAAGTCGCTTGGAATGAAACTGCTGCAGGATATTTGCTACGTCGGTTCCAACGACAACAGGAGCGCCGCGACCGGCGTCTTTTAGTTCCCTCCACTTACGAAGGCATTCGCGCCGGTCGTCTCCATAGTTTCGAAGGGAACGTTGGCTAAAGCCTCCGCGCGCCACTGTGCACGCCGTTTGTCCAACAGGTCGGAGAAGACACGTGTGCGGCCCCTGCTCGCGCCTCGCCGCTCGTCATGAAAATTGAACTCAGCTGCGAGACACTTGACGCACTGCTTTGCGTAGAACATAATGTGAACAAACGTCAAGAACGTAACCAGTCAAATATCAACTAAGATATTATCACATATAAGTATTCTTCGGATAAGAAGGACTTCGAAGATGTGCGCGTCAAGATTGCCGATGATCGTTTCTGCCACTACGCTCGTGGCACTGGTTTTCTCAAATGGACTTCAGCTTCGCCGCCTCACCCCAGACGGGCCAATCTCGCGTGGTGGCGGCGCTGGAAAACGTCACGGCCTTGGTTCGTCCAGGGCAGGACGGTTACGCAACTATTTGGGATGGCAATAAATATGTTCAGTGCAAGCGCCTCCCCGACCGCAGCCTGCAATGTGAATCTGCCGGAGCGCTGATGCAGTCGTCGCTTGAGCATGTGCTGACGCCCGAGCACATCGCCCGTCTCACGGCTCTCGGTTGGCGGCTGGACCCGAGCTTCGGCAATTATGTGCAGACCTTCCCGGCAGACGCAGCACCAGACGTGGTTGCGGACAAGATCGTGCAAGTGCTCGGCGAGGCCTACGAAGCCAACATTGCGGAATTAGAGGTGCAGACCGCCTGGGTTCTGAGCGAACCCTGCCCGCCGCGAAACGGGCCGAGTCAGAACCTCGCCGGAATGGTCAACAATGCCCCGTCGATGCGGGCGACGGCGGTTTATGGCTGCAACTACAAGCCCAAGCCCGATCTTGGACCGAGCCTTGCGATGAACTCGGCGGCGGACCTGATCGGCTTTTATGGAGCCAGAATGACCGCCGAAATTCAGCGCTTGCGGATCAATGCGCAGCGCCGGGTCTTTGCCGTATTCCAAGTGGGCATCGGCTATATCCAGTGCGAGCCGGATACCTCGCCGCCAACGATCTATTGTGAAGCGCAATCCGCCGAGAGCTGGAAGGCGCTCGCCAGCGTGCTCACGCCCGATCGCGTCAATCGGCTGCACGACCTCGGGTTCGCCGATCCCGGCCGCGCACCGAATTATTCGAAGACCTATTCGACCGATCAATTCGATGACGCCAGCATAGCGCGCGAACTGCTGACGGTGCTCCATGACGTCTACGGCTATACCGGCCAGCCGACGCTCAAGGTCATCACCGAAGAGACGCGGGGCTGAGCCACCGCTCGTCCTCCGCGCTCACCCAAGGTGGAGAAACGATGCCTTCGTTCGATCAGACGCTGGACGCTCCTGAGCCGTTCGGATTCAAGGTCTCATGGTTCGCGGTAAAGACCTCCGATCCCGCCTCAGTGCTCGACGCGCTTGAGTTCGGGCAGGCAACGCCGACCAACTGGACGTCCGGCCTTGCAGCTGCTTATGGAGATCCGCAGAGCAGTGATCGCTGGGTTTTCGTGTCGCCGCCAGTCGGCGGCTGGGTCTTGGTTGTAGGCTCATCATTGCCGTATCCCACCATCGAAGCTCACCACGATATCGGCAAGAGATTTGATGTGTTGTTTTCCCGCTTGATGAAGCGATTTGACGATGTTCAGTTCTTCGGCAGCCACCGCGTGGTGGACTTCGTCACTTGGGCACGCGCCTTGAACGGCGAACCAATGCGAAGCTTTGCTTGGTCCGGCGGCGATGGTGCAGTTCTGGCGAACGTTGGTGAGCAGACGCCCGAGGAGACGAAACTGGGGCTTGCCAATCTCAGCGGCCTCTCCCCTTCAGGTGCCACGGACAAAATCTTCGGAATAGAGGAGGGACAAGAGGCCGAGGAGGATAAGCTCGTCGCAAGCGGGCTCTCCCGACGCGAAGCATTGAGGATAGTTCGAAAGAATGTCGGCGGCGGCTTTCCTAAGGAAACTGATGTGGTCGACCTCGCCGCGCTTTGGAGCATCGACCCTACTCGGCTCGATGACCAAGATCATCCGCTCGGTTTGGGACTAGCAGTTCGTTTGCCGGACAATCTGAAACAGTGAGCGGCGCAAGCTGAATTGTCTTCGATATTATCTTCGCCGGGACGACATCAGAGTCCACACGAGGCTCATCATAGTTCTGAACATGGTCGATATAACCCTTTAGCTTCCGACAGATACTCAGCGGTTTCTCGATATAGCCCACAGTCAGCGTGTAGATGGTCCCCGGTAGCGGAGATTCTGATGAGGGCCCAAAAACTATTACTTCCCGCTTTGGCAACGTTATCGCTCTGTTCGATAGCGGCTCATGCCCAGACCGAAGCCGACGCTCTGGCGCGCGCGAAGGCGGCCAACGAGCGAAAGGACTACGCCACCTCGTTTGCCATCTATCGCGATCTTAACGATAAAGGCAGCGCAATTGGTGCCACGATGCTTGGCCTTATTTATTGGTCTGGTATGGCCACCGCGATCGACCATGACAGGGCCTGCGGTTATTTTGCGATCGCGCACGATCGAGGAGGCGCGACCGGGACCGAATTGCTCGCCGACTGCTATTTTCACGGCGACGGGGTGAAGCAGGATTACGCCAAATCGGCCGAGCTCTATTCAAAGGCAGCCGATTTGGGCATGTCTGAGGGATACTGCGCCCTCGGCAACCAATATCTAAACGGGCTAGGTGTCGAAAAGAACGAGGCGAAAGCTGCCACTCTTTGCCGGAAAGGCGCTGATCTAGGAGTGGCCGATGCGCAGACGGACCTCGGCCAGATGTACCTGAAAGGACAAGGCGTTCCGCAAAGTTTTACCGAATCGGCGAAATGGTTCCAGAAAGCGGCCAACCAGGCACAAGTAAACGCGTCCTATCTTTTAGGAACGCAATACTGGAACGGCGATGGCGTGCAACGCGATCGCGATAGAGCGGCCTCTCTTTATCTTTTTGCCGCGACGCATGGTCACAAGAAGGCACCAGCAGCCCTGACAAGATATTATTTTCTCATGGGAATCGTGCCCGCTGAGAAACGCGTTATCGAGCCCGCGGCGACGAAAGCTGTCTTCTGGGCCGAGATTGCCTCGCGGGAAGAGCCGGACCCATCAGCGAGAGATGAAAGCGTCAAACTTGCGAACATGATCTTAAGCGTGGAACCGGCAATCAAAGCCAAAGTCGACGCCCTGTTTGCCGCGCGTCGTTATCCGCCCGACTGACGCTAGTCCGGTCGAGCGAGAATTCACGGTTCGCTCACCAAATCTTTGCACGGAATTCCACCTCTCACTCCCACTCGATCGTCCCCGGCGGCTTGCTCGTCACGTCGTAGACCACGCGGTTGACGCCTTTGACCTCGTTGATGATGCGCGTCGCCACCGCGCCGATGAATGTCATGTCGAACGGATAGAAATCCGCCGTCATGCCGTCGGTCGAGGTCACGGCGCGCAAGCCGACGACGAAATCGTAGGTGCGGAAGTCGCCCATGACGCCGACGGTGCGCACCGGCAAGCAGCACCGCGAAGGCCTGCCAGATGTCGTCGTAGAGACCGGCGCGGCGGATTTCCTCGATGAAGATGTCGTCGGCGAGGCGCAGGATGTCGAGCTTCTCGCGCGTGATCGGCGCCGGGGCAGCGGATGGCGAGGCCGGGACCGGGAAACGGATGGCGGCCGACAAAGACGTCCGGCAGGCCGAGCTCGCGGCCGAGCGCGCGCACCTCGTCCTTGAACAGTTCGCGCAGCGGCTCGACGAGCTTCATGTTCATGCGCTCGGGCAGGCCGCCGACATTGTGATGCGACTTGATGGTCACCGACGGGCCGCCGGTGAACGACACGCTCTCGATCACGTCGGGATAGAGCGTGCCCTGCGCCAGGAATTCGCGCGCCGCCGATCTTCTTCGCCTCGGCCTCGAACACGTCGATGAACAATTTGCCGATGGTCTTGCGCTTGGCTTCCGGATCGTCGACGCCGTCGAGCGCCTTGAGGAAAGTGTCGGACGGCGTCGACGTGAACGAGCGGGATGTTGTAGTGGCCGCGGAACAGCGCCACCACCTTCTCGGCTTCGCCGAAGCCGCAGCAGCCCGTGATCGACGAAGACGCAAGTGAGCTGCTCGCCGATCGCCTCGTGAATGAGCACGGCGGCGACGGCGGAATCGACGCCGCCGGACAGCCCGCAGATCACCCTGCCCTTGCCGACCTGGTGGCGGATTTTCTCGATCGCCTCGTGCTTGAACGCGCGCATCGTCCAGTCGCCGGTGCAGCCGGCGATCTTGCGCACGAAATTGCGCAGGATGCGCGGCGCCGTGCGGCGTGTGCACGACTTCGAGATGGAATTGCGTGGCGTAGAATTTGCGCGCCTCGTCGGCGATCATGGCGATCGGCGCATTGGCCGAGGTGCCGACGACCTTGAAACCCTTGGGCGGCGCGGTGACGCGGTCGCCGTGGCTCATCCAGACCGGATATTTCTGGCCGACCTCCCAGACGCCGTCGAACAGCGGCGATCGCGTCGGTGACCTCGACCTCGGCGCGGCCGAATTCGCGGTGATGCCCGGCCTCGACCTTGCCGCCGAGCTGCTGCGCCATGGCCTGCTCGCCGTAGCAGATGCCGAGCACCGGCACGCCGGCCTCGTAGATCGCCTTCGGCGCGAGCGGCGCGTCCTTCTCGAGCACCGAAGCCGGGCCGCCGGAGAGGATGACGCCTTTCGGCTTCATCTCGCGGAACGCGCTTTCGCCTTCTGGAACGGCACGATCTCGCAATAGACCTTCTCCTCGCGCACCCGCCGCGCGATGAGCTGGGTGACCTGCGAGCCGAAATCGACGATGAGAATCTTGTCGTGGGATTGCGAATCTTGCGCCATAGCGGGTTCTAAAGCACCCGCCTCGGCCTGTCGAGCAGACAGAAGCCATTGTTTCAACCACAGCGCTTGAGCAAGCAAAGTTATGCGGAACGCCGCAACATGCTGACGAAAAACCCGTCGGTATCGGTCCGCCGCGGCGTCATCAGCAGGCCTTCGTCGGAAATAAGCACGGCGCGGCCGAAAAGATAGGCGCGCTCGCCCAGGGCGTTGATCACATTGGCCGGCTTTTCCACGGAAAAATCCGGGTGGCGGCCGGCAAAGGCCCGGACCTGGTCGCCGTTCTCCTCGGCCAGCACCGAACAGGTGATGTAGACGATGCGGCCGCCCGGCTTGACCAGCGCCGGCCGCGCGCTCGAGCACGGCTTCCTGCTGCTTGATGCGCTCGGCCAGCGCGCCCGGGCGAATGCGCCATTTGGCGTCGGGATTGCGCCGCCAGGTGCCGATGCCGGTGCAGGGCGCATCGATCAGCACCAGATCGGCGCGGCCGGCGAGATCGGTCAGGATATCGGCGTCGCCGCGCCGCCTTTGGGCGTGCGCACCTGGATATTGCGCGCGCCGGCGCGCGCGATGCGCTCATGGATCGCCGCCAGCCGGCGCTTGTCGGTGTCGGTCGCATAGATCTGGCCGTGATTTTCCATCGCCGCGGCGAGCGCCAGCGTCTTGCCGCCGGCGCCGGCGCAGAGATCGATCACCTGCTCGCCGGGCTTGGCGCCGGCCAGCAAGGCGGCGAGCTGCGAGCCCTCGTCCTGGATTTCGATCTGGCCCTTGAGAAACGGCGGCTCGGCATGGATGCGCCGGGCTTTTGGCGTCGGCCGCAAGCCGGATGCGAAGTCCGACGGGCGACCAGCGCGTCGGCTCGGCGCCGAGATGCGCGAGCTTCGGCAGCACCTCGCTCGCGCTCGGCCGTGAGCGTGTTGACGCGCAAATCGAGCGGCGCGCGGCTCGCGAGCGCCGCGCCTTCGGCGGCGCGCTCGTCGCCGAACACGCGCGCCAAATACGGATCGAGCCAATCCGGATAGTCGCCCTGAACATGCGCCGGCGCGGTCGGCGAGCGTGTCGGACGTCAAGCGCCGCCTTCTCGGCATCCGTCAGCGGCGCCGGCGCAAAGCGCGCGCCGCTGCACAGCGCCTCGATAGCCGGCAGCATCGAGCCCGCGCTCGCGGCGCAGCATGCCGATCAGCACCGCGCGCGGGCTCGCCTCGCCCATCAGCCAGGCCGACGACGCCTTGCGGCGCAGCGCGTCGTAGACGAGGCCGGCAATGGCGGCGCGATCGCCGGAGCCGGCGAAGCGATGCGACAGGCCCCAATCCTTGAGCGCATCGCCGGCCGGACGCCGCCGCGTCTCGATATCGGCAAAAACCTCGATCGCGGCGGAAAGCCGGGCCGCAGGCGTCATAGTCAGATCGAGCTGGCACGGTGGGTCTCATGAGTCCTCACGGCAGCGTCAGCACCTTGAACGATGTAGATCACCCAAATGATCGCGAGCACCACAGCGGAGACAGCGAACAGCGACGCCGCGCAGCCGGATGATATTGCTCGTCACATGCACGTAGGCGTGCAGGATGCGGAAGATCACGAAAATCCAGGCCAGCACCACGAAGACGACGCCGGCGAGATGCGTGACATATGCGAGGATGGTCAGAACGTAGAACAGAACCGGCAGTTCGAACTGATTGGAAAACGAATAGGCGACTTGCATGCGTGCGCTTCGACCAGTTCGGCTCGCGCAACGCGACATCCTCCGGCCGCACCGCGCCCGATGCTGAAATCGCGCGTGCGCAACGGCGCGAGCCAGAACAGCAAGCACGAAGGTGAGGATCACCTCGACGAACAGCGGCAACAGGATTGCTTGAACGGTCATTGCATTCGCCCCGGCTAATGACAGTCGTGAACGATCATATCAGCCTAAAGCTTGACGCTGATCGCCGTCTCGCCGTCCTCGTCGACCAGCGCGCTGCGCCAGGATTTGCCGTCGAACAGCGCCTTGCGCACGGCGTCCGCCGTGCCGCCGTGATTGAGATTGGCGGTGATCAGCGTGCCGCCGGTGCGCAGCAGCCGCGCAGCGTCTTGTGCAGCGACGTCACCGGCGTGCCGCCGTCGAAGAAGGCGACGTCGTAGCCGGGATCGAGCGTCGGCAACACGCTGGCGAAATCGCCCTCGTGCACGGTGATGCGGTGGTCCATCGCGGCGGCGGCGATATTGTCGCGCGCGAGCTGCACATGATCGGGATCGCGCTCGATCGTATCGACGGTCGCGTCCGGCGCGCCCGACGCAAACGACAGCGCCGTGTAGCCGAGCGCCGTTCCCAGTTCCAAGATGCGCCGCGCATTGGCCGCGCCGGCCAAGGCCGCCAGCAGCGGGCCATTGTCGTAAGGATAAGCGCCGCAGCCGTGCTGCGCGCGATGGGTGTTGGTCGCGGTGCGTATCTTCGCGAACGGATCGGCGGCCGGGCCTGACATCGGCAGGGTTACTCCCGGCTCGGATAATTCGGGCTCTCGCGCGTGATGGTGACGTCGTGGACGTGGCTCTCGCGCAAGCCGGCGCCGGAGATGCGCACGAACTCGCGCCTTGTCGTGAAACTCGGCGATGTTCTTGGCGCCGACATAGCCCATCGCGGCGCGCAAGCCGCCGGCGAGCTGATGCAGCACGTTGGCGACCGGGCCCTTGTAGGGCACCTGGCCCTCGATGCCCTCGGGCACGAGCTTGAGCGTGTCCTTGATCTCCTGCTGGAAATAGCGGTCGGCCGAGCCGCGCGCCATGGCGCCGACCGAGCCCATGCCGCGATAGGTCTTGTAGGAGCGGCCCTGATAGAGAAACACCTCGCCCGGCGTCTCGTCGGTGCCGGCGAGCAGCGAGCCGACCATGGCGCAATCGGCGCCGGCGGCGATCGCCTTGGCGAGATCGCCGGAATATTTGATGCCGCCGTCGGCGATCACCGGCGTCTTGGTCTTGCGCGCCACCTCGACCGCATCCATGATGGCGGTGAGCTGCGGCACGCCGACGCCGGCGACGATGCGCGTGGTGCAGATCGAGCCCGGCCCGATGCCGACCTTGATCGAATCGGCGCCGGCATCGATCAGCGCCTTGGCGCCTTCGGCGGTCGCGATATTGCCGGCGACCACTTGCACCGCGTTCGACATGCGCTTGATGCGGGTCACGGTGTCGAGCACGCGCCGGGAATGGCCGTGCGCGGTATCGACCACGACGAGGTCGACGCCGGCGTCGATCAAGGCTTCGCTGCGCGCAAAGCCGGCTTCGCCGACCGAGGTGGCGGCGGCGACCCGCAGCCGGCCCTGCTCGTCCTTGCAGGCATTGGGATTGGCCACCGCCTTCTCGATGTCCTTCACGGTGATGAGGCCGACGCAGCGATAATCGCGCGTCGACGACCAGAAGCTTCTCGATGCGATGCTGATGCAGGAGCCGCTTGGCCTCGTCCTGGTCGACGCTTTCGCGCACGGTGACGAGCCCGTCCTTGGTCATCAGCTCGGAGACCTTTTGCCGCTTGTCGGTGGCGAAGCGCACGTCGCGATTGGTGAGGATGCCGACGAGCTTGCCGGGCCCTTGCGCTCTGGCCGTTGCCGCCGCCTTCGACCACCGGGATGCCGGAAATGCGGTTCTCCTGCATCAGCGCCAGCGCATCGGCGAGCGTCGCATCGGGGTGAATGGTGACGGGATTCACCACCATGCCGGATTCGAATTTCTTCACCTGCCGCACCTGCGCGGCCTGCGCGTCGGGTTCGAGATTGCGGTGGATGACGCCGATGCCGCCGGCCTGCGCCATGGCGATCGCCATATTGCGCTTCGGTCACGGTATCCATGGCCGAAGCGACGATCGGGATATTGAGCAGGATGTTGCGGCGTGATGCGCGAGCGAATATCGACCTCCGACGGCATGACGTCGGACAGGCCCGGCTTCAACAGCACGTCGTCGAAGGTGTATGCTTCGCGCAGTAGGTCTCTTGAAATCGTTGCCATTGCCAACTCCGCATGGCCCGAATCTGTGGGCCAGCGTATCGGGATGACGCCTCGCGGACGAGAGGAGTTTAAGTCCTTCGTCCGGCTCGCTGCGGCGTTTTCGGCCCGCTTTTGGGTTGGCGGCGGTCGATAGCATGACTTGGCCGCAATTGATAGGCCCCAGTGCCGACTAAGTGCGGATAACGGGGCAAAACAGTGGGGAGGAACACCGATGGAACAGGCGCATCAACCGTCGTCAATTCGGCGTCGGCGCGGCGTCAGCGGGCGCGGCGCTCGCGGCCGGCAGCCGGCGCGCCCTGGCGCAGGCCGCGCCGGTGAAAATCCGCATCGGCTGGGTGGTGGTGCCGGCCTCGACCGCGCCGCTGGTGCTGGAGAAAAAAGACATCCTCAAGCATTTCGGCCAGTCCTATGTCGCCGAGGCGACACGCTTTGAAGGCACGCCGCCCGTCATCACCGCGCTCGCGGCCGGCGAACTCGACATCGGCCCGCTGGCATTCTCCTCCTTCGGCCTCGCCATCCAGAACGCGCACATGGACGACCTGCGCGTGATCTGCGACGAAATCCAGGATGGCGTGCCGGGCCACGGCACCAACGAATTCATGGTGCTCAAGGACGGCCCGGTGAAAACCGTCGCCGACCTCAAGGGCAAGGTGCTCGCCACCAATGCCATGGGCAGCGCGGTCGACATCGCGATGCGGGCGATGCTGCGCCGGAACGGCTTGGAGGCCAACAAGGACTACACCATCGTCGAGGCGCCCTTCCCCGCCATGCGCGCGATGCTCGCCGAACGCAAGGCCGATCTCGTCAGCGCCGTGCCGCCATTCTCGCTCGATCCGGAGCTGCGCGCGATGTCGCACACGCTGTTCACGCAGAAGGATGCGTTCGGCGTCACGCAGCTCACGATGTGGACGGCGCGCACCGACTTCATTCGCGCAGAACCGGCGCCGCGCTGGTCGATTTCCTCGAGGATACGTGCGCGCCATCCGCTGGTACACCGATCCGAAAAACCACGACGAAGCCGTCGCCATTGTCGCGCGGCTCAACAAGGCGCCGCCGGCGCGGGTCGACTGGGCCTTTACCGGCCGCGATCAATATCCGCGACCCGAACGGCATGCCGAACCTCAAGCGCGCTGCAGAGCAACCTGCAGCAGCAGAAGGAGGTCGGCCTCCTCAAGGATGATATCGACGTGAAGAAATATTCCGACTTGAGCATGGTCGAGGAAGCGGCCAAACGGCTGGCATGAATGCAACGGACATGCTTCAGCCTCGACTTCGCCGCGCAGTCCGATAGCCGCAGCATGCCGAAGTCACATCCCTACGATCGCGTCGTGCCGCTGATCGTCGCCACCGCGCTGTTCATGGAAAACATGGATTCGACGGTCATCGCGACCTCGCTTCCGGCCATTGCGCGGGCGCTCGACACGAACCCGCTGGCGCTTGAAGCTTGCGGTGACGTCCTACCTGCTGTCGCTCGCCATCTGCATTCCGGCGAGCGGCTGGACCGCCGACCGTCTTCGGCGCCCGCAACGTCTTCCGCATCGCCATCGGCGTCTTCGTGCTCGGCTCGATCGGCTGCGCCGCCTCGCGCTCGCTCGACGAATTCGTGCTGGCGCGCATCGTCCAGGGCATGGGCGGCGCGATGATGACGCCGGTCGGCCGCCTCATCATGGTGCGCAGCATCGACAAGAAGAACCTGCTCAACGCCATGTCGCTTGTCACCATGCCGGCGCTGATCGGCCCGATCTGCGGTCCGCCGCTCGGCGGCTTCATCACCACCTATGCGTCATGGCATTGGATATTTCTGATCAACGTGCCGATCGGGCTTGTCGGCATCGTGCTGGCGTCGCGCTATATCGCCAATGTCCGCGTCGAGCATCGCGACCCGTTCGATTTTCTCGGCTTCGTGCTCTCGGGCCTCGCCATCGCCGGGCTTGCCTTCGGCCTGTCGGCGATGGGGCTCGAATTCCTGCCGGTGAGCGTCGGTCGCGGCGCTGATCTGCGTCGGCGCCATTTCGGCGGTGGCCTACGTCATTCACGCCAGGCGCACGCCGGCGCCGATCCTCGATCTCAGTCTGCTGCGGCTGCCGACATTCCGCGCCAGCATCTTCGGCGGCTTTCTGTTCCGGCTCGGCATCGGCGCGCTGCCGTTCCTGCTGCCGCTGCTGCTGCAAATCGGCTTCAATCTGACGCCGTTTCAGTCCGGCCTCATTACCTTCACCACGCGCGCTCGGCTCGATGTTCATGAAAGCCGCGGTCGTCGAGCGTGCTCAACCGCTTCGGCTATCGCAACGTGCTGCTCTACAACGCGCTGATCAGCAGCGCCTTCTTGCCGCCTGCGCGACCTTCGTGCCGGGCATGCCGTATGCGGCGATGATCGCCATCCTGCTTGTCTGGCGGCTTTTTCCGGTCGCTGCAATTCACCAGCATCAACACCATCGCCTATGCCGAGATCGAACCGGCGAAAATGAGCCGGGCCACCGCGATGGTCGCCGCCGCGCAGCAATTGTCGTTGTCGACCGGCGTCGCCGTCGGCGCGCTGGTCGTCGAGACCACATTGTGGCTGAAGCATTCGACAACGATGAGCGGCTGCGGATTTTCCGCCGGCCTTCCTCGTTGTCGGCCTGCTCTCGGCGAGCGCGATTTTCATCTTCTTGCAGCTTGCACCGGACGCCGGGTCGGAGCTTTCCGGCCGAGCTCGCCACGATCTAAAATAAATAGGCCGCCGGGCCGTAGCTCGGTTCTTTCGACTCCAAATCGCACGGGTGGGCCCCATGCTCTTGCTCCGGTTTTCCAAGATCGCGATGATCGCCGCGCTCGCAGCCTTCGCATTCATCGTCACTTACGACAATATCGTCGATTACAACTCAAACTACGACTTCGTGTGGCACGTGCTGAGCATGGACACGACGTTTCCCAAAAATGAGCTGATGGATCGTGCGATCACGGACAAGCGTATCTGGACGGCCGCTTACGCGGCGATCATCGTGGTCGAAGGATTGACCTGCCTCCTCCTCGCGATCGGCGCGCTGGCGTTGCTGACGCGGCTCACGGCACCGGCCGAGCGCTTTAACCGCGCCAAGGTCTGGGCCGTGGCGGGCTTGACCGTCGGCTTCGGCCTCTGGTTCTTCGGCTTTCTAGTAGTTGCGGGCGAATATTTTGCCATGTGGCAATCTCACACCTGGAACGGGCAAGAGGCCGCATTCCGCATCACCATGGTGATCCTCGGCGTGCTGATTTTCGTCACCCTGCCTGACCGCGACACCGTGTGACGCCCGCTGAGGCCTGTTCCCTTCGCCGTTGAAGCCCGATAAGCTTTCGCTATTATGTCCATGTCGACCCGATACGCGCCGCAAGAAGCGCCGCAAGAAACGCCGCAAGAAACGACACAGGAAATGCTCCAGGAAGCCAGCGCGCCGCAAGGTTTTGCCGGCGGCATCGCATCCCTTGCCGACGATCAGCTCTACGCGCTGCAAAATCCCTTTGCGCTCGACGGCCGGGTCAGCTGCTATCCGGCGAGCGCTCGCGGTTTCTCCGTCGTCAACAGCTACTTGCTGACGCAGAGTGACGCCGCGATGCTGATCGATACCGGCTTCGGCAAGGATGAGCCGGCGATCCGCAGCCAGATTGAATCGCTGATCGCGCCCGGACTGCCATTGTCGATGTTCCCGCTGCGGCTCAATGAATTCATGTCGATCAACAATGTCGAGAGCTTCGCGGGGCATTTCAACGTCGAGACCTGCTACACCAGCAATGTCGACGCGGCGCTGTGGTTCGATTTCGGCGCCAAGACGGAAGGCCGCGACATCCTCAAATCGATGAAGGTCACCGCGGTGACCCGGGCCGACACGATCGAGCTCGGCAAAGCCGGCCGGGCGATCGACGTGATGCAGGCGCCGATCCGCCTGATCGCCACGCGCTGGCTCTACGACCGCGCGACCCGCACATTGTTCTCATCCGACATGTTCACTCACGTCTGGCGCGACACCGCGGCCGGGCCCTGGATCGTGCAAGACAGCGACAAGAATTCGGCCTGCAACGATTCCACGTCGCTGCGCGACGTTCGCTCGTTCATGCTGAACACACGCTATTGGTGGCTGGAGGGCGTGTCGACCGACTCGATGCGGCGCGGCATCGGCAATATTTTCGACAAATACGACATTGAAACCATCGCCCCCGGCTACGGCTGCATTCTGCGCGGCCGCAACGTGGTTGAGCGGCACTACCGGATGCTGGATGAGTTTCTGAAATCCTGCGACAAGAGCGTGGCGGTGTCGCGCTACGTCACGCGCGACGAGGAACGCTAAGACCATGCTCGACAAGATTGCGGCCAACAGAATGCCCCGCGAAATCGCACCCGGCGTATTCTGGATCGGCGACTGCCTGGAGCAGCGCCACAAGGGCAAGATCTATCACGGCTACAATGCCGCCTTTCTGGTCGCCGGCAATGACGCGTCGATCCTCGTCGAAACCGGCCATCCCAAGGACTTCCCGGTGGTCGAGCGGCACATGAATGAACTGTTCGCCAGAGGCGTAGCGCCGCTGAAGTATCTGTTCGTCACCCACCAGGAAACGCCGCATTGCGGCGGTCTTGGCCGCATCCTCAAGACGTTTCCCGACGTGCTGTTGTGCGGCGACGTCAGCGACTATCACCTCGCGTTCCCGCAATACGAACACCGCATGCGGTGGATGAAGGAAGGCGACGAGATCGACCTCGGCGGCCGGACCCTGATGGCGGTCGAGCCGGTGATCCGCGACCTGCGCACCACGTGGTGGGGCTTCGACACAAGCGAGCGCGTGCTGTTCCCCGGCGACGGCTTCGCTTACAGCCACTATCACGAGGACGGCCACTGTGGCCTCGTCGCCGAAGAAGCGGTTTCACTCGATCTGCCGGACGTCTCGTCGACGTTCGCGGACCTTGCTTTGTTCTGGACCAAGTTCGCCGACATGAATGTGTATTGCGATCGGCTCGACCATTTGATCGAACGGCTCGGCGTCAAGACCATCGCGCCAACTCACGGCCTGCCAATCACCGATGTGAAAACCACGGTGCCGAAAGTTCAGGCCGGACTGAAGGCCGCGGCGCTGCTGCCGGAATCCGGAACAAACGAGAAGGCGCCGGTGCCGGCTGCTTGAGCGAGGCCGCTGCTACTGCGCCGCGATGTGGTTGGCGTGGATCACGTCGCCCCAGAGCTTGATCTCCCGCGTGAGTAACGCGCTTGCCGCCTCGGGCGTTTCCTCGTTGGGCGCGAATTCATCCATGCCGCCGTCGGCGAAGATCTTTTGCACCTTGGCGTCGGCAAGCGCCGCGCGCAACGCAGTATTGAGCTTATCGACGATCGGACGCGGCGTGCCGGCGGGCGCGAGCAGCATGTGCCAGAAATCGATATCGAGCTTCGCATAACCGAGTTCCCCCATGGTCGGCAGGTCCGGCAAGCCGACGAACCGCTTCCGGCCGATGACGGCATAGGCTTTGAGCCTGCCGGCCTTGACCAGGGGCCCGGAGACCACCGCCGATTGCGATTCCAGATCCACCTGGTCCGCCAAGAGATCGACGAGCGCCGGGCCTGCGCCACGATAGGGCACCTGCGTGACTTTTACGCCGAGCTCCTGGGCGACCAGCACTCCGGCTAAATGACCGAACGAGCCGACGCCGGGATGCCCGATTTGAATTTCCCGTCCGGGCTCTTTCATCCAGCTCAAAAGCTCTTTGAAGTTGTTCGGCGGCAGCGTGGGGCGTCCCGTAAGCGTCGAAGCGGCGGTGTTGATGAGGCCGATGGTGACAAAATCCTTTTCGGCATCAAACGTGAGATTTGAATACATCGACATGCCCGCCGCCAGCGCCACCTGATGGATCAGCAACGTATAGCCGTCAGGGTCGGCGCGGGCGGCCTTGGCGGCGGCAATCATGCCGCCGGCGCCGCCGATGTTTTCGACCACGATCGGCTGGCCCAGCGATTGCTCCATGGGGTTCTGGAGGATGCGTGCGATCGCGTCGGTCGCCCCACCGGGCGCGAACGGCACCAGCAAAGTGATGGGGTGATTGGGATAAGCCTGCGCCGAAGCGGCGCCGGTCGCCAAAAGACAGGCTGGCAAAAGACAGGCTGCCAAAAGGCGTGCGGAGAAAAGCGCCGCCGCGAACGCGCGGGCTAAAATCACGATTCCTCCCTGCGGCCGTCTATGATTTTTGTTTAGCGGCGGCCGCCGACATACTCACCCATTTGCCTGCCCTTTCGCAAGACGGTTACATCGCGAACAAGACTGCTTAGGACGACGGACCGACCTCAAGCAGCGTAGGCGATGGGAACGGAAGGCTCTTTATCCCATTCGACAATAGGATCGTAGCCCCAGACCCAGTCGGCGGTGCCGTGGACGCTGCCCTTGCCGGCGGCGATTGACGCCTTCTGCGCCGAGCTATCGTGCATGTGCTTGAAGCGGGCATTGGAGAACGAGAGTCGCTGCACCCCATGAACGCGAGGAATGCGGACGCGCCGGAAATTGGTGAAGGCCTCAAGCGAATTTCGGCAAGCCTGGAGCCAGCGCGCGAGAATGTAGGCGTCCTCGAACGCCTGGCAGGCGCCTTGCCCGGCATTGGGTAGCATGGCGTGCGCGGCGTCGCCGATGAGCTGGATCCGGCCGCGTCCCCAGTTCTGCGTCATCGGCCGCGTGAAGAGGCCCCATTTCGAGCATTCGGTCACGAGGCTGAGCAATTTCGCGAGCCGCGGCTCGGGTTCGGGAAAGCTCAAACGCATTTCGTCGGGATCGCCACGGGTCGACCAGCCCTCCTCGACCCATTTGTCGGTGTCTTCCTGCGTGACGATGTTCACGAGCTTCTCGCCGCGGATGTAATACGCCAGGAGATGACAACCAGGACCCACCCACTGGACATGTCCGGTCGGCTCGAGCACATCGGGCGGAACATCGCCGCCGTTGAGGAGCGCGCGCCAGACCATTTGCCCGGTATAGGTCGGATTGTCTTGGCCGTAGAGAGCTTGGCGGATGACCGAGCGCACGCCGTCGGCACCGATCACGAATTCGGCCTCGACCTTGGCTCCGTTGGCGAAGGCAAGCCCAACGCCGTCGCTTTGCTCCTCGATCCCGACGAGCCGATGGTCCAGATGGACCAAGCGGCGATCCAGCCCGCTCGCCAATGCATCCAGCAAATCGGCCCGGTGAAACGTGTAGTAAGGCGCGCCGAGACGGGCTGCGGTTTTGCGCCGGTCATTGAATTCAAGAAACTCACCGGTTTGCATGTTCCGCGTGTAGATGCCTGGGGAGGAATTGGCCACGTCGGCGATCTTTTCGCCGAGCCCGATGGCAAGAAGCGCCCGCGTTGCATTCGGGGCAATATTGACGGCGGCGCCGACCTCTCCCAAAGCGGGAGATGCTTCAAAGACCTCGGCCTCAATTCCGAAACGGGCCAACGCATTCGCAGCCGCCAGTCCAGCGAGACCGCCCCCGACAATCGCCATACGTGTCATAACGTCCATCATTCCATAGAGCGGTGTGCAAGCGCCTGCGAAACAGAGCTCATGCGACAACCCACAAGGTTCGTCGATACTAACAAGCCGGCACGCGTGCGTCGATTGCCAATTCCCGGCGTCTTAACGCGCGCTGACGCAGCGGTCGGACGCTGGCGATTTTGAAGCAGGAGAAACTCGACATAGAATGCCACGGCGGTTCTCCGGAGTCAGTTCCTGATCAACCGGATCGCGGCTTCGGGAGGGCACTTTGAAGCGGAAAATAGTCACCGTCTTGGTCGCGCTCAGCGTCCATCTGCTGTTGCTTCATGGCGCGCAAGCGTTTCCGGATCGGCCGATCAAGCTGATCGTAGCCTCGCCTGCCGGGTCACCACCGGACGTCATGGCGCGGCTTCTATCGGATAAGATGGCGGGTGTTCTCGGGCAGCCTGTGATCGTGGAGAACCGCCCGGGGGCTGGCGGCACCATCGGAGCCAAAACGGTCCTCACCGCGGAGCCAGACGGCTACACGATGCTGATGGGAAGCACGAGCACACTTCTCATCGCGCCTGCGGTCTACAAGAACGTCGGCTACGATGCCGGAACATTTGCGCCGATTTCTCGTGTCGCGGACACCAGCGAGGTTCTCGCCGTGCATCCGTCGGTAGCCGCCACATCCGTTGCCGAATTGATCAGCCTGGCGAAGAAACATCCGGGTGAGCTGAACTACGCCTCCGCCGGGAATGGAACGCTGCCGCACATCGAAGGCGAACTGCTGAAGGCGAGCGCAAACATCGAGATGAATCACGTTCCTTATAGCGGCGGCGGTAACGCCCTGACGGGCCTGCTGGCCGGACAGGTCCAGGTCATGTTCTCCGTCCTGACGCAGATGCTGCCGTATATCCAGGAAGGCCGCCTGCGGGGATTGGCGATTTCAAGCGCAACCCGCAGCAAGCTTGCACCGGAAATTCCCACCATGGTCGAGAGCGGCTTCGACCAGTTCGTCACGACGTCGATCAATGGACTTGTCGCTCCCCCCAACACGCCCATCGAAATCAGACGGCGGCTGAGCGAAGCCGTGAAAGCCGCGCTCGCCTCGGCGGACGTTCAGCGGTCATTATCGAACATGGGCGGCGAGGCGCGACCGTCATCGCCGGAAGAATTCGCGTCTTACCTGACAGGGGCGCAACAGCACTGGGGTCGCATCATAGCGGCTACACACATCTCGATTGATTGAGGGCCGCTCGCCTGGTCAGCGTTTTTCCGGCAGTCTCTGCAGATAGTTCTGCCATGGCCTATCCGCGTCGAAATTTTCCGTTGAATTGAATTCCAGTTCCGATTCGTTCAGGGGCGTGATCTTCGAACTGAGCGCCAATGCGGCACTTTGCGCCTGCGCATCGATGTGGGTGTAGATGGTCCGAACGGTGGCCTCGCGCACCGAACGTCCCACGACCGTATCGCCGTGACCTCGCATCAAGATGACTGGATTGGCGCCAAGCGTCCTGGCGAGCGCGTCCCCCAGCTGTGAATTACGGACTAACATGCCGCGCTGCTTTTCGGACGCGTTTGCATCGCGGATCTCGAACAGCGGTGTTTCCGGGGGCAAGAAACCGGCTTGGGCCACCACGGGCTTCAGTGCCACACCGGCGACACCGAACGGGATGACCGCCAAATCGTGGGTATGGATGACGGACTGGACATCGCTCCGGGCCTGGTAGATTTGGCAGTGGATATAGCGTTCCCCGTTCAGCCGTGGCGCATCGGCTGAGATGGGCTTGCAGTCGAGTCCGACCTCGACGATGTCGTCACGGCCGACGAGCGCGGGCGCCATGGCGCGCGGCATAAAAAAATGCTCGGGATTCTTGGCGGAGCGCGCGCTGATGTGACCGAAACTGTCTAAGATCCCCTCGTTCGCCAGAATGTGACTCGCAGTCACGATATCCGCAATTCGGGCTTCATCATCGTTGGCTGGATCGCTTTGCGCACGACTTTGCGCATGACTTTGAGCATGACATGGGGCGGTCGAGAAGGCGGCGGCGAATAGGAGAGCGGCGCAGGCAATGATCGTTTCTTTCATCAACAAGGTACTCTCTCGGCTCGAGGTTCAGCCCCGCATTTGTGGGTCCACGCCCTAGTCCGTCGCGCTTCGACCGCGAAAGCCGCGCGCCAACAGATAAAGCTCCGCGGAATTGGTGCGGCTCGCCGGCGGCTTGACGTGCTTGACGGTTTCGAAGTCGCGCTTGAGCTCGGCAAGAAGCGTCGCCTCGGTGCCGCCTTGCAGCACCTTGCAGAGAAACGAGCCGCCCTTGTCCAACACTTCACGCGCAAAAAGCGTCGCGGCCTCGGCCAGCGCCATGATGCGTAAGTGATCGGTCGGGCGATGGCCGGTGGCATTGGCCGCCATGTCGGACAGAACCACATCGGCCTTGCCGCCGAGCATCTCCTTCAGACGGTCGGGCGCCGTCGCATCGAGAAAATCGAGCTTCAAGAACTCGACACCCGTCATCGGCTTGAAGTCGAGAATGTCGAGCGCGATGATGCGGCCCTTGGCGCCAATACGTTTGGCGGCAATTTCGCTCCAGCCGCCGGGCGCAGCGCCGAGATCGACGACGCGCGCGCCTTGCTTGAGCAGGCGATATTTGTCGTCGATCTCGGTGAGCTTGAAGGCTGCGCGCGAACGAAAGCCTTCCTTCTTGGCGCGCGCCACATAAGGATCGGCGAGCTGGCGTTCGAGCCAGGTGCGCGAGGACAATGTGCGGCGTTTCTCGTCCTTGAGCCGCGCCATCAAAGACCCTTGCTTTGGCGCATGTCCCGCTCGGAAAACCGGTTCCCACTTTTCCGGGACATGCGCTAGGCCTCTCCCCACACGCCGTCTTCGCGCATCATTTCGACCAGCATGCCCTCGCGCAAGCCGCGGTCGGCGACGCGCAGGCGCGGACACGGGAAAGCGCGGCGGATAGCATCGAGGATGGCGCAGCCGGCGAGCACCAGGTCGGCGCGCTCGGCGCCGATGCAGGGATTGGCGGCGCGCTCGTCAAAGCTCATCGCCATGAGCTCGTCGACGACGCCGGAGATTTCGTGGTCGGAGAGCCAGCAGCCGTCGACACGCCGGCGATCGTAGCGCCGCAGCCGCAGATAAACGCCGGCGATGGTCGTCACCGTGCCCGACGTGCCGAGCATATGGAAGCCGTTGAGATCGCAGCGATGGTCGTTGGCAAAATTCGCGACGAAGCCCGCGACCTCGTCGACCATGGCGTCATAGATTTCGCGCGACACCGCTTTGCCGCCATAGCGCTCGGCGAGCGTGACGACGCCGACCGGCATCGATGCCCAACCGACAATGTCGGGCGCCGGCGGGCCGCGCCGGCCGGGCCCGGAGCGATTGAGCCGCACCAATTCGGACGAGCCGCCGCCGATGTCGAACAGGATGACGCCCGAGGCCGCCGGATCGAACAGTTCGGTGCAGCCGGTCGCGGCGAGCCGCGCCTCGGTCGCGGAATTGATGATCTCGAGTTCGAGGCCGGCCTCCTTGGCGACGCGGTTGCGAAATTCCTCGCCGTTCTCGGCGGCGCGGCAGGCCTCCGTGGCAATGAGCCGCGCCCGCATGACGCCGCGCGCCTGCATTTTGTCGCGGCAGATCTGCAGCGCCTCGACCGCGCGCGCGATGGCCGCCTCGCTGATGCGGCGCGACGCCGCGACGCCTTCGCCGAGGCGGATGATTCGCGAGAACGCGTCGACGACGCGGAAGCCGTCGCCGGTCGGGCGCGCCACCAGAAGCCGGCAATTATTGGTGCCGAGATCGAGCGCCGCATAGGTCGCGGAACGATCGGGCGCGTGCCCGTCGTTGCGATGGGCGTCGCGCCGAATGCCGTACGGCGTGCGGCGACCCCAGCGAGGCCTGTTCGAAGCCCCGTTCGAAGCCAGCTGGGCGTCGAGGCCGCCCGGCGGCGGAACCTCGTCGTTCATCCAATGCCTTCCCATGCCTTCCCGCCGTGCCGGAGCCGGTTTTGTCAAAAACGGCTGCGACGGCGCGGTCCATAACCAAGCCTAAATCGGGCAAACTGTAACAGGGGCGGCAGCGAGGGCAATATGCCGGCGTTTGCGGCCAAAACCGTGCCTTTTGGGCTTAGGTGCCATGTTTCTGTGCCCAGTTGCCCGGTTTGTCCAAGTCCACTATGTCACCATAGCTGCCTTACCCGGGATTAAATCGTCATGACTTTTCAGCAGTCCGCCGTGAAACCGGCCCAGGACGCGGCGGATCAATTGACCGCCGACAGATTAGCGATCGAGAAATACGCGGTCGGCCAGTCGGTGCCCCGCAAAGAGGACCCCATGCTGCTGCGGGGCCTCGGACATTATACTGACGACGTCAGCCTGCCCGGCCAGGTCTATGCGGTGATGGTGCGCAGCCAGGTGGCCCACGGCCTCATCCGCTCCATCGACAAGGACGCCGCGCTGAAGATGCCGGGCGTGCTCGGCGTCTATACCGCCGCCGACCTGCAAGGCTACGGCCCGCTGAAATGCGTCGTGCCGTTCAACAATCGCGACGGCTCGCCGATGAAGAAGCCGCTGCGCGAGGCGCTGGCCAAAGGCAAAGTGCGCTATGTCGGCGACCCGGTCGCCTTTGTCGTCGCCGAGACGGTGCTGCAGGCGAAGGACGCGGCGGAAGCGGTCACGGTCGACATCGAAGCCTTGCCGTCGGTGACCTCGGCGGAAGACGCGGCGAAAGACGGCGCGCCTCTGCTCTACGACGATGTCCCGAACAATGTCGCGCTCGACTATCACTATGGCGACGCCGATGCCGTCAACGCGGCCTTCGCCGCGGCGGCGCATGTCACGCGGCTGCGCCTCGTCAACAGCCGGCTTGTCGTCGCCGCGATGGAGCCGCGCGCGGCCGTCGCGTCCTACGACGGCAACCGCTTCACGCTTCATGTCGGCACCCAAGGCGTGTTCGGCATGCGCGCCAATCTCGCCGAGGCGATGGGCGTGACGCCGAAGGAAATGCACGTCCTCACCGGTCAGGTCGGCGGCTCGTTCGGCATGAAGGCCGCGGTGTTTCCCGAATATATTTGTTTGCTGCATGCGGCGCGCGCGCTCGGCCGTCCGGTGAAATGGACCGACGAGCGCTCGGGAAGCTTTGTGTCCGACAGCCACGGCCGCAATCACGACGTCGACGCCGAACTCGCGCTCGACAAGGACGGCACTTTCCTCGCGGTTCGCCTGACGAGCTTCGCCAATGTCGGCGCGTTCCTCTCGCCGGTCGCGCCGATGCCGGGCACGATCAATGCGGTGAAGAACGTGCAGGGCATGTACCGCACGCCGCATATCGAAGTCTCGACCAAGGTCGTGTTCACCAATACCTCGCACGTCTCGGCCTATCGCGGCGCCGGCCGCCCCGAGGGCAATTATTATATGGAGCGGCTGGTCGACGCCGCCGCCGCCGAGATGGGCATCGACCGCATGGCGCTGCGCAAGCGCAACCAGATCCGGCCGCAGGAATTGCCGAAGCAAGACCGCAGCCGCAACGACCTATGACAGCGGCGATTTCGTCGCGCTGACCAAACAGGCCTACGAGCTTGCCGACGGCAAAGGCTTCGCCAAGCGCAAGCGCGAGAGCAAGAAGCGCGGCAAGCTGCGCGGCTTCGGCGTCGGCAACTTCCTCGAAGTCACCGCCCCGCCGTCGAAGGAACTCGCCGGCATTACGTTCAATGCCGACGGCACCGTGACGCTGACGACCGGCACGCTCGATTTCGGCATGGGCCATGCGACGCCGTTCGCGCAGGTCCTCAGCGAACGGCTCGGCATCCCGTTCGACAAAATCTCGCTGCTGCAAGGCGACAGCGATCGCCTGAGCTTCGGCGGCGGCTCCGGCGGCTCGAAATCGCTGATGCACAGCGGCACCGCGATCGTCGAAGCCTCGGTGAAAGTCATCGAGAAAGGCAAGGAAGCGGCCAGCCACGTTCTGGAAACCGCCGTCGCCGATATCACCTTCGAGCGCGGGCGCTTCACCATCGTCGGCACCGACCGCAGCATTTCGATCATGGAACTGGCGCAGAAGCTGCGCAACGGCGTCAACCTGCCGCCCGACGCGCCGAAATCGCTCGACGTCGACCATATCAGCGACGGCCCGAGCGCCTCGACCTATCCCAACGGCTGCCATATCGCCGAAGTCGAGGTCGATCCGGAAACCGGCTCCGTCGAAGTGGTCAGCTATTCCTGCGTCAACGACTTCGGCGTCGTCGTCAATCCGATGATCGTTGCCGGCCAGCTCCACGGCGGCGTCGTGCAGGGCATCGGCCAGGCGCTGATGGAGAAGACCGTCTATGACAGCGACGGCCAGCTTCTCACCGGCTCGTTCATGGATTACGCGATGCCGCGCGCGGTCGACGTGCCGTCCTTCGTGCTCGAGGATCACCCGGCGCCGGCGACGACCAATCCGCTCGGCGTCAAAGGCTGCGGCGAAGCCGGCTGCGCCGGCGCGCTGACCTCGATCATGAATGCCGTCATCGACGCGCTCGCCGAGCACGGCATTCGCCACATCGACATGCCGCTGACGCCGTCGATCATCTGGCAGGCGCTGCACGACGCCGAAGCCAAATCGAATTCGGCACGCCCGCAATGACGGAAGCCACGGAAGCCTTTTCCGGCCCGCGCCATCCGGCCGGCCGAGTCGCGGCTGATTGCCGGCGTCTGCGCCGCGCATATGATGAGCCATTATTATATGCTCATGCTGGCGCCGCTGCTTGGCGTTCATCCGCGACGACTTCAACGTCAGCTATACGGAGCTGGCGCTGGCGCTGACCGTGTTCAACGTCGTCTCCGGCGTGTTGCAAACGCCGGTCGGCTTTCTGGTCGATCGCATCGGCGCGCGCGTCGTGCTGCTCGCCGGACTGTTGCTCAGCAGCATCAGCTTTGCGATTGCCGGCATCGTCGAATTCCTATTGGGTCTTCATCGCGATGTACGGCGTCGCCGGCCTCGGCAACACCGTCTATCACCCGTCCGACTATTCGCTGCTGTCGCATCACGCGCCGTCGGAACGGCTCGGCCAGGTCTTCTCGTTCCACACCTTTGCCGGCATGGTCGGCTCGGCCATCGCGCCGGTCACGCTGCTCTACATGCAGAGCCTGTTCGGCTGGCGCGGCGCCTATATCGGCGCGGCGATCTTCGGCCTGATCGTTCTCGTTGTGCTGATCGCGCAGCCCGAGCCGGCGGCCGAAGTCACGCATGCCGCCAAGAGCGCGGCAAAGGCGCCGGCGCCGACCGTCGCCGATACCGGCTGGCGGCTTCTGCTGTCGCCGCCGATCCTGCTCAATCTCGCCTTCTTCATCCTGATCTCGATCATGGGCGGCGGGCTCAACACCTATCTCGTCGTGGCGCTCGGCGCGCTGCATGCGACGCCGACCGCCGTCGGCAATATGGCGCTGACCGCGCTCCTCGCCATGAACGCCGTCGGCGTGCTCGTCGGCGGCATTCTCGCCGGGCGCACCAGCCGTCATGCCATGGTCGCGGCGCTGGGCCTGACGGTGGGCGGCATCGTGACGGCGCTGGTCGGGCTTTTCGATTTCGGGTCGGTCGTGCTGGTCATGCTGATGGGCTTCAGCGGCTTTTGCGTCGGCATGACCTATCCGTCGCGCGACATGCTGGTGCGCGCGGTGACGCCGCCCGGCGCCTATGGCCGGGTCTTCGGCTTCGTCTGCACCGGCTTTAATATCGGCGGCCAGCATCGCGCCGATCATGTACGGCATGCTGATGGACCACGGCCAGCCGCGCGCGGTGTTCCTGGTGTCGGCTGCCGTGAGCCTGCTCTGCGTTTCGACCGTGACGTTCGGATTTTCCGGCCGCAAAACGCGCTGAACGGCGACCACCGGCAAGGTCGACTTTGCCCGCCGCTCTTGCTTGCTAATCTTGCCGACAACAAAATCACAGTTAATCCGTGCGGACGATCAAGGAGTAACCCATGAAGCTCTGCCGCTATGACGACGATCGCCTGGGCGTGGTGCGCGGCGACCTTGTGCACGACGTCACCGAGGCGCAGACCGAAATCCGCAAATCGCGCGTCCTATGCGATGCAAGGCGACGCCGTCGTCGCCGCGCTGCCGCAATGGCGCGAGCGGCTCGAACGCATGGCGGACAAGGCGCCCGGCAAGCCGATCGCGCAGGTGAAACTGCTGCTCGCCGGTGGCGCGGCCGACCAAGCTGACCTGCGCGCCGACCAATTACCAGGCGCATATCAACGAGATGAAGGCGGCCTCCGCGCAGCCCGGCTCGCAGGTCGTCGCCCACCAGTCGTCGAAAATCCTCGAAGCCGGAATGTTCCTGAAATCCAATTCGTCCCTCGTCGGCCCGTCGGAAGGAATTCCGCTGCGCTTTCCGGATCGCCGCAACGACCACGAGATCGAACTGGTGATGGTGATCGGCAAGGCCGGCAGCGACATTCCGCAGGCGAAGGCGCTCGACCATGTCGCCTGCTATTGCCTCGGCCTCGACATCACCGTGCGCGGCCGCGAGGACCGAAGCTTTCGCAAATCGGTCGACGGCTATGCCGTCGCCGGCCCGTGGATGGTGACGGCCGACGAAATCCCCGACCCCGACGCGCTGCCGCTCACGCTCGACGGTCAATGGCGAGGTGCGGCAGAACAGCAACACCAATGACCTGATCTATAATTGCCGCCGGCTGATCGAATTTGCCTCGTCGTTCTACACGCTCTATCCGGGCGATCTGCTCTATACCGGCACGCCCGAAGGCGTCGGCCCGGTGAAGCCCGGCGATGTCATCGTCTGCCGCTCGGCTCCGGTGCTCGGCGAGCTCAAGATCGGCGTGCGGGCGCACAAGCTTGGAGAAGCGGCCGTAGTTCCTATCCAATCGCGCGCAGTCACGACATACCCAGCAGGACAATGTGCGATGTTGGAAATCAAACGCGCCGGTCATTCGACGCTCACCACGCCCGATCTCGAACGGACGCTCGATCATTTCACCCGGATCATCGGGCTTGAGCCTCGCGGCGCGGGAAAAGAACCGGGTCGATCCTCGCCACCAAATCCGGCCTCGAAGCGATCGTGCTCGAACACGGCAGCGCGGTCGACGCGCCGCGGCTGTCGTTCCAGATCACGCCGGGCAGCGATCCCGGCGAAGTCGCCTCGCGGCTGAAGAAAGCCGGCATCAAGAGCGAGCGGCGCAGCGACATCACGCCGGGCATCGAGGAGGCGGTCGCCTTCACCGATCCCAAGGGCACCGTGATCGAAATCTTTTCCGATTTCGGCTTCGCGCCGCAGGACGACAATTTCAACGGCGTCATGCCGCTCAAACTCGGCCACGTCGCCTATCAATGCCCCGACGTGCAGGGCCTGGTGAAATTCTACTGCGACGTTCTCGGCTTTCGCGTCTCGGACTGGCGCGGCGATTTCTTCGCCTTCCTGCGCTGCAGCCGCGATCATCACACCGTGAATTTCCTGCGCGACCCCAAGACCGCGATCCATCACATCGCCTTCGAGGTGCGCGACTGGACCGACATCAAGCGCGCCTCGCGACTTCCTGGCGCAGAGCAATGTCCACCTCACCTGGGGGCCGCTCCGCCACATCATCGGGCACAACATCGCCATCTATCACAAGAACCCGGACGGCGTGGTGATCGAGTTCTATTGCGAACTGGACCAGATGTACGACGAGGAGCTCGGCTATTTCGAACCGCGCCCCTGGCACCAGGACCGCCCGCAGCGGCCGAAAGTGTGGGGCGACGGCACGCTGTCGAACTGGTGGGGACCGATGTCGCACAGCCCCAACCGCACGCATCCGGCCCCAACGGAGCCGGCGGAAGACCCGGCGCGCAAGTTCGCGACAACGGTTGCGGCCAAGGCGCGCAGCCAGAAAAAGACAAGCCGGCCAAGCGGTTCGGGACGCCGCCGGCGTCGCTGAGAACCCCCAAACCGCCTCGCCGGCCGGCTTTCGAGACTTGGAAAGGCAGACGAATTGCCCTAGATCAGGGCGCGATGCGGACGCCGCCGATTCAGGTCTTGGCCGGAAATCATCGGGCCGGCCGCGAGGATTGGGGAATAGTTCAACGGTAGAACTGCGGACTCTGACTCCGTCAATCTAGGTTCGAATCCTAGTTCCCCAGCCACGATTCCCATACATTCCTATTGCTTTCTTGCATTACGATTTCCAGTCTGGGCGATCATAGTCTCTGCCAGGATGCGCGCTCGCCGCGCGTGCTGGGGATTCGCTGGATCGAGCCGTTCCGTCGGTCGCGGTCATCAGGAGCCCGCGATCGGGCGTGCGTTCGGTCGGGATTTCGCGCGTCAGCGTGAGGCCGGCGGCAAACTCCGCCGAGAGGTAAGCAATCCATGGAATGTGAAAATTCGAATTGGAAACGTCGGGTCGATGGGGAACCTGCGTTGCACTGTCTATCCTGAACGCCGGGACGCCTGGCGCAAGTCGATTGGAACCTTGACAACGTCATTCCTGAACGCCTGCGCGCACGCCCACCGCGCATGCCAGGACGCGCTGATCGCCAGCAGCGCGGCCTTGAAAAGTGGATACGTCACGATCGACAAATCGGATTCGATACCGTATTCCCCGAACGAAAGATCAAAGCTTTGATCGTCTGGTCGATGCTGTAAACGCCACACGGCGAGGACCTCTCGCCCCGGCGACGGCATGTACGCTATGTCCATATTCCGGACAGGGCTTGTTAAAGTCGTCAATGTAGACACCGCTTTCAACAATCTCTGCGATACGTTTGCGCGCGGCGGCGAGCGGCACAAATGATGATCTGTGCTCTTCGGGGATCTGCCAAGGTCCGGTGAACTGCCAACCTGCAAAAATCGGGTCGATGTTACTCAGTGCATCGAGCGTCTTCAAAAACTTCGCCCCTGTGACGGCAGGTTTTTCGTTCGCAGGCCCGAGCCAACCACCTCGCACAGAAGTAGCGATAGTTTACCGACGTCCATTATCGTCCGCTCCTTATCCAGGGAACATATGCGACTGTAATCCGGACAAGACCTTCATCGATCAAACAACTTCCGAGCAAAGAGCGCTGCCTTCTCTTCGGCAAAAATCCAAACCAATCGGCCGCCCACCGCTTGCTTCCATTTGCCGGGTGGCCTGGTCTAGAAATTTGTCAACCATTACATCAGGAAGATCGTTCGTGAGTTTTGCAAACCCCTCACCTTTGATCTCAAATAATATGCTAGTTGCCTTCTCGCAATCGTCAAAGGAAACCGGTTTTCTGCTCTCAGTCGGGTTCGGCAGATAATAGACAAAGCCGCTTGGCGTGGGCCCGTTGGGCGGAGGATTGATCAAGAGCTTCACAAAGTCTTCGTACTGTCGGGATCTATTTTCCTCGTATGATTTTCCTTGGTCACTGCCGGCGACGTCGGGGGCGGGCGCCGGGCAGAGCCTTGGCTCATCCTGTTTCACCAGATCGGGCAATACTGCCACGCCATCGATGACGATCCTATTTCCCCCAATGACCCGGCCAACGACGTGTCCATCTTCGTCGCGAATGACCTCGCCGTCTAAATGTAACGCGAAGGTGCGCTGTGCTTCGTCGACACGATCATACGTCAGATGCAGCACCGTCTCGTCGCGGTTCCAGGAATAGCGCAGTCCCGGTATCTCCGGCACATCACCTTCGATGCGAATGTCGTTGGCAGACGGGATGAACAACAATCCAAAGACCGCGGCAGCAGCACCAGCCGGAGTGGCCACGCGGAGAACTCGCAAAGCATACGCGCCAAGCTCGGCCACCTGCGCCGCGGTGAGATCGCCCAGAAAACTGGCCTCCGGAGCCGGAAGCGGCGCTCTGCTAAGCAGAGTCGATCCGTGTGTGTCCTCTCCAGCGATCTCGTCATTTGCCGCTCCATCTCCTATCGGCCCCTCCTCGGGACCGTCTTCGCTAACCCCCTCGCTGTCGGTCCACTCGCCGCTGGTTCTCCCACTCCCAGCCGGGACGCGCGGCTCGGCGGGGTTGTAAGCTTTTTCGACCGTATCGATGTAACGCGTATGGAGATGCAATGCTTCAAAGACGGCGCGCGGCGACGCCCCATGCATCATCGCGCAACGGGCCATAAACAGCCGATAGGCTCCCATCCGAAGCATCAGGAGGCAGCTGCAAGCCCGAGTGCGAGAGATGAACGTAGGCAAGACAGTCGTCGCCGTCGCCCCAAGCCTTCGCCGCACGCTCGATATTGCCCATTACGGACGGAGCCACCGCTCTGCCGCAAGCAGCCGAGAGCAGCGCCAGCACCTGCGCTTCCCGGCCTTGCAAACTGTGCAGCCGGCGCGGCCCGCGCGCCGGAACAATCACCGTGCCGGCTCCCAGCACGAGACCCTCGGGTGCAAACATCAATACAGAGCTGATGGCGCCGGCTCGCTTGTGCGCATACCATTCGCCACGCAAGTGTTTGTGCAACACGCGCTTCCTCCGTTTTCAGATTCTAGGATGAGCGATTACGGGCGGCCGCGACGCTGCGGCTTCGCGTCACAGCGCTAAGGCAAATGGATTAGGTTGACGATTGGGCCTTCAAGCTGAAGTGCGCGCCCGTTAGGCTCTCGCAAATCGAGGCAATATCCGCGGCGAGCGGCAGAGCAAAAACCCTTGCCGCGCCGGTAAGCGCCATGACGCTTCCAGATTCGGTTCAGCAGTAGTTTGGGAAATTAGGCTTGATCGCCCCTATCGTGCGGGGCAACGAATGCAGCAGCAAACCCGATAGCAGCCATCTGAACACGACCTCAGGCGCGCGCGCCACACTCGTGCAGCGGCGCGCCGGAAGATGTCGTTTCATCAGTACATCAGTTCTTCTTCCGCCCCTGCTCGGCGTCGATCGCGGCCTGGATGGCTTCTTCGTGATACCAGCCGCTGCCGGACGACAGCTTCACGCCCTGCGGCAACTGCAAGACCGGTTGCCGCCACGGAAGCGTCCTGCTCGCGAATGGCGTAACGGCCCCTCGGCGGGAACGTATAGATCGTCGCCGATGTACGAGACAAACTCGTCGACATTTTCGGCTCCTTCGGTCAGCGCGCACTTCATCGCTGCGCGTGCAATTGAGTGATTCTGCTCTTCGTCCGTTAATATAATGCTTTGCTCGAAATTTGCTCGGAATGCCTCACATCAAATCAGCGCATGACTACAATATGTGCAGAGCCGTTTTTGCTCATTGGACTTGCATCCGCGCTGCGCTGCAATTGCCGGCGAATTGACGCGGCCCCATGCTGCACCGCGATGACGACGCCGATTGGCACATTAAATGCTTGAATGTGCCGGGAGGCGGCGGCCGGGCGCCCTTTGGCGGCTGCGCACGCATCAGCAGACCCCTCACACTTGCGCATCGGTTCAAGTTGCGCAGCAGCTGAAGAGAGATGGTAATGACCAAATACAAACTCGAGTACATCTGGCTCGACGGCTACACGCCGGTGCCAAACCTGCGCGGCAAGACGCAGCTCAAAGACTTCGACGCGTTTCCGACGCTGGATCAGCTTCCGCTGTGGGGCTTCGACGGCAGCTTCGACCATGCAGGCGGAAGGCTCGAACTCCGACTGCGTGCTCAAGCCGGTCGCGGTCTATCCGGACGCGCGCCCGCACCAACGGCGCGCTGGTGATGTGCGAAGTCATGCTGCCCGACGGCAAGACGCCGCACCCGTCCAACAAGCGCGCCACCATCCTCGACGACGAGGGCGCCTGGTTCGGCTACGAACAGGAATACTTCTTCTACAAGGACGGCCGCCCGCTCGGCTTCCCGTCGAGCGGCTATCCGGCGCCGCAGGGCCCCTACTACACCGGCGTCGGCTACAAGAATGTCGGCGACATCGCCCGCAAGATGGTCGAGGAGCATCTCGATCTTTGTCTCGCCGCCGGCATCAACCACGAAGGCATCAATGCCGAAGTGGCCAAGGGCCAGTGGGAATTCCAGATCTTCGGCAAAGGCTCCAAGACGCGCCGCCGACGAAATGTGGATGGCCCGCTACCTGATGCTGCGCCTGACTGAAAAATACGGCGTCGACATCGAATTCCACTGCAAGCCGCTCGGCGACACCGACTGGAACGGCTCCGGCATGCACGCCAACTTCTCGACCAAATACATGCGCGAAGTCGGCGGCAAGGACTATTTCGAGGCGCTGATGAAGGCGTTCGAGGCGACCCGCGAGGATCACATCGCGGTCTACGGCCCGGACAACCATATGCGGCTGACCGGCAAGCACGAGACCGCCGCGATCCATCAGTTCACCTACGGCATCGCCGACCGCGGCGCGTCGATCCGCGTGCCGCACAGCTTCGCCAACAACGGCTACAAGGGCTACCTGGAAGATCGCCGCCCGAATTCTCAAGGCGACCCCTACCAGATCGCCTCGCAGATCCTCAAGACGGTCGCGTCCGTTCCGACCGCCGGCTTGGCGAGCGCGGCTGCCTAATCTTCCGCACGTCGGCTTGAAACAACAAAAGCGTGAGGGTCCACCCGGGTCCTCACGCTCATAGTTTGTGCAACAGTTTTTTAGAAGCGTTCGGCGTCGGTTTTCTTGGCTGTGGAAGCCGGCGCCGCGAGGGGGGTACTGGCATCCCTCCCTGCGGGGGAGGTACTTGGCGTCCCTCCCCCAATTCCCGTGTCACGCCTGCATCGATCAAGCGCACATCATGTCGATACGCGGCGATGACGCGGCCTGCAGCCTGCCAACAGTGCGCAGGTGCCATCATCCATGCGCTCCATAAATTTCTCATCAAATGCGTCGTTCATCTATGTGTCGAGCGTATGTGCGTTTGCCCGCAACTTTTCTGTGCAGTGGCAACGACCGACAATAAGACCAAACCGTGTCGGTGTTTGACGACCTGTTGTTCCGCGTGCTGGCCGTTTGAATCGAGCTTGCGTCGAACTCACTCCCGCCGCATTCCATTCAAAACTGTGACCGAGGCGAAAAGATCGGGCACGATGCCGCGTGTCTTCCGATCGGACCAGGCGCGGACATTTCTCATCAAACTGCTGAAAAGCTTTGTCGGTTACAACTCTTGTTCCATTTAAATCAAGCGTGAAAGTTCCCACTCCCGCGCCGAGCGCCGTGAGTTCGTATGAAGGTTGTCGGAGGGATTCCTAATTGTCGCGAGATTGAATTGTAGTTTTGTGACCGGCTCACATCGGCTTGCAATCTCGACATCTTTTATTTTTCCGCTTGACCGTGTCTTCTTGCGCACATTGTTCCAAGAGCATCTTTTCTTCACGATCATGCACGAAGAATGTCTCTCGTAAGTGCGTCAAGTTGACATAACCTCGACGTCTATTCGCTCGCGTCAATTGGCTGCTCGAACTGGCAAGCCAATTGTCCGGATCGTTTTTAGTTTTCTGACGACCGTTCAAGGGAGGAATTAGCGCAACAAGGGGTGTCTAGCCAAAACAGCGCTGTCTGCATTGGGGCCAACTGAGGGTGTGCGTTGGGGCTCAATAGCGGAGACCAGTTATGGCGACATACGATCTAACCGCTTCGGAGCTAAGCGGCCTACTGCTAACGGAGAACATAAGTCCGGCGATCACACAATCGATCATCAACTACCTCGACACGAACGGGGGATTCACCGGACCAGGAGGCACGACAAACGTTCAGGAAGGGGGGCCTCTTAGTCCAAGCACGCAAGTTCTTCTCGTCGATACGCCTAATGCCACCGTTGCTACCGACGCAAACCTGCTATCCATCGTGGATATCGCCGACGCGTCGCTGACCGTGACCGGAAGCAAGAACGTGCTTGTGGCGACGGGCGACGGCAACGACAGCCTCGATCTAAGCGGCACATTGGGTCGAGATGTCGTGCTGGCTGGGTCGGGCAACGACACTATATTCGGCGGGTCGGGAGCCGACACAATCACTGTCGGCGACGGCAACGATATCATTCACGGCTCCGCCGGCGCTCACAGCCAGACCACGGTCGGTGACGGCAACGACACGCTGTTCACCGGCAATGGAACTGCCGATACCTTGACTGCCGGCAGCGGCAACGACGCCGTTCACGTCGGCAGCGGCAATGCCGACTCCGTCACGCTCGGCGACGGCAATGACACGCTCACCGGCGCGACCGGGAACCATGACACGCTGACCGGCGGCGACGGCAACGACAGCGTGCAGTTCGGCAACGGCAATGCCAACTCCATCAAGTTCGGCGACGGCAGCGATACGATAACCGGCGGTCACGGCAATAACGACACCATCACCACCGGCAGCGGCGACGATCTCATTCATGGCGGCAACGGCAATAAGGACCTGATCACGGCCGGCGGCGGTGCCGACACGATCTTCACCGGTAATGGCAACAAGGATACCGTCATTGGCGGCAGCGGCAATGACACCATCCACAGCGGTTCCGGATCCGACAGTCTCTTTGGCGGCGCCGGCAATGACTTGTTCGACGTCGGCAGATCCGGCAGCGACACCATCAACGGCGGCAGCGGTGACAATGCCGTCAAGTTCGATGACAGTTCCAAAAATGCCGACATCTCGCACCATGGTGGCGTGACGACGGTGACGTTCGACAATACTAACCAGACGATGACCATCAGCAACGTTCAAGAGCTGATCTTCACCGACAAGATCGAGCACATCTAACACCGTGCACAATTAAGATTGTGCCCGTCTAGGTCAGAAGTGCTTGGCAAACAAAAAAGAGCCCCGCCGGCCGAGGCCAGCGGGGCTCGGGTTGTGCGTAATGTCGAACGGCGTTCGGGGTTCAATGTTCGGGCGCAGTTGGGTCGTGGCTTTTCGGCACGGCGTGACGGCGGGCAGCAACCGTTAGGCTTTATTGATGTTCGCCCGCAGCCATTCGGCCAATTCTTCTTCACTCAGTAAGCTCTCTCCGAGCCTCTCCCAGATTTGGAGTCGGGCGGCGTCGGCAGCTGTCAGATCATAGCCATTGAGTAGAAGAAATGTCGCGGTGACAACATATGAGGTTCTCTTATTGCCTTCTATGAATGCTTGAGTTCTTGCAATTCCAAAGGCGTAAGCCGCAGCAAGGGCTGCAATATCCGGCCGGTTCATAAGCCTGCAATTGTTGAGGACGCGCGAGGGCAGATTCTAAGGTCGCAATATCGCGAACCTCATTCAGACCGCCGTGCTCTGCTATCTGTTCTTCGTGGATTGCGAGCGCGACAGCCTTCGTGATCCAATCGATCACTTCTTTGCCAATTCGCGCAACAGATTACGGTCGCGCTTAATCACCTTTTGCGCCACCTTCATTTGCCGCTCAAAATCTGGATCGTATGGAGTAACCCGATATCCGTCGGGCAACTCGGTAAAGAAGAGGGTATCGCCTTGGTCAACATTCAGGGCTGCCAAGACCTCTTGAGGCAGAAGAACCCCCACGGAATTTCCGACCTTCCGCAATTTCAAGGCAACCATGGCCCACTCCTTTCATAACTTTCGTTATAGCATACAGCATCTGGAAGGGAGTTCCGACAAGGGGATTTCCGACGGTCGAGCTACCTTATTTTGACAGGCCGACGCGCAGACCTTCTCACCCGCGCAAGCCGAGATGGGCGCCGCGCTTCACCGCGTCGTTGATCGCTCGCAGCATGTGCGTGGAATTGATACGCTGCGCGCCGGCGGCGACATTGCCGTGCATGGCGCGCAAATTGCCAAAACTCTTGCCGTTGGTGGCGCCGGCAAAGCTCTGCGACCATTTCTGATAAAGCGGCTTGGTCGAGGCATAGTCGCACACCTCGCCGGACACGTCCGGCGCTTCCGCGGTGACGACGCCGTAAACCAGGCGCTTGCCCGCATCGATCTTGGTAATCGGCACAAAGATATTCATATCGTCCATCGCGCACTCCTTGTTGCGGTTTTGCGGCATCTACGTGAGGGCTCGGCCAGAGCGCGGGGCGCTGGCGATAACTTGACGTGTCCACTCACGGTATGGTTGTAATATTGTCGCAGCCAATTGCGTACATGCACTCGTGCCAACTCTTCGCGCCTTATCCATCCTGTTTGCTCTCTTCGCCTGCACGTCGCGGGCGCGACTGCCGTTGCGGCACAAACCTCGCCCCAGCCAGCGCAAACTTGGCCGCAGCGCGCGCCGGTGCGGCCCGCCCAGTCGACGACCCGATGATGCGCCCCATTGTCTTTTATCTGGCGCACGGGGAAGCGGATGAGTGCGGGCCGGGCTGCAACGAATGGATTGCGGCAGAGGGTAAAATCGATACCGAAGCCGCGGGGCGCCTGCAGCGCCTGCTCGCCCAACTGAAAGGGCGCCGGCCGCCGGTCTTCTTCCATTCGCCGGGCGGCTCCGTCAGCGGCTCGATGGCGCTCGGGCGGCTCATCCGTGCGCAAAAGCTGACGGTGAGCGTCGGCCACACGCTGCGGCCTGGCTGCGACCGCGACCAACCGAGCGAAGAAACATGCGCGGCGCGAATACAAGCCGGGCAGCCGGTCGAGGCCGAACTCGATCCCGTCATGTCGATGTGCAATTCCGCGTGCGTGTACGCCGTGGCCGGCGGCATCGCTACGCCTCGTTCCGCCATGGGTGACGCTCGGCATTCACGACATGGCGTTCGATAAGACGGCAGGCACCGTCCCGCCCAACCCCGACATGATTGCCTACGCGAAATGGGCAGCGATGTGCGGCTCGAGCGTCTATCTGCGCGAGATGGGGGTCGATAATGCGGTATTGAGCGAGGCCAGCGCGATCCCGCATGATTCGCTCGGGCACCTGCCGCGCGACGAAATGGTGCATTTCGGCTTCGACCGTAGAGACTTCGCCGAAACGTCGTGGCGGTTCATCGACAAGCCTGCGCCGGCAATCAGGAAGCTCTTCTTCGTGCGCGGCGACAGCGGTCAGCCCCGCTACGTCAACGGCTTCGTGACCGTAAGCCTGCGCGTGGGTCGGCTAATGCTTCCAATGCTCTGGGTTTTGGGCGCGAGCATTTCCGACTCCGATCCGACGGCGCCGCAGCTCAGCCCGCCGTCAATATCAGCCTGAACGGAATGGAGATCGCGTCTCTTCGGAGCGGAATCGTCGAAGCTCTATATCCGCGGTCGGCTTTCGTGCCGCCCAATACGTTCGATGCGATGTCCGACGATGCCACCATCGTGTTGCCGGGGACCGAGCTCGCCCGGCACGAAGGGCCGGCAAGCGATATCACTCTCAAGATGGATGGATTCTCGGCGGCATATCCGAAACTGGAATGGACTTGCCCTCCGGTATCCGTCGCGCAAGCGACGCCGCGATTGAAGCCCGATCCGATCACGATCGGCGTCCTCCAGGGAGACGTCGACAGGACGCTCGGCGCGCCGACCAAGCGGATTGGCGCTGTCTCGTACTATGTCTACATGGCGTCGTCCAACGAGCGTAAAGTGATTGTCGCCTATTTTGGTCTCCGCGGGGGCCTCGAACGGTTTGTACGCTACGCGTCAGCGAACGGCCAAATCTTCACTGAGTTCAGTCAAAGCGACCCGGATTATTCGAGCTCTTCTGACGAAGCAGCGGAAACTCCCATTGTCCGTTCGTTGCTCGCGGACATCAAGAAGACCGATGCCGGTTCGGGGACGTCGCAACCGCAGTCGGGTTCAAAGCCATGAGCCGTCACTGCGGCCGTCACAGCAGCCGACGCGCGGCCAGAAACGCCTATTGGAATTTGTAATTGATGCCGCCGCGAATGATGTTTTGATCGAGCGTACCGGAATGCGAGAGTGAGCCGCCGATCAAGTTAAGGTTGCCGCTCAAGGACAGATTCGTATCGACGAAGAGGTACTCCACGCGTGCCGTCCAGTTCTGGGCGAAGGCGCTTTCGACGCCGGCGCCCGCCGTCCATCCGGCATTGACACTCGAGGCGTTGAACAACGAGCCGAAACCGGCGGCGCTGATATTTTGCGAGAAGTCGACAAAGGCCGCGCCCGCCGTGCCATAGACCAGCACGCGATCGAACGCTGCACCGGCGCGTCCCCTGATGGTCGCGATCCACGGCATCTTTGTCGTCTGACTGATGATCCCGGATGTGTCCGAGCCCCGCAGGCCCGACCAGTCGAAATCGCCCTCGACGCCGAAGACGAACGCGTCCGATTGCCAGTTGAAGCCGGCCTGGCCGCCGGCCACGGCGCCGTTGCCGTTACTCGAACCGGTCGCCGACAAGCCGGCGAGCGGACCGCCGCTGAAGGTCGCGGTGTCCGTGTCGTGCGCGAAAGTCCCGCCGACATTCACGCCGATGTAAAAGCCGGTCCAATTATAGACCGGCGCCGCCGTCACCATCGCCGGAGCGGCCGGTGGCGGTGCCACCGGAAGGTCCGCCGCGCACGCGACATCGGCGGCGCTCAAAAGCGCGCAAACCACAGCAATTTTACGCATAAATACCCCCAACCACCCATTCCACAGCCACGGCAATTCAACAACCTGGGGCTGAACCCGTCAAGATCCGGGCGCGCAAGATCTGAGCGCGTATGACCGCGCCCGAAAATATGCCTCGCCGCCCTTGAAGACCTTGTGACAGTTGGTCAATTGCGGCCGACCGGCGGGCAAACGGCTTACATTATAATGTCTGTGCCGGTCCGCGCCTTTTCCGGGGTGTGACCTAGGTCAAAGCCCGTACTGCGCCGGCCCGGTAGAAGCGGGTTATGGACGAGTGCAAAAACGATCCGACCTATTGCCGCCGCCGCGCCGAGGAATTTCGCGGCAAGGCCGCCGCGGCTACGGATGGGCTGTTGCGAGGCGGACTTGAGGCCATGGCCCGCGAGCTCGATGACCGCGCCCGACGCCTGTCGGCGCGGAAATGATGGGCTGCCCTTAAGTCCGCGTTGATTGCTCGCCGGCCGTTGCGGCGCTCAGTGCGGTTTTCGGCCTTCGGCCGTTTTGTCGGGCTGCGGCTGTTGCTGCTGCTGAACCACGTGGTGTTGCGGTTCCTGCATCTCATACACCAAATCGATCTTGTCGTTTTTATCAGCCTGTTCGGCGAGCGCCCGCCAAGCATGCGCCATGTTCAGAAGCCCAAGCTTGGCTTCAGAAAATCGGCAGTCCTGGCGGCGAGATCGACACAGACTGTGGCTTTTGACCGATAAAACTCAGCGGAACCTGACTGGGCCACTCGGATTCCCCCGTACGCAATTTTATGATGCTTAAGCTTGAACGGTGCCCGCGCGGTTTTTGTTCCTGCATCGCACAATATGATGGTGAACGTGGCAACCCTGCCGCACGCGGAACTCCGGCTTTGCGCGTGATCCGTGTAACGGCAGACGCAATCTTTATCTGAACATTCCACGTCCGGACCTTGTTGATCGGTCCGACTGCGGCATATTCCACGATTTTTTGTTCCACGTTTACGATTTTTGCGCCCGAATTCCAACACGCTGCTTGCGCGGGATTAGTTCCAATTTCGCGCAAGCGGGACTTCGTTATCTGGGGACAATCGTTTCTTTTCTGCGGCCGTGCGCGCCGTTGCTGTCACTATGACAACGGCGACCTGTTGGGGACAACAATCATGAAAAAAACCGTGCTGCTGGCGCTTGTCTTTATCGCTTTCTCATATCCGGCGATGGCGCGACATCGCCATGCCGACCGCGACGGTGCTCCGGGCGCGCAATCGCATTTCACCTGCGACATGGTGCGTGCCTATGTGGCGCAGATCGGCATGGCGCAGGCCAAAGCGATGGCCGAGACTGCAGGCCTGACGGAATCAGACAAGCGGCGGGCCATGCAGTGCCTCGCGAATAAGGTATAGGCAGCCTTAACTTCACGGACTGTCGTACCGGGAACCATCGATTGGCGGTTTTTGCTGCTTCGCATCAAGCGCGGCTTCGCGCTCCCGTGCAACCTTATCCCAGGCGGCTGCCATCAATTCGAGCGCACGCTTATCCCGCGGGTCCGTCAGCTTGGCGGCAAGCTCGCGGGTCTCAGCGGCAAACTTCCGGTATTCGGCAACGGTGCGCATACGGGACCTCCCTTCTGCGAACTCCGAGGATCAACTCCGGAAAGCTGGTTGTGTCTTTTCACCATTTGTTGCTCGCAGCCCTCAGATCAGGGCGGAACCAATTCGGACCAGGGCGCATACTCCGTGAATTCGGTTGTGGAAGCGCGGTTCTCTGAATGTCCGCTCCGAAAGCGACTGAATTGCTGCGTCGCAGCGATATTTCACTTCACCGCTTGTGATGGATCGAAATCCAATTCAGCATTTTTGTGAAATGCGTCGAGGCCAGTAACGCTCGCCGCTTTCGCATCGGCAATGAGCTGACAATCGAGGGCGGCGGGGTCACAAGCGGCGCCGGGATGAAGCCATTCTTGATCAGCTCGTAGGGCGGATTAGCGAAGCGTAATCCGCCAATTCGTTCGTACCACGGTGGGTTACGCCTTCGGCTAACCCACCCTTGTAATAGCAGAACGGTTTATCGTCGGCGTGTTCCGAAAGGAATGCTCTGCCGCGGACAGCCATCCGCGGCAGAGCGGCTGGCGATCGGATCGGATCCACCCTGAGCAGTTTTTGTTGCTGCCCCGTAGCGTGATCGTCGTCAGCTCCTTCATCGGACCCGGATGGTTGCCGGAACAACTTGGTTCGCTTCACAAGGCAGGGTCGACGAAGATGACACAGGTTACCACAACGACGGCTGGAATCGATACGTCCAAGGCCAAGCTCGACGTCGCGGTCCACGGTCGGACCGAACGCTGGCAGTTCGACAACACACCAATCGGTTGGCGGCTCCTGGCCGCCGAGCTCTCCAAAGTCGGGGTCACGCGTGTCGGCATCGAGGCGAGCGGCGGCTACGAACGCGGCGTGGTCGGACATCTGCGAGAAAAAGCTTTTACCGTTCTCGTTTTGCAGCCGATCCAGGTTAAAGCCTATGCGCGGGTGCATCTGCGCCGGGCCAAGAACGACAAGCTTGATGCGGTACTTATCGCCGCCTGTGCGGCTACGATCGATCAGCCGAGGATCGAGCCGGATGAGCGCTTGGCGAAGCTGGCTCAGCATCTGACCTTCGTGGAACAGATCGAAGACGACATCGCACGCCTCAAGGTTCGGCTCGAACATGTCGGCGATCCACGGCTGCGGCGTATGGTCGTGACCGACATCGCCCGGCTCAAAGCACGGCGCTCAGCCGAATTGCTCCGCATCGTCGAAGGATTGCGCGTTCACAGCGACCTCGCCCGCCGCCTCGATCTGGTGCTCAGCGTCCCCGGCATTGGAGAACGCACCGCGCTTTCGCTCATCATCCGCATGCCAGAACTCGGACAAGTTAGCCGCGAAGAAGTGGCAGCGCTGGCCGGTCTTGCTCCGTTCGATGACGACAGTGGAAAACACAAAGGCCAACGACACATCGCCGGCGGGCGTGGGCGCTTGCGCCGCTCGCTTTATGCCGCAGCGCTTCCCGCAGCGTTCCGTTGGAACAAGGCATTGGTCACGCTCTATGCCCGCCTCATCGCGCGCGGCAAAGCTCACAATGCAGCCCTCATTGCCTGCGCCAGAAAGCTCCTCGTCTATGCCAATACCGTCGTCCAGCGTGGAACGCCCTGGACCGAAAGACAGCTCGCCGGCTAATGGTTGCTACGCGCTGCCTCGTCGTCATGAATTTCTGACAATTGCGATCAGATAAGCAGATCCCCGGAGCTGCCGTGGCGCCCACATCAAACAAACATCAAACAAATAACTGCGACGGCAGCGCGCATTGCCGATCAAGCAAACATCAGCGGTTGTAGAAGCCGCCCTGCATGCGTGCAATTTCTTGCTGCAGAAGCGCAAAACACACGCCCGCTTCGGTCTTTGTTAATTTCCCTTGGCTATCTTCGCCGCCGGGGAAGACACATTCCAAGCGACGGGACCATCGCCATGGACATTGGAAAGACGGCACCGAGCAAGAAGAAATCAAGCCGTCCGAAGGGGCTCACGCTTGCGCAGCAGATGGGCATCGTGCTCGGCAGCGGCACTTTAGTGGCCGCCGTCATCGGCACCTATCTCGTCGTCACCCATGTCAACGCGTCGGCGGCACTGCCGAACCTCGCCAGCGCCTCGATGCCGCGCGACCATTCCGGCGCCATCGTGGTCAAGAACGCCAATGGCGTCGGCTGCCACAGCATGAAATTCAACAACGCGACGGGCATGATCTCGGATGACGGCCCCGCCTCGTGCGATGAAGCCTCCGCTGACGCGGCTCCACCGCCGCCGGTCTTCAAGCGGCGCCTCGCCGGAGCGCTTCGGTCAGATTTCCGCCGGCTTCAAGCACTGATAGCGCGCCCATCGCTACATTATAATAGGTGAGCTGCTCACGCAGCGGCCCGGCATCATCGTTGCCTCGCCGCCGCGTTCGCCGGCGGCTGAAACAGCACGACAACATTGCGCGAGCCGCAGCGCGGACAGCGCAAGCGGCTTTCAAGCCGCGACAACGGAAAGCTTTGTCCGCGCGTGCCGACCAGCGTTTCCATGTCGAGCTCTGCTCGAAACGTGCGTTCTGTTGTCCTCCTTGCCGTGAGCGCAACGCGCCGAGGAATTTATGGGCTGTTAAGAGGTGGACTTGAGGCCATGGCCCGTGAGCTGGAGCAACGCGCCCGGCGTCTATCGACGCAAAATGACGGGTTGCCTCACTAGAATGATCGCATGCCCTGGACCTCCCGCTTCGGTGCCGGTGCGGCCCGCTTACGTGGCGCGGCGAACGGCGACCTTGTAGTCGCAGGCCTTTGCTCGGGCGCGGCAGCTTGTGGCCCAAAACGGACATCTTAGTCACGCTGGGCTATGTCCGCTTTACCCCGGCGGATTCAACCGGTCAGCGCAACACCTTCTAATCTTACGAGATGAGGAGGTGCGCCATGGTGACATCGCGGATTGGGTTCACGGCAGCTCAGAAGGCCGAGCTGTGGGAGCGATGGAAGAGCGGGCAGAGTGCCGCGGCCATCTCGCGAGCGCTGGAAAGGAAGAACAAGACCGGCGTTGAGCGGATCGTGGTACTCCATGGAGGAATGGTGCCGGCGCCGCGCCGGAGAGCCTTGGCAGCACTGAGGCTTGAGGAGCGCGAAGAGATTTCCCGTGGCATTGCGGTGGGCCGGTCGATCCGGCAGATCGCCCAGGGCCTCGGACGGGCGCCATCGACAGTAAGCCGGGAGATCAGGCGCAACGGCGGCAGTCAGGCCTATCGTGCAAACCAGGCTGATCGGCGTGCCTGGAAGCGGGCGTTGCGCCCCAAGCCTTGTCGTTTGGCGCTGCATAGGAAGCTACGATGGCGCGTGGCGCAGAAGCTCGCGCTGCAATGGTCGCCGGAGCAGATCTCCGGCTGGCTGAAGCAGCAGTTCCCAACTCACCAAGACATGCAGATATCTCACGAAGCAATCTATCGTAGCCTCTTCATCCAGACCCGCGGCGTGCTGAAGAAGGAGCTGACGGCCCAGTTGCGCACTGCGCGGCGGATGCGTCGCCCCAAGAGCCACAACGCGAAGAGTGGACAGGGGCATATCCTCGATATGGTCTCCATCCGCGAGCGGCCCGCCGAGATTGAGGATCGCGCCGTGCCGGGGCATTGGGAAGGAGACCTTCTTACCGGAGCGAACGACACGCACATCGCCACGCTTGTCGAGCGCAATACCCGCTTCACGATGCTCGTCAAGATCGCCCGCAAGGACACGACGACTGTTGTTGCTGCGCTTGCCAAACACATCGGCAAGCTGCCTGAGGAGTTGCGACGCTCCCTGACCTGGGATCAAGGCAAAGAGATGCATGCCCACAAGCGCTTCACGGTTGCCACCAACGTCCAGGTCTACTTCTGTGATCCGCGCAGTCCCTGGCAGCGCGGCTCAAACGAGAACACCAACGGCTTGCTGCGTCAGTACTTCCCGAGAGGAACCAACTTCTCGCGCGTCTCTCAGAGCTATCTGAACGCGATTGCTCTGCGGCTCAATCAACGTCCGCGAAAGACCTTGGGCTTCGAAACGCCGGCCGATAGAATACAAGCGGTGTTGCACTGACCGGTTGAACGCACAGAGGCAAAGCTGACATTGTTAGACGATCGCTTTTGATCGTGATCTGAGCGCCCTACTCTGCCTAGTGCTTATAGCTAGGACGCACGTTAAGAGACAAAAAAAATCCGTGGGATGATTTGTGGGTTGGACGCCGGCGGCGGCGAACACTTGAGTCCAATCAAAGGAGTATGGCGGAGAACGCTTCCGTCGCGTCGGCTCCTGGCCACGGACTATCAGATCCATGTCCGGGCACTTTCCAAATCTGCCCCTTCAAGTCGATTTCTGGCCAGCGCCCACCGATCACTTCGTCGGCCCGCGCTGCAGTCAAGATCAGAAACTCAAGAGGCACGGCTTCCGGTCGGCGTTTCGCGACTGGGCGGCCGAGTGCACGAATTTTCCGACCGAGGTGATTGAAATGGCGCTTGCACACGTGATCGAAGATAAAACTGAAGCAGCATACAGGCGCGAAGAATTGCTTGAAAAGCGTCGTCGGCTCATGGATGATTGGGCGCATTTTTGCGAAACCGCCAAGATTGGTGACCGAACTTCGATGGCGGTGCGGCCAGGATCAACGGTTTTATAATTCTGTCTGGCTTGTTTCGGCTGGTATTGGCTGGTGCCATCGAGGCCCGTTTTCTATATTTTTCTTGATTGTCGGCGCCGCCGTAGCTCACGGCTACTCTCTATCTGAATCTTACCCGAGTTGTTTGCGATATTTATCGCACAAGGACCGTTAGCAGTTTGGAAGGTTGTCGGTTCGGCGAGCCCTGACAATTCCGACCGTGATGGATCTGAACACGCTCGCCGATGTGCGCAAGCTGCTTGGCCATCTGCCTTAACAATTCCACGAGAAATCGACCTGGCAGCACGTCGCGGCCGAGCTCGACAACGCTGCGGCGTCCTAGGCCGTGAACCGATAAATCTGCAGTGCGTTCGGCTTGCCAGAGTCCGCTAGCGCAGCAGCGGAAGACTTTCGACGCGGGGTTTAATTTTCGGTGCAGATCGACGTGTCAGGCGCTGGCCGATTCACACCGCAGCAAAGCCCGTGTCTTCGAACGCCGAAAGCCGGCCCAGCAAACGCGCACATGACCGCTGGCCACGAAATCTCATATTGATGCGGCTTTTAGTGGCCGCTAAACTCTTTGTTTAACTCGTGTCTTGGTTCGCTTCCCACCTTGATCGCCAGCATCAGGTTTTATTCGATGTGCAGCGTCGCCTACGCGAAGAAATTGAAAATATGCCACATGGCCGCGACGACTAGCGGCGCTCGTTGGATGATCGAGCAGCTGCGTGAGTTGCGTGATCGCTATGGACACGACGTAGCGGTGGTGCTGAACGGCACTTCGGGGGCACTGGTTGACGAATGCGCCGCCGCGGGCATCGCGGTACACTACGCGGATTTCGAATTCATCAACAGTCGCGGGTTTTTTGCCCCAATGCGCAAGGCGATTGCGATCTCGCAGTTGCTCCGGCGGGAACGCTTTGATGTCGTGCAGACGCACCTTTACCAAACGATGGTAGTAGGCAGGATTGCGGCTTGGATTTCGGGTGCGCCAATCCGTCTTTCCATGATCTCCGGTCCCTTTCATCTCGAAGCTTGCGCCTCGCGCTGGACCGATCTCATTACGCAGTGGATGGACAGTAGCATCATCGGATCGTGTGAGTATACTTTGAAGCTCTATCGTTCGTTCGGAGTTGCTTCCGGTCGACTAAGCCTCATCTACTACGGCGCAGACGAGTTGAGGTTCGACCCTCTGGCTCTGGAGCCTGGTTCTTTCCGTCGCGAGAATGGCTGGCCAAAAACAACGCCACTCATCGGCATGGTATCCATCTTCTACAGCGAATTCCCAAAGAGTTGTTGGATTCCACCTCCGTTGCACGGACGCGCTGGCAAAGGGCATGAAGAGTTTATCCGCGCGGCTTCGCTCGTGTTGCGTGAGTTCCCGGATGCGAAATTTATCATGGTGGGAGGAGTGTGGCCGGGCGGGGAGAACACGTTCAAGCATATGCAAGAACTAGTCGTCGAGTTAGGTCTCGAGCGAAGCGTCATCTTCGCTGGTTTTCGCAACAATATACCGCAAATCTACCGCGATCTCGACGTTTCGGTACAACCGTCGCTGAACGAAAATCTCGGCGGGTCTATCGAATCCCTGCTGATGGAATGCCCGACGGTCGCTACCCGAGTCGGCGGGCTGACAGACAGTGTCCTCGACGGCATAACCGGAGTGCTCGTGTCACCTGGCGATCCGGCTGATCTTGCAAGAGGCATTCTTGAAATACTCCGCGATCCTGCTCGTGCGCGAGCGCTGGCGAAGGCGGGACGGCAGCGGATGTTGGAAACTTTCACTCTTGCCAAAACGGCAGCCAACTTAAACTTGCTATATCTGCGGCTTGCAGCGAATGGCGACGGATGTTGGCGAGTTTGGTACGCGGGGCGGCTCGCTGCAGCAGTCGTCGTATGCGCCGCCCTCTCATTTCGCTCGAAGGTTTTGGACTCGAAGTTTCTCCCACTTTGGGATGACGGCTGGCGGCCTTGGCGACCCGCGACTTGGACATGGAGGTGGGGATCGTCCGTGATTTACCTAGCCTTAGGTCGCGGCGCTGGGCTGGGCGTGCGGCAAAGACTGCTCTCCTTACGCGCGCGTACAATGATCCGAACGCAGAACGGCATCATTGCGCTGCGCGCGATTCCGAAAATTTGGGTCGCGCGCGCGTATGCGTATCTTGGCGCCGCAAGCCATGTCATTCGCGGGAGCGGCATGCACTGGTCGACAAAGGGTCGGAGGGTAGCAAGCCGGACGGCCACGATGAGTGACCCGACTGTTGCCTTAGTTACGTTGATTGATCCGTGTGCTGCGGACAAGTACTACATTCGCCATGTCGCTCGTACCTATAGCCAGTTCAATAAACTGTTCCGCACAATAGACATTCGGAATTATCGCGCGTCAGAGAACAGCGCCAGGGCAACAATTGTAGACAGGTTTTCGATGTTTGCGGCTATGCAGTACGACGGAATGTCGTTCGAAGAGGTGAAAGAGAGATTGCTGGGCACTAAAAACTTAATATTTCTTACTGCAGATCTGCACTATTGGTCATTGTTCCCTGATCTTATTGAAACAGCGATTTCAAATCGCGTGTTGACGCCCGACGTCAACGATTATCGTCGGATGCTGGCAATGTTTGATGATTTGCATATTGAACATCTCATCGCATCTTATGAATGTCCAGAACTATATCAGATCAAGTCCCTGCGGCCAGGGCTGCGCACGTACGTTGTTCATTTGCACTTTGACCCGACCATCTTCAAAGACCGCCACAAACGGAAAAAATATGATGTCATCGTGTATGGGTCGACGCAGCAGCAAGTGTATGGTTTTAGGCATCGCGTGCTGCAGCTCTTGCAAAATGAGCCGCGTATAAAAATCTTGCATTTGGAAATGCCAGAATCACAGTTGTACAATGAGCAAACCTGCGGTCCCGGATTGGCGAGGCGGATTAACCAGTCGTGGATGGGCCTCGCCACTGTGACTGACTTCAGCTATCTCGTTGGCAAATATTTTGAAATCGCGGCCTCTGGATCGGTCGTGCTGGGAGACATGAATAAACAAGGCGTCGCCATTTTCGGGCGGAATTACGTTCACATTGACGAGCGTATGTCGGATGCTCAAATTGTGAGTAGGGTGCGTTGGGCGCTGGGGAACCGCGAGCGGCTTCGTCGAATTTCTGACCGCATGTATGGCAAGATGCACAGTGATTGTACGCTCGAGAAATATGAGAGAAAGCTTTTTGAAATTGCGGAGCGCGTTGCTAACGGTGACGGTCCAACGTTCGATGTTTGCTCGCCATCATCTAAACCAAATCGGTTTAATTAGGTTTATCTACCGGTTAGCGCAGGTAGCTCGGCCGCGCTTACTCATGTGAAAACCTAGCTCGGCATTGACACCCCGCCAGGAGTAGTCTTTCGGCCGAGCCCTGAAGTGGAGCGAGCCGCGGCATTGATCTACCCTCCGTTCACCTTACCGTCGGTAAACCAGAGATCAACGTGAGAGCCCGCAACCGACGAGGCCGTGATCGACACCGTTTCAGCGCCGAATACTACCGTCGTAGTCCCAGCACCATTGTTGCTGATTGTCGCGTTAGCTTGCGACAGACCGATAAAGTAGACGTTGTCCTGTCCCGAGCCGGCCGTGATGCTGTCGCTTGCACCTGAATAGCCCGTACCGCTTTCATTTTGCGTGTTGATGTTGACGGTGTCGCTTCCGCTGCCGAGCGTAATCGTAGAAGATCCGCTGTAAGCATCGATCACGTCGGCACCACTCGCAGAGCTGGCACTGACCGTCGAATTGTAGAGACCCTGCGCCGTCAAGTTGACGGTATCGGCCCCCGAGCCGCCAACAACAACGGAGTCGGTACCGGTGCTCCAGTAAGTCTCCAGGAAATCATTGCCAGAGCCAAGACCGCTATAGAGCGTGTCGTTTCCGGCGCTATGCGCATAGAGTCTCGATCATTACCGCTGCCCGTGCGGTCATCCAAAATATTGCCATGACCAGCCGTGCCGGCGAAATCGTAGAGCGCATTGGTGCCCCCCACTCCACTGCCGGATTGCAATGTGTCGCCACCCGAGCCGGCAAATAGGGTATCGGCCCCGATCCCGCCTTTCAGGATATCGGTGCCGCCTACCGCGCTGCCAACCAGCGTGTCGTTGCCAGTCCCAGCGACTAGCGAATTATGCCCGGTGCTCTGCTGCGCGCTGAGATAATCATTACCGGACCCAGCATAGAGCGTGTCATTCGCGGCGCTGTTGCTGTAGAGGCTGTCATTGCCATTGCCGGTGCGGCCGTCTTCGATGTTTCCGCGCCCAGCTACACCATCATAATCGGCGAAGACGTTGGCGCCGCCCGCGTGGCTGCCCGATTCTAGAGTATCGCCGCCAGCACCGGCATATAGAATGTCGGCACCCGCGCCGCCGACGAGAAGGTCGCCGGTTCCATATGCGCTACCAACTAGCGTATCGGCGCCTGAACCTGCGTACAGCGTGTTGCGACCGCTACTCCCCTGAACATTAAGATAATCATTACCGGACCCAGCATAGAGCGTGTCATTCGCGGCGCTGTTGCTGTAGAGGCTGTCATTGCCACTGCCGGTGCGGGCGTCTTCGATGTTTCCGCGCCCAGCTACACCATCATAATCGGCGAAGACGTTGGCGCCGCCCGCTTGGCTGCCCGATTTTAGCGTATCGCCGCCAGCGCCGGCATATAGAATGTCGGCACCCGCGCCGCCGACGAGAAGGTCGCCAGTTCCATATACGCTACCAAGCAGCGTATCGGCGCCTGTACCTGCGTATAGCGTGTTGCGACCGCTACTCCCCTGAACATCAAGATAATCATTGCCGGACCCAGCGTAGAGCGTGTCATTCGCGGCGCTGTTGCTGTAGAGACTGTCATTGCCACTGCCGGTGCGAGCGTCCTCGATATTACTAGCGCCAGACTGGCCGGCGAAATCGAACAGCATATTGGCGCCACCGGTTGCGCTACCGGATTCGAGCGTGTCCCCGCCTGTGCCAGCGTAGAGAGTGTCCGTGCCTATTCCACCTTCCAGTAAATTGTTGCCGTTGAAAGACTGCAGCACGTTGTTGCCCGTGCCGGCAATCAGTGTGTCGCCGCCGGTGCCGGCCGCATACAGCGTATCATTCCCTGCGCCGCCCTGGAGGGTGTGCGAGCTTGTACTATAGTCATCGAGGAGGTTCCCGCCTCCGGAAGCATTCGTGCTTCCCGAGATCAACTTGCCGGTGCCGCTGCCACCGACGGCCAGCAATTCATTGTCACCGGAACCACCCTGCAATGTGTCGTGACCTGACGAGCCAGCCGACAGCGTATCAGCGCCAGTGCCGCCAATGAGCAAGTTGCTACCGCTGCCAAAAGTCCCCAGCTGATTGGCCCCCGTACCCGCCTGAAGCGTATCGCCTGTCGAATTGTTCGAATACAACGAAATCCGCGCCGGCTCCACCTTGGAGGGTGTGCGCCGTGGAGCTGTAATCATCAAGAAGGTTCGCACTTCCCGGGGCGCTCGTGCTTTTCGAAACCAACTCGCCGCTCCCACTTCCGGCATAGGCAAGTAGATTGTCATTGCCGACGCCGCCGACCAAAGTGTCTGAACCGCTTCCTGCCAGGAGCGTATCGTTGCCCGAACCGGCCACGAGCGAATCGTTGCCAGTGCTACCACGAGCGTCGATGACGTTGTTGTTGGAACCGAGAGTAACGGTGTCATTACCCGTGTCTTGTATGTAAAGAGTATTGTTGTTGTCGGTCGTCGGGGAAACGACAGGACCCGCGCCACCTGATGCCGCAGCAA
>CAVOHH010000010.1:0-18655 GCA_963695615.1 uncultured Alphaproteobacteria bacterium | reverse complement strand
CGCCGGCTGAATTGTAGAACTCGGAAAGCTCCTTGGCGACCGTATCCGGATCGCCGAGATGGTAGATGCCGGCTTCGGCCAGCTCGTCGAACGTCACGGTATCGCCCTTGAGCTTTAAGCCGTAACTCGACGTCACGACGCGGATCAGCCCGCGTTTGATCTGATAGCCCAATTCGTAATTGATGTCGGCGCGCAGATCGTCCATCGCCTCGCGGCGGCTGTCGGCGAGATAGACGTAGCGCGCGGCCGTCAAATTGCGCAGCGGCGCGTCGCGGCCCGCGGCTTTGGCGGCGCGCGCATAAATGTCGGCCTTCTTGCGGATCGAGGCTGCGGGTTCGAGCTGCGCGGTCAAGAGCGTATAGCCGCGGGCGCCGGCGAGCTCGATCATGGCCGGCGTGTCGGTCGCCGTCGCCATCGGCATATGCGGCAGAACGAGCGGCCGCGGCGTTGCGACAATGCCCTTGCCGCGCCAATGTTTGCCGTTCCAGTCGAACGGTTCTTTTGCCGTCCAGCATTTCAAGATCAGATCGAGCGATTCGCGCAACCGTTCGTGGCGGTCGGCAAAGGACAGCCCGCGCTCGTCGGCGAATAACGGGCTCGGAAAGCCGGAGCCGAAGCCGAAGATGAAACGGCTGCCGCCGACCACGTGGTCGGTCACCGCGGCTTGCATGGCGGTATCGACCGGATGGGTGAGGTGGATGAGCTTGACGGCTGCCCCCATGCGGATCTGTTTTGTCAGGGCCGCCGCCTTGCACATCAGAAGCTCGGGCACCGGCAGCGTATCGACCTTGTCGATATAGACCGGCTCGCCATGGTGCTCGCTGATATAGACATCGCGGAAACCGAGCCGGTCGGCGAGCACGATTTCGGCGAGGTCCTGTTCGTAACTTGCCGACGCGGTGGTGTGTGGCCGAAAACCGTTCGAGAATATTCCGAATTCCATTTGTCTCCCCCGCACGCCCTAATCCGGCACGTTACGATCCCGGCCTCTTCTTGACAACGCGGCGGGCGGCTCAGCACATATGCGATTGCCGTCAGTGCCCGCGCGCGGCAAGGCGGACGCGCTGGCACAAGCCGATCGCTCCACATCGACTGCAAATCAAAATCGATTTGAGACAAATCAGGTGCAAAGCAGGTGAATGCCCGCACCTGCCGCGGCGGCGCCGGGCCGGGAACCATTGCCAGCGCAGTTTCGTTGTGTCTTCGGGTTTACGCGTGAGTGCAGTTCGCATGCAAACAGGATCGCAAGAATATCGGCGCAAAGCCGCCGAATGCGCCCGAAAAGCTCTCGCCTGTCGCGAGCCTTCGATCAGACGCGGCTTCGCCGAGGCCGCCCGCCGCTGGCGCAATCTGGCGCAAAAGAAAGAAGCCAGCGCGGTTCCCGAGACGGTCCGCCTCGCCTTGGTTCGCTTATGACGCGGTAGCGACCGCGTCCGATCGGGCGAAATCTGCGGCCGGCGGCAGTGACCTCGCGGGCAGAGAACTTTGCCGCGCTTTGGGCGCGACCGGGCACGGCCTCGCTTGACAACCCACGCGCGACTTCGCCTATTCCTCGGCGCATGAAAAGCTCGAATGTCGAAGGCTGGAACGCCAAAGATTTGCGCATCTATGGCGTGGCCCGCACCCGCGCGTTCCGCGCGCTATGGGTGGCGGAGGAGCTCGGCATTCCTTACCAGCATCTGCCGGTCGAGATCGGCGATGCCGGGGCGCGCACGCCGGAGTTTCTGGCGCTCAATCCGAACGGCCGCTTGCCGGTGATCGTCGACGGCGATTTCGTGCTGCCGGAATCGCTCGCCATCACGCTCTATCTCGCCAAGAAGCATGCGCCGGGAAAGCTCTATCCGGCAAAGCTCGAAGACGAAGCGCGGGTGTGGCAGTGGAGCTTTTGGGCCATCGCCGAGGTCGATCGCGGCGTCAATATCTGGTCGCTGCATGCGGTGCGCCTGCCGCCCGCCGAGCGCAACGCCGCTTTGCGCGACGAGGCGCTCAACGTCATCGCGGCGCCGTTTGCGGTGCTCGACGCGGCGGTGGCGCAGCAGCCTTATTTGCTCGGCCGTGATTTCACCATTGCCGATCTCAACGTCGCTGCCGTCATCAGCCGCGCCGCCGATATGGATCTTGCGGCATGGCCGAATCTGCAGGCCTGGCTGATGCGCTGCCTCGAGCGGCCGGGAGCGCGCGCAGCGCTCGCGCTCAAGAGCAAATCCGACAACGACACGCCGGCCGAGGTCACCCGCCGCATCGCGCAGATCAACCGGCTATGAGCGCACCCTTTCAATATCGGCCAGGCGATGAACGAAGCCGTCGCTGCGCACGGCCAGGGGCAGGCTGCGCGAGGCCGAGAAGATTTATGCGCGCGTGCTCAAAGCCGCGCCGGATCATTTCGACGCGCTCAACCTGCTCGGCACCGTCAAGGCGCAGCAGGGCCATATCGGCGAAGCGCACCGCCTGTTCACCGCCGCGGTGAAAGGCCAATCCGGCGGCGCCGCAGGGCTGGAGCAATCTCGGCCAGGCGCTGCATGCGCTCAAGCGCAGCGGCGAGGCGCTCGAATGTCTCGACAAAGCGCGTGTTCTCGCGCCCGACGACGTCAATATTCTCTATCAGCACGCCAATGCGCTGTTGAGCTCGGATCGTCCGCTCGACGCGCTCGGCGAATTCCAAGCGGTGCTGGCGCGCGCGCCGCAACACGTCGAGGCGCGCATCAATTGCGGCCTCGCGCAAGCCGCGCTTGGACGCGCCGGACCGGGCGCTCGCGGATTTCGATGCCGCGCTTGCGCTCGCGCCCGGCCATCCCGGCGCGTCGTACAATCGCGGCGTCGCTCTCATCAAGCTTGGCCGCTACGAGGAGGCGGTCGCCGCCAACGACGCCGCGACTTGCAGTCGAGCCCGGGCACGTCGACTGCCTGGCTCAATCGCGGCAAGGCGCTGGCGCAGCTCAATCGACTATGACGAAGCCATCGCCAGCTATGGCGAAGTGCTGGCGATCAAGAAGGATCACGCCGACGCGCATTTCAACCAGGCGCTGGCTCTGCTCACGCTCGGCAAGTATCAGCGCGGTTTCGCCGACTACGAATGGCGCTGGCGCCGCACCGGCATGGCGCCGCAGAAGAGCCGCGGCAAGCCGCTGTGGCTCGGCGAATATCCGCTGGCGCGCAAGACCGTGCTGCTTCATGCCGAGCAGGGGCTCGGCGACACCATCCAGTTCGCGCGCTATGTGCCGATCCTCGCCGCATCCGGCGCCAAGGTCGTGCTCGAAGTGCAGCCCGAATTGAAGGCGCTGATGGCGCGGCTCGACGGCGCCGCGGCCGTGATCGCGCGCGGCGAGGCGCCCGGTGCGCAGAATCTTGCCTTCGACGTGCACTGTCCGCTCGGCAGCCTGCCGCTCGCCATGAAGACCGAACCGGCGACGGTGCCGGCGTCCGATGCCTTATCTCTCGGCCGAGCGGCGCGCATCTCGCCAAATGGTCGGGAGCAGATCGGCGCGCTGCCGCAGCCGCGCATCGCCATCGCCTGGTCGGGGAACTTCGAGCCACGACAACGATCGCAACCGCTCGATCGCGTTCAAGCGGCTCGCGCCGCTGTTTCCCCTCCCAACCCTCCCCCGCTTGCGGGGAGGGCAGGGTGGGGCGAGCTTCATCAGCATTCAGCGCGACGTGCGTGCCGAAGATGCCGCCGCGCTCGCCGCCGAGAGCCGCGTCACCCCTATCGGCGGCGAGCTTGAAGACTTTGCCGACACCGCAGCCGTGCTCGCGCTCTGCGACCTCGTCATCACGGTCGATACCGCTTCGGCACATCTCGCCGGCGCCATGGGCCGCCCGGTCTGGGTGCTCGTTCCCTTCGCCCCGGATTGGCGCTGGACGCTGCAGGGCGAGACCACGCCGTGGTATCCGACGGCGCGGCTGTTCCGGCAGACGGCACTCGAGGATTGGGACGGCGTCGATTGCGCGCGTCGGTGCGGAGCTTGCGCGCTTTTAGTCGCGTCACGCCGTCCGCAATGGCTCGCGGCTTGAACGTGGGGCACGCCGGAGACGACAAAGCAGCATGAGACGAATTGTCCGTGCCTGCGCCATTCTTGCCGTCGTGATTGCGGCCGGGACTTTGCCATCCGCCACCTTGCCATCCGCGACTGGCGGCGACCCCGAGCAAACCTATATCGCCGCGCGCGATGCCGCGATCGCCAAGATCAAGGCGATGGAGGCTGCGAACACTGAAGCGGCGAAGAAGAATCCCTCGACCGGCGACGATTTCGCAGTCATCGATTTTGACAAAAAGGCGAGCGCCGCGCTTGAACGGCAGCTGCGCGCCATCGTCGGTCCGGTCGCCATCAAGGGCCTGGACGGGGAGGGCGCGATCAATCTCGACACCTTGATCGAAGGTGACGAGGACTTCGGCTTGCTCGACGGCATGATCTTTGGACCGGTCGATGCCAAAACCCGCGTCATCGTGACGACCGACGGCCTGCTTTGCGCGCTGGCTGCATCAGCACAAGGACTGGTGGGGCAAAGACTCGACCGGCATCCCGTTGAACCCCGGCGCCGCCGTTAAGGTGGACGCGTTCTATACGCAAGCGGTCCTGACCGATGCCGCCATCATGCGGTTTGCCGAACTTCCCGTTCGCAAGCCGGCCGGCGCGACCTTCGCTTTCGCCATGCTCGCGGCGCGAAGCCAAAGTGACGTTCCAGACAAAGCCGACGAGATTTTCATCGCGATGGCGGAGCGCGGACGCGTATTCATCGGCTACACGAAAGAGTTCGATGCGATCGGGCCGATCGCGTCCTGCGATCAGACGCGAAGCGATCTCGTCAAAAAGTCCGTCGCGGCGGCCGAAGAACCGGGATTGAGCGATGCGGCGCGGCAGAAGAAATCCCAAGCGCTGAGCGGCAAGGCCGACACGGAATTCCTACGCTGCTTCGCGGAGAAGGCCTCGCAGCAGAACGGTTTCGCCGGCGCCGTGACGGCGGCCCAGGCGCTGATCGACCGGCTTCCGCTGCGCTGAAGCCGCGCGTCATCCGCATTCGGCGCTCAAGGCCTGACCGCCATGATCGTCATCGGCGGCGCGGCCCTTGTCGTCCGCCGGACCGCTATGCGCGGTTGTCACCACGATTGCGTTCTTTTTGATAGTGATGCCGCCGTCCCATCTGTCGCCCAAGACGACATTGCGAACGACGGTGAGATTGACGCGCCAATGCTTGTCGTCGGTCTTGCCGTCGCCGTCTTCAAACGCGCGCACCGCGGCGAGATCGAGAATATGCAGCGTCATGAAATCGCCGGAGCCGCCGCCGCTATAGCCGGCGACAACGACGAGCAACCCGTTGTCGGTCGAACCGATATAGTCGTAGGACGTGCGCTCCCAGGTATTGGTCTTCGGTTCGCTCTTGGTCTGCGCGACAGTTCCGCCGTCTTGTTTGATCGGATCGTAATAAAGATTGCTGCCGGTGGCCGCCGCGACATCGACCGTGACCCAGATGCTGCCGGAATCCGCCATGTCGCCGTCGCCGAAATCGCGGAAGATTTCCGGCGGTATGGGCTTGCCGTGAACCGTGAAGCTGCGGCGTATCTCGGCGACGAGCGCTGCGGTCGCGGCGTCGGGTTGCGTCGCCTGCGCGGCGCGTTTTGCCGATGATGGCGTGCCGCAGCAGATGAAAAAGCGCCACGGCAACGCCGGCTAATGCGGCCCGTAATGTCCTGCAAATTCTCGTCCGCACCATCGAACTGCCGCCTCACCTCGCGCGTCGCCGCGCATTCATGAATCGGGACAATTTTAAGGAATGATCTAAGGCTATTTTGCAAGTTTTAAATCATATTCTCCGGGTGTGCGCCGCTGTCACTTCGCTTTCGGTGAAAACAGGGCGCGGGGGATCAAGAAAATTCTTAAGAGCCGTGTTCAAAGAGGCTGGGAGAGCAAAAAAATGCATGACCGCACGCTGGTGGGCTGCGATGGGGGACAGATGGTCGAGGCGAGCGATCGCGTTTCGCCCTTGATCCTGTCCGGAAGTATCATGTCCGTCGGACCGACGGCGTCGCGCGGCAAGATGCTGCAACTGATGGCCATTTGCGCGACAGTATATCTGACGGCCGCTTCCGCCTGTTATTGGATCGCGGGTGTGGTGAGCCGCGGCATCTAAGCCGCCGAGAACCGGAAACGGTTGCCGAAAGGGCGGTCGCTCCCGATTTGATCGTCGGCGGCCGCGGTACGGACCTCACGAACGGCCTGCGCCGCCTCGGAAGCCCGCTTTTCCCGATCACTATCAAATGGCACACTGCGCGAGCCGGTGGGGAGGCTTGGCGCGTTCATGGTCATTGTGCAAGTGATCGTCGGTGGCCTGTTGCTGGGGGCCATCTACGCGCTGTTTTCCTCGGGCCTCACGCTGATCTGGGGCATGATGAATTTCATCAATTTCGCCCACGGCGAATTCGTCATGCTCGGCATGTATGTGGCCTTTCTGGTCGTCGTTTGGCTGGCGGCGGGCCGGCGGTCTTCGCGCTTGCCGCGGCGTTGGCTTTGTTCGTGCTCGGCGTCGGCATTTATCTGTCGCTGATCCGCCACGTCATCCGCGGGCCGATGCTGGCGCAGATCCTCTCGACCTTCGGGCTGGCGCTGCTGCTTGCGCTACACCGCGTTCTGTATCTTCTCGGCGAATTTCGTCTCGCTGCCGCAGACTTCGCTCGCCGGCACGGTCAATCTCGGCGGCATTTTTCTTGCCCGTCGCGCAGCTCGTCGCCGGCGCGGTCGCGATCGCGCTGACGATCGCGCTGCATCTTCTGCTCACCCGCACCACCGTCGGCAGCAGGCTCCTCGCGGTGGCCGAAGATCGCGCCGCCGCGATGCTGATGGGCATTCGGCCGGACCGCATGCAGGCGCTGGCCTGGGGCCTGTCCGCGGGCGCGGCCGGGATCGCCGGCGCCTTGATGGCGACGGCCTATCCGTGGTCGCCGTCGGTCGGCGAGACCTTCGGCCTCATCGCCTTCGTCGTGGTGGCGCTCGGCGGTTTCGGCAGCGTGCTCGGCTCGCTCTATGCCGGCCTGATCATCGGCTTGATCCAGGCGGTCTCGGCGTATTGGCTCGGCGCGATCTATAAAGACATCGTCGTCTACGGCCTGTTCGTCGCGCTGTTGTGGTTCCGGCCGCAAGGTCTGATGGGGAAAGCGTGAGCAAGCTGAGCAGCTATCCCGCGCGTGTGCGTATTTGTTTGCTCGCGGCGGCGCTGTTGCTCTTATCCGCTGGTTCTGACCGGCCCGTTCTATCGCGATATCGGCGTCTCGTTTCTGCTGGCCGCGATCTCGGCGTCGGCCTGGAATATCGTCGGCGGCTATGCCGGCCAGGTCTCGGTCGGCCACAGCATGTTCTTCGGCCTCGGCGCCTATACGCCGCTGTTGTTCTACACGCTGTGGGGCTGGCCGCCGATCGCCGGCATTCCCGCCGGCATTGCGCTCAGCGTCGGGCTGGCGCTCGTGATCGGCATGCCGACGTTCCGGCTCACCGGACATTATTTCAGCATGGCGACCATCGCGGTCGCCGAATTGATCCGGATTTTCACCGGCACCTGGGATTTCGTCGGCGCCGCGATCGGCCTGCAGGGACCGGCGACCGCGCGCGGCTGGTGGGACCTGACCTTCCGCAGCGAGCTGCCCTACTACTACATCTTCCTCGCCGTGCTCGCGCTTCTGCTCGCGATCACGGCCGCTGATCGAGCGCCGCCGTTTCGGCTTTTATCTGCGCGCCATCAAGGCGAGCGAGCGCGCCGCGCGCAGCCTCGGCGTGCCGGTGCGGCAGACCAAGATGCAGGCGCTGGCGCTCTCCGCCGCCTTCACCTCGGTCGCGGGCTCGCTCTATGTGATCAAGACCGGCTTCATCGATCCCGACAGCGGCTTCGGCATTCTCATCTCGGTGCAGATGGTCATCGTCGCGGCGCTCGGCGGCGCCGGCACGCTGTTCGGGCCGCTGGTCGGCGCGCTGATCCTGATCCCGCTGCAGACCGCGACCAATACCTGGTTCGGCGGCGGCGGCTCGGGACTGACCTACATTCTCTATGGCGGCATCATCGTCTTGATCGCGCGCTTCGAGCCGGGCGGCCTGTTCGATCTGTGGCACCGCGTGGCGCCGTATTTGCGAAAGCGCCCCCATGCTGCTTGAGGCGACACATGCTGCTTGAGGCCACCAATGTCTCAAAGATGTTCGGCGAATTCCGCGCCGTCGCCGGCGCCGATCTGGCCGTGGACGAGGGCGAGATCATCGGCTTGATCGGCCCGAACGGCGCCGGCAAATCGACCTTCTTCAATTGCCTCGCCGGCGAAACCATGCCGACCACCGGGCAGATCGTCTTCGACGGCGCGGATGTCACGCGCGCCTCGCCGGAAGTGCGCGCCCGCGCCGGCATCGGCCGCACCTTTCAGGTGCCGACCACGTTCGAGGACATGAGCGTGCTCGCACAATGTGATGGTCGGCGCGTTCCTGCGCCATCCGCATCGCAACGATGCGCGCGACCAGGCGCTGCCGCATCGTCGAACTGACCGGGCTTGCGCGCCGATCAGCCGGCGCGCTCGCTCGGCACGCCGGGGCGCAAGCGGCTCGAAATCGCGCGCGTGCTTGGCGACCGAGCCGCGGCTGCTGCTGCTCGATGAATCGCTCGCCGGCCTCACGCCGACCGAATTGCAGGAGGCCATCGCGCTGGTGCGCCGCATTCACCAGATGGGCATCACCATCGTCATCGTCGAGCACATCATGGAAGTGATCATGACGCTGACCAAGCGCGTGCTGGTCTTCAATCAAGGCCATGTCATCGCCAGCGGCACGCCGGAACGAGGTGGTGCGCGAAGAGGCCGTGATCGAAGCCTATCTCGGGCGCGCGCCATCGCCGGCCGCGACGCCAACAAGCACCATGAGGAACGAGACGTGGCCGAGCTGAACGTCGAGCATCTCGAAGTGCGCTACGGCGATCTGGTCGGCGTCGCCGACATTTCGCTCGCGGTCGAGCCGGGCAGGTCGTGGCGCTGCTCGGCTCGAACGGCGCCGGCAAGACGACGACGCTCAATGCCATTGCCGGCCTGGTGCCGCCGTCGCGCGGTGCGCATCGAATGGCGCGGCGAGACGATTTTCGGGCGAACCGGCCTACGCGATCGTGAGCAAGGGACTGGCGCTGTCGCCGGAAGGCTGGCGGCTGTTCGTCGGCCAGACCGTCGAGCAGAATCTGCGGCTCGGCGCCACCGCGCTCGCCGACCGCGTCGCGCATCGATGCGCTGTTCGAGCGCGTCTATGCGTTGTTTCCGCGGCTCGCCGAGCGCCGCCGCCAATCGGCCGGCACGCTGTCCGGCGGCGAGCGGCAGATGCTGGCGCTCGGCCGCGCGCTGATGAGCGAGCCGCGATTGTTGATGCTCGACGAGCCGAGCCTCGGGCTTGCGCCGGCCGTGGTCGAGCAGCTCTACGACACGCTCGGCGCCTGCACCGCCAAGGGCTCACGCTGCTGCTCGCCGAGCAGTCGATCCCGCTCGCGCTCGGCATCGCCGACTATGCCTATGTGCTGCAGACCGGCCGCATCGCGCTCGAAGGTACCGGCGGCCGAGCTCGAGCGCGATCGAGCAGGTGCAGGAGATTTATTTGGGGGTGAGCACGCAGGACTCCCTTCCGTCATCCTGAGGTGCGAGCGGAGCGAGCCTCGAAGGATGCACGGCCCGGGCCGTCGTCCTTCGAGGGCCGCTTCGCGGCCACCTCAGGATGACGGATCACGAAGAGCTTTACTACCCGCATTCCCACAGCGCCTCGAGCCGCTGCCGGAACGCCTTCGGCCGTTCGGCGAACAGCCGGTGCGCGATGCGTGCGGCGCGTTGCGCCAGAGCCGCCGAGCGTTCGGCGCAGGCCGGCGTCAGGCGCGAGCGCCAATGCGCCAGCATCTGATGCGGTTCGGTGAGCCGCATGAGCACTTCGAGATCCTGGCGCTGGCCGAGCCGGTCGCGCAGGCGCTCGGCTTCGTCGGTCCACATGCGGCCGAAGCGCGGCCATAGCGGCTCGATCAATTCCATCTGATAGCGCAGGTCGACGACGCGCTGGCGCAGCGTGTGCAGATCGTCGCCGCTCGCCGCCGTCCAATCGTCCGGGACATGGCGTCGCGCGTTGCGATAGCTCTTGGCGAGTTGCGCGGCGATCGTGGAAAAGTCGAACGGATCGAGCGGCCACATTTCGACCGCGGCTGCTGCGACATCGAGCCAGGCGAGGATGGCGTCGCGCAGCGCCGGCGTCAGCACCGCCGTTCTTCGCTCCCGCGCAGCGCCTCGATCCGGGCGCGGATGGTGTCGCTCGTGCGCGACGACAGCACCAGATTGCCTTTGTCGACAAGGCCGTCGAAGGCGTTGAGCGCCGCCGCGCCGTCGCGCGCATGGGCGAGCGAGCGGGCATGGTCGCGCGCCTCGTGCCGCCAGCGCACGGCGTCGGCGATGAACGGCGCCAAGAGCCGCATCAGCGCCCGCCATTCCTTCATGGCGCGGCGGAAATCGTGCACGGCCGCCTCCTTGGTGCGTTCCGGGTCGGAGATCGCCTGCGCGGGCCTCGGCCAATGTGCCGGCCGCGATCGCGCGCACCGCCGGCCCGATCGCCGCTTTGGGCTGCAAGGCGGGTTTCTCGGCCATTCCTGCTTCTAGGGGGCCGTGCATGTCGTTTCGATGGGTTCCTGCGTGACATTATGACGAAATATCGGGCCCGCTGCACTTCCCTTATGGCGGGGCGCTTGCTACATGATCCTGCGAGAAATCAGACGTTTGACGCGGGGTGGAGCAGCCCGGTAGCTCGTCAGGCTCATAACCTGAAGGTCATAGGTTCAAATCCTATCCCCGCAACCAATTTTGTCCCTTATTATAAGGGACTTCGAGAAGGCCGCCCGGCTGGGCGGCTTTCTCGTTTTGACCCTGGTCGCCACCGGGTCGCCACCGTCGATAATTCCCAGAAAACTTCCGGGTGGGCCGCGCCGTTCGTCCGAAAATTGGAACGGACAGTTGCGACGACCCTACTGGGGCTGCCCGTGACCGATGGCGAAGCGAAACTCGAAGTAGAAGAAAAGCTGCGGAAACAGCAACTGACGAAACCGATGACTGACGTAGAATTGGCGGCATTCTGCAACGCCATGCTTAGGAACCTCGAATTGACGTCCAAGAGCGCGTCAGACATTCGTCGCTGGTCAGAAGACTGGCAAGCAAAGTGGTTTCGGTCGAATTTGTCGCGATGATGCGTGCGCTACCGACCCGCGATGAGGCTAAACGCATCGCGACGGAAATCGCGACGGTGCGGAGGCTTCCGAAGGATCGGCGTTGATGACCACTCGTAAGATCGGTCTCAAAGTAATTCCCGCGCCAGCATCCGGTCTCGTGCTGGACGCTCCGCCCATCCTCAAGGAGGTAGACAAGTCCGTGGATTATATCTGCGGCCAATGTGGCACGATCTTGCTACATGCCGAGGAGAACCGAGTGCATCGCATCGTGATCCACTGCGGAAACTGCGGATCATACAATTCAACCGACTCTTAGACGTTTACTCGCCGAGCTTACGCCGCGGCGCGCATCTCTTCCGTGATGCTCTACCAACAGGACAATCGAATGGATGAAAAGCTGCCGGCCCCGTGCGAGCATTGTCATGCCTCAGGGCTTCGCCACGGGAGCATATGCGACGAGTGCCAAGGAAAAGGTTATCGCTTGTTTATCAGCGGCAGCCAGACACCGGAGCAGCTAAAGCGACCTCCGCGCCAATGGCGAGGGCCGCGACCACCCCAGCGTCAACGGTGACGTGTTCTTCGGGTAGTGTCCCACCGCGCTGCGGCGATCGCGCCGCGTGATTAGCCTTGGCCTCGTCGTCCTTCTCAGCCACGCGCCTCGGCTGCCGAGCGCCGCCATCCCCGACCGAGGTGGTTCGGGAGCCACGCCGACCAAGTCGCAGCAAAGCCGCTTGACGAACAGGCCGTCGCGCCAGAAAATCCGGAATCGGAACCGCAAGCACGTCATTTCGGCGTCACGACGGCGAGTGTAGCCTGATCGGCGGTCATCGATCTGGGGGCGAGAGAAACGCGGGTCATCAGCAGGAGCAGGGTATGAATAACGACTCCACCAAAAACCGTTTAGACATGAGTGCGATCACGAGTGAGTTGAATGAAGGCCGGTTGTCTCGGCGCGGCCTTTCCGATCGTCTCAAGGCCCTCGGTCTCGGATTTGGCGCGGCCTTCGTGCTCGGCATTTCCGGCGCGCAGGCGGCGACGACCCCGGATGCCACGGCTGTGCTGAAGTCGACGAACCCCGCGGTGAATTCCGTGATCCAGAGCGGGCCGCAATCCGGCCAGTCCGCGACCGAAGGTTCTCCGTTGCAAGTGGCCTATTATCGCCGCTACTTCCGCCGCTTCTTCAGCCGCTTTTATCGCCGCTATTGATCGGTTGCGGGAAAGCACCGAGATGATGCCGACAAGCGCCCGAGCCTGGATCTCGGGCGCTTTTATGACTTGCGCTTTTCCCTCCGGCGCCTTGGCTAGCTGAGGATCGCCGGAGAATGTCGGCCGCATCGCGCGGCAAGGTGACGCCGAACGGCCGCCAACGACAAGCTATTCAAAAGCGAGCGAAAGGGCCGGCATGACACACGCCAACATGACACAGGCCAATATCTCCGCTGGCGCGCCGGAAGCCGTCATGCGCCGCGCTTCGGTATCGCTGCCGTCGCAGCGCGCCTTCGGCTTCGTTCTGGTCAAGCTCGCGTCGCGCTGCAATATCAAGTGCACGTATTGCTATTGGTTTCGCGATGCGCAGGTTTACGAAAAGCCCGCGGTGCTGACGCCGGAGGCCGAAGACGCGTTCTGCCTTCGCCTCGAGGAGCACATTCGCGAATTCGAGCTGCCTTATTTCTTGCTGGTGTTTCACGGCGGCGAGCCGCTGTTGTTTCCCAAGCGCCGGTTCGACGCTTTGTTGCAAAAATTGCGCGATATCGAACAGCGCACCGGCTGCGTCATCACGCGCGGCGTCACGACCAATGCCATTCTGATCGATGCAGAATGGATCGGGCTGTTCAAGAAACACGAGGTCAGCGTGACCGTCAGCCTCGATGGCCCGCCCGAAATCAACGACAAATACCGCGTCGACTTCAAGGGTCGCGGCACGCTGGCGCAGACGCTGCAGGGCCTCGATCGCCTGCGCGCCGCCGAGCTCGAGCCGGGCTTGATCTCGGTCTGCAATCCGGGCACCGATCCGGAGCGGGTGCTGGACTTTGTCGTCGGCGAGCTCGGCATCAAGGAATTCGACATCCTGCCGCCCGACGCCACTCATGCCGACAACCCGCCGCCGATCGCCGATTATTTCATTCGGCTGTTCGATGTCTGGTTCGATAAATATGCCGAGCAAGGCGTTCGCATCGACACGCTTGACGCGATGATCCGCGGTCTGGTCGGGCAATTGTCTCTTTCCGACACGATCGGCCTCGGCCCGATCGATACCGTGACGCTGATGCCCGACGGCTCGCTCGAGCCGCTTGATGTGCTTCGTATCGCCGGCGACGGCTCGACGGCGTCGAAGACCCATGTTCGCAGCAATGCGATCAAGGACGTGCACAACGACGCGGTCTGGCGGGAAGCCTACGAGGCCAGCACGAATTTATGCGAGACGTGCCGAAAATGCGAGTATTTGGACGCCTGCGGCGGCGGTCACCTGGCGCAGCGATGGTCGCCCGAGCGCAGGTTCGATAATCCCAGCGTTTATTGCGAGAGCTGGAAGCGCATCCTCGGCCATATCTGGGATCGGATCGCGCCGACTTTAACGGTCGAAGTCGAGCCCGCCTTGGACCGCCACTGAGCTTGCGCCGAATTACGGTGGCAGTGCGCTCAATTCCAAGCACAAGCGATCGCAAGCCGCCGGATCAACAAATTTCCGCCCAAAGCGCAGCCCGGTAGCTCGTCAGGCTCATAACCTGAAGCTCATAGGTTCAAATCCTAACCCGCAACCGAATCCCGATTAACGCGGTGGGGATGTCCGTGCCCTCGGGCGGCTAGGGCTCGAGTGCTGTCGTGTACCAGCGTTCGGCGTCCTCGCGATGCCAAGGCGGTTTGCCCCCTTGCACGCGGGAGCGACCTTATTTATACAACTATAAAGTGTTCTGATAATTTAAAAAATGGCAGGGGGCGGCGATGGGGGTGCTTTCAGTCGAAGAAGCGCTGGCTGCAGAGGCGATCGAACTCCACGGCGATACCGAGGAAACGCGAAAGCTGGCAGAACTGGCAAACAACCAAAAGGCTCTCGACAAGCGAGAATTTCTCAACGAGGACCGTCGCGCCCGTCACGACCGCGACGGCGCCGACGTCGAACCGCGCGGTGATTTTTATGTTCTTCTCAACAAGCTGAACAGCGCCGCGCTGTGCCGCTCTGGCGGCGGCATTCGCAGCGCCACCTTCTGTCTTGGCGTCATCCAGGCCTTGGCCGGCTACGATCTCGACAAAACAGCCGCGCCGCAGAATCCGGTTCAAGGGGCGCAGCCCGCTGCCTGCGCGCCCGGAGCCGAAGCGCCGAATGAAGTGAAGAATTCGGCGCTCGGCCGCTTCCATTATTTGTCGACGGTTTCCGGAGGCGGTTATGTCGGATCCTGGCTGTCCTCGTGGCGCCACCGCAATGACTTTGCAACCGTCATTGACAATTTGACCGGCCGGCCGAATGGGCCGGACATCGAGCCGCCCGAGACCTCCTGGCTGCGCGCCTACAGCAACTATCTGACCCCTCAGCTCGGCATCACCTCGGCCGATAGCTGGGCGGCGGTGGCGATCTGCATACGCAATCTGATTTTGAATTGGCTCGTGATCATCCCGATCGTCTGTATCGCTCTGCTTCTGCTGAAGCTGATCGCGACGCTGTCCGTATGGGCTGCCCATACGGTGACCGATTCCCGCGGTCATGATCGGGATAGCCCTGGTTGGCGCGCTATTTCTTGTCGTTGCGCAGGGTTCACCAACCGCCATCGTCCGCCACGGCGCATACCGGGGTCAATGCGGACGAAAAGTTTGTCCTAGCGGGCGATCTGATATGGAGCTTCGCCTCCGCCATTTTTATCACCGTCTTCTTCTCGTCTCATTATTTCTGGGAGACTTCGAGCCTTGGGTCGATGCGACAGGACACTGGCAGAGCTTTCGACGGCGCTCTGAATGCAGCTCGGCTTCGATCTCAAATTGAAGTTTCTGCTGCTGATGGCGATCGCCGGCATGCTGCTCTACGCGGTCGGCTGGATTGCGGCATGCCGTTTCAGCAAAGGCGGCGTCGATTTCATGGCCTGGACGGCGTCGCGGTCTGGTTTACGGCGCGCTGATTGGCCTCGGCGCTTATCTGTTCTGGTCGCTTGTGCCCTATCCGGTGACCTTCGGACAACATCCGATGCTTGCTTCTGTCGATCATCTTCGGGGTGCCTTGGGTGATAATGGCTCAACTTGCAGCCGGGATCGTTTTTGTCGGGCTGACCAGCGACGGGCCCAATGCCGACGCCGACCGCGAGTGGCTCGGCCGCGCGGCCGGCTGGCTGACAGCCTGCGCCATTGTCTGGGCCGATTCTGGCGTTTCTGGTCTTTGCCGGCGGTTACCTCGTGCAGTATGCGGTAGATCTGGGTCATTCTGCACTGGTGAAGATGGGCGGTGTCGCCGGGATTATTTCCGGTCTCGTGACGGCATTTTTGGGATCGAGTTCGAAAACCCCGGCAAAATCATCAAGGGCGACCAGAACGGCGCGACTGCTTTAGCGCTCAACGTCGTATTGGCAGTCGCGGGTCCGATCTTTGCCGCCATACTGATTGTTGCACTTTCGGCCGCTCTCGATCATTTGCTATTCGCCGATGCTTTGGCGGCAAAATTGCAACTTCCGAAGATGAAGCCTCGGCACACACCATTCTGCCGTGGCTCGATGATCGGCTTGGTCATCGCGGCTTTGATCGCTGCGATTGCGTCGTACTGTGTCAACGTCAATCGGTTTTCGCTCCACGCGCTTTATCGCAATCGCCTGATCCGCGGCTATCTCGGCGCGTCGAGCCGAATGCGCGATCCCGATCGGTTCACCGGTTTCGACTTCAAGGACAATGTCTGCGTCCACGAACTGTGGCCGCCGAATGCCGCGCGGCAAGGCAAATTCACTCAGCCTGTTCCATGTCGTCAATATCGCGCTCAACGTCGTCTCGACCAAGCGCCTGGCCTGGCAGGAGCGCAAGGCGGAATTGTTTACCGTCACGCCGCGGCATTGCGGCAGCGCCTATTCTGGGATTCCGCGAAAGCGAGAATACGGCGGCCGCAGACGGCGGCCTTTCGCTTGGCACCGCGATGGCGATTTCCGGCGCCGCCGTCAGCCCGAATATGGGCTATCACTCTTCGCCGTCGATCTCGCTATTATTGACGTTGTTCAACGTCCGGCTCGGCTGGTGGCTCGGCAATCCCGGCGAAGCCGGCGAGAAGACGTACCAGGTGGAAGGTCCGCAGATGGCGGCCGAGCCGCTGTTCTCAGAAGCATTCGGTCTGACCACGGACGACAGTCGTTACGTCTATCTGTCCGACGGCGGACATTTCGAAAATCTCGGTCTCTACGAAATGGTGCGGCGGCGCTGCCGGCTTATCGTCGCTCGTCGATGCCGGCTGCGATCCCGACTTCGCCTTCGAGGACCTCGGCAACGCCGTGCGAAAAATCTATATCGACCTCGGCATTCGGGTTACTTTCAACGATCTTGACAAGCTGAAGAACCGGCCGTCCGCCAAATCGCTAAGTCGAGCCGTGCGCGACGCGGCAGCGCTGGCGAGTTTCTGCGGCGGCCGAAGTCAAAGACGCCAAGACGGCGCCGCCGGGCGAAACGGCGTCTTACGCCATTGGCACCATCTGCTACAAAAAGGCCGATTTCGCCGGGGCTGACGGCCGCAGCGCGCCGATCGAGAACGGCTACATTCTCTACATTAAGCCAGCCTATCATGGCACCGAGACAAGTGCCGGCATCAGGAGCTATGCAACCGCGAATTCGGATTTCCCGCATGAGACCACCATCGACCAGTGGTTCACCGAATTGCAGTTCGAGAGCTACCGCTCGCTGGGGTTGGATATCGCCAACAAAATTCTAGACGGCAGCGACAACATCGTCCTGTGCCGCAAGACAAACCGCACCCTCCGCGGCGCTCTGCGCGCGTTGCCTTCGACGACGCGTCAGGTGAGCTAAAGGTGTGTGAACATCACCTTGCGGGGCACGGTGCCAAGCCGTGCAGCGCGGATTTTCTCTTTCCGGGGAGTTCGTCGGCTTCCCGCCGGACGGTTCGTGGTCGGATCGGAGCTTGCGGATGGTCTTACCGCAGCTTTGCCGACAGCAGTCTGAGACTGAATCTTTGTACGTATTGCCTGCAAAACTCCACGGTCAGCACGTCATTCGTCCATAACTGCCCGGTCTGAGGGTTGAAGGCGGTGAGGCGGGTGGATCGTATCCGCCGACGCAAGCCACAAGCAGGGCCGCCGCCGCGGACTCCGACGCAGTGAACACGGCCGGATTGCCGTAGCAGCATTTCCATGGGTGCCGCACTGGGCGTGGCAGCGGGGTCAGCTGGAGCGGCGGCAGCTGTCTTGGCGGGTGTAGCGGCAGGTTTAACAGACGCGGCGGGTGCGGCAGACGCAGGCACTGCAGCCGGCGCGGCAGGGCCCGCATCCGAAACATCGCCTAAAGCAGCGTAATGAGTAGCGGCGTAACCGAGAGCAAGAGATTTAGTTTCGACGGAAGTATTCATCAGCGAAGTGTCTGTCTGGCAAAGCGCGATCCGGAGCTTTACTTTTTCTTTCACACCATCGGCAACCGAAGCATAATGAGAATTGATGCGCCCTTGCATGGAGGTTGCTTTAGGCGTGGTGGTTGAAGGAGCCGCGGTATTATTGTTGTTAATGACAGGAGCAGTCGCGGAGAAGCGGGGTTGGCGGCGACGGTCGCGCCGGCGCCGTTGCTGGCCAATGCCACAAGCAGATTGCCGTATTGGTTAAGCCCAGCGAGTATGCACTTTGTCGAAGTGCGCCATTTGTATAGGCTCGGGAAGTCGCATAAAGACCGTCACGCAACGCCAAACGCCAGCAGTCCTGCCGGCAAGTTGACGGCCGATTCACTGGTGCCGAGACTGATACCGCCGCCAAAACGATCGCCGTCTGGCTTGCACTGGCTTGTGCCGCAAGGCTTCGGCCAGGGGCGACGGCGACGTCCGGACTGGCTCGTACACATGGTCATCAAGGGTGGCCGGCCCGGCATCTGGCGGAGTCGTTGGTTACAGAACTCACGCGCCGCCAGACGCGATTGTGTTGGCATCGCCGCACTGAAATTCTGCGGCCAGGCGTTCTGGATCGGCGAAAAAGGCGAGCCGCCGAGCCAACTGGAAAGAATGCACGGCAAGTGAGCGGGCAGGAAACGCACGAGATGCCCCAACGGAATCCAACCAGCAACCAGATTATTCACGCTGAAATACCGTCACAATTGCTCGATCAGCCAACCCTTGCAGGTATATTTCGCGCATAGATTGTTCAATTTAAACAAGCTGCAGCATAACGGCCACAGTCACTGATAATCGGGGGAGTGCGGGTCACGATTTCTCTTGCCGTGGCAGCTGATGCGCCGAACCTTGGGTAAACGTGGAAGTTATCAGAACGGTGCGCCGGCTGTGGTCCCC
>CAVOHH010000009.1:0-534087 GCA_963695615.1 uncultured Alphaproteobacteria bacterium | reverse complement strand
GAAGGGTGATTGCGCCACCCTGTCGAAGCACACTGGGCTTCAAGCTTAATTGTTTACTCACATGGATGATCAGCATTTCCTCCGGGATGCCGCTCGGATCAGAAATCAGAACGCGTTCGACACGTGCCCAGGTCAGAACCAGAGCACGATACAGCCGCTGGGCGTCGGCACGCAGCGGCTCCAGAAAATGGAGTATTTCAAAGGTGAGGGTGAAGAGGCGACGCAACTCCTCTGCATCCGTGCTCCAGGAGTAGATTTTGGCCATTGGTTTAGAGCGACCTGCCGGTCTTTCGTTGATAGGAGGACAGAATATTGCTTCACCGTCGCCTGGTCCACTTCTGCATAGCGTAAGTTGACAACGTGCAGCCGCGCCAGATAGGAGTATTGAAATTGCGCATTTTGTAGCGGATTTATTGCGTCATGAACGTTGCTGTGCCGGCCAGCGGAACGTTACAGACAGAGCCGACTTCGCTCGACGATATTCAAACCGAAACAGACGCGCTGGCGACGCCAGACAAATCGGGCGTAGCCACTGGCTCGCCTGATACTTCCGGCGCTGACACCTCGCCTTCCGACACTTCGCCGCCGGCGTCCGCCGTTCCGGCGAAACGCGCCTATCCGCCGCCGGCGGAGCTTCCGACGCAGCTGGGCCCTGCCGGATTGACCTTCGATTTCAATGACGGCGCTCGCATCCTTGCTGCCGAGGCCGAACGCCCGTGGCGCATTCGTCTCAGTGATCTCGACACCGGCAACACGCTGTTCGAAACGGAGATCAAGGCTGGACGCGTCAACAGCAGCAAGCGCTATTTCGTGCGTTTCCACGTCGAAGCCTGGCAAGACGACAAAAGCTTGTTCGTTCACGAATTCTCGGCGAAAGGCCGCGAAGTTCTCATTCAATTTCCGGTGGGCACGCTTGGCGACCCGCTCGGCTGGTTCCCCTATGCGGTGAAATTTCAAGAGCGCCATGGCTGCAAGCTTACCTGCGGGATGGCGGAATGGCTCATCCCTTTATTCCGTGACGCCTACCCGCACATCACTTTCCTGACGCACGACGAAATCAAGCCGGAGAAGTATTACGCCACTTACAGCATGGGGTTGTTTTTCGACGACCAGGACTGCGTGCACCAGCCGTGCGACTTCCGCTATGTCGGGCTTCACCGCACCGCTGGCTATATCTTAGGCGTCGACCCGACCGAAGTGCCGCCACGCATCGCGCTCGCCGACGACACGCGACCGATCCCAGAGCCGTATATCTGCATCGCGGTGCAGAGCACGACCCAAAGCAAATATTGGAATAACCCCGCCGGCTGGCACGACATTGTTCGCTACTTGAAGGAATCCGGTTATCGCGTGATCTGTATCGACCAAAAAACCATGCATGGCTCTGGACTGGTGTGGAACCACATTCCGCACGGCGCGGAAGATGAGACCGGCGACCGGCCGCTGCAGGAGCGCGCGCGCTGGCTCAAGCACGCGGATTTCTTTGTCGGCCTGTCCAGCGGACTGTCATGGCTGGCGTGGGCCGTGAATATTCCGGTGGTGTTGATCTCGGGCTTCACACACCCCCTGAACGAGTTCGCGACGCCGTATCGTGTGATTAATTATCACGCCTGCAATAGCTGCTGGAACGACGTGCGGCACCGCTTCGCGCACTCCGACTTCCTATGGTGCCCGCGCCACAAAGATACGTCACGCCAGTTCGAATGCACGCGGCTGATCACTATCGATCATGTGAAGTCGGCTATTCAGAGCATTCCCGGCTTTGGGCAGATCAAAGCCAAGGAGCCGGCTCGACGCCGCGCTGCGCCGAAGGGGGCTTGAGGACGCGCTTAGGTTTCTCGTCATTCGCCGCTCGCGATAAGACAAAGCTGTTTTCGAACAGAGTTGGGCGAAACGCTCGTCCGCGAAAGTACTCGGACGATGAGCTGCTGGAACTTCTTCGCGGCCTTCTGATGGAACGGGGCGATCTATCTCGCTGGATTATCGAGGAAAGCGAGCTTGCGCTCCAACGCATGCGATGGCCCGCCCGGCGTTTGATGTGATACCCTGGTGATACCAGCGTGATATCGCAGGGAAGACAGATCACGCTAATGCTCGAATTTATTGGCTGGGTGGAGCAGAGATCGGGTGCGATTTCATTGACCGTCACGACATGTGTCGTACTGCTCACGCTTTGATTTCACGAAGTCCTTTATCTGTCTCGTGTATGGCAACAAGATTCATTCCGTGCTCGAAGACCTTATAACGCACCTCATCGAGGAACGACTTGAGCCGGCCCTTTTCGTTTTTAACCCATTCGACGACGAGAATAGGATGATTTTTTGCAATGCAATTGACCGAGCCTTCCAGCACATCAAGTTCCATTCCTTCAACGTCGATTTTGATCAGATCCACTCGCGCAAGCGCAAGATCGTCGACGCTGATCGTTCGTATATCCACCATGCTCTTTTCCGAATAGTCAATTTTCTGTCCAATAAACTCCGTATTGTCGCGCTTCTTCAACTCCAAACTTCCGAAACTCGCCGGCGATGAATAATTTGGTGCAGGAATCTTCATCACGCCCGATCGGGCGCTTACCGCGGCGTTCATCACACGAGCGTTGAAGCAATTGTTGAGCGCAATATTACCAGCCAACGCGTAATAAATTCGCTCCTGGGCTTCGATCGCCAAGACAGAGCCCCACTCTGTCATGTGCTTCGCCCACTCGACGGTGTGGGTACCAATATTCGAACCGCAATCGACTGCAACAACGTCGTTTCCATAATGCTTCCGCCGCAGGTCCAACAATTGTAGCGTCAAATTTATTTCGGCTAAGGCGTAAGAGCTCATATCGAGCAACTGTATTCCCACGCCGTAGTGGGGCTGATCCGGCGACGAGGAATTGTAGTCAAAGCGATTTACAATAAGGGTTCCATGATCTGTTGCCGCTATCATAAAGGCAATTTTGCGAGATGGTGCCGACATGTTTGAAATCCGCCCTATTCCTGCTCTGCTTTTACTACAGAGATCGTGAGTGTTTTCGGCCAACTTCGCGCTTTACACACTAAAACCTGGAATGCGCTCGGCACCAATCGTAGCCGCATCAACACGAAAATCGATACCCATTGTTTCCCCAGCGTGCCTGATGAACTAGCCTGCAGGCTGAATAATCAGAATAATGCTCATGTAGTGCGGAATTGGGGATGAATGGCCGAATAATCATGGCCACCGCAAATTTATCAAGCGAAGGGCGGGGAACGAGTGGGCGTCGTCCTTTATCGCCTGCAAAAAATGCTTCGAGTTGAGATGAGAGGAACGATCGCCCAAGCCTCACGGCGCGGCTTGCAAGACGCTCGCATAACCTGAAGTTATGTGCGGTCAGCCCCATGGTCTGCGCCCTCACCCGCTCATTTGCAAGTCAACTTTGGGGATGGCGCCAGGGCCGATATTGAAAACACATAAATAAAAAGCTGCGCGGTGTTCCCGACGTAGTGCTCGCCTTGGGCCCGACCTCAAGCACGGATGAGCACTAATCCTGGTGCACAATCGGCCTCCGCCAAGTTGAGCAAGCGCGTATGAGCCGGCATGAGCGCGTCTCGGCAAACCAGCAAACCGAGTTAAGTATGGCCGAAAGGCCTACGGCGCGACAGCTCTAAAATCTATCCGACCTGGCCCTCTTCAGCGTTCGCGTCTGGAGGCGGGATGTCCGTGAAAAGATCCCGGCGCGGACGATCAAGAACGGCGGCGATAAGACGCTGCACATCCGGTGGGACCGCCGTCTTTCCATCGATCCATTCGTTGAGGTCCTTGTCTGCCGTATCGAGAACCGCCTTCAGCCGGAGTCGATCGCAATTCATGGCTTTGAATGACTCTCGAAGTCCGTCGCGCGCCCAGCGTCTCGGTTCGCCTTCGCTACCACGAAAATAGCCCGATCCGATTTCCCTCAGTGCCGCCAGTGCACGTTCCGATAGCAATCCAGATATGATAGCTACGAATGAAATGAAATACGGATTGATGGGTGCGTTTCCGCCGAGCTTGCTCGTGTCAGTGACTAATGGCACTCCCGCTTTCGTAACAATAAAGACGACGAGCGCAGTCAGAATACCTAAGAAGGGCCGGAAAACATAAAAGCTAATGTTTCGACTACCAAATTCGTTGACGTAAATGTAGCTAAGCTGCAAAGAGCTGCCAAGCACTCCCATCACAATGACTAGAACGAGAACAAGAAAATCGGATGGCTGCAAAGAAAATCTGTAGACGAGGCCCCAGAGCAGGGAACGTACTGCGTCGAATTCATAGATTGCGTTTTCGATTTGGACCCTTTGCACTTCGTCGATAGTTTTTCCATCAGTGGTAGGAATAATAAGCTGCGCACTCGATCGTGCAGCATCCAAATTTTGCTGATCCGCCTTTACAGCTTCGTCCAGGCTTGTGACCTGCCCTTCAAAACTTTTTGCCACGCCATCCTTGAATGTCCAGAATTCAAAATGTGTAACAAAATTCGTCAGCGCTTGTGCAATTTGGGGATCATTCCCCGCAAGTTGCCCTAGCGGGCCGCTACGTAACTTATTAAGGACGTCAATTTGCAGTTCACCATATGCGCGCATTTGCTCTGCCAGATCAGCATTTTTCAGCGCGACCTTGTTCACAAGTTCGAGATGGGTCTGCACAGCGTAAACTCGAGCGTCTGAAGCGTCGGCTCTGGCTTGATTTAGTTTGGAAACTGCCTCAGCTCTCCTTTTTTGGCTTTCCACGAGAATTGTTGTCGCGACGTCTAGCAATTGGCGCGAGTTGCGCCATTGTTCCAGCAATGGCTCAGCCTTCCATATTGTCAGCGGTCCGCCATTTAGAGTTAGGCTCGCCAATCGCGACTGAAACTGAGATGCACTAAAAATGATAATAGCCAAAAAGACCGCCGTGACGATTAACATCACAAGCCAAGCTCCAGCCGCACCAAGGCCAGCGAGGCGAATCCCGCTGGGCGGCCCATTTTTTGTGGCGGAACCGTTTCCCCTTGTCTCCTCGCTCATCCGAACCTCCCCAAATTACTACAACTGTAGCGAGATGAACTGCCAACCGCTAGTCAGGTAGGTTGACTTATGGAGGGCTGGGACCGAGATCAAACAAAAGACCAAGACGGTGCATAGTGCTCCTCCTCGGCGAGGACGAAGCGCTGTGTCGCCCTCGACAAGCCTCTTCACAGACAGGTCGCGTAGCGAGCGTGTATATCGTGAGCGACGTCGGCACCGTAGTGGTGTCTGAAAGCGCTTGACCCCAAACGGCGGATTAGAGAAGCGGGCATTCTGCGGTCGCGGTCTGGAGTCCACTTTTTAGGGGCAAAACAGACCTACTTTAAAGGCGACCAATGGTGAGCCTGCACTACGCAGCGGGATTAAGCGTGACGCATCATGAACATGAGAAGCAGCCACCACTTACCGCCCTCAATGGCCGCTCCCTGCGACCAGTCGCAAGCCAATTTTCTGTAAGCTTCTCAGCAATATACGCCATTTACAACGCGTTCTGCGCAAGAGGCCCACTGCAAATCCTACTCAGCCAAACTACTGTGCAATGCCGCCCGCGAAATGCACCATCACGTGGTTCGACGCCATGCCCGCGTTATGCGAGGAGGCGAAATATCACAATGCTTTCTTTCCCTAGATCCTATCTTCGACATACATCGCTACCGCAACAGGATTTGGGTTAGGAAAACCTCCGGGACGATAGGCGTCCGCAAAATCGACGTGATCGCGCAGGTGTGTAGGTCGATACGGCTTTACTACCTCATACTGCTGGACCGCCGCGACCTTAAAGCGCTCGTAGACCGTTCGATGCATTATCGTTTGGTACGGCGGCTTACCCGGAAGTTCTCGAACCTTCTCTGGCCAACTCCACCGTGTCAATCGCGTGAACCAACCAGAGTCCTGCCTTGCATTCGTCGTGTTGCATGCCCGCAGGGTCAGGATGCAGTGTGAGCACCGACTTATCATATGAAATCCCCTCCGGAATGATGCTCGCCCAGGCCAACATCCACCGAAAGGGGATGTCGGAGAGCCGCGAATTCATTCTCATCGTACCCACCGCCAATATCGGCATGATTTCCGCAGAACCAGACTTGCTCAAACCAGATGTTGCCGTCCGAATTTCTCGCCGGACGACCTGTTTGCTTCTTCCCCCACGGGACCCGTGCAAAATCCTTTCTGTTCTCATCAATTGAAATGGCATGTTTGGCGTACCCGACGTGATCGTCGAGCGTGTAGTCGTAGAATTTCTGCCAGATCGCTGTCGGATGAATCGTGTAAATCTGCTTCCACCACGGATAGCCAGGAACCCAGAAATCGAACTTTAGGTGGGTGTAGACAAAGACGGCAATCACGGCCGCAAGCGCAAGACAGCATATTCCTGCAAATACATGCATGAAGGTCAGAAGTTCAAAGAGACTGCTCAGGTAAGGAACCGCAGACGCAGACGACAATAGCGAGATTAGGCCACTGACACCCCCCCCAGCTACGAGAAAGGCGATTACAATACCGAGCGTTTTCCAGAAACTTCCCAGGGCGGCTACCGTGTCAAACGCTCCAATGAAGTACGGGTAAACGTTTGCCAGCTCGGCGTCTTCGTTTGACCCGGAGCCATAATCCTCTCTAAACCGCTTGGCTAAGAGCTCTCGGGTGTCGAGCAAAAATCGCTGCAAAAAATTAGCGTCGTCTCTGGGGCGAGAAGAAATGAATTGATAGACGTGCTTGACCGCGTAACTTGCTAACGCGCAAGTCGAGGCTGTGTCGAGCTTAAGCGGACCACCGCCTTTCTCATGGGTCGGGATGCCGCATTTCGCAATTACCGCCGCGAGACATCGAATTGTGTAGGCACCGCGGCTGAACCCGAAGAGAAATATTCGGTCGCCGGGCTTCCAAAGACAAATCAGTGCGGCGTAGCAGTCAATGATGTTTGCGGTAATGCCGAGCCCTGTCGCTTGGCTTATCGTGTTGTAAATCCGTCGAACTAGCCCACCATGGCCACCGTCCGCCTGTGATCCGAGGCCGGGATCGTAGAACGCCATTTGTTTTGCAGGATCGATGCACGAATCCGGTGCCACCCGCGTGGCACGAAACAGTTTATAGATATTGGTTCGATCTTCGTCGAATTTTATACCGCCTACCTGCCCGGTGCCATCCGAAAATATCAGGACGTTCTTCCCCATCCACTCCTCCGCCGCGATCGGGTTATCTGGCGTCAGCCTTCATCGTCGCTCGCTAGTTTGCGCGTGGCAGTCCAACGATGCGCTACTGTCAGGCGATCGTATTCCGCGATGGCGGGCCGCTCGACTTGCGACGAATCACTGAGCGCCCGGCGATTTTACCTTTCGCTTTCGTTGAAAGATCAAAAACTGGCCGACAAATGCCGACATGCCCACGAAAAACAGACACCACAGCAAAGAAAAGATCATTCGCATTATAGATATAGAGGGCTTAGTCCAGAGATCAAGATTCAAAGCGCCCTCTGTAGTAGCCGAACAATTCCCCTAAGCTCCGAGCAATTTTCGGAAATCCTCATCGTCGTAAAATACCTGGAGATCGTCCTCTCCTTGTGCACCCAATGGACTATGCTTGTTCCACATTTGCTGCAGGACCGGCTTCCAATTGTCGCCCAGTGAAAGAGCTCGCTCAACTGCGCGCAGGGCCTCGCCACGATGGTACTTAAGCCGCTCGTCCTTGCGCTCCGACTTTTCACTAGGGTGATCTATTTCCCACCGATAGGCCTGGCCTTGGGCTGCTGCGAGGTAAACCCATAAAGCAGGATTTCGTTGATTGGCAGGAGAAACAAGTAGCTCATTCAGTTTCTCAATAGCCCTTCGGAAGCCCTCTTCGTCGTAGCGGTAAAGATCTTGATAAATTTCCCCCTGAAGGCGCGCAGCCTCATCGGTAAACTCACGCTCTTCCTTGACCTGCTTCGTCAGCGCCGTAAAGCGTTCGCGCAAACTTTCATCGACACGTACGAACGCGCCGGTCAGGAATATGCGAGTGAACAGGTAACCGGCAATGAATCCGCTTGTGAGGCCGAAAACAACTATAACAGCTGCGACGGTCGGGGCAGCAGTTCCCGCAGCCGGGACGGCTTGCGCAAGAAACCCGTCTCCGAGATATGTGGCTAAAAGTGAAAATTGATCGCGGATCGTCGCTATTTCGGTGAGGCCCACTCCCACCAGTATTTTGGTTAGCCAATCCGATATCTGTTCCAAGTTAGTGTTGGTAGCGTACCCGGGAGGAGGAGTGTCGCCGTTCTCGCCGGACTGGCGTTTTTCTGAGGACAGTTCGCTTACAGATTTCGGGATTCCGAATAGTAATCCTATCACGCCACCTACGAGCCCGGCTCCCGCCATCAGCAACAGCCCAAACGCAAAACCAGTCAGCCCACCGCTTTTCAGCGATAGTGACCACAAAGCGAGCGAAATGGCGCCGCACAAACCGACGCCTGCAAGAAATACGCTCGTGCGCCAGAGATCAGTGTTGGTGGCGTGCGAACCTTCGCTTGATTTTATGTTTGCAACTAGATTTGCCATCGAATCACCCGATATAGGCGGGCCACGAGCTTCCGCGAAATCTCATTGAAGTAGTTCTGTGCTCTCAGTCTTTGGAGTTTCACTGTGCGTGCATTTTTGCGATCGTCAAATTATGCCACGGTATTCGGCGACACTATACCGACGGCCACGCTTGCCGTCGCTGGAGGAAGGCCCGTTTCATGAAGTCAGCGACGCGCAGCCATTTGCCGGGAGTGTCCAGCGGCAAATAATCCCCGTGGTCGTAGTCGCCGCCGGCTTTTTCGATGTCGCTGAGTTGCCACGGTGGCCGCCCTTGCGCAGGAGCTGGCGTGGGCGGCCCCTCTGATCCCAGCGCGATGGGGAATGCGAGCTTAAGGACCTTGTCTTCGCGAAATGCGGGGATCGAGATTTGCTCGCAGTTGTTTGCGCCGATCGCGTACTCGGCGGTCAAGCAGTCGCGGTCGGACGCTGCACGATATCGGTCGGAGCTTCCGCAGCGATCTCGGCGCCCTGGGTGTTGCGGGCCTCGCATCTCAGCTAGCCGGATCCAGGGTTCAGCAGGCTCGGCGTGGCGACGCCGCTGCTGCTGGTCGGCGGTGGAGAGGCAGAGTTAGCGTTTTGCCCGGTGCTGCTCTCGAGTAGATCCGGCACCAGCCGTTCCAGAAATCCCGCTATAACACCGACGACAAGGACAGCCTGCCAGCCAACTTTATCGCCAGAAAATTTGATGGCACCGACTTGCAGGTCAGTCAAAAGTCCGGAATTCAACACGAGGAACAGGATGGCAGCTGATATAACCCCAATGAGAACCCGCACCGCCGCATCCATAGCGTTCGCCTGCCAATTTCCATCGATCGCTACAGATCGGCGGCGTATGGCTATTGCAATAGAGAGGAACGCACCTATAGCTCCGGCGCCTGTCGCCATCAGGAGGAGATGGACACCACCGTCATCATGGATTTGTGTTCCACCGCCAAGTATCAGGCCTGCAGCTAGAAGAAATGACAGACCCCCTGCGCACTTGAGGTACACAAGCCGCCCTATGCGCGCTTGAGCATTCAACGCATCCGTGATCGCATCACCGATGATGGTCTTCGCTACCTCTAGCTGTTCTTCGAGCGACAGCCTAAGACCTTCAGCAATTTGCGCCAAATAGTTCGATCTCGTGCCGCTTTTTGGTAGGTCTTTGATGATATTCGTGAGGTGATCCCGTAACGGGAGCAAGGGGCTAGCGTCTTTGATTTGCTCATCAGCAATCTGATTATTGTCGGAATATGCAACAACAACTTGCGTACCGCTTAGATAAATCGCGTACTGCTCCCGCTTGAAATAGACATAGTCAATCAGCTCTCCTCTGCAGTCGCGTCTCCCGCTAACAATCTCGGCAACCGTCGTTGCGGTCGCCGGAGTAGTCGCACCATCCGCACCGGAACTCTGCCGCTCTCGGGCATTGTCTTGGCGACAGTCCACCTTATCCAACATTTTGACCCCCCGCCCTGCCGTCGCGCCGTCCTCAAAACCCAAGTTCGTGCTTCCAGGTCTGCAGCCACGCCTCTCGATCCGCAAAGCCGACAATTGAATTTGGGTTTGGAGGCAGGTGCCCGAGATTGATCAACGCAGATACTTCAAGCACGCTGTCCTCATCGCACCACCGCAAGCACCCAGCGTTCGTAAACTCCGTCGCGGCGATCAGCAGTGTGTGGCTCGGATCGACGACTAAATTCTGCTTATCAATAAGATCAAGGCCACAGAGCTGGCCAATCTCTTGATAATTATCACGTCCGGTCAGTTGCAGGCAGCCGCGACCCCGATAGTTGTAACCGTCATCCGTTCCGGTGCTGTTGCCCATGCGGCCGTTATAAACCCTATCACCTAACGCAGCAGGATTACCCGCATACGGTAGCGCTGACTGAAGAGTTGGAAACCGTGACGGCCACACCACCAAAAGGCGTTGTGCAGTATAGTTCAGGTTTTCGACCATCTCCGTACCGGCTCCGCACTCTGCGCTGATCTGCGCCATAAAGTGAGCCACACGAAGCGGCGTGTTTATCTCCGTTGACGCAAAAACACTGGCCGCGCTATTAGCGATCCCCTGCAGGATGTCTGCAGCTGCTCGCGGCCAGTGACGCTGCAGCATGCCCAAGGTAATCATGGGCTGCGCCTGGACGTTTGCGTTGGCTTGGGGCTTCGCGACAGGCGCTGCGACTGGCGTTGCAACTCGTGCTGCAGCTGATGGTGTGGCTGGTGCCGCAGCTGGTGCAGCAAGTGCTGCTGCGGCTTGCGCTTGTGGCGCTGAAGTTGGCCCTTGGTTTTGTTGTGGGGGCACAGCTTGACCCAAAACAGGAGCACCGGGCTTGGGCGCCGCTGCGGTATTATTTGCGGCCGGCTTTACCACGCCTCCAGAATTAGCTGGCGCGCTCGCTCCATTACCGACCGCGCCCGCTCCGCCGCCATTGGCTTTTGGGGCCTGATCTGCCGAAAGGTCCTGGTAGGTACAAATCACCGTATACAGCCCATTCGGCTGCGATATCTTTTGCGTGTCGCTCGCTGGCGGAGTGTCATTCATGGCTGCAGCTATCGCTGCGTCGGCCTGCGCCTCAGTGATATCGATGCTCTCGTAAACCCTGGACATCACTTCCTCCCTCGACCGACAAAACTACCCGCACATCACGATGTCTTGTCCCGATCATTTGATATAGCCGGCGCTGCGCGCTTTAGAGAGCAATTGCGTCCGCGCGGATGCAAAATTCGACATGATCAACACGCGCGAGAGTGGATCTGTAACTGGCGGCGATAGCTGAGAAAGCAGTTTCGTGAGATTCGCATAAGCTATCGGCTCCGGCTTGTTGGTCATGCCGCTCGGGTAGACGTACGATTGCAAAACCGTCGCCGTGTTGTCAGCGGCAAAGCCATAACTAACCACGTACGAATTTTTTGCTGCGTTGGCAGCGTTCGCGTTACCGCTCACCGTATTGGAAACATCGATCAATGCTCCCGCCATCGTTCCGGCGCGGTAGTAGTCCTCAAGATCGGACATAGCCATGCCGAGCGTATATTCGGTCGCTGGCAATTTCATTGCAGCATAGATTTTCAGAGCTATCTGACTGCGGGCCGCCCGCATTTGGATCTGCAAGAGCTGTATGGTTTTGTTCAGAAGAACTTTGTCATCATAGGCGGCGTTGACGCCCGTAATGCCGCCCGCAATTCCTGTCAAAATGTCCTTAGTCTGCACAGCCGGTACCAGCACCGAGGCGGTGGTAAGACCGATATTGGACGCGGTCGTAATAAATTCCGCTTCTTGACGTTCATGCGTCAGGCCGGCCTCGTAGGCATAGTAGCCGAGGTCAATCGCATACATTCGCGCGTCGATAGTCGCGTTCCGGTATGCGGCTTTTTGAAGATCGGATAGTTCGCTGTAGTATCTAAAATCTGGCGGCGCCAGTTCGTCGCGAATAACAGCGATCTCGTCCTTAACTGGATAAAGTCGCGCCGGCTCGCTGAGCGATGGCAAACAACCTGCGACAATTGCGGAGAGACCGCTCGCCACAAGCGCTCGCAAAATCAAGCTAAAAGCTCGAACACGCCTTGCGTGTACGCCTACCCAACACATGCACAGCCCCCAGCCGGCATTGGTAGTATATGCATGACGGCACAACCGTCTCAAGCCCTAAATACAACCCCGGCGTATAATTCCTACCGCTAAATACCCAAACACTCCTGGCACCTTTCTTGAGTAGCGTCGTGTCGTACAAGCATTAAGTGAACTGCTTTAGCCTTGCCAAAAAAGCCGGCTTACTCATCCTGCAATTGCAACAAGCCGCGCCTCGTTTAATGCCCTCTCACGGATGACAATTCTTAAGTGGCAAGGCGCCGCTCCCGGCCACACGCAAACTGCGCTGCGCGGTCTATACTCGCAAGTCCAGCGAAGAGGGCCTCGAGCAGGAATTCAACAGCCTCGACGCCCAGAGGGAATCCTGCGAGGCGTATGTGGCGAGCCAACGCGCGGAGGGTTGGCTCCTCGTCCCCGACCGCTACGACGACGGCGGGATTTCCGGCGCTACGCTCGAGCGCCCTGCCCTCAAACGGCTTCTTGCCGATATCGAGGCCAATAAGGTGGACGTGGTCGTCGTCTATAAGATCGACCGGCTCAGCCGCGCCTTGATGGATTTTGCCAAGCTCGTGGAGGTCTTCGACCCTAATGAAGTCACTTTCGTCAGCGTCACCCAGTCGTTCAACACCACCACATCGATGGGCCGGCTAACGCTCAATATTCTCCTGTCCTTTGCCCAGTTCGAACGCGAGGTCATCGGCGAACGAATCCGCGACAAGTTTGCCGCATCCCGGCGAAAGGGAATGTGGATGGGCGGTTGCGCGCGCGCACCGCTGGCGTCGATTGATTGAGAACGGCGAATGCGCTTCGATTACCGAATTGGCTAAGGCGGAAAACGTGAATCAGTCGTACGCATGCCGCCTTTTACGTCTACTTTTTGGCTCCCGTTCTCGTCAATGATATCCTCGACGGGCGCAAGGCAGACCTCATGCTCAAGGATATTTCCAAGCCGTTCTCTATTCGGTGGGAAGAACAGGTCGCAGCGTTCAAGACCGACCGGCACGCATAAGGTCGACTGATGAGAACACCATACTTTTGTAATCTGCTCGACACCGCAAGCCTTGACCCGGTTTCGTCATTGGCAAATTTCCGTCTCTCCGCCATCAAACTTTCCTCTTATCGGGCAACTTCAGTGCTCTTCAGCACTCTGCGATTAACTCCGCAGCGATATCTGAAATCCTCGCGACAACGGGGCCATTTTGGCGCGCCCATTGTAGACCTCAACAAAGCCTCAGGGACCAGATCAGAGAACTTCCCAACTCTTATGTTTTCCACGAATGCGGCGACCTTCTCGGACGAGACCGACCCTTTTGCAGATAGTCTTTCAATGGCTGAAATCGCTTCGTGCTCTGTCGTTTTTGGCAGCGTAATTCCGAAATCGTGTACTTCGGCCGGAATACCTGCCATCGCAAACGCAGCTCCGAAAACCGCATTCGTCTGTGATCCTTTCCATAAAAACACGTGCAGATCGCGCTCTTCACTCACCAAAAATGTCTTGTCGAGTCGCAGTGAGCGGAAGGTTTCACGTCCTTCACGAAGCGAATCAGCGGTTCGGGCATCGACCCAGGCAGGCGTTTCATCGGTCAGATATACCGCGCGCATCTCGGCCGCGAGTCTATCGTGAACTGGCTCGATACTTGCGCGGTCAAACCTTGGAACGACGCCTCCCGCGTGAGGCTTAACTTGGAGAGTTTTAGTTACGTCGTCGACAAACTCTATGATCCACCGTTGTCCAGCAAAAACCACGAGGCTTTCCTCATGCACAGGAAACGAGATGGGCAGGGTGCCAAGTTGACGGCTGCCGAAGACGAAGTCTCCATTCCTCGGCGCTTTCGAACACGGCAAAAAAGCTGCGTGATTGTACGATCAGCTCGCCCGCCTCTCCGAGCATTAGGGTGCCATCTGATGCCTGTTCGAGCAGACGCACGTCCTTATTTCCCATGTGGCGCAGTAGGGTGGCGAAATCGCCTGCGTTAATCGCGTCGAACGGTCCGGGACCGCAGAGCACACGGTGCAAAGTGTCCGGTCGTATACCACCGCGCTCCGTAATGACTGAGAGAACCTGATGTACAAGGGTCGAAAGCACCTCAGGACTCGGTGAGGGAGGTTCAACAAAACCGCCCAGCAACAATCGAATCGCGGCCACGGAGCGGATTGTCGAGAGGTGAAGCCTATCAAGGAGCCCCGATTTACCGCCGATATATGGCTCTCGCACATAGATCCTAAGAACTGACGGCGTTCCTCGCCTGCGGCCGGTTCTTCCTAGACGCTGGCGCAATGAAGCGAGTGAGCGGGGAGCGCCAATTTGAGCCACCGACTTCACCGAACCTAAGTCGACGCCCAATTCGAGCGTGGAGGTACAGATCGCGGTTGTGGGAAGATTTCCGACTTTGAGCCTATCTTCGAGTTCTTCGCGGAGCGTCTTCGACAAGCTACCGTGATGGGGGAAGAACTCGTTTGGGACCTTTAGGGCCTCGCAGCGCCGCCGAAGTCGATCCGCGGTGGCCTCGACGGTCCGTCGCGACCCGCCGAACACCAGATTGTTCTCACCGCGTAGCATTGCAAACAAGTGATCGCAAATGTTGTCAAGAGCGACCCTAATCGTTCCGCCTGCGGCAACCTCTGCCTCGGCTCGATCTGGATCGTCAAGATCGGGAGGCTCCACGTAACCGCGAACCTGAAGGTGCAGCTCAGGCGCATCCGACTTCGCCTCAAGTATCTGGACCTGACCCGCACCACCTGGCCGCAGCCATGCTGCAGCCTGGCCAAGATCACCTATCGTTGCCGAGAGCCCGATCCGTCTTGCGGGCTTCGCCGCCATCTCATCTATGCGACGCAATAAACTTGCGACATGCAATCCCCGTGGACCCTGAAGAAAGGCGTGCAGTTCATCAACAATGATAAAGCTGGCGGAACCTAAAAGCCGCCGCGCGTCAGCGGGACGACGGGTAAACATAGCCTCGATCGACTCTGGCGTAATCAGAGCGACGCCTTCGGGCCGTCGAAACGCCTTCTTCTTACCGGATTGCGGAGCATCGCCGTGCCATCGCACGACAGGAATATTTAAGTGCTCGCAGAGTTCGTCGAGCCGGCGGAATTGATCGTTGATGAGCGCCTTAAGCGGACTAATGTAGATGACCGCGAACCCTTGATCGACACGTTCCGCAACCGTCGTCAAAATCGGGAGAAAGGCCGCTTCGGTTTTGCCGGCGGCGGTCGTAGCAGCGATTAAGATGTCACTTGGATTGTCGAGTATCGCGAATATGGCGCGGGCTTGCACTTCTCGCAATTCGTCCCACCCCTGATCACTAATCCATTTGCGGATGACGGGATGCAGCCTATCGTAGGCGCCTTCAAGTTCCGATGCGAAGGCTTGTGAGTTCGTCATCGGACCCTTTTGTATCTGGCGCATCTAAAGCTTTGTCCTGCGCACCTCCCATATCCGGGACGATGGAAACACTACCAAGAAGATCTTCCCAACGACTGCCGGGGTTCTGTTCCAGAACGGAAAGCAGCTGCACAAACGCTTTAACCGTCGTCCGGGGCGTTCGGAAATAGGCTTCACCGATGCGTTTATTGCAGTGATCCATGAAAGCCGTCAGAGCGGCGTCCGGAACAAGAAACCTCTTCATATCACCCCCCGCGAAAACCGCCCTTATATTGGACAGCAGCACGAAGAGATCCTCGGGCGTCAGGTTCTGCAATCTGACGATCGGGCCGGAAAAATCGACCAGGGAACCCGTCGCAAACCTGTTTTCGGAAAGACGCGACTGGAGAGCCTCGTAGCTGTACAAACCTCGTCGCGTATCAAGTAAGAACTCCGGAGTACCGCACATCACAAAACCTATGCCCGACGTGTTCCCTTGCAGTGAAGTCGTTCACGATGCGAAGAATCTGTTCGTAGTTCTGCTTTCGGGCTTGCGCATTCTGCAGCTTATAAATGTTGACCATTTCATCGAACATAACTAGGAGGCCGGCGTAACCAACGATACGGGCAAAGCAAGCGAATATCTTGAGCGCATCATAGACGTTCTCATCGTCCACAATTGTCCGCACGCCGAGTTCCTGCTTCGCTTGCGTCTTGGTCGAATACTCCCCTCTTAGCCACCGAATAGCGGACGCTTTCAGAACCTCGTTGCTTTGGTCACTTCCCCTCCAATAGGCTTTTAGTACGACCGCGAAGTCATAACCGCCCACGAAGTCGCGGATCGGCGCGAGTTTGCGCTCGATCATCTGCTCGACGGGAACCTTGCTTTCCTCTGCCTCCTTAATTGCGTCGGTAACAAACCGCTCAACAACGCTGGTGAGCGCGTTCCCATCAGGTTTTGTACGCGTCGACAGATTGTTCATTGCCTCCGAATACAAGGCGCGGGCTTGCCCCCCGCTGGCATGGATGCGTCGGTCAGGCGCGAGATCGGCATAAACAGTCACACATTTACGCTCCAGCGCGATCAACCGCACCAGCTGCGCAAAAAAGGTCTTCCCAGAGCCGTATTCTCCAATGACAAATCTGATACTTGTTCCACCGTCAGCGACGCGATCGATGTCTTTTAGAAGCGCGGAAACTTCTGCAGCTCTACCAACCTGGATATATGGCAGACCAACGCGGGGAACGACGCCAGCAGAAAGCGCTTGGATAATCGTGTCTCTCTCGCGCGGCTTGATCTTGGCTGCTGGCGTTGTCATTGCGACGTTTCTCTCAATTCGGCGAGACGATCGCGGAGATGTGCAATTAGCACGATATTGTCGCCGTCCTCGAGAAGTGGTTCGTCGAAACGATCGAACGACCAGTCATTGATGCGCTCTATAGCCCCAGCTGGAAGTAGATGCAGTGCTTTTGCACGATTCTCGAATTCGGGCCGAGAGATCTCGCCCTTTGTTTCGAGGATCTTGATGAGCTCTGTATGGCCGATATCTAATCCGTCAAAAACCGAAGACTTGGGGTGAAGAGGCACCTGACTTACCGTTTCCAAGGTTTCCACCTCGTCGTTGAAAACGCGCGAGAGGATACCTGAAACGACTTCCGTGTTCCTTTGCACGGCTTCCAGTCGCTTCCGATCAGTACGGATTCCGGAAGCCGGAATCCAAGGTACAGCGATATTGGCCGGCAGCACTTTCGGAATTTTAACTCCCGGTACTCGGCTTTCGGTCGAGACAGGAACCGGGCCGTCGATCTGCCGCGCGGCACGATGGATATCGGAATAAACTTGGGCGGCGGGCAGTTTCAGGGTCCGGTGAAGCTTTTCGAGGAATTTGACCTCGCCTGGGTCAGGTTGCTCGTGAGCACCAACAATAGCGGTTGCGGCGGCGGCGATTGATTTGCGCTCCGTCTCGCTCGTGTTCGCAAGCCGTCGCAAAATCCGGCCCCGCTTTGGAGGGCTTTTGAATATGGTCACTGCATACGCAATCAGTCGTAATCGTTCGATCTGCGTAAGGTCCCCGTCGGCTCGAATCGTGCCAATAATAGCCCGCAACTCCTCTTCTGTGCCTTCACCGTCGGCAGCCGCGGCAAGCGCCGCGACCTCCACTCGATTTTTCATGCTCTGATAGGTCGGCTTCGTCGGATCGATGGCGCCCCCATTTTCCGCAGCAAAGACCACGACATGATCTTCAAGATGGGTGATCCCACCGCCATAGCGGCGGTCCGGCTCGATCGCTATATCAAGCATGTCAAACGACTGCCCAAGCAGATCGCCGATCGATTGTGGGAGCGAGTCCGACTGCGGGATCGGAAAACCTCCCGCGATGACAACGTCGCGCAATTGCGTTGTGGCTGTGCTCCGCGCGCCCATCAATTCACGCAAAAAACGTCGCAACTCGTGCGTTGCAGCCGTCACGGCAGCGTGACGGATAGGTTCCGGAAGAAGCATTGCGGCCTCGACCGAATTCTGCCGGTCGGGATACCGTCCGACAAGGCGACTAAATGAATCGAGCTCAGTCGTGCATTGCTCAGCGAGTAAACGTAGCGCTTGGAAACCCTGCGGTTCAGCGGCGATATCTCGATAATGCGAATGTGCACCGAGCAATTCCGCCTCAAACGCACCACTTGCCGCGCGATATTTAATCGTAAGGTAGGTCGAAGAAACGGCAAGCTTAAATCCATTCGGATACGAAGCGCCGAACTGAACGCGCCACAGACTAATGAACCGCTCGAAACAACGGTGGGCGGGCGTGCGCAGCCGAAACTCTGGAAGAGACATCAGCCAAAGCAGCGCATCATCCGCGTCAATACGATCCGATTTAGCAAGCTTGGCGCCTAGATAGAGTCTTATGTTCAGCGGGATCTCAGTCGTCCCGCCAATATCCGGCGATAGTTGCGGCGGCGAAATTGGTGCGCCCGCGACTAACCGAACGCAGGTGAGAAACTTCGTCGCGTACCCCCGGAAAGAATTATTGCCGCCGTAAATCGACAACAGTCGCTTTACTTCAGCAACGAGAACTTGCGGATTCTCACCGCCGTTCTCCAGAAACATTCGATGTTCGAGTCCATAAAAGAAGATGAAGACGTAGCCGATGCCACAAGCCAGATCCTTGCGGCCTCCCTTCATCCAATCGAGGAACGCTCGTCTTGCCTCCGGCGTCATAAATTCATACGAGGGCCAATATGGCATCGAGCTTCCGGCAACATCGCTCTGTGCCCCGACTCGCGGCCAAGCGCGGATTGATCGCGTACTGGGATATGGCTTTGCCGTCTTGCGTGGGGACGGCTTCTCCGAAATAGAAAAGTCCAGACGTGATCGTTGCACCTTGGATCTGTACTGGTTCGCCGGGCTTCACCCAACGCGCCGCTGATAATACTCTTGATCCGACTGCACTTCGCTGTGGTGCCATCGAAAGGCTTTGACCACTTGAAGTACGAGCGCGAGAACTCCCGCGACCGAGGCGACGGAAGGCCCAAATAAGGAATGGAAGGATTGCAATAACTACCGCTAGCGCGACAATGGCTGGAAGGTTTGCAAGAACAAATTGGTAGATACCTTCCACAAGCCAAACTAGGCCGCCTAAAACGAGCAGCAAACCACCTCCTGCGGCAGTGCCTCGGGACCAACCGGCCATTTCCTTACCCCCACCACCTTAGGTTCGCATTTGAGCGGTATTCTCGCAACAGGGGTTAGCAAGGTCCTCCAAGGTGAACTGAAATACCCAGTCTGGGGCCGAAACCGCACCGACCGGCCGCGCTATAAGCTAATGAGAGACAGTTCAACCCGAAGTCGCCCGTTGTTCGACTACGCCGCGCCAAGTGAGACGGTTCATCCTGGGATTATGGCGTAGCCTTGGGCTGTCCATGCAAATCGCCAGGCTTTGATTGGTGCCGTGCGCGCACGAAAGGGTCAAACGAGCGGTGACCGCGGCCTAAACACCACTCCTGCCGCCGTGCTGAGAAGATCAGGGTGACTGGTACAAATGGACAGACGACCCATTGGACCGATTTATATATCTTCGGCCATTTCCAGATACCGACAGAACGCATTCGCTAGCTGCATCTGACGAGGCGTACGGCAGTCGGCCTCAAAAATCGCTGGTGAGCCGACGAGGATACAGATCGCTCGGGCGCGAGAACTCGCCACGTTTAGCCGATTTGCGCTATACAGAAACTCCATTCCTCGCGGTGCATCCAAATAGCTCGATGTCGTTATCGAGTAGATGACGATCGGTGCTTCCTGCCCCTGGAATTTGTCCACGGTGCCGATCCTGCCGCCCGGTATCCGGTCTTGCAGTTCGAACACCTGTGCATTGTACGGAGCGATGATCAGGATATCGTCGAGTCCGATTGGCGCTTCCTTGCCCTCCCGGTCTATCCACACCGCGTTCGAAGAAAGAATCTCTTCGACTAGCTCTTTGATATTGTCCGCTTCCTCGGGAGACGAGCTTTGGTTACCCTCGTGAACAACCGGAAGATATCGCAAGCCCGATCCCGATATCCTGCCGCTCGACTTGATCTCCTGAAGTTCGAGGCCGGGCCGCGAATACAGCCGGCTTTCGTAGAACAGCTCAGACGTGAAGGCGCATATCTTCGGGTGCAAGCGCCACGTCTCCTCTAGAAATAGCCCGCGGTCGGCAGGGATCGTCGCATGCGGACCGAGGATGTGCGTCAACGCGGACACGTCGCAACCCTCCGGATGACTGCCTTGCATCGGCTGCTCAAGCTGCCGCGGATCTCCCAAGAGCACGATGCTTTTCGCGGCTTGGGAGACTGCCAAGACATTGGCGAGCGACATCTGGGCCGCTTCGTCGATGAACAGCGTGTCGACGGACTGAAACGCGTCGAGCCGCGCCCACAGCCACGCGGTGCCCGCGGCGACTTGGCAGGTGGTGCCGATTGCAGCCAAAAGCTTCCCGTTATCCGTCGTGAACCGCAGCCGCTGCAGATCGTCTTCTTTTTCAGATACCTTCTGGATGCACTGGACCGATATCCCAAGCTCATCCGCGGCTCTGAGTGTTTCATCGAGTACATTGCGTATGACTTTGTGGCTGTTGGCGGTGATTCCGACGCTCTGCCCGGCATTCGTGAGGGTGCAGATCATTCGCGCGCCGATGTGCGTCTTCCCGGCGCCCGGCGGACCTTGAACTGGCAAGATCCCGCACTCGATATGCGGCGCAATGCGCATCGCTGCGGCTAGCACCGTTTCATCGGCCTCCCGCAGCGACATTCCGCCCACTCGTGGCGCCGCGACCAAGAGGAGATCGCGTGCGGCCTGATACGGCCCCTCTCCCGCCATTCCGTTATCGGCAACGTATTCTCCGATCCGCACCAGCGAATTTGCCAGCTCCTGCGCGCCGATGACCGTGTGAGCGAAGACAGCCTCGGGATGGACGTTCGGCGGTATCCTGCCGTTTCTTGATATCGACCGTCCGATCTTCGAGGGAGATTTCGGCGACTTTGCCGAACTTCGCGCCGCCGAGATTTCGCAGGTCTTCGTCGCCTCGCAGATCGGTATCCTGCGGAGGAAAGTCGTAGCGGTGGATTGGCGCCTTCGCGGTGCCGCCGATCGGCTCAATGAAAGTGAGTCCCGAAAGGCCGGCGCGCTCGTCCAGCAGCTCTTCGCCCGAAAGAGCAGAGAGCCGGAAGTACTCCCACCAAACCGCCTTGTCTTCCCGCCGGTGAAAATCCAGAACATGCGCGAGCAGCCAGCGGCCACGCTGCTCGGCGGTCTGCTCGGCAGGATCGACCGGCACGTCGTGAATTAATCGAGCGACGAGCGCCGTTATCTTCTGCTGCCAATCGCTGAGATCCGGACTCGCCTCACCGGTCCTTGGCGGTGGCCGATCGATCGTAGTTCCTCCCGCTATGAGGCCGGAGCGAACGGTTTCCAACCAGTCGCGCAACCTCCACGCCGACAAGCAATCGTCCCGGTTATACCCCTCGACGGCATTTCGCTCTTCTTGCCCAATGGCTTCAAAGTCGCCGAGCTCAAGGCTGGCCTGGACCTTCGCAAGGACCGCCGACGCATCGGGCAGTCCCACGGTTCTCTCGAACGCATAAAGAGGCTCGAGCTTCTTGATTGAATAACTCTCGACGCTAGCACGTATGCCGTGCCGGACGACGGAATACAGATCGACGAAGAGACCGGCCCGCAGCATGCGGTCAATCTCGTCTTCGCGCGTCGCGTACCGGCCCATGAGGCGCTTGAGCGCCGCCGGCTCGTACGGGGCGTAGTGATAGATGTGGAGATCGGGATACGTTTCCAGCTGGGCGATCACCAGATCGACAAACCGCTCAAAGGCCGTTTTTTCATCGGCCCGCGACAGCGCCCAGTCGGCGACGTATCGCTCTTCGCCACCTTCTTTGGACGCGTAGCCGAACAGAAACTCGAGGCCGCCTTCGTCCACGAACGGGTCGCCCTCAAAATCGAGAAATATGTCACCGTCCGACGGAGCGGGGAGGCACGAAAGTCCAAAGCCCGGCAGAGGCGTCAGCGCTTCATACACCACCCTATCCTCGGTACGACCCTGCACTTGAATGCGCGCCTGCTCCCGGATCTTTTCGTAACTGCGGACGACTCCTCGATCAGGCTTCCAAGGGAGCGGCATTGCGACGGTCGCAAGCCCCGCAACGGTCGTGACATCGTGCCGGGCGAGCTCACCAATTTGCGATTTCGAGATGCCGGCGACGAGCGTGAGGTGGTCGTCCGTTCGCCACTTCGCATCGCATTGAAGCCGCCACCGGCAAATGTCGCAGTGTGGCTTCGGCTCGGGATACAGATCTTCGGTGCTATCGGTTGATAAAGCTTGCTCCAGACTTTTTCGGACGCGGCGATAATACGCGGCGTAATCGGCGAAACGAAACGCAAGCGGTTCGAAGTCCGTGCCCGGCGTGATCACATGCGCGAATTCCGGCGCAAGCTTCTGCGCTTCAGAGAGGAGATCGGAGTAGAGGGATATCTGGAGGACTGTATTGCCTTTGGTCTCCCGCGCGAGCTTGGTATCGATGACCTCATACGACCACGTGCCGAGGGCGCTCGGTTTCTCGACGCGACGCAGAATATCTGGTCGCCCGCCCCACCGCGCAGCTTGCAGAGCGCCTTGTGCGATGACCGGCGCGCCAGCGCGCATCGCATCAAGCGTTTGAGCCACCGGGATCGCGTCGATGCCTTTCCCGTCTATCGTGACGATCGGAAGTCCGTTGCCTTCAAGATGATTGAGATAGCTTTGTTCGTGCAGGGCGCCGCGCTCGGCGAGAACCTCCAAAACGGGATCCCATACCACGGGTTTTTCGAGTTTGCCGCGTGCGACCTTCAGGTCGCGACTCGTCAGGTAGCGGCAGTTGACGTGCCCAACCAAGTCGGTCGCGCTAAGACGCAAAAGCCCTTTCTCGATCAGCATACGGAATGATATCAAGGTCAGAATAACGAGACAACCAACAGTTATTTTTTGGCACGGGACGACTTTAGAGGGTATCACTTCTCTCTATACTGCCAAGATCTGCAAACTCAACTGCCTGATGATGGTATTTATCGACTCGTGGACCGGGTGGTCACGGCCTTCAAATGCGATCGGACGAGCGCATTCGCGCTATCTGCGAGTCACCGCTCGAATGCGAAGAACAAACCGAACTGATAATTCCCGTTCAGTCGTTGGTAGGAAAATGACTCAAGGGATTGTATTTCGAAAATTGAGCGAATTGAGTGTCGTAGAAACAGCTGTTTTTGTTGAGGCCCGCAGAACCGTAACCCGCACAAGAGTACAGAGCCTCAGAGAAAAACGGGCCGAGAGAGCATGTTCTTGCTCGCTGACTGTCTGTCGTAGTGCAGAGGTTCAAGGCCAAAGAAGCCAAACCAGCGCTTCTAGCCGACGTCGGCGGCGGCCGGAGAATGGGTTCTGGAAAGAGACTGGCGGAGGGAGTGGGATTCGAACTCACATTACGGTTTGTACGCAGCGCAGGCAAAGGCTGATCGCGTCATTAAATCAAACGAGTTTTAGACAGCAGACCACCTTTCCTACGATCTCGAGATCAGACAGCGGAATCTCTTCCGAGGCGTGATTGGGATTATCAGAAATGATCTTCACGCGGGTCGGTGTCGCCGAGCGCAACACCTGCAGCCGTCTAACTGCGGCAGCCTCAAACGCATCGCGGATGGCGTAGAGCCCATCCGGAATCGGATTCTTGTGGCCCGCGTCAATGATAACGCGCTCCCCCGAAAGTATCGTCGGCGCCATACTATCCCCATTCATCTCGAGGACCAGAAGCTGCGCCGAAGTGGTGTGCAGTTGTTCGCTGACGAAGCTTTCCGGGAATAGCCAGTGCTCCGATTTGAAACGCGACACAACACGGCCGCGTGCGAGAGGAGCACGCGCGTCAATTTCCCGTACTTCTCCGGACCGCTTGCCTGTTGGGCTCTTGCTGGCATCGCCGCGCTGATCGCCGGACTCCGAAATCCCGTGAGGCAATCGTCCCCATAACAAAATCTCCTCCGGCGAGTAATCGAGAACGGCCGCAAACGGCTTGAGATGGTCGAGACGCATCCTAATCTGTCCGCTCTCGAGGCGGGAAAGCTGCTGCTTCGATACACCCGATCGTTTCACCAGTTCGGTTCGGCTCATGCCACGCGCCTCACGCGCATGGTAGAGGCCTGTCAATTGGCGTGTCTGTTTCGGTCGGCGTCCCATTGCATCATTGTCACGGATTCGGAGAGGAATTGCGAGCGCTAATTGTGAGAAAGTCACCGTTCAAGTGCCGAATGTCGCTTAGTGCGGCTGAGGCCGCTCCGGGAGGTCCAAGGCAGGGGCGGCCCCGGCATCAGCAGCCACTGTGTCTGTTTGTGCCGCCAAGCGAGGATGCGTCTCAAGCCACAGGGCCCGGGCAGCGGCGAGCGGATCGATAGCGGCCTTGCGCCACCACTTAGCTTCATCACCATGGCGATGGAGCTCACGATGATGCCCGCGGCACAGAGGCACGGTGAACTCATCGCTGACCTTGCGCCCGAGCGCCCGGCTTTGCGCAAAGCGCAGGTGATGGGCATCGCAAGGCCGGCGGCCGCAGACGAGGCAAGACTGCTGGGCAACATAGCTGACATGCTCGCGATCGCGCACCCGGCGCGGCTCCGGGAACGACAAGGCGCTCTTGTCGACTGGTTTTGACCGTCGTTGGCTTCTTGCTGCCCTCGCCCGTTTGGCTGGGCCGCCGGCTCACGACGTTTCGCCGATATCGGCGCCTGCGGTCCCCTCCGCGTCATGAGCGGCAAAGCTCAAAAGCTTGGTGCGGAAGCATTTGTCGATGTGCTCGGCGTCAGCTGCGTTGAGCTTGGTGGTCTTGTCCGGGTAACGCCGCTTCGCCCAGCGGGCCGCCTCGTCACTCGTGCCAAGTTCGTTGAGTTCAGCGAGCATCTGATCGCGCAACCGCGCCGACATCTGCATATCGAGCACGATCGCCTCGCGCACTGGAGAAGGTTTTGGCAGGCCGCTCGACCGGCGTTCGATGATCGACCCCGCGCTGACCGGCATTGAGCCGGCCATTGGGCGCACTGGCCCGCCGCGACCGATCCATTCCCGAGGGCTTGGTCGCCGGCGTCGGCGCCACGAGATCCGGCGCATCGAGATCATCTTCGCCGGCAATGCCGACCAGCGTGAACAGCGCATAGCGCCGGGCATAGGTCAGCGCCGCCCCCATCCGATGCGGGGTTGCGGTCTCGCTGATCGGACAGACCGGCCAGTCCGACGCGATCCATTCGCCCGAGGCATGAGCCAGCACCGTCGTCAGATTGACGATGCCGGCTGACTGATCGATCGCCGTGGTCTGCACCGTCGCGATCTCATGCTGGCCCAAGGTCTTGCGCACGATCTCAAGCCCGCTCGCGAGCGAGGCATAGCGGAACAGCCGTTCCGGCGCGTTGGGTTCGCGCGCTTCGATCGACCCGATCAGGGATTTCTCCGGGTTGGAGAGTTCGATCTGCGCCTTGGCCAAAGCCGCGGCCAAGGAAGCGATGGAGTCACTAGACCGCTGCATGGCTGTCGCCCTCCTCGCCCTTGAGAAGGTCAAAGCTCACCGCCCCGGACTTCGAGCGCTTGGCCCGGATGCCATGCCCGATCGCCTCCTTGGCATCCTCGGGCATCAGTCCCTTAAGCTCGGCCTTGGCCTTCTCATGCTCGAGATAGGCCGACCGGGTCTCGGCAAAGACCGCGGCGAACTCCGCCCAGGCATTGGACGTGCTCATGTCGACAATGCGAATGGCCTCGATCCTTGGCTTTGGCGGATCGACCCCAAACAGCTGCGGCGGCTCGCCGTTCTCGACACAGCGCCAGAACTTCCGCTCCGCCGTGACGATCAGATGCTGATAGAGCGGATCGGCATGGGCCAGGATCTCGACCCACTTCCCTCCCCCGGTAATGATCGAGAGCACCGCGGTCCGTGCCGCCACGACCCACATATTGTGCTGCAGCTGCGGCATGTACTTTGCAGCCGCCCCCTCCTCCGAGAACGACCACGGCAGCATGAACTTTGACTCGAAGACCGCGTCTGAGCCCTCGACCCGGCCATCCAAAGTCGCCGCCATCCATTTCAGGGCCGGATGGAAGACCCGCTGCTGCACATCGACAATGACCTGCCCGGTATTGGCCTCATACCAGCGCCGATTGAGGTCCTCGGTCACCACGCCAAGCTGGACGATGAGATTGCCCGACAAATCCTGCGGGCTCAGCCTCACCCCGCTTCTCCCGCCACAGCCGCACCAAAGCATCTTCGTCGGTGCCCATGATGATCCGGGCGTCGGAGCCGCCGACAAAGTGCCGGCGGTCCTGTGCTTTATTTTTCCACATGGGTGTTTTCATTCTTTCCCTCCCGTCGATAATGACGTCTGATGAGTCCCGTATACGATACGTAACATTCCATATGGTATTAACTATGCCATCTCCTGCAGGTGTCAAGACCCCTCCGCCGCTGACCAGCGCGCAAATTCGCGCCGCGCGTGCCCTCATCCGCTGGACCGCCGAAGATCTCGCCGAAAACTCCACGGTGAGCGTCACCACCATCCGCCGCGCCGAGCTCACGCAAAGCGCGACCGTGCTGACGCGCGTCAATGACCGCGTCATCCGCCGCACGCTCGAAGAGGCGGGCGTGGAATTCATCGATGAAAATGGTGGAGGACCGGGGGTGCGGCTGCGCAAAAAACCGGAAGGAGCAGCTTGATCACGCCGCACCGGGTGACGCGCCTTTCCCAGTTAGAGATATCGACCGCGAGGCGACTTGATCCGAGGACCTCTACATATCGAAGCGAGATCCGCGTTTACGTTGTTGCGGACGCGCGCCCGATTTGGCTGCGGCAAGATAACCAACCGAACGCGTTCTCACAGACCCATCTTCCGGAACGATCTTCGCCTCGAACAAGCGGGCACAAGCTCCGAAGCCCCCTCATCGTTTGTTCCTAGCAGGGCACGGCCCGCCTCCCCGGACAATGTACAAATGGAAATTGTTCTGTACCGCGCAGCCACCTTTCAAGAACGTCTGCATTTTTTGCGTTTGGCGGTCGCGCGGCCTTGGCGGGAAGATAACAACGGAGGTTCCTCGCAGACCTCATCTTCCGGAACGATCTTCGCCTCGACGCAAGCGAGCACCAGCTGCGAAATCATATAAGATCCTTTTTCTTTTCCTAGCCGGACACCGGCCGCCTTGCGGAGAAAGAAAGGTTGAAATTGTTCTGTACCGCGCAACCACCTTTCAAGGACGTCTGCATCTGTATCGGCCTTCTTATCGGCATCCACGGAATTATCGCCGGAAGCAATCGACGAGGGCTCTCGTCGCTTAAGCGACGGTCCGTCGTTACCGCATCGAGTTCTGTGGCCGCAGTGGAGAGCCTGGCGGATAAAAATTGCCGTCCGAAGCCGGCAATTCGTAACGGAAGGGATGATCGCTGGTATCTCAATCTTCCCGCTCGTTCCTGCTCGCTCTGGTCGCGGTCAGTGAAGTCTATCTTTTTCGGGTAAAGCCATCGCAAAAGCACAAGATCGTTTTGGGCTTTGCGCGAGAGTTTTCGGTTAAGTAGACCCATTTTGAACCGCCGCTCCGCGTCCTGCAGCGCCGTGCAGCGGCGGCGCGCCGTTTGCTCCGGGCCGTTTGCGAACGTATCATAGCGCGCCCTGAGATGCGCTTCCTCGGCATCCTGCGCTTCGGTCAGAGCGATCTTGTCATCGCGCAGCCGAGGGAAGTTCGCACAGTCCTTGGTCATCCTTGATCACTTCCTTGTCGCCATATTTGGTGGGACACGGCACTTGGAACCGCCGTCGGATCGCCTCGGAATGCGCCTTCAATTTTTGGATCTTTTGCGCAACGGCGGGGATTTTGTGCGTCGGGTCGTTCACGAGAGACCGCAGCTCACGTTGGATCTCGCGATATGCGCTGGCGAGATTCGGGTTGATCGAGAACCCGTATTCATCGGCGATGACTTTTGCCTTCTTGCCGGCTTTGGGAAGCAGAAATTCTGCGATTTTCAGCGCCGCTTTTCTCCGCGCCTTGGGATTTGCCGTGGCATCCTGGACGACGCCAAACAAGGCGTCGAGCGCCTGAGGATTCCAGTCTCGCATGGCCGGAACCACCGCGGACATTGGCGCGCCCTTAGACGCCACCGCAGCGCCCGCTGTGGCGCGAGCCTCTTGCGCAATGCTGGTCCGGCTGCCCAACGCTCGTGGCCGGCCGGTCCGCAGCGACCGCGTTCGCTTCGGCGGAAAGCATTTCGGCGCTACCGCCATCCGTGTATCGGCTGGCAGCTCTCGGTCCTTGACCAGCTTAACGAGGAACGCGCGCTGCGATGCAGCTGGGTGGTCTAATCCGATCGACAGGATTCTGTCCCGTCAGAATCGTTCGTCGGTTCGGCGTACCCCGCTTTCGACCGCCGCGGCGCTCACCCGGCCCGGAGCCTCGCAGCATGTTTCACTCTCCCGGCTCGCCGGCGGCGCTGCGCGCTGGGGTCGCTCCTGCCCGAGACAGTCGAGAGCGCGCCGCGCGTCACAGCTTTCCGACCCACTAGATTTCACCGTCGGTTTCATCTTGCCGATTAATTGCTAATAGTTCGCTACTGCCGCCACTATCTATTCGCAATTCGATTACTACTCGAGCACTGCCTGAAGCTCCAGTGGACCAAAATTGAGGTGCCGCGCGAAATCATCATGCCAAAAAACCTTGATTTTACGATCCAGCATAGAACAAAAGCTCAGCCCTCTGGTCCCGTAAGTCGGGCGCCTTCGTGCACTAATATTTAGTCAGTTTATGTTGGCTGACAACCCTGCTCCAGGTAAAGGTATTAGTGAGATGCGTATCGACTTCGGTCCCGGATATCGGGTCTATTTCAAACAGACAGGTGACACGGCAACGCTCATTTGCGGAGGTAACAAGGATTCCCAGCGGACGGACATAGCGAAAGCCAGGAACATCGCGAGTAAGTTGGAGGACTAGGCTATGCCTAAGGCACAAGCATTTGATGCGGCTGAATACCTCAGACTCTCCCGAAGCAGTTGCCGCGTATCTAACCGAAGCCTTCGAAACCGGTGATGATGGCGTCATCGCTAAGGCGCTTGGCACTGTCGCACGCGTGAAGGGCATGAAAGACGTTGCTAAGGAAGCCGGAGTTTCCAGAGAGAACCTTTACCGCTCTTTGAAAGCTGGAGGCAATCCGGAACTCGGCACAGTTATGAAAGTGCTCGACGCGCTTGATGTGCAGCTCGTCGCCAAACCCAAAAACGAAGACACGGCTAAGGCCGCTTAGAGCATGATCCCGAAAAGTGGTGTTCCGGTCTTCGGATAAGATCACGCTCAAACAAAGAACCTAGACCTTGATCCGATTCAATCGAATTGGATCAAGGTCTAGTCGTCTTCCTGAGCCCTGTTCCGCCTCTCGCGGACCCGCCGATTATCAGCTCGGCTTGACGACGCGGATATGCAGCTCGCGCAATTGCTTCGGCGTCGCTTCCGACGGCGCGCCCATCATCAGATCTTCGGCGCGCTGGTTCATCGGGAACAGCACCACTTCGCGCAGATTTTCCTCGCCGCACAGCAGCATCACGATGCGGTCGATGCCGGGCGCGATGCCGCCATGCGGCGGCGCGCCGAGCGACAGCGCATGCAGCATGCCGCCGAATTTCTCTTCCAGCACGCTCTCGTCATAGCCGGCGATGGCGAAGGCCTTCTTCATCACGTCGGGGCGATGATTGCGGATCGCGCCGGACGACAGCTCGACGCCGTTGCAGACGATGTCGTATTGGATCGCCTTGAGCGCGAGAATCTTGTCCTTGTCCGCCGGATCGAGCGCCAGAAATTCCTCGACCGACGCGTTCGGCATCGAGAACGGATTGTGGGAGAAGTCGATCTTCTTCTCCTCCTCGTTCCATTCGTACATCGGGAAGTCGACGATCCAGCACAGTTCGAAGCGGTCCTTCTGCACCAGCCCGAGCTCCTCGCCGACCTTGGTGCGCGCGGGACCGGCGAATTTGACGAAGCTTCGCCGGCTCGCCGGCGACGAAGAACACCGCGTCGCCGTCCTTCAAGCCGAGTTGCGTGCGCAGCGCTTCGGTCCGCTCCGGCGCCGAGATTGTTGGCGACCGGGCCGCGGCCGACCACGGCGCCGTTGTCGAGCGCAAAGAAGATATAGCCGAGCCCCGGCTGGCCTTCGCCTTGCGCCCAGGAATTCATGCGGTCGCAGAACGCGCGCGAGCCGCCGCTCGGCGCCGGGATCGCCCACACCGCGCCCTTGGCGCTGGTCTCCAGAATGCGCGCGAAAATCTTGAAGCCCGAGCCGCGGAAAATCTCCGACACATCCTGCATGACGATCGGATTGCGCAAATCCGGCTTGTCGGTGCCGTATTTGCGCGAGCGCCTCGGCATAGGGGATGAGCGGAAATTTCGGCGTCACCGGCTTGCCGTCGGCAAATTCCTCGAACACGCCGCGCATCACCGGCTCGACCGCGTCGAACACATCCTCCTGCGTGACGAAGCTCATCTCGAGGTCGAGCTGATAGAACTCGCCGGGCGAGCGGTCGGCGCGCGCGTCCTCGTCGCGAAAGCACGGCGCGATCTGGAAATAGCGGTCGAAGCCCGCCACCATGATGAGCTGCTTGAACTGCTGCGGCGCCTGCGGCAGCGCGTAGAATTTTCCGGGATGGATGCGCGACGGCACCAGATAATCGCGCGCGCCTTCCGGCGACGACGCGGTCAGGATCGGCGTCTGGAATTCGAAGAAGCCCTGCTCCTTCATGCGCCGGCGGATCGAATCGATGATGGCGCCGCGCTTCATGATGTTGCTGTGCAGATGCTCGCGGCGCAGATCGAGGAAGCGGTATTTGAGCCGCGTCTCCTCGGGATATTCCTGCTCGCCGAACACCGGCATCGGCAGTTCGCCGGCCGGCCCCAGCACCTCGATCTCGCGGATATAGACCTCGACCGCGCCGGTCGGCAGGTCGGGATTTTCGGTGCCGCCGGGGCGCCGGCGCACCTTGCCGTCGATGCGCACCACCCATTCCGAGCGCAGCGTCTCGGCCACTTTGAAGGCCGGGCTGTCGGGATCGGCCACCACCTGGGTGAGGCCGTAATGGTCGCGCAGGTCGATGAACAGCACGCCGCCATGGTCGCGGATACGATGGCACCAGCCGGAAAGCCGGACCTCGGTGCCGATGTCGCCCTCGCGGAGCGCGCCGCAGGTGTGGGTGCGGTAGCGATGCATGCTCAATTCCGCCAATGGTCGGGAAATTTGGCGCACAACCACATGCGTCGCGCCGACTTGTCAAGCCGGGCGGCGGCCGCAGCCGCCGATGGCGGCCCGCGGCGCGAGCTACCGCCTCGACAGATGTGCGCCGATCTGCACAAGTCACGGCGCGGGGAAGTAGCATGCAGCGCAAGACCAAGGCCGCGGAGACGGCACAACCGATGACGGCGGCCGAAGCCGTCGTCGCCACGCTGATCGCCCACGGCCTCGATACGGTCTATGCGCTGCCGGGCGTGCAGAACGACCTTTTGTTCGACGCGCTGTTCAAGTTCTCCGACCGGCTGCGCACCATCCACACCCGCCACGAACAGGGCGCCGCCTATATGGCGCTCGGCGCGGCGCTCGCGACCGGCAAGCCGCAGGCCTATGCGGTCGTGCCGGGACCGGGCCTGCTCAATTCCGCGGCGGCGCTGCTCACGGCCTATTCCATGAACGCGCCGGTGCTGGCGCTGGTCGGGCAAATTCCCGTCGGCCGATATCGGCAAGGGCCTCGGCCACCTGCACGAGATCCGCGACCAGACCGGCATCATCGCGCGGCTGGTCGATCATACGTCGCTGATCCGCAAGCCGGAACAGGCGTCGCGCCTGACCGCGCTGGCGCTGCGCGCGATGCGCGACCGGCCGGCCCGGACCGGCCGCGCTCGAATGCGCCATCGATGTGTGGGGCAAATCGGCGCCGGTGGCGTTGCAGGCGCCGCTGCCGGTGCCGCAGCCGAAGATCGACACGGACGCGATCCGCCGAGCCGCGAAGCGGCTCGGCGCGGCGAAGCGGCCGATGATCATCTGCGGCGGCGGCGCGCAGGATGCCGCCGCCGAAGTCACGGCGCTGTCCGCCATGCTGCAGGCGCCGGTGCTCGGCTATCGGCGCGGCCGCGGCGTGCTCGACAGCCGCGATCCGTTGAGCGTGACGCTGCCGCTCGGGCGCGACCTGTGGGGCGAGGCCGACGTCGTGCTGGCGGTCGGCACCCGGCTCCTCATCCAGTTCCCGCAATGGGGCATCGATCGCGAGCTTGCGATCATTCGCGTCGACGCCGATCCGAGGAGCACGATCGCCTGCACAGGCCGGCCGTCGCGCTGACCGGCGACGCCAAGCCGATCCTGCAGCGTCTCATCGCGGAACTGCCGGCGCATAATGCGAAGCGCCCGTCGCGCAGGCGCCGAAATGCAGGAGCGCCAGGCCGCGTGGCGCAAGCGCCTGGAAAAACTCGCGCCGCAGATCGCATTTCTCGACGCGATCCGCGCCGAACTGCCGGAGGACGGCATTTTCGTCGACGAAGTCACGCAGATCGGCTTCGCCGCGCGCCTGCTGTTCCCGGTCTACAAGCCGCGCACCTTTCTCTCGCCCGGTTATCAGGACAATCTCGGCTGGGGCTTTGCCACCGCGCTCGGCGCGCAGCACGCGCGGCCCGACGTGCCGGTGGTGGCGATTTCCGGCGACGGCGGCTTCATGTTCACCGCCAACGAACTCGCGACCGCGATGCGCCACCGCATTCCGCTGGTCACGGTCGTGTTCAACGACGGCGCCTTCGGCAATGTGCGGCGCATCCAGCAGGAACGCTACGGCAACCGGCTGATCGGCAGCGACCTCGCCAATCCCGATTTCGTCGCCTTCGCCAAAAGCTTCGGCGCCGAAGCCGCGCGCGTGACAAGCCCCGAGGAGTTGCGCCAGGCGCTGCGGCGCGCCTTCGCCCATCGCGACGGCCCGACCCTCATCGAAGTGCCGGTCGGCGCCATGCCGAGCCCCTGGGAGTTCATCCTGATGGACCGAATACGGGGCGGTTAGCGGGTTCCAGTTGCACGCCGGAATTTGACGCGCGCCCTGCGCGCCCTTGCCACGCCCGTGGCACCTGAACGACACTATTAGGCACCAATGACGTTTGATTCCGTTGCCACCAGTTCGATGCAGCCGATCACGACGACGTCCGAACTCGCCGCCGCATGCCCGCGGATGGCGCTGCATCCTTTCGTGACGGTCGACACCGAATTTCTGCGCGAGACCACCTATTATCCGCTGCTGTGCGTGGCGCAGATGGCCTCGGCCGACGAAGCCTTGGTGATCGACGCGCTGGCGCCGGGCATCGATCTTGCGCCGTTCTACGCGCTGATGGCGGACGAGAAGGTGATGAAGGTGTTTCACGCCGCGCGCCAGGACATCGAAATCGTCTGGCACGCGGCCAAGCTCATTCCGCATCCGATCTTCGACACCCAGGTCGCCGCCATGGTGCTCGGCTATGGCGATTCCATCTCCTACGACCAGCTGGTGCAGCGCATCACCGGCGACACGCTCGACAAGTCGCACCGCTTCACCGACTGGACGCACCGGCCGCTGTCGGACGCGCAGCTTGCGCTACGCCATCTCCGACGTGACGCATCTGCGCGACGTCTATCTGGCGCTGGTCGCCGATCTCGAACGCCGCGGCCGCGCCGACTGGGTCGCAGGACGAGATGCGCGTGCTCACCTCGCCCGAGACCTACCGCATGGATCCGGACAACGCCTGGCAGCGGCTGAAGACGCGCGTGCGCAAGCCGAAGGAGCTCGCCGTCCTGATCGACGTCGCCGCCTGGCGCGAGCGCGAGGCGCAGTCGCGCGACGTGCCGCGCTCGCGCGTGCTCAAGGACGAAGTCATCGCCGACATCGCCGTGCAGGCGCCGACCACGATCGAGAAGCTCAAGAGCCTGCGCTCACTGCCCAAGGGCTTTGAACGCTCGCGCTGGGGCGAAGCCATCGTCGCCGCCGTCAACCGCGGCCTGGCGCGCGATCCGAAGACCCTGCCGCATCAGGCGCGCAGCCAGCCGGCGCCGAACGGCGCCGCGATCGTCGAACTGCTCAAAGTGCTGCTGCGCATGATCTCGGAGCGCCATCACGTCGCCGCCAAGGTGATCGCCACCGTCGACGACCTCGAACGCATCGCCGCCGACGACGATGCCGAAGTGCCGGCGCTGATGGGCTGGCGGCGCGAATTGTTCGGCGAGAAGGCGCTGGCGCTCAAGCACGGCAAGCTCGCGCTCGCCATCGAAAAGGGCCGGGTCGCGGCGATCGAGCGGGACTAGGCGCGGAGCCATTTGCGGCGTCCGCTATTCCCCCGAAAGCAGCCATTGATTCACGGCTGCCGGAATGTCCGCTGAGGGCCACGAGCAGACATCCCGCGTTGTGGAAAGCGAATTACGCGGCCAACTGAGCCGCTGTGGCATCCGGGCGACACGTCACAGATAAATACAACCTAGAGGCATGCCAATCTGTCGCCTCCAGAGGTTCCATGCCAGAAAGTAGGGAGGCACTTTTTCAATTACTCTAGGGACTGGAAATGCATCGTTTAGTCATCGTCGGGGCCGGATTACTTTCGATTGCTGGAGTTGTGAGCGCGGCATCGGCAGCTGACCTTCCCGCGCGGATCTACACCAAGGCGCCCCCGATGGTCGCGCCAATCTATGGTTGGAGCGGCTTCTACATCGGCCTCAACGGCGGCGGTGCATCGAGCCGCAATTGCTGGAATGACATCAATTCCTTGGGCTTTCCCGTACCGGGCGCGCCAAGCGAAGGTTGCCACGATGCAACGGGTGCTCTGTTCGGCGGTCAGATCGGCTATCGCTGGCAAATGACCAATTGGGTGTTCGGCCTCGAGGCGCAAGGCGACGGGGCAAATCTGACGGGATCAAACACGAGCGCGACCGGGACCTTCGGCGGTCGGCCGTTCTCGAACAAGACCAAGATCGATACCATCGGGCTCTTCACCGGCCAGGTCGGCTACGCCTGGAATAACGTCCTCGGCTACGTGAAAGGCGGCGCTGCCGTCACCCATGACAACTATAGCGGCGTATCGCAATTCCAGAACATTGCCTTCCCGCCCGGCTTCACATTTGATCAGGCCAAGGAAACCCGTTGGGGAGGCGCGATCGGAACCGGTATCGAATTCGGCTTTGCGCCGAACTGGTCGGTTGCGGTCGAATACGACCATCTTTTCATGGGCCGCAGCAGCAACAACCTCATCAACTTCATGGGAGGTTTCGACCGCACCGACAGCATCAATCAGGACGTCGATATGGGAACGGTTCGGGTGAACTACCGCTTCGGCCCCGTCGCTGCGGGGTATTGATCAAATTTATCGTCTGAGCCGCATGCCAGGCGAGTTTCGAACGCACAACGCGCAGACGGGCTGACCAAGCCACAAGCAGGATCGCGCATCCGGCGGCCGTCTCTAGCGTATGGGCTCTACCCATTGTGCACGTGATGGCCCCGGCTCAAAGGCATCGCCGAAATATTGGGTTTCATGGGCCACTTGTCCGCCATGAAATTCCATGATGCTGACCACGTAGGACGGCTGGCCATCATATGTCAGCACAAATTCCGTGATCCAAAGATCATCTGTGCCCAAAATGCGTTTGACGTTGAATCGCTTTTTGTTCGGCTGGGCGGCCCGTGACAACTGGATTTGTCGCCGGCCACGGATCCGTTCGCCCGACTGCGGATAATCGAGTACCGCGTCATCGCGATAAATCTCATGTTCCGTTTCGAAGTCGCTCGCATCGGATGCCGCCCAGTGACGTTCGAGAGCAGCACGAATATCTAGACTTGTCATCGAAATCACCTGGATCGCAACTGCATGTGCAGCTGTCAGATGCGCAGCTGTCAGATGCGCAGCTGTCAGATGCGCAGCTGTCAGAGGGATTTGAACTCACTGAGCATAATCGGAATGAGCTCGGCAACGGTAGGGGGTATGTGGCTTGCTCCCACCAATCGGCAGGATGCGATGTCCGGCCCGGGTCAAAAGCTGCCGCGCCGTCTCACGGCGGCCGTGTCCGCTTTACCCCCAATAACGAACACGAAGTCGCAAGACCGGCGCGTCCGCTAAGGGCCAATAGGCGACATTACTCAGGTGGCTTGATATAGATTCGCTAACTGAGGCGGCCTCACGCCACGGATCGGTCAAATGGCTAGTTGGCTCGAAGCACCTGAGATCGAAGCAAGGTTGCGAGCGGCGGCTTCAACACCGCCAATGACCGCAGCTCCAGAACGACTGGTAGACACGGCCGCACAATCTGAATCCGTTCGGAGCTTGATACTTGCCGCGATTGGGTGGTGGGTCTTGGCAGAGTTGACTGGCGTTCCGGTCGGCCTCGCGACAGCCATGATGAGCGCCGATAGCGTTCCGAATGCCTCCTTGGACAACCCAATAAGCATTACGGTTTTGTTTTTTTTGGCGGGCTGCGTATTGCTAATCGGTGTCAGAAAGCGAAGCGGGATCGTCGGACACGGCAACCATCGCGCCGGTGTTGATGATCGACCCATCATGCGGTGGTGGCTTCTGATCATGCTTGCGCTCTTGGCGGCTGCGTGGGGTTTCTTCGCAGGAGCGGTTTGGAATGGCCTGGCAGCGCAATCGACGGCAAGTTGGCGGCAAGCCAGCCCATGGACAGTGGCCGCGTTCGCCGTCGACGCGGTGGTACTTGCTCCTTTGGCAGAAGAACTTTTTTTTAGAGGCTGGCTCTGGACCGCGCTTCGACGACATTGGCGCGCCTTTCCCACAGCATTGCTGACGTGCGGATTTTGGCTGCTCGTTCACTTAGAACGAGGGCTGCTGTTGCCGCTCTTTCTTCTGCCGACCGCTGTTATTCTGGGTTTCGCGCGGCACTTCTGCGGCATCAGAGCGGCCATCATCCTGCACGCGATCTATAACTTGTGCAGCGTCGTCGTCCCATTGCTTTTGCTCAGGTCGAATGGTTAGGGACACCCCGAGATAGGCCGAATGTGCGCTAAGGGTCAAAAGCTACCGCGGCTCTGTCGAATTGGGACGTCCGCTTTGCGCCCGAAAGCGGACACGGCGGCCTCGTAGAAGTTGCTGGTCGATGCGGCCCGCGCTCACGGGAAAAAATTCAGCTCGCGCACGCTGTTCGAGCGGATCTTTAACTCCGCGATCTGTTCCGGCGCCAGACGACGGTCCGTGAGGATCGCGCGCCATCCAGGCGGCAACTGGCGCTGCACTTCGTCCACCGCGCGGTGCTGCGGCACGGCCGCGGCCCAATAGCGCGTCTCGCCGCCTTTGGTGGCCGCTACGACATATATGCCGATATCGCTCATGACCCCGACGACCGCTCGTCCCCTTGCCCCATGGATTTGGGCAAACTGTTTTGTGGCATGAGCCCAACGGCGTGGGTCGTGACCTAAGTCACACGACCGGCGTGCACGACTGTCGGATCAATTGGCGGCTCTTTGAGCGCGGGTACCCCTGCGGCCGTCCCGGTGCGGCAACGGTGACCTTGTCAACCGATCGGACAATGCTTGATCATCCTGGCTTGATCATCCTGGCTTGATCATCCTGGCTTGATCATCCTGGCTTGATCATCCTGGCTTGATCATCCTGGCTTGATCATCCTGGCTTGATCATCCTGGCTTGATCATCCTGGCTTGATCATCCTGGCTTGATCATCCTGGCTTGATCATCCTGCGAAATCAGGCGTTGCTGATCCCAAGCACTCTTTGCGTCCAGACTGCTCGAATAAGCCAAACGCCATAAGGCAACTCTAGCTCATGGGGGGACATTGCCATGGTTGTGGTCCGTAGAAGCTTTCTGAAATTCGCCGCCGCTTTTGCGGCATTGCCGGCGCTCGCGCACAGCGCAAGAGCCAAATCCTTTCCGGCGCGGCCGGTCCACATTTTCGTCGGCTTTCCCCCCGGCACGTCGTCCGACATTACCGCGAGGCTCATCGGCCAATGGCTGTCGGAGCGGCTCGGCCAGCAATTCGTCGTCGAAAATCGGCACCGGCGCCGGCACCAATGTCGCCGCCGAGGCGGTCGTGCACGCCTCACCCGACGGCTACACGCTGCTTTGGGTCACCCAGACAAACGCGATCAATGCCACCCTCTACGACAACCTCAACTTCAATTTCATCCGCGACATCGCGCCCGTTGCCAGCATTCTTCAGCGTTCCGGCCGTCATGATGGTCAATCCATCGGTTCCGGCCAAGACCGTTCCCGAGTTCATCGCCTATGCCAAGGCCAATCCGGGCAAGATCAACATGTCGTCGCCGGGCATCGGCAGCATCAATCATGTCGCCGGCGAACTGTTCAAGATGATGGCCGACGTCAAACTGATTCACGTTCCCTATCGCAGCAGCCAGTTTCCCGATCTGCTCAGCGGACAGGTGCAGGTGACGTTCAATCCGCTGCCGTCGTCGCTCGATTTCATCAGATCCGGCAGGCTGCGCGCGCTGGCGGTGACGAGCGCGACGCGCGCGGCGGCGCTGCCGGACACGCCTCCGCTCGGCGAATTTCTGCCGGGTTACGAGGCCACCGCATGGTTCGGGATCGGCGCGCCCGCGAATACGCCCTCCGACATCGTCGACAAGCTCAACAAGGAGATCGATGCCGGGCTCGCCGATCCTGCGTTCAAGGCGCGGCTCATCGACCTTGGCGGCGCGCCGACGGCGATGCCGCCCGCCGATTTCGGCAAATTCATTGCAGCCGAGACCGAGAAATGGGCGAAGGTGGTCAAGTTCTCCGACGCCAAAGCGGAGTGAGACAAGGCGGAGTGAGACGCGAAAACGACTTCGCCGCAGCGCGTATACGCGCAGGCAGCTACCCCATCAGCATCACCGGCTCGCGGCCGATCAGGCGGCCGAGCGAGCGCAGCCGGTTCAAGACGCGCTCGCCGGCCAGCGCCGCGAATTCGCCGGGCAGCCGCAGCGCCAGACGGTGCCGCTCGATGGCGAGCGACGTCTCGGTCAGCACGCCCGGCATCGCCGCCGAAATCACGTAAGCGAGCCGCAGCGCCGCGCCGAGCACGCGCGCGCGGTCGAGCATGCGCGTCGACACGAGCTCGCGCAGCCGCGGCGACAGTTCGTCGTCCATCACCAGGCCGACATGGCGGAAGAACACCGCCAGCGCCAGATAGGCGCGGCCCGGATGGTCGATGCGCCATGAAGCCGCCATGGGCGATGATATTGAGCGACTGCTCGCCGCGATAATCGGGATGCGCGCGCCAGCCGATATCGGCGAGCAGGCACGCGGCATGGCGCAGCCGGCGCTCCTCGCCGGTTTCGTCGAGGCCGGAGGTCGCCATGAAACGGTCGGTCCACGCGATCAGCTCTTCGCCGTGGTGCGGCGAGCGCGAGCGCAACTGATTGAGATGACGCGCCGCCTCGATCAGCGCGTCCTTCTCCTTTTCCTTTTTCTTCAGCAGCGAATAGAGCAAGCCCTCGCGGATGCCGAGCGCCGAGAACACCACCTGGCGCGGCTTGCCGACGCGCAAGATGTTTTCGAGCACCAGCGCCGCATAAGGCAAGAGCGGCCGCCGCGCATTGTTCACCACCTCGATGTTCGACAGCGTCTCGACATCGACCCGGTGCACGAGCTTGGCGAATTCGAGCGCCTCGTCGGCGGCGATCGCGTAGCCGTGCATCACGTGCAGCGGATAGCCGGTCTGCCACATGTGCAGCCGCGCCAGCGAACGCCAGGTGCCGCCGACGGCATAGAAGATGCGATCCTCGCAGGCCTTGCAGCATCGGCAAGTCGTTGAGCGTCTTGCTCACGAACTTCTCCGCCTTCTTGATCGACTTCGACGAAATGTCGGCGAGCGCCAAGCCGCCGAGCGGGCGCGTCACGCCGTGCCGCGCCTGCGTGCCGCGGACGTCGACAAGTTCGAGCGAGCCGCCGCCGAGATCGCCGACAATGCCGTCGGCGCGATGCACGCCGGAAATGACGCCGAGCGCGGTGAGCTCGGCCTCGCGCGTGCCGGACAGCACTTCGATCTTGGTGCCGATGGTGCGCTTCGGCGAGCTTGATGAAGGCCGGGCCGTTCTTGGCGTCGCGGCAGGCGGCGGTGGCGATGGCGAGCGTTTTCTTCACGCCCATGGTCTGGCACAGCGCGCGAAAGCGCTTGAGCGTCGCGAGCGCGTGCTGCACCGCGTCGGCGGCGAGAAGCTTCGTCGACTGCACCTCGCGGCCGAGACCGCACAACGCCTTCTCGTTGAAAATCTCGGTCGGGCTGCGGGTCAGCCCTTCATAGACGACAAGGCGCACGGAATTCGAGCCGATGTCGATGACGGCGATCGGCGGACCGTGGTCGAGGCGTCCTTGAGCGTCGGATTCAGCAAGCGTCATCGGTCGCAATCAGCACAAAGGCCGGTGACGGCGTGTTCCGCCGCAGATCATGGGCCGCGGATCATTGTCGCAGGAATTGTCAGCTTGGGTCTCGCCGCCTGGGCCCGGCAGGGCGGCACGCGCGATCCTACGCGATTCGCGAGTCACGGCGTCACACGGCCGGCTCACACCGGTTCCGGCCGATGCCGCAATCGCGGCATGGAATCCTTCGGCGATTTGCCGCGTCCCGACAGGCTGGGATTGGTCATGAAATAGGTCGTGCAGTTGAACACTTCCTCGCCCGGCGCCGGCTCGATGCGCGACGACGAACCGTCGCCGAGAAGCTGCCAGCTCTGCTCGTTGTCCTTGAGATTGGCGACCATGATCTGATCGAGCACCTGCTCGTGCACGGTCGGATTGAGGATCGGGCACAGCACCTCGACGCGGCGGTCGAGATTGCGCGGCATCATGTCGGCGGAGGAGATGTAGACCGCGGCCTTCGGATGCGGCAGGCCGTGGCCGGCGCCGAAGCAATAAATGCGGCCGTGCTCGAGGAAGCGGCCGACGATCGATTTGACGCGGATATTGTCGGACAGTCCGGGAACGCCGGGCCGCAGGCAGCAGATGCCGCGCACCACGAGATCGATCGGCACGCCGGCGCTCGAGGCGCGATAGAGCGCGTCGATGATGTCGGGATCGACCAGCGCATTCATCTTCATCCAGATCGCGGCCGGCCGCCCGGCTTTGGCGTTGCGCGATCTCCTCGTCGATATGCTCGTGAATGCGATTGCGCAGCGACAGCGGCGACACCGCCATGCGCTCGAGCTCGGCCGGCTCGGCATAGCCGGTGACGAAATTGAAGATGCGGGCGACGTCGCGCGCGATGATCGGGATCGCAGGTGAAGAACGACAGGTCGGTATAGATGCGCGCCGTCACCGGATGATAATTGCCGGTGCCGACATGGCACATAGGAGGCGAGCGACGTGCCCTCGCGGCGCACCACCAGCGACAGCTTGGCGTGGGTCTTCAGCTCGATGAAGCCGAACACGACCTGCACGCCGGCGCGTTCGAGGTCGCGCGCCCAGCGGATATTGGCCTCCTCGTCGAAGCGCGCCTTCAGCTCGACCAGCGCGGTGACCGACTTGCCGGCTTCGGCGGCCTCGGCGAGCGCCTTGATGATCGGGGAATTGGCCGAGGTGCGATAGAGCGTCTGCTTGATGGCGACGACGTCCGGATCGCGCGCCGCCTGCTGCAGGAAGTTCACCACCACGTCGAAGGATTCGTAGGGGTGGTGGACGATGAAATCCTTCTGCCGGATCGCGGCGAAGCAATCGCCGCCATGATCGCGGACGCGGTCCGGGATAGCGCGGCGTATAGGGCACGAATTCGAGATCGGGCCGGTTGAGACTGGCGATCTGCCCCATCTCGTTGAGCGCGAGCACGCCGTCGACGCTGAACACGCCTGTCGTCGGTGACGCCGAGCGCGTGCTGCACGAAGCGCCGCAACTCGACCGGCATCGTCGCCTCGATGTCGAGCCGGATCACGATGCCGCGGCGGCGGCGCTTGAGCGCGGTCTCGAACAGCCGCACCAGATCTTCGGCTTCTTCCAGGATTTCGACTTCGGAATCGCGGATGACGCGGAAGGCGCCGAGCCCCTTCACGGCATAGCCGGGAAACAGCTTGCCGATGAACAGGCTGGTGACGCCTTCGATCGAGATCAGCCGCACCTCGCCGCCGTCGCCCGATCTGCGGCAGCCGCACGAAGCGCTCGATGCGGTTGGGCATGCGGATCAGCGCGTTCATCGCCTTGCCGTCCTTGGCGCGCGACAGCTGCAAGGCGATCGTGAAGCCGAGATTGGGAATGAACGGGAACGGATGCGCCGGATCGATGGCGAGCGGCGTCAGCAGCGGAAAGACGTGGGCGAGGAAATAATCCTCGAGCCAGGCTTTCTCCGCCTGCGTCACGTCGGGGCCGTCGATCAGGACGATGCCGGCTTGCCCGAGCTCGGTCGCGCAGCTCGCGCCACTGCGCCTGCTGATCCTCGACCAGGACCGACACCGCCTCGGCGATGCGCACGAGCTGCTCGGCGGGCGTCAGGCCCTCCGGGCTCTTGGTGTTGATGCCTTCGCGCACCTGCGCGCCGAGGCCGGCGACGCGCACCATGAAGAACTCGTCGAGATTGTTGGCGGAGATCGACAGGAATTTCAGCCGCTCGAGCAGCGGATTCTTGCGGTTGGCCGATTCCTCCAGCACGCGGCGATTGAAATTCAGCCAGGACAGCTCGCGGTTGATGAAACGATCCGGGCTGGTCGAAAGATTCGCCGACGGCGCTGGCGCGCGCCTGGCTCCGACAGGCGCTCTTCCGCGCGCCGCAGCGACGCGGATTCTCGTGCAGCAGCAGTGGCTTGGCCGCGGTCGGCCATGGCTGTCTCGTGCTCCTCGAACGCGACGTTGGCCACTTTATGCAACAATCCGATGAAAATTGCCTATGCACATAACGCGGCGCGCCCGCCGCACCGTCAAGACCGGCCGTCAAACCGGTCGGCAGCGCAAAGCGACCGAAATCGGGGCGGTCGCGAAGCGCGACGACTAAGCGCTGTCGCGAAACATTTCCGCCGCCAAAGCCCGGCTCGGCGGCCGGCCTTGCCGCAACGCCTCCTTGTCGAGCGCGATGACCGCGCGCGCGCGCCGCGGCGAACGAGCGCTCGATATGGGTCGGAAGATAGCGGACGACGCTGTCGTCGAGCGCGAGCTGGCGATCGGCGGCGAGCTTGACGAGGACGCCGCGCAGCATGGCGTCGTCGGGCGCGTGCAGCGTCACGACCGGCAAGCGCCCGCAGCCGCGACATCACGTCCGGGAATGCTCACCGGCCAAAGCGACGGCGCGGTGCGCGCGGTGAACAGCAGAAAGGCGCCTTCCTCGCGCGCGAGATTGATCAGATGGAACAGCGTCGGCTCGTCTTCGAGCGCCGCCGGCATCCTCGACCACCAGCGCGCCGGTGGCGAGCGCGGCGGGCAGATCGACCTCGCCGAGATGGCGCGCCGGACACGACGCGCGCGCCCGCCGCCGCCGCCCAGATCGTCGCCAGATGCGTCTTGCCCGAGCCTTCCGGCCCGACCAGCGCGATGGCGCGCGCCGGCCAATCCGGCCAGGAATCGATCAGCGCCAGCGCCGCTTCATTGCGACGGGCCGGACAGAAAATCCTCACGCGCATAGCTTTCGGCGTGATCGAGCGCGAGCGCGAGCTGGCGCGGAAAGGAGGACATAGGCTGCGACATCAACGAAGACATGAACGACGACATAGACGATGATACGGCGTGCGCCTAGGACGATCCGTCTCCGGTATAGAGCGGGACTGCCAAGATAACGCCGCACCGCAAATCGGATCAGCACGCCCGCTGCCGCCGCGAGCGGCACGGCGAGCAGCAGCCCGACGAAGCCGAACAGATAGCCGAACGCGAACAAGCGCGAACATCAGCCAGACCGGATGCAGCCCGACGCTGTGGCCGACGAGATTGGGCGACAGCACATTGCCTTCGAGAAACTGGCCGACCAGGACGATACCGGCGACGATGAGGATTCCGCTCCAATCCGGGAAGAATTGCGCGACCGCGACGCGAGCGAGAGCACGAGCGCGGTCAGCGAGCCGACATAGGGAATGAAGCTGATCAGCCCGCACACGACGCCGATCAGCAGGCCGAAGCTCAAGCCCGCCAGCGTCAAGCCGACGGCATAATAGGAGCCGAGGATCAGGCACACGCCGGACTGGCCGCGCACATAGGCCGAGATCGTCGCGTCGATCTCCGGGAACGAGACTGCGCACGGTCTCGCGCTGCGGCAGCGGGATCAGGCGATCGAGCGTGTCGACCATGCGGTCCCAGTCGCAGATCAGATAAAACGCGACCACCGGCGTAATGATCAACAGCGAGAAGATCGAAATCAGCGCCTGGCCTTTCTCCCAGACCGAGGCGAGAAGGCCGGTCAGATAGCCCACCGCCTGATTGCAGCAGATCGCCGACCGACTTGTCGGCGCCGACGAGATTGTCGCCGACGAGGTGCTTGAGCCACGGATGGTTCGGATCGCTGACGAGAGCTTGCAGACGCTGCGCGTAGCTCGGCGCATTCTCGATGAGGCCGGAAAACTGCCGCGCCAGAATCGGCGCGATCAGAAGAAGCAGAATAGCGAACGCGAGCGACGAAGCCGCCGAGAATGAGAAGGGCCGCGAGGAGCCGGCTCATGCCGCGCTTGCTCAGCCGTTCGGCCAGCGGATCGAGCACGTAGGCGATCGCCATGCCGAGCACGAACGGCAGCAGGATCGGGCTCAACAGCCACAGCAGCGCGACGAAGACGACGAGCGCCGCGAGCCAGAACACGATGTTGCGCTCGAAGTGCATTGCCCGCCCCTGCCCGCCGGATCAGTGCCCGGCGCCGAACGAGTTCATGTGGCGAACCCACTCGGCGAGATAGAAGGCGATCGAGAGCAAGGTCAAGATCGCGACCAGCGCCATCAGGAGCTTTGCCGCCATGCCGAGGCGTCGAAGCTGAAAGCCTGCTCGGCCAGCACCAGCACGGCGAGCAGGATCTGCGCCACCGTATTGGCTTTCGAGACCAGCAGCGGCCGGATCGGCATCGGCTTGCCGACCAGCAGGACAGCATGAAGGCGCTGACGATCATGATGTCGCGCGACACGACCAGGATGACGAGAAAGATCGGCAGCGCGCTCGCGATGCCGAGCGAAACATAGATCGAGACGATCAGCGCCTTGTCGGCGAGCGGATCGAGATAGGCGCCAAGCTCGCTCTTCATCTGGAAGCGCTTGGCGAGGAAGCCGTCGACGGCGTCGCTGATGCCGGCCACCAGGAACAGGAGAAAGGCGATGCGCATCTCGCCCGAGGTGATCGCCCAGACCACGACCGGCACCAAAAGGATGCGGCCCAAAGTGATGAGATTTGGGATACTCAAAAGCTGCCCCGGCTAGCGCATCGGCGGTTCAACTGGGCAAAGGCCGGGTCCGACCGACATTTCGCGCGCAGTCCAAGAATCCACAATATACCTATCCCACAATATAACGGCGCCCGCGCGCTTGCGCACCCCGCGATTCCGACGTAGGAGGCGCGAGCAATGCCTCCCCACGGGGGAGGATTCTCGATCCGAATTGGTGGCTTTCGTGGATGAGGCACGCTACGCGGACGCCGGCGTCGATATCGATGCCGGCAACCGCATGGTGGAATTGATCAAGCCCCTGGTGCGCGCCACGGCGCGCGCCGGCGCCGGCGCCGAAATCGGCGGTTTTGGCGGCCTGTTCGATCTCAAGGCCGCCGGTTTCACCGACCCGATCCTGGTCGCCGCGACCGACGGCGTCGGCACCAAGGTCAAGATCGCGATCGAAACCTCCCGCCACGACACGATCGGCATCGATCTGGTCGCCATGTCGGTCAACGATCTCGTCGTGCAGGGCGCCGAGCCGCTGTTCTTTCTCGACTATTTCGCCTGCGGCAAGCTCGATCCGGCGGTCGGCGCCGATGTGGTGAAAGGCGTCGCGGCGGCCTGCCGCGAGGTCGGCTGCGCCCTGATCGGCGGCGAGACCGCGGAAATGCCCGGCGTCTATCACGGGCGACGACTACGACCTTGCCGGCTTTGCCGTCGGCGCCGTCGGCCGCAAGGACGTGCTGCCGCGAAGCGACATCGCGGCGGGCGATGTCGTGGTCGGGCTCGCCTCGACCGGCGTGCATTCGAACGGCTATTCGCTGGTGCGCCGCGTCGCGGAGATGGCGAAGCTCACCTGGGAGGATCCGGCGCCGTTCGAGCCGTCGCGGAGCCTCGGCGAGGCGCTGCTGACGCCGACGCGGCTTTACGTGCGCTCATGCCTCGCCGCGATCCGCGAGACCAAAGCGGTCAAGGCGCTCTCGCACATCACCGGCGGCGGCTTCATCGAGAACATTCCGCGCGTGCTGCCGCAGGGTCTTGGCGTGTCGCTCGATCTCGATCGCGTTCCGGTCCTGCCGGTGTTCAAATGGCTCGCGACGGCGGGCAACATCAGCGAGCACGAAATGCTGCGCACCTTCAATTGCGGCATCGGCATGGTGGCGGTGCTCGATCGCGACAGCGCGGACGCCGCCTGCGAGCGCTTTGCCGAGAACGGCGAGACGGTCGTTCGCCTCGGCGAAGTCGTTGCGGCGTCGGGCGGCGAGCGCGTCGGCTTTCGCGGGCATCTCGACCTGTGCTGTCGAGCCGCATGAACGAGACATGAAAAAGCGCGTCGCCGTGCTGATCTCCGGCCGCGGCTCGAACATGACGGCGCTGATCGAGGCGGCCAAGGCGCAAGATTATCCGGCGGAAATCGTTCTCGTCGTGTCGAACCGGCCCGACGCGTTGGGCCTCGTCCGCGCGCGCGAAGCCGGCATCGCGACCGCGCTGGTCGATCACACGGCCTTCGGCAAGGACCGCGAAGCGTTCGAACGCGCGCTCGATGCCGAACTTCGAAGCGAAACGGATCGAGATCGTCTGCCTCGCCGGCTTCATGCGGCTGTTGACGCCGTGGTTCGTCAAGCGCTGGAGCGGCCGCATGATCAATATCCACCCGGCGCTGCTGCCGCAATTCAAGGGGCTCGACACGCACCGCCGCGCGCTCGAGGCCGGCGTGAAGCAGCACGGCGCCACGGTCCACTTCGTCGCGTCGGAGATGGATGAAGGGCCGATCATCGTGCAGCAGCTCGGTCCCGGTGCTCGACGGCGACACGGAAGCGACGCTCGCCGCGCGCGTGCTGGAGGTCGAGCACCGGATCTATCCGCAGGCGCTGCGCCTGGTGGCCGAAGGCCGCGTCCGCTTCGCTTGAACGAACTGTTAAACCGCAGAAAACCGGACCTAAAAAACCCCCGGCGTTAGACCGGGGGCTGCGAGAACCGGGATTTGGAACCGGGGTATTTCCTGGTTGGCTCACGCAACCTTTAAGTTTTCCGCCGAGGTCCTGCCGCGATTGGTGACGAGCTCGTACTCGACCGTTTGACCGTCGTTGAGCGAGCGCAGGCCGGCGCGCTCGACAGCGGAGATGTGGACGAACACGTCCTTGTCGCCGGTCGACGGCTTGATGAACCCGTAGCCCTTGGTCGAATTGAACCACTTGACGGTGCCCTTCTGCATCGTCTGTCTCCTAATTTCATTCCAGATGTCAGTGAAGACGCGGGCGCGACTCGCAAGCCGATTGCACGATCGCAAGTCGTGCAGTCGCGTGCGAGAGCCGTGCTTCGCGCCACAAGCCAGATTTTGGGGGGAAGTCCGAAGCGGAGAAGTCCGAGGCGATTGTGTCGGCAAGGCAGCACCGAGCGGATGACCAAAATCCGATTGCGCATCAAGCAAGCCAGAAAAATGCGGCGCAAGCATGGCTGCAGATCCGCTGCGATGCCGAACGATATCGTCGACATCGATGACGCTGTGCGCGTTGCTACGCGCGCGCTCACTTGCGCGCGCGGCTTTTTCGGCACGCAGCTTTGGCGGCTGCGTGCAGACGCGACCACAATCCGCCCGCGGCGATGGCGAGCAGCGCTCGCAGCGCCGGCCGCCGCGAACTCGGCCTCGTGCGCGAAGTTTCTCGCCGAAGGCTGCAGCGAGATGTCGCGCCACCGCCGGATCGGTCGCGATGACGCTCGCCGGCGACCCAGCCGAGAAGCGCCGCGCCGGCCCAAATCAAAATCGGAAAGCGATCGAGCAGAACCGTGATCAAAGCGGCGCCGGCCATGATCAGCGGAATGGAGACGGCAAGACCGATCGCCAGCAGCAACAGATTGCCCTGCGCGATGGCGGCGATGGCGATGATATTGTCGAGGCTCATGACGATGTCGGCGACGACGATGATCATCACCGCGCGCCACAAATGCGCGACCGCCTGGATTTCGTCTTGGTCGGGATCCTCGGGCACGATCAGCTTGGCGGCGATGACGAGCAGCGCCAACGCCGCCGACAAGCTTCAGATAGGGCAGCAGCATCAGCTCGGCGATGACGCCGACGAAGACGATGCGCAGGATCACGGCGACGCCGGCGCCGATGACGATGCCCCAGCGCCGCTGCTCGCGCCGGCAATCCGCGGCAGGCCATGGCGATGACCACGGCATTGTCGCCGGACAACAGAATATTGACGAAAATGATCTGGAGAACGGCGAACCAGAATGCCGGCAGGTCCAATTGGGCGGCGCTCGCGTGAAACCAATCGCGCCACAGCGCGGGATGCAGATATTGCGCGACCGATCCCACGGCGCGCGCCTCTAGCCGACAATTTCATTGCCGGAGAAGAACTGCGCGATTTCCTTTTCCGCGGTGTCGGCGGCGTCGGAGCCGTGCACCGAATTTTCGCCGATCGATTTGCGCGTGCTCCTTGCGGATGGTGCCGGGCGCGGCCTTGGCCGGATCGGTCGCGCCCATCAGGTCGCGATAGGCCGCGACCGCGTTTTCGCCTTCGAGCACCTGCACGACGACCGGGCCCGAGATCATGAAGTCGACGAGCTCGCGAAAGAACGGCCGCGCGCGATGCACGGCGTAAAACGTCTCGGCTTCGCGCGCGTCGTCATCCGCACGCGCTTTTGCGCCACGATGCGCAGACCCTTCTTTTCGATCATCGCATTGATGGCGCCCGTCAAGTTGCGGGCGGTCGCATCCGGCTTGATGATCGAAAATGTACGCTCGATCGACATCAAATTATCCTTCGGACAAATTTTCCTTTGGGGAATTGCGAAAGCGGCGTCGAACCGCGCCGGGCTTATAGCCTCCGCTCCTGTTCCCGGCAAGCGCGCGAAAGCCGCGTGCTGGCCCCATGAATGCGCGGTGAACGACGCCGCGACCTGCGTTCAGTTTGATAAATGCGCAATAAATTTCGTCCTCAGCGCCGGTTCAGACGATTAACCGGCACAATCGGCGGCATGAACCTGATGGCCGATTGGGCTGCTCATCGGTATCGGCCGCAAGACACGACGATCAGGAACGCGTCAAACCAAGGAGATCTCACATGCTGCGCAAGACAATCCTCGCTCTCGCCACCGCCGCGTTACGCTCGGCGCCGCCGCGCTCGCACCGACGGCGGCCTCGGCTCATCCCGGCGGCGGTCATGGCGGCTGGCATGGCGGCTGGGGCTTTCACCCCTTCTTCAACGTCTATGCCGGGCCGGTCTACGGCGGCTGCAGGTGCGGCGCTGGGTCTATACGTCCCTACGGACCGGTGCTGCGCTGGGTCAATCGCTGCTACTGATCCGTCTATGCTTTGTGTCGCGTGAACATAGTCGCGTCGCAAAGGACGGCCCCGCGCCTCATCGGAGGCCGGGGCCGTCGTCATCCGATCGGCGCTCAGTTCTGCGCGGCCTTTTTGCGGCTTTGTCGGCTTTTTCTTCGCGACCTGCGCGCGGCGCAGGCGCTTGCGGGACGCTGTCCATCTCCGTCAGCCCGCCGCGCTGGAAATGATAGATGCCGGCGCGCGGGCCGCTCGGAAAGGTCAAAACCGCGGTGCGGTCGCCGTTCGGCGCATTGCCGATCTGGACAGACGAAGGCTGCCCGGCGCGAAAGACCACGTCACACTCGCTCATGCCGAGCGCGACGCCGCCACCCAGCAAGGAAGAAGTGTCGCCGGGCGGCGCTGCACCAAGAGGCGTTCCGGGCGGCGTACCTGCCCCGGGAGCGGGAGCCGCCGGTGCTGCGGCTGCAACGGGCGCCGCGGGCGCCGGACATGACCCGTTGGGGTTAACCAGATCGTTCGGCGTGATCGGCTGTTGGTCTTTTCTTGTTTCCGAAAGCTCGGAAAAGGTATAGCCGGCGCTGCGCGCCGGTGACATCGAAGGGCTTGGCAAACCAAGCTTGGCCGGTGCCCACGTCGGCGCCGCAGCCGCCGAGCGCAACAGCAAGCGCCAGCGCCGTGCCAACGCCCGCACCAATGTGATCGAAGCAGCACCCAATCGTCCCCTAAACCCAACCCGCTTTGCAGCTTGCGCGTATTTGTGTTGCGATCATGACGCCGGGTTCCAGGCCAGAACGCAACCATTGCACAAACGTGACAATTGTATCAGAACCCATAAAGCCATTCCGGTAAAGGTTAAAATCACTCGGAAAGACAGAGACTTGACCCAAATCCTCGCCAGCCGCCGAACAGTGTCATTGTGATACAGATCACGGATTCTTTTCCCGACCGACGCGACACTGCGCTCTGTTTACGCGCCAGCATCCACCGCGGCTCACCAGGCCGTTAGTCGTTTTCGGGGGTTTATATGCACCTGCAATTCGTTGGCTGCGGCGATGCCTTCGGTTCCGGCGGACGCTTCAACACCTGTTTTCATCTGGTCGGGCGCGACATCAACGCGCTGATCGACTGCGGCGCGTCGTCGCTCGTCGGCATGAACAAGCTTGCGATCGATCGCAACGACATCAACACGATCTTCATCACGCATTTTCATGCCGACCACATCGGCGGCCTGCCGTTCTTCATTCTCGAAGCGAACTATGTCCTCAAACGCCAAAGCGCGCTGACCATCGCCGGACCGCCCGGGCTCAAATCGCGCTACGCCGAGATGATGGAGAGCGCCTATCCCGGCACGTCGAGCCTGCAATTGTCGTTTCCGCTGACGCTTCGCGAACTTGAAATCGGCAAGCGCAACGAGATCGGCCATGTGCGCGTGACGCCATTCCGCGTCGTGCACGACGATCGCGCCGGGCCCTGCCTCGGCTATCGCTTCGAAGCCGAAGGCAAGATCGTCGCCTTTTCCGGCGACACGCAGTGGACCGACAGCTCATCGATATCGGGCGCGACGCCGACCTCTTCATCTGCGAGGCCTATACGCGCGACAAGCCGATCACGAGCCACATGGCGCTGAGCTCGCTGGAAAAGCATCTCGACCAGATCCGGCCGAAGCGTCTCATCCTCACCCATATGAGCAACGACATGCTGGCGCGGCGCGCCGAAGTGCCGTTCGAGACCGCCGAAGACGGCATGATCGTCGAAATCTGAGCGAACTTTTTACGCGCCGAGCGCTGCTTCGATAGCGGCGAGCGCCGCATTGGCCTTCGAGCCGTCGGGACCGCCGGCCTGCGCCATATCCGGCCGGCCGCCGCCGCCTTTGCCGCCGAGCACTTCGGCGCCCTTCTTCACCAGATCGACCGCATTGAAGCGCGCGACCAGATCGTCGGTGACGCCGACCACGATGCCGGCTTTGCCGTCGCCGGTGACGCCGACGATGGCGACCACGCCGGAGCCGACTTTCTTCTTGCCTTCGTCGGCGAGGCTGCGCAGGTCCTTGAGGTCGATGCCCTCCACCGCGCGCGCCATCAGCTTGATGTCGCCGACGGTGCGCAGCCCGTCGGCGCCGTCGCTGTTGCCGGCGCCGCCGACATCGCGAGCTTTTTCTTGGCGTCGGTCAGTTCGCGTTCGAGCTGCTTGCGCTCGTCGACCAGCGCGGCGACACGGCCCGGCACGTCATCGACCGGCACGCGCAATTCGGACGCCGTCGCCTTGGCGAGCTTGGCGAATGATTGGCGATTGGCGCGCGCCGCCTTTGCCGGTGAGCGCCTCGATGCGGCGCACGCCGGCGCCGACCGCCCCTTCGCCGACCACCGAGATGATGCCGATATCGCCGGTGCGCTTGACATGGGTGCCGCCGCACAATTCGACCGACCAGCCCAGCGTATTGCCGCCCCCTGTCGCCCATGGCAACGACGCGCACCTCGTCGCCGTATTTCTCGCCGAACAGCGCGCGCGCGCCGGATGCCCGCGCATCGTCGATCGGCATCACCCGCGTCGTCACCGGAGAATTCTGCAGCACGATATCGTTGGCGATGTCCTCGACGCGCTCGATCTCCTCGCTGCTCATCGGCTTGGGATGCGAGAAGTCGAAGCGCAGCCGATCGGGCGCGACCAGCGAGCCCTTTTGCGCGACGTGATCGCCGAGCACCTGGCGCAGCGCCTCGTGGAGAAGATGCGTCGCCGAATGATTTTTCCGGATCGCGCCGCGCCGCGCGTGATCGACCTCGAGCGCCAGCGCCATGCCCGGCTTCAGCGTGCCCTCCTCGACGGTGCCGATATGGGCGAACACATCGCCGAGATATTTTTGCGTATCGGTGACCTTGAAACGCACGCCGTCCGCCGTCAGCACGCCGGTATCGCCGACCTGGCCGCCGGACTCGCCGTAGAACGGCGTCTGGTTGAGCACGACCGCGCCGCTCTCGCCCTTTTTCAGCGTGGCAACTTCCTTGCCGTCCTTCACCAGCGCCGCGACGACGCCTTCGGCGCTTTCGGTCTCGTAGCCGAGAAATTCCGTGGCGCCGCTTTTTCGCGCAGCGCAAACCACACCGCCTCGTCCGCGGCCTCGCCGGAGCCGGCCCATGACGCGCGCGCCTTCGCGCGCTGCTGCTCCATCGCGTCGGTGAACGAGGCGATATCGACGCCGATGCCGCGCGGCCGCAGCGCATCCTGCGTCAGATCGAGCGGAAAGCCGTAGGTGTCGTAGAGCGTGAACGCGGTCACGCCGTCGAACATGTCGCCCTTCTTGAGCGACTTCGACGCTTCGTCGAGAATCGACAGCCCGCGCTCGAGCGTGCGGCGGAAGCGGATTTCCTCGAGCTTCAGCGTCTCGGTGATCAGCGCATCGGCGCGGTGCAGTTCCGGATAGGCCTGGCCCATCTCGCGAATCAGCACCGGCACGAGCCGCCACATCAGCGGATCCTTGGCGCCGAGCAATTCGGCGTGGCGCATGGCGCGGCGCATGATGCGGCGAAGCACATAGCCGCGGCCTTCGTTCGACGGCAGCACGCCGTCGGCGATCAGAAACGCGCTGGCGCGCAGATGATCGGCGATGACGCGATGCGACGCCTTGCGCTCGCCGTCCTGATCGACGCCGGTGAGATCGGCGACCGCCTCGATCAGCGCGCCGAACAGATCGATCTTGTAATTGTCGTGCGTGCCCTGCAGCACCGCGGCGATGCGCTCGAGCCCCATGCCGGTATCGATCGACGGCCGCGGCAGGTCGATGCGCTTGCCGCCGGCAAGCTGCTCGTACTGCATGAAGACGAGATTCCAGATCTCGACAAAGCGGTCGCCGTCGGCGTCGGGGCTGCCCGGCGGACCGCCCGGAATATGGTCGCCGTGGTCGTAGAAAATCTCCGCGCAAGGACCGCACGGGCCGGTGTCGCCCATCGACCAGAAATTGTCGCTGCCGGCGATGCGAAGGATTTTCCGCTCGGGCAGCCCGCTGATCTTTTTCCAGAGATTGAACGCCTCGTCGTCGTCGATATAGACGGTGGCCAGCAGCTTGTCGGCCGGAACGCCGTATTCCTTGGTGATCAGCTTCCAGGCAAGCTCGATCGCGCGTTCCTTGAAGTAATCGCCGAACGAGAAATTGCCGAGCATCTCGAAAAAGGTGTGATGGCGCGCGGTATAGCCGACATTGTCGAGGTCGTTGTGCTTGCCGCCGGCGCGCACGCATTTCTGCGCCGTCACCGCGCGCGAATAGGGCCGCTTTTCCAGGCCGGTGAAGACGTTCTTGAACTGCACCATGCCGGCATTGGTGAACATCAAGGTCGGGTCGTTGCGCGGCACGAGCGGCGAGGACGGCACGATTTCGTGCCCCTCGCGCGCGAAGTAGCCGAGGAAGGCCGACCTGATATCGTTGACGCCTGTCATCTTGGGGCAACTCTCTAGCCAGACCCTGCTTTCCTGTCCAGGAAAGCACCGAATTGGCGGCGGAATTGATGTATAGCCGCAAAGTATATAAGTGCTGTTGCTGCGGCATGCCCGGTGACGTGCTGCGAGGATTTGCCGCTAAACTGAGCAAGTAATGAACGACCAGAGCCAGCAGTCACCCCCTCCCCCCAACGCTGCAAGACCGACTGCGCCAGGATGGGCCGACCGCCGCTTCGTCATGACGGCGGAGATCGCGCCGCCGGTGTCGTGCGACGGGCAGGAACTTTTGCGCAAGGCGCGGGCGCTCAAGGGCCTGGCCGACGCGGTCAATGTCACCGACGGCGCCGGCGCGCGCGCGCATATGGCGGCGCTTGCCGCCGCGAGCCTTCTCATCGGCGCCGGCATCGAGCCGGTGCTGCAGCTCACCTGCCGCGACAAGAACCGCATCGCGCTGCAAAGCGAGCTGATGGGCGCCGCCGCGCTCGGCATCAAGCAACCTCCTGATCCTCACCGGCGACGATCCGAAGGCCGGCGATCAGCCCGAGACCAAGCCGGTCTTCGACATCGATTCGAAGACGCTGATGGAGACGGCGCGCCGGCTGCGCGACGAGGGCACGCTGCCCACCGGCCGCAAGGTCGAGGGCAAGTGCGAATTCTTCATCGGCGCCGCCGACATGCCGATCGACCCGCCGGCCGGCTGGCAGCCGAACAGCCTTCTCGGCAAGATCAAAGCCGGCGCGCAATTCGCCCAGACCCAGTTCTGCATGGATGCCGCCATCGTGCGCCGCTATGTCGGCGCGCTCGAAGCGGCCGGCGTCACCCAAGAGCTTGCCATTCTCATCGGCGTCAATCCGCTGCGCTCGGCGAAATCGGCGGCCTGGATGAAAAGCCACCTCTTCGGCACCATCATCCCCGACGCTTACATCGAGCGGCTGGAAAAAGCCGCCGAGCCGCAGCGCGAAGGCATCCGCATCTGCGTCGAACTGATCGAAGAGCTTTCGACCATTCCCGGCGTCGCCGGCGTGCACATCATGGCGCCGGGGAATGATGCTGCGATCCCGGACGTGATTGCGCAGGTCAGGGCGCGGGTGAAGAGCGCGGGCTAAAGCCCCTGCAGTCGAGTCACTGCCGTCATTGCGAGGAGCGAAGCGACGAAGCAATCCCAGGCTGAGCCGCCGCGCTGGATTCGCTTCGCTCCGCTCGCAATGACGTTCCTTTCAGCCCTGCCGATCTGTCTCAGCCGGGGCTCCTCCACGCTCTTGATCTCCACCTCCGACGTCAGCGTCCGGTGCACCGGGCACTTGTCGGCGATCTCCATCAGCCGCTTGCGCTGCTCGGCATCGAGCTCGCCCTCGAACGTGATCGTCCGATCGATGTGATCGATCATGCCCTCCTTGGTTTCGCAGTCGGCGCAGTCGGTGGCGTAGATCCGGCCGTGCTTGAGCCGGACCGTGGTGCGCTTGAGCGGCCACTGCTTGCGATCGGCATAGAGCCGCACCGTCATCGACGTGCAGGCGCCGAGCGCCGCCAAAAGCAGATCGTAGGGGCCTGGTCCGCTGTCGAGCCCGCCCACCTTGACCGGCTCGTCGGCGAGAAAATGGTGCGCGCCGGCAATGACCTCGTTCTGCAGATTGCCGTGCCGAGTCTCGCGCACGACGACGAAGCCTGGCTCGCCGGCTTCGTTCAGGGCGTCGTCGGCCGCCGCATCGACCATGTCGAGATAGCGCTCGGCCCAGGCGGCGATGACATGGGCGACATAGACGGCATCGCTCGACTTGCGCAGCAGATGATCGGCGCCCGCGAGCGAAATGAAGCTTTTCGGATGCTTTGCCGCGAGAAAGATCTTGCTGGCATTGTCGATGCCGACGGTGTCGTCGGTCGGCGAATGAAAGACGAGCAGTGCTTTGTGCAGATCGGCGATGCGGCCTGCGAGTTTCTGCTCGGCGATGTCGTCGAGCAAAGCGCGGCGGATGCGGAACGGCCGGCCGGCGAGCGACACTTCGACTTCGCCTTGGCTCAAGATTTCCGCCGTGCGGCCGCCGAACAGGCCCGCGACATGCGCCGGATCGAACGGCGCCGCAATCGTCACCACGGCGCGCGCATCGGCAATGCGATGCGAGGCGGCGAGCACCGCGGCGCCGCCGAGGCTGTGGCCGATCAGAATGGCCGGCGCGCCGACCGTCGCCCGCAGATGATCGGCGGCGGCGACCAGATCGTCGACATTGGAGGAAAACGTGGTGTTGGCGAACTCGCCTTCGCTGGCGCCAAGGCCGGTGAAATCGAAACGCAGCACGGCGACGCCGCGCAATTTCAAGCCCTTGCGCAATCAGCCGCGCCGCCTTGTTGTCCTTGCCGCAGGTGAAGCAATGCGCAAACAGCGCCACCGCGCGGATCGGTCCCTCCGGCCGGTCGAGCAGCGCGGCGAGTGTGTCGCCTTGCGGATTGGGAAAGTCGAAGCGTTCGGCCGGCATTAGTGGCTCCTGTTGCTGTTGTCCCTGCTTGTCGCGCAGGCGAGCGTGCCGGCAAGCGTACACCGTGATCGCGAAAGCGGGGAGACGCGCCTTCATCCTCCCCCGTGAACACCGGGCTGACCCGGTAGTCGCAAGCGAGGCGGCAGCGAGCGCGGTCTTGCGGAACGGTGGAGCAAGCCGTCGCTCAGCATGGATGCCGGGTGAAGCCCGGCAATGACGAAATGAGCGCACCCGTTCTCGCGAGCGCATGCGCGCCCGAGCTTTTGCAATTGCCGCCACGATGAAAGTGCGAAGAGAGTGGCCGACGGAAAAAGAAGGGGTGGTGCCTGCCTTTTCACTGCCTACGCTCACCTCGCCAAGCAATAAATAAAGGAAGCGGAACGCCGACAGACGCAGTGGTCCTCGTGCCGCGCTGCTGGCGCGGCCGCGCATCCAGCAGGATGCGCACATCTATCGGCGTTCCACCGCGGCTCTGACCCAGGGGAGCTCTCCTCCCAAGGGCCCAGCTCCAGGCCATGTTTCCTGGGACTTGGAATTAGCGCCGATCCTGTAACGATCCCCATTCCTGGGGCAGTGCCGACGCCGTTTTTGCGGGCGTTACCCGCCTTCACCTGTCCCAGTCCAGCGAGCACCTCGCGCCCCAGTCGGTAGTGCTGGGAGGCTGATGCCCGGAGCTGCCCGGGAACGGTTTGCAACTCCGCCCGCGGGCACCGCCCTCGCTCCCATGCCCCGGCTTGCCTCCGGGGGCAGGTCCTTTACGTGAGCGAGAATCAAAAACGACAAGTAACCGATACGGTGACAAATGTCAAGTCACAAGGGCCACATTACAAGGGCGTTTTGCCTCTAACGTCACCTTTACGTTGACAAATGTAACCGAATATGCGACCGAGCGTGCATGATGCACCACTTCTGGCGCTTGAGCGAAGGCGGTGACAACAATCTCGGCCTCGCCTGTACAGACAATGGACTGTTTCTCGGGCGGACACCGCTAATCGAGCGCCGCGACGGACGATTTACCGTGCGCGACCGCAGCGAGATCGAACGCCTCTTTCGGCGCATCGATCGAATCGAGCCGGCGGTGAACCGACTCATGCCGGGGTTTCACACGGTTGCCTCCGCGATGAACGCGAACGATGCGTGCCTGGCACGAATCGCCGCAGTTCACTTGCGGATTCCCGATCTTGCCGACCAAGTCGCACGTGATCGCCTCGAAGCTGAGGACGCTCTCATCAAATCCGCGGATTGGAACCCGGCGTTGCATCCGCGCACGGGCGTGCCGCCGAACCCGGGCTGGTTCGCACCGACCGATGGTTCGGGCAATGAACCATCGCCCATGCGGATCGCTGAAAACGACCAGCCAATTTCACACATCAGCGAAAACCGAGTCGTCTTGCCGCCGGGCCGACGCAACGACGAACTGGCGGATTTATTGGAATGGATCGCCAATGCGAAACCCGGAGATGAAAAAGAGATACGCGCCGAGATCAAACGCAATTATTACGATGCCGGCGACAGGAGCGGCGGCGACGCGCTCACCGCCGCTTTGAGCAACGTGCTCGGGCCCGGTGTCCAATACAAGGATCGGCAGCGAATCCTCGATGCGATCGGGCCTTATTCCGTCTCATCCAAATCGGATGAGGAAACCGCAAATCTCCTGATCGGAGCGGGCCTTTTGCTACCGGCGATCTTCCCGCCGGTAGCCGCCGCCGAAATTCCATCTGCCGTTTGGGAGCTCGGTTGGGCCGCGCGAGGCATGGAAATTAGCGACCGGTTCGGCGCCAACTTGCCTGGAAATTTTCCCGTAATAGATAGCTGGCTAAACAAGATCGCGACTAGCATTAAGTCGGTCGACCTCAGGACTGCCACGTATCAAAATGCTCCGCGTTTGACGTATCGGGTTAACAACTACATCGACAAATTGGCGCTCTTTGACGGAGCGACATTTGATGTCTGGGACATTGAGTCAACGGAAATCAAAGGTCGCGTGTTAAACATTGTTGTGCCCAAAGGCAGCATGAGGGAAATACAAAAGGCAATCTTTGAGGCAGCGAGGCATCGAGCACAGGCGTTTGATATCGATCTGATTATTACGCCGTTCTAAATGAGGGCATCATGAACTGCCACGTTTACCTGCGGAAAGGTACTCTGTACTTGCCCACCATGGGAAAAATGGGCGAAGGTTTCTATCGCGGCGTTGAACCGGTGACTGTTGCCTCGCTGTCAGATACTGAAGAACTCCGTCAGGCGCTACGCACCACCATTGCGCGCGGAAACCCAACCGTCCCAATGTTGCGGCGCCGTGAGATTCCACCGCCGGTTTTACTTAAGTATGCAGGGGTCAAGAAGTGGTCCGAGTTCGAACGCGGCATGAAGTTTTGGAAACTCGAGGGGGTCGATGGCGTATTCCAGATCTTAGTTGAAGCCAAACAGCCAGAAGGGTTTTGGAAGCCTGACCTAAAGCAAACGATAACGTTCCCTGCAGGCACAAATCCTGATGACGTGATCGACCGCATGATCGCGATCGTGCAGAATGCTGCCGGCTCGTCAAAGTAAGCTGCACCCCGTTATTGGCGAACTTCGCTAGCAAGCAGGACTCAGATGTGCCGCGTGCGCGCCGGCTGGCCGACTTCGGCATTGCTTTCGATATAGACGTGTTGTGAGTTGGATGAACTTTGACGCCGAGAGGACCCCGATGGCTTGTCATGATCATTGCGCCTCGCATGCAGCGACCCCTGCTCTGAACCGGCGCAACCGTCGTCGCCGCGCTGGCGTCCACGGCCGTGCTGTCCACTGCTCCATTGTCCGCGCCGGACGCCCACGCCGAAGCCGGCGCCAGCCACCGCAAGCGCCGAGGACCTGCGCTTCATGCGCATCGCCTTGAACGAAGCCCGGCGCGGCGATTATCCGTTCGGCGCGGTGATCGTGAAGGATGGAAAACTTCTGGCGCTCGGCCGCAATCTCGGGAAGACCCACGACGACCCGACGGCGCATGGCGAGATGATCGCGATCCGCCGCTGCCTCGCCGTGCACGGCTCGGCGCCGCTCAAGGGCGCAACGCTCTATACGTCCGGCGAGCCGTGCGTGATGTGCATGGGCGCGATCATCTGGTGCGGAGTCGGCCGGCTGGTCTATGCCGCCTCGGTGGCGCAGATCGGCGCGAAGATGAATCAGATCATGATCGACGAGCGCCGATATCGCCGCCAAGGCGCCGTGGGATCCCGTCAGCATCACCGGCGGCGTGCTCGCCGACGAAGCGGTGCCGATCTTGGCGCGGTAGATGCTCCGTTTCCCGGGCGCAGCGCAGCACGCAGCGAAGCGGAGTGATGCGCTGCAGACCCGGGATCGTTACGATTTCGGAACCGTTTGCGTCGTGTTTGCGAAGACCCCGGATCGGCGGTGCACCGCTTCGCGCTGCACCGCGTCCGGGGAACGCGGTCAGCGGGACCGATCAAGAGGCTTGAACATTCTTCCCGGATATCGTTTCGCTCACCCGTGCTACATTCTTCTTTCGATCGCGAATAGCCATGGACTTGCAGGGAAAAACCGTCCTCGTCACCGGCGCTTCAAGCGGCATCGGGCAAGGCTATTGCCGTTGCGTTCGCGCAGAAGCGCGCGCATGTGCTGGTGCATTACGGCAAGAACAAAGCTGGCGCGCAGGAGACGCTTGACGCGGTCAAGAAACTTTCCAGCGGCAGCCTGCATCAGGCCGACCTCATGGACCGCGATCAGATCGCTGCGCTGTTTGCCGACATCAAAAAGACGACGCCGACCATCGACGTGCTGGTGAACAATGCCGGCGACTCCAGGCCGGGCGACATCGACGACGATGAAGTCTGGGACTATGAGTACAAGAACATCTTCTTGTCCGCCGTGCAGGTGAGCCGCGCCTTTCTCGCGCTGCCGTCGCCGCATCTGCGCAAGATCATCAACATCACTTCGCTCTACGGGAATCTTGCGACCGGCGAGCCGCACTTTCTGCAGTACTCCGCCTTCAAGGCGGCGCTGGCGAGCGTCAGCGCGACGCTGAACAAATCGAGCGCGCCGAACGTCATCGTCAATGCGATCGCGCCGGGCTACACCGAGACGCCGGCCTGGGCCGGCGCTCCGCCGGACGTTATCGAGGCCTGTGCGCGCGCCACATCGATCGGCCGCTTTGTGCGGCCGGAAGAGATCGCCCATGCCGCCGTCTTTGTCGCCGAGAACGATGCACTGGTCGGACAGGTGCTCACGCATCGACGGCGGGACTTCGCTCGTCGGGATGGCGTAGGCATCGTCCGCATTGCGGGAGCGCGACGAAGCAATCCAGTCTCTGCGCCGAATTCTTCGCTTCGCGCAAGCTCGGCTTAGCTCGGGCTGCTACTTACGCCCAGCTCCCGCATCGCCGCATCGAGCCCCTCGATGGTCAGCGGAAACATCCGCCCGCCGAGGAGCTGCCGCATCAGGCGGATCGAGGCGGTGCCGTCCCATTCGCTCTGCGGCACCGGATTGAGCCAGACGCAGGACGGATAAGTCGAAGCGACCCGCGCCATCCAGGTCTGCCCGGGCTCCTCGTTGAAGTGCTCGACCGAGCCGCCGGGCGCGACGATCTCGTAGGGCGACATCGAGGCGTCGCCGACGAAGATGACTTTGTAATCGTGCGGATAGGTGTGCAGCACGTCGAAGGTCGGCGTCGTCTCGGTCCAGCGCCGCGCGTTCTGCTTCCACACTTTCTCGTAGAGGCAATTGTGGAAATAGAGATGCACCAGATGCTTGAACTCGGTCTTGGCGGCGGAGAACAATTCCTCCGTCGTCTTGACGTGCCAATCCATCGAGCCGCCGACGTCGAGGAACAGCAGCACCTTGATGGTGTTGTGCCGCTCCGGCCGCATCAGGATGTCGAGATAGCCCTTGTGCGCGGTGCCCTTGATGGTGCCGTCGAGATCGAGCTCGTCGGGCGCGCCGGTGCGGGCGAATTTGCGCAGGCGGCGCAGCGCGACCTTGATGTTGCGGGTGCCGAGCTCGACGTCGCCGTCGAGATCGCGAAACTCGCGCTTGTCCCAGACTTTCACGGCGCGGAAATTGCGGTTGGTGTCCTGGCCGATGCGCACGCCTTCGGGATTGTAGCCGTAAGCGCCGAACGGCGACGTGCCGCCGGTGCCGATCCATTTCTTGCCGCCCTGATGGCGGCCTTTCTGTTCGGCGAGCCGCTTGCGCAGCGTCTCGAGAAGTTTTTCGAGGCCGCCCATGGCCTCGATCTGCTTCTTCTCCTCCTCGGTGAGATATTTTTCGGTGAGTTTCTTCAGCCACTCGGCGGGGATTTCGGCGTCCAGCGCCTCTTCGACGAGGCTCAGACCTTTGAAGACGTGGCCGAACACGCGGTCGAACTTGTCGAGATTGCGCTCGTCCTTCACCAAAGCCGCGCGCGACAGATAGTAAAAGTCCTCGACGCGGCGGCCGGCGATATCCATCTCCATCGCTTCCATCAGCGTGAGATATTCGCGCAGCGTCACCGGAACGCCGGCCTGTTTGAGCTCATGGAAGAAGGTGGTGAACATCGCGGCATTCTAGAGCCAGGTGAGCCTAGATCGAACCGATAGTTCGCCATGGCCGGACTTGTTCCGGCCATCCACGCCTTCGCTTCCACTGCGGCATTTAAGACGTGGATGCCCGCGACAAGCGCGGGCATGACGAAGTGCGAGGCTCAATCATAACGCCATAAGCCTTTGATTCTACTTACATTTAGTTCAAAAGAAATATCTAAAGATATATCTTGCGCTATAGCGCACTATGATCTATCTAAAGATATATCTTAACAACGGGAGAACCCAAGATATGCATAGACATCACGGACACCGCGACCACGGACATTGTGAATCGCGCGGCGAACAATGGGGCGCCGGACGCCACCGGCGCGGCCGCTTCGGCGGCTTCGGTTTCGGCGGACGCCACGGCTGGCCCCGACGGCATGGGCGGCGACGACATGATGCGGGCGCGCCGCATGCTGGTGCAGGGCGACCTGCGGCTTCTGGCGCTGGCGCTGATCGCGCAAGCGCCGCGGCACGGCTACGAGATCATCAAGCTGGTCGAGGAAAAGACCGCCGACTGGTACTCGCCGAGCCCCGGCATCGTCTATCCGACGCTGACCTATCTCGAGGAAGCCGGCTACGTCACCGCGTCGACCGAAGGCTCGAAGAAGCTCTACACCATCACCGACGAAGGCAAAGCCTATCTCGACGCCAACCGCGACCTCATCAACGTGGTGCTCGATCGGCTTGTCGGCGCTCGGCGAACGCGTCAGCCGCTGGCGCCGCGCCGCGCGCGGCGAACGCGACGATCAGAGCTGCCGCCGCTCGTCGAAGCCGCCTTCAATCATCTGCGCGAGACTGTCGCCAAGCGGCTCGAGAAGCGATGCCGACGACGAATCGCGTCTCGTCGAAATCCTCGCCCGCGCCGCGACGGAATTGCAGCAGAGGAGCTAAAGCTTCGTCATTGCGAGGAGCAAAGCGACGAAGCAATCCAGGGCGGCCCTGGATTGCTTCGCTTCGCTCGCAATGACGATTGAATGTAGCTCAACTCACTTTCGTCTACGCGGCGGACGCCGCTTCCGGCGTGTGCACATGCTCCGGCCGGATGCCGAGCGCCGAGCAGACGCGCCGGAATGCGGCGCAGCAGCGGAAACATGTCCGATCAGCTTGAACAGCAGCGGCGGCTTCGGCCGCTGCTCTGCCCTGCAGCGCCGGCTGATGATCCGGTTCTGCATCGTCAGCTGCATGCGCTGCGTGATGCGCGCCGGGAACGTGCGGCGGTCCTGGATCGCCTGCAGATCGTCGTCGGTGACCGTGCCGGCCTTGCAGCGGCGCGGCCAGGCGGTTGGCGGCGGCCACCGCGTCCTGCACGGCGAGATTGATGCCGACGCCGCCGATCGGCGACATCGCATGCGCGGCGTCGCCGATGCAGATCAGCCCCGGCCGCCACCATTGCCGCAGCCGATCGACCGTCACGGTCAAAAGCTTCACGTCGTCCAAGCTTTTGATCTCGCCGATGCGGTCGGCGAGGAACGGCGACAGTTCGACCACGCGCTGGCGGAATGCCTCGATGCCGGCCGCCTTGACGCGTCTCGATGCCGCCCTTCGGAATGACATAGGCGCATTGCCAGTAATCGCCGCGGTCGAGCATGACCAGCATCGTGCCGGCTTCGATATGGCCGAAGGTTTCGCCGTCGTCGCCTGGCTTGCGCGTGATGCGAAACCACAGCACGTCCATCGGCGCGCCGTAATCGTCGCTCTGCAAGCCGGCCTTCTCGCGCACCGTCGAATGCCGGCCGTCGCAGCCGACGACGAGATCGGCGCGGATCTCGAGCGGGCCGTCGGGCGTCTTGGCGCGCAAGCCGACGATGCGGCCGCCCTCCTCGATCAGATCGGTGGCCTCGGCCTGCATGCGCAGATCGAAGGTCTTGTAGCGCTTGCCCTGCTCGGCCAGAAAATTGAGAAAATCCCATTGCGGCATCAGCGCGATATATTTGCACTGCGTCGGCAGATGCGTCAGGTCGATCGCCTGCAGGCGTTCGTCGCCGATCTGCATGGCTGAGCCGTTCGATTTTCGAGTGCGGCAGTTTGAGGAATTCATCGAGCAGGCCGAGCTCGTACATCAATTCGAGCGTCGAGGGATGCACGGTGTCGCCGCGAAAATCGCGCAGGAAATCGGGGTGCTTTTCCAGCACCGCGACCTCGACGCCGGCGCGCGCCAGGAGAAAGCCGAGCATCATGCCGGCCGGGCCGCCGCCGACGACACAGCATTGCTTGGTGAGCGGCGCGTCCATTGTGGCCTCTGCCTTTCTGGCGCCTGCGATTTGCCGCAAGCCGTATGTTCTTTGTAAAATCGCGCCTACATTAACAATGGATAATGCCGCCCTCACATTTCCGCCGCAAGCGGGGTGCTAGAAGGATGCGCAACGTTCCCGCCCACGATCATGCGCGCTTCCCTCATTCTCGCCCTCTTTTTCGGCCTCTTCGTCGGCTTCGCTGCCGTGCGACGCGGCCTTTGCGCAGCTCGCGGGCACCGGCGACTTTCACATCCACTGGGAGGTGAAGAACCGCTTTCGCCTGTTCCGCAACGAGGCCGATTTCCAGCGGCTGGTGGCGGAGAGCCGCGGCGACGGCGTCCTCGCCGCAGAAGCGGCGGCTCGAGACACGACACCGACGGCCTCGGCTGGGCCAAGGACGTCGTCGCCAATCTGTGTCTCGACGACTATGGCGAGCTGGTCGAGACCTGCGACCGCGACGGCGAGCGCGAGAACTATCTTAACGCCGCGCGACCATCCGGTCGGCGTGACGATTTCCGGGCCGGTGCCGCAAGACGCAACTTGCGTCTGGAATTTCGACGACGGCGACGGACCGGTGCGGCAGAGCACGCGCGCCGTGCAATCAGGAAGTCAAGCTGCGCGTGCGCTCCGGCCGGACGACGGTCGCCACCGTCGACATTCCGCTCGGCGACGGCACCGCGCAGCGCGTCGCCACCGAGATCGCGGTGCGCGACGTGCTGATCGCCGGCCTTGGCGATTCCATCGCCGCCGGCGAAGGCAATCCGGACAGGGCGGTCGAGCTCGACGGCGGCTTCTGCTTCCGGCGCTTCTTCGCGGCGGCGGCAGCCAATATTTCCGGCCGAGCCGCGCCGGCTATAACGACGACCGATCCTGCGAAAACGGGCTCATCGAGCCCGACCGCGGCGCGCGACTGGGCGCGCCACGGCGCGCGCTGGATGAATCCGGCCTGCCATCGCTCGCTCTACAGCTATCAGGTGCGCACCACGCTCGCGCTCGCGATCGAGCAGCCGCATATCGCGGTGACGCTGATCCCGCTCGCCTGCACCGGCGCGACCATCGACGCCGGCATGTTCTCCGGCCAGCGCGCCGACGATTGTCCCTGGGTCATCGGAATCGAAAGCTGCTCGGGCACGCGCTCCGGCGCAATTCGCCGAGCTCAAGGACATCATGGCGGCGGTGCACCGGCAGCAGCCGAACCGCAATCTCGATCATGGTGCTGCTGACGGTCGGCGCCAATGACGTGAATTTCGCCGGCCTCGTCGCCAATGTCATCGTCGACTCGCTCACCGAGCGGATTCTGCTCAAGCAGGGCGGCTCGATCGTCAGCGTCGCCGACTCGCAAACAGCCCTCGACGAAGATCTGCCGGACGAATTTTCGCAATTGCGCACCGCGCTCAAGCCTTATGTCGGCGGCAATCTCAACCGCGTCGTTTTCGTCTCCTACGGCAATCCGGCCGATGCAGGCGGAAAACAAGCCCTGCCCCGGCGGCCGCGACGGCCTGGACGTGCATCCGGCCTTCGGCGCCGACGCCGAGCGGCTGCGCGCCGCGGCGCAATTCGTCGACACCAAATTCTTGCCGAAGCTGCAGGCTGCTCGCGACCTGCGACGGCAACAAGGTCTGCAAGGATGCCGACGACCGAACGCATGACCTTCGTCGACGGCCATCAGCCGGCGTTTGCCCGGCACGGCATGTGCGTGCGCGCCAACACCGATCCGGAATTCGACCGCAACTGCTTCTCGAAGACCGGCGACAGCTTTCAGCACCGACCCGACCACCGCGCCGGACAATCCGATGGCCTGCGGCGAGCCGCCGAGCAACTATCAGCCCTATTCGCCGCGCGGGCGCTGGATCAGGACGGCGAACGACAGCTATTTCGTCGCCATGACCTATCCCGAAGGCATGCCCGCGGTGCTGAAACCAAGCGACATCCACGACGCGCTCTGGGGCGTGCTCAGCGCCGTCTATGGCGGCGCCGTGCATCCGACCGCCGAAGGTTACGCGGCCATGGCGGACGCGGCGCTGCCGGCCGCACGCGGCGTGCTCGGCCTGACGCCGCCGCCGAGCTTTCAGCGCCGAGCCGCTGCCGCCGCCGGCGATGCCTTCGCCCGCGGCTTTGCCCGGCGCCGACGTGACGCCACCGCGCGCGCCGTAATCAAAAAAAATGTGATCCGTCATCCTGAGGTGCGAGCGGAGCGAGCCTCGAAGGATACGGCCCGAGCGCCTCGGCCGTCGCCCTTCGAGGCCCGCGCTTCGCGCGGGCACCTCAGGGTGACGGGATATACTTCTTGATCACACCGGCTGCTTTTCCGGCGCCACGCCTAGACGATAGATGCATTTCAATGCCGATCCCGGATTACCCTACGCTCGATCCGGGCTACACTTGCTACGCGGGCTGCTGAGGAGTGCAGGTGCGGAAGAAATCAATCGCCTTTGCGTTGTGCTATTTCCTGGTCTGCTCGCCAGTGGCAGCGAAGACTTTTATCGGCGTCTTGTGGCCATTATTCGGCCCGCTTGCGGCGCCGGGATTGGTTGAATTTGTTGCCGAAATTCAATCAATGCCCGATGTTGAAGTGATAACCTATTGGCATACGCAATGGTCGTCTCTCGTCGACGACATCAATCAACAATCTCCGGGAACGCATATCCTTGTTATCGGCTACAGTTTGGGTGCCAATAATTCAATCTTGGTGGCAAACAGTACGACCTACATTGATTCCATCATCGCGCTGCAACCCTCGATCTTTACGTCCAATATCGGCCTGACCGGCAACGTCGGAAGAATTGTCGAAATTTACAATCCAAATCCATGGATGACTTTTGGCGGAATGGGATCGCAGAAGCTGATCGGCGCAAACATCGAATACATCACCAACAACGATTCACATCTGCAAGCGCCGTATAATTCCGACTTCCGCGCTTTGGTGAAAAGCGAAATCGCCCGGATTTCCGCCGAACAAGCTCCACCGCCGCACAACTGAAAACCTGGCAAAGCCTTTTGCTAACGATCTGGCGGGAGTGCCGTCATTGCGAGGAGCAGAGCGACGAAGCAATCCAGGGCCGCGCCTCAGCGCTGGATTGCTTCGCTTCGCTCGCAATGACGACGAAGTCTGGTCCGACCTGAAATCATCCCGCTTTAGTACCGTTATGCCGCGCTCAGTCCGCGCTCGCGATTGGCGGTGGCTGACAGCGATAGCCCGGTGCCGTCGAGCGAGCGGCGCACCTCGACCGCGTCGGCAGCAAAGACGAGCCCCGCCGGCGGCGTGAAGGTGAAGGCGCGGCGGCCGGAGCCGAGGCCGGCGCGCGCAAGATCGTCACGATAGGCATTCGCCAGCACCTGCCCGATCAGCTTGCCGTCGGCGAAAATGTCGAGGCAGACGGGCGCTTCGGGCGCACCGGCGTTCTGCGCCCAGCCGGCGATGCTGCTCGCGCGGACGCGGTCGACGTAACCGTGCAGCGCGCCAAGCCGCGGCGCGTCGGCGGAGCGCAGGAGGCCGGCGCGCAGCGCCAAGCGGTCGCGCTTGGGATCGGCCGGGAACTCAGTGCCGAGCTGTCGAGCGAGCGGCATACTTGCATTGCGTCTGCGGCAAAATTGAGCCCAGCGGGCGGGCGAGCCTTGCATCATCCTCTCTCCGGCGCCGTGAAATTGGCGAAATCAATTGCGTCGATCCAAACGTCGGCTCGTGCGTTTACACTGCAAAACGATGGAAGGAGTTCCGCTATGGGCGCGAAGCGCGTGATCGACGGCGTGCATGTTGTTGCGATGGGAATGGCAAACGCCTTCCTGATTGAGAGCGACGACGGATTGACACTCATTGACGCCGGATTCCCGGGCAAGGAGGCAGTCGCCTTCGGAGCGATCCGCGGGCTCGGCCATTCACCACACCAGCTCAAGCATCTGATTTTCACCCACGGTCACCCTGATCATATCGGCAGCGCCGCGGCGATCGTGCGTGACACCGGTGCTAGGACCTATATGCACCCGCTCGATATTCCGCTGGCCGAGGGCGGAGGTCCGTTTCGGCCTATGACGCCGGCACCGGGTCTGTTGCGGCAAGTGATGTGCAAGCTGTTCTTCGATCCCGACGAGCGACTGGAGCCGGTTGCCATCGACCAGCCTTTGACCGATGGGGAAACACTCCCCATCGCCGGCGGCATCGAAGTCATTCATACGCCCGGGCATTGCGCGGGACATGTCGCGCTGCTGTGGCGTCCGGGACGCATGATGTTCGCGGGCGATGTCTACATGAACCTCATGGGCCTCGCGGATCCCGTCGGCTTCGAGAGCCTGGAGGAAGGTCGCGCGAGCCAGCGCAAACTTGCCGGTCTTTCATTCGATGCTGCAGGCTTCGGCCACGGCAAGCCTATCGCCCGCGATGCGTCGGCGCACTTCCGCGACATGCGGGGCGAGAAAGCCGCCGCCTGAAACGGGAGACGCCGGCTTGCGAGGCGACCAAATAGATATAGCCGCGAGCAGCTAAGACGCCGCCGCGTGCGCGGCTTGCGGCTTCTCCGGCGCGACGCCGAGCTTCTTCTGCAGGCTGGTCGACGACGTGGTGTACTGAAACACCAGCCGCTTGTCCGGATAGACGTAGCGATACGCCTTCTGCGCCATCAGCGCGCCTTCGTGGAATCCGGACAGAATGAGCTTGAGCTTGCCGGGATACCAGTTGATGTCGCCGATGGCGAAAATGCCGGGCTGGCTGGTTTCAAAGCTTGCCGTCTCGACCGGAATGAACTCGTTGTCCTTGAGCTCAAAGCCCCAATTGGCGACCGGCCCGAGCTTCATGGTCAGGCCGAAGAACGGCAACAGCGCGTCGCAGGCGATTTCGAAAGTCGAGCCGTCATTGGTCTTGCCGTGGGCCTTGTGAATCTGCCCGTCGCTGCCGGCGAGCGAGGTGACCTGTCCGGTCACGAAATCGATTTTGCCCTCGCCGACCAGCGCCAGCATCTTGTTGACGCTGTCGGGCGCGGCGCGGAATTCGGCGCGCCGATGCAACAGCGTGAGATGCTTGGCGAGCGGCGCGAGATTGAGCGTCCAGTCGAGCGCACTGTCGCCGCCGCCGACGATCAGAATGCGCTTGTCGCGGAACGCGTCCATCTTGCGCACCGAATAGAACACCGATTTGCCCTCATAGGGTTCGATGCCCTGGATCGGCGGACGCTTGGGCTGGAATGAGCCGCCGCCGGCGGCGATGACGACGATCTTCGACTCGAACACCTTGCCTTGGTCGGTCTTCACGCGAAACAGCGGATCGCCGATCTTCTCGACGCTCTCCACCATCTCGTTGAGATGGAACTGCGGATTGAACGGCTTGATCTGCTCCATCAGCGAGTCAACGAGGCCTTGCGCGCTGGTCATCGGCACGCCGGGGATGTCGTAGATCGGCTTCTCCGGATAAAGCTCCGCGCATTGCCCGCCGATCTTGTCGAGAATATCGACGAGGTGGCATTTCATATCGAGCAGGCCGAGCTCGAACACCGCGAACAGGCCGATCGGCCCGGCGCCAATGATGACAACGTCGGTCTTGATAGGTTCGCTCATATCGTATCCAAGCTCGGTTCGGCTTTCGAAAAGTGTCCTGGGGAAGGCGATTGTCTAGCGCGCCAAGCGCGGCAAGGAAAGAGGCCAAGGCTGCGGGCGCCGCGACACGGCTGTTTCCCGTCACGCCTGACGGCTGGGCGTGGTCACCACCAGCCCGTCGAGCTCATCGCTGACCTTGATCTGGCACGACAGGCGCGAATTCGGCTTCACCTCGAAGGCGAAGTCGAGCATGTCCGTTTCCATCGGCGACGGTTCGCCGACCTTTTCGCGCCAGGCTTCGTCGACATAGAGATGGCACGTCGAACAGGCGCAGGCGCCGCCGCACTCGGCCTCGATCTCAGGCACGCCGTTTTTGATCGCCGTCTCCATGACGGTGGAGCCGGTCTCGCCGTCCACGGTGCGGGCGGTGCCCGCGGAATTGATAAAGGTGATTTTTGCCATGACCGAGACTGAGGGTTTTGGGCGGATTTGATCTGAGGCTGACTTGATTTGAGATAGCGGCAAAGTTCGCAGGCAGGCACCCGCGGGCGCTGTTCTATCCGCTCGCGCCGGGCGGCGCCAGTACGGGCCATGACGCTATGTGAGAAGATTTTGGCGCAATCAGAGAAGATTTTACCGCGGCGCAAGACAACCCTGGAATAAAAGTCTCGCGCGAACCAGAAAACCGGCGCGAAAACCGGTCGGCTAGCGCGCACGCGCCAATTCGGCCAAGAGCCCGGTCAAGCGCGAGCCGATGGCGGCGCTGGCTTCGAGGCTCGCGGATTTGAGCTCGGTCACCGCGTCGTCCATTGCTTCCTTGGCGCTCTCGGCGCCCTCGCCGATTGCGGCATTTTCCACGAGTTCGGCGGCGCGCGCGACCCGCCATGCGCCGATCCCGCGGGCCGAGCCTTTTAATGTATGAGCCGCTGCTGCCGCCATTGCCGGTTGCGGCGCCGACGATGCGGCCAAGCATGATGGTGGTCTGCCGCACGAAGAGTTCGAGGACTTCGCGTTCGAGCCGGCGGTCGCCGAGCGTCATGCGCGCGAGATGGGTCTCGTCAATGACGGTCGGCTTTCGATCGTCGATCGGTGGTCGCTGCCAATACGCTCGATACGCTCACGGACACTCTCCCCGCCGATGTTTCACGCCTGGCGATATAGACCGCTCAAATCCCCTAAGAATTGGCCCCTATTGGCCCCTAGATTTGGCGCCCAAGATTTTGCGCCAAATATTTTGCTTGCAGGAATTGAGCGAATTCCACCCGATGTTTCACGGCATTGGTAAGTAAAGTCTTACCCACTTGGTGCGGGAGAGTACCGATCTCAAGGCAAATTTCGTTCAAGTTCATCGGTACGCTTCCTCCCAAATTCCGGCCCCAAGCCGGCCGCATTGTTGACCGCAGATTGACGGTAACATTTGCCGGAAAGCGCCGGAAACATGGTCAACAAGACGTTAACGATGATTAAAGGACCGTTACCAAACCGGTTTTATTCGATCTGCCAGAGCGATAGGATGGCCCAGTGGCAGTGGGACTTGAGGGCTTGTTTGGGGCAGGCCCCTCAGCCGGTGAGGATGTGACGATCACGCGCTCGTGGCGCGGCCTGATCGCTCCGGGGTATCGGGCAGGATATCCGGAGCCTTGTTCGGGCCGACCTAGTCAGGCGTAACACGCGAGGCGACGACCGAAATGGCCAACTACCCGAAGAAGATGATGGATCCGACCGAAGCGGCGCTGTCGGCGATCCAGGAAGCTCTCAATATCCGGGACGACGATCAGGACCAAGCTCAGGTCGAGCCCGAGCCTCGCGCCCGGGCCGAGGGCCGGCCAGAGAGCAGGCCTGAGGGCAGGCCCGAAGGCATGTCCGATCTGTTCGCAGGCGATCGCGCGGTCGCGGCGGCCAAGCTGCCTACCCGGACTCCATCGACACCGACGCCATCGGCACGCGCGACCTTGCCGGGCCATCCGGCCGCGTCGCCAATGACGACCAGCAATCGATCGGCCAGGTGCTGCAAGCGCTGCAGCAGCGGCCCGGCCCGTTCGTCCTATTTTGTCGCCACGGCTTTTTCCTGCGCCTGGATTGTCGGCTGCCTCGCGCTGTCGTGGGCCTATCTGTCGAGCCTGAATGCCGCGCTCGGTCCCGACCACTCGCCGGCCGCTCTGATGATCGGCCTCGGCGCCGCGGCGCTGTTGCCGATCATCTTCTTTTTCGGCGTCGCCCACATGGCGTGGCGCGCCCAGGAATTGCGCCTGATCGCGCAGTCGATGGCGCGGGTCGCCATGCGGCTTGCCGAGCCCGAGAGCGTGGCGCGGGATTCGATCGTCACCGTCGGCCAGGCGATCCGCCGCGAAGTCGCGGCCATGGGCGACGGCGTCGAACGCGCGCTGGCGCGCGCCAGCGAGCTCGAAGCGCTGGTGCAGAGCGAGGTCGCGGCGCTCGAACGCACCTATAGCGACAACGAAGTCCGGATTCGCGGGCTGCTTCAGGAACTCGCCAGCCAGCGCGACACGCTGGTCGGGCAGGCCGAGCAGGTGCGCTCGGCGATCAACAATGTGCAGATCGATCTGACGCAGGATCTGTCCACGATCAGCGATCTCGTCGGCCAGCAGGTCAACGAGGCGGCGATGCGCATCACCCATTCGCTGGCCGAACGCGGCGAGAACATCACCCTGCAGCTCGGCCAGATCGGCGACAATATGGTCGCAGCAGCTGAGCGAGCGCGGCGGCGATCTGCTCGATCGCCTGGAAGCCGCGAGCGACGAGACCTCGCGCGCCATCGCGGCGGCCAGCGACCGGCTGACCTCGAACCTCGATTTCAAGACCAATCACATCGGCGAGGAATTCGCCGAAATCGCGACCGGCCTTGAAGACATGATGACGCAGCGGCTCGATCGCGTCACCGAAGGCTTCTCCGACAAGTCGCTCGCGGTCGTCGATCTGATGATCGGGCGCTCGCAGGAACTGACCGACGCCATCATCGAGACCTCGAGCCAGCTGGCGGAAACGATCGCGACCCGCGCCGACGAGGTCAACAGCACGCTCAAATCGTCGGGCGAGTCGCTCATTCTCGACCTCGATCTGCGCGGCGGCGAAGTGGCGGCGAAGCTGCAACAGGTCGGCGACGGCATCGCCGACCAGCTCGTCGCGCGCAGCGCCACGATGACCGACTCGATGCGCGAGAGCGCCGAACATGTCGCCGGCGTCATGGCGACGCGCAGCGACGCCGTCAAGGAAATGCTCACGACGCGGCTCGCCGCCTTCGAGGAAATGTTCAACCACACCGGCGCCGAGCTCGGCGAAAAGATCTCGCGCGATTCCTCGACGCTCGGCAATCTCATCACCCGGCATCTCGCCGAATTCGATCGCACCGTGAAGACCTACGGTTCGGAACTGGTCGAACGGCTCGGCGCGCGCACGCAGGACGTCTCCGAGTTCGATGCGCAGCTATGTCGACAATTTCGACAACCGCGTCACGGCGAAGGCGAACGAAGTCACCAGCGTCCTCGATCAGCGCCTGACGCGCTTCCAGGAAGCGATCGACAGCCGTTCGCAGACGCTGACCGACGCGCTGTCCGCCCGCGTCGTCGAAATCGCCAAGACGCTCGACGAGGGCGGCAAAGAAGTCGTCGCCACGCTCGACAAGCGCATCACCGACGTCACCACGATCATCGACGCGCGCACCGTCAAGCTCACCGACACGATCAGCGACCGGATCGCCAATATCGACACGGCGCTCGGCAAGGGCGCGCTTGAAGTCGCCAATACGCTCGACTCCCGCGTCGGCCATCTGGAGCAGCTCCTCGGCGGGCGCGCCGAGGCCATCGTCACCCAGATGGAAACGCGCAGCCGCGCCGCCGCCGATCTGCTCGGCGCGCGCTTCGAGCAGCTTGCGGAATCGATCAAGACCAACTCGACCGAGCGCCGAACGCGCGCTCACCCAGCTCGCCGCCAATACCACCGAAGCGCTCGGCAAGAGCGCGGCGGCGAGCACGGCGGCAACCGAGGCGCTCAACCGCAGCGCCGCGGAAGCGACCGTCTCGCTCAACCGCAGCGCCGGCACGCTCAGCAATACGATCACCAAGAGCGCCGCCGTCGCCAACGAAGCGATCGGCAAGTCGACCGCGAGCGCCGCCGATCTCCTCGCCAAGAGCACGGCGACCGTGACCGAACCGATCACCGCGCAGCGCGACCGACGCCGAGCGCAAGCTCGTCGGCATGAGCACCGAGGTGTCGCGCAACGTCGTCGGCAAGGCCAACGAGATCAACAGCGCGATGACGCAGCGCGTCGATGACATGGCGCGCATCCTCGACGAGAAGTCGAACACGCTGATCGCCGCGCTGACCGCCAAGGGTCAGGACTTCGCCGGCGAAGTCGGGCGCGTCACCGATCAGACGGTGAAGGCGATCGAAGCCAAGGGCTTCGTCTTCACGCAGACCATGATGGACAAGAGCGAAGAGATCGCCCGGCTGATCAACGACGCCAGCCTGAACGCGACGGCCGCGATGACGCGCACGCTCGGGCAAATGCAGGAAGGCGCCCAGGGCGTCACCGAAGGCGCCAAACTGACGATTACGCGGACGCTCGAAGACCTGCATCGGGCGACCAAGAGCGCGATCGAAGAGTCCAAGCAGACGGCGGCGGCGACGGTGGCCGAAATGATGGAGACGCACACCATGTTGCGCTCCGACTCCACCGCCCTGTTCGAGCGCCTGCGCGAGGCCAACATCCTGCTGCAAGAAGTGCTCAGCGGCGCGCAGGAGAACATGAGCTCGATCGAGCACACGATGGCGACGCGCATTTCCGAATTCGTCGCCGCCATGAACGATCTGAGCAGCAAGAGCGGCGCCACCGACCGCCAAGGTCGAACAGCATCTCGGCGCCTTCAACAACGTCACATCGCGCGTGCTCACCGATCTCGGCGACCTCGCCGACCAGTTCAGCTTCGCACGGCCGCACGCTTGCCGACGCGGTCGAGCTCCTCGAGACCAGCAACCGCCGGACCGAGAGATTCGATCGTCACCCGGCACGCCACGATCGAGACGCTGGTGTCGACGCTCGACGCGCGGACCGAAGATTTCGGCCAGCGCCTGCAGCGTTTCTCCGGCCTGCTCGACGAATCGCTCGACACCGCGACGACGCGGGCGCGCGAGATCGCCGGCATCATCGCCGAGACCAGCAACGAAAGCGTGCAGACGATCGAGCAGCAATACGACCTGGTGCGCAAGAACTCGGAAGAGGAACGCAAGCGCACCAGCGAAGCGCTCAGCGCGGTCTACGACGAGGCGCTCGGCGAAGTGCAAGGCATGTTCAACCAATCCACCAGCCGCTTCACCGAGGTCATGCAGGGCATGAAGCAGATGGCGGCGGAAATGCAGCAGGAGCTCGAGACGACGCGCACCGAATTGCGCCGCGGCATTCTCGAACTGCCGCAGGAGACCGCCGAGAGCGCGGCGCAAATGCGGCGCGTCATCGTCGACCAGATCGAGGCGCTGGCCGAGCTCAACCGCATCGTCGCCCGCCACGGCCGCTCGCTCGACGCCGTGGAACCGGTGCGGCGCGAAGCCGAGCCGCTCTACGCCGCGGGCGGCGGGCGCGGCGCACAAGCCCGGCCGATGCGTCCGGACATGGCGCCCGCCAACGTGGCGCCGCACGCCAGTGCACCCTACACGGCGCCACAGGCGGCGCCGCACCAGCCCGCCCCGCCGCGCGACATTACCGGCGCGCCGCGCCGGTCCGGTCCGCCCACGCTCAGCCCGGTCCCGGGCGGCAAGGACGACAGCAATGGCCGCAACGGCGGCTGGCTGTCCGATCTCCTGACCCGCGCATCGCGCGAAGAAGGCTCGCAACGGCTCCGGCCACTCCGCGCGAAGGCCCTCGCGCGCGAGGAGCGCGCGCAGCGCGATCCCGTCGACTCGATCGATTCGCTTTCCGTCGATATCGCGCGGATGATCGATCACGACGCGGCCGCGGAACTGTGGGAACGCTATAAGCGCGGCGAGCGCGGCGTGTTCACCCGGCGCCTCTACACGCTGCAGGGCGCGCAAGGCGTTCGACGAAATCCGCAACAAGTATCGCACCGATCCGGAGTTCCGGCAGACCGTGGAGCACTACATCCACGAGTTCGAACGGCTCCTCGACGACGTCTCGCGCGGCGATCGCGGTCCGGCGGTGGCGCGCGAACTACCTGACCTCCGACACCGGCAAGGTCTACACCATGCTGGCGCACGCGGCCGGACGGTTCGACTAAAGCGCGAAACCGCGGCGGCGGCGCCGGCCATTACTACTGCTTGCGACGCTCTGCCATGCGGCGTACTTGCTTGCCATGCGACTGCGGCGCTACCGTTGCAGCCGATGGCAAGGCCGTGGACGCCCCGGTTGCACTTGCCCACCGCCGCGGATGTCGATGAGGCCGCCCGCCGGCTGGCCGGCGTCGCTCTGCACACGCCGCTTCTGACCTCGATCGCCGCTCGACGCCATGACCGGCGGCCGCATCTTCCTCAAAGCCGAGACCTTGCAGCGCACCGGCTCGTTCAAGTTCCGCGGCGCCTACAACAAGCTTGCCTCGCTCCCGCCGGAACGGCGGTCGGGCGGCGTGGTGGCCTTCTCGTCCGGCAATCACGCGCAAGGCGTCGCGGCGGCGGCGCGGCTTCTCGGCATGCCCTGCGTCATCGTCATGCCGCACGACGCGCCGCGCGCGAAACGCGAGCGCACCGCCGCGCTTGGCGCCGAAGTCGTGCTCTACGATCGCGCGCGCGACGATCGCGAGGCGATCGCCAACGACATTGCCGAGCGGCGCGGCGCCGTTCTGGTGCCGCCTTACGACGATGCCCTGATCATTGCCGGCCAGGGCACCGCCGGCCGCGAGATCGTCGAGGATCTCGGCGCGCTCGGGCTCATGCCCGACGTCGTGGTGGTCACCGCCTCCGGCGGCGGGCTCACCGCCGGCATTGCGCTTGCCGTCAAGTCGCGCGTGCCGACCGGCCGCGATCTACACCGCCGAGCCGCAGGGCTTCGACGATCACGCGCGCTCGTTTCGCAGCGGCCAGCGCGAGGAGAACGCGGCACTGACCGGCACCATCTGCGACGCGCTGATGGCGCGCATGCCGGGCAAGCTCACCTTCGCCATCAACCGCTCGCTGGTCGGCGCCGGCGTCGTGGTGAGCGACGACGAGGTCGCCGCAGCCGTCGCCTTTGCCTTCACCGAACTGAAACTCGTCGTCGAGCCGGGCGGCGCCGTCGCGCTCGCCGCCGTGATGACGGGCAAGATCGACGTCAAGAACAAAGTCGCCGTCGCCGTGCTCTCCGGCGGCAACGTCGATCCGGAAGTGTTTTCTCGGCTGGTCGCGTAGCGCCCCCGCTGCGGCGACCCCCGAAACGATCGCGCTAAGCCCCCGGACCCGGCAGGAAGCAGCGGATTTGCGTCACGCCGTCTCCGTCCTGATATGGCCACACCACGGCCGAGCCGAAGCGGTTCGGTTCGGTCACCACCGCAGTGTCGGGCACGACAAGCCATTGGCCCTGAATGCGCACCCGATAGCGGCCGTTCTGGCGTATCCCAATCGACGTTCTCGACGCTGACGCCGTCGGCGAACGAGCAACACAGGCCCTTCCCGCTCGCGAGCTGGTCGAACCATTGCTTGAGCGGCGAATTGGCGTAGCGGCCGTCATCACGCGCGGACACGTTGCGCGGAACCGACACAAGCATGCACAACGTAACTGCCGTCAAAGCAAGAACGGTAAGTCTGTGCATCGTGGCCTCCAGATGATCAGCTAGGCGGACCGCGAACGATCTTGCAGACGCCGGAACTTTAGATCTGGAAAATCAACGCCATTTCGTCTGCACGCCGTTGTTGATCCGCATGTGTCATTTCAAAGCAACTTCCGTGCCGTCCCGTCGCCGACACAGTGGAACTTTGCACAATGAAACTTTACGCGGTCACGAGAAGCTTACGCTCACGGACTACGGGACTACCAACATCATCTAGGTCAGTGGATCAGCCGAACAAGGCGATCACTTCGTCCTCGCTCAGCGAGTCCGTCGCGGTCAGCGAATCGTAGCGCCGCGGCGGCTGATTGACCGGCGCGGGGTCATTTGCGATTTGCAATTGCGGCCGCGGAATTTCCGCGAAAGGCACGACTTCCGACGGCGAAAAACCCAAGACCGGCGTTGCCGCAGCGGGCGTCTCGCTAACCGCCGCGGGCCCAAGTTCCATACCGGTTTCCATACCGGTTTCCATGGCGGTTTCCATGACCGTTTCCATGGCGCGCTCGATGGGCGGTTCCATCGGCATTTCCATGGCGCGTTCCATGCCGAGTTCCATGCCGAGGTCGATGGGGGATTTCGACGGCCGCGGCAATGGCAGCGCGCGGTGGCGCAACGAATGCGTCGGCAGCCGCGTCATCTTTCACTGACAAAAGCGCCGCCCCCAAAAGCTGCGACTGTGACAGCGCGGATTTGCCGGCCGGTTTCGCGCCACCGTTCCTAGCGTCGTGACCGCTCTCATCGAACAGAAAGTCCGGCGCCTCAATATGCCAGCGCGGCGCATTGTCTTGCGGCACGCGCTGTTGCGGCTTTCCGGCTTGGGAAAGCGCATTTTCCATGACGTTTTCCGTGGCGTCTAAGGCGACGAACTTGCGTCCCGGCTCGCGCGGCACATCGGCCGGCAACTGCACAGGCAGGTCTTGTGTCGGCAGGTCTTGTGTCGGCAGGTCTTGTGTTGCGCGCACCGCCAATTCGCCGACGCGCGCCGTGAGGGAAGCCGCGATTGCCGCGACGGCGTCCGAATAATCCCGGTCTTTCTTGGCTTCCACCGCGGCGATGCCGCCGAGCGACGGCGAGCGCTGTGCGCTCACGAAATCATCGTCGCGCTCGCCGGCATCTGCGCGCGCCGCCAAGATCGGAGCGGCCGCAGCGGTGAGATCGCGCTTGACCGACGTGGCCAATTGCGGCGAAGCGCCGGCGCCAATGGCCGCCTCGATCCGCGCGATGGCGGCCATGACCAGATCGGTATCGGCTGAGCGATTGCGATTGGCGTATTCGGCCAGAAACCAACGCCCGCGCTCGGTGGCGGTCACCGCCGCGTAGACAGCGTTGTACTCCGCCTCATTGGGCGGCCCGGCCGCTTGACCCGACTGCACCGGTGTTTGGTTGGACATCACAATGACCTCGTGAATCTCCATCATAACAGCAGCGGCTGCGCAATCGCTTTGGCCCCCGGTCACACCGAGATATTCACAGGTTCTTCACAATCCGGGCCGGCGCGGTTCCATAAAGTTCCATGGCATTTCCCTGGGCCTTTGGCGGCGTCCCGGCGCTACCCCGCTTATTTATCCCCAAAGCGCAGATTCGGCTGGATAAGCAGAACTACCTACGTAGCGCAGGCCCTCCGGCCGGTCCTTGGCCAAAAGTAGCGGCCCGTCGAGATCGACGACGCTGGCGCGCTGCGCCACCAGTGTGGCCGGCGCCATGGCCAGCGAGGTTGCCACCATGCAGCCGACCATGAGGCGAAAACCCTGCTTTTCGGCCGCCGCAGCGAGCGCCAGCGCCTCGGTCAGGCCGCCGGTCTTGTCGAGCTTGACGTTGACGGCGTCGTATTTGCCGGCAAGCGCCGCAAGCGAGGCGCGGTCATGCACGCTTTCGTCGGCGCAGACCGGGATCGGCCGCTTGATGCGCGCCGAGCGCGCCGTCACGGCCTTCGGGCAAGGGCTGCTCGATCAGCGTCACGCCGGCTTGCGCGCAGGCGGCGAGGTTTTGCACAAGATTGTCGTCGGTCCAGCCTTCATTGGCATCGACGATGAGCTCGGCTTTGGGCGCGAAGCGGCGCACCGCAGCGATCCGTTCGCCGTCATCGCCGCCGCCGAGCTTGACTTTAAGGAGCGGCCGGTCCGCCGCGCGTGCCGCCGCTTGCGCCATCGCCGCAGGCGTGCCGAGCGAAATCGTGTAGGCCGTGATCAGCGGTTTCGGCGCAGCTATCCCGGCCAATTCATAGGCGCGGCGCCCGCTCCGCTTCGCCTCGAAATCCCAAAAGGCGCAGTCGAGCGCGTTCCTCGCAGCGCCCGCCGGCATCGCGCCTTGCAAGCCGCCGCGATCGAGGCCGCGTGCCAATAGCGGCCGCACGGCTTCGATGGCGGCGACGACGCCGTCCGGCGTCTCGCCATAACGGGCATAAGGAACGCACTCGCCGCGGCCGCGATGCGTCCCACCGGCGAGCTCGGCCACGACCACGACGGCCTCGGTCTTGCTGCCGCGACTGATGGTGAAAGCACTGGCGAGCGGCCAGCGCTCGATCCGCACTGAGAGGTCCATTCTTCACATTTTATACACGTTGTGGTTGTCAAAACCATAGCATGAGCTATGATTCCATTTTCCCAACGCGGATATTTTCATGCCCGGGTTACAAGGTGGTTTGACTTCTGAACGAGTACCAAAAGCTTGCTCTGAAGACAGACAAGAAATCGGCATCATTTGAATTGCCTTTACTCGGTCTATTTGGCGAAGCCGGAAGTCTTTTGAGCGTCATCAAGAAAAAGCAACGCGACCCAACATCGTATCTTGGGTATGAACCTCATGTTATCGAGGAGTTGGGTGATGTTCTTTGGTACTTTGCCGCAGTCGCCGCACGTGGCGGCATATCGCTGTCCACCATAGGGCACAATCTCAATCGTGACTTTACCGATTGGGAAGAGCGTGGCGACGACGACCTTCCCTTCAAAGCACTCCAATCGAGCTCGACGAAGCAAATCCAAAAAGACCCAACGCCGGAGTTCGAGAAAACATCGCTCGATCTTGCCGCAGATATCGGGGTCCTTCTCGCCGATCATCAATCAGGTCGCCTCAGCGGCAACCAGGCGACGCTGAAAGGCCATCTGGTGACGATCATGCGTGCGCTGGTGAGGGCTGCTTCCGAGGCCGGTGGATCGCTCGAGGACGCGGCGCAAGCTAACCTTGCCAAAATCTTTGATCGCTGGCCCATCAAGCGAGACTTTCCGCCGCCTCTTGACGACAAGGCAAAGAATAATGAGAAACTGCCTCGCAGCCTGACGATCGATATTTTCGAGCGTGAGGTGAAGGAGCAAATTTACGTTTTTCAACAATCCAATGGAATCAATATCGGGGATAGGCTCACCGACAACGCTCTGGAGCCGGACGACTATCGCTTCCATGACGTTTTTCATTACGCTTATTGCGCCGTCCTTACTTGGTCGCCGGTTGTCAGGTCGTTGCTTCGCCTGAAGCGCAAGAGTGACCCGCTGATAGACGAAGCCGAGGACGGCGCGCGGGCTATTCTCATCGAGGAGGGAATTGCGACTTGGATTTTTGCGCAGGGGAAACAGCTCGGGTTTTTCGCCAGAATTGAGTCTGGTGACCTGTCGTTCGATATACTTAAGACTATCCGCCAATTTGTCGCTGGCTATGAGCCACAGGCTTGTCCACTATGGCTTTGGGAGGAAGCGATTCTCCAAGGCTTCGAAGCGTTTCGATTCTTGCGGGAAAAACGCCGGGCGCGTCTTCACATCGACATGGTGAGCCGGCGTCTTATCGTTGGAGAGATGCCGATTGACACCTAAGGAATTCATCTCAAGGCTCGCCGCAATTCGCCTCCCGGCCGTCTTCAACCCCTATGCCGATTGCTGCGATGTGTACGACCGCGCTGACGCCGCGCGCCGTCGCCGAAAAATCTCGAGACCTTTCTTGAGGCATCACTCGATTTCAAAGTCGAGACGATCTGGATTGCCCGCGACCTTGGCTATCGCGGCGGTCGCCGCACTGGCGTGCCGCTTACCGATGACGTTCATTTAGCCCTTGTCGGTCAATTCCTGGGCGGCTTTGAGCTACAGCGTGCGACCAAAGGACCTATCGTGGCCGAACGAACAGCGGCGGTGGTCTGGAAAGTGCTCTCCCGCATTCAGCAACCCGTCGTCCTATGGAACGTCTTCCCGTACCATCCGCATGAGCCGGATGATCCTTTTTCAAATCGCGCACATACTGCGTCCGAGCGTGAAATCACGCTGCCCTTATTGAAATCCTTGATTGACATGTTCCGCCCGCAACGGCTCGTCGCGATTGGACGCGATGCTCAGCAAGCACTTGATTGCTTGGATGTCCAAGTCTCGACGGTCCGCCACCCAAGCTATGGCGGCCAAACCGAGTTCACGGCTGGAGTGTTCAAGCTTTACGGCGTGGCCGAAGAAACCTCGCCGCAATCTGATCTAGCTTTCGCACCTATGCCGCCGATTTCGTCGCCGCAATAGGCTGTGCGCAGTGATCCAGTAGCGCCTTAATGTCCTGACGGCTTGCTTTCGGCGCGTCGATTTCGGCGTGCGTTGACAGGACGGTCAACGATCCAACCTTGCTGCCGGTTTCGTGCGCCACGAACGCCATCAATCGGCCCAGCCCGATCAGGTTCCCGAGGAGCTTTTCGATGTAATAATGGTTCCGATATTGCGCCGTCAGCAGGAGCGTCTTCGGCGACCCCGGCAGCAGATGGAAACTCAGGAAACTCAGACACTGTCCGCCGTAGACCGAGTCCGTTACGTCACGCTCGGGGTCGAAGAGTGAGATTTCATGCTTGTTGAGCGACGAATTGTCCTTCATCCGCTCGATTTCGCGCGAGAGCTGATCGAGCGTGCCGCCACCGATCTTCGGCATATTCGTCATGCGCTCGAAATAGTAGCCGGACCAGCGCTTATTGCTACGAACTTTTGGCAGAACCCGCTTGAGAAACCTGTCGATAAACGCCGGGTGTCCGTAACGTTCGTAGAGCGCTTGCGGAAAGATCGTGTTGGCGATCGTCTCGACCGATTTGTCGCGCTCTGCAAGAAACGCGTCCACGCACGCGACGACCGGGTGCGCGAGCGTCGCGCCGGCCGTCGGATCGATCACGTCGATCAGGACGTTATGAGCTTCGTGGCCCGGCTGGGCGTCAACTTGCCTGACGGCTTCGAGCCAGGCCGAGGCGCAGTCAGGCTGCGGCTTTATTGCAAGATACACTGAGATCCTCCTTCAAGATAGCGATCCTAAAAACGCGCGGCGCCAAGAACTTCTCCGTCAGCCACCCATATCCGCCGTCGCCCCATCCGTTGCCCCAACTATTACGAACGAGAACGGCGCGTTGCCCTTTCGCTTCGCCGTGACCGACGGCGACGACGGCGTGACGCCGAAGATATTCGGGCTGTTCATTTGGGCCTGGATCGACGATGTGATCAGCGCCAATCCAGTCAAACGACCGCGAGAGCCTCGATCAACGTCAGGACCGGACGGTCTTGGTCCAGCTCGGCAATGATGGCGTCAACCGTATCGGAACCGGTATCCCCGGCGCGCCGGAAAAGTGGTGTAACGTTCGCTGGCGGCTGCCATTGCGTCAGGTCGGCCGGTAGCGTGACAAGATAAGGCCAGCCGGTTTCATGCGGCTGACCGTCATGGCGCAGCGCTTCAAGCATCGACGCCAAGGTCGAGCCGTCGTGAGCACTGCGCCCTGTGCGCCTTTGCGCTTGAAAGAATGCGTATTCGCATGAAAGCGGCTCCCACCCATCGCGCAGTGCGGCATGCGCATCGCTCACCGCAAAGGCAAGGCAAGTCGGGCGCTGACCTTGATCCCGCGTCGGTCCGAACAGATGACGCAAATCCTTGTTGATCTTAACCGTCATGCCGCCTCAAGCAGGTGTCGCCTTTCGGCTCGCGAGAGGCCCTGTTCTTCCGGTCCGGTGAAGTCGTATTCAAATTGAAGGTTGGTGATCGGTGCGCTCGGCTGCCATGGACGGCACTCAGCCAACGAAACTTCTCCCCGTTGCGCTTGTTCCAGTGCAGCGGTCACGCTCCGCGTAACAGGTCCACCGACGCCCTCATGATCGGTCAATTCCCGGTCGTCGCGGATGATCGCGAAGCCGCTCGCCCGCAATTGGTCAATGTTCCAGAGATAACCGCCGCCGCAATGCTCGTTCAGGCGCAAAACAAAATGATCGTTGCGGCTGCCGTCGATGCGCGTGCCGGCGTCGCGTTCAGTGAGCGACCAAACATCACCGCGATAGTCACTCGGCCGGTACTCCCGGAGCAGTGCGGCCTTGATCTGTCGCGGCTGGACATCGCGCAAGGCGCGGCCTTGCGCCGATCCGATCAGGTTGTGGCGCTCAAGCGTCCAACTGGTCGCTTCGTAGCTTGTGCCGAGCCGCAAGGCGAGTTGATAAGCGTTCTGCGGTTCGGCCAAATCCCGCGCAAGCCAACCCTGACGCTGGCAATGCCATGCAATCAGCCACTTCGGCATCAGAAACGTGACAGCGAATGCGTCCGCCTCGACTTCCTGCATGTTCGGTCCGGCGACCATCGTTGGCATTGCCATACGGCGAAGGATACTCGCTTCGTCGTCGAGGCTCGGAAGGTGCGAAAGCCGGAAGTGGCCTAGCTCATGAGCGGCAGTGAACCGCTGAATGCTCAACGGCCTCTCGGTCGTAACAAGGATCCCGGAGATGGGCTCCGGCGTGTAAGCGCCGAGGAGACCGTCAAGCGGGCGAAGAATGAGCGGCAAGTTGAGTTCAAGCGTCGCTCCGAATACATCGACGCCGCCGCCGTGCTGCCGCATCTTATCTTGCGTTCCGAGCTGCATATGCAGCCGCGATGCCGCCATCGACCCATTCCGCACGGCTCCGGCGTAGTTCGTCGCCATCGCTTACTCCTGCCCTGATCGCGCGCGGGCACGGAGATATTCGACGAAACGTCCAAGTTCTTCACGATCGGTGTCGGATAGTTCGGCGGCTTGCCTAGCAAGGTGTGCCACGCCCGGCGGTAAGGCAGCGGCAGCGGCATCTTCGCCGATAAAGTAGTTGACCGGCTGCTTGTACAGCTTTGCCAAACGCGTTAGTTCGATCGCCTCGACACGCCGCTGGCCGCTTTCGATATCGACCAAGGCCGTGCGCGGTATTTTCAGATACGCCGCGACATCCTCCTGCTTCAACCCGAGATATTTGCGCGCTTCGCGTAACCGCTCGCCAAGACCTTGGCGGGAGATTTCTTCCGGTATTTGATGTCCTGAGGGCTCGTTCATTTTTTGCCTCGCACTCCCATTTTTGAGCCATGACTTTTCGATACGAGGCATCAGATGTTCCACCGCCTCGTTTACTGACTTGTATCCTCCGGCCTTCACGAGACTGTCCTTAAGTTCGGTACCGACAACGCCATCGAGGCCACACAAGAGATCGACGACACAGAGAGAATCGAGATGAACCGCTGTGCTGGCGGATTTGCCAGGCACGTCTGGCGGAAGCGCGATCCCTTTTAGCTCCGCGTCGGACGTGACCGATTCGAGAAGCAAATCGCGCAGCTCTGCTTCGACCGCAGCCTTGGGGAAGACTTTGGTTTTGCCAGGATGTTCGATTGTCTCAACCGCCATGGCTAATCTCTGTGTTAATAGAAGACATGGCTGTACCATAATGTGTTTTTTTCAGACATTCAAGCGTGTCTGATGGTCATAGCGTAGGTATTTTGACGCAAAAGGTTTTTTGCCAAATATTCCTGTAATATCAATTAGATAACTTGTTGTGGACCGGTCCCAAGGCTGCGTTATCGCTGCAGATCTGGTGATCGATTACCCTAGGCGGCAATTCCGGCGCGCTCGCGGATCGGCTCGGCCTCATCTTCCTCGTCGGGAAGCGGCGGCAGCGTCGCTGCGCGATCGGTCCAGCGGATGATCTCGAAACTGCCGTCCTCGCGCTCGCCGAGCGCGGTGCAGCTCTCCACCCAGTCGCCGCAATTCATGTAGCGGATGCCGAAATTGTCGTGGATCACGGCATGATGGATGTGGCCGCAGATGACGCCGTCGACCTTGTGGCGTTGCGCCTCTTCCGCCAGCGTCTGCTCGAAGGCGCCGATATAGTTCACGGCGTTCTTGACCTTGTGCTTGGCCCATTGCGACAGCGACCAGTAGCGGAAGCCGAGCCGGCGGCGGATCGCGTTGAAATAGCGGTTGAACAGAATGGCGAGGTCGTAGGCGGTGTCGCCGAGGAGCGCGAGCCAGCGTGCGTGCTTGACCACCATGTCGAACACGTCGCCGTGCACGACCAGATAGCGGCGGCCGTCGGCGGCCTCGTGGATCGCCGTCTCCACGACTTCGATGCCGCCGAAATGGGTGCCGTAATAATCGCGCAGGAATTCGTCGTGATTGCCCGGCAGATAGACCAGGCGCGCGCCCTTGCGCGCTTTGCGCAACAGCTTCTGCACGACGTCGTTGTGGTCCTGCGGCCAGAACCAGCCCGAGCGCAATTGCCAGCCGTCGACGATGTCGCCGACCAGATAGATGGTCTCGGCGTCGTGATAGCGCAGAAAGCTGATGAGCTGATCGGCCTGGCAGCCGCGTGCGCCGAGATGCACATCGGAAATAAACAGAGTACGGAACTTGATTGTACCGTGCTCGACAGTCACCGACGGGATTCTCGCGCCTTGTTGCCTTCGAATCTGCTTCTAGATGCGTTGCATTGCAGAACCATGACAATACAGCACACCAATGGTTAACGCGGCCGGCGGCGGTTAATGCCGGCTTTGCGCAACTTTGAGTCACAAGCCTGTCATAGCGCCGCCCTAAATGTTGCCGCGATGACAGTGACGATTCTAGCGGCAGCGACCTTTTGCATCGTTGTCAGCTTCATTCACATCGCGAGCATCGCGATCGCGGTCCGCCGGTTTCGTCAGACCCCGCACCGCGAACCGCAGCAATATCCGGCCATCAGCCTCATTCGCCCGCTCTGCGGCATCGACAATTATGCCGAGGAGACGCTGCGCTTCGACGTTCGATCTCGATTATCCGCACTACGAAATCCTGTTCTGCGTCGCTTCCGCAGCCGACCCGGTCCTCCCCCTGGTGCACGACTTGATCGCCGCGCATTCAGGCGCGCCGGCGCACGTGCTGATCGGCGACGACCGCGTCAGCAGCAATCCCAAGCTCAACAATGTGCTCAAGGGCTGGCGCACAGCCGTGCACGATTGGATCATCATTGCCGACAGCAATGTGCTGATGCCGCGCGATTACATTCAGCGGCTGTTCGCCAGCTGGCGCGACGACACCGGTCTCGTCGCCTCGCCGCCGATCGGCGCGCGGCCGGATGGATTTTGGGCCGAAATCGAATGCGCGTTTCTCAACACCTATCAGGCGCGCTGGCAGTATGTGGTCGACAGTTTCGGCCGCGGCTTCGCCCAGGGCAAAACCATGCTGTGGCGGCGCGCCGATCTCGAAGCGGCCGGCGGCATCGAGGCGCTCGCCAAGGAAGTCGCCGAAGACGCCGCGGCGACCAAAATCGTGCGCAGCTCAGGCTTTAAGGTCAGGCTCATCGATCGGCCGTTGGCGCAGCCGCTGGGCCATCGCACCGCCGCGGAAGTCTGGAATCGCCAGCTGCGCTGGGCGAGGCTGCGCCGCGCCAGCTTCTTTCTCTATTTCGTGCCGGAGATTTTCTCGGGCGGCGTCTTGCCGATGATCGCGGTGGCGATGCTCGCTCACGGATTCGAATGGCCGGTGGCGTTGTGCACAGTCGGCTTCGGCGCGATGTGGTACGGCGCCGAAATGCTCCTCTCGGCAGCAGCGGATTGGCACACGCCGCTACTTTATCCGCTCTATGGGCTTTCTCGCGATCTCTTGTTGCCAGTGCTGTTCGTCAGTGCGCTCAAAGGCAATGAGTTCGTCTGGCGCGGCAACGAGATGCAAGTCGAGCGCATGCAGGCGCAGCGCCGCCGCGTTCTGGCGCGCGTGCGGCCGCGAGTGCAAAAAGTCGCCGATGGCGGCCGAAGGCGGCTGCGCTCGCTGCGCGAACGCTTGTCGGAGCGCTGATCTCTAGATAATCAACGGCCGTCTGATTCCAGAAACCTACACCCTCGCGAAATCGGGTCGGGTATTCGCTACACTCGGGTCCGTTGGACCGAGTGGGGATCAAGCGGTATGTCGATCAACGCAGCTTCACGCCGAGAACTCCGGTTCGAGGATTTGAGTCTCCTCGCCGAAACGTTACGAGCTTCGGAAGAGCCGCTCGGCATCTGCCGCGCGCTGGAAAAAGTCAGCGGCGAGACCATCGGACACCGGCTCTTCACCGTGATGCGCTTCGACGGCAGCCGGTCCGAAGTCGAGCGTATCCACACCAATCTACCCTCGGCCTATCCGGTCGGCGGCCGCAAGCAAAAGAAGCAGACGCCGTGGGCCGATCAGGTCCTCGGTGACATGAAGGTCTTCCGCGGCAGCGGCGCCGCAGACATCCAATCTGCCTTCGACGACCACGAGACGATTCTGGGGCTGGGGCTCGGATCAGTCCTCAATCTTCCCATCGTGTTCGGGGGCCGTTGCCTGGGGACGATGAATCTCCTTCATCAGACCGGGTGGTATCGGCCCGACGACGAACGTGTCGGCCTATTGCTCGGAGCATTCCTGATCCCGGCTTTGCTCAATGGCCGTTCCTGAAGTGCATTGACGAAATCTGCTAGCGGCCGACCGCATAGGCCTGCATCAGGCGCGGCGTCGCCGCGGCGATGACCATGCCGTCCTTCCGCCCTGCCGCGCACACGCGCCCGAGCGACCAAGGACCTTGCACCAGCACATCGTGTCCGCGATGCCGCAGGCTTGCGATGGTGGCTTCGCCGAACCGCTCTTCCACCAGCAGACGGTTCGGCTCGATCGTGCGCGGATAGAAGGATTGCGGAAAGTGGCGGCTGGTGAACAACGGCATGTCGATCGAGGCCTGAAGATCAAGGCCGTGATGCAGGTGCCGTAGCAGCACGGCGAGTACCCATTGGTCCTGCTGGTCGCCGCCGGGTGTCCCCATCGCGAGATAGCCTTCGCCGCCACGCGTCACCAATGTCGGGGTCAGCGTCGTTCGCGGCCGCGCGCCTGGCCGGACGGTGGACGGATGACCGGGCTCAAGCCAACCCATCTGGCCTCGGGTCGAGATCGAGAAGCCAAGACCGGGCACCACCGGAGAACTCTGCAGCCAGCCGCCCGAGGGAGTTGCTGCCAGCATGTTGCCGAAGCGGTCGACGACGTCGATATGCACGGTGTCGCCCCATTCGACGGGCAGCGGCGGGAATGTCGGTTCACCGTGACCAAGATTGGCCGGCGTTTCCGCGCCGGCCATCGCCAAGACCCGACGCATGCGATCGGCGGCGCCCGGCAGTTCGCCCGGACGCATATCGACCGAAGCCGCGTCGGTGACGAGCTTGCGGCGCGACGCCGCATAATCGTCAGACAGCAGCGTTGCCAGCGGCACGTCGACGAAATTCGGATCGCCGTAGAATACTTCCCGGTCCGCGTAACCGAGCTTGAGGCATTCGACCAAGCTGTGCACGAAGCCGTCACTCGCGGGCTCCATGGCGTCGAGATCAAAACCTTCGAGCAAAGCGAGCGTCTGCAGCAGCACCGGCCCCTGTCCCCATGGACCGGTTTTGTGGACCACGACGTCGCGATAGCCGCGCGACACAGTGGGCTCCGAGCTGGCGCGGTAACGCGCCAGATCTTCGGCGCGAAGTACGCCGCCGTTGCGGCGCCCGGTAGAGTCCATCACCTCGGCCGTCCGGTAGAAGCGATCGATCGCCTCCGCAACGAAGCCCCGATAATAGGTGTCCCGGGCCTTTTCGATCTGCGCGTCGCGGTCGGCGCCCACGGACTGCGCCTCGGCAACGATCCGGCGATACATTGCGGCAATATCGGGCGTGCGATGCAATGTTCGCGGCCGCGGGACTTCGCCATGCGGCAGCCAGACCGCAGCCGAGCTTGGCCATTCATCGGCAAAGAAATCTTGCGCCGCCAGGATCGACGACGCCACGCGCGGCAGGACCGGAAAGCCGTTCTCGGCATAGCCGATGGCAGGCTCCAGGATATCGGCCAGCCGCCAGGTGCCATGCTCGCGCAGCAACAACATCCACGCATCGAATGCGCCGGGAACGACACTGGGAAGGAGCCCCGTTCCGGGTACCTGCTTTAGTCCCAGGCCCGCAAAGCGCTCCGGCGTTGCGGCCTCTGGATACGGTCCCTGACCGCAGATCACGATGGGTTCCGGCGCGTCCGCCCGCTTAAGAATGATCGGCACTTCGCCGCCCGGCCCGACGAGGTGCGGCTCGACGATCTGCAACACGAAGCCCGCAGCAGCTGCGGCGTCGAAGGCATTGCCGCCGCGCTCGAGCACGGACATCGCGACAGTGCTCGCAATCCAATGGGTGGTTGCGACCGCACCGAAAGTGCCGCGTATTTCGGGGCGGGTGGTGAATTCCAATGACATCGGGGATTCCATGACGCTAAGCTTCGTCGTCAGCCTTACGCCGCGCCGATCGATCTGCCAAACTCCAAGGGCAGAAGCCGAACCCTCGACGTGAGAGAAACATTATGACACCGCCCACCCGTAGAGCCGTGACGGCAGGCCTCGCCGGGCTTGCTGCCGCCGCCTCGCTCCGCCGGAGCTTTGCCGAGGAAAGAGGGGAGCCGGGCGCGACTGAAACGTCTTATCCCACGCACGACATAACTTTGATTGTTCCGTTTGCGCCCGGAGGCTCGACCGATATTTTGGCGCGCGTCGTGGGCGGGCATTTGCGGGAATCCCTCGGCCAGCCGGTTGTGATCGAGAACCGCCCCGGCGCTTCCGGCAATATCGGCACAGCGTTCGTCGCCCGCGCAGTGCCGGATGGGTACACGTTCCTGTTCAATACGATGAGCGTGCACACCATGAACCAAGCTCTATTCGCCTCGATGCCATTCGACGGGGTGAAGGATTTCTCGCCGATCGCGATGCTGGCCTATGTGACCAACACCATGGTCGTGCACCCTTCGGTGCCGGCGCAGACGGTCAAGGAGTTCATCGACTACGCCAAGGCCAATCCGGGAAAAATCGCCTATGCCTCGGCCGGCGTCGGATCGACCAACCATTTGTGCGCGGCGCTGTTCGAGAAGATGACCGGCGTACAGATGCTGCACGTGCCATATGGCGGCGGCGCACCGGCCATTGTCGGCACGGTCGGCGGACAGACCCAACTGTTCTTCACCGCAGGCACGCAAAGCCTCGAACACGTCAAGGCCGGTGAGCTGCGCCTTCTAGCTGTCACCGAAGGCAAGCGATCGTTGTTGCTTCCTGACGTGCCTACCGTGGGCGAAACCGTCCCGGGCTACGAGATGTCAGTCTGGTACGGCGCCTTTGGACCAGCCGGCATGCCAAGCATGATCGTTGCCAAGCTGAACGCCGAGATCAGCCGCATCCTGTTCCTTCCGGACGTGAAGAAGAAGATGGCGGACATCGCCGTCGAGGTCGCGAGAATGACTCCGGAGGAATTGGGCGCGCTCACGCGCAGCGACGCCGAGAAATGGGGCGGCCTCATCAAGGAGCTTGGGATCACGGCGCAATAACACACCGGGCGCGATGCCCGCGCTGGGCGCCCCGCCCAGCTTCGTTTTCTGGCGGGGCGAATGCCTGCTATAGTCGATGGACAGAGCAATGGACCCGTTCAATGCCGACCAGTTTCCGCCAAATCATAAACGAAGCCGTCAAAGCCAAGCGGCTCCTTGTCGTTCCCGGTGCACATGACGCGCTCAGCGCGCGGCTCATACAAAAAATCGGCTTCGAAACCTATTTCATCGGCGGCTTCCCGGTCGTCGGCGCGCGCTATGGCGTGCCCGATATCGGGCTGAAGGGTTTTGGCGAAATCGCAGCAGCCGTGCGCGACATCATGGCCGCCTGCGACCTGCCGGTGTTCGTGGATGGCGACGACGGATACGGCGACGTCAAGAACGTGGTGCACACCGTTCAAGCTTATGAGCGCATGGGGGTGAGCGCCATCTTGATCGAGGATCAGCAATGGCCCAAACGCTGCGGACATATGGTCGGCAAGAAAGTCGTACCCACTGAGCTCGCCGAGGCGAAGATCAGGGCGGCATGTTCGGAGCGGATCAATCCGGAAACCTGGATTCTCGCGCGCACCGATGCGCGTGCGGTCTATGACCTCGATGAGGCCATGCGCCGGGCGGACCGCTACATCCGCGCCGGGGCTGATGGCATTTTTATCGAGGCGCCGCGCAGCCTCGACGAGCTCAAGCGGATCGGAGGCGCGTTCGACGTGCCGCATATTTGCAATCCGCTGATGGGTGGCCACACGCCGATCCTGTCGATGGAGGAACTCGGCCAGCTCGGGTTCAACTGCGCCGTGCTCGGCCTCGACACCATCATGCACGCCGCCAAGGCGATCGAGACGGTGCTGCTCGACATGAAGTCGGGGAAATTTGCACGCCGCAACGACGGCATGGATTTCGAGGACTACAAGAACCTTCTCGGCTACGGCAAATGGGACAGCGTCGACGAGCGGTTTGCCCCGCGACAATGACGACCCATGCCCGGCTTTGATGCCATGAGGCGTTAGACGAGATAGCGCGTTAGACGAGCGCCGGTTCGCGCTTCGCCGGTTGCCCCGTCGGCTGGTCTTTTAGACCGAGAATACGCCGCGCATTGTCGTAGAACAGTTTCTGCCTGTCGGCGGCCGAAAGCTTGATCTCGTCGATCAGCTGCAGGCACGGCGCCGGATCCCAGCACGGATAGTCGGTGCCGTACATCACGTGATCGATGCCGTAATAGTCGATCGCAAACTTCATGCCGGCCGAGTGCGGGGACACCGTGTCGGTGTACATGCGCTTCATATAGTCCTGGACAGGCCTGGGCAGCTTCGCCGCCTTGGAGTTCTTGTCCATGCGGCCGGCCTGATACGGTAACGAGCCGCCGGTATGCGACATCACAATTTTCAGGTTCGGATGGCGCTCCATCACGCCGGAAAGGATCAGCCGCATCGCCGCGACGCTCACCTCGATGACGCGGCCGAGGCTCAGGTGCAGCGCGCCGTCGTAACCGTCGAGCATGTCCTGGAAGATCACGTCGGTCGGATGCAGAAACACCGGCAGGCCGAGCTTTTCGCAGTGTGCGTAGAACGGCTCCAGCCGTTCGGAGTCGATCCGTGCGTCCGAGCCGACGCTGCCGGGAAGGTTGACGCCCATCAAGCCGAGGCGATTGACCGCGTCGTCCAACACCTCGATGGCGGCGCGCGTATCTTGCAACGGCACCGCCGCGCTCGCCCACAGACGGTTGGGATATTTCTTCTGCGCGCCTGCCATCTCCTCGTTCCACATCAGCGCGTAGTCGCGACCCTCGGAGAGCGGCATGTCGGAGAACGCGACGGAGAACGGGCCAATCGAGCAGACCACGTCGACCTGATGACCGAGGCTCGCCATATACTCGAACTGCTTGTCGAGATCGAACCACTCGGCCCAGGAATTGAGATGCGCGCTGCTGTCTTGCCGACGCATGTAGTCGTAGCCGCCGCGCTTGTTGACCCGGGCCTTGGGGAAGTCCTGGCGCTTGCAGAGCTTGTCGAAAATCGACCTGGGCCACCAATGAAAGTGCGAGTCGATGATGTGCACGGGGTGCTCCTGCCGAACGGCTGACGATACGATGATTCTAGGGAGGTGGGCGTTCCGGGTCAACGCACCTGGCCGCATGGCATCAGGGAACGATTTCTGCGATGATTTCGATAATATCCGGTCGTCGGACGGCGACCTTGGGAGGAAGCGATGTGGCGATTGATCCGTGCAAGTCTGATCCGTGCAAGTCCGGCATCGCGCCCGGCATTTTGTGCAATGCTGCTGCTGACGGCGTTGATGGCGCCAGCAAATGCGGCCGAAACGCTTCGCGTCGCCAAGGTGGTGCCGTTTGCCTGGAGCTTCACGCCGCTCGATATCGGCATCGCAGACCGGCATTTTCGCCAAACACGGCCTCGCTATCGAGGAATCGGCCTCGGCCGGTGATGCCAAGCTCCAGCAGCTTTTGACCTCCGACAGCGTCGATATCGGCATCGGCAGTGGGCCCGGCATGGCGTTTAGCGTCAAGGGTGTGCCGGCGAAAGCGGTCGCCGTCATGTTTGGGTTGCCGCGCAACATGGCGGTCATGGTCGGCTACGATTCCGATGCCAAGACCGTCGATGATCTCAAAGGCAAAATGCTCGGCGTTACGACCGTCGGCTCGCTGACCGCCTGGATTGGCGAGCGCATCAACGCCAAGCAGGGCTGGGGCGACCGCGGCATCATCGTGGTGCCGATCGGCGGCATGCCGCCGGCGCGCGCCGCGATCAAGACTCACCAGATCGACGGCTATATCGGCGCTCTCGAAACCGGCTACTCGCTCGAGGAAGCCAAGGAATGGCGCGTCATCACCACGGCGACCCCCTTCGTCGATCATTTCATAACGCACGTCATCTTCGCCCGCGACGAGCTGATCGAGAAACATCCGGAGACGGTGCGCGCCTTTCTCCAGAGCTGGTTCGAAACCATCGCCTTCATGAAGACGAACAAGGAGAAATCCGTCGAGATTTCAGCCAAGGTGATCAACGTCAGCCCGGCGGTTGCTTCCCGCGCCTATGACGAGCAGATCGGCTATTTCAGCACCGATGGCACGTTCGACCCGCAGGCGGTCGCGACGCTGAAGAAGTCGTTCATCGAAATGCAGCTGTTAAGCGAAGTGCCCGACGACAAACTTTTGTTCACGACCCAGTTTGTGCCGGTAAAGCCAGGCCCCTAACGCAAAGTGCGAGAAACTCGGAAGCCGTGCCGTGCGGCGCTCGCAGGTTCGGATTCCGCTTTTCACGCAAAAGCGGCCGCGACAATCACGGACTGGCGCGGCAGCTAAGGGCCAATGATGCAGGTTATTGCCGCGAATTGCCGAAAGTTGAGCTGCAAATACACATGAGTGGGTTGTCGAAAAGATGAAATTGTCGCTGTACACGATTGCGGACGAAGCATTTGTCCCAGGAATTGCAGCGCTGATCAATTCGGCGCGCCGGCACGGTTTCTCAGGGAAGATTTATGTCGGCAGTCCAGAGCCGCTTTCAATCTCAAGGCAACCACCTGAGGGAATTGAATTTCACGCACTTGGCCCAAACGGCTATTGGCCGGGAAACCGAAAGGCAGAGTTGCCGTTGAAACACCCGAGTGAGCAATGCGTGCTGCTAGATGCTGATATAATAATCACCGATCCAACTTTTTTCCCGCGACTTGAGCAGTGGCTTGAAGTCGCTCCGGTCGTCGCAGTCTCGAATCTAATCTCGTCGATCGATTATCGACGGTATGATTGGGCAAAACGATTGGGCCGGCCCGCACGTCCGCAACATTGGCCGAGTCGCTATTACCATGCCGGTTTGCTCGCCTGCAATTTTGAGCGCGACCATATCCTACTCGAGCAATGGGATTCGCTTATCCGCTCTACGCTTGTCGCTCCCGGTGCGCTGTGGACCGATGTTGACTTTCCGTTGTCCGACCAAGACGTCCTTAATGCTTTGCTGCAGGACTGGGAGGCGCCGCTCATCGGCATAAGCCCCCCTGATTTTTGGGCAGCGGTGGCGCCACATTACCCGTTCCTGCACGTCGGGACATTCGGTTCGCCTGCCCTCTTGCATTGCTCAGGTTTCGGCAAGTCGTGGCAACTGACGACACCGCCACCCCGACCACCGCACGCCTATGATCTTGCGTGGTACGATGAAGTCATTCGAAACCCTGCGCCAATAAAATTGAATATCGCCATGTCAGCGACGCTACGCGACTGGTTTGAGAGAGGTTTCATACCTCCTTTTTGAAGTGTGATACGCGCGGGCGCAATTTCACGCCGCCAAAGCGGAGTTCGCCGTCGGCAAAGCCCGTTGCAAAAACGCGAAATGCCAAAAACAGTTCGCTCCCGTCGACAACGAATTGCAACGTGCTCTCAGTTGCCGACGAGGCGGGGGAAAGGTCACGTTGCGCCAGGCATTGGTCGGCATCGGCGACGATATCGATCACAAGTTTGTTTGTTGGGTCCGGTGCGACATGCGTCACGGCAAGATTGAAAGTCGCTTCGTAGTCTCCAGCCGGGTACCACAGATAGGGGCCGAACACGAGGTGGCCATCGGCGGCCTTAAGATCGAAAATCAAGGTCTCGCCATCGCGGACACCGCCGTGGTGGCTCAGAACGTCGACCGAGACCGGCCGCGTCTGCATCGGCACTTTCGAGGCGGCGATCAAGATCCCGGGCGATCGACTCGCTCGACTGCGCCGCCTCAGTAAAAGATCGGTATTTTTCCGCGTGCGCGAGAATGTCGCGTTTGCGCAGTCGCGGCTTGCCGCTGGACAAAAGGACACCCGCGGGCTGCAGCTTGGTCAATCCGCGCCGATCGCACGTTTCCAGATAGGCCCGCACCAAGAGCGGCAACACCGCCGATTCCGCGGCCTCCTGCCAGAACCGCCGATTCCAAAATGTGATCCGTCGCCCTTCGCAACTCCAGGGCTTGTAGGGGCCGGCGTAGTGTATGATCCACGGGTCGGAATGGCCTAGAGCCGCAAGGACGTTCCAGCGTGAATCCAGCCTGACAAATGCACCATCGATCACATGGTTCAATGCCTCCTGGTCGACAAACGGCGTCTTATAATTTGTCTGTTCAAGGAATTCTTCGGCGGCACGAACGAGGCCAGCGTTGCGAAACCTATCGAGGTCCATCACCAGTACCCCCGCGTTGAAATAGGTTTTCCAGTCGGCGAGACTGACGACCTCACTCAAAAATTTGTGCCACTCCCCGACGTCCCAGCCGGGGGGAGCGAAAGGGGGAGCGCCCGTGAGCCAGAAATCCAAACATGCCGCCAATGGAAAGCCCAATAGATCCGTGTCGTAGAGCGTCGTGATGTCGTTTAGAACAACAAGGTCGCAGTCGAGATAGATGACCCGATCAATGCCGTTGAGAACCGAGGGCAACCGGAGCCGGAGTAACGACGCCGCCGTGAGATGGCTTGGCCAGCTAGCTACGTGGTGGAACCGATTCTCGATATGCCGCAATCGAAGCTCAAACATCGCGGAATTGAGCCCGACAAAATAAGCCAGGTCGTGCGCGATAGGATCGGAATGGAAGGCATGCAGGACGACCTTGCGATCGCCCTTCAGATGTCTTTTGAGTGAGCTGGCGAGAACCAGAAACGGCAATTCCATTTTCTGGTCGAAGCAACAGGCGACGTGGACAGTACCGGCTGAACCGGCTGGTTCTGCCACATGACCAGCCTCTGCACGGTCAAAGCCGGCTATCTGCGCTTGACTACTTTTATCCTCAGTTGGCAACTGGCGGCTCCTTGATAAGGCATGACGACCTCGGTCTGCACTGGAAGGGGCCGAACTGGCTGACGATGAATTTTTAATTCGGCACTATTGCCTTGGTCCCAGGCCACCTGGCAGATGGCCCGCTCATACACTCCCGCATAATTTTCACGAACTCCCGATCGTAAGTATCAAATCCGTTGTGATCCCGAAGCAGACGAAATGCAGGCATTGGAAATCTTGCTCAACACGAGCTCTGTTCGCGTCAAGATCAGCAATGATTTGCGCCATGGCGGCCACGTCACCAACAGTAACGATAAAGCCAGTCTTGCCATGCGTGATTTTTTCTTTAGCGCCGCTTACGTCTGTTACAATAGGCACGCATCCTTGTCCCATGCTTTCAAGCATGGAAATCGACATCCCTTCGAACTCAGAGAAAAGTATGCTGATGTCCGAACTTGCCCATAAATCCGTCTATCCTTTCGTGAGCAACCAATCCCAAGAACTCAATCGAGATGTTTGAATATTTTGTCTTCTCGAAATGCTCGGTAAGTTGGGCCAATTGTAGCCCGTCGCCCGCAATTTTGAAGTGGTAGTTTCCCTTTTTCAATGTGAGTAGATCCGCTAACGCAATCAAGTCGAATATTCGCTTCTGCCGCTGCTGCAATTCTCCCTGCGTACGTAATTGTAAGCGGCTTTTTATGATCGGGCTTTCTGCTCTCGTTTCGAACTGCGACCGGATACATGAGCTTGCAAATATCGCTCAGGCGAGAAGGCAAAAGACACCGCAGGCGCTGGCAGATTATTTCGCTCACACCAACAAATTTGCTTATGATCGGTTCGTAGTAGCTCAAAAGCTCGTAATAATGGTCCTGGTCCGAGTGGGCAAAAGCGATTACACGCATGTCGCAAGCCTCATTAAGACTCATGAGAGAAACCGTCCCATACGTTCCCCATGACCAGTTCGGAATAAAGATTTCCGCTTTGACCGCCGAGTAAGTGGGGAGAAAGCCACGAATTGCATTGATGCCGGCAGCCCATGCTAATCCGTCACAATAAATAACATCGCTTCTGTCGTCAGACTTGAATGTGGCGTGACCTGGCCACGCACTGTGACAAATCAATTTCGATGGATGGTTTTTTTGGTTCAGTCTCTTTGAGAGGGCAAGAGCCCATGTCGTGACACCGCCGTTGGTCAAGCCAGCTGGGAGCGCGAACGCTACCGAGGGCCTGCCATCAGGTGGCGTGTTGCAATGACTATAAATCATTGAATGTTTCAGCCTATCAAGGCTCGCGCACGGCCCGGTCGGCGATCGCGTCAAGTGCGGTGCGACCGCTCGGAAAATCCGCCGCGATCCAAAGCGCCTCGGCGCGACGCAAGGCTGAGCCCAAAGCCGGCCCGGCGGCAACGCCGCGGCTCATGAAATCCGCCGCCTTCAACGGAAAGACCGGCGCCGCCCAGCGCCGCGGCAGGCTGACAAGATCGTGCCATGACTGATCGCCCGCACCAGCCGGCGAGCGGGCCCAGGCGAGCAGCACGCGGTCGGCGTAGTATTGTTCGCCGAGATGATAGAGAAGCGCACGCGCCGCTTGGCCGCCGCCGGAGGGCGACACGCGCCACCAATAATCGAGCGCAGTGAGCCGTTCGGCCTCGGCATTCGACAGACGAAGCCGCTCGGCCAGTCGCTCCGCGTCCTCTTTCACCAGAACACCAAGCGCGCCGAGGCGGCGCACCGCATCGGGCGCGATGCCGCTCGCAGCTTCGGCCTTCGCCATATTCTCAAAGCTCGCGAGATGCGGCACGCCACCGAGCACTGCGCCGAGCAATCCGGTTTCCGCCATGACCGCCAATCCCGGCGTCGCATGCGGGGCGAGCAGAAGCTTGAGCAGCTCCATGCGCACCCGCTCGCGCGACAAGGTGTCGAGGCCTCCCCGCGCGGCAATGCAAGCGTGCAGCCCGGCCGCGTCGGGCGCGCCCGCGCCATACCAAGCGTGAAAGCGAAAGAACCGCAGAATGCGTAAGTAGTCTTCGGCGATCCGCTGTGCCGGATCGCCGATGAAGCGCACGCGGCGGGAAGCGATATCGGCAAGCCCGCCGACATAGTCGTAGACCGTGCCGTCGGCTGTCGCCGAGAGCGCATTGACGGTGAAGTCTCGCCGCTGCGCGTCGGCCTTCCAATCGCGGCCGAACACGACTTTGGCTTTGCGGCCGTAAGTTTCGATGTCGCGGCGCAGCGTCGTCACTTCGAACGGCTTGCCGTCGATGACGACCGTGATGGTGCCGTGCTCGATGCCGGTCGGGACGGCCTTCCAGCCGGCAGCCTCGACGCGGCGGGCAACCTCCTCAGGCGAGGCCGTCGTCGCAACATCGATCTCGGCAACGGCAAGCTGCAGCAAGGCGTTGCGCACCGCGCCGCCGACCACGCGCGCTTCCTCGCCGTCGCGATCGAGCAGCGCGAGCAGGTCTTTCACCTCGCCGCGCTTGAGCCAAACCGCATCGTGCAGATGCGCGCTCGCCGCCGCCCGCTCGGTCGCCTGCTCCGTCACTTGGTCGTGCCCGGCACGAATTTGCCGTTTTCGATATGCGCCGGCACATAGATCGAATTGGGCGGCGCCCCGGAAAACTTGGCCAGCACCACGAAGCTGGCGATCATCAGCACCAGCGACACAATGAACAGCGCGGCGACCCGCTGCATCGTCCATGCCGTCGGGTGCAACACGCCGACCCGCGTCGCGAACAGAAACGCCGCATAGAGCACGAAGGGCGTGAGGAACAGCGCAAATTCAGTCGAGATCGACTTGATCATCCGGCGTAGATCCGCTCGTAGAGATTGCGCAGAATACCCGCGGTGATGCCCCAAATGTAGCGGTTCTCGAACGGTATTTCGTAATATTCGCGCTGGATGCCGTTCCAGTCCCGCGTCTTGCGCCGGTAATTTGCCGGCGTCATCAGGAATTTGAGCGGGACTTCGAAGCTTTCCGTCACTTCGCTCGGATTGAGCGTCAGCGTGAAGCCCGGCTTGACGCGCGCCACCGTCGGCAGAATGCGAAATCCGGAAAAGGTCAGATACAGATCGAGATAGCCGATCGGCTCGATCAGCTTGGGCGTCAGCCCGGTTTCTTCTCGCGCTTCGCGCAGCGCCGCGGCGACCGGACTGGCGTCGCTGGGTTCGATCTTGCCGCCGGGAAAAGCAATCTGGCCGGCATGGGTCGTGAGATCGGGCGTACGTTGCGTCAGCAACACGGTCGGCTCGTCGCGATCGATCACCGGCACGAGTACCGCGGCGGGCCGCGTCGGCGTCACGCCGGCTTTGATCCAGTTTTCCGGATTGAGATCGAGATCGCCGCGTGCGCCCGGCGCATTCAGATCGGTCAGCGCCGGCGGCACATCCAAGATGAGGCGCTGCGTGGCGCGATCGAAGAAGCTCTCCGTTGCCGGACGCTGCAAAGTGACACCGCTTTCGCTCACGTCAATTCCCTCAAGTGGTCCGCCGGCGCCATCGCAAAGAACATGCCCTTGGACACGACGCCGAACATCGCCGTGCCGTCGACATCGCGCTCTTCGCCGAGTTCGACAAGATCGAAGAACAATGTGCGCGTCACTTTGGCCCAAAGGTCGCGGCGGACGTGAAGATAGGGCTTGAGCCCGCCGGTGCCCGCTTCCGGCTCGAAGCGCAACCTGTGCTCGGGGCCGCAGGCGACCCAGTCGTCGACATTGGTGCGAAAATTCAGCACGCGGCCGGCCGCGCTGTCCTCGACATGCAGTTCGACGGCGAGGAACGGTGCATCGTCGACCCGGATGCCGCACTTCTCGACCGGCGTGACGAGGAAGTATCTGTCGTCCTCGCGCTTGAGCACGGAAGCGAAAAGTTTAACGAGTGCCGGCCGCCCGATCGGCGTCTTGAGGTAAAACCAGGTCCCATCGGCGGCGATGCGCATGTCGAGATCGCCGCAAAATGGCGGGTTCCACAGCTCGACCGGCGGCAGCCCTTTCGCCGATTCCGGCTGCCCTTTCTGCGGTCCTTTTGCTGCGCGGCCTAGCGCGCCCGTGATCGCGTCCAGGCCTAATTGCCCTTCCTTCGCCATGGTTTGCCTAGAGCATGCTTGGCCTAGAGTCTGGGCCGTGACATTGGCCCGGGGGCACATTCAGTCGCGAGTTCGAGTTTGCCACTTTGCATCGCGCCGTCCCCACCACCAAGCCGTGTTTCCCTGTGGAGCAAGAATCAGCGCAAGATCGGCAATCGTGCAGCTGGCGCATATATTGCATCTTGTGTGCCTAAACGCAGTGCAGGGGCGCTGCCGCTGTTTCGTGCATATGGCGCGAATCTGGTCCGATGCAAATGCTCCCTAACCACAAGGAGTTAGCCATGCCCGTTGCTGCCGGAGATGGGCTCGAAAAGCTCGAAGACATGATCGTGCGCGCGGCCGAAGCGACGGCCGATCATGTCCGCGCCGCCAAGGCCGCGATCGGCACCGTCATCTTCGGCCAGGATAAGGTCGTCGAGCAGGCGCTGATCACCATCCTGTCCGGCGGCCACGCGCTCCTCCTCGGCGTGCCGGGCCTCGCCAAGACGAAACTTGTGGACACGATGGGCACGGTGCTCGGGCTCGATGCGCGGCGCATCCAGTTCACGCCCGACCTGATGCCGTCCGACATTCTCGGCACCGAAGTGCTGGAAGAGAGCCAAGCCGGCAAGCGCAGCTTCCGCTTCATCTCCGGTCCGGTCTTCGCCCAGCTTGCTGATGGCCGACGAAATCAACCGCGCCTCGCCGCGCACGCAGTCGGCGCTGTTGCAGGCGATGCAGGAGCAGCACGTCACGGTCGCCGGCACGCGCTACGATCTGCCGAAGCCGTTTCATGTGCTGGCGACGCAAAATCCGCTGGAGCAGGAAGGCACCTATCCGCTGCCGGAAGCGCAGCTCGACCGCTTCCTGATGGAGATCGACGTCACCTATCCCGACCGCGACGCCGAACGCAAAATCCTGTTCGACACCACCGGCGCCGAGGAGACGCGGCCGAAAGCCGGCGATGACCGCCGAGGACTCTGATGGCCGCGCAGCGCTTGGTGCGCCGGCTTCCGGTCGGCGAGTTCGTCGTCGACGCCATCCTTGCGCTGGTGCGCTCGGCGCGTCCGGGACCCGAAGGCGGCGACCGATCGAAGCTGATCGCCTGGGGCCCGAGCCCGCGCGCCAGCCAGTCGCTGATGCTCGCGGTGCGCGCCCGCGCGCTGCTCGACGGCCGGCTCGCGCCCTCGATCGACGACGTCATCGAACTCGCCGAGCCCGTGCTCAAGCACCGCATGGCGCTGACCTTCAGCGCGCGCGCCGAAGGCGAAAGCATCGAGGCGGTGATCGGGCGACTGAAGGCTCGGATCGGATAGGCGGATGGCGGCCGAGCCCAAGAAACCAGCGCAGCGAAACCGCAGCAAGGCGCCCAGCAGCGCACCCACCAGGACGGCCCGACGGTTGCGCGCGCGGTCGGCGCCGGCCGCAGCCTTGCCGCCAGCATGCCGCGACTGATCCTGGAAGCGCGGCGCGTGGCGGCGACGGTCATTCACGGCCTGCACGGCCGCCGCCGCGCCGGACCGGGCGAGAATTTCTGGCAATACCGCCGCTTCGTCTCCGGCGAGCCGGCATCGCGCGTCGATTGGCGGCGCTCGGCGCGCGACGATCATCTCTATGTGCGCGAGCTGGAATGGGAGGCCGCACACACGGTGTGGATCTGGCCCGACCGCTCGCCGTCGATGTATTTCGCCTCGCCGCTGGTTCGCGACACCAAGCTCTATCGCACGCTGGTCGTGGCGCTGGCGCTCGCCGAGGTTCTGGTCGAAGGCGGCGAGCGCGTCGGCATTCCCGGCCTGACGCGCCCGACCGGCAGCCGCAATGTCATCGACCTGATCGCGCAGGCGATCGTGCACGATCGCAACGAGCGCCCGAGCCTGCCGCCGAATTTCGTGCCCTCCCCGCTCGCCGAGGTCGTGCTGCTCTCCGACCTGTGGAGCGATATCGGCGAGGTGCGCCGCACGATCACCCAGCTCGCCGGCGGCGGCACGCACGGCCATGTGGTGCAGATCGTCGATCCGGCCGAGGAGACTTTTCCCTATTGGGGCCGCATCGAATTCGTCGAGCCCGAAGGCGGCGGCAGCATCACCGCCGGCCGCGCCGAAACCTGGCGCGCCGATTACACCGAGCGCGTGGCGCGCGCACCGCGCCGAGATCCGCAGCGAGACCGACCGGCTCGGCTGGAGCTTCACGATCCACCGCACCGACCGGCCGCCGAGCGAACTGCTGCTCGCTCTGCACGCCCGCATCGGCGCCGGCTGCGACCGACATCGGAACCCGCGTGCACGGCTCGGGCCGAGGCTGAATCTCGCGACATCGCAGGTGGCGACATGATCGGCTCGCTTCCGCTCGGCTTTGCCGAACCGCTCGTTCTGATCGGGCTTTTGACGCTGCCGGTGCTGTGGTGGCTGTTGCGGCTCATTCCGCCGCGCCCGCGCCGCATCGATTTTCCGCCGACGCGGCTGCTGCTCGAAATCGCGCCCAAGGAAGAGACGCCGGCGCGCACGCCGTGGTGGCTCACGCTGATGCGGCTTGCGCTCGCCGCGCTCGTCATCGTCGCCGCCGCCGGCCCGCTGTGGCATCCGCCGCTGGCGACGACAAAATCAAGCGCGCCGGTCGCGATCCTGATCGACGACGGCTGGGCCGCGGCCGCGACCTGGGATGCGCGCCTGCGCACCGCCGACGACATCATCGCGCGCGCCGAGGACGATCGCCGCGCCGTCGCGCTCATTCCGCTGTCCGAGGGACCGCGCGACATTTCGCTGGAGACCGCGGGTTCGGCGCGCGTGCGGCTGCACCAGCTCAAGCCGGTGCCGCAAACGATCGATCGCAGCGAGGCGCTGCCGTCGCTGTCGCGGTTTCTCTCCAGCACGCCGGATGCCGAACTGGTCTGGCTGTCGGACGGCGTCGATCTCGGCCACGGCGCCGATTTCGTGAAAGGCATCTGGCGCAGACGATCGGCCAGCATCCGATCACGATCGTCACCGGCGGCATTGCCGGCCCGCGCGCGCTCACCGCCGCCGACAACGCCGCCGGCGCCCTGAGCGTCAAGGTGTTGCGCGCGGCAAACGACGCCGCCGATACCGGCACCGTGCGCGCGCTCGACCTCAAGGGCCTGCCGCTCGGCGAAGCGCCGTTCGCGTTCAAGTCCGGCGAGCGCGAGACCGAGGCGCCGCTTCGAACTGCCGGTCGAAATTCGCAACGATATCGCGCGCATCGAGATTGCCGGCGAGCGCTCCGCGGGCGCCGTGCAACTGCTCGACAAACGCTGGCGGCGCCGCACCGTCGGCATCGTGTCCGGCGCCAGCGCCGACGTCGCGCAGCCGCTGTTGTCGTCGAGCTATTACATCCAGCGCGCGCTCGCGCCGTTCGCCGATGTGCGCCTCAGCGCAAGGCGAGTCGCCGGCCGAAGCGGTCACGCATTTTCTCGATCAAAATCTGCCGATGCTGATCCTGACCGACGTCGGCAATGTCGGCGACGCCCATGATCGGCTCGCGCAGTGGATCGAGGACGGCGGCGTTTTGGTGCGCTTTGCCGGCCCGCGGCTTGCCGCTTCCGACGACGATCTGGTTCCGGTCAAGCTGCGGCGCGGCGGCCGCATCCTCGGCGGCAGCCTGAGCTGGGACAAGCCGCAGCCGCTCGCGGCATTTTCGCGCGACGGTCCGTTTTTCGGCATGCCGGTCCCGAACGACGTGACCGTCACCCGCCAAGTGCTGGCCGAGCCCGACGCCGCGCTGAGCGACAATACCTGGGCGACGCTCGCCGACGGCACGCCGCTCGTCACCGCGGCGCGGCGCGGCAAGGGCTTGATCGTGCTGTTTCACGTCACCGGCGATACGCGATGGTCGGATCTGCCGCTGTCCGGCACTTTCGTCGAAATGCTCAAACGCATCGTCGCGCTTGCCGGCAGCCTCGCCCGCGGCCGACGCCGGCCAATGCGCAAAGCAAGAATGCGCATGAACTGGTGCCGGCGACCCACGTGCTCGACGGCTTCGGCAGCTTCATCGCGCCGCCGCCGACCGCGCGGCCGGTGCCGGTGGATTTTTCCGGCAGCGCCACCGCCGATCATCCGCCGGGCTTCTATGGACCGCCGGAAAGCCTCCTTGCCGTCAATACGCTTGCGGCCGACCGATCGCCTTGCGCCGCTCGATTTCTCGCCGCTCGCCAATGCCACGCGCGAAATCTACCGCACCGGCGAGCCGCAGGATCTGCGCGGACCGATCTTCCTCGCGGCGCTGGCGCTGTTGCTGCTCGATACGCTGGTCGTGCTTTTCCTCGGCGGCGGCATTGCAGCGGCTGTTTCCGCGCGCCTCGCGCGCGGCAGCGGCGAGCGTGATCGCGCTCGCGGCGCTCGCGCTCACGCTCGGCCATGCCAGCGCGCAGCGCGCGCCGACCTCCAATGTGCCGCAGTCGGCGCTCGAAACCAAGCTCGCTTATGTCGTCACCGGCAATGCCGACGTCGACGCGATCAGCAAGGCCGGTCTTGCCGGGCTGACGCTGTTCCTCGCGCAGCGCACCGCGCTCGAACCCGGCGATCCGATCGGCCTCGACATCGCGCGCGACGAGCTTGCGTTCTATCCGCTGATCTATTGGCCGATCGTGCCGGGCGCGGCGCGGCCGACCGAGGCGGCGCTCAAGCGCATCGACACCTACATGAAAGACGGCGGCACCGTTCTGTTCGACACCCGCGACGCGGTCGTCGCGCCGCCCGGCCCGGGCGGCGAAACCCGCAGCCCGGGCATGCTGGAACTGCGCAAAATTCTGTCGTCGCTCGACATTCCCGAGCTCGAGCCGGTGCCGCGCGATCACGTTCTGACCAAGACGTTCTATCTGCTGCGCGACTTCCCCGGACGCTTCGACAGCGGCCAGCTCTGGGTCGAGGCGCTGCCGTCGCGGATGCCGACGACGAGACCTCGGGCCGGCCGGCGCGCGGCGGCGACGGCGTCTCCTCGATCATCATCACCTCGAACGATTTTGCCGGCGCCTGGGCGACGCGCAGCGACGGCCAGCCGATGCTGCCGATGGTCGACGGCGAGCCGCGCCAGCGCGAACTCGCCTTCCGCGCCGGCGTCAACATCGTGATGTACACGCTCACCGGCAACTACAAGGCCGACCAGGTGCACGTGCCGGCGCTGCTCGAGCGGCTGGGACAATAGGAGCGGCAGGGAGCAGATTTGAATCTCGGTGTTGCGTTCGCTCCCTTGATCAGCGCGCCTCTGTCTGTGGGCGGCGATCGCTGTCGGCGTGCGTGCTTTCGATCCTGCTCTTCGTGACGCGCAGCCGCGGCGCCGTGATCCGGACGCTGGCGCTGGCGCTGATCGTGCTGGCGCTCGCCAATCCGTCGCTGACGCGCGAAGATCGCGATCCGCTGAGCTCGGTCGCGGTCGTCGTCGTCGACAAAAGCCCGAGCCAGAATTTCGGCGACCGCACGCAGCAGACCGAAGCCGCGCGCGCGGCGGTGGTCGAGCGGCTGCAGCCACATTCCCGGCCTCGAAGTGCGCGTCGTCGAGGCCGGACAGGCCGACGGCGAGACCGACGGCACGCGGCTGTTCACGGCGCTCGACTCGACGCTCGCCGACGTTCCGTCCGACCGCATCGCCGGCGTCATCATGATCACCGACGGCCGCGTGCACGACGTGCCGGCCGATGCCGCCGCGCTCGGCTTTGCCGCGCCGGTTCACGCGCTGATCACCGGACACCAAGGACGAACGCGACCGCCGCGTCGCGCTGATCGCAGCGCCGCGCTTCGGCATTGTCGGCCAGCCGCAGACCATCACCTATCGCGTCGAGGATCAGGGCGCCAACGAGCCGACCGCCGCAGGTCACGGTGCGCCGCGACGGCGACGTCGTCGAACAGCAGATCGTTCCGGTCGGCACGCCGCAAAGCGTCGACATTCCGATCCCGCATGGCGGGCCGAATATCGTCGAGATCGAGGCCGCGCCGCTCGCCGCGGCGAACTGACGCAAGTCAACAATCGCGCCGTGGTCACGATCGACGGCGTGCGCGACAAGCTGCGCGTGCTGCTGGTCTCCGGCGAGCCGCATGCCGGCGAGCGCACCTGGCGCAATCTGCTCAAGTCCGATGCCTCGGTCGATCTCGTGCATTTCACCATTTTGCGGCCGCCGGAAAAGCAGGACGGCACGCCGATCAACGAACTGTCGCTGATCGCATTCCCGACGCGCGAACTGTTCCAGCAGAAGATCGACGAGTTCCAGCTCATCATCTTCGACCGCTACGCGCGGCAGGGCGTGCTGCCGATCATCTATTTCGACAATATCACGCGCTACGTGCGCGACGGCGGCGCGGTGCTGGTCGCCGCCGGCCCGGATTATGCGAGCCCGACCAGCATCTGGCGCACGCCGCTCGACGCCATCCTGCCGGCCGAGCCGAGCGGCAATGTCACCGAGCAGGCGTTCCGCCCGACGCTGACCGAGCTCGGCCAGCGTCATCCGGTGACGCGCGGCCTCGAAGGCTCCGACAGCAATCCGCCGCACTGGAGCGAATGGTTCCGCATCGTCGATACCAGGAACGCCAGCGGCACGACGGTGATGCAGGGGCCGGACGCAGAAGCCGCTGCTGGTGCTGTCGCACGAAGGCGAAGGCCGCGTGGCGCTGCTTGCTGTCCGATCACATCTGGCTGTGGGCGCGCGGCTTCGAAGGCGGCGGCCCGCATCTCGATCTGCTGCGCCGGCTGTCGCACTGGCTGATGAAGGAGCCCGATCTCGAAGAGGAAGCGCTGCGGCTCACCGTGAGCGGACATAATCTCGTGGTGCAGCGGCAGACCATGGCCGACCAGGTCGCCGACGTGACGCTGACCTCGCCGTCGGGCGCGACGCGCACGCTCAAGCTCGATCCGACCGAAGCCGGGCGTCTGGGAATCGAGCGTCGCCGCCAACGAACTCGGCCTGTGGCGCGCGACCGACGGCAAGCTCAATGCGCTGGTCAATATCGGTCCGGCCAATCCGCGCGAATATGCCGAAGTGACGTCGACGACCGACGTGCTGGCGCCGCTCACCAACGCGACCGGCGGCGATTCGCGGCGGCTCGACGACGGCACGCGGCCTCAACGTGCCGCGCATCGTCGCGGTGCGCTCCGGCGACACCTACAAGGGCGACGACTGGATCGGCCTGAAAATGCGCGACGCCAGCGTGGTGCGCGGCATCGGCGTGCTGCCGATCTTCGCCGGCCTGCTCGGTCTGTCTGCTGCTGCTCGGCAGTCTCGCCGGCGCCTGGGCGCGCGAAGGACGCTGAAGACTTCTCAGAAGTCCGGCCGGATCGGTCCGGAAACGCCCTCGAAGGCGCCGTCGGCGAGTTCGGCGACGAGAAGCCGCGCCGGATCGACCGGCCCAGGCATGATCGCGCGGCCGGGCGGCACGCGCTTGAAGCCGCTTTTGCCGTAATACGGCTCGTCGCCGACCAGGATGACGAGCGGTGGCCCTTTGCGCCGGCCTCCTTGAGCGCGCGTTCGATCAAGGCCTGGCCGACGCCGCGCTCGCGAAACGCCGGCTCGACCGTGAGCGGCCCGAGCAGCAGCGCCTTGGTCTCGCCGATGCGGATCGGCGACAGCCACACCGAGCCGACCAGCAGCGTGCCGATGCGCGCCGTGAACGACAGATCGAGCGTGTGCGCGACCTGCTCGCGCAGCCGATAGGCCGTTTTGGCATAGCGGCCCGGCCCGAAGGTGCGCTCATGCAGGCGCTCGATCGCGGTCGCGTCGTCCGGCGTTTCGGGCAAGATGGTGAGCGAAATATCGTTCATGGCGCTCGCCGCGTAGCATCTCGCCCGAGTCTAGACGGTCCAGCCAGAGCGCATCTGCCGCCGTGCACGCTCGAGCGCCCTATCGCAAGCCGGCGATAATGACTAGATTGAAGCGCAAGACACAGCGAAAATCGCGGAGAAAACGATGGGCCTGCTCGTCGAACGGCGCCTGGCAAGAAGACATTTCGCGCACCAAGGACGGCCATTTTATCCGGCCGTCGTCGCGCTTCCGCAACTTCGTCACCGCCGACGGCAGCGCCGGCCCGACCGGCGAAGGCGGCTTTGCCGCCGAAGCCGGCCGCTATCATCTCTACGTTTCGCTCGCCTGCCCGTGGGCGCATCGCACGCTGATCTTCCGCGCGCTCAAGAAGCTCGACAATGTGATCTCGGTCTCCAATCACCGAGCCGCTCTACGGCAAGACCGGCTGGGAATTCGGCACCGCGCGCGGCGGCACGACCGACGACGTCAACGGCAAGGCGACGCTCGCCGAAATCTATCTGCTCGCCGATCCGCATTATACCGGCCGCGTCTCGGTTCCGGTGCTGTGGGACAAGAAGCGGCGCACCATCGTCAACAACGAATCCTCCGAAATCATCCGCATGCTCAATTCGGCGTTCGACGCATTCACCAATGTGCGCACCGACTATTATCCGGCCGAATTGCGCGCCGAAATCGATCGCATCAACGACATCGTCTATCCGAACGTCAATAACGGCGTCTATCGCGCCGGCTTTGCCACCAGCCAGGAGGCCTACGAAGAAGCGGCCCGCGGCATCTTCGACGACCTTCGACCAGCTCGAAGAGCGCCTGTCGACGCAGCGCTATCTCGTCGGCCAGCAAATCACCGAAGCCGACTGGCGGCTGTTCACGACGCTGATCCGTTTCGACAGCGTCTATTACAGCCACTTCAAATGCAATCTGCGGCGCGTCGCCGACTATCCCAATCTGTGGAATTATCTGCGCGATCTCTATCAGGTGCCGGGCGTCGCCGAGACCGTCAGCATCGATCAGATCAAGCGGCACTATTACGGCAGCCAGCGTCAGGTCAATCCGACCGGCATCGTGCCGATCGGCCCGCATCATCGATTTCGCCGCGCCGCACGACCGCGGCGCGGCTATCGAAGCTGAAAATCGCTCACCACAATCTCCGCGGCGGCGCGGCCGGTGAGCACTTCGGCGATGCGCTCGCGCGTCGCGCGCGACGTGTCGGCCGGCAATTCGTCGGTCGCGAAGAAGCCGTGCGCGACGATTTCGTAGTTCGGCTGCGGCGGCGCGATCTGGCGGAACTGCGCGCACGATATAAAGCGCGACGTGATCGCGCCGCGAGATGCGGCGGTTGAAATAGACCGCATGCAGCACCGGCGGCTCGCTCAGCTCGATATTGCCCTCCTCGCGCAATTCGCGCTCGAGCGCGGCGAGCAGCGTCTCGCCCGTCTCGACGCCGCCGCCCGGCAAATGCCAGCCGGCGACATAGGAGTGCTTGACCAGGAAGACCCGGCCTTCGCCGTCGAAAATCGATCGCGCGCACGCCGAGCGTCAGGCCGCGCGAAAAGCGCCAATAGCGGTGCAGAAACCGCCGGACGGCCGGCTCGAAAGGGCGGCGGATGGGGTCGAGACCCATTTGGCAATCCCGGGCTGGTCACATAATTAGAATTGTTCTAAGATAGTAATCTCACGCCGCACATCCGATTGCGCGGCCGAGAGGGTAATCCGTGAAACGTTTTGCCGACCTGAACGAGCAGGAAATTCTCGCGCTCGCGATATCCAACGAAGACGAGGACAACCGCATCTATCGCTCCTTCGCCGACGCGCTGCGCGCTTCCTATCCCGACACCGCCGAAATGTACGACAAAATGGCGGAAGAAGAGATCGGGCATCGCGACATGCTGCTCGAACTTCATCGCAAGAAATTCGGCGACTTTCTGCCGCTGATCCGCCGGCAGGACGTCAAGGGCTTCGTACCCAGGCGGCCGATCTGGCTCAACCGGCCGCTCGGCCTCGACGCCACGCGCAAATTCGCCGAGGAGATGGAATACGAGACGGCGCGGTTCTACCGCCGCGCCGCAGACGCCGCGCACGACGATGCCGTGCGCGATCTGCTCAAGCAGCTCGCCGCCGCCGAGGACAAGCACGAAAAGCTGGCCCATGACCTCGGCGAGAAGATCTCGCCACAGGTGCGCGCCACCGAGGACGAAACCGCGCGCCGCATGTTCGTGCTGCAATATGTGCAGCCCGGCCTCGCCGGCCTGATGGACGGCTCGGTCTCGACGCTGGCGCCGCTGTTCGCCGCGGCCTTCGCCACGCACAACACCTGGTCGACCTTTCTGGTCGGGCTCGCCGCCGCGATCGGCGCCGGCATTTCGATGGCCTTTGCCGAAGCGATGTCCGATGACGGCTCGCTGACCGGGCGCGGCGCGCCGGTGGTGCGCGGCGCGGTCTGCGGCGCCATGACCGCGCTCGGCGGTCTCGGCCATGCGCTGCCCTATCTCATTCCGCACTTCTATGTCGCAACCTCGCTCGCCTTCGTCGTCGTCGCGATCGAGCTTGCCGTGATCTCCTGGATCCGCACCCGCTACATGGACACGCCGTTTCTGCAGGCGGCCTTCCAGGTCGTGGTCGGCGGCGTTCTGGTCTTCGCCGTCGGCATCCTGATCGGCAGTTCGTGATTTGTTATGCGGTGTCTGCGATGCTGCGCCGATACCTGCTGATTCACCGACAGCCGCCACGCCCGCATGTTCACGCTCGCCCATCTGTCCGACCTGCATATGGCGCTGCAGCCGCGGCTGATAGAGCTTGTCGGCAAGCGCGGCCTCGGCTTCATCAATTGGCATCGTAAGCGCAAGCACATCCATCGCCGCGACGTCCTCGACGACATCACGCGCGATCTCAAAGCCCAGCCGGCCGACCACATCGCCGTGACCGGCGATCTCGTCAATCTGTCGCTGCCGATCGAATATGCCCGCGCCCGCGACTGGCTCGAAACGATCGGCAGTCCGCACAACGTCACCGTCATTCCCGGCAATCACGACGTCTATGTCCGGCGGGTCGAAGAAGCGCCGGCCGAATATTGGGGCGACTACATGACCGGCGACGACGGGCTCAAGCGCTTTCCGTTTCTGCGGCGGCGCAACGGCACGGCGCTGATCGCGCTGTCGTCGGGCGTCGCCACCGGCCCGTTCATGGCGACCGGCCGGCTCGGCGAGCGGCAGCTCGCGCAGCTTGCCGAAATCCTCGAGCAGACCCGCGACGCGTTCCGCATCGTGCTCATCCATCATCCGCCGCTTGAGCCCGGCAAAGCGTCATCTGCGCCGCCTGATCGACGCGCCGGATTTCCGCTCTGTGCTGGCCACCAAGGGCGCCGAGCTTTTGCTGCACGGTCACGATCATCGGCGCGCGCTCATTTGGCTCGACGGGCCCGACAAAAAGATTCCTGTCGATCGGCGTGCCGTCGGCCTCTGCCTATGCGCCGCACGGCGACGAAGACGGCGCCGGCTATCATCTCTTCACCATCGACGGCGGAGGCGGAAACTGGCGCTGCGAGATGATGGCGCGGCAGCGCAATGCGGACGGCACGATCGGCGAAACGGAGCGGATTATCCTGTATTGATTCCCGTCATGCCCGCGCTTGTCGCGGGCATCCACGTCTTACAGTAGCGAAAGAACTAAGACGTGGATGGCCGGAACAAGTCCGGCCATGACGAACGATCAAGTCCACACTAACTGTGACTCGCAAACGCCAAAGCCAGAATGACGAGCAGGACGACGCCGCTAAAAAATCCGAGCGCGAGCCAGCCCAAAGCGCGCCAGCGCCGCCGCGACCGATAACGGTTCGGCTTCTTGCGGCGCGACGCGCGTGATGAGAGTCGGGATCTTCATCGAGCGCGCGCTGGCGCTCGACCAGACGGCGCGCCACATAAGTCGTCACCGCCTGCACGATATCCGGAATATCGTGCGACTCGGCGAAGACATGCCGGCCGAAGCGGCTGTCGTGGAGAAAGCGATAGCTCCGCTTGTCGCGTCCCATGGCGACATGCGCCACGGCGTCGATCCACAATCGCGGCGTCTCGCCGCGGCTGACCCCGCGATCGAACAGCTCGACCTCGCGCGGAATTTCGGCAGAACAGCGGATCGAGCGCCTCGTTCAACAGTTCAAGCCGTGCCACTTCGGCATCGCGCAGATCGACGACGACGCTGGTGCGCTCGGCCGCCTCGACGCGCGCCTGATGGATCGCGTCCTGCAGCGGCGTCGGCTCGGCGGCTTTCGCCACAGCCTCGGTCTTGCTCTTTCGTCCCCACATCGTCGGTACGTCCCTAGGCCAAACAATACCCCAGGTTCGGCCTGCAAAAAGATTGCCACGCGTCCAATAGCCCGGCCGCAAGGAACAAATTATGGCAGATTCGACGAAAAATCCTTGTCTTTCCGCATGATCGGCATCCCGATCCCGGCCGCACCCCCTGCCCTAAATGATCCGCCCGCCATCGACCTCGACGATATTGCCGGTGAGAAATTCGGCATCCGGCGAAGCCAGATAGAGCGCCGCATTGGCAATATCCTGCGGCTGCGCCAGCCGGCCGAGCGGCACCGTCGCAATGAACTTCTCGCGCTGGCCGGCCGCCGGGCCGAGGAACGACGGCAATAGCGGCGTCTCGGTCGCGACCGGCGCAATGGCGCAGACGCGAATGCGGTCCGGCGCGAGTTCAACCGCGAGCGACTTGGTCAGGATATGCACCGCGCCCTTGGTGGCGTTGTAGGCCGAAAGCCCCGGCCGCGGCCGCAAGCCCGCCGTCGAGCCGATATTGATGATGACGCCGCCGCCAGCTTTGCGGAACAGCGGCACCACCGCCTGGCAGCCGAGAAAGACGCCTTTCACGTTGACGGCATAGATGCGGTCGAACTCGGCCTCGTCGATCTCGAGCATCGGCTTGTTGACATGCGTCGCGCCGGCATTGTTGACGAGAATATCGAGCGCGCCGAAGGCCGCGACCGTCTCCGCGACGGCGGCATCGATGTCGGCCTTTTTGCTGACGTCGCAGCGCAGCGCGATGGCATTGTTGCCGATCGCGCGCGCCACGTGCTTCGCCGCATCGGCATCGAGATCGACCACCGCGACGCGCGCGCCTTCGCGCACATAGGTCTCGGCGATGCATTTGCCGATGCCCGATCCGGCGCCGGTGACCAAAGCCGTCTTGCCTTCGAGACGCATCGTTCAACTCCCCTTCGACCCCTCAGAACCCTTTCGGCACCACGCCGTAAGGCTTGGCCCAGCCGAGGCCGTCTTCGGTGCGCGTTTTCGGTTTGTATTCGCAGCCGATCCAGCCCTTGTAGCCGAGCCTATCGATCGCCTCGAACGCAATCGGGAAATTCACTTCACCCGTATCCGGCTCGTGGCGCGACGGAACGGCAGCGATCTGCACGTGGCCGATCAGCGGCAGATATTTCTCAAAGCGCGTGAGGAGATCGCCGCCGACGATCTGCAGATGATAGAAATCGAACTGGATGCGTACATTCGGCGCGCCGATCTTGGTCACGAGATCGGCGGCGTGTTCGAGATGGCTCAGGAAATAACCCGGCCGGTCGCGCGGATTGATCGGCTCGATCAACAGCGTGATGTTGGATTTTGCGGCGTCAGCCGCGGCGCGGGTCAGATTGGCGATGAAGACCTTTTCCGCCGCCGGCCGCTCGTTGACCGGCACCACGCCGGCCATGCAGTGAATGCCGGTGCCGCCGATGGCCACCACATAATCGAGCGCGCGCTTGAACGCGGCGGCGAAATCGCGCTCGCGCCCGGGGAGTGCGGCTAGCCCGAATTCCGGTCCCTGCGGCGTGTTGACGGCAAGCTGCGTGAGATTGTGCTTCTTCAATTCCGCCGTCACCGCGGACGGCGCGGTGTCGTAGGGAAATTGCAGTTCGACCGCGGCGAAGCCCGCAACGGCGGCAGCGCCGAAGCGTTCGATCAGCGGACGTTCGGTGAACAAATGGCCGAGATTGGCGGCAAAGCGTGGCATGGGTCTCCTTGGCGTTTTCTTGGTTCAGTGTTTTTGGCTCTCTTGGGAAGCGTAACCCGGATTATTCGTCGTGGCGAGGAGCGGCGTGCGCACCTTCCCGCCCTATTCCGCTCTTCCCTTGAAAGCGGATATTCGCAGTCCTGCAGCATTTGCGTGAGATGACGCTTCGCTCAGCCTAAGCTGTCAGCCGTCGCGGGCCGCATAATCGACCGGTTGGCACACCCTCGTTGTTGATCTCGATCTGGAAGATTTCGGACAAGCCCGCCCTTCCAGACGACGTTAGTTGGAGTGCACGGCTGCCCGACACACATTTGAGCCATCCGAGCTCCAATAGACGATCCAGAATCCGAGCTCCGACGAGTCCCTTGAGGTGATATCGACGCTCGCTCCAGTCGAGACAAGGCTGGCAGAAAATCCGTCGAGTCCGCGGCCTCAGATCAACGCCGAGCGCGGCAAGGAAACGCCCGCCCGAAGACGTGACCTCACCGCCTTCATCGGTGAGTACGATGTGCCCCATGGCCACAAGTGCATCGGTAACAGCGACTCCTACCTGGCCAGCTAGGTGATCGTAGCAACTTCGGGCAAAGCGGAGTGCATCGTCGTTTGCTGACCGCGGCCGATGGCGGGGTGGCACCTCTATGGCGGCGACGACCTTCATGCTCTCCAGCATTGCCGCGACCAGCGGGGACGCGATCCGATAATAGCTGAAGCGGCGCTTGCGAGTGACAGTCAAAAGCCGCGCGACAACCAGCTTGCTCAGGTGGCCACTCGCCGTCGCGCGAGAGACATTGGCGCAGTAAGCAAGCTCAGTGGCCGTCAGCGACTGGCCGCCCATAAGGGCGTTAAGCATCGTCGCTCGCGCAGTGTCACCCACGAGAGCGGCCACTTCCACCAGATTTGCCGCCGCGACCATCCTTAACCCTATCGCTGATACCGCAAGCATATCAATCGAAGACAGTTCGGTACGGGTCGAACTGTTCGCACGAGACAATTGCGAACCCTCGCAGCAAGAATGCGCTGCCTCCCGGAGTTAAACGTCATGTTGATCCACACCCTTTATTCCGAGCAAGCAAGTATCATTGCTGCCGTGGTTTGCAGCCTGATCGTCGCCGGCCTCCTGAAGGGGATAATCGGGGTCGGCATGCCAATCGTCGCGCTGCCGCTGCTGTCGCTGTTCATCGACGTCAAATCAGCGGTCATGCTCCTGAGCATGCCTTTGATCTTCAGCAACGTGCCGCAGGCGCTGGAGGGCGGAAAGACTGGACAATGCCTCATGCAATTGATGCCGGTGATTCTCGGCATGATTCCCGGCCTCTTCCTTGGAGTTCGAGTCCTGCTGGCGCTCGATGCGAACGTTGCAGAGATTATCGCAGGTCTGGTGGTTATGGGTGTCGGCGGCGTTACGCTCTTCGCGCCGAAGCTGCAGCTTCAGTCTCGCTTGGTTTTACCAACCGGCATCACATTCGGATTTTTCGGCGGGATTCTGGGAGCCATCGCAGCGATGCCGGGGCCGCTTGTTTTTATATTTCTGCTTGCAAAGGGACTGCGCGGAAAAGCGTTCACAAAGGAAGCATCGCTGTATCTCGTCGTTTCCGCGGGCTTCCTGGCAATTCTTCTGACGGCCAGCCGCCAGTTCAATTGGCTCGACGTTTTAGTCTCGACGGCTGCGATGTTGCCAGTCGTGCTCGGCATGTACTTCGGACAACACATGCGCGATAAAATTGCACCAGAGACATTCGAGAAACTGGTGTTGATCGCGGTCATTGCCGCGGGCGCCGAGTTGCTGCGACATGGTTTCGCGTAGCGCGGGTTAGCCGAAGGCGTAATCCGCCATTCCTTTCCGTTCGCGGCGGGTTACTGCTTCGCCCAACCCGCCCTGCGCGCTAGAGCGTCTTGAGATATTCGACGAGCTGCCAGCGCTGCACATCGGTGAGCTTGTCGGTGCCGTAAGTGTCATGGCCGGCATTTGAATTGCCTGGCAAAGTCGTGTCGAATTGCGAAGCGCCGTCTCTCTTGTCGGTCGCGAAGCCGACATTCACCGGGTCGAAATCGCGTGTTCCGACATAGAATGTCTTCATGCGATCCTTCGCCGGCAGCAACAATTGGTACAAATTCGGGACCGAGCCGTTATGCAGATAGGGCGCCGTTGCCCAGATGCCGTCGAGCGGCCGCGCCTTGTAGGACAGGCTGTTGGTGTTGGCGACCTTCTTTTCGAAGGCCGCGTTCGCGCTCTTCCACAGATCGCTGTCGGCGCCGAGATTGATCTTCGCATTCAATTGTTGCAGGGACGCCGACAACCCGTCGGTCGGCGGTTGGCCGTTTTTAATGGAGTTCAGGATGTTTTTGTTTTCGGCGCTCAGCTCGCCCGGAATGCTCGGCAAATCCAACGGCGCCAGAATGGCTCCGATCACGATCTTGCCGGTCAATTGGAAACTCGGCCCGCTTTTGGGAAGCGGCTCAGACAGCAGGAACGGCATCTGCACGCCTTCGAGAATGCCGCTGTCCGATTGTAAGTTCGCGGCGTTCGTCGCCATCATCGGGTCGGTGCCGGCCTCCGCCAGCGGCACCATTTTGACGTTCATCAAGGTCAGCGGCTTGTTGCGCGGCGTAATGGCGTGGCAAGAATCGCAGTTCAGCTCGGAATAGAGCTTGGCGCCCGCGGCGGCCTTTTGCGCATCGATCGGGGCAAGCGTTCGCGGCCACACGGGTGAACGCAGCGTCGCGAGTTTTTGCTCGATCAGCATCTGATTGGCCCGCTTCGCCGTAGACTTGAAGAAGAGCGGCGGAAGAACCGTCTTTTTGATCTCGGTTTGCGCGAAGACGCCGAGCACTTCGCCGACATTGCGGGCGAGCTGTTCGATGTCAAGCCGGTTTGGCGCCGAGCCGTTCCATTGCACCTTGTCGTGCCAGTGGGTGTCCCACAAAAACGGGTAGCTCACGGGAGCGTTGGGCGAATGGGTATTGTTCCAGTCATTCAAATCGATGCCCGTGGCGCGATTGAAGATCATGCCGAAGGCATCGAGCCGTGCCCGGCCCCAGGGGACATTCGTTCTGCTGGACGTCACGTATTTGGTGAAATTATCCGAGAAATCTTTCAAGTCTTTACGAAGCGTCGCGTCGGGCTCCACAGCGGCTGCCGCGGTCAGGCCGCGAACGCGATCGGCAAATCGTTTGAATTTGTCGTCGGAGCTGGATGTTTCGGCCAATGCCGCCCCGAGCTCGTTGATCAGGGCCCACATATCGGCATCGGTCGGGCCGCCGTCGATCTGCAGGGTCTTGCCGGCAAAGTTGATCTGGTTGGTATGGCAGGCGGCGCAGGTCATACCGGCCCAGTCGCCGTTTTCGCCGCTGTCTTTGACAAATCCGACGGGCAGACCGTCGGGATTGTTGGTCTTGTCCGGATTGGGCAGGTAGCCGAAGCGCGCCAAGCCGTCGGCAAGAAACAGACTGGTGCTGTTGGGCTGTTCCAACGCCAGGAACCAGTCATAGGGCAGCATCTCCGAGCCCTGCGTGGTGGTGTAGAACATATTGCGATCGGCTGCGGACCATCCTTGGTCGAGGTAGCCCGGCTTGCTCGCTTGCGATTGGGCTGTTGCAATCGACGCGATCAACAATGAAGCGATCAACAATAATGCCGTCGCAACGCAGCGGCCCCGCAGATCCAGATTTCGCAACATCGCCCCGCCCCCCCGATCAGCTTGCGCGGCACTATAGTGATTGTAGTCGTTGGATACTACAACCGATTTATGGCGATGCTTCGGGGTGGATCGGCCCAAGATACCCCAAGGCATGACCAAGGCATGATCTGCCATTTTCGCGTATCGTTGCGGTGGGTTACGGCTTCGCCTAGGCCGCCCTACCCGCGCCTCGGCGGTTTCCGCGCTCGCTGATCTCGCGCTTTGCTAATCCGCCCCAACTGTTTCGCAAACTCGGCAAACAGCGCGTGCGGGCGGCTTGCATGGCAGGACAGCGTGGAACTCGCGTTCCAAGTTAGCAGCGCTCATACAAGCGTGCCGCAACAAAGCTTCAGTGCGAAACAGCCGGAACAAAAGCGAGAAGCTCGCATTTATCTGCGGGGCGACGGTTTACGCGGCATCGCCGAGTTCCAAATGCTCGTGCGCAGGTTCGCGTCAGATGGGGGATCATTGTTCCATGGTGGACCATCTTGCTCGCGCTGAGGAAATGCGGGGCCGCGCCAAGCGATGTCAAACGTTCGCAAGCGAGACAAAATCCGAAAAGTTCGCCGATTGTTTCCGCTTGCTGGAGCAGAACTACAACATCATCGCCACGGTCGAGGAGGAGTACTTTACGCGAGAGATGGAGCGCGCGCGGGCGGCGAGCGCCAGTCACTTAGAGCGCGCGGTCGGTAGCATCGCGCGGTGATGCGAGCGCGCGATCGATCATATGACGCGACCGATATGAAGCGGGGGACGTCCCGATGACCGCCATACTGAGCCATCCCATCCGGAGCAATGCCATCCCGAGAGATGCCATCCGGAGCACTGGAGATTCCGATTTTGCCGCGGGCAGCCCGCTCATCGAGCGGCCATCGCGCACCCGGCGCGCATCGCGCGCTTTGGTCCGCTACCTGATCGCGATTTGGATCGGCGTCGCGGGCACTTTGGCTTGGCAGTCCTACGGCGACGCGGCCAAGCAGACGATCGCTGCGAATGCGCCGCAGCTTGGCTGGTCGCCGGAGGCGCGAGAGATGATTGCCAGCTGGGTGGGGGAGCTCGGTTGGACGAAAGAGCCCGCCGCTTCGGAAAAGACCGCGCTTGCGTCGATCGTGGCAAACACTCAGCAAGCCGGCGCTTCGCAAGCCGGCACGCCGCAAGCGGCGCCTGTTGCGCAGACAGCACCGGCGATGGCGCCGCTTGCGCCCGCCGCACCTTCGCTCGAGCAGGTGCAGCAGATGGCGGCGGATCTCGCGGCGCTGCATCAAACCGTCGACCAGCTCACCGCCGGTCAAGACCAGATGGCGCGCGACATGACGCGTGACATGGCAAAGATGCAGGCCGCCAACGAGGCGATCCTGCAGAAAGTCTCAGCGCCGCCGCCGCCGAAAGTCGCGGCGCCGCCACTTCCGGCCGCCGCGCCCATAGCGCACAAGCATGTGCCGGCCTTAGCGCCGTCGGCGGCGCCGCTGCCGCTGCGCTAGCGACTGACCTCGTTGCCCGAAGGCTCCGGGCCGCCGGCATTACGCACACACCAACAGCGCGCGCGGGCCGCCGCTTTTGTCGACACTCATGGCAGCTTTGAGCTGCGTTCTAGTCCTTAAGCCGCACCTCATAAAAGACATCTGTTCTGTCGGCGAATACGAGATCGTTTTTGGTGATCAAGATGATGGTGTATTGGCCGGTCTGAGTATCGAGGGAATTGGTGTCGAAGTACTGATTGCCTTCGATGCGCCAGGTCCCGTGGGTGGTGCCCTCATCGGCCGGCAACATGGTCCAGGTACCGTCGGCACGGTAGAGATAATCGTGCCGGGGCGATTCCCATTGGCCGGCGAGCAGCCCGGACAAAGCCTTGCCGTCGGAATCGCTCGGCGCCGGATGCCCTTTGATCTCGGCGTCGATCGCCTGCCATTCGCCGGCGTTGGCGCGGGCGGCCTTTTCGCGCAAGCGAATAAGGCCGGTGATGTAAGTCGACCGCGCGGCCTCGCTCGGATATGGAATTTTCTCGTAATCGCGCTTGGCCTTTTCGAGCGCAGCGAGGTAGCGCTTGCCGTCGGGCTCGTGCGCGCGAGCAGCGATTGGCCACGCGGCCACTGCGCCACAGAGAAAAGCGCCACCGAGAAACGTGATGAAATCGCGCCGTCGCATATACGCCTCAGGTTCCATATTCGAGACGTCACTCATATCTCGCGGCGCGGTTTGGAGATGGCGAAAGTGCCATCGCTTTTTTCCGTAACCACCGCGCCCTTGCTGCGGAGCCACGCGATGTACTCCGTTTTGCTGAGAGGCCGGCCTGGGTTTTCTTGCGGCGCCTCTTGGATCGGCGTGCCGTCGGGGAGTTCTCGATCTCTCGAGGTAACCCGTGATGTCACCCCAGCCATTGCGCTCCGCGTAGCCGCATTTGATATATGGCGCCGCGCCGTCGCCGCCACGAAATTCGGTTTCCAGATATTGCCGCTCGTCGAAATGAAGCTCCCGCGCCGTGCCATCGGCATTGACGTAGATGTAGGGGTAAGGTTCGACGACCGGCATGGTGCCACCTATAAGCTCTATCCCGGGCTCACCTGAGACGCCTGGAGTGCCGCGTTGGTTCAATGTAACTCTGTCCGCTTTCGTCATTGCCGCGTAAATGAGGGAAAAAATGCTCGCCAACGACACGTTCCATATCGCGGTCCTCCCCGGCGACGGCATCGGCCCCGAGGTGATGGCGCCGGCGCTTGAAGTGCTGCGCAAGGTCGAGGCGACGACGCCGGGGTTGAAATTCGAGTTCACCGAAGCGGCAGCCGGCGCCGGCCATTATCGCGACACCGGCAAGTCGATGCCCGACTCCACCGTGAAACTGTGCCGCGATGCGGATGCGATCCTGCTCGGCGCCTGCGGCCTGCCGGAGGTGCGCTATCCGGACGGCACCGAGATCATGCCGCAGGTCGAATTGCGCTTCATCTTCGATCTCTATGCCGGCGTGCGCCCGGCCCGCCTGGTGCCCGGCGTGCCGAGCCCGATCGTCGGCGCCGACAGCCGCGGCATCGATCTCGTGCTCATCCGCGAGTCGACCGAGGGCCTGTTCGCCTCGATGGGCAAAGGCGTGGTGACGCACGACGAGGCGCGCGAGACGCTGGTGATCACGCGCAAGACCTCGGAGCGGCTGTTCGAGTTTTCGTTTCGCCTGGCGGAGCGCCGCAAGACGCGCGGCCGGCCCGGCAAGCTCACCTGCGTCGACAAGGCGAATGTGTTCAAGGCCTTTGCCTTCTTCCGCGAGCTCTTCGACGAATGCGCCGAGCGCCATCCCGAGCGTCGCGACCGAGCGGCTCTATGTCGATGCCTGCTCGGCCATGCTGGTGCGGCGGCCGTGGGATTTCGACGTGATGGTGATGGAGAACATGTTCGGCGACATTCTCTCCGATCTCACCGCCGGCCTGGTCGGCGGCATGGGCATGGCGCCGTCGGCCGACATCGGCGACACGCATGCGGTGTTTCAGCCCTGCCACGGCACCGCGCCCGACATCATGGGGCAAGGCGTCGCCAATCCGTCGGCGATGATCCTCTCCGCGGCGATGATGCTCGACTGGCTCGCCGACAAGCACGACTACGCGCCGGCCGGGGCGGCTGCCCAACGGATCGAGGCGGCGGTCGATCGCGCCTTCGCAAGCCGGCATCAAACCACGCGAATTCGGCGGCCGCGACGGCACGGTGGCCGTGGCCAAGGCGGTGCTTTCCGCGCTGGATTAGCCCGCATACCGAGGCAATGGGGCATCCTGCCCACTTGAAGGTGGGATAATGCCCAATATATAGCCCACTACAGGAGTGGGCGAATTTGTGGTTGACCGTGCGCCCACCCGCTTGGTTCGCTAGCGGCCTGGATGCGCGCGGAGGAAGCACGCGAAAAAGCGTCACCCGCGCGCAGCTCTGAGGAAACCATCAGGCAGTGGCGTCACACCATGAACGCGCAACAACTCCTTCAGGAAATCTCCGACTATTGCCGCCAGACCGGGCTCGCCGAATTCGACCTTCGGCCGCCGCGCGGTCAACGACGGCAAGCTCGCGGCGCGGCTGCGCAACGGCGGCCGCATCACCACCGACACGCTCGACCGCATCCACGGCTTCATGTCGTCGCATCCGGCGCTTGGCGAGCGCCCGGCGATCATCGCGCGGGCGCATCCGCAGAGCATGGCTAATTCCGCCATCCATGTCGCGGCATCCACCGCGCCCGCCGCCGTGCCTGCTGCTTCGCCCGCCGCGCTCGGCGGCCCGGCCGCGCCGGGCAAGCCCGGCGATCCGCAGCGCAATTTCCGCTTCTTCGACAACCGGCAAAAATATCTGCTGTTCGTCAATACCTGCAGCGAGAAATGGGAGGTCGCGCACCGCGTCTCCGAAGAGCTCGCGCATATTCATCCGCAGCCCGCCGGCGGTGCGCGTGTTCGACGCCGGCGTCGGCGACGGCTCGGTGCTGACCCGCGTGATGCGCGCCATGCACGACCGCTTTTCGCACTATGCCGTTCTATATCGTCGGCAAGGAAATCTGGCTCGAAGACGTCCGGCTGACGCTGCAGAAAATGTCGGACCGCTTCTTCGAGCATCCGGCCTCGGTTCTGGTGCTGACCAATCTCGCTTATGCCGACGCGCCGTGGCTTGCGGTGAAATCGCTCAATGCCGCGTCGAGCATGGTGTGGAAAGAGCTGGCGCTGACCGGCAATTCGGCGCACCGCTTCGAGGAACAGATCATGGCGCTCGAGCCGTTCCTCGCCGAGAACTGGAAGGCCGGCGTCTCGCGCGCGCACCGGCAATCCGGTCTATGAGCGCCCGGTGGTGCTCGTGCTCTATCGCGAGGACCACCGCTTCCTGCTCGATCCGATCATTCCGAAGCCCGGCGGCACCTTCGCCGATTACGATCTCGTCATCGCCTCGCAGCCCTATCGCGCGCGCGCCTCGCTCGATTTCAAGGCCAAGCGCGTGATCGGGCCGCTGGCGCGCGCGCTCGGCCCCGGCGGGCGGATGATCGCGATCCATTCGCACGGCCACGATCCCGGCATGGAAATCATCCAGAAGGTCTGGCCGGAGGACAATCCGTTCCTCCACGACCGGCATCAGATCCTCAAAGCGGTGAAGCACGAGCTCGGCGCCGAAGGCCGCGATCTCAATTTCAACGCCTATGCCGACAACCGCTCGCTGTTCCGCTACGAGATGCACACGCTGCCGTCGGAGATTTCCGAATCGATCGGCACGTCGACGCTGTTCGCGGCCTGGAACGCGGCGATCTATGTGGCGCAGGTCGAGGACGACCGCGTCGCCGACGTCGGCGTCCGACGGCCGCTATATCGATGCCACGCGCTCGGTGCTGCGCGAGCGCGGCGGCTTGTGGTTCTACGACGAATCCTACGTGATCTCGCGCCGGCGCGATTGAGCTATGGCCGCGCTCGCACCCGCGCCGGCCGCTGCCGCTGCCCGCGGCGGTGGCGCGCATCGCGTCGTTCATGGCGGATTTTTCCGTCGAGACGACGCGGCCGAGCGACGCCGATATCGCGAGCTTGTCGGTGCTGCCGCGCGGCACGCAGATCTATGTCAGCGCGGTGCCGAACCGGCCGGCGGAGGAATCGATCGGCGCCGCGGTGCGGCTGCGTGCGGCCGGCTTTGAGCCGGTGCCGCATGTCGCGGTGCGCAATTTTGCGAGCGCCACGGCGCTCGACGATTTCCTGGCGCGGCTCAACGGCGAGGCCGAAGTGCGCCGCGCGCTGGTCATCGCCGGCGACCGCGCCGAATGCGGGCCGTTCAAGCGCGCCCATGACGCCATCGATTCCGGCGTGTTTCGCCGCCGCGGCATCCGCTCGCATCGGCATCGCCGGCTATCCCGACGGCCATCCGCGCATCGGGCCCGACGAGTTGCAGCGGGCGCTGGCGGAGAAGATCGCCGCCGCCGAGGCGACCGGGCTTGCGGTCGAGATCGTCACGCAATTCTGTTTCGACGCGCGCGGATCCTCGATTACGTCGCGCGGCTGCGCGCCTTCGGCTTCGACGCAGCCGGTGCGGATCGGGCTTGCCGGACCGACGAGCCTCTCGTCGCTGTTGCGCTATGCCAGCCGCTGCGGCGTGCGCGCCTCGGCGCAGGCGCTGGCGCAGCGCGCCGGCCTGGTCCGGCAGATGTTCGCGCTGACCGTGCCGGACGATCTCATTCGCGCGCTTGGCCGACGCCGCGCCGGCGCAAAGTGCACGTGTGAGCGTGCATTTCTTCTCGTTCGGCGGCTTGCGGCGCCACCGCGCGCTGGGCGCGGGCGGTCGCCGATGGGCGGATCACGATCGAGGGCGAGAGCGGATTTCGGGTCGCGCAGCGCCGCAGCGGGAAGGCTAGACTGTCTCGCGCAAAGCTTGCGGAGTCCGGGCATGCTGTTCGTGGTCCATGCGCTCGACAAGAAGGACATTCTGCCGACGCGGGCCAAGCACTACCGCGACCACCGCATTCATCTCGACAAATCAGGCGACCACGCCGTCGATGTGGTGACGGCCGGCACGCTCGTCGCCGATGACGGCGAGACGCCGGTCGGCAGCATTTTCGTGATCGACGCCAAGGATCGCGCCGCCGTCGATGCCTTCACCCGGAGCGATCCGTATCACGTCAACGGCGTCTGGGAGCGTGTCGCCATCCACGGCTACAACAAGAAGCGCGGCAACGCCGATCGTGAGCCGGCGGTGAGTTACGCGCGCAGCTGCGCGCGCTTCTCCCGCAGCCCCATGCGCTCCAAGCCGCCCGATCACCTCGTCGGCGAAATACGGCAGCTCGTCGAGATAATTGACCAGCGAAATGGCGATGCCGGTGAGGCCGGCTTTGCTCAGATCGGCGAGCTGCGCCGCGACATGATCGGGATCGCCGACGATCGGCAGCCCGCCATTGCCCTGCGCATATTGGCTGCGATGCGTCAGAAATTTCTCCATCGCCGACGGTCTCCGGCGAGATTTTGCGCAGCGCCAGAATGCCGTCGACCGCCGACCAGTCGGCGTGCTCGACGATGCAGTGGTGAAAATAGTCTTCGGCCTCCTTCTTGGTCGGCCGGCAGGTGACGACGCCGACCGTGTAGCAGCCGATGTCGCGGCCCTGCGCGCGGGCGGCTCCTTGCGCCGTGCGCGCGCGCTGCGCGGTCTCCTCAAGCGACGTGCGCGAGGCCTGCAGGAAGAAGGCGTCGCAATTCTTCACCGCGAAAGCCTGGCCGGTCGCCGAGGCGCCGGCATTCATGATCACCGGCCGCGTGCCGCCATAGGGCTTCGGCTTGCCGCGGATGCCTTTCATGTCGAGATATTTGCCGTGGAAGTCGAAATCCTCGCGGTCGGACCAGATCAGCTTGATGACGTCGATCCATTCCTGCGCATATTCGTAGCGGTCGTCATGGGCGCGCTGCTGCGACGCCGAACATGTCGAACTCGCCTTCGTTCCAGCCGACCACGATGTTGAGCCCGAAGCGGCCCTCGCCGATATGATCGGCGGTGACCATCTCCTTCGCCGCGACCACCGGATTGAAGATCGGCGCGTGCACCGTGCCGAACACGGTGATGCGCTTGGTCGGCGGCAAGAAGCCCGGTCGCCCAGGTGATCGTCTCGAGCGTCGTGCCCTGGTAATCGGTGTCGCCGCCATAGCCCTTCCAGCGGCCGATCGGCAGCAGGAAATCGATGCCGGCCTCGTCCGCCATCAGCGCGAGTCTCTTGTTGTCCGGCCAGTTGCCCGACCAGCGCTCGGGCACCAGCGTCACCGCGCGGCCGGACGAGCAATTGGCGCCGAACAGGCCGATCTGCAGCTTGTTGTTGCCGTGCATGGCGCGGCGGGAATTCAAGCGAAGGCGAAGGAGCGTGCACGACTGACGTGACCTGTGAGCGATTTCTTGTTGGACTCGAATAGCGACTAGACCTTGAACGTTTCCGACGGGATGCGCCGGCATGACCTGGCGCTTCACCGCGTCGATGTCGCCGAGCACCCAAAGCTCGGTAATTTTTCCGCCGCGACGTCGTGAAGAACGCGGCGCCGTTCCAGCGGATGTCGCGGCCGGTCGGTTCGACGCCGAAGAACTTTCCGCGATGCTTGCCGGTGAAAGCTCATGCGCGCAGGCGGCGCGATCGTCCGTCGCGATCATGTCCTCGACGGTGCAGATGAAGTTCTCCAGCGCCGCGTGCACCGCGCGCAGATAGGCGATGAAGCCGCCCGGCCCGCGCAGCTCGGCGCCGAGCGAGCCGTGAAAGCGGAAATCGGCAGCGAGAATCTCGCGCGCCTCCGCCTCGTCGGCCTGGTTCCAGACCACGTCGTAGAAGCGCTCGACGAGGTCGCTCGGCGTCGCCGGCACGCGACGTCTCTCCCTTTCGCAGTCGGAGCCAAGTTTAGACCGCGGCTCGGCCGGGTGTCCTGGCAATTTGCAACGGCAGTCGCAGGCGCCGCGAAAGGAATTGACTCGACCGCGGCAATGCCGGTGAATCGGGGAAAGAATTCGGAGGAGGAAGCAACATGAGCAAAGCCTGGTGCATTCGTCGCCGCGGTCACTCGCCGCCGCCTTGCGCGGCGTCCGGCCTACGCCGCCGACCCGGTGAAGATCGGCGTCATCTACCCGTTGACCGGCAATGCGGCGAGCGCCGGCCAATCGGCCAAGGACGCCGTCGAGCTCGGCGCCGAGATCGTCAACACTGCGCATCCCGAGCTCAAGGCGATGCCGCTCGGCGCGACGGCCGGCCTGCCCAATCTCGGCGGCGCCAAGATCGAGCTCGACGAGGCCGACCATCAGGGCAATCCGCAAGTCGGCCAGCAGCAGACGATCCGGCTGATCACCCAGGACCATGTCGCCGCCATGCTCGGCTCATATCATTCCTCGGTGTCGCTGGTCGCCACCGCCGTCGCCGAGCGGCAGGGCATTCCGTTTCTCGTCGCCGATTCGGTCGCCGCCAATATCACCGGGCGCGGCTTCAAATTCACCTTCCGCACCACGCCGATCGCGCCCGATTTCGGCAAGGCCTATGCCGACTTCCTCAACGACGTGAAGAAATCCGGCCGGAAGATCGACAGCATCGCCGTGGTCAACGAGAACACCGATTACGGCACCTCGGTCTCCGCCAGCATCCTCGACGCCGCCAAGGCCGCCAACATCAACGTCGCGGCGCATATCACCTATAACGCCAACAGTTCCGACGTCTCGGCGCAGGTGCTGCAGCTCAAATCGGCGCAACCCGGACGTCGTGATCTTCATCAGCTATACCGCCGACACCATCCTCTATTTCAAGACCATGAAGAATCTCGACTACCTGCCGCCGATCATCATCGGCGACGATGCCGGCTTCTCCGATCCGAGCTTCATCCCCAATGTCGGCGATCTGGCGCAGGGCGCGCTCGACCGCAGCAGCCTTCGATATCGGCAAGCCCGGCACCAACAGCTACATCGTCAACCAGATGTTCAACGCCAAATACGGCCGCGATCTCGACGACACCAGCGCGCGCTGGATGCAGGGCTTCTTCGTGCTCGCCGACGCCATCAACCGCGCCGGCTCGACCGAAGCCGAAAAAATCCAGGAGGCGCTGAACGCGACCGACCTGAAAGCCGATCAGCTCATGATCGGCTATCACGGCGTCAAGTTCGACGACACCGGCCAGAACACGCTGGCCTCGACCTTCCTGATCCAGCTCAAGGGCAAGCAATATGTCTCGGTCTGGCCGGACAATCTCGCCACCGACAAGCTGGAATTGCCGATGAAGGGCTGGCGCTAGCGCCGCAATGTGTCAACGATATTTCTGGCGGCACAGCCACAGCCGGCGTCATCAACTTGCCATTTGATCAATACGGCCGTACTGAGCCTTTCACAGTGGTACGAAGCATCAACCGGCGCTCAGTTGAAGGAAAGTCGGTTCGCGCGTGTGACGAACAGCGATTGTCCCAGAGCAACAGATCGCCTAATCGCCAAACATGTTCGTATACGAATTCCCGGTTCTCGGCGTGATCAATCACCATGCTTAGAAGCGGAGCGGATTCCGATTCGGGCATGTCAACAATGCCGTTCGTCATGAGCCGATTGACATAGACGGCTTTACGTCCGGTGTCCTCATTGGTCCGGAATACTGGATGATTGCACGCGCCAAATGCTTCGGTTCCCTTGCGATCACCCTTTATTGTCGATCCATAATTGTAATGGTGAACTGCAACCCGGCCGTTGAGTTTACTGCGGATCGCCGGATCCAGAGTGTCGTAAGCGGCGTACCCGCTTGCGAAAAGCGTGTTTCCGCCCGCAGAGGGAATTTCAACGGCATACAGTAATGTGGCCTTGTCCGGCATCTCCGAGTGAATCATGTCGTGGTGGAACATCATTTCGCCGTCCGGCAAAGCCCCAATAGGCTCGCCGTTCTCGCGAATGTTCGATATCATCATTATGCCGGGCAGAATATTCGAATAACCCTTCGGGAAGAACTTCGGCGGTCGACGTGGCATTCCCTGTTCACCAAAGTAGTTAGTGACACGGTTTAGGTCTTCCTGAGACAGCTTCTGCTCCGGAAAGATAACGACTAGGTGGTCAAGCCACGCCTGATAAATTGCCTTGATGGTGGTCTCGTCAGGTTTATCGCGAAGATCAATTCCGCGGATTTCCGCTCCGATATGTTTCGTGAGCCGCACTATGTCGAGCTTTTGCTTGTTCTGCGTCAGCGTGTTCATTTGGACCTCCAAGTCTCAGATTTCTCGCGTTTGCTCAACGCACCCCGCCTTTATTGACGACCGGACCCGTGTAGCTCTCGAACTTCTTTCGCAATACGTTGAGTCCTTCGTCGTCACTGACGAATTGCCGGTAACCGGCCTCGATCTTATAGGCCGAGAGCGGTTTTAAGCCCGCGGGTGGGTCGACATCGGAACGCGCCGAGTAAGTCCCGATCCGGCTCTGCTGCTCTCTTGCCATGTACCAATCGAGGAAGAGTTTGGCGGCGTTGGGGTGTGGCGCGTCCTTGAAGATGCCTGCGGTCGTGAAAAAGGTCGGCATGGCGTCGTGCTCCGGGAACGCGAAATCGATCGGTTGACCGGATTTCTTGAGCGCGCCGGTCGTCGAACTGGTCGAATTGAAAGTAACGATGTCGATGCCGTTTGCGACGCTGCGCAGCACCTCAAGATGACCCTGAATGAAGTTCGGCTTTTGCGTCATGTACTTTTTCATATAATCCCAGCCGTACGTCTTGACGATCGTGTCGAAGACATAAAGCGTCGCGTCGTCGTCGGCGGGATACGCGGTCACCAGTTTGCCGGCAAACTGCGGCTTGAGGAAATCGAGCGCCGATTTCGGCACGTCGGCTGGCGCAACCGTTTTGGTGTTGTAGGCATAGGTCAAAAGCACGACACTCGTCGTGGTGAAGGCGCCATCCTTGTCGCGAAAGCGCGGGTCAATTTTGTCATAACCGTCAGGCTTGAACGGCAGCAGCACACCGGCCTTTTTCCAGGCGACGAAATCCTGCACGGTCTGGAAAATGGCCATGTCGACTTCAAGCTTTTTCGCCGCCAACTGGTCGTCGATCTTGCGGTCGAGTACGTTAGAGAACCCGCCTGTCACCGACACCGTGATTCCGGGATAACGCTGCTCGAAATCCTTCGCCATGCGCTCGTAGGGAGCGGCCGGCCCACCGCTGTAAAAGACCAGGGTCTTTTCGGCCTTCGCCATCGCATAGAGCTGATCGGCGCTTTGGGCGCGCGCCGCGGCGCCTGCGAAGTTCATTGCCGCAACGATGCCGGCAAATCCAGCAACGTATCTTCCGCTCATGCCGCCCTCCCGTGAGGCGCGGTTATTACCGCGCCGATATTCGATATTTTTCGTTCGGTGAACGTCGTTCGCGTGGCTATTCGTCCCTTGTCCGAACCAAGATAATATGTCGAAATGACGCGGGATGGGAAAGAGTCGGGAGAAACGCCTCGTGAAGGTCTTACGCTTAGCCTTGGTGTTGCTGTTTGCGATTTTTGCGGCCGCGAATGCGTCGGCGCAGATCATCGACGTCGCGAAAATCTCATGCAAACAATACCTGGCCGGCAATATTGTGCGGCAAGACTACCTGACGCTTTGGCTCAGCGGATACACTAATGGGACGCGTAACGATACCGTCATCGGGACCGGCACGGTGCAAGGCATTGCCAATAAAGTCGGAACATATTGCCGGTCCAATCTCGACGCCGGACTCATGGACGCGGTCCAAAATGTCCTCGGTGTCGAGAAATAGGATCCTGTCTGCGTCCAAGTAAGCGGCGCGTGGAGATATGTTGCGAAGTCATCCGGGGCGCAGGTTATGAAAATAACGAATATTGCCGTCAGCGTGCTATTGGCGCTTGTCGCGTTCTCCGCGCGGGCACAAACAACAATTGACGTTACCAAGATCTCGTGCCGTCAATTTATATTTGACGACATTGCACTATCGAAATCCATCGCGATTTGGCTTAGCGGCTACTATAGCGGCACGCAGCACAATACTTTGGTGGATATGAGTCAGATGGAACATAACATCGACAAGGTCGAGGATTTTTGCCGATTGCATTTGGAAATGACGGTCATGGACGCGGCGCGGAAAGCGCTGGGTGTCGGCAAATAAAATTAAGCCGATGCAATACCTGCGCGACTGTCTTTGTCCATGCATGGAACAGGCAAAGCTCGACAGCGCCATGCTCCAAGTTATTTTGACGCTGAATCTTTTGACATCAGCGCGATAGCGTCCTGCACCGTCGTCATAAATTGTGCGGGAAAGATGATGGTTGAGTTCTTTTCGACTGAGATTTCCGCCATTGTCTGGAGGGTGCGAAGCTGAAGTGCGACCGGATGCGCTGTAATGATGTCGGCCGCTTCACCCAGCTTCACCGCAGCCTGGAATTCCCCTTCCGCCGCGACGATCTTGGCGCGACGCTCGCGCTCGGCCTCGGCTTCCTTCGCCATTGCGCGCTGCATGTTGTCGGGCAGAACAATGTCCTTGATCTCGACAGCGGTCACCTGCGTGCCCCACGGTTCCGTGTGCTTGTCGATGACGTTCTTGATCTGCTCGTTGATGCCCGCCGTATCGGAAAGCAGCTGGTCGAGGCTAAAGCGACCGACGACATTTCGCACAGTGGTCTGGCTGATCTGATTGATCGCATTGTAGACGTTCTCGATCACGATCACCGCATTCGCGGGCTTGGAGATATGATAATAGGCAACCGCCGCGATATCGATCGAGACATTGTCCTTGGTGATGATTTTCTGCGAGGGAATCTGCATCGTGACGGTGCGTAAGGAGACACGCACCATTTGCTGTAACGGAAAGAAGATGAGCGTGATCCCCGCTCCGCGGACGCTTTCGAATTTTCCGAGAAAAAATACGACGCCACGCTCGTACTGTTTCAGCACGCGAATCGCGCCGATGAGATATAAAAAGGCCGCAATGGAAAGAATCAAAAATAACATAGTGCTTCCCTTTGATTATTGTTGCTGGCCAAAACGTTTTGGCACCGGATGAACCGGTCCGTGTTGGCCTGTGTTCATGACGCCCCTCGTTCGCAGCGCTGTCTCAGTCGGAGAAGGGAATCTGAGAAATCTAGACCACTCGGAGCCCACAATCGAGGCCCGCTCTGGGTCAAAAGCTGATACGTCACAGCATCCGTGATCAATCAAGGCGACGGAGCAGCACTACTCCACTCACTTTCGAGAAATCAGGACGGCAATCCTCCGTGGCACCGCGACGGAAACCTTACGCAAAAAAGCGCAAGCCCCGGAGGAACATTCCGGGGCCTGAGGCAACTTCCGTCTCGAGGACGACGCGGATGCGCCGGGATGCGCTATTCAAAGGAGTCGTAATAGCGACTTTTCCGGAACGTAATGATCCAGCGAGCAAGCCGCGTTCTCGTCATCTTCACAGTTCTAGCCATTTTGACCTCCTAAGGGGCGCCCGTCCCCTGAACCGTATTCACGTCTTACTTCACACGGCTGGGCCGCTCAGTGATCGCCGTCACACCTGGTCGCTTTGTGCGCACATTGGGCGCGATTAGCACGTCGCGGCCGAGGCCCGCCACGTATCGGGCTTGAACCTTTCTCGGGCGTTCCCGTCTCACTAGGTAGTGGAAGCCCCACGCCTGATGGAACCCCAAGCGGAGAAGTGTCATGAGATGCTCAAACCCGCACTGCAGTCGCGGAATCGGCCTCGTTGCCTACCGGCGCGGCGTGTTCGGTAAAGGGCGCTACTGTTCAAGGCAGTGCCGCAACACCTTTGTGGCCGAAGCGCCGAAACGGCCGCAACATGAACGGAACTCAACGACCTATTTCGAGTGGCTCTTTTTGCAGCCGATTGAGCATCCGCGGCCGGTGCTGATCCCGGTTCGTGTCAGGGCTCGCTAATGCTCGAAGCGTGGTGGTGATGCTAAAGCTTGCTCGCACCGACGAAGCCATCACACCTTGTAACGGCGCTGTAGCGCGACGAGCGCTAAGAGACTGACCAGCGCCGTTCCGATCATGTAATAGCTCGGCGACAGCTTTGAGCCGGTGATGTCGACCAGCGATTGCGCGGCGAGCGGGGCAAAGCCGCCGAAGATCGGCACGCCGATATTGTAGGCAAGCGACATGCCCGACACCCGCGTCGCCACCGGAAAAATCTTGGCCATCAGCGACGGCAGCGCGCCGGAAAACAGCGATTTCAAAAAGCCGAACCAACACACCGTTGCGATCAGCACGGCCAGCGAGGCGTGACCGGTAAACTGGCCGGCGGCCAGCATGAAGGCCGGATAAGATGTGACGATGAACAGCAGTGCCGCGGCGATCATGATGCGCACTTGGCCGACGCGATCGACCCACAGGCCTACGAAGGGCACCACCACCGTCTGCAGCGCCGCCGCGGCCACCGCCGCGATGAAGCCCGTCGATTGCGGCAGGTGCAATTCGCGGATCGCATAAGTCGGCATATAGACCAGGACATATTGCGAACTGGTCGAGGCCGCGACCGCACCGATGGTCAGCAGAAGCCTGCCCCACTGATTGACAAACAGATCGCGCAGCGGCGCTGGCGCTTCGCCGGCGGCGAGGAATTCGGGCGTCTCCGGCAATCTGGCGCGGATGTAATAGCCGACCGGCCCGATCAGGAGGCCGAGCCCGAACGGGATGCGCCAGCCCCAGGATTGCAGATCGTCCGCCGACATCGTCGTTGTCAAGAGCACGCCGAGGCCGGTGGCGACGAGGGCTGCCAAACCCTGACTGGACCATTGCCAGCTGGCGAAGAAGCCGGCGCGGTCCGGCCGATGTTCGACGAGGAACGCGGTCGAGCTTGCAAACTCGCCGCCGACCGAGAACCCTTGCAGGAGACGCGCGCCGACGACGAGGATCGGCGCCAGGATCCCGACGGCACCGTAGCTCGGCATGATGGTCATCAGCGCGGTGCCGATCGTCATCAGCAGGATCGACAAGGTCAGCGCCCGCTTGCGGCCCTTGCGGTCGCCATAGGCGCCGAGAAAGATCGCGCCGACCGGCCGCGCCAGAAACGAAATGCCGAACGAGCCGAGCGTCACCAGGATCGACACCGCCTCGTCGGCCGCCGGGAAGAACACTTTGGCGATGATGACGGCGAAATAGCCGTAAACCAGGATTTCGTAGAATTCGAGCGCGTTGCCGACGGAGGCGGCAACGATGAGCCGTGTCGCGGCGCCGGTGCCGCGCACGGTGTCCCTGGCGTCAAGGGTAGCGGTGCTCATCGAACGCGCAGTCTGCCTTCGCCCTGCCGCAGCCGCAAGTATAGCCGCATCATTCTCGCACGGCATTGCTGCTTTGCAGCGTAAATCGCATTCGAGCGCTCGGCTCCTCTAGGCACCTCCAACCCGCCGTGCCAACGTGCCGCCCAATAACAAATTCGGGGAGGAGTTCTCACATGCGCGCCATCCGTTCGACCGCACTTGCTGTCCTGTTGGCGCTCTTCGCCGCGCCGGCATTGGCGCAAGCGCCCTACCCCGATCGTCCGATCCACATCGTCGTGCCGTTTCCCGCCGGCGGGCCGTCCGACGTGATGGCGCGGCTCATCGGCGACAAGATGAGCGCCGATTTCGGCCAGGGCGTGATCGTCGACAATCGCCCCGGCGCCAATACGCTGGTCGGCGCCGAACTGGTCGCCAAGGCCTCGCCCGACGGTTACACGCTCTTGATGGCGATCGATTCAACGCTGGTGATGAATCAATATCTCTACAGCAAGCTGCCTTACGATCCGGTCAAGGATTTCGTCCCGATCACGCTTGTCGCCAAGTCCATGGATCTCCTGGTGGTGAATGCGGCAAGCGACACCAAAACGGCCAGCGACCTGATCGCGAAAGCGAAGGCGGAGCCCGGCAAGCTCAATTGCGGCGCCGGCACCATCACGACCAAGCTGATCTGCTTGCTGTTCAACGAGAAAGCCGGCATCGACGCCGTGCTGCTGCCCTATAACGGCAGCGCCGAAGTCGCCCACGGCATTCTGACCAAGAGCGTCGATTTCGTGTTCGACGGACCGTCCGCGGTGCTGCCGCTGATCCAGTCCGGCGATTTGCGTGCGCTCGCCAAGCTCGATCCGCGGCCGCTGCCGGCGCTGCCCGATCTGCCGACGCTCAAGTCAGCAATCGGCGTCGATCTCGGCGACATCGCGGTGTGGCTCGGCCTGATGGCCCCGCACGGCACGCCGCCGGCCATCGTCGACAAGCTTGCCGCCGAGGTGGCAAAAATCCTCGGCGATCCCCAGGTGAAGGCGCGGGCCGACGCGGTCGGACTGTTTCCCGCGACCGATACGCCCACGGAGTTCGCAACCTTCATCCAGCACGAAGCCGCGCGCTGGCCGGAGGTGGTCAAACGAAGCGGCCTGCATTTTGATTAAGCCGCAACTACGCCGCGGACAAAGAGCCGCCGAACACAGGCGATGGTGCGGCGGATTTTCGGCGCGCGTCGTTGCGGCCGCATTCCTCGTGACAACGGCCTTCGGCGGTATGGCTGTCAGAGCGCAGTCCGCGCATCCATCGCCACCGGTCGAAGACATTGGCTCAACGATTGAAAATCTTGGGTCCGGCCGCGGCGCCGGCATGTATCCGATGTTCACATCGGTGGATCTTCACGCGGGCTCGGCAACCGCGCGCCAAGCGCTCATCATCATCCACGGCAGACTACGCAACGCGTCGGACTATTACGCGACCGGACTGACAATCGTCAAAGCGGCTGGCGCTGCCGGTGATGCAACGATCGTGGTTGCACCACAATTTCTAAGCGGGGCCGACGCGACGGCGCATCGCTTGTCCGATCGCACCCTGCGATGGGACCGCGGTTGGGAGGAAGGAGCACCTGCACAAGAGCCTGCTTCGTCTCATTCCGACGATCATTCAGCCAGTTCGTATGACGTTCTCGACGACGTGGTTGCGAAACTGTCGAATGCGTCGGCCTTTCCCGCGCTGCGAAGGATTGTTTTTGTCGGTCATGGCGGCGGCGCACAAATGCTTGCCCGCTACGCCGCCGTGATGCGGCCGCAACCGGGGCCTCCCGTGAGCTTTGTGATCGCCAATGCGGGAACCTATCTCTATCCCACGACGGCACGGCCGGTGCCGCTTCCCTGTCCGGATTTCAACCTATGGAAATACGGGTTGGACAAGCCGCCACCCTATGTCGGAGATAGCGGCACGATCCTAAAGAACTTCGCCGCGCGGGACGTCACGCTCCTCTTGGGATCGAAGGACAGAAAAACCACCGGCATCCTCGATCGGTCCTGTGCGGCAAGAGCCCAAGGACGCGATCGGTTCGAACGCGGACAAAATTTCGCTCGCGCCATGAGCGGCATAGCCCCGCTCCTGAAATATCTCATTGTTCCGGGCGCCGGACACAATGAAAAAGACATACTGCTCTCAAGCCAGGCCATGGAAGCGATCTTCTCCCGCGATGTGACGCGCTGAAATAATCATCCCGCGGTCACTCGCGTCATCTTGGTGCGGGACCAGCGCGGCTTGTGCACCAGCGCGTCTTCCGCAGCGGTGCGTCTTGGCACGGTCGGCCGCACGGCCCATATGTCAGTTGTCACAACCGTCAGTGCGGCAAGGAGTGATGATGAGCGGCGTCGATATTTTCTCACCTTTCACTTTGGGTCCCCTCACTCTCCCCAACCGCGTCGTCATGGCGCCGATGACGCGCAATCGCGCCGGGCCCGGCAATGTGCCGGTTGCGATGAACGCCACTTATTACGCACAGCGCGCCAGCGCCGGCCTGATCGTCAGCGAGGCGACGCAGGTGTCGCCGCAGGGCGTCGGTTATCCGGGCACGCCCGGCATCCATTCGGCCGAACAAGTCGCCGGCTGGAAGCTCGTGACGGAAGCCGCGCACAAAGCCAAAGGGCGGATTTTTTTGCAGCTCTGGCATGTCGGGCGGATTTCGCATCCGTCATTGCAGCCGGGCGGCGCGCTGCCGGTGGCGCCGTCGGCGATTGCGCCTGCGGGCCAAGCGATGACCTATGACGGCATGAAGCCGTTCGTCACGCCGCGCGCGCTCGAGACGGCGGAGATTTCAGGCGTGGTCGAGGATTTCCGGCGCGGTGCGGAGAACGCCAAAGCGGCCGGCTTCGACGGCGTCGAATTGCACGGCGCCAACGGCTATCTGATCGATCAGTTCTTGCGCGACGGGGCCAACAGGCGCACCGACCGTTACGGCGGCAGCGCGGCAAACCGCGTACGGCTTCTTGCCGAAGTGACGGAAGCGATCACCGGCGTTTGGGGCTCAGATCGCGTCGGCGTGCGGCTCTCGCCTGCCGCCGCCTTCAACGACATGGCCGACAGTCATCCGGCGGCGACGTTTTCGACCGCGGTCGGCGAGCTCAATCGTTTCGGGCTTGCCTATCTGCACATCGTCGAGCCGATTGCCGGCGATCCGGTGCCGGCCGGCGAGATGCCGGACATCCGCTTCTTCCGCAAAATCTGGCGCGGCGCGCTGATCGGCAACAAGGGCTACGATCTCGCCCGTGCCAATGCCGTGATCCGCGACGGCTTAGCCGATCTGGTGTCGTTTGCGGCGCTGTTTCTCGCCAACCCTGATCTGCCCGAGCGCTTCCGCCGCGGCGGGCCGTTCAATCCGCCGGACCGCAAGACCTTCTACGGCGGCAGCGCCGGCGGTTACACCGATTATCCCGCCATTGGCGCCTGATTTCAAAAGCTGGTTCAGTGGCTTACTGGAATAACGCAGTCTTGTGACAGCAGTCACTTCGGCCATTGACCTACTGGGATAGGGTTCCTGCAATGGTTAACAAGGCGTCACCAGGGGACTTCGATGAGCACCGCCATTCAATATCTCCTCCGCAGAACCAACGAGATTTTCGAGACCAAGATGCAGCACGCCGCGCAGCAGATTTGCGAGCGCCAGCACATCTTCCACCGTCGCGCGTCTTAGGACGATTTCTCCCAAACGGCCTTTCAAGTCGACAGGCGCAGTTATTGAGAGACGGCGTTTGAGGTGCGAAAGCTTGAAGTAGAGGTTGGGCTTGCGGCACGCGCTCAAGCGGGAAAGCCGCGTCAGTCCTCGCAATCTCTTTATCGGTAAGCCGCGAATCTCCGGCGCCGGCATTCTCGGCCGTGTTGCCTTTTTGGCATTGTCGGGCCGGCTCCATCGTCGCCTTGATAAACATCAATATCGGTCGTGACTCCGTCACCATCTTGCCGGAATCGTCGTCGCAGAACAGTCGTGATTTGATTTATTCTGATTTTACTCGGCACGTTGGTTTATCCGTTGTCGTCTAAAAAGACGCCAACGCGGTGTTCTACTGAGCAGACTCGCTTTGATCTCAGATGCGTGATCCATTCTGACGCAGAGTTGAGTGGGATCGCCCTCATGTGGTGCGAGCGAGCCGCTACGAAATTCGCGGGCGGTCCCGAGCGAGAAACGAGAATCGCGGACATGACAATATCTCACGATAATCCTTCGCTTGACGAATTGCTCAGTGATCCGCTTACGCAGGCGATCATGATAGCGGACCGTGTCGACCCGCTGAAACTCGATGCCATGCTTCGATCCACCGCGCGCCTCATCGGCAGCGTCTCTGGAGCATTGTCGACACCTTCGATTGAGGCTGAAAGCGCATAGCTTTACTGTCGTTTGGCTGGCCGGAGCCAAAAAGTGGAAACCGCTTCAGTTCGGCCAGGTCTGCGATTGCAGCCGAGAGCGATTGTCCTTTTTGTCACTCAAGAACGGCCTCGCATTCTATTTCCAAGAGGAAATCAGCACTGGGCAATCCAGCCACGATAACCGTGGTTCGGGCAGGATATTTGCCTTCGGGAAAATACGTCGCGTAAATACCATTCATTGCACCGAAATCTGCGCTACGGGTCAGCATAACGTTGGTTTTCACCACACGGTCCCAACTCGTTCCGGCGGATTTCAGCGTGTTTGCGATATTTTCCATCACCTGTTTCATTTGCGCAGAGAAATCGCCGATGGCCACCTTGCCGTCCTTGAAAGCGGGAGTCCCAGACACAAAGACTAACTTGCCGACTTTGACGACCGAAGAAACAGGAATCCCGCGCACGGGTTTTCCGATGTACTCCAGTTCTTGCGCTCTGACCTGACTTGGAGGGAGTAACACCGCTAACGTCACGCCGAGCAGGCAAATTAGCTTGGTCACCAGATCCTCCAGCGCCATCCAGATCATTTGCGGTCAATCCAGCCTGATGTCGGCTGTGCGAATGACCTTGCTCCATTTGTCGTTTTCGCTCGCGATGAATTTGCCAAATTGCACAGGCGTCATCGGCATCGGCTCGACGCCGAGATCGGCAAGCCGCGCCTTCGGCTCGGGCTCGGCCAGCGCCGCGGTGAGCGCCGCGTTCAGCGTGCCGATGATGGGCGCGGGCGTGTCCTTCGGCGCGCCGATGCCATACCAGCCGACCGCCTCGTAACCCGGCACGAATTCGGCCACCGGGGGCAGGTTCGGCAGCACCGCGAGCCGCGCCGGCGTGGTGACCGCGAGCGCGCGCACTTTGCCGGCTTTGACGAATTCCATCGATTGCGGGATCGGATTGACCACGAACTGCACCTGCCCGCTGATCAGGTCGGTCATGTAGTTGGTGCGATAGGGCACGTGAACCAAATCGACCCCGGCCATCATCATGAACAGCGCGCCAAAGAGATGCGATGAGGTGCCGATGCCGCCGGACGCCATATTGATCTTTCCCGGATTGGCCTTGGCATAGGCGATGAACTCAGGAATGGTCGCCGCCGGCAGTGAATTGGTGACCAAGACGACATAGGGCGCATTGGCGGTGGTCGAAACCGGCGCGATGTCGCGAATGAAATTGAAATTGAGATTTTGGTAGAGCGAGACGTTGAGCACGTTGGTCAGAACGTCGGCAAGGATCGTGTAGCCGTCCGGCTCTGCCCGCACCACCGTCTCGGTGGCGATATTGCTGCCCGCGCCCGGTCGATTATCGACGACCAATTGCTGCCCGAGCCGGTCCGACATCCATTGCCCTGCGAGCCGCGCCATGATGTCAGGCGCGCTGCCGGGAGGAAAGCCGACGATCATGTGCACCGGCCGCGACGGATAAGTGTCGGCGCGCGCGCGTCCGCGCATGATCGGAAGCGCAGCTGCCCCCGCCGCCAATTGCAGGAAGTTTCGGCGCAAAATTTTCAAGGCATCCCCCCAAGTAGTTACGCCAAATATATCCCAAGTCTATCTCCAAGTCTTACGTTCCCGAAAGCACAGGCGATTTCTGTTTATGGCGCAAAGCCGACGTACAAAATCCGCCTGTTGAGCCCCTTTTTGGCGCAAGGTGTAAACACGCGTCGGCTTAAGGGACGTGTTTGCAAAACTGACCGGGGGAAATAATGGGACGCCAGCAGATTTTCCGATGGATGGTCGCGGGCGCGATCGCCCTGTTCGCTGTCCCTGCCGTTTCCGCTTCACATTTACAGCGAGGCGGCAGTGGGCACACGAAGCCAATGCCCGGGCACGTGTTCATCATCGTGCTCGAGAATGAGGGATATCATGTCACTTTTGGCGCAAAATCCCCGGCTCATTATTTGCGATCGCTGGCGCGACAAGGGGCGTTGCTGAGAAATTACTATGGGATCGGACATAATAGTCTGGACAACTATCTCGCGATGGTGAGCGGTCAGGCGCCCAACCCCATCACGCAGAGCGACTGCCACGACTTTATCGATTTCGTTCCGACCGGCACGACACCGGACGGTCAGGCGATTGGCAGCGGTTGCGTTTATCCGTCGGGCATATCCACCGTCGGCAATCAGCTCGAACGCAAGGGTTTGAGCTGGAAGGGATACATGGAGGACATGGGGAACGATGCAAGCCGCGAAAGTGCGACTTGTGGCCATCCCGTTATTGGTCAGGCTGACGGAACGCAGAAAGCAAAACTAGGCGATCAATATGCCAGCCGTCACGACCCCTTCGTTTATTTCCACGCCATCATCGACCCGCCGACCTGTGCGGCACACGTCGTCAATCTTTCGGCGCTGACGACGGACCTCAAAGACGAACGGACCACGCCGAATTATGCCTTCATTACCCCCAATCTGTGTCACGACGGCCATGATCTCAAATGCGTTGATGGTCAACCCGGCGGCCTGGCCGCAGCCGACAAATTTCTGCAGAAAATCGTACCGGAGATTTTAGCGTCTCCTGCCTTCAGGCACGACGGCCTCCTCATCGTCACCTTTGACGAGGCCGATATCGAAATCAATTACGATCGACAGACAGGTAAAGAGACATTCGAAGGTGACGCCTCGGCCTGTTGTGACGAGCCGGCCGGACCCAATATAGCGCCCGGAGCATTAGTCTTTCACTGGCCTGACAAAGGTCCAGGCATTGTCGGTAACGGCGGTGGACGGATCGGGGCAGTGCTGGTTTCGCGCTTTATCAAGCCCGGCATAGTATCGAAGGTAGCCTACAATCACTACTCGCTGCTTCGAAGCATCGAAGACTTCTTTGATCTCGGACATCTGGGCTACGCCGGACAAAAGGGTCTTAAAACCTTCGGCACCGACATTTTCACCAATCCGATGGGTGAAAGAGCAGCAGCCGTGAGCCGGTAGCGTGTCCGCTTGCGGTCAAACGCAGACGCGGCAGAAATTCTCCGCGATGACAGAGGCAGATGCGGGCGATCGCTGACCGCGGCCGCAAAACCTACGTTCTCGCGATCCAGCACACCCGTTCTACAATGGGCGGATCGAATAGATCACTTCACCCTTGAACTTCCCCACATCGGGCACCCACGGGAAGTAGATCACCCATTGCAGCTGCACCTGGGCGCCGACTTCTTTCAGACCGGCAAACTCCTTGACGAGCTTGCCGGTCATATTCACCACGTCGAGGACACCCTGAGGGCCGATGACCAGCGCCTGTGGAACCCACTTCATCCCCTGCAAAGAACTCAGGAACATGCGGTAGAACTCGGCGGCCTGCTTATGGCCCTGCCAGCGCTGCCCGGCGGATACCAGTTCCATCACGCAATCATCGGTGAAGACGCTGAGCATGACCTGCATCTGCGTCTTGAATTCATCCTCCGTGAAGGGCTTGAACAACAGCTCTTCGGCGTGAACGTGGGTCAGCCAAGCGCGCCGGATGGCATCGTAGCCCTCTGACGTTATTCCCCAAGTGATCGGCTGGCCTTTAAAGCGCGGGTCGCCGAGCAGCTGTGCAACCGGATCTGCGTCCATTCTTGGCCTCTCCGTGATGGTTTACGCTCCAAGCTTCTCCGCCAATTCCTCAAGACTCTTTACCGCATAGTCGACCGGGACGCTCGGCGCGGCTTCGCCGCGGCCCGGACCGTGCTCGTTCGGCCGCGCCAGATGCGCGGCATGCAGGCCGAGCGCGGTGGCGGCAGACAGATCGTTGGAATGCGCCGCCACCAGCATGCAGTCTTGCGGCTCAAGATCGAAGGCCGCAGCGGCTGCGAGATAGACGCGCGGCTTCGGCTTGAAGTCCTGCGCGATATCGGCGCCGAGAATGGCGTCCCACGGGAAATTGTTGCGCCGCGCCAGATCGACCATCAGCGAGATATTGCCGTTCGACAGTGGCGCCAGCCAGAATTTCTTCTTCAGGCGCATAAGCCCCGGCGGCACGTCGGGCCAGGCGTCGAGCCGGTGCCAGGCGAGATTGAGGCCGCGCTTCTCGTCTTCGCCGAGACCTGTGACACCGAAGCGCGCCAGGACGGCTTCCAGATTCTGCCGATGCAGAATATCGAGCTTGCAGTAGGCCCGGCCGCCGGAGCGCACTTCCTCGAGCGCCGGCTGATATTGGCCGCGCCAGGCGTCGGCAAAGGCCGGCCAATCGAGCGCGTAGCCGCGCGGCTTGAGGATGGCCTCGGCTTCGCGCGCGATCGACGTGCGAAAATCGACCAGCGTGCCGAACACGTCGTAGAACAGAGCTTTCACCGGAGCCGTCATGCGCAATATCCCTAGCTCAAAGCTCGGCGGGATGCCAAAAGCATCTCCTCAGTAATTTCCGTCACCCTGAGGTGCGAGCGAAGCGAGCCTCGAAGGGCGACGGCCCGAGCGCCTCGGCCGTATCCTTCGAGGGCCGCTTCGCGGCCACCTCAGGATGACGGAAAGAATAAACAGGAGAAGACGATGCCGGAAGATCTTACCGACATGCTGCACCAGCTTATCGTGACGACGCGCATTCTCGCCAACGAAAACGTTCTCGACGCCTTCGGCCATGTCAGCGTGCGGCATCCGCACGATCGCAACCGCTATTTCATCCCGCGCCACCGCGCCCCGGAACTGGCGGAAATCGCCGACCTCATCGAGATGAATCTCGATTCCGAGCCGGTCCGGCCGACGGAATTTCGCCTCTATAGCGAGCGCGTGATCCACGGCGAAATCTACAAAGCGCGGCCGGACGTCAATGCGGTGGTGCATCACCACGCCCATGCAATGCTGCCTTATGCGATATCGGGCCGCGAATTGGTGCCGGTGTTTCATCTCGGCTCGGTGCTCGGCAAGGTGCCGTTCTGGGATCAGCGCGACGAGTTCGGCGACACCAATATGCTGGTCGTCAAGCCGGAAGAAGGCGCCTCGCTGGCGCGCGCGCTCGGCCCTCATTCGACGGTCCTGATGCGCGGCCACGGCGCAACGGTCGCCGGCGCCGATCTCCGCCAATTGGCGTTCCGCGCCGTGTTCGGCTGCCACAATGCAGCGCTACAAAGCCAAGCCATGGCGCACGGCCATATCTCCCCCCTCTCACCCGGCGAAATCGAACTGACCGCAAAGGGCCAATTAGGTTCGATGCCGATCGAGCGGGCCTGGGACTACTGGATACGCCACGTCGAGAAAGCCGGCCTGATGCCGGTGAAAGCCGCAGCGATACGCAAAGCCGCGCCGGCGAAGGCGAAGCGGAAGGCGACGAAACCGCGCAGCGCCAAGAGCAGCGCCAAGAAACGCCGCTAGTTGCGCGCGCTCATTTGTTAGCGCAGAGCCATCTCGCGCGCGCCGTGATCGGCCTGCGCCCACTGTGCGAAAGGACGCATCGCCAAGGAGCCGTTGTAATATTGCTTCTGCCCGGTCACTTCCGGTCCGATCCAGCCCGGCAGTTCAACGGGATGGTGTTCGTCGGGAAGCTCGATTTCGGCAATAACCAGGCCGGCATTGGCGCCCGAAAACTCGTCGACTTCCCAAGCCAGTTCGCCGCAGGGAATGATGTGACGCGTCTTTTCGACAATCGTGCCGTGGCGGAGCGGCAGCAAAGCCTCGGCCTCCAATGTCGGAACGGCATATTCAAGCTCGAGGCGGCGCAGTGCCGAGGGCGATGACTTCAGCGTCAACGTCGCTTGGCTGTTATCGCGGATGCGAACCCGGATCGATACTTTTGGATTGGTGTCGAGATAGGCTTGCCGGATGTCGGAACGGCTGATTGCGGACTTTCGCCACTCGTCACTTCGCACCAGGAATTTGCGTTCGATTTCGATATTCATGGCACCCCGGTGGGAACCCCATTGCTGTGTTCATGACGGAATCGCGACAATAGGGTTAGCAACGGCGAGGGCCAAGCTCAAGGCTCGCACGACAGGGACCTTGCCGTCTCCGCAAAAAAATTTATCGGGAACATACGCGCTTGTGCTGCGTTACGGCCGCTCAATTTTTATTGAGCGGGCGTGCAGGTCAGCTTTGCCAAGTGTCCCGAGCGATAGATCAGAAACAGATCGTTGGTGTAGTGAAAGAATTCGCCGGTGAAATCCTTGGTCCGGAACCGCAAGGTGATCTGATCGTCGCTGGTGACCGTGCTGTTGACGTCGCTATTGCCCAGATTGAGCGTGATCTTGCGCGCGGAGACCAGATTCAATTTTACCGTCATGGGCGATTGCGCGAGCGACGCCGGCTCGATCTTGACGCCGGCGCAGGAGAACGAAGTGGCCTTGGGCTGCGCGTTCCCGGCGGCCAACGAATGAGAGATCATCGCCAACGCCGCTGCCGCAATGATAGTCGCCTGTCGGATCATGATCCCTGCTCCAGCCTGTGCGAATCTTGCTGCAATTATACCGCGAAACCGCCGCGCGGCGGGATAATTGGCGGGCGCCGTTTGCGATCGATTCCTAGCCGGAACGCCCACCCGGCCGAATTTTCTGTTCCTTGCGCAAGGTCAGTTCGCGCAACGAATCATAGATCGGCGCATCGCGGAGGAGCGTCGGCACCAGCATGGCGACAAAAGCGGCGCCCAACATCGGCAACAGCATGGTCACGTTCCCCGTCATCTCGGTGACGAGCACGATCCCGGTCACCGGCGCGCGCACGACGCCGGTAAAGAACGCCGCCATGCCGACGAGAGCGAAGGCCTCGCGCGGCACGCCGAGATCCGGGAACACGAACAGGCACGCCGCGCCGAACAGCAGGCCGGATTGCGCCCCCAAAACCAGAAGCGGCGCGAACAGACCGCCGGGCGTGGCGGTCGCGTAGGACAGCGGGCCGAGCGCAAACCTGATCAGGAAGGCGATGAGGACGAAGGATATGCCGTCATGACCGTAGAGCGCCTGCTGGGTGATATTGTCGCCGCCGCCGACCAGTTCGGGGGCGAACCAGGCCAGAACACCGACCACCGCGCCGATCAGCGCGGCGCGAAGCTCGACCGGGACCCCAGCAAAGCGCTCGGCCGCGGCAAGGGTGGCGAGTAGCGCCCGGTTATAGGCAACCGCAAGGAGACCGGCGACCGCACCGAGCGCAAAGAATAGAACTCGCGCCTGCGCGCCGGCAGGAGGCAGCGTCCCGACCAGAAAATCGGGCGCATCGCCGAGAAACAGACGCCCCACCGCAATCGAGGTGGCCGACGCTGCCAGCGCAGCGACAGCCATGCGATGTTCGAACCGGCGCACCAGTTCTTCGAGAACAAAGACCGCGCCCGCAATCGGCGCATTGAACGCGGTCGCAAGGCCGGCACCGGCGCCGGCGGCGAGCAGCACCCGGCAATCCGGCCAACCGAGGCGACAGAGCCGCCCGGTGAACACGGCGATGCCGGCGCCGATCTGCACGCTCGGGCCCTCGCGGCCGAGCGCGAGACCCGACCCGATCGCCAGAATGCCGCCGAAAAATTTCACCGGCACAAGCCCCAGCGGCGCCGGCGGGATTTGTCCTTCGAGGACAGCCTCGACATGCGGGATGCCGCTGCCCGAAGCGTGCGGCGAGAAGCGGCGCACCAGCCACGCGGCTAACGCGGGCGCTAAGGCGCAGGCGAGCACGACGGTGACGAAACCGCCCGCCGCATGATCGTGCGCCCAGGCGATCGTCGCGTCACGCACCCGGTCCGCACGCGCGAGCGCAATCCGGAATATCGCTCCGGCGACGCCCGTCATCGCGCCGACGGCGAGCGCCACCAGCGCAAGCTTCAAGAGCGATCGGCGCTCGTCGGCCGGTTTCTGATCGCGTTGCGGGTCGCGGTTCATGGACGGCCTGATCGTCGGTGGGAGCCGGATGACGGATTTTAAGAATAAAGCAATCCAGCCCTCAAGGAGCTGGATTGCTTCGCTTGCCGCGTCACAGCACCGTTACGCTTCAGCCGAACACCGAGAAATCCGCGACCGGCTCGGCGACATAGCCGTAGCGCAGATTGTTCGGCTCGCGGCCGGCTTTGTCGTATTTGGCCTTCAGCGCCGTGAGCTTGTCGTTTTTGAACTCGAGCTCGGCCTTCTTCGGCTCGATGCCGTAAAGCTTGGCATTGTTGCCGCCGAAGATCGCGCTCTTGACCGGCCCGGTCGCGGGACCGAGCGGCGCGAAGCCGTATTGCTTCTGCATGTCTTCCGGGATTTCGAAGCGGCGCAGCCCTTCGATCTGCCATTGCGGCGATCCGGTCCACACCGCGTCGGTGCCCCAGCAGACACGATCGGAGCCCATCTTCTTGATCATGGTGCCCATCAGCGCCGCGGTGACTTTCGGCTCCGCGATCAAGGTCATGGCGAAGAGCTGGCCGACATCGGCATAGACATTGGTGACGTTGTATTGCGCGGGAATATCGGCGAGATCGCTGGTCCAGGAAATGCGGCCGGTGCGCTCGAATTCCGCCAGCGCCACTTTCGGGATCGCCGCCGACGTGGCGATAGGCGCCGTGATAGATGATGAAATTGAGCTGCGGCCAATCCTTCGCCGCCTGGCCGACGTCGCTCGCGTCGACAAAGCCGCGCAGATTGGGGAATTGCCGGTCGAGCGGCGGCGCGAACAGGCCCTTGTGCACGCAGACATTCTTGATGCCGGCTTTGACGAATTTCTCGTAGCCGTGATAGGCGACCTTCTCGTCGTCCATGCGCCACGGATAGCGGCTGGTGTCCTTGTGCGTGTTGTCGCCGATCGTGTAGCCCTTCATCGATTCCGGCTTGAGCGCGAGCGCGGCATCGACCTTTTCCAGCCAGCCCGGCTGGCCCGGCGTGAAGATGGCGTGGGAGAACAGCCGCCGCGAGCCGAAGCGCTGGTTCACCTTGTCGCGCGCGGCCGCCATCTGCTCGTTGGTGAGGAACCAGTCCTGCTCGATGTCGGACGGCGCCGAGGAGATCAGGACGATCTTACTGTCGCTGTCGAGGAAGATTTCCTTGACGTAATTGTCGTATTTCAGATCGTCGATGGTCTGTTCCTTGTCGGCCAGATCCTTGTTCCAGCCGGCCTTGCCGACGGCTGAGCGCATGGCGACGAAATTCTTGATGCGGGTGTCGTCACGCAGGAAATGCGTGTGCATGTCCATGATGAACTGGTCTTTGAGCGCATCGGCGCGCTCGTCGGCCATCGCCGGCGTCGCGGCTTCCGCATGCGTCGCGTCGAAGAAATTGCCGAACGTCTCGTTCATCGCGACATAGGACGCCGCCATGCCGGCCGCGGTCTGGAAGAAGCGGCGGCGCGACAATGCCCTGCTTCTTGGCGAGCCCGTCGGCGAGATCGAGGAGCCGCGCCTGCAATTCGCGCTGCTTCTCGGTTTGCGGATAGGGATAAAATTCGTCGCTGGAGACGACCTGCGTCGGGATCGGCGTGTCGTAGGGCAATAGCTCCGAGGGCGTCAGCTTCTCGCGGTCGTCGTCGGTCAGAAATCCCATGATGCTCTCCTTGTCGCATCGCCCTCATCGTCGCCCCGTCTGTCGCGGGTTGTCGAGCTCATCGTAGCAGTTCGCACCGCCGGGCGGAAGGCCATTCGGAGCCTGCGGCGCTAATCCGCCATCGCATAGGCCTTGCACCAGCCGTTCGGGCTGATGTCGCCTTCGACGACTTTGCAGGCATGCGGCTCGTCGAACAGCGAGCACGTGGCGCACATTTGAATGCCCTTCGGGCTGTCTTGATATTCGGCCTGCTGTTTCGACATCTTGCCGCCGCTCTGCGCCAAAGATCGCTCCGGCCGCACCGACCAGCCGGCGACAACCAGCGAGCGCAAGCCGCATAAAATTCCGTTTCGACGCGATCGGACGCTCAGTCATGCGGCCCGGCGCCGCTCGACAGTCGACGGAAAGCCCGTTATCGCTTCGTGCATCGTCCGATTCCCGCCGATTGCCGTGTCATCATCACGATACAACAATAACGCGGACCAGATGCGTTCGACCCGCCGCAAGAGGAAACCATGCCCAGAGTATGCAATCGCCTCGCCTCCCCGAACTGTCGCCGGAGACATTTACGCCGGCGCAGAAGGCGCTGACGGAGGCCATCACGTCCGGCCCGCGCGGCGTGTTCAAACTGTCGGGCCCGTTCGCGATCTACCTGCATTCGCCGCGCGTTCGGCGAACTGGCGCAAAAGCTCGGCGGGCACTTGCGCTTTATGACCAGCGTGCCGCCGCGGCTGTCGGAATTCGCCATTCTGTGCACCGCGCATTTCTGGAAGGCGCAATACGAATGGGTGGCGCATGTGCCGCAGGCCGAAAAGGAGGGCGTGAAGCCGCAGACCATCCACGACATCCAGGCCGGACGCGCGCCGAAAAAGGCGCCGCGCGACGAGATGGCGATCTATCGACTTCGTCAAGGAGCTCTACGCCAAGAGGCGCGTCAGCACTGCCAGCTTACAACTCGCGTGCGGAAACTGCTCGGCGATGCCGGCACCGTCGAACTGGTCGGCATTCTCGGCTACTACGCCATGGTGTCGATGACGCTCAATATCTTCAAGGCGCCGCTCCCGGAAGGCACGCCGGTGCCGTTTCCCGAGCCGAAGACGAAGTAGCCGTCATTGCGAGGAGCGAAGCGACGAAGCAATCCAGCGCCGCAATGCCGGCTGGATTGCTTCGCTCGCTCGCAATGACGCGAAATTACTGCTTCTTCATCTGCATCATCCCCCCGCCGGAATTTCCGCCGCCGGAATTCTGCATCATCATGCTGCCGCCGTGGTCGCCGCCCATCATCATGGAACCGCCGCCGGCATCGGCAGCGCCGGGCGCCGGCGCGCCGATCCCGGCGATCGGATATTCGACGTCGACCGTGCCGGCATGATCGAATTTCAGCGTCGCCTTGACGCTCTGGCCCTGCTCCAGCGGATGTTTGAGATCGACCAGCATCATGTGAAAGCCGCCCGGCTTGAGCGTGACCGTCTCGCCCGGCTTGATTTCGAGGCCGCCCTCCACGGGCGCATTTTCATCACGCCGTCTTCCATCGTCATGGTGTGGATCTGGCATTGCGCGCTGGCGTCGCTCGACACGCAACTCGACCCTATCCGGCGTCGGTGCCCTTGTTGGTGATCGTCATGTAACCGGCGCCCGACGACGCCCCCTTCGGCGTCGCCCGCGACCAGGGCTGCGAGATGTGGATCGAGCCGACATCGTAATCGGCGGCTTGGGCTGGCGGCGACCACAGCACTGGGCGCCGTGAGCGCGACGACTGCGCCGAGCGCTGTATTTCGGAAATGAAATTCTTCATGGACTTGCTCCGTAGTGAACGTCTGCCGTGACGGCAAATGAAGACATTTGTGCTGGCTGCTGAGCGCTGGTCAGGCGACCGGCGGAGCACGGGAGCGATGCGCATGGTGCCGTACGCGCGGCGAAGATGCGGCCTGGCGTCGCGCATTGGCGGCGATCGTTTGCGCCGGCGCCGGCGCATAAAGCCATCGCGCCCGGGCGCAGGGCAAACGGGAGCGCCGCTGCAACAGCCGGTGAGACAGGCATCGAGACAATCCTGTCCGTGACCTGCCGGCGCAGAATGGCCGGCCGGCGCGGAATGGCCGGCAGCAGCTCGAGCAGATCGGCAGCGTGACTTCCGCCGCGCCGGCAACCGGGACGCTGACGGCAAGCAAAATCGCTTGCAACGCGACCGCATAGGCCGCTGCCAGCGCCACCCCGGCGCGCGCATGGTGCCGCAGCTCATCGGTGGAATCTAATGCACTTCCAGCCCGGTGGAAATGGCGAGGAACCCTTGGTTCCGTCAGGAATTATCCGCGCCGAATGCATGGATTCTGCGCTTAGAGATTGGGCCGCGGCGGAGTATTCTCATGGTTATGCAGGTAGCACCCAACCGAAGCGAGTTCGCGCGACACCGACGAGTTCGGGCAGGTGCTGCCATTCCGCGTCGCCGTCCGAGCCTGACGGTTGGCCCGGCGGCCGGCCGCACGCGCCGCCAACGCGGCGACGGACAACGACTTCGCCCGCTACGAGCAAGAGCAGAAGAACCGATCGATTATCGGCAGCGCATGCTGATGAATATCATCGCGGTGGCGATCGTCGATCGTGCTGATCAGCGCCGGCGTCTGGATCGCCGACACGATCGCCATCACGGAGAAAGATCAGGATTGCGCGATGCAGGGCCGCACCAATTGCGCGCCGATCGAAGCTCCGGCGCGCCGAGGCTGCCGAAACGCATAGCGGCCAACGAACTTCGTTCAGTTCGGCAATCTGCTGCGACCGCTAGTCGGACCTGCGCCGGCGCCGCCGGCTTGCGACGGCGGCGCGGCCGGCGTCTCGATCCGCGCGGTGCGCTGCGCTCCGGAAGCGCGATCACGGGCGTGCCGCTGTCGGCCACCGGCTTGAGGTCCATGCGTCGTTCATGGCGCCGTTGCCGGTCTTTGCCGGGCGCAGGAGCGGCCGGCGCGGGCGTGACTTCGGGCTTCGCCGGCTGCGGCCGGCGCGCTTCAGGCCGTTGCCGGACGGCGATTGAGCGCGGCGAATCACTGCGTCGGCGCGGCACCGTGGTGCCCGGCGCCGGCATGCGATGCGAGCCGACGACCGAGAGAACCTCGCTGATCACGCGGGCATGCAGCCGCGGCGACTTGTCGATGTTGAGATGGTCGATGCTCGGATCGGAGCTCACGTCGACATTGACGAGCGAACCGTGGAAGCCCGCGCCCTTGCCGCATGTAGGCGTAGTCGCGCTGCGTCAGGTTGAGCGACGCGGGCGATATTCGCCCGAGGCCGCAAACGATTGCGTGCCGTCGAACGGCACCACGAGCGCCACCGGCACGCCCTTCTGGCCGAGATAGGCGGACATTTCCATGACCGCGTCGGCGCCGAGCGAATGACCGATGATGATGATCGGGCCTTCGGTGCCGGCCTTGTATTTGGCCGCGGCCGAATCGGCGAGCGACTGCCACTCGGTGTGATTGTGCACCGTGGCATAGACGCCGCGCCTGTTGAGTTCCTCGGCCAGCGTATCCATGCCGAGCGAGAAAATATTCATCAGCCCGCGCAGCAGATAAACGTGCGCGCGCGACTGCGCCATGCTCGGGCTCGTTCCGAGCGCGAGCATCATGCCGGCTGCCAGCATCCAAACCGCGGTAAAACGCCACCAACCTCTGCATGCTACCTGTCACCGCTCCTGCCATGGCACCCATGGCCTCCTCGGCTTGCCGAATGTTACGCGACACTGGAATCCGGTACGCCCAGATCATTCTAAGCGATCCATACCGCACTGCCAGATTTTGTGGCCGAATTTTCCCGAAATTCCCGTTGCACCGCAAACCTGCGCGGACCTGTAGCAAAAATGCAACGTGGCCGAACCGCCAAATTCGGCGTCAGTATCAATCAAAGCCATCAATAGAGCCACGGCACGACCCGCGCGGTGCGGCGCATATAGGTACGATATTCCTCGCCGAATGCGGTGATCATCATCTCTTCTTCGCGCCCGACACGGCCGAAAAACAGGATGCCGAAGCCGACCAAACCGGCAGGCCCTGCGATCCAATTGGGCAACAGCAGCGCCTGGGCCAGCGCCATCAGCCAAAAGCCCGAATACATCGGATGCCGGACCAGGGCGTAGACACCGGTTGTGACGAGCGTGTGGCGTTCCCGCAGGTCGAGGCTGACCGACCAATTGTGGCCGAGATCGCGATGGGTGCGCTAAAACAGCCAGAGGCAGGCGACATCGACGGCAATGCCCAGGTAGCTCAGCACCGGGATGAAGGGATAATCGGCAAAGCGCGGAAAATGGACCGCGAGATAGACGCGACGGCACGATGCCGAGCCCGGTGAACGACGCGGCGAGCAGAACGAATTCGCGCGATGTCGCGCGCCGGAATAGCGCACCGGCGTCTTGCGCGAGTGCCGCCCCGGCCGCTGCCGCAAGACGACCCAGGCGATGCCGAAGGCGAGCCAGATGATCTTGGAAATCGTCGCCGTCACGCGCTCGGCTCCGGCGCAGGCGCGGCGCCAAGCGTCGCCCGGCGCCATCGAGCAGCCGCCGTCGGCGCCGAAAGCCGCAACCGCTTGATCGGGATTCTCGACGCGGTCGGCGAGCGCGATCGGGCCGCAGCACAGCATGTAATAGTCGTAGAAGTAGCGCCGCTCGTTGCCCATGACCGCCTGGCGATGGATGCGCAGAAAATTGAGGCGGAAGCGCCGGTAGGTGTGCTCCTCGACCATCATGCGGATGCGGATGATTTTCACGATCGGCTTGCCGGTCGCCGGCATGCCGAGCGCGACGACCGGATCGACCTTGTACACATTGATGATGTCGACCAGCGCCTGATATTCGACCCAGATAGACTGCCGGCGCATTCGCGACGCGGCCGACGGCCTCGCGCAGCCAGCCGGCCGCCGGATGCAGCGCGACTTTCAGAAGCGACGAGCCGCTCGACACCAGGTGAAGCGGCTTGCCGCGGCTCGCCGAGCTGCGGATCGAGTTTGCAGCGCGCGATCGACGCACGACGAGCGACAGCGGCGCGCCGAGACTGTGACCGTCGACGACGATCTCGTCGGCATCGGTTGTCGCGCACGATGCGCACCAGTTCATCGCGCGAGAGCGATCGAGCCGCTCTTCGAGCCCGCGGCCGCGCGCGATGGATGAAATCGCGCGCGAAATACCAATCGTCGAGCGCGTAGCGGATATGCACGAAGCGCCCGAAGGTCCAGCGCAACGCGACGAAGATCGCGAGCCACAGCAGCGGCGCGAGCAGCATGTGATACGGCAGGCCGAGATGGATCACGGCAAATCGCGTCACCGCAATCGACAGCCACATCATGCCGAGAATGTAGACGAGCGGATAAAGAAAAAATCCGCCGTAGCGCCAGGCCACGATGAAATATTTGACCACCGTGCCGGTCAGGATGAATTCCATCAGCGCGGCGATGCCGAGCGGAAAGCGCCACCAATCGCTCTCGGCCATGTCGGCGCGCACGAAATCGTCCCAGCGGAACCAGTGAAAGTCGGTGGTGACGCGCCAGTTCGGGCCGCAGGTCTCGACCGTCCAGCTTGCCACCGCCCCGTCGGCCGACAACGCGGCGGCGAAACCTCGCCCTGCACGTTCCAGGCCTTCTGGAATCGCGCCATTTCGCGGATGAAGCGGCGATGCTGGTGTTCCGGCTCCGACCGGCTCGTAGCCTGTCATCTGCACGAAACAACGCTTGCGCACGAGCGCCTTCGGCATGCGTCGGACCTCTCGGCGGGTTCATTAGGTAATATGGCTTGGTCGATCAAGCGTGCCGGCAGGCGCCGCCCGGCCGCGTGCCGCATGCCGCCGGTAAGCTCTTGGCGGAAGACGCAAAATCGGCCGTTTCGGCGGGCCGCCGGATGCGCAAGCCTGGCCGCGGCGTCCGCCGTTGAACTTGCCGGCATCCTTCGCTATACGGGGCGTTCACATTGAGGGGCCCGAACCGACGGGCTTGCTCGCGCCGGGCTGGGCCGGCGCTTATTCCTGCTGACCAAAGAGCACGCCCGATGTCCACCACGTTCGATAAAGTGGCTGAAATCATTGCGGAAACTTGCGATATCCCGCGTGAAAATATCAAGCCGGAAAGTCACGCCATCAACGATCTCGAGATCGACAGTCTCGACTTCCTCGACATTGCCTTCGCCATCGACAAGGCGTTCGGCATCAAGCTGCCGCTCGAGCAATGGACCCAGGAAGTCAACGACGGCAAGGCGACGACCGACCAGTATTTCGTGCTGAAGAACCTGTGCGAGCGGATCGACGAGCTGATCGCTGCCAAGGGCGCCTGAGGCGCCGCATGCGTCTTGAATATTTTCAGATGATCGACCGCTTCGTCGACGTCGATGTCGGCGAGCGCGTGGCGCGCGCGGTCTGCACCGTGCCGATGGAGAGCCCGGTCTTCGAGGGCCACTTCCCGGGCTATCCGCTGATGCCGGGCGTGCTGCTTGATCGAATGCATGGCGCAAACGACGGGCTGGCTGGTGAGCGCGCTCACCGGCTTCACCGGCCTGCCGGCGCTTGCCGGCGTCAAGGAAGGCAAGATCCGCAGCGCCGTGTTTCCGGGCGACGAGCTCGAATTCGAAGGCCGGGTCATTCACGAAGGCTCGGGCTACGCCATCGGCGAAGCCAAGGGCTGGTGCAAAGGCGCGGCGATCTGCGACGCCACGCTGACCTATCGCATCATTCCCTATCCGAGCCAGGAACTGCGCGACGGGCTGTGGGAATGGGCCGAGCGGATCAACTTCCCGGCCAAGGAGTTCGCGAAGTGAGCGAACGCCGCGAGGTGTGGATCACCGGCGTCGGTCTTCTCACCTGTCTGGGCGAGGGGCTGGAAGCGGCTTGGGGCCATCTCGAGCGCGGCGATCCGCCGGCCTACGACGACAAGAGCTTTGCGCCCTACATCGTGCATCAGCTCGCGCCGATGAGCTTCGACAAGCAGATCCCGAAGAAGAGCGATCAGCGGCAGATGGAGACCTGGCAGCGGGTCGGCGTCTATTCCGCCGGCATGGCGCTCGCCGATGCCGGCATCGCCGGCAATGCCGGAACTGCTCGACCACGCCGACATGATCGTCGCCGCCGGCGGCGGCGAGCGCGACATCGCGGTCGATACCGCGATCATGGCCGGCGTGCGCAAGACCAATACGCCCGGCGCCTTCCTCAACGAACGGCTGATGAGCGATCTGCGCCCGACCTTGTTCCTGGCGCAGCTGCCGAACCTCCTCGCCGGCAATATCTCGCTGGTGCACGGCGTCGTCGGCTCCTCGCGCACCTTCATGGGCGAAGAAGCGGCCGGCGTCGACGCGGTGCGCGTCGCGCAGGCGCGCATCGCCGCCGGCCAGAGCGAGCTGACGCTGGTCGGCGGCGCCTATCACGGCACGCGCTGGGACGTGCTGCTCGCCTTCGAGCTCGGCGGCGTCGTGCTCAAGGACAAGTTCGCGCCGGTCTGGGATCGCGGCCCGCAAGGCGGCATCGCCTTCGGCACGATGGGCGCCTTCCTGGTGCTCGAAAGCAACGAACACGCGCTGGCGCGCGGCGCGCAGCCGCGCGCGCGGATTTCGCAGGTGTTCTCCGACCGCAATGCCCGCGCGAGCCGGCGAGGCCGAGGCGTCGCTGCGCCGCCAGTGGGATGCGATTGCGCCGCAAGTCGATCGGGCGCACGCCGCGATCATTTCCGGCGCCGCCGGGCCTCGAGCCGGCGACCTCGGCCGAGGCTCATGTGCTCAAGGAGATTGGCCTTCCGGTTCGCAATACCGGTACGTATATCGGGCATGGGGTCGATACCCAGTTCATGGCCAATCTGGGCATCGGCTGCGCGGTGATCGAGCACGGCAAGCTGTTCGCCCCGACGGGGACGGGAGATACCGGCGCAAGTCCGGCTGGTCTCTCCCAGGTCGTCGTCACCAGCGTCGGCAATTGGCGCGGCGAAGGGCTCGCGCTGCTCGAACGCGTGAACTGAAGGAGAGCATCATGTCAGGCGAGCGTCCACGGCAGCGCATCGCGACAAAGCCGGCCGCCCGGTCATCGCCGTCACCGGCATGGGCGTCGTCACCTCGCTCGGCGTCGGCAAGACCGACAATTGGGCGAAACTTGTCCGCCGGCATATCCGGCATCCGCCGCATTTCGCGCTTTCCGCTCGACAGCCTGCGCACCACCATCGCCGGCACCGTCGATGACGTCTACAAGGACTACATGCCGCCGGCGGAACTGTCCGAGCGCATCGCGACTGCTCGCCTGCGAGGAGGCGATCGCGCAAGCCGGCATCGGCACCAAGGGCCACTTCCCCGGCCCGCTGTTTCTGGCGCTGCCGCCGCTCGAAATCGAATGGCATTACCGCATCCAGATGGCGGCGAGAGGCCATGCCCGATCAGCGACGCCGACCTATCCCGACCTGATGCGGGTGGCGCGCGAGCCGCAATTCGCGCCGATCTACGAGACGCTGAAATACGGCATTATCGGCGAGCACCTCGCCGACGCATTTCGGCACCGAAGGCTCGCCGATCTCGCTGACCACGGCCTGCGCGTCCGGCGCCACCGCGATCCAGCTCGGCGTCGAAGCGATCCGCCGCGGCGAATGCAAGGCCGTGCTCGCGGTCGGCGCCGACGGCTCGCTGACGCCGGAATCGCTGGTGCGCTTCTCGCTGCTCTCGGCGCTGTCGACGCAGAACGATCCGCCGGAGCAGGCCTCGAAGCCGTTCTCCAAGAACCGCGACGGCTTCGTGCTGGCCGAAGGCGCCGGCGCGCTGGTGCTCGAAGACTACGATTACGCCATAGCGCGCGGCGCCAAAGTGCTCGCCATCCTCGAAGGCTGCGGCGAGAAATCGAATTCGTTCCACCGCACCCGCTCGAGCCCCGACGGCAAGCCGATCATCGCCTGCATGCGCAACGCGCTGGCCGACGCCGGCGTCGGCCCGGAAGACATCGACTACATCAATGCGCACGGCACCTCGACGCCGGAAAACGACAAGATGGAATGCCTCGGCGTCTCCACCGTGTTCGGCGAGCGCATCCGCAACATTCCGATGTCGTCGAACAAATCGATGATCGGCCACACGCTGACCGCCGCCGGCGCGGTCGAAGCGGTGTTCACCGCGCTCACGCTCGAGCATCAGCGCATTCCGCCGACGATCAATCACCACGTGCCCGATCCGGCGATCCCGCTCGATGTCGTGCCGAACGTGGCGCGCGACGCCCGCATCAGTCGCGCCATCTCCAATTCGTTCGGCTTCGGCGGCCAGAACGTCTCGCTCGTGCTGACGCGGGAGCCGGCGTGACCGGCGCCGCAGCACCGACATTGGACGAGCCGCGACCAAGCGCTGCCCCGGCGAAGGACGGCACCATGCGCGCGCTCACGCTCGTCGCCGACCGCAAGATCGAGCTCGTCGATGTCGCGGCGCCGCCGGCGCCCGGCGCCGGGCGAAGTGCAGATCGGCATCAAGGCGATCGGGCTCAATCATATCGACGTCTGGGGCTGGCGCGGCATGGCCTTCGCCAAGCGCAAGCTGCCGCTGATCGTCGGCGTCGAGGCGGCGGGCGAAATCGTCGCCGTCGGCCCCGACGTGACCACGTCGAAAGTCGGCGACCGCGTCGTCGCCTATGGCGCGCTGACCTGCGGCACCTGCAAGGCCTGCCGCGAGGGCCGCGACAATCTCTGCGAAAACGTCGGCAGCATCATGGGCTTCCATGTCGACGGCTTTGCCCGCGACCTCGTCAACATGCCGGCGCGGCTCGTGGTGCCGATTCCGCCGGGCGTGAGCTTCCGCGACGCCGCCTGCGCGCCGGTCGCGTTCGGCACCGTGCAGCACATGCTGTTCGACAATGCCAAGCTCGAGCCCGGCGAGACCATTCTGGTGCAGGCCGGCGGCTCCGGCATCGGCACCACCGCGATCAAGATGGCGAAGGCGATCGGCGCCACCGTCATCACCACCGTCGGCGACGACGCCAAGGCGGAAAAGGCCAAGGCGCTCGGCGCCGATCACGTCATCAATTACCGCACCGACCGCTTCGAAACCATCGTGCGCAAGCTCACCGGCAAGAAGGGCGTCGATGTCGCCTTCGAGCATGTCGGCCCGGACACGTTCAACGGCTCGCTGCTCTGCCTCAAGCGCGGCGGCCGGCTGGTCACCTGCGGCTCGACCACGGGCCAGTCGATCACGATGAACCTGTTCCAGCTCTATCTGCAGCAATACCGCATCTTCGGCTCGTTCGGCTGCTCGATGCGCAATATCCGCGAGAGCCTCGCCAAGATGGCGTCCGGGCTGACGCCGGTGATCGACACCGAAGTGCCGCTCGCCGAGTTCGAGCGCGGCCTGGCGCGGCTCGAAAGCCGGCAGGTGTTCGGCAAGATCATCGTCACTGTTTTAGAGCATGATCTTTCGGAAAACCGGCTGCCTTTTTCCGGATCGTGTTCTGATGCGCGCTCGCGCTTCAAGCCTCTGCTCGACACGGTCGCGGGCGCGCTCACGGTCGGCCTGCTCGGCGCCATCAAGCACACCGACCGCAAGCGCATGGCGAATTTCGCCGGCGCCCTGATGCGCAAGATCGGTCCGCTGTTCAAGGAGCATCGCCTCGGCCGCGAACAATCTGCGCGCCGCGTTTCCGGAAAAATCCGACGCCGAGATCGAAACACATCCTCGGCGGCGTCTGGGACAATCTCGGCCGCATCGCCATCGAGTTTGCCCATCTCGACGAATTCTGCGTCGAAGGTTTCGGCACAGCCGACGCCGGACGTCATCACCTATCCGCCGGAATCGAAGGAACGCTACGACGCGATCATGAAGAGCGGCAAGGCGACGATCGGCTTTGCCGCGCATCTCGCCAATTGGGAACTGCCCGGCGTCGGCGCCAAGCTGATCGGCGTCAAATCCGCCGTGCTGTTCCGGCGGCCGAATATCGGCGCCGTCAGCGACGTCATCATCAAGCTGCGCGAACCGCTGATGGGCGAATTGATCCCGACCGGCCTCGACGCGCCGGTCAAGCTGGCGCGGCTGCTGCAATCCGGCGTCCATGTCGGCATGCTCGCCGATCAGCACTACAGCAGCGGCGTCGAGGTGACGTTCTTCGGCCGGCACTGCCTCGCCAATCCGCTGATCGCGATGCTCGCGCGGCAGACCGAACTGCCGATCTACGGCATGCGCGTCGTGCGCAAGCCCGACGGCAACAGCTTTTGGGGCGAAATCTCCGACCCGGTCGAGCCGGTGCGCGACGCCGACGGCCGTATCGACATCAAGGGCACGATGCAGGCGATCACCGCCGTGATCGAAGGCTGGATCCGCCAATATCCCGAGCAATGGCTGTGGCTGCACCGCCGCTGGCGGTAAGAGCAAAGCGGCTTCACGATCGCGTTCCTCACCAGAACCTTGTCGTCATTGGCTGCGACTAATGCCTGCAACTTACGATCGGTCAACCAATGCTCCGATAAGGCGGGCATGACGGTATCCGCCCGCCTGGAGCGTCGGCCATAATTGGCCCGGTCATAATTTGCGGCCAAACAAGCAGAAGGTTTCAGGAGGCGTCTATGAAGTTAAGACTCCTCGCGGCGGCGGCTTTGCTCGCCTGTGCAGGTGCTAGCTTTGCCAGTACCGGCGCGTCGGCCCAGTGGATGACCAGTCTGTCCGGCCCGTTCACTGCGTCCAGAACTGCCAGGTGCCGCTCAACGGCCAGGCCTTCGTCACGCAAAACGGCTGGGATCTCAATCTCGTCAACGAAGTCGGCCAGCCGGCGCATGGCTGGATCGATTACCCCGGCCACATCTGGATCGACTGGTGGCACGAAGGCGCGATGTTCTCGCCGGACGGCTCGACCATTCAGTTCGATTCCGGCAGCGTCTGGCAACGCAGCTGACGCCGCATAGCGACATCAAGGCCGGCGTCAAAGCTTCTTGATGCCGGCCTGATCGATGATGTGCTTGAACGCGTCGATTTCCTTGGTCACGCGCGCCCAGGCACGCGTCCGCGCCCTTGGCCCGCACCAGGAAGCCGGCCTGAAACATCTTGTCCTTCATCTCCTGGCGTGTTGAGAACCTTGAGCGTTTCGGTCTCCAGCCATTTGACGTTTTCCGGCGGCGTCTTGGCCGGCGCCAGCAGCACGGCGTCGGTGGCGAAGACGAAATCCGGATAGCCGGACTCGATCATGGTCGGCACGTCCGGCAGATCGGGCCAGCGCGTTTCGGCGCAAATCGCGAGCCCGCGCAGCGTGCCGGCTTTGATGTGCGGCTGCCGACGGCGCCACCGAGCCGGAGCAAATCTGCACGGTGCCGGCGAGCAGCGCCTCGACGGCGTCGCCGCCGCCCTTGAACACCACCTCTTCGAGATTCGGCAGTTTTTCGCGGACCTTCAAGAGCGCCATTTGCAATTGCGGCGTCGTGCCGATCGGCGGCATCGAGGCGTTGAATTTTTCCGGATTGGCGCGCGCCAGCGCGACGAAATCCTTCATGGTCTTCGCCGGCAGCTCCGACTTGACCAGAAGATGTTCGGCGAGCCGCCCAATTCGCTGACCGCGACAAAATCCTTTATCGGATCGTACGGCAGCGAATTGTAGAGCCCGTAATTGACCGAAAAGGCGTTGGTCGCGAGCAGGATCGTGTAGCCGTCCGGATCGGAATGGGCGACATATTCCATGCCGATATTGCCGCCGGCGCCGCCGCGGTTCTCGATGATGAAGGTCTTGCCGGTCGATTGCTGCAGCGCCGCGGTGACGATGCGGCCGACGATGTCGGACGGGCCGCCGGGCGTATTGGCGACCACGAATTTGATCGGACGATCGGGGTAAGCGGCATAGGCCGAGCGCACCCGAAGCACGGCCGGCGCGGCGACGCCGGCGGCGAGCAGCCGCAGCGGCCTTGATGATGCCGCGCCGTGACGGCGCCGCTGATGCGGGTAATTTACGTCATGTCCCTCCCCTACCTGTCCTCAATTTTTACAGCGCCGGATGCTGCGCAGCGATGGCCTCAAAATTCAAGAGGCAATCGCACCGCCGGAGCGCCTTATTGTCGCAAGGTTTAGGGCATGATCCGAAAGAATGGAAACCGGGCCGTTCGCGTAATTTTGCTGCGCGGCAAATGGTTCGGCTGTCATCAGAGCTACTGGGATGGCCGGGGCGGGAAATGCAGGAGGCGTGAACGCCGCATCGCCGCACGCGACGCGACGTTCGATCAATCAGGCAGAGCGAACGTCGTCCGCAACGCCGCGACAACGCGCGCGAGCACATTCTCCCAATTCTGCGTCCCGTCCTGGCGAAACAAGCGGGCCGTTGGATACCACGGCGTATCTTCGCGATCGACACGCCAGCGCCAATCGGCGATGAAGGGCAACAGAATCCAGACCGGCTTTGCCAAGGCGCCGGCAAGATGGGCCGCGCCGGTATCGACCGAGATAATAAGGTCCAGGTTCGACATGAGCGCCGCCGTGTCGGAGAAATTCTCCAGCTCTTCGCCGAAATGGACAAGATTGCGGTGGCGTTGCACTACCGCGGCGTCGCGTGCGAGCTCGCGCTGCAAGCTCACATAGGATAGGTCGAGAGCCAAGAGCGGCGACAGAGCATGCAGCCCGATCGATCGGTTACGGTCGGCCGCGCTGCCGGACCAAACCAAGCCGACCTTGGGGCGGTCTTTCGCACCTAGCCGCGCGCTCCAATTCGTCACCGCGTCGGGCGATGCATGCAGATAAGGCGTCCGCGCCGGAATGCTTTCCAGTTTCGTGCCAAACGCGCGCGGTAGACTGAGCAACGGACAATGAACATCGAAATCGGGCAGCGCATCGTCCATCGACAGGATTTGCGCCATGCCCGGCAGCGTGTTCATCAGGGCGCGGAGTGGCTCCTGCACTTGCAGAATTACGCGTGCGCCGCGCTCCGCAAGGCGCGGCGCATAGCGGCAGAACTGAATCGTGTCGCCAAAACCCTGCTCGGCGTGAAGCAGTATGGCCTTTCCGGCAAGATCATTCGATCCGAGCCACAACGGTTGGCCGAAGTTGCGCCTGTTGCTTTTGCGTTCACGCGTCGCCCAGCGCCATTCGTACTTTTCCCAACCGCGGACGAAGTCGCCAGCCGCCAAGCGGCAGCACGCCTCGCTGAAATGAGCCTCGGCATAGTCCGGCCGAATTGCAAGCGCGCGAGCGCAGCTCGCCAGCGCTTCGTCGAAGCGTTTCAACCCGTAAAGCGTCACGCTTCGGTTGTGGTGCGCCTCGGCGTAGTCCGGCCGTACCGCAAGTGCGCAGTCATAACTCGCCAGCGCCTCATCGAGCCGCTTCAGTCCGTACAGTGCATTGCCGCGGTTGCGGTGCGCCTCGGCGCGGTCCGGGCCTATTGCCAGCGCCTGGTCGCAACTCGCGAGCGCCTCATCGAAGCGCTTTAAGGCGTTCAGGATCGCGCCGCGATTGGCGAGCGCCTCGCCACAATAGGGCTGCCCGGCAAGCGCGCGATCACAGCTCGTCAGCGCCTCGTCGAACCGCTCCAGCGCGTGCAGCGTCGCCGCTCGGTTGCACAGCGCCTCGGCATAGTCGGGCCGCACTGCGATGGCGCGCTCATAGCTCTCAAGCGCCTCGTCGAACCGTTCCATCGCCTGCAGGGCGACGCCGCGATTGCAGAGCGCCTCGGCGAAATCCGGCCGGAGCGCCAGCGCCTGATCGCAGCTCGCCAGCGCCTCGGTAAACCGTTTCAGCGCGTGCAAGGTGTTGCCGCGGTTGCAGAGCGCTTCGGCATAGGATGCCCGGAGCGCGAGAGCGCGGTCATAACTCCCCAGCGCCGGTTCGAATCGCCGCAGCGCATGGAGCGCCGCACCGCGATTGCATAGCGCCTCGGCATGGGCCGGCCGCAGCGAAACGGCGCGGTCGTAGCTCGCCACTGCCTCCTCAAACCGATTCAGCGTCTGCAGGGTGTTGCCGCGATTATGATGCACGTCGGCATAATCCGGCCGCCGCGCCAGCGCGCCGTCGTAGCTCGCCAGCGCCTCTGCGAACCGCCTCAGCGCGGTGAGCGCGGTCCCGCGATTGTTGAGCGCGTCGACATCGTTCGGATTTAACGCAACGGCAAACTCCAGTTCCCGAACGGCGCCAGCATGATCGCCGCGCTGGTGCAGTATTATGCCAAGCAGATGATGGCTGTCGCAATGATCGGGATGCACCAACAGAATGTCGCGGCAGATTCTTTCCGCGTCAGCCATTCGCCCGGCGCGGTGCAGCATCACGCCCTGGCCGAACAACGATACCAGTGCAGGCGTCGCCTGATGCCGACGGTTAGCGGTTTCGGGCGCGTGCTCGACGGAACGATTCGGTCTTTTGCTCGCCGCCACTCGAGAAAACTTAGGCACGATGTCCCCGGCCGTGAAATTATTTCCGCGACGTGCTGATCGATCGAGCGGTGGCGACGAAATCGTTCGCCAAAATTCGCGCAGGCATGCGCGTAGAGAACTCTTTCTGATCGTCTTTCAGATGCCGGGGCTGTTTTCCCCGGCATCCCAAAGCCGACAATAAAATTCACAAGTTGCGGGGATGATAAATAATGCAGTTGCCAATTTGATAAGTAACACGGTTGCCAATGTGATAAATAACTCGGTTGTTAATCTGTTAATCAGGCCCTTCGGTAGCCGGCCGCCTCCGTGACCACTGGTACTAGCGCTCAAGCGACATGCGGCACATTCGGAACCTGCCATGAAAAGATTTGGGCGGCTTATTTGCTTAAAGTCGTCGGTCCTTTATCATCCGGATTTGGAGCGCTTCGGAAAGCTAGGCAAACTTTCCCAGCGGCTTCGGCAGTCGTCGCGGCACAGCAAATTTGGCCGCTCGACGTCCGACATGGGTCATAAGCTGCCGCGACGGCTCGAAAATCCGACGTCTGCTATAATCCCAAAAGCGGATATCCTCTGACGCTATCGCGGATGCTTGCGATAGCCCACATCCGATTCGTAAAGTCAAACATCTGCCCACTTAGCGTTAGGAAAGACGATGGCCCGCGACGACAAAAAAGCCAAAGCCGACCCCGCTCCAAAAAGCGAGACCGCCCCGAAGGACAAAAGCGCTTTAGGTGAAGCTGTATCCAAGAGCGATGGCGGCGAGGCAGCTGCCGCACCTTCAAACTACAGCCGGGGGGAAGGCCAGAAACCGGTTAGCACCGCCTACAAGGAAAACTGGAACACGATCTTTGCGAAAAAGACCGCAAAGAAAACCAGGAGATAATTCGCGCTAAGCGGATATGATGCGGCAAAAGCGGTAATCGAGGTATCTCCGCTCTGGGTCATCAGCTGCCGCGACGGTCGCTTGCTGGCGCGTTTAGCGCCTCACTCGCCGGTCTTGATCCGCGTCCACAGCCGGTTGATCAGCCGCTGCGTCTTCTGCGTCGTGGGCGATGATGGTGTAGAACTTCGCCATGGTCGCGGCGTCCGGATAGATGGTGCGGTCGTCGAGGATCGACTTTGTCGATGAACTGGCTCGGCATGTCGCCGTTGGCGTAGGACACGTAATTGGTGTTCTTCGCCGCCACTTCGGGCTTGATCAGATAATTGATCAGTTCATGCGCCTCTTGCGGATCGGGCGCATCTTTCGGAATGGCGAGAGTGTCGAACCACAATTGCGCGCCCTCCTTCGGGATCGAATAGCCGATCTCGACGCCGCCTTTGGCCTCCGCCGCGCGCGTCTGCGCCTGTTTGACGTCGCCGGAAAAGCCGACCACGAAGCAGATCTCGCCGGTGGCGAGCGCATTGAGATATTCCGAGGAATGGAATTTGCGCACGTAGGGCCTGATCTTGAGCGAGAAGGTCGGTGACCTTCTGCAGATCGCCCGGATCGCTGGTGTTCGGATCGAGATGCAGATAGTGCAGACCCGCCGACATGATGTCGTCGGATGAATCGAGCAGATGGATGCCGCAATCCTTGAACTTCGCGATCTTGTCCGGGATTGAAAACATAGTCCCAGGAATCGATCGCCGCATCGGGGCCGAGAATCTCCTTCACCTTCTTGACGTTGTAGCCGATGCCGGTCGTGCCCCACATGTAATCGACGGCGTATTGGTTGCCGGGATCGTAGAAGGCGAGCCGATTGGCGATCTCCGGCCAGATCGCCGGCAGATTGGGCAGCTTCGACTTGTCGAGCTTCTGGAAAATGCCGGCGCTGATCTGGCGCGCGAGAAAATAGGCGCTCGGCACGACGACGTCGTAGCCGGAGGCGCCGGCCAACAGCTTGGCTTCCAGCGTGTCGTTGGAATCGAACGTGTCGTAGCGGACCTTGATGCCGGTCTCCTTGGTGAAATCGTCGAGCATCGTCGGATCCTGATAGTCCGACCAGTTGTAGTAATTGACGACGCGCTCTTTGGGCTGCGCCTGGCGGCGCGCAATCAGAAGGCGATCAGCGCAAGCCGAGCTGCGACAACGAGCGGGCTAGTAGCGCAAGGCGCATCACGTCTCGGTCGGCAGGCCGGCGGCCTTCCACGCCAAAATGCCGCCGGCGAGATGCGACGCATAGGGAAAGCCCTGCTCCTGCGCCGCGAGCGAGGCGGTCACCGAACGGCGGCCGGAGCGGCAGGCGAACACCACTTCGCGGCCCTGCGGATCGGGAATGGCGCTCGGAGTCGAAGTCCGACAGCGGCACGAGCACGGCGTCGGGAAAGCGCTCGACCGCGGTTTCGTTCGGCTCGCGCACGTCGACCAGCACCATGCGGCCGTCGCGCAGGCCCGCGGCGACCTCCTCCGGCGTCAGATCGCGCACGCTGAGATTTTGATCCGACATCGCCGATCTCCTCGCAAGTCAGCAGCGTAACAGCCTACGTGCTCGCGCCGCGGACCGTGAAGTGGCTACTGGTTTTCGATGACGCCAGCTAGATCGTCACCTGCGTGCCGACCTCGACCACGCGATCGGTCGGAATCTGGAAATAGTCGGTCGCGTCGTTGGCGGAGCGCGCCAGCGTGATGAACAGCCGGTCCTGCCAGCGCGGCATGCCCGAATGCGGCGCCGGCCGCAGCGTGCGCCGCGACAAGAAGAACGACGTCGACATGATGTCGAAATGCCAGCCGAGCTTGCGCGCGATCGCGAGCGCCTTCGGAATGTTCGGCGTCTCCATATAGCCGAAGCGCAACAGCACCCGCATGAAGGTCGAGCCGACCGGCTCGATGCGCACGCGCTTGTCGGCATCGACGCGCGGCGTGTGCGTGGTCTCGACGCTGAGGATGACGTTCTTCTCGTGCAGCACCTTGTAATGCTTGAGGCTGTGCATCAGCGCGGTCGGCGCGCTTTTCGGATCGCTGGTCAGGAACACCGCGGTGCCGGGAACGCGCTGCGGCGGCTTTTTCTCGAGGATGCGCACGAGATCGTCGAGCGGGGTTTCGAGCCGGCGCGTCTTGGCGAACAGAATGCGGGTGCCGCGCCGCCACGTATACATCACCAGCATCACCAGGCCGCCGAGCGCCAGCGGCACCCAGCCGCCTTGAACGACCTTGAGCATATTGGCGGACAGGAAGGTCAGATCGATCAACAGGAACGGCACGATCAGCGCCGCGGCCGCAAGCGGCGACCAGCGCCACATCCGCCAGATCACGATGAAGGCCATCATGCAGGTGACGACCATGGTGCCGGTGACGGCGATGCCGTAGGCCGAGGCCAGCGCGCTCGACGAGCGGAACAGCGCGACCAAGCAGCAGCACGCCGACCAGGAGCAGCGCGTTGACCCGCGGCATGTAAATCTGACCGGCCTTGTGCGCCGAGGTGTGGCGCACTTCGAACCGCGGCAACAGGCCGAGCTGGATCGCCTGGCTGGTCAGCGAATAGGCGCCGGTGATCACCGCCTGGCTCGCGATCACGGTCGCGATCGTCGCCAGCACGACCATCGGGATCGAGCGCCCAGTCGGGATACATCAGAAAGAACGGATTCTCGATCGTCTTCGGATGGGCAAAGACCAGCGCGCCCTGCCCCAGATAATTGACCGCCAGCGACGGCAGCACGAGCGCAAGCCACGCGATCTGGATCGGACCGCGGCCGAAATGGCCGAGATCGGCATAGAGCGCCTCGGCGCCGGTCACGGCGAGGAACACCGCGCCGAGCGTGTAGAGGCCGATCATGCCGTGATGGGCGAGGAAGAAGACGCCGTAGAACGGATTGAGCGCCCACAGCACGCCGGGATCGCGCGCGATCCAAGCGAGACCGGGCAGCGCGATCGCCACGAACCAGATCACCATGATCGGGCCGAACAGAGCCGCCACTTTGGCGGTGCCGAGCGACTGCACCGCGAACAGCACCAGCAGGATGACGACCGTCAGCGGCACGACATATTCGTGGAACGCGGGCGTCGCGACGTCGATACCTTCGACCGCGGAGAGCACCGACAAGGCCGGCGTGATCACCGCGTCGCCGTAAAACAGCGCCGCGCTGACGATGCCGAGCAGCGCGACGACGCCTGCGGCTCTCGCCGATGCGGCCGACGGCGCGCGAGGCAAGCGCCATCAGCGTGAGCGTGCCGCCCTCGCCGTTATTGTCGGCGCGCAGCAGGATGACGACGTATTTCAGCGTGACGATGATGAACAGCGCCCACAGGATCAGCGACACCACGCCGAGCACGGTGCCGCGGTCCAGCGCGCCATGGTCCGGGCCCGAGGCCGCCAAGAACCGCTTCGCGCAAGGCGTAGAGCGGGCTCGTGCCGATATCGCCGTAGACGACGCCGATGCTGCCGAGCGTCAGCCCCCAGAAGCCGGCGTGAGAACGAGCTTCGCCGCTGCCGTTTGCCGGCACCTCGCTCCCTGCGGGAGCGCTCGCGCTGTCTGTCATGAATTTTGAAACAGGACGTCGCCTGCTCCTGGTGCGGCATCCGGAGGGGGATGCAGGGCCGCGCCTATACACCCTTCACGCACCGGAGTCATGGCGAGTCACTGGGCGACTATCCGCGCTCCCGAGCATCAGGGCAGCCCGTCGCGGTGACGGCAGCGTCGCGGCGTGCACCGGTCGGCGGCCCGGAACCGGCAGCGGTGCTGATTTAGCTATAGTGGATCAAGTGCTTAGGCGGTGGACCTTGGCGGTAGGCTTCAGTTCGGGGCCAAGCCGCGCTCCTTGGAACCGAGCGTGCCCGTTCACCGTAAGTCCCAATCCCCGGAAATATCTTTTAGGGGCTCAGCGCCCGGCGGCACCGGCGGCGGTTCGTGCATCAAGGTGATGGTCACGCGCCGGTTGGCCGCGATGTAGGGGTCGTCCGGGAACAAGGGGTCGGTATCGGCCTTGCCGGCGACGGAAAAGATATTGTTGCCCGGCAGCCCCTGCTCTTCCAGGATCTGGCGCACCGCATTGGCGCGGTCGACCGACAGGTTCCATGGGCCATAATCCGCCGACGGCGGCGTCTGCGAGGCCGAGGTGTGTCCGGTGATCGAAATCCGGTACGGCAGCGCCTTCAGAGGCACGGCGATCTTCTCGATGATCCGCCGGGTGCGCTCGTAGGGGTCCTTGGAGCCTTCCGGGAACATCGAGCGGCCTTCCTGGTCGACGATGTCGATATCGAGCCCGTCCTTGGTCTCCTCGAACATGATGTGCTTACTGGCCTCGGTCAGTTCCGGCATGTCCTGCAAGGCCTGCCGCAGCGAGGCCGCGGCCAGCGCAAAGGCTTCGTCCTGCTGGAACTTGCTGCCGAATTTCTGATTGCGGTCGTTCTGGTCGGGCGTCGGCGTGGCGGAGGCATCCTCGGGCTGGATGTGGGCGGCGTTTTTCAGCTTCGGCCGGGTCGGCAGGCCGTCGACCTCGATAATGCCGGAATAGCGCACATTGTTCTGCACGCCGAAGGCGTCGCGCATCGAGCCGGCGACGATCTGCAGCTTCTGCTGATCCTGGTTGGAGAACGCCACCAGCATGACGAAGAAGCTGACCAGCAGGCCCATCAGGTCGGCGAAGGTGACGAACCAGCCGTGACCGCCGCCGTGTGCTTCCTTGCGCCGTGCCATCGCTAGGCCGGGACGGGCTCAGGCTCGGCTTCGCCGCGATGCTTCTCCGGCAGATAAGCGATCAGCATTTCGCGCACGAGCGTCGGGCTCTTCGATTCTCGGATCATCAGCACGCCGTCGATGATCAGCGTGCGGTTGATTTCCTCGTCGACCAATTTGAGATGCAGCTTGTCGGCGATCGGCAGACAGACGATGTTCGCCACCACCGCGCCGTAGAGCGTCGCCAACAGCGCGGTCGCCATGAACGGACCGAGCTTGGACGGATCGGTCATATTGGCGAACATCTGCACCATGCCGATCAGCGTGCCGATCATGCCGAAGGCCGGCGCGCAGTCGCCGACCGCGCGATAGATCTTCTGGCCCTCGTCGAGATGGCTGAGAAAGTTGTCGCGGTCGCGCTCGAGATTGTCGCGGATGAACTCGGCGTCGTAGCCGTCGGCGACGAAGCGGATGCCCTTGGCGAGATAGGGATCCTCGATCTCGACTTTTTCCAAGCCGATCGGACCCTGTTTGCGCGCGATCTCGGCAAGGCCGGCGATCTCGTCCACCAATTCGCGCTGCGAGATGCGGCGCATGGTGAACACGAACTTCATGCCGAGCGGCAGGCCGTGAAAGATCGACGACAGCGGAAAGCGGATCAAGGTCGCGGCGAACGAGCCGCCGAAAATGATGATGATGGCGTGATCGCGAAACGAACATGCCGAGGCCGCCACCCATGAGCATCACGGTGATGACCACGGTCGCCCCGGCGAGCAGGCCTAGGCCCGTTGCAATGTCCATGAAACGCACCCAACCCGCGACGGCGGCCTTCTGCCAGCCGAGCCTAGACAATGGCTCTATTCGTAAGGTCTTGCGCTTAAGGGACGGTTACCGTGGAACTTCCGGGGCGCCAGAAAGCCGCGGATCGCTTAACGCTTTGCGCCACCGAAATGCCCGCTCGGGCGAAAGGGGGATGACCGGCGCCGGAAAAACCAGCTAGATAGCCCGATCAAAACGGCAATATTGTCCGATGAAATCCGGCGCACCGAACGGCTGGGACGTGACGAGGGAGACTAGCTATGCGCGAGATCGGCCATTTCATCGGCGGCAAAGAGGTGAAAGGGACGTCCGGGCGCTTCGGCGACGTCTTCAATCCCGAATACCGGCGAGGTGCAGGCCAAGGTCGCGCTGGCCGCCAAATCCGAGGTCGAAGCAGGCGATCGCCAATGCGCAGGCGGCCTTTCCGGGCTGGGCCGCCACCAATCCGCAGCGCCGCGCCCGCGTCATGTTCAAGTTCCTGGAGCTGATCCAGAGCGAGTATGACGACCTGGCGCGGCTGTTGTCGTCCGAACACGGCAAGACCTTTGCCGACGCCAAGGGCGACATCCAGCGCGGGCTCGAAGTCGCCGAATTCGCCTGCGGCATTCCGCATCTGTTGAAGGGCGAATACTCCGAAGGCGCCGGACCCGGCATCGACCTCTATTCGATGCACCAGCCGCTCGGCGTCGTCGCCGGCATCACGCCGTTCAATTTTCCGGCCATGATCCCGCTGTGGAAATGCGCGCCGGCCATCGCCTGCGGCAACGCCTTCATCCTCAAGCCGTCGGAGCGCGATCCGTCGGTGCCGATGCGCATCGCCGAGCTTTTCCTCAAGGCCGGATTGCCGCCGGGCGTGCTCAACGTCGTCAACGGCGACAAGGAAGCGGTCGACACGCTGCTGACCGACGCGCGCGTCAAGGCGATCGGCTTCGTCGGCTCGTCCTCGATCGCCGAATACATCTATTCGACCGGCACCGCGCACGGCAAACGGGTGCAATGTTTCGGCGGCGCCAAGAACCACATGATCGTGATGCCGGATGCCGACATGGATCAGGCGGTCGATGCGCTGATCGGCGCCGGCTATGGCTCGGCCGGCGAACGCTGCATGGCGGTCTCGGTCGCCGTGCCGGTCGGCAAGAAGACGGCCGACACGCTGATTCAAAAACTCATCCCGCGCGTCGAGGGCCTCAAGATCGGCCCGTCGACCGACCAGCAGGCCGACTACGGCCCGATGGTGACGCGCGAGCTTCTCAACAAAGTGCGCGGCTATATCGATACCGGCGTCAAGGAAGGCGCCAAGCTCGTGGTCGACGGCCGCGACTTCAAGCTGCAAGGCTACGAGAACGGCAATTTCATCGGCGGCTGCCTGTTCGACGACGTCACGCCGGACATGAAAATCTACAAGGAAGAGATCTTCGGCCCGGTGCTCTCGGTGGTGCGCGCCAAGGACTACGAAGAAGCGGTGCGGCTGCCGTCCGAGCACGAATACGGCAACGGCGTCGCCATCTTCACCCGCGACGGCGACACCGCGCGCGACTTCACCAACCGCGTGCAGGTCGGCATGGTCGGCGTCAATTTCGCGATTCCGGTGCCGCTGGCCTATTACACGTTCGGCGGCTGGAAGCGCTCGGGCTTCGGCGATCTCAATCAGCACGGCCCGGACTCGATCCGCTTCTACACCAAGACCAAGACCGTGACCGCGCGCTGGCCGTCGGGCACCAAGGGCGGCTCGGAGTTCGTCATTCCGACGATGCGGTGAACTGCAAATTCCCGCTCATTCCCGCGTAAGCGGTCAGCTTGCGCTTTACGAGCGCTGCCCCCTCAGGGCGCACCCTTCCGCCGCGCTTTGATCTCGGCGAATTTCGCCAATGCGTGTTCGAATTTGTCGTTGAAGAGCCACATCGCATCGAGAATCTCGCGGAAACGTCGCGGATGTCTTGGCCCGGTCGGCGTGGCCGAAGGCGAATATGCTGTTGTTGCGCAAATAGCCCATGACCGTCGGATCGGAAATTCTATAGCTCGCCAGGTTTCCCGAATTGAGCGCGGCCTTGGTCGGGCTGGGAATGATCTGGATGAGCTCGAACAGCTTCATCTGATCGATCGGATCCGGCAACGCCTTCGCGATCGCCGGTATTTGCGGAAAAACCTCCGCATGCGCGTTCATGAGGCCGTCGCGCACGGCGGTCCAGTGATTGAACCGATGATCTGATGTGCCGACCCGCGCCTCTTCCTTGGCGTCGCGGGCGATCAATGCCGGATCAAAGACTGCGATCGATCCTTTGATGTCCGCCCACTTTCTTTGACCGTTTTGATCTTCGGACGGACCTGTTTGCAGACTTCCCTTGTAGGTATTCGAGCGCGCATTGCCGATGTTTTGATTGCCGTTGGTCTCGGCAAAGAAGATGCCCAGGCTGATGCGGCCGGCCACCTCGGCGTTTGCCGGATCGAGGCCCTTGGCCCGGGCAATATCGGTTGCCAGATCGACAACGTCCTTGAATGGCGTATCCGATTTCTGCGCATTGAAGGGCGGCGCATCCATGAGGTCGAAGAGATTCCTATACTCATCGAGCAGCGGCTCATCGTCGGCATCGAAATAGGCCGGAGGAATTCCGAATTTATTGGGCCGTCCGATTTTCGACGGCAGCGCGTCGGTGAGATCCTTATACGCGCTCATCATGCCGACGCGGGCAAGATAGAGCGCTTGCCCGGGCAAATTCGGCAGCGGTTGATGCGAATTGATCTGCGCGCGCCGCTCGCTCAGGATCGACTTAAAGCGATTGAGCGCAGTGTTGTAAGCATTGAGCGCATCCGACTGTGATGTCGTGATCGCGGCCGGCTGAGCCGCTGCGGGGGTGATGAAGCCGAAATTGCGGATGCTGTACGGGACGCAACGACGACGACGCGCGAGACGGAAACGTCAAGAAAGAGCCCGAGAGCAAGAGCTGCCGCACGCATGGTCGCAGGGGCTCTGGAGGTTGCCGCCATGACGCGATGTCTGGCGCACTTCCGCTGAGCACGCAACAACGGACATTGGTGACGGCCGAGCGAAGTTTCAGAAGCGTTCGACGGTCAGGCCCTCCATGACATAGGGCGCGTAGCGAAAGTCGCGAATGGCGGCGATCTCGTCGCCGATCCAATCAAGAACGATGACGTAAGCCACGCCGCTCGCGGCGACGGTCGGATCGCTGACGAGGAGCACGGTGCGGCCGTCGGCGCAGCCGGGCATGACGTGCCAGTTGGAGTCTTCGCTGTAGCGCGTGAAATAGACGGAGACATCCTTTCGTCCTTTCAGGCGCAAGCGGTTGACCAGGTCGAGACGAACCTCCTCGGATAAGAGATCGCGCAACGCATCGAAATCGCGAGCATTGAACCGGTCGGCATAGGCGCGCAGGCGCACGCGGTCGGCTTCGGCAAGGCGCGGCATCGCTTCCTCGAGACTTTCGGCCAGTTCGCGGAGCTTCGCACGGCCGCGATGCAGCGCCGCCTTCACCGCGGCGAGGCTGATATCGAGCAATTCGGCGATCTCGGCCAGCGAATAGCCGAGAACGTCCGAAAGCAGCACGCTCGATCGTTGCAGCGTCGGCAGATGCATGAACGTTCCGAGATTTGCCGTCGCCGCGACGCGCGCGTCGGTTTCGCTCGCTTGATCCGCCACATTCGCGAGCGCGTCTTCGCTATCTGCAATTCCGCGCCGCTTGCGGCGGCGTAACAGATCGAGCGCCGCATTGTGAGCGATGCGCAAAAGCCAGCCTTCGGGATTTTCGATCTTTCCCGCCATCGGCAATGCCTCCATGGCATGCGCCAAAGCGTCTTGGACGACATCTTCGCCATCGAAGGCGGAGCCGACCATGCGTGCGCAATAGCGATGCAGGCGCGGACGCAGATCCGCCGCCAGCCGGGCAAAGTCGTCGCGATCCAAGGGGCGATCCAAGAGCTCACTCCGTTGCAGCCGGTCCCCTGACGATAGACGTTTCGCGGGGCGCAAAGGATTCGCCGCCGAAAAATATATTATGCCGCGAATCCTTCCGCCCCGCCCGGCGTCTGTCCTTTATCGCCGCACGACGGCGCCACCAGAACGCAAGGAGCAATGCCATGCAACGCCTCACCTTCGTCCGTTACACCGTCAAGCCGGATCAGATCGCAGCAAACGAAGCCCTGTCGCGCGCCGTGTTCAGGGAGATGCGCGGCACCGCGCCGAAAGACGTGACTTACGCGCTGTTCAAGAAGGACGCCGATTTCGTCCATCTCTTCGTCAATTTCCGCGCCGACGATTCCGAAGCCGTGACCGGGCTGCCGAGCTTCAAGGTCTATTCCAAAGACGTCGCCTCGCGCTGCGCCGGGACCGATCGAGCAGATCCGGCTGGGCCTGGCATCTCGTCGATTCCTACGGCCTGCACGCCGTGGCGGCCGAGGTCTGAAGACCTGCCGCTCGATCGTGTGGCAAGCGTCAGCGCTTGCCGCACGATCAGCTCACGCAGATATGGTTCGTCGCTGGTCGCCGCCTGAGTTGAAGCGGCATTGGCAGCGCGGCGGGCGTTCCAGGACTCGAGACCGTGACCGTGGTGATACGGTCCTTCTTCACCTCGATCGGCGACGAGCGGCACGAGGTTGCTGCCGTAACCGTCGGTCCGCAGCATCAGCGTGCCGGTGCTTTGGCGCAACAGCGCCGTGCCGTTCTTCACCGGCGCGAGCCTGATCGTGTCGAAATAGAGCGGAGCCTGCGCTCATCGGCGCGACCGGCACGGTGTTGATCTGGACATAGCCGACGTCGCTTCGACGGCTTCCAGGCGACGATCGCGGCGCCGACGATCGCGGCGCTCACCAGCACGCCGGCAATCGCGTCCTATGATCGCGCTCGTTCTTCACGCCATCGCTCCGGCCGCGATCAACGCCGAGCTAGGCGCAACTCACGCACCCGGCGGCTTGATCCCTCCGATCAGCTTGTTGAGCTGGGTCGAGGCGTTGCGGATGTCCTGCGTCAGGCCGCGGATGACGTCGAGCGCCTTCTCGGCCTGCCTGATCTCGACAAGCTCGCCGATGAAATCCTCGTTGGATTGCAGCGATTGCAGGAGGCCTGCGAATTGCGCGCGGGCGTCCTGCAATTCCTTGGTGGCGTTTTCGGTCTGCGCCTGCAGCCGCTGCCATTGGTCGAGCAGATATTGCCGCTCCTCCGGCTTGAAGCGGCCGTCCTGCGCCAAGGTCCGCAGCTTATCGTGGATGTGATTGAGCGCCTTGCCGCCAAGCTGCGCGATCGGGCCGTTGTCGGACACCGCGCCAAGGAGCGTGCGAGACGTCCTGGCGCAGGCTGTCGATCTCGGCGCGCGCCTTGTCGATGTCGGTCGCGGCGTCGATGGCGCCGGCGCCGTCCTGGATTTTCTTGGTCAGGTCGGGGACGCTCTTCTGAAAGTCCTCGAGCCGCTGCGAAAATTCGTCGACCGGCGAAGCCGGCGCGGTGCCGAGTCTTGCCGCTGAGCGGCAGGGGCGCCGGCGGCATCCGGTCTCGTCGCCGATAGGCAAAGCCTGAAAACGCGACAACGGCGGCGACGAGTGCCGCCGCAAGATACGGCGCGCGCCCGGCGCAAACTTTCTGTGACGATTTCATGTTGATGTGCCTCCCACGACACAGGTCCCCATTCGGTCCCAAGTTGCCCCGATTTCGCGCAGCAATATTGGCGCAAGTGGGGCGCTTTTGCCGGACGCCTGAGGGAAAGATAGCTTGCGGCGGCGCAACAATTGGCCTTTCTTGGGCGCGTTCTTGTGGCTGAGCGACCTGATATGAAGCGCATCGGACATTGCAGCGCGGGTGGGACGAAAGCCGCCGCCATTATCCTCGTGTCTCGTCCCCATTGCTCTCGGGACTGAGCGCCTGCACGAGCACCGACCGCTTCGGCGGCGGCCAGCCCGATCAGGCGAGCACAGCCCCCGCCCCCACCCCCGCCGCCGCCCGCGCCGCCTCCGGTCGATCTCGCCGGCAAGTGGAAGCTCTCGGTCGCCGGCGGCGGCGCCTGCGCCATGACCTTCGGCGGCTCGACGGGCGCGTCCGACGGCTCGATCGCGCCCGCCGGCGGCTGTCCGGGCAATTTCTTCACCAGCCGCAAATGGAGCTACGAGCACGACATGCTGATCGTCCGCAATCACAAGGGCGAAGTGCTGGTCGAGCTTGTCCTTCGCCAACGGGCATTTCGAAGGACAGGCCGTCGGCGGCGGCACGGTGTCGCTGAGCGCGATAGCATTTCATTCGCGCACGGGACATTCACATGCCGGAATATCAACTCTATTGCTTCGCCCAATCGGGCAACGCCTATCGCGCGGCGCTGATGCTCAATCTGATCGGCGCCGACTGGAAGCCGGTCTATGTCGATTTCTTCAAGGGCGGCGAGACGCGCACGCCGAAGTACCGCGCCGAAGTCAACGAGATGGGCGAAGTGCCGGTGCTGGTGCACGGCGCGAAGAAGCTCAGCCAATCCGGCGTGATCCTGACCTATCTCGCCGAACGCACCGGCAAGTTCAAGCCGGAAGGCGAGGACGAACGGCTCGAAGCGCTGCGCTGGATCATTTTCGACAATCAGAAGGTCAACGGCTTCCTCGGGCCGTATCGCTTCCTGAAAAATTTCGCGCGGCCGGCCGGCGATCCGGCGGTGATGGCGTTCCTCAAGGGCCGCATCGACGGCAGTCTCGGCATCCTCGACAAGCGGCTTGCGCAAAACGCCGTTCGTGCTCGGCGACCGGCCGACCATCGCCGACATTTCATGTTGCGCCTATCTCTATTATCCGGCCGAGGAATTCGGTTTCGACATCGCGGCCGCGCACAAGAATATCGGCGCCTGGCTCGATCGCATGAAGGCGCTGCCGGGCTGGGCGCATCCCTATGATCTGATGCCGGGCCATCCGCCGAATTTGTGAGCGCGCGTCATCGCGAGCGAGCGAAGTCAGCTTGACGCAATGACGACCGTCATCTACAGCGGAATATCGAGCGTCTTGGGCACCGGCTTCGGCGCCGGCGGCACCGGTGCGGGCGTCGGAGCCGGTGCAGGTGGCGCGGCGGCCGCCGTCGGCGGCGGCGTCGGGTGTCGGAGCGAGCGCAGGCGCGGCGGCGGGCTTTGCCACTGGCGCGACCGATGCGGCCGACGGCGCGGATAGCGGCGCCGCTGGCGTTGGCGCAAGCGCGGGCGCGGCGGCGGGCTTTGCGACGGGGGCGATCGACGCGGCGGACGGAGCGGATAGAGGCGGCGCGGGCGCTGGCGCGAGCGCGGCGGCGGGCTTCGCCGCCGCGGGAGCGACCGATGCCGTGGACGGCGGAGGCGCCGCGGCAGGCGCGGTCGGTGCTGCCGGAGGAATCGGTTTCGCAATCGTCGCGGGGGCTGGCGCGCGAGACGGCATCGCCACACGCGGCGCCGGCGGCTGAGGTGGCTGCGGCGGCAGAGGTTTCGCACGGGCTTTGGCCACGGGCCCGCCTGACGGCGCGGCGGACGATGTCGATGCCGGCGCAGGTGCGGTCGGCGCCGGCGCGGTGACTTTCGGCGGCGTCGAGAGCCCGGCTTGCGGCGGCTGTTGCGGCGCCGCTTGCGGCGGCGGCTGCGACGCCGTCTGCTGCGGCGGCGGCGGCGCGGATTGCTGCGGCGGCGCGGCTTGTTGCTGCGGCGCTGGGGTTGCGGCGGCTGCGGCTCCGGTTCGTTGGCGTATTTCACCAAGAGCGTGTGCGCGCCGGCGAGGAGCTTACCGCCGTCGACTTTCTGCTCCTTCATTTCCTTCAGCCACTTTTCGACGACCGGCTCGGTGGCCTTGCGCCAATGCGCGACCGCTTCCGGCAACAGCGTGACGATGGAATCGCCGCCGCGCACCACCGTGTCGGCGACGCCTGCGGCTTCGATGTCCCACATCGCGCCCGCCATGCCGGCCGCGACCTGACCTGAATTGTTGTCGATCACGGCTTTGAGATCGCGCGGCAGCCGGTCATAGGCGGCGCTATTCATCGCCAGCACGAAGGTCGTGCTGCTCGGCGACAGGTCGGAAAATTCCGTGTGCGTCTTGAGCAGATCGTTGAGCCGCAGCGCCGGCATCAGGTGCCAGGGATCGACGCAGCCGTCGATGACGTGTTGATTGACCGCGAGCGGCAAGCTGCCCGCTCGGCATCGGCACGGGCTGCGCGCCGAGCAACATGCATGCGCCTCGCCGGCCAAGCGCGTCTGCACGTGAATTTTCAGATCCTTGATGTCCTCGATCGTGCGGATCGGCGCATTGGCGTGGATCACGCCGCGATCGGTGCACGAAAAGCAGATCGGATGGACGTCGCGAAACTCGTCTTTCAGATTGACCGCGGCGAAATCCTGCAGCGCCTTGGAAGCTGACCAGCGCGCGGCGCGACGGCACGAACGGCAGATCGAACATCTCGATCTTCGGGAATCGCCCCGGCGTCAGGCTCGGCGCCGTCCAGACGATATCGGCATCGCCGTCGCGCGCCTGGTCGAACAGATGCGCCGGCGCGCCGCCGAGCTGCATCGACGGAAAAATGTCGATGCGGATGCGGCCGTTGGACTCCGCCTGCACCTTGCGCGCCCAAGGCACGAGGAATTTGTCGTGCACGCTCGACACCGACGACATGAAATGATGCAGCTTGAGCGTAACCTGCGGCGCATCGGCCCACGCCGACGCGCATCACGGCGGGGGCCGCGATCGCCGCCGCCGTCGAGGCCAGGAAGGTGCGCCGGGCAATTCGCATGAAATCCCTCGCGGCCCCGTGGCGCCCTTTGGCGGCCCCTCTGCATCCCTGCGTGGACGCAAATCCGATTATTAATTGCGACGCGATGGACGATCGTTGTCGTCGGCCGGCCGGATCATATTGACCACGACGCCGGCGCGCGTGCGGCGCCGCCGCTTCAGCCTGTGCCTCGCCCGATCGCCGCTCGTAATTGCGATAGGACAGCCAGCCGAACGGCAGGCCACGAGATAAGCGAGCGTGCCGGCCGTCAGCACGATCCACGGATAGGCGATCAGAGAGCGCGATGCTGAGCACCACGACGACGATCAGCGGCCCGACCATTTCCGGCGGCACGCGGGTGCCGACGCGCTTGCCGGAAAATACCGGCAGCCGCGACACCATCAGCGAAGCGATCGCGAGCGTGTAGAACAGCGTCAGCCAGGTCAAAACACCCGAACGCGGCACGCCGAGGAAGACCACATAGATCGGCAGCAGCACCGTGATGGCGCCGGCCGGCGCCGGCACGCCGACGAAGAAATTGCCGCCCAAACCGGCCGGTCCGGATCGTCGATCATGACATTGAAGCGCGCGAGCCGCAGCGCTGCCGCAAATGGCGAACACCATGGCGGCGATCCAGCCGGCCGATTTCAGATCGTGCAGACCCCAGAAATAGAGGATCAGCGCCGGCGCGACGCCGAAATTGACGAAGTCGGACAGGCTGTCGAGCTCGGCGCCGAAGCGCGAGGTTCCCTTGAGGAACCGCGCCAGGCGGCCGTCGATACCGTCGAGGATCGCCGCGAACACGATGGCCGCGAGCGCGAGCACATAGCGGTCCTCGAACGCCATGCGGATCGCGGTCAAGCCGGCGCACAGCGCCAAGAGCGTCACCAGTTCGGCGCCAGCGTGCGCACCGGGATGCGGCGGAACCGCCGGCGCCGCGGGTCGCCGTAGCTGTTGGGTTGGATGGCCAAGTTCGTTACCTCGCTGCAGCGAATATAGCCGTTTCCGCACCCGCCCGCCACGCGGCGCGCCCGCGTCGTTAACGCGCTCTCAGGTCACGCGGAAGCTGCGTCCGGGCTCGGTCGCCGTGAGGTCGGCGATCACGGTCTCGCCGGCAATGGCGGTCTGGCCCTCGGCGGCGAGCGCCCGCGTGCCTTCGGGCAGATAAACATCGACCCGCGAGCCGAAGCGGATCATGCCGATGCGCTGGCCGGCGGCGACCGCCTCGCCTTCGCGGGCGAACGGCACGATCCGCCGCGCCACGAGGCCCGCGATCTGAATGACGGCGATGCGCTGGCCGTTCGGCCATGGCGATGACGAAGGCATTGCGCTCATTGTCCTCGCTCGCCTTGTCGAGATCGGCGCTCAGGAATTTGCCGGCGATGATAGACGATGCGTTCGATGCGGCCGGCGACCGGGCTGCGATTGACGTGGCAATCGAACACGCTCATGAAAATGGAAATGCGCGGCAGCGGCCGGTCGCCGAGCTCGAGCTCCTTCGGCGGCACGGCATTGACGATCTGGCTGACGCGGCCGTCCGCCGGCGCCACCACGATGCCGTCGCGCACCGGCGTCACGCGCGGCGGATCGCGGAAGAAATAGGCGCACCACAGCGTCAGCGAGCGTCGCCAGCCAGCCGAGCGGCGGCCACAGCCAGAACAGAACGAGGCTGACGAAGGCAAAGCCGCCGACGAAGGGATAGCCCTCCGGATGGATCGGCACGAGTTGCTTGCGTGATCGAGTTGATGACGGACATGCGGCCTTATATCAGCAGCGGCGAACGACAACCAATTTTTTGATCGCAATTATTCCGCCGCGTCCACCGCGGCAGGCAGGATCCGGCTCCGCGTCCCTCCGCGTCCGGGAGTGGCGGCGGATTGCGATTGGGAGCAGCTTCGTCGTCCTCGGTCTCGGCCAGGATTTCGCGCGCCATCTGCGCCTCGCGCTGCCGATTCCACATGCTGGCATAGAGCCCGCCATGGGCGAGGAGCTCGTGGTGCGTGCCGCGCTCGACGATCGCGCCGTGGTCGAGCACGAGGATCTCGTCGGCGTCGACGATGGTCGACAGCCGGTGCGCGATGACGAGCGTGGTGCGGTTGCGCGACACCCGGTCGAGCTCGTCCTGGATGTCCCTTTCGGTGTGGCTGTCGAGCGCCGAGGTCGCCTCGTCGAGCAAGAGGATCGGCGGCGCCTTGAGGATGGTGCGGGCGATGGCGACGCGCTGCTTCTCGCCGCCGGAAAGCTTTCAAGCCGCGCTCGCCGACCTCGGTCTCGTAGCCCTTCGGCGCGCGGCTGATGAAGCCGTCGATCTGCGCCTGGCGCGCCGCTTCCTCGACCTCGGCGTCGCTCGCGTCCCAGCGCCCGTAGCGGATGTTGTAGCGGATGGTGTCGTTGAACAGCACGGTGTCCTGCGGCACCATGCCGATCGCGGCGCGCAGCGACGTCTGCGTGACGTCGCGGATGTCCTGGCCGTCGATCAGGATGCGGCCGCCGCTGACGTCGTAGAAACGGAACAACAGCCGCGAGATCGTCGACTTGCCGGCGCCGGACGGCCCGACAATGGCGACTCTGTGTCCCGCCGCGACGTCGAAGCTCACGCCTTTGAGGATCTGCCGCTCCGGCTCATAGGAAAACGACACATTCTCGAAGCGGATGGTGCCGGCCGCCACGGCGAGCGGCGGCGCGCCCGGTCGGTCCTCGATCTCCGGCTTGCGCGTCAGAACCGAGAACATGGTCTCGATGTCGATCAGCGCCTGCTTGATCTCGCGATAGACCATGCCCATGAAATTCAGCGGCACGTAAAGCTGGATCATCATGGCATTGATCATGACGAAATCGCCGACCGTATTGGTGTGCTGCTCGACGCCGTAGGCGCACAAGCATCATCGCTGCGGCAAGCCCGATGGTGAAGATCACCGCCTGCCCGGCATTGAGCACCGTGAGCGACACATAGGCTTTGACGCTGGCATCCTCGTAACGCGCCATCGAGCGGTCGTAGCGCTTGGCTTCGCGCTCCTCGGCGGAGAAATATTTGACGGTCTCGTAGTTGAGCAGCGAGTCGATCGCCTTGGCATTGGCGTCGCTGTCGCTGTCGTTCATCTTGCGGCGGATATTGATGCGCCACTCGGTCGCGACATAGGTGAACCACATATAGACCGCGACCGTCACGCCGATGACGGCGACATAGCGCCAGTCGAAATGAAACAGCAGCACGCCGACGATCAACACCAATTCGACGATGGTCGGCGCGAGCTGCAAGAGGATCATGCGCACGATGGTCTCGATGGCGTTGCGGCCGCGTTCGAGGACGCGCGTCAGCCCGCCGGTCTTGCGCTCGAGATGAAAGCGCAGCGACAACAGATGCATATGCTCGAAGGTGAGCATCGCCAGCCGCCGCACCGCGTTCATCGCCACTTTGGCGAAAATGCCGTCGCGCCATTGCGTCAACAGCGCCATGACGACGCGCACGCCGCCATAGGCGAGCGTCATCACGACCGGCGCGGCGAAGACCCAGACGAACCAATTGTCCGGCGCCACCGGCGCCGTGCCGCGGCCGGCGAGCGCATCGGTCGCCCATTTGAAGGTGAACGGCACCGCCATGGTGGCGAACTTGGCGAGGAAGAGCAGCACGGTCGCGAACGACGACGCGCGCCTTCAGGTCGCGCCGGTCGGTCGGCCAGATATACGGCCACAGATCGACCAGCGTGGACAGCAAGGTCCCGCCATCGTTACGCACCTCGCGCTTGAGATGCTCTGTCGACCGTTGAAAATCGCTCATCGCAAGCTTTGCTGCCCCTTTGCCGGACCCGAAATCCGCATGAAGCGACCGCCCCGATCGGATATCGGCGGCCGCCCCTCCCTTACAACGTATTGGCCGTCATATAGAGATTCCCGGCCTGCTCGTGCATCGGCACCGGTACAAAGCAGCCGCCCAAAACGCTTGCAGGGAGCCGAATCGAGGCCACATCTACCGCTCAATGAGTGACACTCCATGAGCAAAATCAATGCGGTGTGCGTCTATTGCGGGTCGAGCCCGGGCTCGGACCCGGCCTTCGCCGAAGCCGCCAAGGCGTTAGGCAAAACGCTGGCGCAGAACGGCGTGCGGCTGGTCTATGGCGGCGGCTCGGTCGGCATGATGGGCACGCTTGCCCACGCCGTACTCGAGCATGGCGGCAAAGTCACCGGCATCATTCCGGAATTTCTGACCGGCAAGGAGCGCCCGAAGCCGCTCACCGACGACATGATCGTCACGCGCGACATGCATGAGCGCAAACGCAAGATGTTCGAGCACGCCGACGCGTTTGTCGCGCTGCCCGGGCGGCGTCGGCACGCTCGAAGAGCTGGTCGAGCAACTGACCTGGGTCCAGATCGGCCGGCACAAGAAGCCGGTGCTGCTTGCCAATATCAACGGCTTCTGGGAACCGTTCCACGCTCTCATCGATCACATGGACCGGCTCGGCTTCATCTATAGCAGCCTCAACAGCACGCTGCTCATGGCCGACCGGGTCGAGGACATTTTGCCGAAGCTGCGCGAAGCCGCGCGTCACGTCGACGAAGCCGACACCGAAATGGCGGTGCCGGCGGAGAAGATGTGATTTCCGTCACCCTGAGGTGCGAGCGCAGCGAGCCAATCAAGTCGGCTGTTGCCGACTTGACCATCAACGATGCGAAATCGGACAAGCCCGATTTCGTCGGGGCGGCGGCATCCAAGTCGGCTATAGCCGACTTGGCACTAACATTTCAAAATCGGTATACCGATTTTGATTGCGCCTCGGCCGGCATCCTTCGAGGGCCGCTTCGCGGCCACCTCAGGATGACGGATCGCTTGGCAAAAACGTCACCGCCTCGATGCGATTGCCGTCGGGATCGCGGATGAAGGCCGCGTAATAGCTCAGGTGATATTTGCTGCGCAGCCCCGGCGCGCCGTCGGACATACCGCCGGCTTTGACGGCCGCGGCATGGAAGGCGTCGACGGCAGCGCTGTCGGGCGCGCGCAGACAAATATGCACGCCGCTGTCGTCGGCGACGCGGTGCATCGCCTCGCGGCGGTTGATCCAGAAGTCGGGATATTTCTTGCCGAAGCCGATCGCCGCATCCGGCCATTCGCGCAATTTCGTCATGCCGAGCGGCGCCAGCAGCGCGGCATAGAATGCCTCGGCCTGGTTTGAGATCGCGCACCGCGATGGAAACGTGGTCGATCATACGCGTCACGCCGGCGCGCCGGATTTCACGAGCTTATAGACGATGGAATCCATCAGCGCCTGGAACGAGGCGTCGATGATATTGGCGGAGACGCCGACCGTGGTCCAGCGCTCGCCGGTCTCGTCCGAGCTTTCGATCAGGACGCGCGTGACGGCCTGCGTGCCGCCATTGAGGATACGCACGCGATAATCGGTAAGTTCGAGCCCGGTGATGAAGCTCTGGTATTTGCCGAGATCCTTGCGCAGCGCGAGATCGAGCGCGTTGACCGGGCCGATGCCTTCGGCGACCGAGATCAGTTCCTCGTCGCCGACTTTAATCTTCACCACCGCCTGGCTCACCGTGACCGGCTCGCCTTTGGCGTTGGTGCGCTTCTCGACATTGACGTCGAATTTCTCGACGTCGAAATAATGCGGCACCTGGCCGAGCGAACGCCGCGCCAGCAACTCGAATGACGCATCGGCTGATTCATAGGCATAGCCGATCGCCTCGCGTTCCTTGACCTCGTCGAGGAGCCGCGTGACGCGCGCATCGTTCTTGTCGATCGTGAGCCCGATGCGGTCGAGCTCGGCGAGCACGTTGGAGCGGCCGGCCTGATCGGACACCAGAAGCTTTCGCTTGTTGCCGACGCGCTCCGGCGCGACGTGCTCGTAGGTCTTAGGCTCCTTGACGATCGCCGACGCATGAATGCCGGCCTTGGTGGCGAAAGCGCTCTCGCCGACGTAAGGCGCATGGCGGTCCGCGGAACGGTTGAGCAGCTCGTCGAGCGCGTGCGAGACGCGGGAGAGCCGCGCCAGCGCTTCGTCCGGAACGCCGATCTCGAATTGATCGGCATATTCCGTCTTGAGCTTCAGCGTCGGGATGATCGACACCAGATTGGCATTGCCGCAGCGCTCGCCAAGCCCGTTCAGCGTGCCCTGGATTTGCCGCGCGCCGGCGCGCACCGCGGCAAACGAATTCGCCACCGCCTGTTCGGTATCGTTATGGGCATGGATGCCGACATGGCTGCCGGGAATCTTGGCGCAGACCTCGCCGACGATGCGCTCGACCTCGTGCGGCAGCGTGCCGCCATTGGTGTCGCAGAGCACGACCCAGCGCGCGCCCTCCTCGTAAGCGGCCTGCGCGCAGGCCAGCGCGTAAGCGGGCTTCGCCTTATAGCCGTCGAAGAAATGCTCGCAGTCGAGCAGCACTTCGCGGCCTTTGGCCTTGGCGGCGCGCACGCTGTCGCGGATCGAGGCGAGGTTTTCTTCCTCGGTCGTCTCGAGCGCCACGCGGACGTGGTAGTCCCAGGATTTGGCGACAAAGCAGATCGCATCGGCCTTGGCATCGAGAAGCGCCACCAGGCCCGGATCGTTCGACGCCGAACGCCCGGGCCGCCGCGTCATGCCGAACGCCGTGAACTTCGCCCGCATCGGCCGCTTCTCGGCGAAGAAACTGGTATCGGTCGGATTGGCGCCGGGATAGCCGCCCTCGACATAATCGACGCCGAGCTCGTCGAGCATGCGCGCGATAGTGAGCTTGTCGGCGAGCGTGAAGTCGACGCCGTTGGTCTGCGCGCCGTCGCGCAGCGTCGTGTCGAACAAATAAAGCCGCTCGCGTGACATGCTACGCTCTCACCAGAGATGATAATTCGACGCCAAAGCGACGGCGATCAATATGGCGACCAGCGCAATGACCAGATGGTGCGTACGCAGGCCGAAAAAAGTCGAGCGGGGTTCGGTCATCTTGGAAAATCCGATCCTAGCCGTGATAAAGCCGGTAGAACGTGTAGAAGGTCACGACGACCGCCCCCGCGATCACCGCGTATTTCAAGATCAGATAATAAAGCCAATGGCGCGGAAACGGCGTCTCGGGGCCCTTCATGATGCGCTCTCCTTTGGAGCTTCCTTGCCGCTTCTTTGACGGCGAGCGGCTTGACCATGGTCGTATTGGCAAGCCATTCGCCGGCGATCGTCACCGTGTTGCGGCTCTTGGCCGTATAGCCGCGCTTTTCGAAAAAGCCGCTCGCCGTGTCGCTGGCATCGACAGTCAGTTCCTTGGCGCCGCGCGCGGTGGCGAGCTTCTCCAGCGCGTCGCAGAGCATGGCGCCGGCCCCCTGCCCGGTCGCGGTCGGATGCACATAGAGCATGTCGATGCGCATGTTGTCGGCAAGCGACGCGAAGCCGACGGCGGCGCCGCCGAAAGTCGCGACCAGCGTCAACTCGCCGGCGAGTTTCGCAGCGAATGCCTCCTCATCGTCGGCGGCCGACGCCCAGGCCTCCTGCTGCGCCGGGCTGTAATCCTCGGCGGTCAATTCCTCGATGCTGGCGCGGAAGATTTCCGCGAGGAACGGCGCGTCGGTCGGCAGCATCGGCCGCAGCGCGAGCTTTGGCATTTCGCGAGGATTCATCGCGCGATCTCCCAGGTGGTGCCGTCCTTGGTGTCCTTCAGCACGACGCCCATTTGGGCGAGTTCGTCGCGGATACGGTCGGATTCCTTAAAATCCTTCACTTTGCGCGCGGCATTGCGCGCTTCGATCAAGCCTGTGACCTTGCCCTCGTCCACCGCGATCGAAGCCGGCCGGAACGCCGACCACTGCGCCGATGTCTGTTGCAAGAGACCGATCAATTGCGCGCTCGCCTTCAAGCAAGCGGCCGCGGGCTTTGCGCCTTTCGCCGCCTCGCCGCGCAATTCGTGCAAGGCCGCAAGTGCCTTCGGCGTGTTGAGATCGTCGGCCAGCGCGTCGAGCGCATCGGCGCAAAGATAGCCCGGTGCAACGTCGCCTGTGAGACCATACCAAAGATCGAGAGTTTTCTGCGCCTCGCGCAAGCCTGAGACGGTCCAATTGATCGGCTGGCGATAATGCGTCTGCAGCATCGTAAGACGCACGACCTCTCCCGGCCAATCCTTCAGCAACTCATGGATCGTCACGAAGTTGCCGAGCGACTTCGACATCTTCTCGCCTTCGACCTGAAGAAAGCCGTTGTGCATCCAGTAATTCGCCATCACCGGCGTGTGGAAGGCGCAGCGCGATTGCGCGATTTCGTTTTCGTGGTGCGGAAAGACGAGATCGATGCCGCCGCCGTGGATGTCGAAGGTCTCGCCGAGATACTTCCACGACATCGCCGAGCATTCGATATGCCAGCCGGGCCGGCCGGGCGCGGCGATCCCGGCGGGTGACGGCCAAGCCGGCTCGCCCGGCTTCGACGGCTTCCACAGGATGAAATCCTGCGGGTCTTTCTTATACGGCGCGACATCGACGCGGGCGCCGGCGATCATCTCGTCGAGCGGCCGCTTCGACAGTTGGCCGTAATCCGGCATCGACGGCACGCTGAACAGCACATTGTCCTCGGCGACATAAGCATTGCCGGAGGCGACCAGGCGGTCGATCAGCATGCGCATTTCGGCGATGTGCTCGGTGGCGCGCGGCTCGACGGTCGGCGGCAGGCAGCCGAGCGCCGCAACATCGTCGTGGAATTGCCTGTCGGTCTTCTCGGTGACCTTGCGGATCGCCTCGTTGAGCGGCAGCGCCGGATATTCCTCCGCCGCGCGCGCATTGATCTTGTCGTCGACGTCGGTGATGTTGCGCACATAAGTGACGTGCGCCGCGCCATAGATATGGCGCAGCAGGCGAAACAGCACGTCGAACACGATCACCGGCCGCGCATTGCCGATATGGGCGAAGTCGTAGACCGTCGGCCCGCACACATACATGCGCACATTGGCCGGATCGAGCGGCTTGAAAACCCGCTTCTCGCGCGTCAGCGTATCGTAGAGTTTCAGTTCCATCGCCGCGATTCTCATTCCACCGAAATCAAATGGTACACCTCGGACCTGCTGGCCGGGCGTCTATCGGTCTCGATGTGAGAAAAGACGGCCGCAGCCAGCGATGTCGCTAGCGAATAATCTCTCGGCAAATGCCGCAGATGGTATTCGGGCCGGTCATGGCGCGCACAATGATTGGTCGGGCGCATCGCGTCAAGGTCTGGCCCACCGGCATGCCACTGGAAGGTTTGGCGCACCCGCAATGTGTCACCGCACCGCCACGCCGCCTTAGAAAACGCGCCGCGCCCCGTGGAAACGCGGAAAGCCGTCACCGTCGTGCGTTGCTCTGTCGCGCAAATCATGAGAGCGAACCGCGCCCGCGGTTCGCGTCGCCGGAATGACGTCACTTAACGAAAGCTTAACCCCGCAGCCGCATTCTCAACCCTATCGGGGTAGGGCCGACTGTGCGTTCGGGGGCAACGGGTCTGGATGTGGCGGAAACTGCGCCGGGTTGGGGGAACCATGCGTTTCGCGATTGCGGCCTGCGCCGCGATGTCCGTGCTTTTGGCCGCCGCGTCCGCGCAGGCGGAAAAGCGCATCTTCATCATCGCCAATGACGGCGACGGCTACGGCGTCGACAACTGCCTCGCCTCCGGCGCCAGCTGCGGCGCGACGGTGGCGAATGCCTATTGCCACTCGCGCGAATTCGCCCAGGCGACGTCGTTCCGCAAAGTCGACCGCGACGACATCACCGGCGCCATCCCGGCCAGCACGTCTGGCTCCTGCCGCGGCGACGCTTGCGATAATTTCGTCGCCATCGAGTGCTCGCGCTGATCCAAAGCACGAGCAAAAGCCAGAGCATGATCCGGGAAAAGCCTGTCCTTGGGTTTGATCCGAGCGTAGAAGCCGGGTTTCCGAGAAGATCATGCTCTATTGAGATGCCAACCCAATAATTCGCTCTCTTATCTGTTGTCAGGACACCCCGCCGCATCCCGTTGCGCGGCGCCATAAGTTCGTCCATCCTCGCAAACGGCGGCGTTTTGACCTCGAGTGGGCGCGAGGGGACGGCGCGCCCAACATCTGGACCCAAAATTGGTGGTCGATGGATGGTCAAGAAGCGAGGGAACGCGACTTCGAAGACGACGTCGCTAGGCTGTCAGCAGCGAGCGAACAGGCGCCGCTGAAGCTCGAACAATTCCTGCCCTATCAGCTCAAGTCGTGACGACGCTGATGTCGCAGGCGCTGTCGCGGGTTTACGCGCGGCGCCACCACCTCGGCATTCCGGAATGGCGGGTGCTGGTGACGCTCGGCCAGTACGGCGTGATGAACGGCAAGGCCATCGGCACGCCACACCCACATGCACAAGACCAAAGTGTCGCGGGCGGTGGCGATCCTGGAAAACCGCAAGCTCGTCGCGCGCCGCGCCAACCGCGCCGACATGCGCGAGTCGCTCGTGTCGCTGACGCCGGCCGGCCGGGCGATCTACGAGGAGCTCGCGCCGCACGCGCTCGAATTCACCCGGCGGCTCACCGAGATCCTGACGCCGAGCGACCGCGAGGCATTCCACCGCGCGCTCAAGCAGCTCACCGACCGATCCGCGCAACTCGTCGCCGAAGCGATCGAGGAAGACGGCCGCGTGGAGGAACTGTGAAGCTCTATTCCTATTTCCGCTCCTCGGCCGCCTACCGGGTGCGCATCGCGCTCAATCTCAAGGGCATCGCCTACGAGACGATCCCGATCCATCTGGTCAAGGACGGCGGCCACAACAAGCGGCCGGAATTTCGCGCCGTCAATCCGCAGATGCGCGTGCCGGTTCTGGTCACGCCCGCGGGCGATACGCTGACCCAGTCGCTCGCCATCATCGAATATCTCGACGAGACGCATCCGCAGCCGCCGCTACTGCCGAAGGACCCGATCGCCCGCGCCAAGGTGCGCGCGCTCGCCGAGCTCATCGCCTGCGACATCCATCCGCTGAACAATACCAGCCCGCTGCGCTACCTGAAGAACGACATGGGCCAGGAGCAGAGCGCGATCGACGCCTGGTATCATCACTGGGTCATCACCGGCTTCGAGGCGCTCGAAGCGATGATCGAATCCGGCCCCTATCTCTGCGGCAAGGAGGTCACGCTCGCCGACACCTGCCTCGTGCCGCAGGTCAACAATGCGCGGCGGCTGAAAGTGCCGCTGGACAAGTTCCCAAAGATCGTCGCCGTCGACGCCGCCTGCCTTGGCGCTTCCCGCCTTCGACAAAGCGCGCCCGGAAAATCAGCCCGACGCGGAGTGACGGCGGGCCCGCCGGCGGCGCCGGCCAAAACGGCCGGTAAAAACGGCTAGATTGGCCGCGATTGACAGCAGATTGACAGCACATGCCTTCACACTTTAACCACCATTCCGGGGCTTGATCCGCAACCCCGACGAACCGGGGCCGGAACCCTAAATGCTCAATAAATCGCGCGGCCTAGACCGGCCGCAAGACGTGCCTGCAAGGCGTCGCTTGCGAGCCATGTTGCAAGTGCGCTGGCCTGCGGACCACTGGCCTGCCGCGTCGCGCAGGGCGCTCCGTTCAGCGGCAATATCTGCCGCCGCCAAATCAGACCGCACCAAGTCAAGCAGCGCCAAGTCAGCCGCAGCCAAGATCAGCCGCCAGCAGCGTCAGCCGTGCCGCAAGCCAGCCGGCCGGAAATCAGGCGTCATCGAATCCGGTCTGCGTGCGCCTGCAGGCCAGCTCGCCTCGGTCGACCAAGGCGCCGCCGACCCGGCCCGCGCCGATCAGATCAAGCGCTCCGACGACGCCATCGCCAAGCAGCAGGCCGACCTCGACCGCGCCGTCGCGCAGGCGCACAAAGCCGGCTGCGCCGGCGAAGGACTTCTTCGCGCTGTTCTCGGCGCTGTCGCCGCAATGCGGACCGATCACCTCGTAGATCCAGCAGATGCGCGGCAATCTCGACCGCATGATGAGCGAGCAGCAACAGCTCAAAACCGGCGGCGACGCCCAAGACGGCCAGCGCCGCGCGCTGATCGGAGCCTTGGCGCAAAACAATTGCGGCGCGCAATACGCTCCGCCGCCGTCCTCGTCCGGTCCGACCGGCTTCTTCGACGCGCTGTTCGGCGACGGCACGGTCGTCAATCCGAACGGCGACGGCGCGCCGTCCGGCACCTTTCACACCGTCTGCGTGCGCACCTGCGACGGGTTTTATTTCCCGATCTCGTATTCGACGGTGGCGACCCGCTTCGCCGACGACGAGAACGCCTGCCAGCGGCTGTGCCCGGCGAGCGAAGTGGCGCTCTACTCGTTCCGCAATCCCGGCGAAGACATGGACCAGGCGGTGTCGAACGCCGGGCAGCCCTACACGGCGCTGCCGAACGCCTATCGTTATCGCAAGGAAGTGACGGCCGGCTGCTCGTGCCGCAAGCCGGGCCAGAGCTGGGCCGACGCGCTCAAGAACGCCGACGACTCGACCACGCTCGAGCAAGGCGACATCGTCGTCACCGACCAGAACGCGAAGGCGCTGTCGCAGGCGCCGAAGCAGGGCGGCAAGGCCGCGGCGCCGGCCGCGAGCCAGCCGAGCGCGACGGCGGCGGCAGTCTCTGCGCCGGCGACGAGCAGTTCCGACCCCGCCAAGCGCGCCGTGCGCACGGTCGGACCGCCGTTCCTGTCGGCGGGACAGTGCAGATGCAACAGCAATCGGCAACAGCAGTCCCAGCCGCCGTCGCGCTGACGGCGCGGCGGGCGCCGTCAAAAATCCGACGCGCCCGCTTTCGCCATCGCCGCACTCTTGGCGACGCCTCTGGTCGGCTGCGGCAGTCGCCGTGCCCGGATCGTTGAAGCGATTGACGATCGGATAGCGCCGGTCGCGGCCGAAATTCTTCAGCGTCACTTTCACGCCCGGCGCCGCCTGGCGGCGCTTGTATTCGGCGAGATAGAGCATGCGCTCGACTTTCAGCACGGTGTCGCGGTCGAAGCCGGCGGCGACGATGGTCGCGGTCGATTCCTCGCGCTCGACCAGCCGCTCGAGAATCTGATCGAGCACGTCGTAGGGCGGCAGCGTGTCCTGGTCGGTCTGGTTCTCGCGCAGTTCCGCGCTCGGCGCGCGCGTGATGACGTTTTCCGGAATGACATCGCCGTCGGGACCGCGCGCGCCGTCCGGCTTCCAGGCATTGCGCAGTCGCGACAGGCGATAGACCTCGGTCTTGTAGAGATCCTTGATCGGATTGAAGCCGCCGTTCATGTCGCCATAGAGCGTGGCGTAGCCGACCGACATTTCCGACTTGTTGCCGGTCGTCACCACCATCACGCCGAATTTGTTGGAGATCGCCATCAGGATGGTGCCGCGGGCGCGCGCCTGCAGATTTTCCTCGGTGACGTCGCGCGGCGCGCCGGCAAAGACGCCGGCGAGCGCCGCCTCGAGCCCTGCACGGCGCTTTCGATCGGCACGATGTCGTAGCGCACGCCGAGCGCGCGGGCGATCGCGGCGGCGTCGTCGAGCGATGCCTGCGACGTGTAGCGAAAGGGCAGCATCACGCAGCGCACGCGCTCGGCGCCGAGCGCATCGATCGCCATCGCCGCGCACAGCGCCGAAGTCGATGCCGCCGGACAGCCCGATCACGACGCCCTTGAAGCGGTTCTTGTCGACATAATCGCGCAGGCCCAGCACGCAGGCGGTGTAATCGGCTTTGTCCGGCATTCTTCGGCCGGCGCGATCGCGCCCTGCGCGCAACGCCATACGCCGTCGATGCGCGACCAATGCGTCGTCACAACCATTTCGCGAAACGCCGGCAGCTGGAATGCGATCGAACGGTCGGCGTTGAGCGCGAACGACGCGCCGTCGAACACCAGCTCGTCCTGGCCGCCGACCTGATTGACATAGATCAGCGGCAGGCCAGCTTCCGTGACGCGCGCGACGACGACATTGAGGCGGACATCGGCCTTGTCGCGCCAATAGGGCGAGCCGTTGGGCACGACGAGAATTTCGGCGCCGGTCTCGGCCAGGCATTCGACGACGTTCTCGTAGTCGCCCCAGTCGGTCCAGGTATCCTCGCAGACCGGCAGGCCGAGCCGCACGCCGCGGAAGTTGACCGGACCGGGCAACGGGCCGGCGGCGAAGACGCGCTTTTCGTCGAACACGCCGTAATTCGGCAGATTGACCTTGAAGCGGATCGCCTCGATCCGGCCGGCGGCAAGCAGCGCATAGGCGTTATAGAGCTTGCCGTCCTCGACCCAGGGCGCGCCGATCAAGACGGCCGGCCCGCCATCGGCGGTCTCGCGCGCCAGCGCCTCGATCGCGGCGCGGCAGGCGGCCTGGAAGGCCGGCTTGAGCACCAGATCCTCGGGCGGATAGCCGGCGATGAACAGCTCGGAAAAGGCGATGATATCGGCGCCGTCGCGCGCGGCCTCGCGCGCGCGCCTTGCGGGCGCGCTCCAGATTGCCGGCGACATCGCCGACGATCGGATTGAGCTGCGCCACGGCAATGGCCAGACGGTCGGCGGGACGGTCGTTCATGACGAAGGTTTAGCGCTGGACGCGCCGGTCGGGCAACCCAGACCGAAGGAATGGCAGACACCGCTAAACCCGTTCTAAAGCGCCGCCACCTGCGGGAACGGCTTGGCCTTGGCCTGCCGCTCCGATTTGAGCAGATCGGCCAGCAGGAAGGCGAGGTCGAGCGACTGCTCGGCATTGAGCCGCGGATCGCACACCGTGTGATAGCGGTCGTTGAGATCCTCGTCGCTGATGGCGCGCGCGCCGCCGGTGCATTCGGTGACGTTCTGGCCGGTCATTTCCAGATGCACGCCGCCGGCAATGGTGCCTTCGGCGGCATGAACTTGAAAAAACGTCCGCACTTCCTTGAGGATCTGATCGAACGGCCGCGTCTTGTAGCCGGTCACCGACGTGATGGTGTTGCCGTGCATCGGATCGCACGACCACACCACGTTGCGGCCTTCGCGCTTCACCGCGCGCACCATCGGCGGCAGCAGATCGGCGGCCTTGTCGGCGCCGACGCGGCAGATCAGCGTCAGGCGGCCGGGCTCGTTGTCCGGATCGAGGATGTCGATGAGCTTGAGAAGCTCGTCCGGCTTCTGCGTCGGGCCGGTCTTCAGGCCGAGCGGATTTTTGATGCCGCGGCAGAATTCGACATGGGCGTGATCGGCCTGCCGGGTGCGGTCGCCGATCCACACCATGTGGCCCGACGTGCAGTACCAATCGCCGGTCGTCGAATTGACCCGCGTGAAGGCCTGCTCGTAGCCGAGCAGCAGCGCCTCGTGGCTGGTGAAGAAATCGGTCGTGCGCATTTCCGGATGCACTTCGGGATCGATGCCGCAGGCGCGCATGAAGTCGAGCGCCTCGGTGAGGTGATCGGCGAGATCCTGATAGCGCTTGGACTGCGGACTGTCCTTGACGAAGGACAGCATCCACTGATGCGCGTTCGACAGATTGGCGTAGCCGCCGGTCGCGAAGGCGCGCAACAGATTGAGCGTCGCCGCCGACTGGCGATAGGCCTCCAATTGCCGGCGCGGATCGGGCGTGCGCGCCTCGGGCGTGAAGTCGGTGCCGTTGATGATGTCGCCGCGATAGACCGGAAGCTCGACGCCGTCGCGCTTCTCGGTCGGCGAGGTGCGCGGCTTGGCGAATTGGCCGGCGATGCGGCCGACCTTCACCACCGGGGAAGCCGCCGCATAAGTCAGCACCACCGCCATCTGCAGGAACAGGCGGAAAAAATCGCGGATGTTGTTGGCGCCGTGCTCGGCAAAGCTTTCCGCGCAATCGCCGCCCTGCAGCAGGAAAGCATCGCCGGCGGCGACCTGCGCCAGCGCCTTTTTCAGATTGCGCGCCTCGCCGGCAAAGACCAGCGGCGGAAAGGTCGCAAGCTGCGCCTCGACATCGGCGAGCGCCTTCGGATCGGGATAATCCGGCACCTGCACGATCGGCTTCGCGCGCCAGGAATCCGGGCTCCATTTCGGCATATTGGACCGCGTCGGCATACTCATCTCCAAACCGTCACTCCGGGGCGCGGGCGCTGTCCCGCGAGCCTGGAATCCATATTCACGAACGGTGGTTATGGATTCCGGCCCTCGCCGCTTGCGGCTCGGCCGGAATGACGGCGGATATATACACGAGGCGCCCGCGACTGCGACAGCCCGGCAAAGACCGCCTATTCCGGCGGCCTCGCGGGCGTAGCTCGCGGTCTTCTTGCGCATGGTGACCAGCTCCTCGGCGGCGGTCGGATGCAGCGCCATGGTGGCGTCGAAGTCGGCCTTGGTGGCGCCCATCTTCACCGCGATGGCGGCGATCTGGGCGATCTCGGCCGCCCCCTCGCCGACCACGTGGCAGCCGACGACCCGGTCGGTCAGGCCGTCGACCACAAGCTTCATCAGCACGCTGGTGGCGCGGCCGGACAGCGTCGCCTTCATCGGCCTGAACATGGCCTTGTAGATGTCGGTCTGCGCCAGCCGCGCGCGGGCCTCCGTCTCGGTGAGGCCGACCGTGCCGATCTCGGGCTCGGAGAACACCGCCGTCGGCACATTGGTGTGATCGACCTTGGTCGGCTTGCCGCCGAACACGGTGTCGGCGAAGGCATGGCCTTCGCGGATGGCGACCGGCGTCAGATTGATGCGGTTGGTGACATCGCCGACGGCGTAGATGTTCGGCACCGAGGTGCGCGAATATTCGTCGACCGCGATGCCGCCGTTCTTGGCGATCTCGACGCCGGCTTCCTTGAGCCCGATCTTGGCGACGTTGGGCACGCGGCCGGTCGCGAACATGACGCGGTCGGCGGTGACGTGATTGCCGTCCGAGAGCTGCACCGAATAATGCGCGCCGGCCTGCTCGATCGCCGTGACGGTGCGGCCGGTGACCACCCGGATGCCGCGCGCCTCCATCTCCACGCGCAAGATGCTGGCGCACGTCGTCGTCGAAGCCGCGCAAGATATTCTCGCCGCGATAGACCAGCGTCACATGCGAGCCGAGCCCGGCGAAAATTCCGGCGAATTCGACGGCGATATAGCCGCCGCCCTGGATCACGACGCGGCGCGGAAACTCCGTCAGATGAAACGCCTCGTTCGAGGAGATCGCGTGCTCGATGCCGGGAATCGGATCGCCGTAGCTCGGCGTGCCGCCGGTCGCGATCAGGATATGGCCGGCGCGCACGCGATCGCCATTCGCCAATTGCACGGTGTGCGGATCGACGAGCACGGCGCGGCTTTTGACGACCTTGACGCCGGCTTTGCCGAGCGTCGCGCCATAGGCCGCTTCGAGCCGCGCGATCTCGCGATCCTTGTTGGCGATCAGCGTCGTCCAGTCGAACGAGGTTTGCGGCACCGTCCAGCCGAAGCCGGCGGCGTCCTCGAATTCGCCGCGAAAGCGCGACGCATAGACCAGAAGCTTCTTCGGCACGCAGCCGCGGATGACGCAGGTGCCGCCGAGGCGATATTCCTCGGCGACCATGACGCGCGCGCCATGCTCGGCGGCGATGCGCGCGGCGCGCACGCCGCCCGATCCGCCTCCGATGACGAAAAGATCGACGTCGTGATCGGCCATGATCATTCTTCTTGATCTGCGCGTCACATATCGTGTCCGCGCTTCTTCATTTCGGCGCGCATCGCATTGGCGACTTCCTGGGAGAAGATTGTCCGCCCAGGTGCCGGCATAGATCATGCTCTCGTCGAGCACTTTCGGCTCCTCGACGAGCGCCTTCTGGCCGAGCGGCGACTGATAGAACGTCAGCAGATCGCGCAATTCCTGCTCGGTGAAATGGCTGGCATAGATGCGCGCGGTCGCATCGACGAGCTCGGTCACGCGCGGCTCGAACTGCTTCTCCACGTTGACCGCGACTTCGTTGAGATCCTTCGACCACATGAAGTTGGTCTGCAGGAACATGTCCTTGGTCTTTTGCACCACGCCGCGCACGATCGGCTGGAAAACGTCCTTGACGTTTTTGATCTGCGACGATCTGCTTGGCCAGGAGCAGCGCGCCCGGCGACGGCTGCGGCGCGGCGGCAGGCGGCGCGGGATTTTGGGCCGCCGCCGGAGGCTGCGCCGGCGACGGCGAGCGCGAGGAGCGCGGCCGCGGCTGAAACGCGTCCCGGCGTGTCGCTTGCCCGCAAGTCGCGTAGCAAGACGCGTGGAGAGACGGCGATCATAGGCGCACTCCCTTTCGGGCTTGAGATCAGGGCCGCTCGATAAGGCGCACCCCGTCCGGACCGGCGACAATAGCAGTCCAGGCGAGGCCGATGAACAAGCCATGTTCCATGACGCCGGGGATAGCAGAAAGCCGCTCCGCAAGAGCTTGCGGATCGGCGATACGCTGCAACTGGGCGTCGAGGAGCCAGTGCCCGCCATCCGTGACGAAAGCATGGCCGTCCTGGCCCGGCGCGGCAGCGCCGGCCCCGGACAGCCGGCAGCGGCGGTGGCGGCCTCGACCGCGCGGCGGGTCGCCGCGGCGCCGAACGGCGCGATCTCGATCGGCAGCGGAAAGCGGCCGAGGACCGGGACCCATTTCGACTCGTCGGCGATCACGATCATCTTGCGCCGAGGCCGACGCCACGATCTTCTCGCGCAACAGCGCCCCGCCGCCGCCTTTGATCAGGGTCAGATCCGGCGCGATCTCGTCGGCGCCGTCGACGGTCAGATCGAGTTCGGGCGTCTCGTCGAGCGTGGTCAGCGCGATGCCGAGCCGCGCCGCCTGGGCGCGCGTCGCCTCCGAGGTCGGGACGGCGACGACGTCGAGACCCGCTCGCACCCGCTCGCCCAGCAATTCGACAAAGTGCTGGGCGGTCGAGCCGGTGCCGAGCCCAAGCCGCATGCCCGGGCGCACGAAATCGACCGCGCGGGCGGCGGCGGCCCGTTTTTGCGCGTCGGCGTTCATGGTCCCGGTCATGCAATGCGGCTGTGTAGCCGCCTTCCGGCGACTGATCCTAGAGGCTTGCCCGGAGCCTTGCTCGAGCTTGCCAGGCTTGCCTAGCGCCCGGCCGCCGGTTAGGCGAAGGCCATGCTCACCATCGTCTTCGATCTCGACGGCACGCTGATCGACACCGCGCCCGATCTCATCTCGACGCTCAACCTCATCCTCGCCCGCGAGGGCCTGCCGGCCGTCCCCTACGACGAGCGCGCGGCGGATGATCGGCGGCGGCGCGCGCGGCATGATCGAACGGGCGCTGATCGCCGAAGGCCGCGACGCTCCGGCCGAGTTCAAGGCCGAGCTCGATCGGATGTTCGCCGGCTTTATCGAACATTATGCGGCGCATATCGCCGACCGCTCGCGCCCGTTTCCGGAGCTCGAGGCGGCGCTGGATCGCCTGGCCGCGCGACGGTTATCGCCTCGCGGTCTGCACCAACAAGCTCGAATGGCTGTCGGTGCGGCTCCTGGACACGCTCAATCTCACCCGGCACTTCGCCGCGATCTGCGGCCAGGACACGTTCGGCGTGCAAAAGCCCGACCCGGAAGTCCTGCGGCGCACCATCCTGCGCGCCGGCGGCGAGCCGGACCGCGCCATCATGGTCGGCGATTCCGGGACCGACATCCGCACCGCGCGCGCCGCGGCCGTGCCGGTCATCGCCGTCGATTTCGGCTATAGCGAGGTGCCGATCGCGACGTTGCAGCCGGACCGCCTCATCGGCTCGTTTGCCGAGCTGCCGGCGGCCATCCGCGAGATCGAAGCCGCGCGCCTAGCCGTAGCCGCAGCCGCGGCAGTGCGCCCGCGGCCGCGGCGAAATTGGGGAAAATTCCTGGACGATCAGGGCTTTATCCGGCACAATCCGGCATTATCTGAGGTGAGGATGGAAAGCGTGCGGCCACACGAACTGAAAAGCTGGAACTCGACGGCGCAGCCGGGCGGCCGGAACTGGTCGACCCGTTCGGCCGCGCCATCACCTATCTGCGCGTCTCGGTGACCGACCGCTGCGATTTCCGCTGCGTCTATTGCATGGCGGAAAACATGTCGTTTCTGCCGAAGGCCGAAGTGCTGACGCTGGAAGAGCTCGACCGGCTGTGCTCGGCCTTTGTCGCGCGCGGCGTGCGAAAGCTGCGCCTCACCGGCGGCGAGCCGCTGGTGCGCCGCGGCATCATGACGCTTGTCGACTCGCTGTCGCGGCACCTGCGCACCGGCGAGCTCGACGAACTGACACTTGACCACCAACGGCTCGCAGCTCGCCAAATATGCCGCCGAGCTGAAAGCGCACGGCATGCGCCGCATCAACGTCTCGCTCGACACGCTCGATGCCGACAAATTCCGCGCCATCACGCGCTGGGGCGATCTTGGACCAGGTGCTCGCCGGGATCGACGCCGCGCAGGCGGCCGGCCTGAAGATCAAGATCAACACCGTCGCGCTCAAGGGCGTCAACGACGACGAATTTCCGCGGCTGATCGAATGGGCGCACGGCCGCGGCATGGACCTGACGCTGATCGAAGTCATGCCGCTCGGCGAGATCGGCGAAGGCCGTCTCGACCAATATCTGCCGCTGTCGCTGGTGCGCGCGCGGCTTGCCGAGCGCTTCACGCTCGACGACATCGACTACCGCACCGGCGGCCCGGCGCGCTATGTGCGCGTCGCCGAGACCGGCGGCAGGCTCGGCTTCATCACGCCGCTGACCCACAATTTCTGCGAATCCTGCAATCGCGTGCGGGTCACCTGCACCGGCACGCTCTATATGTGCCTCGGCCAGGAAGACGCCGCCGATCTGCGCAAGCCGCTGCGCGCGTCGGAAGGCAACGATCTTCTGTTTGCCGCCATCGACGAGGCGATCGGCCGCAAGCCCAAGGGCCACGATTTCATCATCGACCGCCGCCATCAGCGGCCGGCGCTGGCCCGCCATATGAGCGTGACCGGCGGCTGAGCGTACCACGTGCTGTGCGACATCGCGCCTCAGTGCGCGGCGTCGCGCGCCGCCCCTGTTAAGGTGACCGCGATCCAGCCAGCGGGGGCGTTGACTAAGTCAGCCTGGAACTGCGGCCCGGATGAGCGCAGCGCATCCGGGCCGAATTATTTCGGCAAGCAAGATCGAGCACCGTCGCCGCCGCCTGCAACTCGGCGAAGCGGAACGCGCGGCGCTCGAGCGCCTCTTCGTCGCGGCCCCATTGCTCCATATTCCAATCCTCGTCGACATGCGCCGCCTGCCATGCGGCGTCGGCGGACAAGTGCGCCGCGCAGCATGGCGAGCGCGATCAGCGCCGAGCCGGTCAGCGTCGTCACGACATGCAGCGCGCCGAGCCGCCACGGATCGTCGGGAATCGCGGCGCCGGCCGCCTGCAGCGCGGCCTCGGGCTGGGCGACGTGGACGATGCCCTCGCCGATCTTGAAATCGGCGCCGAGCGCGTCGCGCGCCCAAGCCAGGATCGGATCCCAATGCTGCGCCTGGCGCTCGCGAAGTTCTTGCGGGCCGCCGGCGCGATAGAACAAAAGATCGGACGCGAGATATTTTTCGATCTCCGCCGCGACCGGCCCGGGCGCGTCGGCGACGCCGTCGATGATCGCATTGGCAAGCCGCGTCAGCGGCATATTGGCCGGATCGATCATTGTCGCGCTGCGCCTCCCATTCCGCGGCGATCGCTCGCGCCAGCGTCAGCGTCGGCGCCGCGAGCGGCCGGCGCGCCGGCGTGCGCACCGGCTTGTCGTCGAGGCAGCACGGCGTGGCCGTCGCGGGCCGCTTGCGGCGCTCGCGTGCTCGTAGAAGCGCCGCCGCAGCGCCGGACGCGCGCCGCGGCGTGCCGCCGACGATCGGGTCCTCGGGCTTGGCGATCTCGAACAGCTCGCGCATGGACGCAATTTATCCTATTTTATCTCATATCTTTCAATTAGTTATCAGCTGACCGCCTGGCGCCGGCGAGCCGCGCCGTTATGGCCTCACGCGGCCAGCCCGGCCAGTCGCGCTTTTGTTAACGGCCGAGCGGCGACAAAACCTTGTTATAACAAGCAGAAGCGGTGGAAATCCCATCCCCGCTCGACTAGTATCCCGCGCCGGATTCGGCGACGGGGCTCGTCCGGGAGGAAGAGAAATCCACGCAGCAGCGTGCGTACCGCCAGGTCAAGAGCGGGTGCTGCGTGCACGAGGAGTCAATGAAACCCACCGATATTTCGGTCCCGGATTATTTCCACAAAGTCGTGGACTGTCAGTGGGCCTGTCCGGCGCACACGCCGGTTCCCGAATATATCCGTTTGATCGCCGCGGGCCGCTACAGCGACGCCTACATGATCAATTGGGAATCGAATGTGTTTCCGGGAATTCTCGGACGCACCTGCGACCGCCCCTGCGAGCCGGCCTGCCGGCGCGGCCGCGTCGAGAAAGATCCGGTCGCGATCTGCCGGCTCAAGCGCGTCGCCGCCGATTTCAAGGACGACATCCGCGACCGCCTGCCGAAGCCCGCCGAGAAGAAGAACGGCAAGCGCATCGCGCTCGTCGGCGGCGGCCCGGCCTCGCTCGCGGTGGCGCGCGATCTCGCGCCGATGGGCTACGAATGCGTCGTGTTCGACCAGGATCCGAAATCCGGCGGCATGATGCGCACGCAGATCCCGAAATTCCGCCTGCCGGAAACCGTGATCGACGAGGAATGCGACTACATCCTCGATCTCGGCATCGAATTTCGTCGGCGGCAAGCGCATCGACAGCCTGAAGGCGCTGCTCGCCGAGGATTTCGACGCGATCTTTGTCGGCTGCGGCGCGCCGCGCGGCCGCGATCTCGACATTCCCGGCCGCAAGGAAGCGGCCAAGAACATCCATATCGGCATCGATTGGCTGTCCAGCGTCTCGTTCGGCCACATCGACAAGATCGGCAAGCGCGTCATCGTGCTCGGCGGCGGCAATACCGCGATGGATTGCTGCCGCTCCTCGCGCCGGCTCGGCGGCGAGGACGTCAAGGTCGTCGTGCGCTCCGGCTTCGAGGAGATGAAGGCGTCTCCCTGGGAGAAGGAGGACGCCATGCACGAGGACATTCCGATCTTCAATTATCTGGTGCCGAAGGAATTCACCCACGACAACGGCAAGCTCACCGGCGTCGTGTTCGAGAAGGTCAAGGCGGTGCGCGACGCCAAGGGCCGCCGCAACCTGGTGCCGACCGGCGAGCCGGACGAGATCTTCCCCTGCGACGACGTCCTGGTCGCCGTCGGCCAGGAAAACGCGTTTCCCTGGATCGAGCGCGATTGCGGCATCGAGTTCGACAAATGGGACATGCCCAAGGTCGATCCGACGACCATGGCCTCGACCAATCCCAAAGTGTTCTTCGGCGGCGATGCCGCGTTCGGACCGAAGAACATCATCTGGGCGGTGGCGCACGGCCATGAGGCGGCGATCTCGATCGACCGCTTCTGCCGCGGCGAAGACGTCAACGTGCGGCCGGCGCCGCATGTCGGCATCTCCAGCCAGAAGATGGGCATCCACGAGTGGAGCTACGACAACGAGATCACGCTCGATAAGCGCTATCGCGTGCCGCATCGCGACAAGGTCGTGGCGCTGCGCGACATCAAGGCCGAGGTCGAGCTCGGCTATGACATCGAGCTCGCGCTGAAGGAATCCGAGCGCTGCCTCAATTGCGATGTGCAGACCGTCTTCACCGGCCAGCTCTGCATCGAATGCGACGCCTGCGTCGACATCTGCCCGATGGACTGCATCACCTTCACCGGCAACGGCGAAGAAGCCGATCTGCGGGCGCGGCTGCAGGCGCCGGCGAAGAACCTGACCCAGGACCTCTATGTCGCCAACAATCTCAAGACCGGCCGCGTCATGGTGAAGGACGAGGACGTCTGCCTGCATTGCGGCCTGTGCGCCGAGCGTTGCCCGACCGGCGCCTGGGACATGCAGAAATACCTGATCGACATGACTCACGCGGAACAAGCATGCCACTCCAAAGCGTAAACGACTTCGTCGTCCGGTTCGCCAACGTCAACGGCTCGGGCTCGGCGAGCGCCAACGAAATGTTCGCCCGCGCCGTGCTGCGCATGGGCATCCCGGTCGCGCCGCGCAATATCTTCCCGTCCAACATCCAGGGCCTGCCGACCTGGTACGAAGTGCGCATTTCGGAAGCCGGCCATCTCGGCGCCCGCGGCGGCACCGATCTCATGGTGGCGATGAATCCGCAGACCTGGGACAAGGACGTCGCCGGCATCGAGCCGGGCGGCTATCTGCTCTACGATTCGACCAAGCCGCTGCCGGAGTCGAAATTCCGCGACGACATCACCGTCATCGGCGTGCCGCTCACCGCGATCTGCAATCGCGAATATACCGATCCGCGCCAGCGCCAATTGTTCAAGAACATCATCTATCTCGGCGCGCTTTCGGCGCTGCTCGACATGGATGTCGGCGAGATCGAGAAGCTGATCGCCGAGCAGTACAAGGGCAAGGAAAAGCTGTTCGACGCCAACAAGCACGCGCTGCATCTCGGCCGCGACTGGGTGATGATCAATCTCGAACATCCGATCGGGCTGCGGCTCAAGCGCGCCAACGAGGTCGGCGACCGCATTTTCATCGAAGGCAATGCGGCGGCGGCGCTCGGCGCGGTCTATGGCGGCGCCACGGTCTGCGCCTGGTATCCGATCACGCCGTCGTCGTCGCTCGCCGAAGCCTTTACGCGCTATTGCAGCCGGCTGCGCGTCGATGCCGACAGCAAGCAGAACAAATTCGCCATCGTGCAGGCCGAGGACGAACTCGCCTCGATCGGCATCGTGATCGGCGCCGGCTGGAACGGCGCGCGCGCCTTCACCGCGACGTCAGGCCCGGGCATTTCGCTGATGCAGGAATTTCTCGGGCTTGCCTATTTCGCCGAGATTCCCGCCGTCGTCTTCGACGTGCAGCGCGCCGGGCCGTCGACCGGCATGCCGACGCGCACGCAGCAGACCGATATCCTGTCCTGCGCCTATGCCTCGCACGGCGACACCAAGCACATCCTGCTGTTCCCCGAGGATCCGGCCGAAACCTTCGAATTCGGCGCCATCGCCTTCGATCTCGCCGACCGGCTGCAGACGCCGGTCTTCGTCATGATCGATCTCGATATCGGCATGAACCATCGGCTGTGCCGCCCGCTCGCCTGGGACGACGCGCGCAAATACGACCGCGGCAAGGTGATGACGGCGGCCGCGCTCGAAGCCGGCAAGGATTTCGGCCGCTATCTCGACGTCGACGGCGACGGCATTCCCTACCGCACCTATCCCGGCACGCATCCGACCAAGGGCGCGTTCTTCACCCGCGGCACCTCGCGCGACCGCTATGCGCGCTACACCGAGGAAGGCGCGGCCTATGCCGACAACATGCAGCGGCTGCTGCGCAAGTTCGAGACCGCCAAGGATCTGGTGCCGCGGCCGCTTCAGGCCAATGCCGAGAAGCCGACCAAATACGGCGTGATCTATTTCGGCTCGACCTCGCCGGCGATGGACGAAGCGATCCAGATGCTCGAAGCCAACGGCCAGCATCTCGACCGGATGCGGGTGCGCGCCTTCCCGTTCCATTCGAGCGTGACGAGCTTCATCGCCGATCACGATTTCATCTTCGTCGTCGAGCAGAACCGCGACGCGCAATTGCGCTCGCTGATCGTCAACGAATGCAGCATCGATCCGGTGCGGCTGGTGCCGATCCTGCACTATGACGGCACGCCGATCACCGCGCGCTTCATCGCGCGCGCCATCGGCGAACACCTCGACGCCCTGAAAGTCACGCCGCTGCGGAAGGTTGTGTCATGACCTACCTCGCCAAACCGCAATTCCATCATCCGGAACTGCCCAAGAACACGCTCGGCTATACGCACCGCGACTACGAGGGCAAGATTTCGACGCTGTGCGCCGGCTGCGGCCACGATTCGATCACCGCCTCGATCATCGAAGCGTGCTTCGAACTCTCGATCGAGCCGCACCGCGTGGCGAAGATTTCCGGCATCGGCTGCTCGTCGAAGACGCCGGACTATTTCCTCAACGCCTCGCACGGCTTCAATTCGGTGCACGGCCGCATGCCGTCGGTGCTCACCGGCGCCAATCTCGCCAATCGCGATCTGATCTATCTCGGCGTGTCGGGCGACGGCGATTCCGCCTCGATCGGGCTCGGGCCAGTTCGCCCATTGCATGCGCCGCGGCGTCAACATGGTCTATATCGTCGAGAACAACGGCGTGTACGGCCTGACCAAGGGCCAGTTCTCCGCCACCGCCGACCGCGGCTCGAAATCCAAGCGCGGCGTCGTCAATACCGACAGCGCCATCGACATGGTCGGGCTCGCGCTGCAGCTCGGCGCGACCTTCGTCGCGCGCTCGTTCTCCGGCGACAAGAAGCAGCTCGTGCCGATCATCAAGGCGGCGATCGAGCACAAGGGCGCCGCCTTCATCGACGTGATCTCGCCGTGCGTCGCCTTCAACAATCACGCCGGCTCGACCAAGAGCTTCGACTATGTGCGCGAGCACAACGAGGCGGTGAACCGGCTCGACTTCATCACCGGCCGCGCGCCGATCAAGGTCGACTACGCGCCGGGCACCGTCGAAATGGTCGAGCAGCACGACGGCACGACGCTGGCGCTGCGCAAGATCGACGCCGAATACGACGTGCACGACCGGCTCGCCGCGATGAGCTTCATCCAGCACCACGCCGCCAAGGGCCAGATCGTCACCGGCCTGCTCTATGTCGAGCAGGAGTCCGACGACCTGCACGGCCATCTCAATACGGTCACGGCGCCGCTCAATGCGCTCAACGAGAAGGAGCTGTGCCCCGGCTCGGCGGCGCTCGACAAGATCAACGCCAGCCTGCGCTGAGCGCCGACCCGCCGTTCGCGAAGCGGGATCCTCTCCTCGTTGTCGTGCTCGGTCGCTCGTCCCCGCGAAAGCGGGAATCCAGCCTTCCTCGTGCCAGCGCTGGATTCCCGCTTTCGCGGGAATGAGCGGCATCGGATCACGAGAGCTTCAGGTTCCTGATCGCCTCGATCATTTCCTTCGGCGGCTCCATCTTGATGACCGGCGCCTTGCCGGTTTCGAGCAGGCTCTTGAGCCCTGACAGCACCGCCGGCCAGCCCATGCGGCCGCCGGACAGGATCGCCTCGGGCACGTTCCAGGAATGCGATTCCGTCATGGTCAGACGCACCGCGTCGCCGGCCGGCGCGATCTCATAGGTCACGCGGCATTCGGGAAGCTTGGCGAATTCCGCCGGCCATTTGACGCCCCAGGTCACCGCGAACTTGCGCGGCGGGTCCCAGGCGATGACCTTGCCTTGCACGTTGACGGTGCCGTCCGGCAGGCGCAACGCGAAGCTTGCCGCCGAGCTTCGGCTCGAGCTCGATGCTGCGGTCCCAAAAATATTTCTTGGTGAACTCCGACGAGGTCAGCGCCTCCCACACCTTCTCGGGTGTCGCGGCGATGTAGATCACGTAGACGGTCTTAGGCTTGAACTGGCTGACGTCAACCATGGCTCTAAGGCCCCGTCTGGAACGCGACGTCGCCGGTCTCGAGTAGCGACTTGAGGTTCGACAGGACCTTCGGCCAGCCGCCGGAAACGGCCTCGATGAGCTTCGTGCCCTCGCCTTCCAGTTCGTGCGTAATGGTGAGCTTCGCCGCCTTGCCGCCAAAGTCCGGATAGTAGTCGGCCATCTCGATCTCCATCGTGCAGCGCGAATAGCCTTCCGCCTTCAGCTCCGGCTTGAATTCATTGCGCCAGCGGATTACCAGCCGCCTCGGCGGGTCGGACTCCAGAATTTCGCCGGTGTCGGCGGTGCGGCCGTCCTCAAACTTGAGACACCATGGCGAGCCCGGCTCAAAGTTGCATTCGGCCGTGATGTTGAACCAGTATTTCCTGATCGTTTGCGGATCGGTCAGCGCCGCCCATAGCTTCTCCGGCGTGGTGCGAATGTAGGTGACGTACACGAACTTCGGCTTGCTCATCGTTACTCTCCCGCCCCTTCTTCCAACGCTTGCTTCATGTCGCTCAGCGCCTGGAGGCGTGAGCGTTCGAACTTGCCGATCCAGCGCTCGGCGATCTCGTGGATCGGCACCGGATTGAGGTAGTGCAGCTTCTCGCGGCCGCGCCGCACCGTGGCGACGAGGTTCGCGTCTTCCAGGATCGCCAGATGCTTGCTCACCGCCTGCCGCGTCATGTCGAGGCGCGCGCAGAGCTCGTTCAGCGTCTGGCCGTTCTCGGCCCGCAGCCGGTCGAGCAGCTCGCGGCGGCTGGCATCGGCCAAAGCCTTGAACACGGCATCGGCCTTGAACACGTCATCCATGGCTACAATATGCAACCATTTGGTTGCCTGTCAAGGCCAATGAAAAGCCGGTGGGCTTTGCCGCACCGGCCGCTCAGTTCACGCCAGCGTCGATTAGCCTGAATGGAGCACTACATCGCGCAATTGTGCATGTAACTGCTCGCCTGGCTGCCCGGGATGCTGTTGATGCTCGACTGGAAGGCGCAGCGCGAGGCGCGATCCTGGAACGTTTCGGTGCCGTGCGGCAGGTTCGGAATAACGCGCCCCGAGCCCGGAAGAATGGTCGGCGGCTGCTCCTGCTGCACAGTTGGCAGCGTCACGGTTGTCGGGCCGATCGGCGCATAATGCGTCGGCCCCGGCAACGGCGTCGGCAGGACCAAGCCCGAAGACCCTCGCGCGGCGAACGTACGGCGGTTGCGTTTGTAGGCTTCTATTTGCTCCGGCGTATCTATGGCCGGCTCCGCGCTTGGTGTCGCCTCATGGTTCGCGTCCTGGTTCGCCTTTTGGGTCGCCGTCGGCGATTGTGTGTGGCGCGATGACGTCCGCCCGTGCCTATTGCGCACGACGTCACGCGGCCCGGTGCCGGGCTCGGGCGCCATGATGTTGTAGATTGCTGTCGCCGCCCATCTCGAAATCGCGGGCCTGCGCGCTGTAAGCGGCAGCCGCGAAGAATGCGGTCGCGGATAGAAATGCAAGAAGGATCAGGCGGATCGGTGTAGGACGGGGCTGCACATGAAAGCTCATGGCTCTCTCCTTCGTCGCCAGCCCTCCGCCACAGGCAAATTTGTGATCGGCACCCGCTGATATCAACCCCAGCCGCGGCCTATTCTTCCGGCGCATCCTCGATCGGATCGTAGCGCTTGGCGTCGAGCCCGAGCAGGTTCCATGACTGCAGCATATGCGGCGGCAACGGCGCGGTGACGTCGATCACCCCGCCGCGCGGATGCGGCACCGCGATGCGGTGCGCCTGCAGATGCAGCTTGTCCTGCATGCCGCCCGGCAGTTCCCAATTCTCGATCGAAAAATATTTCGGATCGCCGACGATCGGATGATCGATATGCGCCATGTGCGCGCGCAATTGATGGGTGCGGCCGGTCACCGGCTTGAGCGAAATCCAGGCCAGCGTGCGGCCCGAAGTCTCCACCACCGCGTAATAAGTGATGGCGTGGCTCGCGCCCTTCTCGCCGTGCTGCGCGATGCGCATGAAGGATCTCGTCCTCGCGCTCTTCCTTGGCGAGGAAAGTCGAAATGCGGCCCTGCGGCACCTTCGGCACGCCGGCAACCAGCGCCCAATAGATTTTCCGCGCCGAGCGCGAGCGGAATGTCTTGGCGAGAGCCGACGCCGCGAAGCGCGTCTTGGCGACCAAGAGACAGCCCGCGGTGTCCTTGTCGAGCCGGTGCACCAGCCGCGGCCGCTGGCCGTGCGCGTCGCGCAACACCTCGAGCATGCCGTCGAGATGCCGCGTGGTGCCGGAGCCGCCCTGCACCGCAAGCCCCATCGGCTTGTTGAGCACCGAGCACGTCGGCGTCTTCGTAGAGCGTGATCGATTTGAGAAAATCGGCGGTCTTCTGATCGGCCTCATTGCCCATCGTCCGCGCCTTCGGCGCATCGAGCCGCAGCGGCGGAATGCGCACCGTCTGCCCGGCCTCGAGCCGGTTCTTCGGCTCGGTGCGCTTGCCGTTGACGCGCACCTCGCCTTTACGGATGACGCGCTGGATGTGCGAGAAGCTCAAGCCCGGAAACCGCGCCTCGAAAAAGCGATCGACCCGCATGCCGTTCTCGTCGGCGGTGACGGTGACGTTTTGCACGCTTGTGGGCAATTGCGGCGCGGGGGGCGGCGTCTCCCTCCGTTGGGCATCCGTCCTGCGGCGCGCGACGCGGCTTGGCCTCGAAGGGGGCGCGAGTCGGGGCGCTCGGGACGTCGCCCGCCATTGCCGAATTTCGGCCGGGCCGGAACGCGAAGGACGCGCGCCGGGCTTGCGCTGATCTGGTCTTGCCCGGCTTGCCGGCGCGGGCACTGCCGCGCGGCGCCCCCTCCGCGGGCCGGAATTGGCGCTGCTTGTGGCGCTGTTGGTGCCTTGGCCCGGCCATCTGCCGTCCGCCGCCCGGCTGGCGTGGTCCGCGACTGCCTCTCACGATTCACTCCGTTCCCGCCGCAGCTTCGCCCAATAGTCCAGCCGCTTTTTGATTTCGCGCTCGAAGCCGCGCTCGGGCGGATCGTAGAATTGCTGGCGGCCGAGCGCTTCGGGGAAATAATCCTGGCCGGAAAAGGCGTCCGGCGCGTCGTGGTCGTATTCGTAGCCCGAACCGTAGCCTTCGGCTTTCATCAGCTTGGTCGGCGCATTGAGCACGTGCTTGGGCGGCAACAGCGAGCCGGCTTCTTTGGCGGTGCGCATGGCTTCGCCGAAGGCGAGATAGGTGGCGTTCGATTTCGGCGCGGTCGCGACATAGATCACGGCTTCGGCGATGGCGAGCTCGCCCTCGGGGCTGCCGAGGAAATCGTAGGCGTCCTTCGCCGCATTGGCGATGACCAGCGCCTGCGGATCGGCGAGCCCGATATCCTCGACCGCCATGCGCACGACGCGGCGCGCCAGATAAAGCGGGTCCTCGCCGGCATCGAGCATGCGGCAGAGATAATAGAGCGCGGCGTCGGCGTCGGAGCCGCGCACCGATTTGTGCAGCGCGCTGATCAGATTGTAATGGCCGTCCTGCTTCTTGTCGTAGATCGGCGCGCGGCGCTGCACGACCTGCTGCAGGGCCGCGGCATCGAAAGTCTCGCCCTTGCGCGCGGCGCGCCAGACTTCTTCGGTGAGCGTCAGCGCGGCGCGGCCGTCGCCGTCGGCCATGCGGATCAGCGAGGCGCGCGCCTCGGCGTCGAGCGGCAGTTTCTTGCCCTCGATCTCCTCGGCGCGATGCAGCAGTTTTTCGACCGCCGCCGCGTCGAGCGACTTGAACACCAGGACGCGGGCGCGCGACAGCAGCGGCGCGATCAGTTCGAACGACGGATTCTCGGTGGTGGCGCCGACCAGCACGATGGTGCCGTCCTCCATCACCGGCAGGAAGGAGTCCTGCTGGGCGCGGTTGAAGCGGTGGATCTCGTCGACGAAGAGCAGCGTGCCCTGCCCGGTCTCGCGGCGCAGCCGCGCCGCGTCGAACACTTTCTTCAGGTCGGCGACGCCGGAAAAGATCGCCGAAATCTGCTCGAAATAAAGCTCGGTGGCATGCGCCAGAAGCCGCGCCACCGTGGTCTTGCCGGTGCCGGGCGGCCCCCAGAAGATCAGCGAGCCGAGCGAGCGCGTCTCCAGCATGCGGGTGAGCGCGCCGTCGGGACCGAGCAGGTGATCCTGGCCGACCACGTCGGCGAGCTTGTCCGGGCGGAGCTTGTCGGCAAGAGGCCGCGGCGCATCACGATCGAGCCCGCTCGCGGCGAACAGGTTCGGTCCCGTCGATTTGGGACGGGAGCTCATCCGGTAAACATCACGGAAATCTGCTGGCCGCCGCGCACGATGGTGACCCGCCATTGATGGCCGCCATTGTTGGTCGCGCGTTCGAGATCGCCGGATTTGGCGATCTTCTGATTGTTGACGGAGAGCACGATGTCGCCCTTGCGGAAGCCGATATTCTGCGCCGTCGAGCCGTCGGCGACGGCGGTGATGACGACGCCCTCGGTCTGCGGATCGAGCTGCAATTCGTCGGCCAAAGCCGGCGACAGATTGGCGACCGTGGCGCCGAGGAACGGCGAGCGCGCGTGGATCTCGACTTCGTCGCGCGGCGTATCGGGCAGCGGCTCGAGGCCGATCGGCACGACGAAGTTGCGTGCCCTGCCGCACCACGCCGACCTGCGCGGCGCCGCCGAGCGGCTTGGTGGCGAAGCGATAGTCGAAGGCGTTGGGATCGTCGACTCGACGCCGTCGACGCTGACAGATGAGATCGCCGGTCTTGAGGCCGGCCCGCGCCGCGGGGCTGCCCGGCAGCGAGGCTCGCGACCAGCGCGCCGCTCGGCCGCTTCAGCCCGAGGCTGTCGGCGATCTCCGGCGTCACCTCCTGCAGCTTGGCGCCGAGCCAGGCGCGCTTCACGGCGCTCGAGCCGCCCTCCGCCGAGGCGACGACGACGCGCACCATGTTCGCCGGGATGGCAAAGCCGATGCCCTGCGAGCCGCCGGAGCGCGAATAGATCGCCGAATTGATGCCGACGAGCCGGCCGTTCATATCGACCAGCGCGCCGCCGGAATTGCCGGGATTGATGGCGGCGTCGGTCTGGATGAAGAACTGATAGTCGCTGATGCCGACCTGCGTGCGCGCCACCGCCGAGACGATGCCGTGGGTCACGGTCTGGCCGACGCCGAACGGATCGCCGATCGCGAGCACCACGTCGCCGACCTGCAGATCGTCGGAATTGGCGAATTGCAGCGTCGGGAAACGCTCGGTCGCGCCCTTGATGCGCAGCACCGCGAGATCGCTGCGCTGATCCTTGAGCACGATGTCGGCGGCGAATTCGCGCTTGTCGGAGAGCGCGATCTTCACTTCGCTGGCGTCGTCGATCACGTGATAATTGGTGACGACGAGGCCCGACGGATCGACGATGACGCCGGAGCCGAGCGAGCGCTGCACCTGTTCGCGCGGCATGCCGCCGCCGAAGAACTGGCGGAAGAACGGATCCGACATGAACGGATTGCTGGTTCTCGACGACGTGGGCGGCGTAGACGTTGACCACCGCCGGCGCCACGCGCTTGACGATCGGCGCGAAGGACAGCTGCAGCTGGCCCATCGAGCTCGGCACCTGCCGGTCGACGGCATTCTGCGCCCGCGCACGCGGCGCCAATAGCGCGAACAAAGCAACGGCAAATGCCGTGATGGCGGAGATCGACAGACGCGGCATAAAGACCCCAATCAATGCGCCCAGATATAGGCAGTCGACCGAGGCCTTAGAAGGGCGCTAACGACGCGCCTCGCGCTGGTTGGCTTGCTACGCCGCGGCGGGCGCCGTCTGCTTCGGCGGCGCGCTCCTGGACCGGACCGGAATCGAGCCCCTTGGCATCGACGTCGCGATCGACGAACTCGATCACCGCGACCGGCGCGGAATCGCCGTAACGGAAGCCGGCCTTCATCACGCGGGTATAGCCGCCGTTGCGCTCCTTGTAGCGCGGGCCGATCACGTCGAAGAGCTTCTTGACCATGGCGAGGTCGCGCATCTGCGCGATCGCCTGGCGGCGCGCATGCAGGCCGCCGCGCTTGCCGAGCGTGACCAGCTTCTCGACGATCGGGCGCAGATCCTTGGCCTTCGGCAGCGTCGTGATGATCTGCTCGTGCTTGATCAGCGAGGCGGCAAGATTCGCCAGCATCGAGCGGCGATGATCCGAACGCCGGTTGAACTTGCGGTGCGTCTTGCCGTGATTCATTTGCTTACTCGATCTCCTGATCACTGGATCCGATCGAGCTCAGTAATGATCCTCGAAGCGCTTGGCCAATTCCTCGATGTTCTCCGGCGGCCAGCCGGGAACTTCCATGCCGAGATGCAGACCCATCTGCACCAGCACTTCCTTGATCTCGTTGAGCGACTTGCGGCCGAAATTCGGCGTGCGCAGCATCTCGGCTTCGGTCTTCTGCACGAGATCGCCGATATAGACGATGTTGTCGTTCTTCAGACAGTTGGCCGAACGCACCGACAGCTCGAGCTCGTCGACCTTCTTGAGGAAGGCCGGGTTGAAGGCGAGATCGGGGATCGCCTCGTGCGTGGTCTCGCGCTTGGGCTCCTCGAAATTCACGAACACGTTGAGCTGGTCCTGCAGGATGCGCGCGGCATAAGCGAGCGCGTCCTCCGGGCTCACCGCGCCGTTGGTCTCGATCGTCAGCGTCAGCTTGTCGTAGTCGAGGATCTGGCCCTCGCGGGTGTTCTCGACCTTGTAGGACACCTTGCGCACCGGCGAGAACAGGCTGTCGACCGGGATCAGCCCGATCGGCGCATCCTCCGGACGGTTGCGCTCGGCCGGCACATAGCCCTTGCCGGTATTGACCGTGAATTCCATGCGGATCTCGGCGCCCTCGTCGAGCGTGCACAGCACGAGATCGGGATTGAGCACGACGATGTCGCCGACGGTCTGAATGTCGCTGGCGGTCACCGTGCCCGGGCCCTGCTTCTTCACCACCATGCGCTTGGGGCCGTCGCCCTGCATCTTGATGGCGATGTCCTTGATGTTGAGCACGATGTCGGTGACGTCCTCGCGCACGCCGGCGATCGAGGAGAATTCGTGCAGCACGCCGTCGATATGCACCGACTGCACCGCGGCGCCTTGCAGCGACGACAGCAAGATGCGCCGCAGCGCATTGCCCAGCGTCACGCCGAAGCCGCGTTCGAGCGGCTCGGCGATCACAGTCGCCGAGCGCCGCGTATCGGCACCGGGGCTGACCTGCAGCTTGTTGGGCCTGATCAGTTCCTGCCAATTCTTCTGAATCGTCACGTTGTCACCCATCGCGTTGCGCGGCGCGATCGTCTCGCGCGCCCCACTCCGCTCCGTGGGGCCAAAATCGTGCGGCGGCAGATGTTCCACTTCGTCCATCGGCCGGATGTCCTATACGCGCCGCCGCTTGCGCGGGCGGCAGCCATTGTGCGGGATCGGCGTCACGTCGCGGATCGACGTGATCGTGAAGCCGGCGGCCTGCAGCGAGCGCAGCGCCGATTCGCGGCCCGAGCCGGGACCCGCGACCTCGACTTCGAGCGTGCGCATGCCGTGCTCTTGCGCCTTCTTGGCGGCGTCCTCGGCGGCGACCTGCGCCGCATAAGGCGTCGACTTGCGCGAGCCCTTGAAGCCCATCGTGCCGGCCGACGACCAGGCAATGGTATTGCCCTGCACGTCGGTGATCGTGATCATGGTGTTGTTGAACGACGCGTTGACATGCGCGACGCCTGACGCGATGTTCTTGCGTTCGCGTTTGCGGACGCGCGTGGCTTCCTTACCCATTCTGAACCCTTTCGCGGCGCGAAGCGCTGCGGCTCCGACTGCCGTCATAACAATGCTGTTCCACGCGCTATTTCTTCTTGCCGGCAATAGCCTTGGCCGGGCCCTTGCGGGTCCGGGCGTTGGTATGAGTGCGCTGGCCGCGCACCGGCAGACCGCGGCGGTGGCGCAGCCCGCGATAGCAGCCAAGATCCATCAGCCGCTTGATGTTCATGGCGACTTCGCGCCGCAGATCGCCCTCGACCATATAGTCGCGGTCGATCACTTCGCGCAGCTGCAGCACTTCCTGGTCGGTCAATTGCGACACCCGGCGCGATTCCGGGATCGACACTTTGTCCAGGATCTCGTGGGATTTGGCGCCGCCAATCCCATAGATGTATTGCAGCGCAATCACGATGCGCTTGTTGGTCGGCAGATTGACGCCAGCGATACGAGCCACGTCAGTTACTCCTTGCGGCGGCCAGCCAAGCCCGGCCGCTTTCCTGAGGTCCTGTTGTCACCTGAGAAGGCCACAAACGTAAAAAGCCAACGCCTGCCTGCCGTTGCGGCCTGGCATCGCTGCTCATTCTCCGACTGGATATTCGTGGCTTATTAATGGATTCAAGGCGCAGTCGTCAACCTCAACTAGCGATTTCGTGTTCGAACTCGGTTAGCGGCGGGCAGTTTTCCTAGCTTTCCGCTTGGCGGCCGATTTAGACGCCGATGTTTTACGGCTTCCGGCCCGTTTGCGCGCCGCCACCCCGCGCCTTGCGGACTTTTTTTCCTATAGTTCCACTGAGAGCCCTTCGCTTCGAGGGACCGTTTCGCGTGGCCCTGCCCCTTGAACTGCCGGCCCGCCGCGGCTTTACGAGCTTAGTTCTTTGCTTTTTTTTTTGCTTTCGGCCTCATGCGCCGGCCGGCCGGCAGCATCAGCGGCAGCGCCTGGTCGATGGCGGCGGTGACGTCCGCGATCGGCGCCATGCCGTTGACCGAGCGTAGAATGCCCTGCTGCCGGTAATAGGCGATCAGCGGCGCGGTCAGTTCGCGATAGGCCGTGAGCCGTTTGTGCAGGACGTCGGGATTGTCGTCGTCGCGCAGCTTCTCGCCGCGGGCCTTCATCTCGGCGATCCGGCTTTCGATCCGGCGGATCAGCGCCGCCTCGTCGACCCGCAATTCGATCACGGCGTCGAGGTCGAGCCCCTTCGCCTGCCAGCATACGGTCGAGCGCCTCGGCCTGCGGCACCGTGCGCGGAAAGCCATCGAGGATGAAGCCCTTACGGGCGTCCGGCTCGTCGATGCGCTGCCCGACGATGCCGACCACGAGGTCGTCGGGCAGAGTTCGCCGCGCGCCATGATCTCTTGCACCTGGCGGCCGACGGGGGTGCCGGCCTTCACGGCCGCGCGCAGCATGTCACCGGTCGAGAGCTGCACTATTCCGTATTTGGCGACGAGACGCAGGGCCTGCGTTCCCTTGCCAGCCCCCGGCGGGCCGAGCAGGATCAATCTCATCTACGGCGTCCCCTCAGTTTCGATCTTTTTATCAGGCCTTCGTACTGGTGGGCCAGCAGATAGCCTTGGACTTGCGCCACCGTATCCATGGTCACGCTGACCACGATCAGGAGCGAAGTGCCGCCGAAATAGAACGGCACCGCCGCATAGGAAATCAGAATCTCGGGGAACAGGCAAACCACCGCCAGATAGGCCGCCCCGATCACCGTGATCCGCGACAAGACGTAATCGATATATTCGGCCGTTCGCTCGCCGGGCCGGATGCCCGGGATGAAGCCGCCGTGCTTCTTGAGATTGTCGGCGGTCTCCGTCGGATTGAACACGATCGCCGTGTAGAAGAAGGCGAAGAACACGATCAGCCCGACATAGAGCGCCAGAAACAGCGGCCGCCCATGGGCGAGCTGCGTCGTGATGGCGGTGAGCCAGCCCGGCCCCTGGCCGGCCGTGAAATTGGCGATGGTCGTCGGCAGCAAGCAGCAGCGACGAGGCGAAGATCGGCGGAATGACGCCCGAGGTGTTGAGCTTGAGCGGCAGATGCGAGGACTGGCCCTCGAACATGCGGTTGCCGACCTGACGTTTGGGATACTGGATCAAGAGCCGGCGCTGCGCCCGCTCCATGAACACGATGAAGGTGATGACGGCGACCGCCATCAGGATGACGATGAGAATGAGCCCGGTCGAGAGCGCGCCCTGGCGGCCGAGTTCGAGCGTGCCGGCGATGGCCGACGGCAATTGCGCGACGATGCCCGACATGATGATGAGCGAGGTGCCGTTGCCGATGCCGCGCTGGGTGATCTGCTCGCCGAGCCACATCAGGAACATGGTGCCGCCGGTGAGCGTGATCACCGTCGAAATGCGGAAGAACAGGCCGGGATCGCTGACCACGCGGCCGGCGCCTTCAAGGCCGACGGCGATGCCATAGGCCTGGAACGCCGCCAGCACCACCGTGAGATAGCGGGTGTACTGGTTGATCATCTTGCGGCCGGCCTCGCCCTCTTTCTTGAGCGCTTCGAGCGTCGGCGACACCGTCGTCATCAGCTGGATGATGATCGAGGCCGAGATGTACGGCATGATGTTGAGCGCGAAGATCGCCATGCGGTGGATGCCGCCGCCGGCGAACATATTGAACATGCCGAGAATGCCGCCCTGCTGGGACTGGAAAATCTGGTCCCAGGCATTCGGATCGATGCCGGGCAGCGGGATGTAGGTGCCGAGCCGGTAGACCAAGAGCGCGCCGAGCGTGAACCAGATCCGCTTCTTCAGCTCGTCGGCCTTGGCCAGCGCGCCGAAATTGAGATTGGCTGCCAGTTGTTCCGCTGCAGAGACCATCCGCCAAGCTCCGTATGCCGAGATTGCTGCGAGCTATCCGCCCGCGCCCCCGCTCTATATAGGCGCGACCTATATCGGCGTCAGGCCGCCTGCTCGCTCGTCTCCGCCTTGGGGGCGAGGATTTCGACCGTGCCGCCGGCCTTTTCCACCGCGGCGACGGCCGATTTCGACGCACCATAGACCGAAAGCGTGACTTTTGCCTTGATTTCGCCCGCGCCAAGGAGCCGCACGCCGTCCTTGGCCCGGCGCAGCAGCCCGGCCTTGACCAGAGCCGCAGCGTCGATCTTGGCGGCGGCATCGAGAGCTTGGCGTCGATCGCCGCCTGGATGCGGCCGAGATTCACTTCGTTGAGCTTGAGCGCGAACATCGTGTTCTTGAAGCCGCGCTTGGGCAGACGGCGATGCAGCGGCATCTGGCCGCCCTCGAAGCCTTTGATGCGCACGCCGGAACGCGCGGTCTGGCCCTTGCCGCCGCGGCCGCCGGTCTTGCCTTTGCCTGAGCCGATGCCGCGCCCGATGCGCTTTCGCGTCTTGCGGGCGCCGGGCCGGCCGGAGAGTTCGTGAAGTTTCATCGGCTATTTCTCCACCACTTCGACGAGATGGGCGACCTTGGCGATCATGCCGCGGGTCGCCGGCGTATCGACGAAGCTCGGCCTCGCGGCCGATCTTGTTGAGCTTGAGCCCAATCAGCGTCTCGCGCTGGGTATGAATCCGGCGCGACGCGCTGCCGGTTTGCCGGACCTTGACGGTCTTGCCAGCTTTCTTGTCGGCATTCATGGCTCATTCCTGGTCAGCATTCCTGGCTTGATTCCTAGCTTGCTCGCGCAGCTCTCAATGGCTCAATCGGCCGACGTCTGTTCGGCGTCGCCGTCGCGGCGGCGCGCCTGCAGCGTCGAAACCTTCACATTGCGGCGCGCGGCGACCGAGCGCGGCGAATCCTGGTGCTTGAGCGCATCGAACGTGGCGCGCACGACATTGTAGGGGTTCGACGTGCCGAGCGACTTGGCGACGACGTCCTGCATGCCGAGCGTCTCGAACACCGCGCGCATCGGGCCGCCGGCGATGATGCCGGTGCCGGGAGGCGCGGCGCGCAGAAAGACCTTGCCGGCGCCGTGGCGGCCGGCGACGTCGTGATGCAGCGTGCGGCCTTCGCGCAGCGGCACCCGCGTCAGCCCGCGCTTGGCGGCCTCGGTCGCCTTGCGGATCGCCTCCGGCACTTCGCGCGCCTTGCCGTGGCCGAAGCCGACCCGGCCCTTCTGATCGCCGACGACGACCAACGCGGCGAAGCCGAAGCGGCGTCCGCCCTTCACCACCTTGGCGACGCGGTTGATGTGCACGAGCTTGTCGACGAACTCGCTGTCGCGCTCTTCGTTTCTTCGCTCGCGGGGTTCACGTGCCATATTGGTGTGCCTTGTTGTCGATCCAATGAATTAGAAATTCAGTCCGCCCTCGCGGGCGGCCTCGGCCAGCGCCTTGACCCGGCCGTGATAGAGATAGCCGCCGCGGTCGAAGATCACGTCCTTGATGCCCTTTTGCTGCGCGCGCTCGGCGATGAGCTTGCCCACCGCCTTCGCCGCATCGACGCTGGCGCCGGTCTTGAGACCTTCGCGCGCGGCTTCTCGATCGAAGACGCCGAAACGAGCGTGACGCCCTGCATCGTCGTCGATCACCTGCGCATAGATGTGCTTGGACGAGCGATGCACGGACAAGCCGCTTGCGCGCGCGCGGCCGCGAGCGCAACGCGCCGCGCACGCGCCCTTTGCGCCGCATGATCCTGTCGCTGAGTTTGGTCATCGCGGGCTCCGTTACTTCTTCTTGCCTTCCTTGCGGAAGATGCGCTCGTCGGAATATTTGATGCCTTTGCCCTTATAGGGCTCCGGCGGGCGGTATTCGCGGATCTCGGCGGCGACCTGGCCGACCTTCTGGCGGTCGCTGCCGGTGATGACGATCTCGACCGGGCGCGGCGTCGCGATCGTGATGCCTTCCGGGATCGGATAGACGATGTCGTGGCTATAGCCGAGCGCGATCTGCAGGTTCTTGCCCTGCACCGCGGCGCGGTAGCCGACGCCGTTGATCTCGAGCCGCTGCTCGAAACCCTTGGTGACGCCGGAGATCAGATTGGCGACCAGCGTGCGCGACGTGCCCCATTGCGAGCGCGCGCGCTTGGTTTCGAAGCGCGGATCGATCTTGATCTGGCCGCCCTCGAGCTTGACCGCGACGTCGTCGTGCAGCGCGACCGACAGCGCGCCCTTGGGGCCTTTGACCTTCACGGTCTGGCCCTCGACATTGGCGGTCACGCCCGAAGGCACCGCGATTGGTTTCTTGCCGATACGAGACATCAGAACACCGTGCACAGGATTTCGCCGCCGACATTGGCGTCGCGGGCGTCGTGGTCGGCCATGACGCCTTTCGGCGTCGAAACGATGGTCACGCCGAGGCCGTTATTGATGCGCGGCATGTTCTTGACCGAGGTATAGACGCGGCGGCCGGGCTTCGACACCCGCTCGATCTCGCGGATGACCGGCTCGCCGTCGAAATATTTCAGCTCGATCTCGATTTCCGAGCGGCCGTCCTTCTCGACCACGGCATAGCCGCGGATATAGCCTTCGTTCTTGAGCACTTCGAGCACGCTTTCGCGCAGCCTGCGAATTCGGGCTCGTGACCTTCGACTTGTTGCGCATCTGCGCGTTGCGGATGCGGGTCAACAGATCGCCGACCGGATCGTTCATGGGCATGGTGCGATCCTCCTTACCAGCTCGACTTCACGAGGCCCGGGATCAGCCCTTTGGAGCCGAGTTCGCGGAGCGCGATGCGCGACAGTTTGTGCTTGCGGTAGAAGGCGCGCGGCCGGCCGGTCAGTTCGCAGCGGTTGCGGATGCGGGTGGCGGACGAGTTGCGCGGCAGTTCGGCAAGCTTCAAGGTCGCGGCGAAGCGCTCCTCGACCGGCTTCGACTTGTCCTGGACGATCGCTTTCAGCCGCGCCCGCCGGCCGGCAAACTTCTTCGACATCCGGCGGCGCCGGTTGTTCTTCTCGATCGAACTCTTCTTCGCCATCTAGTGCTCCTAATGTCCCGCGTCTGAGGTCTTTCGGCCTCACTGCCGGAACGGAAAATTGAACGCCGTCAACAAAGCGCGCGCTTCGTCGTCGCTGCGCGCGGTGGTGCAGACCGTGATGTCCATGCCCCACACGTCGGCGACCTTGTCGTAGTCGATCTCGGGGAACACGATGTGTTCCTTGATGCCGAGCGAATAATTGCCGCGGCCGTCGAAGCTCTTCGGATTGAGCCCGCGGAAGTCGCGCACGCGCGGCAGCGCGATATTGATGAGGCGGTCGATAAACTCGTACATGCGCGCCTTGCGCAGCGTCACCTTGCAGCCGATCGCCTGGCCGTCGCGCAGCTTGTAGGTGGCGATCGACTTGCGCGACTTGGTGATGACCGGCTTCTGGCCGGCGATCAGCGCCAGATCAGCCGCGGCATTGTCGACCTTCTTGCGGTCGGCGACGCCTTCGCCGATGCCCATATTGATGACGACCTTGTCGAGCACCGGAATCTGGAAGCGGTTCTTGAAGCCGAATTGCTCGGCGAGCTTGTTGCGGATCTTCTCGTCGAACTCGACCTTGAGCCGCGCCGGCACGCGCTCTTCCGGAGCGCGCGGCGCAGCCGGCTTGCCGGCCGACGCCGCAGCCTTATCGCTGCGCGCCTGCTTCGCCGCCTTCTTGTCGTCCTTGCCGGCTCTGGCCATCTGTTCGGCCGACTGCGGCCGCGGCGCCTGTTCCGGCTTGCCTTTGTCCGACCTGCCCTTATCCGGGCTGCCCTTGGCCTTAGCCTTCTTCTCGTCTGTATCAGCCATCGATCTCGACTCCCGAGCGCTTGGCGACGCGCACTTTCTTGCGCTCCTCGCCTTTGCCCACGATTTTGAATCCGACCCGCGTCGGCTTGCCGTCCTTCGGATCGGTCAGCGCCACGTTCGACAGGTGGATCGGCGCCTCCTTGGAGATGATGCCGCCCTCCTGCGTCGCGCTCTGGCGCTGATGCCGCTTGACCATATTGATGCCGCGCACCAGCACGCGACCGTCGTCGCGGCGCATCTCGATGACCTCGCCGCTCTTGCCCTTGTCGCGCCCCGTGATCACGATGACGGTGTCGCCTTTTTTGATCTTTGCCGCCATCACAGCACCTCGGGGGCGAGCGAGATGATCTTCATGTGGTTCTTCGCCCGCAGCTCGCGCGGCACCGGGCCGAAGATGCGGGTGCCGACCGGCTCCATCTGCGGATTGATCAGCACCGCGGCATTGCGGTCGAAACGGATGACCGAGCCGTCCGCGCGCTTGATGTCCTTGGCGATACGCACGATCACCGCCTTCATCACGTCGCCTTTTTTGACGCGGCCGCGCGGGATCGCCTCCTTCACCGACACGACGATGACGTCGCCGATGGTGGCGTATTTGCGCTTGCTGCCGCCAAGCACCTTGATGCACATGACACGACGCGCGCCGGAATTATCCGCCACGTCGAGATTGGTCTGCATCTGGATCATGGGTTACCCCACTTGTTCCATTCCGGCCACATGACGTTCACGACGCCTTCTTCTTCTCGCCCCGCACCACCGCCCAACGCTTGAGCTTGGAGATCGGGCGGTGCTCTTCGATCCACACGATGTCGCCGACTTTGAATTCGTTCTTCTCGTCGTGCGCGTAGTACTTCTTCGAACTGCGCACCGTCTTCTTGAACAGCGGATGGGTGTAACGGCGCTCGACTTTGACGACCAGCGTCTTCGCTTGCTTGTCGCTCACCACGACGCCCTGGAGGGTACGCTTCGGCATCTTGTTCCTCTTAACTCTTCGCCGCGCCGGCTTTCGGCGAAGCTGGGCGCTTGTTGCGCGCGATGGTCTTGAGCCGCGCGATATCGCGGCGCACCTCGCGCACGCGCGCGGTGTTTTCCAACTGGCCGCTGGCGCGCTGGAAACGCAGATTGAAGTGCTCCTTCTTCAGCTTGAGCACTTCGTCGTCGATCTGATCGATCGTCATCGCTCTGATATCGGCCGGTTTCATGACGCTACTCGCTGATCCGCTCGACGAAACGCGTCTTGATCGGCAATTTGGCGGCGGCGAGCGCCAGCGCCTCCTTGGCGATCTGCACCGGTACGCCGTCGATCTCGAACAGAATGCGGCCCGGCTTGACGCGGGCAACCCACAATTCCGGCGTGCCTTTGCCGGAGCCCATGCGCACTTCGAGCGGCTTCTTCGACACCGGCACGTCCGGAAACATGCGGATCCAGACCCGGCCGGCGCGCTTCATATGCCGCGTCAGCGCCCGCCGCGCCGCCTCGATCTGGCGCGCGGTGACCCGCTCCGGCTCGATCGCCTTGAGCCCGAACTGGCCGAACGCAAGGTCGATCGCACTCGTGGCGACGCCTTGGATGCGTCCCTTGTGCGCCTTGCGGAATTTCGTTCGCTTCGGTTGCAGCATGGCTCTAAGCTTTCTTCTTCATTCGCCCCGTTACGCCGCATCCCGGCGCGGCCGTCCGGCATCGCCTTCGGCCATCTGCTTATCCTGCGCCATCGGGTCGTGTTCCATGATCTCGCCCTTGAAGATCCAGACCTTCACGCCGCAGGTGCCGTAGGTCGTGAACGCGGTGGCGACGCCGTAATCGACGTCGGCGCGCAGCGTGTGCAGCGGCACGCGGCCTTCGCGATACCATTCCATGCGCGCGATTTCGGCGCCGCCGAGACGGCCCGAGCAATTGATGCGGATGCCGCCGGCGCCGAGCCGCATTGCCGATTGCACGGCGCGCTTCATGGCGCGGCGGAACGCGACGCGGCGCTCGAGCTGCTGCGCGATCGATTCGGCGACCAGCTGGGCGTCGAGTTCGGGCTTGCGGATTTCGACGATATTGATGACGACGTCGCTGTCGGTGAGGGCGGCGACCTTGCGGCGCAGCTTCTCGATGTCGGCGCCCTTCTTGCCGATGACGACGCCGGGGCGCGCCGACTGGATGGTGACGCGGCACTTCTTGTGCGGGCGCTCGATCACGATCTTGGACACCGCGGCCTGCTTGAGCTCGGCCATCAGCATCTTGCGGATCTTCATGTCCTCGTGCAGCAGCGTGCCGTAGCTCGCCTTGCCGGCGTACCAGCGCGAATCCCAGGTGCGGTTGATGCCGAGACGAAGCCCGATCGGATTGACCTTCTGACCCATGTTCTTCTCCTGACCGCTCTCTTAGCCTGTGCCTGCGCTTCGACTTCGCGCACCACGATGGTGAGGTGCGAGAACGGCTTGAAAATTGCTCCGGACCGGCCGCGGGCGCGCGGCGAATGCCGCTTCATCACCAGCGCCTTGCCGACATGCGCCTCGGCGACGACGAGATCGTCGACATCGAGGTCGTGATTGTTTTCCGCGTTCGCGATCGCGGATTCCAGGCACTTGCGCACGTCGCGCGCGATGCGCTTGCGCGAAAATTCGAGATCGGCGAGCGCGGTCGCGACCTTCTTGCCGCGAATGAGCTGGGCGAGAAGGTTGAGCTTCTGCGGGCTGATCCGCAGCATGCGCGCGACGGCCTTGGCCTCGTTCTCGGCGAGATCGCGGTCGCGCTTTTTCTTGCTCATGAACGCTCTCCTCCGCCTTACGAGCCGGATGCCGCCGCCGGCGCGGCGGCAGCGGGCGCGCCGCGCGCCGCGAACGCTTGGCCTTGCGATCCGACGAATGGCCGTAGAACGAGCGCGTCGGCGCGAATTCACCGAATTTGTGGCCGACCATTTCCTCGGTGACGATCACCGGGATGTGCTTCTGCCCGTTGTAGACGCCGAAGGTCAGGCCGACGAATTGCGGCAGGATGGTCGAACGCCGCGACCAGATGCGGATCAGGTCGTGACGCCCGGACGAGCGAGCGGCATCCGCCTTTTTCAGCAGATAACCGTCGACAAACGGACCCTTCCAGACTGAACGCGTCATGATCGCTCCTAGCTCTTCTTCTTGCGGGCGTGGCGGCTCACCATGATGAACTTCGCCGTCGTCTTGTTCTTGCGCGTCTTCCTGCCCTTGGTCGGCTTGCCCCACGGCGTCACCGGATGCCGGCCGCCGCGCGTGCGGCCGCCATGCGGGTGATCGACCGGGTTCATGGTCTCGCCGCGCACATGGCCGCGCCAACCCATCCAGCGCTTGCGTCCGGCTTTGCCGATCGACACGTTCATATTGTCGGGGTTCGACACCGCGCCGACGCTGGCGATGCAGCGGCCATGGACCAGGCGCTGCTCGCCGGAATTCAGCCGCAAGATCACGTATTCGCCGTCGCGGCCGACGATCTGCGCATAGGCGCCGGCCGAACGCGCGATCTGGCCGCCCTTGCCGATCTTGATCTCGATATTGTGGACGATGGTGCCGACCGGAATGCTGGCGATCGGCATCGCATTGCCCGGCTTCACGTCGACATGCTCGCCGGCGACGATGGTGTCGCCGGCCGACAGGCGCTGCGGCGCCAGGATGTAGGCGAGTTCGCCGTCCTCGTATTTGACGAGCGCGATGAAGGCGGTGCGGTTCGGATCGTATTCGATCCGCTCGACCTTGGCCGGCACGTCGAACTTGCGGCGCTTGAAGTCGATCTTGCGATAGGCCTGCTTGTGGCCGCCGCCGCGATAGCGCGACGTGATACGGCCATTATTGTTGCGGCCGCCCGTCGAGTTCTTGCCCTCGGTGAGCGCCTTGACCGGCTTGCCGGTGTGCAGACCGGCGCGATCGACCAGCACCAATTGGCGCTGACCGGGCGTGGTCGGATTATAGGATTTGAGTGCCATCGCCCGCTCCTTACAGCCCCGTGGTCACGTCGATCGATTGGCCCTCTTCGAGGGTCACGATCGCGCGCTTGGTGTCGGACTGCTGGCCCAAACGGCCCTTGAAAACTTTCCATTTGCCGCGGCGGCGCAGCGTGTTCACGCTCTTCACCTTGACGTCGAACAGCTTCTCGACCGCTTCCTTGATCTGCGGCTTGGTCGCGGTCATGGCGACCTTGAACACGACCTTGTTGTGCTCGGACGCGTTGGTGGCCTTTTCGGTGATGAGCGGCGCGACGATGACGTCGTAATGGCGCGGATCGGTGGTCGTCATTTGAATCGCGCCTCCAATGCATCGACGGCGGCGCGCGTGAGCACGAGCTTATGCCGCCGCATGATGTCGTAAACATTGATGCCGGCGACCGGCAGCACGTCGATATTCGGGATGTTGCGCGCCGCACTGCGGACGTCGGCCGACACTTCGGCGCCGTCGATGAACAGCGCATTCGACACGCCGAGCTTGTCGAAGTGACCGCGCAGCGCCTTGGTCTTGGCTTCCTTCACGCGAGAGCGCATCGATGACGAGAATGCCGCCGTCTTTGGCCTTGGCCGAGAGCGCATGGCGCAGCGCCAGCGCGCGGACCTTCTTCGGCAGGCCGATTTCGTGGCTGCGAGTATGCGGACCGAACGAACGGCCGCCGCCGCGGAACAGATTGACGCGCGCCGAACCGTGGCGGGCCGAACCGGTGCCCTTCTGCCGGTACATCTTCTTGCCGGTGCGGTGCACGTCGGCGCGATTCTTCACCTCATGGGTGCCGCGCCGACGCTTGGCGAGCTGCCACACCACGCAGCGATGAATGAGATCAGTGCGCGGCTCGAGCCCGAATATGGTGTCGGACAACGTGACCGAGCCGGCTTCCTTGCCGTCGAGGGAGGTGACTTTGAGTTCCATTACGCGCCCTCCCCGTGAACCGCGCCCTGGGCCGCGCCTTGAGCCGCAGCATCCTGGCCGGCGGCCGCGTCCTGGCCGACGGATACGGGCGCCGTCGACTCGTTATCGGCGAGCTTGAACTTGCCGGGCTTCGGCAGGCCGGCCGGCGGCTTCTTCTTCACCGCGTCGCGCACCGTGATCCAGCCGCCTTTGACGCCGGGCACGGCGCCTTCGACCAGGATCAGCCCGCGCGCCACGTCGGTCTGGCGGACTTTAAGATTGAGCGTGGTCACGCGATCGACACCGAGATGGCCGGGCATCTTCTTGTTCTTGAAAGTCTTGCCGGGATCCTGACGGCCGCCGGTCGAACCGATCGAGCGGTGCGAGATCGACACGCCGTGGCTGGCGCGAAGGCCGGCGAAATTCCAGCGCTTCATGCCGCCGGCAAAACCCTTACCGGTCGAAGTGCCGGTGACGTCGACGAATTGGCCGACGACGAAATGATCCGCCGTGATTTCGGCGCCGATCGGGATCAGCGCATCCTCGTCGACGCGGAATTCCGCAAGCTTGCGCTTGGGCTCGACCTTGGCGACGGCGAAGTTGCCGCGATCGGCCTTGGTGGTGCGCTGCACCTTGCGCTGGCCGGCGCCGAGCTGCAGCGCGACATAGCCGTTCTTCTCTTTGGTGCGATGGCCGACCACCTGGCAATTGCCGAGCCGCAACACCGTGACCGGCACATGCTCGCCGGTCTCGGTGAAGAGACGCGTCATCCCGACCTTTTGGGCAAGAACCCCGGAACGCATTTCTCTCTTCTCCAAACCTTAGAGCTTGATCTCGACGTCGACGCCGGCGGCCAGATCGAGTTTCATCAGCGCATCGACCGTTTGCGGCGTCGGATCGACGATGTCGAGCAGACGCTTGTGCGTGCGCATTTCGAACTGTTCCCGGCTCTTCTTATCGACGTGCGGCGAGCGGTTGACGGTGAATTTCTCGATCTTGGTCGGCAGCGGAATGGGTCCACGCACCTGCGCGCCGGTGCGCTTGGCCGTATTGACGATCTCGCGCGTCGACGCATCGAGGATGCGGTGATCGAACGCCTTGAGCCGGATTCTTATGTTCTGGCCGTTCATGGTCCCGTCTCTCTGCCTCGTCATTGCCGGATCTGATCCGGCAATCCCAACTAACTCGCACCGCCGTGCTCATGAGAACTGCGCTCATGAGATCGATATGGCCGGGACGAAGCCCGGCCATGACGATGCGTTGATCCTTACTCGATGATGCTCGCCACCACGCCGGCGCCGACGGTACGGCCACCTTCGCGAATGGCGAAGCGCAGTTTCTCTTCCATGGCGATCGGCACGATCAGCGTCACTTCCATGGCGATATTGTCGCCCGGCATCACCATCTCGGTGCCTTCCGGCAGCGTCACGACGCCGGTCACGTCCGTAGTGCGGAAATAGAATTGCGGACGATAATTGGTGAAGAACGGCGTGTGGCGGCCACCCTCTTCCTTGGTGAGGATATAGGCCTCGGCCTTGAACTTGGTGTGCGGCTTCACGGAGCCGGGCTTGCACAGCACTTGGCCGCGCTCGATTTCCTCGCGCTTGGTGCCGCGCAGAAGACAGCCGACATTGTCGCCGGCCTCGCCCTGGTCGAGCAGCTTGCTGAACATTTCGACGCCGGTGACGGTGGTCTTGGTCGTCGGCTTGATGCCCACGATCTCGACTTCCTCGCCGACCTTGATGATGCCGCGCTCGATACGGCCGGTGCAGACCGTGCCGCGGCCGGAGATCGAGAACACGTCTTCGACCGGCATCAGGAACGGCTGATCCTTCGGGCGCTCCGGCTGCGGGATGTTGGCGTCGACCGCCTTCATCAGCTCGAGGATCGCGTCATGGCCGAGCTTCGGATCCTTGCCTTCGAGCGCCATCAGCGCCGAGCCCTTGACGACCGGAATCTTGTCGCCGGGGAAATTGTACTTCGAGAGCAGTTCGCGGACTTCGAGCTCGACGAGCTCGAGGAGTTCCGGATCGTCGACCATGTCGACCTTGTTGAGGAACACGACCAGCGCCGGCACGCCGACCTGGCGGGCGAGCAGAATGTGCTCGCGGGTCTGCGGCATCGGGCCGTCGGCGGCGCTCACCACCAGGATCGCGCCGTCCATCTGCGCGGCGCCGGTGATCATGTTCTTCACATAGTCGGCGTGGCCGGGGCAGTCGACATGCGCGTAGTGGCGGTTCGCGGTCTCGTATTCGACATGCGCGGTCGCGATCGTGATGCCGCGCGCCTTCTCTTCCGGCGCCTTGTCGATCTGATCGTAAGCGGTGAAAGTCGCCCCGCCTGTTTCCGCCAATACCTTGGTGATCGCCGCCGTCAGCGACGTCTTGCCGTGATCGACGTGGCCGATCGTACCGATATTGCAATGCGGTTTGGTGCGGTTGAATTTTTCCTTAGCCATGGGGCTCTCCGTTCCGGCTCCTGCTTAATCCGTTTGACTTTGGTCTTAGGCGAACTTCGCCTGGACTTCTTCGGCGATTGCCTTCGGCACTTCTGCGTAGTGGTCGAATTGCATCGTGAATGTGGCGCGCCCCTGAGACATGGAGCGCAGGTTGTTGACGTAAGAGAACATGTTGGCGAGCGGCACCATCGCCGAGATGACGTTGGCGTTGCCGCGCATGTCCTGGCCCTGAATTTGGCCGCGCCGCGAATTCAGATCGCCGATGACCGACCCGGTATAGTCCTCCGGCGTCACCACCTCGACCTTCATGACCGGCTCGAGCAGCACCGGGCCGCCCTTTTGCAGCGCCTCGCGCATGGCGCCGCGCGCGCAGATTTCGAAGGCCATCGCCGACGAATCGACGTCATGCGAGTCGCCGTCGACGAGCGAGACTTTGATATCGACGACCGGGAAGCCGGCGAGCACGCCGGAGCCCAGCACGCCTTCGAGACCCTTCTCGACGGCAGGGATGAATTCCTTCGGCACCGAGCCGCCGACGATCTCGTTCTCGAACACAAAACCGGCGCCCGGCTCGGACGGCTCGGCCACGATCTTGATCTTCGCATATTGGCCGTGACCGCCGGTCTGCTTCTTATGGGTGTAGTCGACAGTCGCCGACCGCGTGATTTTCTCGCGGTAGGCGACCTGCGGCGCGCCGATATTGGCGTCGACCTTATAGGTGCGCTTCAGGATGTCGACCTTGATGTCGAGATGAAGCTCGCCCATGCCCTTGATGATGGTCTGGCCGGATTCCTGATCGGTGTGAACGCGGAACGACGGATCCTCGGCCACGAGCTTGGCCAGAGCGACGCCGAGCTTTTCCTGGTCGGCCTTCGACTTCGGCTCGATCGCGATCTCGATGACCGGCTCGGGGAATTCCATCTTTTCCAGGATCACCGGCTTCTGCGGATCGCACAGCGTGTCGCCGGTGCGGACCTCTTTCAGCCCGGCCAGCGCGACGATATCGCCGGCAAAGGCCTCCTTGATGTCTTCGCGGTTGTTCGCATGCATCAGCAGCATGCGGCCGACGCGTTCCTTGCGATCCTTGGTCGAGTTCATCACGCCGGTGCCGCTCTCGAGCTTGCCCGAATAGATGCGGCAGAACGTGATGGTGCCGACGAACGGATCGTCCATGATCTTGAATGCGAGCAGCGCCAGCGGCTCGTCGTCCGAAGACTTGCGCTCGACCTCGTTGCCTTTGAGATCGACGCCCTTCACCGCCGGCACGTCGAGCGGCGACGGCAGATAGTCGACGACGGCATCGAGGAGCGGCTGCACGCCCTTGTTCTTGAACGCGGAGCCGCACAGCACCGGAAAGAACTTGCCTTCAATGGTCGCCTTGCGGATCAGGCGCTTGAGCGTAGCGACGTCAGGTTCCTTGCCATCGAGGTAGGCCGACATCGCGTCATCATCGAGCTCGACGGCGGCTTCGACCAGTTTCTCGCGATATTCCTTGGCCTGATCCATCAGATCGGCCGGAATTTCGACGTCGTTATATTTCGCGCCGAGCGTCTCCTCGTCCCACACCACGCCGACCATGCGGACGAGATCGATCACGCCCTTGAACGTATTCTCGGCGCCGATCGGCAGCTGGATCGCCACCGGCTTGGCGCCGAGGCGGTCGACGATGTCTCTCAGGCACAGAAAGAAGTCAGCGCCGATCTTGTCCATCTTGTTGGCGAAGACGATGCGCGGAACGTTATAGCGGTCGCCCTGCCGCCACACCGTCTCGGTCTGCGGCTCGACGCCCTGGTTGGAATCGAGCACGCAGACCGCGCCGTCGAGGACGCGCAGCGAACGCTCCACTTCGATGGTGAAATCGACGTGGCCGGGCGTGTCGATGATGTTGAGGCGCTTGCCGTTCCACTGCGCAGTCGTCGCGGCCGACGTAATGGTGATGCCGCGCTCCTGTTCCTGCTCCATCCAATCCATGGTCGCGGCGCCTTCGTGCACCTCGCCAATCTTGTGATTCTTGCCGGTGTAATAGAGGACGCGCTCGGTCGTCGTGGTCTTGCCGGCATCGATGTGCGCCATGATGCCGAAGTTGCGATAGTCCTCGATCGGATTTGTGCGGGGCATGGGGATTTATCCTTCGCTCGACCAGCGATAGTGCGAGAATGCACGGTTAGCTTCCGCCATCCGATGCGTGTCTTCGCGCTTCTTGACGGCGTTCCCCCTGTTATTCGACGCATCGAGCAGCTCGGCGGAGAGCCGCTCGGTCATGGTTTTTTCGTTGCGTTCGCGCGCCGCCGAAATGATCCAGCGGATGCCGAGCGCCTGGCGCCGCGAGGTGCGCACTTCGACCGGCACCTGATAGGTGGCGCCGCCGACGCGCCGCGAGCGCACTTCGATCGACGGCATGACGTTGTCGAGCGCCTGCTGGAACACGCCGACCGGATTGCCGCGGGTCTTGCCTTCGATGATATCGAACGCGCCATACACGATAGTCTCCGCCGCCGACTTCTTGCCGGCATGCATGACGGAGTTCATGAACTTCGTGACCACGACGTTCCCGAATTTCGGGTCCGGGAGGATCTCGCGTTTGTCTGCCTTATGGCGGCGGGACATCTCGTTGTTTCCTTACTTCGGACGTTTCGCGCCGTATTTCGAGCGGCGCTGTTTGCGGTTCTTGACGCCCTGGGTATCGAGCACGCCGCGCAGGATGTGGTAGCGCACGCCGGGCAGGTCCTTAACGCGGCCACCGCGGATCATGACCACCGAGTGCTCCTGCAGGTTATGGCCCTCGCCCGGGATGTAGCCGATCACCTCGAAGCCATTGGTCAGCCGCACCTTGGCGACCTTGCGCAGCGCCGAGTTCGGCTTCTTCGGCGTCGTCGTATAGACGCGCGTGCAGACGCCGCGCTTCTGCGGGCTTTGCTGCAGAGCCGGGACCTTCTTCTTCGCGCGCTGGGTAACCCGCGGCTTGCGAATGAGCTGGTTAATCGTCGGCATTGCTCGTTCAGGCTCCAATTCGGGGCTCGCGCCCCTTTTGACTTTTCTACGACGGGGCTTGCGCCCCTTTTGCCAAAGACAGGCTCTCACCCGCCAAAAACGCGTAGGCGCAAAACCAAATCGCACCACCCGCGTAACGGTGCGGAGGAGCGCTTGGCTTTGCAGAGGACCACGATGCGATCGCGGTCTTGCACCCGATTAACTGACTTTTCGAAGTCAGAGACAGCGTTTGAGCTTCCTTCGTCGAGGCGTCACGCCAAGTCCGACGAGCCGCGAAAGCGCCAAAAGGCGACTACTTTCAATGGCTTATACGGGGACCCGGCAGGCCGTTCCGACTGGCGAAGCTCACCGCCTGTCAAAAGTGGGCGGTATGTATCGGCGTAACCGCGGCAAGTCAAGCGCATATGGGCATAAAAGCGCGATGGCGCAAGCACATCTGCGTCGCCGGCATGTTGCTTTGTCAGGCTGCGCTCAGCCTGGCTCCATGCCCTTCGCCCGGATGAGCCGCTCCGCTTGCGGCGTCTTGGTAAAGGCGACGAAGGCGCGCGCAGTCGCAGGTTCTTTGGCGCGGGCTGCGATCCCGGCCGCGTATATAATGACATTCTGCAATTCGGCCGGCAGCGGGCCGACCAGTTCGGCGCCCTTCACCGGCAGGATCGCCACGATCTGCTGCAGGCCGATTTCGGCGTCGCCTTCGGCGACCAGCTCGGCCACTGGCCGACTTGTCAGCTTGATCTTTGGCTCGATCTCCGTCGGCAAGACCGAGTTGGCGCAGCAGCCCGGCGATGTAGGCGCCGCTTGGGCCATCGCTATAAGCAATCGATGTGGCCGCAAGCAGCGTCTGCTTGAACGCAGCGACCGTGCCGATATCGGGCTTCGGCGCACCGGCGCGAACGGCAAGCCCCACTGCCGAGCGCGTCACGTCGGCCGTGGCGCCTTCCGCGATCTTGCCGGCCCGCACCAGTTCATCAAGCTCCGGCCGCGGCAACAGCGCGAGATCGAAGATCGCGCCGTCTTCGATCTCCTTCTTCAACACCGAGGTCAGACGGAATTCGATCTCGACCCTAGCGCCGCTGGCACGTTCGAACAGCGGCACGATTTCGACCATCAGCGAACGCATCGCGCCGCCGCTGAGGATTTTGATGGTCTTTGTAATTGCCATTCGACAGTCCCGAGCAACATTCCCGCTGAGGCGAGCCGCCCCCAAGGTGACGTTATAGTGACGTACAGCTCACAAAGGAAAAGGGCCGCCACAGGGGCGGCCCTTCAATTTCGTTAGACCAGCGGAGATTATTCCGCCGCCGGCAGCGCCGCGGGCTCGGCGGCAGCGGCAGCCTCCGCCTTGATCGCCGCTTCCTTCTCGCGCTCGGCGAGAATGAGCGCATCGCGCTTGATCGCGACTTCGCGGATCTTGTTCATCATGGCGCCCGTCCCTGCCGGGATCAGACGGCCGACGATGACGTTCTCCTTGAGTCCGTCGAGCGTATCGGCCTTGCCGTTGACCGCAGCCTCGGTGAGCACGCGCGTCGTCTCCTGGAACGACGCCGCCGAGATGAACGAACGCGTCTGCAGCGAGGCCTTGGTGATGCCGAGCAAGACCGGATGCGCGGTCGCGGGCTTCTTGCCCTCTTCCGCCGCCTTGGCATTGACCTCATCGAACTCGAGCTTGTCGACCTGATCGCCCTGGATCAGTGTCGGTATCGCCGGAGTCGGTGATCTCGACCTTCTGCAGCATCTGCCGCACGATCACTTCGATGTGCTTGTCGTTGATCGCCACGCCTTGCAGCCGATAGACGTCCTGGATCTCGTTGACGAGGTAGCCGGCCAGCTCCTCGACGCCTTTGATCGCCAGGATGTCGTGCGGCGCCGGGTTGCCTTCGACGATGAAGTCGCCCTTTTCGATCACGTCGCCGTCCTGCAAGTGGATGTGCTTGCCCTTGGCGACGAGATACTCGCGCGGCTCCTCGCTCTTGTCGGTCGGCTCGATGGTGATGCGCCGCTTGTTCTTGTAGTCGCGGCCGAAGCGGACCGTGCCGGAGATTTCCGCGATGACCGCGGATTCCTTCGGGCGGCGCGCCTCGAACAGTTCGGCGACGCGCGGCAGACCGCCGGTGATGTCGCGCGTCTTGGCGCTCTCCGTCGGGATACGCGCGATGACGTCGGCCGCCTTCACCTGTCCGCCCGGATCGATCGAGATGATGGCATCGACCGCGAGCGTATAGCGGGCGTCGCTGCCACGGCTCAGTTTCAGGATCTTGCCTTCCTTGTCCTTGATCACCAGAGCCGGCCGCAGATCCTGCTGGCCGCGGGCGGAGCCCGAGCGCCAATCGATCACGACGCGCTTGGCGATGCCGGTCGACTCGTCGAGCGATTCGGTGAGCGACTGGCCGTCGACGAGATCCTCGTAGCCGATCGTGCCCTCGACCTCGGTGAGGATCGGGCGCGTATACGGATCCCATTCGGCGATACGCTGGCCGCGCTTGATATGCTCGCCATCGGCGACCTGCAGCCGCGCGCCGTATTGGATGCGGTGCACGGCGCGTTCGGTGCCGTCGGGATCGACGACCGCAACGATAAGGTTGCGGTTCATCGCGATCAGATCGCCGTCCGAATTGCGGGCGACGTTCAGGTTCTTGATCTTGACGGTGCCCTCGAAGTTCGAACTCGATGAACGACTGCTCCGAGATCTGCGCCGCGCCGCCGATGTGGAACGTCCGCATCGTCAGCTGCGTGCCCGGCTCGCCGATCGACTGGGCGGCGATGACGCCCACCGCCTCACCCATATTGACCGGAGTGCCACGGGCAAGATCGCGCCCGTAACAGGCACCGCAAACGCCGGTGACGGTCTCGCAGGTCAGCACCGAGCGGATCTTGAGTTCCTGCACGCCGGCCGTGACCAGCCGGTCGACATGATACTCGTCGAGCAGTGTCGCATTCGGCACCAGCACCTCGGTACCGGAAGGATTGCGCACGTCCTCGGCCGTGGTGCGGCCCAGGATACGGCTCGCCAGCGAGGCGACGACCGTGCCGGCGTCGATGATGGCGCGCACCTTGATGCCGCGGGTCGTGCCGCAATCGTAGTCGGTGATGATGCAGTCCTGCGCCACGTCGACGAGACGGCGCGTCAGATAGCCGGAATTGGCCGTCTTCAGCGCGGTATCGGCGAGACCCTTGCGGGCGCCGTGCGTCGAGTTGAAGTACTCGAGCACCGAGAGACCTTCCTTGAAGTTCGAGATGATCGGGCTCTCGATGATTTCGCCCGAGGGCTTCGCCATCAGGCCGCGCATGCCGGCGAGCTGACGCATCTGGGCGGGCGAACCGCGCGCGCCGGAATGCGCCATCATGTAGATGGAGTTGACCTGCGCTTCCTGGCCCTTCTCGCCGCGGGCGGGAGGTGGAGATCTCCTTCATCATCGCTTCGGCGATGGTCTCGGTGCACTTCGACCAGGCGTCGACGACCTTGTTGTACTTCTCGCCTTGCGTGATCAGGCCGTCGTTGTACTGCTGCTCGAATTCCTTGACGAGATCGCGGGTCTTCTCGACGGTCGCTTTCTTGGAATGCGGCACGACCATGTCGTCCTTGCCGAACGAAATGCCGGCCTTGAACGCATGGTGGAAGCCGAGCGCCATGACGCGATCGCAGAAGATCACCGTCTCCTTCTGACCGCAGTGGCGATAGACCGTGTCGATCATGCCGGAGATTTCGCGCTTCGTCATGAGCTTGTTGACGAGGTCGAACGGCGTCTTGGCGAGCTTCGGCAGCACCGAGCCGAGAATGACGCGGCCCGGCGTGGTGTCGTACCAGCGCGTCACCGGCTTGCCGTCCTCGCCGATGCCTTGCCAGCGGTATTTGATCCGCGAGTGCAGGCTGACGGCCTTTTCGTGCAGCGCGAGTTCGATCTCGGCCAAGTCGCCGAATAGTTTCGGCTTCTCGCCTTCCACGGCATCACGGATGATCGAGAGATAGTACAGGCCGAGCACGATATCCTGCGACGGCACGATGATCGGCGCGCCGTTCGCAGGATGCAGAATGTTGTTGGTCGACATCATCAAGACGCGCGCTTCGAGCTGCGCCTCGAGCGACAGCGGCACGTGAACCGCCATCTGGTCGCCGTCGAAGTCGGCATTGAAGGCGGCGCAGACCAGCGGATGCAGCTGGATCGCCTTGCCCTCGATCAGCACCGGCTCGAAGGCCTGAATGCCGAGCCGATGCAGCGTCGGCGCGCGGTTGAGCAGCACCGGATGCTCGCGAATGACCTCGTCGAGAATATCCCAAACCTCGGGCTTCTCCTTCTCGACCAGCTTCTTCGCCTGCTTCACCGTCGTCGACAGGCCCTTGGCGTCGAGCCGCGAATAGATGAACGGCTTGAACAATTCGAGCGCCATCTTCTTCGGCAGGCCGCACTGATGCAGCTTGAGCTCGGGACCGACCACGATCACCGAACGGCCCGAATAGTCGACGCGCTTGCCGAGCAGGTTCTGGCGGAACCGGCCCTGCTTGCCCTTGAGCATGTCGGCGAGCGACTTCAACGGCCGCTTGTTGGCGCCGGTGATGACGCGGCCGCGGCGGCCGTTGTCGAACAGCGCATCGACCGCCTCCTGCAGCATCCGCTTCTCGTTGCGGATGATGATGTCGGGCGCGCGCAGCTCGATCAGCCGCTTCAAGCGGTTGTTGCGGTTGATGACGCGGCGATAGAGATCGTTGAGGTCGGACGTGGCGAAGCGCCCGCCGTCGAGCGGCACGAGCGGCCGCAGGTCGGGCGGGATCACCGGCACATGCGTCAGGATCATCCATTCCGGCTTGTTGGTGGACTGGGTGAAGGCCTCGATCAGCTTCAGACGCTTGGCGAGCTTCTTCGGCTTGAGCTCCGAGGTCGACTTCGGCGATCTCGACGCGCAGATCGGCGGCGAGCTTCTCGAGATCGAGAGCTTTGAGCATTTCGCGGATCGCTTCGGCGCCGATCATGGCGGTGAAGCTGTCGGCGCCGAATTCGTCCTGCGCCTTGACGTAATCGTCCTCGCTCAAGAGCTGACGGTCCTTGAGCGGGGTGAGGCCCGGCTCGAGCACCACGTAATATTCGAAATACAGAATGCGCTCGAGATCCTTCAGCGTCATGTCGAGCAGGAGACCGATCCGGCTCGGCAGCGACTTGAGGAACCAGATATGCGCCACCGGCGCCGCGAGCTCGATATGGCCCATGCGCTCGCGCCGCACGCGCGACAGCGTGACCTCGACCGAGCACTTCTCGCAGATGATGCCCTTGTACTTCATGCGCTTGTACTTGCCGCACAAGCACTCGTAATCCTTGATCGGCCCGAAGATGCGCGCGCAGAACAGGCCGTCGCGCTCGGGCTTGAAGGTGCGGTAATTGATGGTCTCGGGCTTTTTGATCTCGCCGTACGACCAGGACAGAATCTTTTCCGGGCTCGCGATCGAAATCCGGATCTGGTCGAAGACCTGAGCCGGAACCTGCGGGCTGAAAAGATTCATGATTTCTTGGTTCATCGTCTGCTCCGCTTGCCGACCATGTCGGCCGCTGTCGTCATTCCGTTAAAGCCTACGAAAGTCCTAAATGACCGGGCATCGCGCCTCGCGCCATGCCCGGCCATGATGCTCGTCCTACTCGGCCGCCTCGGGCAGGCCGTCACGCCGCGCTGCTGCTTGGAATTGTGCAGGTCGACGTTGAGGCCGAGCGAGCGCATTTCCTTGACCAGCACGTTGAACGATTCCGGAATACCGGACTTCGAACGCGTCGTCGCCGCGCACGATCGACTCGTAGACCTTGGTGCGTCCGGCGACGTCGTCGGACTTCACCGTCAGCATTTCCTGCAGCGTGTAGGCGGCGCCATAGGCTTCGAGCGCCCACACTTCCATTTCGCCGAAACGCTGGCCGCCGAACTGCGCCTTGCCGCCGAGCGGCTGCTGGGTGACGAGGCTGTACGGGCCGATCGAACGGGCGTGGATCTTGTCGTCCACCAGGTGATGCAGCTTGAGCATATAGATGTAGCCGACGGTCACCTTGCGATCGAACGTATCGCCGGTGCGCCCGTCATAGAGCGTCACCTGCCCGGAATGATCGAGGCCGGCGAGATCGAGCATGTGCTCGATATCGCTTTCCTTGGCGCCGTCGAACACCGGCGTCGCGATCGGCACGCCGTGACGCAGATTGTTGCCGAGCTCCATGAGACCCTTGTCGTCGAGCGACTTGATGGTCTCGTCCTCGCCGTAGACCTTCTTCAGCAGCTCCTTGCAGCGGCTTGGAGTCCTTCTTGCCGTTGTAGAGATCGACCGCATGCGCCGATCTTCAGGCCGAGGCCGGCGCAGGCCCAGCCGAGATGGGTCTCGAGAATCTGGCCGACATTCATGCGGCTCGGCACGCCGAGCGGATTGAGCACGACGTCGACCGACGTGCCGTCGGCGAGGAACGGCATGTCCTCCGCCGGCACGATCTTCGACACCACGCCCTTGTTGCCGTGGCGGCCGGCCATCTTGTCGCCGGGCTGGATCTTGCGCTTCACCGCGACGAAGACCTTGACCATCTTCATCACGCCGGGCGGCAATTCGTCGCCGCGCTGCAGCTTTTCGACCTTGTCGAGGAAGCGCTGTTCGAGGCGCTTCTTCGACTCGTCGTATTGCTTCCGGATGGCCTCGATCTCCGCCATGATCTTGTCGTTCGGCGAAGCGAACATCCACCATTGCGCGCGCGGATATTCGTCGAGAATGGCGCGCGTGATCTTGGTGTCCTTCTTGAAGCCCTTCGGCCCGGCAATGCCCTGGCGGCCTTCCAACAGTTCGGCAAGGCGGCCATAGACGTTGCGGTCGAGGATCGCCTGTTCGTCGTCGCGGTCCTTGGCGAGACGTTCGATCTCTTCACGCTCGATGGCGAGCGCGCGCTCGTCCTTCTCGACGCCGTGGCGGTTGAAGACGCGCACTTCGACGACCGTGCCCTGCACGCCCGGCGGCACCCGCAGCGAGGTGTCGCGCACGTCGGACGCCTTCTCGCCGAAGATGGCGCGCAGGAGCTTTTCCTCCGGCGTCATCGGGCTTTCGCCCTTCGGCGTGATCTTGCCGACCAGGATGTCGCCGGCGCGGACCTCGGCGCCGATATAGACGATGCCGGCCTCGTCGAGATTCTTCAGCGTCTCTTCCGAGACGTTCGGAATATCGCGCGTGATTTCCTCAGGGCCGAGCTTGGTGTCGCGGGCCATCACTTCGAATTCCTCGATGTGGATCGAGGTGAAGACGTCGTCCTTGACGATGCGCTCGGAGAGCAGGATCGAGTCCTCGAAGTTGTAGCCGTTCCACGGCATGAACGCGACCAGCGCGTTGCGGCCGAGCGCGAGCTCGCCGAGATCGGTCGACGGACCGTCGGCGATGATGTCGCCCTTCGTGACCTGATCGCCCACCTTCACCAGCGGCCGCTGGTTGATGCAGGTGTTCTGGTTCGAGCGCTGGAACTTCATCAGCCGATAGATGTCGACGCCGGGCTTGGTCGGATCCGGCTCGTCGGTGGCGCGGATGACGATACGGGTGGCGTCGACCTGATCGACCACGCCGGTGCGGCGGGCGGCGATCGCCGCGCCGGAATCGCGCGCGACGACGCCTTCCATGCCGGTGCCGACGAACGGCGCCTCGGCGCGCACCAGCGGCACCGCCTGGCGCTGCATGTTGGAGCCCATCAGCGCGCGGTTGGCGTCGTCGTTCTCGAGGAACGGAATGAGCGCCGCCGCGACCGAAACGAGCTGCTTCGGCGACACGTCCATGAAGTCCACCTTGTCCGGCGGAATGAGCTGCACGTCGCCGGCGTGGCGCACGACGACGAGATCGTCGGTGAAGCGGCCCTTCGCGTCGATCGCCGAATTGGCCTGGGCGACCGTGTAGCGGCCCTCTTCCATCGCCGAGAGATAGATCACCTCGTCGGTGACGCGGCCGTCCTTCACCTTGCGATACGGCGTCTCGACGAAGCCGTATTTGTTCACCCGCGCAAAGGTCGCGAGCGAATTGATCAGACCGATATTCGGCCCTTCCGGCGTCTCGATCGGGCAGATGCGGCCGTAATGCGTCGGGTGCACGTCGCGCACTTCGAAGCCGGCGCGCTCGCGCGTCAGACCGCCCGGGCCAAGCGCCGAGAGACGACGCTTGTGCGTGATCTCCGACAGCGGATTGGTCTGGTCCATGAACTGCGAGAGCTGCGAGGAGCCGAAGAACTCGCGCACGGCGGCCGCCGCCGGCTTGGCGTTGATCAGGTCCTGCGGCATCACGGTGTCGATATCGACCGACGACATGCGCTCCTTGATGGCGCGCTCCATGCGCAGCAGGCCGATGCGATACTGATTTTCCATCAGCTCGCCGACCGAGCGCACCCGGCGATTGCCGAGATGATCGATGTCGTCGATCTCGCCCTTGCCGTCGCGCAGATCGACCAGCGTGCGGATCACCGCGATGATGTCGTCCTTGCGCAGGATGCGCACGGTGTCGTCGGCCGTGAGATCGAGCCGCATGTTCATCTTGACGCGGCCGACCGCGGACAGGTCGTAGCGCTCCGAATCGAAGAACAGCGACTGGAACATGTTCTGCGCCGTGTCGATCGTCGGCGGCTCGCCCGGACGCATGACGCGATAGATGTCGAACAGCGCGTCTTCGCGCGTCATGTTCTTGTCGATCGCCAGCGTGTTGCGGATATAGGCGCCGACATTGACGTGGTCGATGTCGAGGAGCGGCAATTCCTTGTAGCCGTGCTCGATGAGCGCCTTGAGCGGCGTCTTGCCGACATTGATCTCCCACTCGCCGTCCTTCTTCTCGGTGCCGGTGATCTCCTCGCCGGCCTCGGCGTAGATTTCGCCGGTTTTGGTGTTGACGAGATCCTCGGCGATGTAGTGGCCGATCAATTCCGGATCGGTCATCCGCAGCGCCTTGAGGCCCTTTTCGGCGAGCTGGCGCGCCGAGCGCACGGTCAGCTTCTTGCCGGCCTCGAGCACGACCTTGCCGGTGTCGGCGTCGACGAGATCGTTGATCGCCTTGTAGCCGCGCAGCCGATTGGCATCGAACGGCACGCGCCAGCCTTCCTTGGTGCGCTTGTACGCCACCTGCTTGTAGAAGGTGTTGAGGATCTCCTCGCCGGTCATGCCGAGCGCATAGAGCAGCGAGGTGACGGGAATCTTCCGCCGCCGGTCGACGCGCGCATAGACGATGTCCTTGGCGTCGAACTCGATGTCGAGCCAGGAGCCGCGATAGGGAATGATGCGGGCGGCGAACAAGAGCTTGCCCGAGGAATGCGTCTTGCCCTTGTCGTGATCGAAGAACACGCCGGGCGAACGATGCATCTGCGAAACGATGACGCGTTCGGTGCCGTTGACGATGAAGGTGCCGTTATTGGTCATGAGCGGAATGTCGCCCATGTAGACATCCTGCTCCTTGATGTCCTTGACCGACTTGGCGCCGGTCTCTTCGTCGATATCGAACACGATCAGGCGCAGCGTCACCTTGAGCGGCGCGGCGTAGGTCATGCCGCGCTGGCGGCACTCGTCGACGTCGTATTTCGGCGGCTCGAATTCGTATTTGACGAATTCCAGCATCGAGGTGTTGGAGAAGTCGGAAATCGGGAACACCGATTTGAACACGGCCTGCAGGCCCTCGTTGGGGCGGCCGCCTTGCGGCTCCAGCACCAGCAGGAATTGGTCGTAGGACGCCTTCTGAACCTCAATGAGGTTCGGCATCTCCGCGACTTCCTTGATTTTTCCGAAAAACTTTCGTACGCGCTTCCGACCGATAAACGTCTGCGCCATCATGTCCTCTCGCTCAATCGAACCGTCGGGCCGAGCCGCCGGCCGGCGTCTGCTACCGTCTGCTCGAACCACCACGCTCGAACCCATACCACGAAGCTATCGCGGTTCCGAGGTATCCCGGGGCGATCAAGGCGACTCTCCAGAAGGCCGCAATCCATCGCGACCGTCGGGACAGGCGTCGAGTGCCCTATTTTCCGGTGATTCGGCCGTGAGACCCAATCACCTCAACGCAATCTGCCGCCAGACGGCAGACAAGGTGATTCCCGGGCCTGAGCCCGGAAATCACCGCTATTCACTTTTGGAACCCCCCGGTCACGCTGCGCTCGCCCGGGGACTTCCCTTAAGTAAGTACTTCTTACTTAAGCTCAACCTTGGCGCCGACCTTTTCGAGCTGCGCCTTGATCTTGGCGGCCTCGTCCTTGTTGACGCCTTCCTTGACGGTCTTCGGCGCGCCTTCGACCAGATCCTTGGCCTCCTTGAGGCCGAGGCCGGTGATCGCGCGGACTTCCTTGATGACCTCGATCTTCTTCTCGCCGGCAGCGGCGAGAACGACCGTGAACTCGGTCTTTTCCTCGGCGGCAGGCGCCGCCGCGCGCCGCGGGGCCGGCCGCAACCGCAACCGCGGCAGCGGCCGAAACGCCCCACTTCTCTTCGAGCAGCTTGGCGAGTTCGGCAGCCTCGAGCACGGTGAGGCCGGAGAGGTCGTCGACGATTTTCTGCAGATCAGCCATGACTAATGTCCTTCGGTTCTAACCTTATGAGTTGAAGCAGCTTCAGGCGGCCGCGCTTTCACCGCTCTTGGAGGCATAGGCCTGGACCACGCGGGCGAGCTTCGCCGCAGGGGCATTCACCACCTGCGCGATCTTGGTCGCCGGCGCCTGGATGAGGCCGACGATCTTCGCCCGCAGCTCGTCGAGCGACGGCAAGGCGGCGAGCGCCTTGACCCCGTTCGGGTCGAGCGTGGTCTTGCCCATCGCTCCGCCAAGAATGACGAACTTCTCGTTCGTCTTGGCGAAATCGACGGCGACCTTCGGCGCCGCGATCGGATCGCCCGAAAAGGCGATCACGGTCGGTCCCTTGAGCAGGGACGCGATCGAAGCGACGTCGGTGCCTTCAAGAGCGATCTTGGCGAGGCGATTCTTCGCGACCTTCACGCTCGCGCCAGCCTGCTTCATCTGCCGGCGCAGAGTCTGCATCTGGGCGACCGTGAGGCCGGAATAATGAGCAACGACGACGACCTTGGTGGTCTTGAAGACCTCGCCAAGGGCCGCGACGGCTGCACTTTTTTCCGCGCGATCCACCAAGCTCTCTCCGGTTGGCGGTCCGTCTCTACGGAACCGCCGGGTTGTGCCGGCCGTCCCGCTTAGATCAATCGACACGTGTCGACGAACCGAGGCAGGACGACATTTAAACCCTGCCCCCCGGGCACAGCTTTCGCCGCGCCGAGGCCGTCGAGGTCAGAACCGAAGGGCAATTGCTCCGCAAGAAGTCCTTCGACTTCAAAAGGAAGCGCTGCCCTCGTCCTTCACCCGTCTATGCTGGCTTTCTCGATTAAGCCGTTGCCGGCGCCTGCAGTCTCGGACAGGAAGCGCTCTCAGAAATCCATCTAAGTGCTTCGACCTCTTAGACAATCCGACCGGGATAGATCTAAGAGGACGTTTCGCTCACTGATTTTCGAGAAGCGCACAAAGGCGCGCCGACAAACCGGGCCGGCACGCCCATGGCGGTTATTTAGCCGTTCTCGACAGGCTTGCCAAGTGGCGAATCGACCACTTGGCACGCCTTTTGGCAGCTTCTCAGCCGGAGGCGCTTAGTGCCGGCCTGGTCCGATCTCGGGAACAGGGTCCCCGGCTCGACCTTCACGCCCGGGCCCATGGTCGAGGAAATGGCCACCCGGTTGATGAAGTGGCCCTTGGCGCCGGGCGGCCGCGACTTCTGCACCGCGTCGGCGAAGGCCTTGATGTTCTCGATCAGCTTCTCCTCGCTGAACGAGGCCTTGCCGACGCCGGCCTGGACGATGCCGGCCTTCTCGACGCGGAACTCGACCGAGCCGCCCTTGGCGCCTTTGACCGCGTTGGTGATGTCCATGGTCACGGTGCCGACCTTCGGGTTCGGCATCAGGCCGCGCGGGCCCAACACCTTACCGAGACGGCCGACCAGCGGCATCAGGTCGGGCGTCGCGACGACGCGATCGAAATCGATGGCGCCGCCCTGCACTTTCTCGACCAGATCCTCGGCGCCGACGACATCGGCGCCCGCGGCCTTGGCCTCATCGGCCTTGGCGCCGCGCGCGAACACCGCGACCCGCATCGAGCGGCCGGAGCCGTTCGGCAGATTGACGACGCCGCGCACCTGCTGGTCGGCATGACGCGGATCGACGCCGAGATTCATCGCCACTTCGACGGTCTCGTCGAACTTCGCCTTGGCGCGCTCCTTGACCATCTTCACGGCCTCGGTGAGCGGATAGAGCTTCTCGCGATCGACGCCCTCGCGCGCCTTGGTCGTGCGTTTTCCAAGCGTGCTCATGCTTTCACCTCTAGCCCCATCGAGCGCGCCGATCCTTCGATCATGCGCATCGCCGATTCGATCGTGTCGCAGTTCAAGTCCTTCATCTTCTGCTCGGCGATCTCGCGCACCTGCGCCTTGGTGACCGAGCCGGCGATATCGCGGCCCGGCGTCTTCGAGCCGCTCTCGAGCTTCGCCGCCTTCTTGAGGAAGTGCGACACCGGAGGGGTACGCATTTCGAAGGTGAACGAGCGGTCGGCATAGACCGTGATCGTCACCGGGATCGGCGTGCCCTTCTCCAGCTTCTGGGTCTGGGCGTTGAACGCCTTGCAGAACTCCATGATGTTGAGGCCGCGCTGGCCCAACGCAGGACCGATCGGGGGCGACGGATTGGCCGCTCCCGCCGGCACCTGCAACTTCACATAGCCGGTAATCTTCTTCGCCATTCTCTGCTCCTGTTAGTGGTGCGGATATCGACGGCTGGCGACCGCCTCACCTCCCACGCCTTCACCCTCGCCCCGTCAGCGGAGCGACGGTATTCTACAACTTCTCCACCTGGCCGAATTCGAGCTCGACCGGCGTGGCGCGGCCGAAGATCGACACCGCGACCTTGAGCCGCGAACGTCCCTCGTCGACCTCTTCCACCGTGCCGTTGAACGAGGCGAACGGGCCGTCCGACACGCGCACCTGCTCGCCCACCTCGAACGACACCGAGGGCTTTGGCCGTTCGATGCCTTCCGGCACCTGATGGATGATGCGTTCGGCCTCGGCGTCGGACAGCGGCATCGGCTTGTTGTCGGAGCCGAGGAAGCCGGTCACTTTCGGCGTGTTCTTGATCAGGTGATAGGCTTCGTCGGTCAATTGCATCTTCACCAGCACATAGCCGGGAAAGAACTTGCGCTCGGCGTCGACCTTGCGCCCGCGCCGGACCTCGATGACCTTCTCCTTGGGCACCAGAATTTCCTCGAACAGGCCGGACAGCCCGCGCTGCTTGGCCTGTTCACGGATCGAATCCGCCACCTTGTTCTCGAAATTCGAGTAGGCGTGGACCGCGTACCACCGGTTCGTCATGTCATGAATTCCAAATCATGAGTGTGGTGTCATGAAATCGCGTTGAAAGGCTCACGAGTTGATGCCGAGCAGAAAGCTCACGGCCACGCGCATGATCTGATCGGCGGCGAGAAAGAACAGCGACGTGATGACCACCATCACGAACACCATGATGGTGGTGACGGTGGTTTCCTTGCGCGTCGGCCAGGTGACCTTCTGCGCTTCGGCGCGCACTTCCTGCAAGAACTTGAACGGACTGACTTTCGCCATTGCTTAATCCAATAGAATTCCCCACCCCCGCCCAATGTTACGGACGAGACCGACGAGCGGTTCCTTTGGGGATCAGGTTCGTCGCGGAAGTCCGAAATCGGGCCGCTGACGATGGCAGCTTCCTATATCCCGCACGGTCTGACCGTCAAGATGGGACGACGCGCTGGTGCCTTAAATAGTTAGCTTATCAGCGCTTTCCAGCGGGTTTTGGTCGGAAGCTCGAATTGGCAAGCCTGGCAGGAGTGGAGGGACTTCGAACCCCCAACCCCCGGTTTTGGAGACCGGTGCTCTAGCCATTGAGCTACACTCCTAGGCGGCCAGCCACGCGAGCCAGGGCGGACAAATGCCCCTTGGCGGACGCCAAAGCAAGTCCTCCACGCCTGAGGTCTTCCTGCCGTTGAACCGAGACCGTCCGGCCGCCGACCCATCGGGGCAACCGATGGGGCTTTAAATCAATGCTGACGCGACGAACCCTTTTACGCGGAGCCGCCTGCGCCGTTTCCGTCGCCGTCATGACGGGACCCGGACGCGCCGACGACGCGACGGCACTCACCTTCGTCAAGGCGATCTATGCCGCCTATAAGGGCAAGAATTCCAAGGGCGTCACGCTCGATACCGACGCCGATCTGCGGCGCTATTTCGCGCCGTCGCTCGCCGCTTTGATCAGCAAGGATCGAAAAGACGCCGCGCGCCGCCACGATGTCCCGGCGCTTGACGGCGATCCGTTCATCGATGCCCAGGATTGGGAGATTTCAGGCTTCGACATCGCGGTACACGACAGCGGAGACGGCAAGGCCACCTCGACCGTCAAATTCGTCAATGCAGGGCAGCCGGTGACCGTCGCGCTCGATCTTGTTTCGTCCGGCAACACCTGGCGCATTGCCGACATCACCTGGCAGCACGACGGCAAGCCCGAGACCTTGCGCGGATTGTTCGAACACTAAGCAGAGGCGAGCGCCGCCGGATCGACCAGCGGCGCTCCGACTGGCTTTGTGGTATTGGCATCGACCGCGCTCGTGCGGCCGGCCGGCTTTACCGCCCTTAACGTCAACTCGATCTGTTTGACGACATTGTTATAGAGCCGGCTGGCTTGTTGCACCTCCTCGGGCGAAATTTTTTTTTGCTCGTAGAGCGTATTCCACGGGTCGGCCAGCAGATAATTGGTGGATTCAACCAAGAGGTCCACGCCGATATACAGTCCGAGCGGCGTGTTGGAGCCTCGTTTTGCAAGCCATTCGTGGTTGGCAGCCTGCGAGAACAAATCAAAACTCTCGCGCGTGACCGGGCGCACATGCGTCGGATCGTTGAGAAAATCGTCGTGACGCGGATGCGGCACGACGATATGGATCGCCGCGTTGTCGCGACAGACGCGATAAAGCTCTTTGATGATTCCCAGGTAGACCTCCGTGTCGGCACCGAGGTGCTCGAGCACGTGATACATCCGCACCTCGTCGACCGAATTATCCGGCCACGGCCAGGGAAACTGCTCGAGATCAGCGACCTGATCCGGGCCGCAGGCGGGAAACTTGTCGACGTTGATCCAGTCGGCAAATTTTTTCCCGCCGCAGCCGAGGTTCAAGCGCATGATGTCTCCTTCATTCGGCCTCGGACCGCGCAGGCGCTCACGAGCGATGCGCCGCAGATCCGCAGGCGAATCAAGTCGGTTCGCAGCCTCGCCTTGATCCGCCTCTTATGGCTAACGCCGGGTAAAGAGCCCGGTTTATTCAGCCGTGACCGGAAAATCTGCGCAAGGTCAGCATGCGTTTTGCTGCAGTATTGGAGCGGGTGAAGGGAATCGAACCCTCGTCATAAGCTTGGAAGGCTTCTGCTCTACCATTGAGCTACACCCGCGCCGCGTCCCCGCGGCCGGCTTCCGATCTCGCGAAGCGGGCGGAAACTAGCGCATCTTTCCCGGCTGGCAAAATCGCGTGCGAAATCCCGCCGCACGGCGCGGCAAATGGGCGGACGCCAGCCATGACTTATGCCGCCTTAACAATAATCAGACCGTTTTCTGACGGCTCACGGTAAATCTGATACCTTTTAGTTGTAGCGTTTATCGCATCGTTATCAGTGCCTTAACCAACAATTCCGCGTCCAATTCAGCGCGCCGCATGACGTCTCGACGAGCCAATTCCTGCGAGGTCGCCGTCATCGGCGCGGGTCCCTATGGACTCTCGGTCGCAGCCCATCTCGACCATGCCGGTTTTGCGACGCGGGTATTCGGCGAGCCGATGGGCTTTTGGCGGCGGAACATGCCCAAGGGCATGATGCTGCGCTCGCCGTGGCACGGCACGCATATTTCGAGCCCGGACAGTTCGCATTCGCTCGACGTCTATGCCATCGCGCACGATGTCGATGACGACAAGCTCCTGCCGCTGGAAAATTTCGTCGACTACGGCGAATGGTTCCAGAAGCACGCCGTGCCGCAACTCGATCGCCGCGCGGTTGCGCAGATCGATGCGGCGAGCAGCGGCTTTCGCCTGACGCTTGCCGACGGCGAAGTCGTCACCGCCGACCGCGTCGTCGTCGCCACCGGACTGCGCAATCAGGACTACCGGCCGCGAGGTTTTCGCCGGACTTGCCGGCGGCGTTGGTGTCGCACGCTTGCGAGCACGCCGATCTCGGAATATTCCGCCGGCAAGCATGTCGCGGTGATCGGACGCGGGCAGAGCGCGTGCGAATCCGCGGCGCTGCTCGCCGAGGCCGGCGCCGAGGCGGAAATCATCAGCCGCGGCGACATTCATTGGCTGGCGCATCTGACGGATGGCAACGCCGCAAAGCCGCGGCTGTGGCGGCTGCGCGAAGCGCTTGCCGCGCCGTCCGCGGTCGGGCCGTTTCCGCTGAGCTGGCTCGCCGAATTTCCCGGCCTGGCGCGGCGCCTGCCGGCGCAAGCTGCGCGAAGAATTCACGCGACGCTGCCTCAAAGCCGGCGCCGCAGGATGGCTCAAGCCGCGCTTTGCCAATGTCGCGATCAATGCCGGGCGGCGCGATCGAAGGCGCGCGCGCGGTGTCCGATCGCATCGTGCTCGATCTCGATAACGGCGCGAGACCCTTCGATCATGTTCTTTTAGGAACCGGCTATCGCGTCGACATCGCGCGGCTTGGCATTCTGTCGCCGCAACTTCTCGACAAGATCGCGCGCGTCGACGGCTCGCCCGTCCTCGGCGCCGGCTTTGTCTCGAGCGTGCCCAATCTGCATTTCGTCGGCTCTTATGCGGTGCGGAGCTATGGGCCGCTGCTGCGCTTCATCGCCGGCGCGCCGTTCACGGCGCAGGCCGTGACCAGCGCCGCGCTCGCCGGCACGACGGCCCGCGGCGCCGATGAGCTGACGCAAGAATCCGCTCGCGCGCTCGGCGCCGCCGCGGCCAACCTGTCGCCGCCCAGATGACAAAGCTCGCGAGACGCGCGAGCGCGGAACGAGCGCAAGGGCGCCATCGTGCTCGGCGGAGCGCATGGCAGTCTCGAAATCGCGCGCAGCCTCGGCCGCCGCGGCATTCGGGTCTGGCTGATCACCGACGATAATCCGCTGGCGAAATCTGTCGCGCTATGTCGAACGCAGCTTGACCTGGGCCGGTCCGCGCGGCGCCGATGCGCTCTCGTTTCTTGTCGAACTTTGTCGAGCGGCACGATCTGCGCGGCTGGGTCCTGTTCGCCGGCAGCGACGACGACCTGTGTTTCGTCGCGCAAAATCACTCGGCGCTCGGCGGCCTGTTCACGCTGACCACGCCGGCCTGGGACACGGTGCGCTTCGCCTACGACAAGCGGCAGATGAATATGCGCGCCGCCGAGCTCGGCATTGCCCATCCGCGCACCCGGTATCCGCACGCGCACGACGATCCGACCAGCGCCGAGCTTTCGTTTCCCGTCATTCTCAAGCCGACCGTGCGCGAGGGCCGCAATGCCTTTGTCGACGCCAAGGCCTGGCGCGTCGATCACGCGCGCGATCTCGCCGGGCGTTATGCGGCGGCGAAAGCGCTGGTCGGCGCCGACACGATCATGATCCAGGAGCTGATACCGGGCGACGGCACGGCGCAATATTCCTACGCCGCCGTATGGGATCGCGGCGCACCGATCGGCGCGCTGGTGGCGCGGCGGCGGCGCCAATATCCGGTCGAGTTCGGCTTCACCAGCACATTTGTCGAGACGGTCGAGGCGCCGGACGTCGAAGCGGCGGCGACGCGCTTTCTCGCTTCGCTCAACTATAGCGGCCTTGTCGAAATCGAATTCAAATATGACGCCCGCGACGGGCGCTACAAAATCCTCGACGTCAATGCACGGGCCTGGACCTGGATCGCGCTGGGCGCTGCGGCCGGGATCGATTTTGCCGCGATCCAATGGACGCTGGCGACGGGCGAGAACATTGCGCCGCTGACCGCGCGCGGCGGCGTCAACTGGCGCTATTTTCCGCGCGACGTCATCGCGTCGATTGCACGAAATGGCCGCCGGCAGATTGTCGCCGATCGGCTATTTGCGGACGCTGCGCCGGCCCTCGGCCTCGGCCGTCTTCGCCTGGGACGATCCATGGCCGGCGATAGTCGACATCCCGCTCAGCGCCGTGCGCGTCGTCACGCGACGACTGTCGCGCCGCAACCGCACTGCCGCAACGGCTTTGCAGTCGGCAAGACTGCCGTCTTAGTACGTCTCGATACACGCTCTCAGACGTCGGTCATTGCCGCGGCGTCGACCAGGTCTTCCGTCACCACGACGGTCTGTGGCAGGCGAACGGTGAAGCGCGAGCCCTCACCTTCTTGGCTCACGACTTCGACAGCTGCCGTGATGCAGCTCGAGCGCCATTTTGACGAGATAAAGCCCGACGCCGGTGCCGACGATGCCGGAGACATTGCTGCCGCGGTGATAGCGCTCGAACAGCCGGTCGAGATCGCTTGCCGGAATGCCGATGCCGCGGTCGGAGACGGCGACGACGATTTCGTCGCCGGAGCTTGCGGCCTCGACTTCGATCGCGCCGCCGCCGGGCGAATATTTGACGGCGTTGGACAGAAGATTGCTGAACACCTGAAACAAGAGTTTGGCATCGCCGACCATCGGCACGGCGCGCGCCGCTAAACCGCTCCACGATGTGCGAACCCGGCACCATCTCGCGGTGCAACTGGCAGACTTCCTGCAACACCGACGTCACGTCCATTTCGGCCGCCTGCAAATAGAGTTCGGCGCCGCCGTCGATCAGCCGCGACGAATTGAGCAGATTGTCGATCAGATGCGTCATGCGCAGCACGGCGCTGCGAATCTTGCCGGCGCGCTCGCCGATCTCGGAAGCCTTCACGGCGTCCTTGATCTTGTCGAGGCGGCGGGCGTGGCCGTCGATGACGGTCAGCGGCGTGCGGAATTCGTGCGACGCCATCGACACGAAATTCCGCTGCAGCAGCGCCAAGCGCTGCTCGTGCGCCAGCTGCTCCTCGAGCAGCGCCGCCTGGCGGGCGAGCGTGTGCTGGCTGCGCATCAGTTCGAGCGCATTGTTGCGGAAGACCACGGTGGCCTGCGCCATTTCGCCGATCTCGTCGCGCCGCCCGGTCTCGGGAATTTCGATGCCGGTATCGTTGGCGGCGAGGCGGCGCATGCGGTCGGCGAGACGGCGGAGCGGCGCGGAAATAGAACGGCTGATATGGACGAGCGCGGCGACGACCAGAATGCCGGCGATCACGATGGCGAGAAGGATGAGCCAGAAGGCCTGGCGATAGGCGGCGGCGAGGCGCTCGCTCGCGGCCTGCGCGCTGGCGACCGCCTGATCGGTCAGCTGGCCGAGCGTGTCGCTTGCCGCGTTATAGGCCGTGCGCGACGACCTGCCGTAGATCTGCAGCGCTTCGTCCTTGCGATTGTTGCGCGACAGCACCAGCATCTGGTTGACGATGCCGCGATAGTCGTTCCAGCGCGCCTTGAACTGGTCGTAGAGATCGCTCTCCGCGGCATCGTGACGGATGGCTTCGAATTCGCGCTCGGACGTCGGCGATGGTCCGATCGAGTTCCGCCATCTCCTTTTCGGTCGCGGCGGCCTCGGACGGGTCGGACGACAACAGATTGCCGCCTTCGACGGCGCGGAAGTCCGAGGTGTAATTGTTGAGATCGCCGAGCGCGCGCGTGGTCGGCAGCCAGATCTCGGCGACATCCGCCGACAACAGATTGAAATTGGACAGCCGCCAGATGCTGAACGAGCCGAGCACGACGACGAGCGCGAAGAACAAGCAGGAACACCGCGGCGAGGTGAAAGCGGATCGATTGCGGCTGCCGCATGAAAAACCGTCGGCCGGTTGGCTGTTGCGACCGATAACCATATCGCAAAGCCGAAACCACGGGAAACCGGATTGAGGTAGATTGCCGGCTATAGAAAGAAGTGTCCTTAACGGGACGCCGACGTGCTAGCGCAACGACTAGTTCTTGCGAACACTAGGCAAATGCCGGAAGCGCGGAAGAAAATACTTTGCATCGAGGACGATCGCGAGACCGCGGCGCTTGATCGCCGAGGAACTCCTCGACCGCGGCTATGACGTGACGCTCGCGCATGACGGCCGCGAAGGGCTTCGCCGCGATCCTGAAAATCATGCCGGATCTGGTGCTGTCGGATATCAGCATGCCGGCGATGTCGGGATTTGAACTGCTGGAGCGCCTGATCGCGCTGGCGCCGCGCTTTTCGAAAATGCCGTTCGTGTTTTTGACCGCGCTGACCGATCGCGACAACGAGCTGAAAGGCCGGCAGCTCGGCGCCGACGACTATGTCACCAAGCCGATCGATTTCGAAGTCCTCGCCACCATCATCACGGCGCGGCTCAACGGTGTCGCGCGCACCGGCGTGTGGCCGAAGAGCGATCGATCTCAACGATCGCGAGATCGAGGTTTTGACCTGGGTGGCGCGCGGCAAAACGTCGGCCGAGATCGCGCAAATCCTCGGCCTGACCAAACGCACGGTCGATTTTCACACCGACAATGCGCGGGCAAAGCTCGGCGCCGCAACCCGCACCGAGGCCGCGATCAAGGCGGCGACGGGGCGGCTGATCGAGCCGTAAGCGGATCCGCTACCAGATGGCGAACAGACAGATCACCGCAAACGGCACCGCGGCAAGACCGAGATAGAGCCAGGTCCGGTAGCCTGGGCGTCGTTCGGTCCGTGGAAAAGCTGCGACACGAGCCAGATGCATAACGCCGATGCCCAGCCACAGGCGGATGAGATCGGCCGGCGTCTCGTAGGCCGACCAGATCGTCTCGCTTTGCGGCAGGCTGACCCGGATCATCAGCGCCATCAGGATAAAGATGAAGGCAGTGCGCAGGACGTGTCGCTGCGATCCGCAGACCGCTCGAAGCCTCTGAAGCCGGCAATTTCGCTTCAGGACGTTTCCCGATGTCGCCATTCTGCTCGCTCCACCCGGCATCCATGGTGGTCTGGCTCCTCCAAACACCTCATCTGCGGCTGGCCCGACTGAGCTCGGCAGCACCGGCCGGCAGCGCTTCTCTCCCATTATTAATCGCAGCTTAGTATAGTTCCAAACGGCGAATGGCGTAAGCGGACGCCAAGCGCGTTTTCGCGCGAGATTTTTCCGGAATCTACCGCGGCCGCGCGATGGGATTGCCGGCAAAATCAGGGTTTGGGCCGCAATGTCGTGCCGTTGATCCCGGCGACAGGCTTCGCCGGCCCGCCAAGGCGCGATGGCGCCTGGATCGGCCGAATCAGGCTGGTGCCGGCAATTTTGCCGGACGAGCCGACGCCGCCATTCGCGACGGGGACTGGTGCCTCGGCCGGAAGGCCAATTGGTTTCGGGCCGAAGCTGCCGACGCCGGCAGGCGCGTTCTCCGAATGCGACCGCACCGTCCCCTTCACGGCGTCACGCGCGAGCGACCGGAACGCCGATCGCATTGCGCGTGACCGGCTGGCCGGATTGGTCAGCGGCGCGTTGTGCGGGATTTGCGGCACTTTCGGCTTGAAGCCGACATTGGCGTCCGGAGTTTTAATGGCGCCTTTGCCGGTCGGCGCCTCGCCGGCTGGACCGCCGGCATCGCTCTTTGATTCGGCGCCGGCGAGCGGCCGGCGGATGCGGCCTATCGCTGGGCTCCCTTGCCGGAGCGCTTTTGGTCGCCGCGCTTGGCGTGCTGACGCGTGACCTCCTTTGGCAAAGGCCGGCTGCGCCAGCCCGGCGCCGCAAGGCCGAGCAGCACAGCCAACACGCAGCTCGGTAAGAGGCCGGTCAATGTCCGCCTTCGGTCGATGCGATGGCGAGCTGATTGCTGAGAAACAACGCGCCCTCGGTGGCGACAAGCTCGCCGGACTGCACGCCGCTGAGAATTTGCCAATAGCCGTCGCGCTGTTCGCCGAGCTTGATCACGCGCCTGGTGAAGTGCCGGCGATCCGCGGTGACCCATGCCGTCATCGTGCCGTCGCCCTCGCGCACCACGCCGTCGATCGGAATCGCGGGCGAGCGCACCGGACCGCCGACGCGGATGACGAAATTCGCGAACATCCCCGCGCGCAATTCGTGCTGCGGATCCTTCACCTCGGAGCGGACCAGAACGCGGCGGGTATTCGGCATCGACCGACGCGCCGATGGTCGTGATCTTGCCGTCGAAGACCCGGCCGGGAAACGCGTCGAGCTTGACCTGCACCGGCTGCCCGACGCGAAATGCCGGGCTGTCGCCTTCCGCGACATTTGCCAGCATCCACATCGTGTTGATGTCGGCCACCGTATAGGGCGCCGGCGCGTTGCCCGGCTGCACGTAGAGTCCCGGCGCGGCATTGCGCGCGGTGATGCGGCCGTCGATCGGGCTCGGCACGACCAGCGTCGGAGTCGGCGCTGCGCTGCGCGATGATGCGGTCGATATCGGCGTCGGTCTTGCCGAACAGGCGCACCGCATCGCGCGCCGCGCGCAGATTGCCCTCGGCGGTCTGCTGCGTCGGACGTCGCCTGCTCGACATCGCGCTGCGACACCGCGCGCGTCGTGAACAGATCGCGCAAGCGCGCCAGATTCTTGCTGTTCAATTCCTGCACGCCCGCGGCCGCGATCAACGTCGACTCGGCCTGCAGCAGATCCGGGCTGTCGATGGTGAACAGCGTCTGCCCCTTCTTGACGTCGTCGCCGACCGAGGCGAACAGCGAAATGATCCGTCCCTGATAGGGCGTGAAGACCTGGACCGACAGTTCTTCATTGAAGTCGATGCTGCCGATGGCTTGCTTTTCGATCGGGAAATCGCGCTCCTCGACCGGCTCGACCTTCACGGCATCGAGCTGGATGTCCGAGCAGATCGACGCTGTCCGTCGGATGGGGCGCGGGGTTTGGCGCGTCGGCATTCGCGATCGTCGCTAAGCCTGTTGCCGAATTCGAGCCCGGACCGGAATGCCACGTCCAATAGACGAGGACCACGACGGCAAAGAGCGCGGCGGCGACCACCGCACTCAGGCGACTATTTGTCGGGCGGGGAGCCATCGCTAAGCCGCATCCAGCGTCATGGAGAATCGCGGCGACATGGCCATTGCCACGCCGTCGCGGTCTACTGTCACTAATCACAGGACTTCCCAGAAGAACTGGCCCAGAAGAACCGGCACAGAACTGGGATTAATCGCACTATCCTGTACGACTCATGACAGTTTATCACGGCCGCACGGCTCAGCTATTTCACGCGATTTTGGCAGGAAACGCTGGCACCGCTCGGGCCGGACGGCGATGCCGCTTCTGCGAGTGAAACATGTGCATTGTGGCCAAGCGAGCACAGCCATTATCGGCGAAATCGGAAATAATGCTCATTGCGCGCGCACGCGCCCTTGCTCGGTTGCGATAGTATTTAAGTATTTCCGATGTCCTGTGTAGCGGTCAGGTGGCTGTTGACGAGGTACCACCGCTCTCGCGGCCGTGACGCTTTTGGCAAGTTGCGCCGTCGGCCCGGACTTCGTTCATCCCGCCGCGCCCGAGATCACCCGCTACACGCGCGAGCCGCTCGCGGCGTCGAGCGCGCCGTCAGGCCAGCAGTCTTCGTCGAAGGCCGCGACATTCCGCAGCAATGGTGGACGCTGTTCAAATCGCCGCGCGCTCAACGCGTTGGTCGAACACGCGCTGCAAAACAATCCGAACCTGCAATCGGCGCATGGCGACGCTGCGCGCCGCGAAGGACGCGGTCGACGCCCAGGAGGGCAAATACTTTCCGCTGGTCACGGCCAACTTCAATCCGACGCGCCAGCGCACCGCCGCCGTCATCTCGCCGGTTCTCGCGTCGGGTCCGCCCAACCCGTTCAATCTCGATACCGCGCAATTGACGGTGTCCTACAGCTTCGACATCTGGGGCCTCAATCGGCGCACGGTCGAATCGCTCGAGGCGCTGGCCGACGTGCAGCACTTTCAGGTCGAGGCGGCCTATCTGACGCTGACGTCGAATGTCGTGGTCGCCGCGATCACGGAAGCGTCGCTGCGCGGTCAGATCGACGCCACGCTGTCGCTCATCGCAACCGTGAGCAAGATGCGCGACACGCTCAAGCGCCAATTGGATGCGGGCTTTGCCAACCGCAGCGATCTCGCGGCGCAGGAAGCGGCGCTGGCGCAGGCGCGCGCGACGCTGCCGCCGCTGCGCAAGGCGCTGGCGCAGCATCACGATCTGCTTCTGGCGCTCGCCGGCGCCTATCCGAGCGAAGGGCCGCGCGACGCCTTCACGCTTGCCGAATTGCACCTGCCCGCCGATCTGCCGGTCAGCCTGCCCTCGCAACTGATCGAGCAGCGCCCGGACATCCGCGCCGCCGAGGAGCAATTGCATTCGGCGAGCGCGCAAATCGGCGTCGCCACCGCCAACATGCTGCCGACATTCACGATCAGCGCCAATGGCGGCTACATGAATACCGCGCTGGCGCATTTGCTCGCGCCGCAGAACATATTCTGGAACATCGCCGGCAATGCCACGCAGACGGTGTTCGACGGCGGCACGCTTTATCATCAGCTGCAAGGCGCCAAGGACACCTACCAGGCCGCGGCCTGGACCTATCGCGGCGTCGTCATCGGCGCCGTGCAGAACGTTGCCGACACGCTGCGCGCGCTGCAAGCCGACGCCGAGGCTTTGCGCGCCGCGACCGACTTCGAGCGCGCCGCCAAGACCAGCCTCGATCTCGCCAACCAGCAGACCCAGAGCGGCAACGCCAACGTGCTGCTGCTGCTCAACGCGCAGCAAGCCTACCTGCAAGCGACCATTCAAGTGGTGCAGGCGCGCGCTGCCCGCCTCTCCGATACGGCGGCGCTGTTCGCAGCGCTCGGCGGCGGCTGGTGGAACCGCGACGTGCCGCCGGTGGAGAAAATTCTTAATGCCAGCACCGGTCAGACTGATACGCTTCCCGATCAGCACGGCGATCCGAGCGGAGCCACGGGCGCCGTGTGGCCAACCGGAGGACCGGGGATCCAGCAATGAAGCGCGTCACCGTCGCAAGCTTGGCGTGCTTTGCCGCCGCGAGTACCGCCCCGCGGCAAACGGCAGCGGGCTCTTTCGATTCATTGCAATGGCCTTCAATGCAGTGAATGCACAGCGTGCCGGTCGAGCATGCAACAGGTCTAAACGAGATCCCGTTCCACACAGAGCGCCAAGCCGCTCTTTCGCTCGCGCGGGCGATCTCCGATATTGCCTATCATTGATCCCGCATATCCGTCGCACAATCGCACCAGGATATCGAAAATCTCCTCCTTGGCGTGCGGGCTCAATCCAACGAGAGGCAAGCGAAGTTGTGACGACATAAGACCAAACAGGCTCAAGGCATATTTGACCGGAGCTGGATTCGTTTCGAGAAACAGCGCCGTGGTCAGTTCTCCGATCACGCGCGCCAGCCGCAATGCCCTTACGCTCTGTCCCTGCCTCCATGCCGAATACATGTTTCGGCAAAGCGCCGGCGCGACGTTCGACGTCACTGAGATACAGCCGTCACCGCCGTTCGCCAGAAAGCCCAAGGCGGTGGCATCGTCGCCGGAGAGGAGCCTAAAGTCCGCTCCGACCATCGGCCGCAACCGCGCCGGCCTGGCAACATCGCCGCTGGCATCTTTAAGGCCGGTAATGTGCGGCACCTCGGCCAAACGGGCGACGGTTTCATCGGCAAGCGCGCATCCGGTGCGCGACGGAACGTCGTAAAGAATGACCGGCAGGCAGGTCAGCGCTGCAACCGTTCGAAAATGTTCGTAAAGACCAGCCTGGGTCGGCCGGTTGTAATAGGGCACGACGGACAGAATTGCGTCCGCCCCGTGCGCCTCTGCGTCTTTGGTCAGCTCAATCGCATGTTCCGTTGCATTCGAGCCGGCACCGGCGATGACGGGCACGCGACCGCGCGACACCCGGACCGCAATTTGGACCAACTGACGCTGCTCGGTCACGCTCAAATTCGGCGCTTCGCCGGTCGTGCCGCAAACCACGAGCGCCGTCGCCCCGCTCTTTATCTGCAGATCGCAAAGCCGCTCGAACGCGTCGCTGTCGATTCGGTCATCCCTGTCGAAGGGTGTCGGCAATGCGGGCGCATAACCTGATAGTTTCGAGACATTCCGGCCGATCATAGACATCGGTACACCTCAAGCGCCACCGCGCTCATTTCAGGCATTGTTGGATCGCAAGATAAGATTCTTGCTCAGGCGACCCGGCGCTCGCGTTGCTCGCTGTTGCCGAGCTGCTGCGGTGTTGCGCGCGGAGATCGGGCCATTTCCAGTTCAAAGATCCCTGAGACGGTCACGAAGGCTTGCGGGTGATCGCCATTCTCGGACCTGATGTAGCGAAGCGCCTGTGTACGGTCGACAAACAGGCCGCCGCGGGCCCCGCTTTTGTCTTCGACAACCCAGTTCCCTCGGCTGTCTTGACCGATCAAGAAAATCGGCTGCCGCAGGCACGAGGGAGGTGCGCCGTCGCTTTTCATTGAAGGTCTCCTTTTTGATGAGTTCGGCCGCCCGCTCCAGAAATTGACCGTCGATGCGAGCTACGGAATCGGCAAATCGTCGTCATTCTTCGAGGCCAGCCAATATTCGCCGTGGAACAGCTCCTGCTCGATCGCTGCGCGATGCTTGCGTTCGCCGGCGAAAGCGTTCGAGACCTGCTCGACCAGCTTCTGCCATTCGGTCACGACCATGCCGGCGAAGGCGGCAAGCGTCGGCGCGCGCCGCGTCACGACATCGATTGCCCAGCCGAGTGGCACGGCAATGCGGTTACCCTTGTTCTCGATGTCGAGTTCGATCGGCTCGGCAAGCAGCATCATCGCACAGCCCGTGGGCTCGCTGTTCTTTCGCGCGAAACGAAACGCCAACTCCTTGCGCAGAAAGATACCGCCGCTCTTGCCTTCGCAGTCGCGTGCGACCCAAAAGCCGTGGCGGCTTTGGCAGATATAGAACAGTGGGATGGTCTCACTGAGCACATTGAGATACGGCCGCCGCGGAAATTTTTTTGGCATTTGAGGTGCGCGGTCGGGCTTTGCAGCAGCGAGCCGCATGGCGGCCGATAAAGGCGCGAGCTCGACGCTCGCATATTTGAGGGGCGTGATCATTGGGCGTTTTATCGGCGCACTTTCATCGCGCGAACCGCGTGACGAACCGGCAAGTGAGCGGGAATAGAATCGCGGCGGCGGTGCGGTTCTTTGAACATCAATTGCCGGCAGCGTTTAATCTCGCTGTCGACGTGGCGCAGTTCCTGTTCGGACAGCACGTGCCGGCTCGGATAAGCGGCGATCGCATCGAGCGTCCATGCAAGCCCTTGCCAGAAACCATGCCGCTTCGGCGCGCCGTTTCCGGGCTTGGTTGCCTTGAGGCTTCGATCAAAACGGATGACGTTCATGGGTCCCAGCTATTTGTTATTTCTGTTGGCGCTAATTTGCTCTCGACCACATATGAATTCGAGACGGAGCGGCGGCCTTTCTCATAAAGGCGGCATAGGGACCGGCTCGGACGGCGCTATTTATTTTCCGCTTATATCCGCATCGCGCGTTCCGTCTCGCATTCCTATGCGACCCGCGTCACATCTGTTTCTGAAAAGTCGTGGTTCATAGGGCGAACCGGCCGGACGACGATTGGGTCTTATCGAGACCTCACAGCGAGGCGATCCATGAAGTTCCGCAATCAAATCAGCCGTAAGCGTTCGGTGTTTTCGGCCTTGATGCCGATTACGGGGCTCTTGATAGCCGCAACACTCGCGAAACTTGGTGCGGCGGCACAATTGATTCACCTCGCGCATTAGGCAACGCCGGAGCTGTTGTTGCCCGCTGCACTTATAAGTGTCGCAAGACGGTGACCATGATCGCGGCGCGTCTCTGGCATGCGAGCGTAGCGACCCCAATATCGTCGCGTGCTCGCATCGTGCCTGCGTAAACGCCGAATTCCATTATCGTTGAGGCCTTTACGAGCCTCCACACGACAGGCTTTCGCTGCCGGTCTTTATGGAATTCCTATAACGTTCTCCACCCGCCCGTCTCGAATTCCTATGCCGGCGGTGACAGGTAATCGGCCGTGAACCGGCGGGACCTTCTGCGCGAACTTGATTCAAATCAAGATTGCGTGCCGCCATCGGGCGTCTGCTAGCACGCTGCAACAATTTTCGCTCGGAGCACATCCATGATGGACGTCGTCATGCTGGCCATCGGCTTTGTCTTCTTCGCGCTGTCGATCGGCTACGTCTACGCCTGCGACACGGCTTTGAGGAGAACGGCCATGACATTCGACTATTCGCTCGCGGCCCTCGTGACCGCGGGCCTTCTCATCTACCTCACCTACGCGCTGCTCAAGCCCGAGCAGTTCTGAAGGGATCAACGACCATGACCGTCATCGGCTGGATTCAGATTCTGCTCTATTGCGCGATCATCATCGCGATCACGCCGGTGCTCGGCGGCTACATGACGCGCGTCTTCAACGGCGAGCGCACCTTTCTGTCGCCGCTGCTGCGCCCGGTCGAAATCGCCATCTACAAGATCGCCGGCGTCGACGAACGGCGCGAGCAGAGCTGGCTGATCTATACCGTCGGCATGCTGCTGTTCCATGTCGGCGGCTTTCTCATTCTTTATGTCTTGATGCGCGTTGCAGGCGGGACTGCCGTTCAATCCGGCCGGACAGACCGCCGTCGGCGAGGATCTGTCGTTCAACACGGCGATGAGCTTCATCACCAACACCAACTGGCAGAACTACGGCGGCGAAAACACGATGTCCTACCTCGTGCAGATGCTCGGCCTGACGCACCAGAATTTTCTCTCCGCCGCGACCGGCATCGTGCTCGCGATCGCGCTGATCCGCGGCTTCGCGCGGCATTCGGCGCAGACCGTCGGCAATTTCTGGGTCGATATGACCCGCTGCACGCTCTACATCCTGCTTCCGATCTGCGTTCCCTATGCGCTGTTCCTGGTCTGGCAGGGCATTCCGCAGACGCTCGGCCCCTATGTCGACGCGACCACGCTCGAAGGCGCCAAGCAAACCATCGCGGTCGGCCCGGTCGCCTCGCAGATCGCGATCAAGATGCTGGGCACCAATGGCGGCGGCTTCTTCAACGCCAATGCCGCGCATCCGTTCGAGAATCCGACCGCGCTGTCGAACTACGTGCAGATCATCTCGATCTTCGCGCTCGGCGCGGCGCTGACCAACGTGTTCGGCCGCATGGTCGGCAATCAGCGGCAAGGCTGGGCCGTCCTCGCCGTGATGGGCGTCCTGTTCCTCGCCGGCGTCGTCGTTTGCTACTGCGGCCGAGGCGCACGGCAACGATGCGCTCAATGCGCTCGGCCTCACCGGCGGCAACATGGAAGGCAAGGAAGTCCGCTTCGGCATCGCCGCCTCCTCGCTGTTCGCCGTCATCACCACCGACGCGTCGTGCGGCGCGGTCAACGCCATGCACGACAGCTTCACCGCGCTCGGCGGCATGATTCCGCTCATCAACATCCAGCTCGGCGAGATCATCGTCGGCGGCGTCGGCTCCGGCATGTACGGCATGCTGCTGTTCGTCATCATCTCGATCTTCGTCGCCGGCCTGATGGTCGGCCGCACGCCGGAATATGTCGGCAAGAAGATCGAGGCCAAGGAAGTGAAGATGGCGATGCTCGCCATCCTGGTCCTGCCGCTGATGTATCTCGGCTGGACCGCGGTCGCGATGCTGGTGCCGTCGGCGGTCGCCGCGATGAACAATCCCGGACCGCACGGCTTCACCGAGGTGCTCTACGCCTACACCTCGCAGACCGGCAACAACGGCTCGGCCTTCGCCGGGCTCAGCGCCAACACGCTGTTCTACAACGTCACCGGCGCCATCGCGATGGGCGTCGGCCGCTTCTGGATGATCATCCCGACCATGGCGATCGCCGGCTCGCTCGCCGCCAAGAAGACCGTGCCGGCATCGGCGGGCACGTTCCCGACCACGGGCGGCTTGTTCGTCGGCCTGGTCGTCGGCGTGATCGTGATCGTCGGCGGCCTGACCTTCTTCCCGGCGCTCGCGCTCGGCCCGATCGTCGAGCAGCTCGCGATGAATGCCGGCACCCTGTTCTCATCCAATTAAGGCCTCGGAGTCACTTCGATGGAAACCTCAACCCTGCGCAAGAGCATGCCGGTATCGGCGCTGTTCGATCCGAAGATCGTCGTGCCGGCCATCGGCTCCGCCTTCGTCAAGCTCAATCCGCGCACGCTGATGAAGAATCCGGTGATGTTCGTGCTCGAGGTCGTCACCGCGCTGACGACCGTGATCTTGATCCGCGACCTCTTCACCGGCGGCGAGCATATCGGTTCGAGTTCCAGATCATCCTCTGGCTGTGGTTCACCGTGCTGTTCGCCAATTTCGCCGAAGCCGTCGCCGAGGGCCGCGGCAAGGCGCAGGCCGACACGTTGCGCCGGCAGCGCACCGAAACCCAGGCCAAGCTGATCACGGGTGCGGACGATCAGCAGAACTACCGGCTCGTGCCCTCGACCGATCTCAAGGTCGGCAATGTCGTGCTGGTCGAAGCCGGCGACATCATTCCGTCGGACGGCGAAGTGATCGAGGGCATGGCCTCGGTCAACGAAGCGGCGATCACCGGCGAATCGGCGCCGGTCATTCGCGAATCCGGCGGCGACCGCTCCGCGGTGACCGGCGGCACGCAAGTGCTGTCCGACTGGATCCGCGTGCGCATCACCGCGGCGCCGGGCTCGACCTTCCTCGATCGCATGATCCGGCTGGTCGAAGGCGCCGAGCGGCAGAAGACGCCGAACGAGATCGCGCTGAACATCCTGCTGATCGGCCTGACCATCATCTTCGTGTTCGCGACCGCGACGATCCCGAGCTATGTCGCCTATACCGGCGGCACGATCTCGGTCGTGATCCTGGTGGCGCTGTTCGTGACGCTGATCCCGACCACGATCGGCGCGCTGCTTTCGGCCATCGGCATTGCCGGCATGGATCGCCTGGTGCGCTTCAACGTGCTGGCGATGTCCGGCCGCGCCGTCGAAGCGGCGGGCGACGTCGACACGCTCCTGCTCGACAAGACCGGCACGATCACGCTCGGCAACCGCCAGGCGACCGAGTTCAAGCCGCTGCGCGGAGTGACCGAGCAGGAACTCGCGGACGCCGCGCAACTCGCTTCGCTCGCCGACGAGACGCCGGAGGGCCGCTCGATCGTCGTCCTGGCCAAGGAAAAATACGGCATCCGCGGCCGCGAGCTTGCGGAACTGAAGGCGAACTTCATCCCGTTCAGCGCGCAGACCCGGATGAGCGGCGTCGAGATCGGCTCGTCCTGGGTCCGCAAGGGCGCGGTGGATTCGATCTTGAATTTTCTCAACGGACCCGCGACCGTCACGTCGGGCAACGCCGTGCAGGCGCTGCGGCCGAATGTCAGCGCCGAAACCGCGCGCGAGGTCAACGCGATCGCCGACGCCATCGCCAAGTCGGGCGGCACGCCGCTCGCCGTCGCCAAGGACGGCAAACTGCTCGGCGTCATTCATCTCAAAGACATCGTCAAAGGCGGCATCCGCGAGCGCTTTGCCGAACTGCGCCGCATGGGCATCCGCACCGTCATGATCACGGGCGACAATCCGATGACCGCCGCGGCGATCGCCGCCGAAGCCGGCGTCGACGATTTCCTGGCCCAGGCCACGCCCGAGGAAAAGCTGCGGCTCATTCGCGACGAGCAGGCCAAGGGCAAGCTCGTCGCCATGTGCGGCGACGGCACCAACGACGCGCCGGCGCTCGCCCAGGCCGACGTCGGCGTCGCCATGAACACCGGCACGCAGGCCGCGCGCGAAGCCGGCAACATGGTCGACCTCGATTCCAATCCGACCAAGCTCATCGAGATCGTCGAGATCGGCAAGCAGCTCCTGATGACGCGCGGCGCGCTGACCACCTTCTCGATCGCCAACGACGTGGCGAAATATTTCGCCATCATCCCGGCGATGTTCGTCGCGTTCTATCCGCAACTGCAGACGCTCGAACATCATGAAGCTGGCGACGCCGCAGAGCGCCATTCTGTCGGCGATCATCTTCAATGCGCTGATCATCATTGCGCTCATTCCGCTGTCGCTGAAGGGCGTGCGTTATCGCCCGATCGGCGCCGGCGCGCTGCTTGCTGCGCAATCTTTGGATCTACGGCGTCGGCGGCGTCATCATTCCGTTCGTCGGCATCAAGGCGATCGACGTCGTCGTCACCGCTCTTGCATCTCGCCTAAGGAGAACTGCCATGTTGCGCGAAATCCGTCCGGCGATTGTCGTCCTTGTCGCCCTCACCCTCATCACCGGTCTGGCCTATCCGCTGGCGATGACCGGCATCGCCGAAGTCATCTTCCCCTATCAGGCGCAAGGCAGCATGATCGAGCGCGACGGCAATGTCGTCGGCTCCGAGCTGATCGGCCAGACTTTCACCAGCGACAAATACTTCCATGGCCGGCCGTCGGCGACGACCGCGCCCGACCCCAACGATTCGACCAAGACCGTTGCCGCGCCGTACAACGCGCTGAATTCGGGCGGCTCGAATCTCGGGCCGTCCAACAAGGCGCTGATCGACCGCGTGCAGGGCGACATCGACACGCTCAAGAAGGAGAACCCCTCGGCGACGGTTCCGATCGATCTCGTGACCACGTCGGCCAGCGGCCTCGATCCGGATATCTCGCCGGAGGCCGCGCTTTTTCAGGTGCCCCGTATCGCCAAGGCCCGCAATCTGCCCGAAGATCGCGTCCGCCAACTGGTCGCGGACCATACCGAAGGCCGTCTGTTCGGGCTTCTGGGCGAGCCGCGCGTCAACGTTTTGCAGCTCAATCTCGCGCTCGACAAATTGGCCGCCGGCTAAAGCATGTCCCCCAAACTGGACCGCTCTGGACTTGTCCGGAGCGGTCCTCATTTTTTGGGCTAGATCGTGCTAAAAGGAAGGTCCTGACGACACTGCATTTTTAAGATACTTCGATCAGTGATGGCGGATCAGCGGCGCGATTCCGAACATCGACCCTCACCGGAAGCGCTCCTCGAAGCGGCGCGCCGCGAAGAGCGGCGCGTCGGCAAGCTGCGAATTTTCGTCGGCGCCGCGCCCGGCGTCGGCAAGACCTACGAAATGCTGCAGCAGGCCCACGCCCGCAAGAAGGACGGCTACGACGTCGTCATCGGCATCGTCGAGACCCATGGCCGCCGCGAAACCGAAGCGCTGCTGGAACGGCCTCGAAGTCATTCCGCGCAAGCGCATCGAATACAAAGGCCAGACTGCTCCACGAGATGGACCTCGACGCCGTCATCGCGCGTCACCCGCAGATCGTGCTGGTCGACGAACTCGCCCACACCAATGCCGAAGGCAGCCGTCATCCCAAGCGCTATCTCGACGTCGAAGAGCTGATGAGCTACGGCATCGACGTCTACACCACCGTCAATATCCAGCACATCGAAAGCCTCAACGACGTGGTCGCGCAGATCACGCATGTGCGCGTGCGCGAAACCGTGCCGGACGCCGTGTTCGATCGCGCCGACGCCGTCGAACTGGTCGATCTGACGCCCGACGATCTGATCCAGCGCCTCAAGGAAGGCAAGGTCTACGTTCCGAAGCAGGCCGAGCGCGCGCTCGAGCATTTCTTCTCGCCCGCCAACCTGACGGCGCTGCGCGAGCTCGCGTTGCGCCGCACCGCCGAACGGGTGGACGAGCAACTGCTCTCGGAAATGCAGGCGCATGCCATCCAGGGGCCGTGGCCGGCGGGCGAGCGCATCCTGGTCTGCATCAGCGAGGATCCGCGTTGCGCCGGCCTGGTGCGCTACGCCAAGCGCCTCGCCGACCGTCTGCACGGGCCGTGGATCGCGCTCTACGTCGAGGGCCGGCGCAGCCTGCAGCTTTCCGAGGAGGAGCGCGACCGCATCGCCGACACGCTGCGGCTCGCCGAAGCGCTCGGCGGCGAAGCCGTCACGACGCCGGGCGGCGACAGGAACATCGCCGACGATGTGATCGGCTACGCGCACGCCCACAACGTGACGCAGATCATCATCGGCAAATCGACGCGCTCGCGCTGGTTCGAAATCCTGCACGGCTCGGTGGTGCACGATCTCGTGCGCCGCTCCGGCAATATCAGCGTCCACGTCATTGCCGGCGATCAGCTTCCCGGCCAGCCGATCCCGAAGAAGACCGTGCGCACGTCGGATCGCGACGAAGTCTTCGATCCGCGGCCCTATCTGTTCGCGCTCGTGGCGGTGGCCTTCGCGCTCGGCTGCGCGGAACTGGTCGATTATTGGGTCGGCGTCGAAAACGTCGATCTGGTGTTTCTCACCGCCGTCGTCGGCGTTGCCGTGCGCTTCGGCCTCTGGCCGTCGCTCTTGGCGAGCCTCGCGTCGGCGCTGTGCTACAATTTCTTCTTCCTGCCGCCGATCTACACGTTCACGATCGCCGATCCGCACAATATCGCGGCCTTTGCTTTGTTCACGCTGGTCGCCGTCATCGTCTCCAACGTCGCGGCGCGCGGCCGCATGCAGGCGGTGACCGCGCAAGCGCGCGTGCGCACCGTCGAGTCGCTGCATTCGTTCAGCCGCAAGCTCGCCGGCGCCGGCACGCTCGACGACGTGCTGTGGGCGACGGCCTATCAGACCGCGCTGATGCTGAAGGTGCGCGTCGTGCTGCTGTTGCCGAGCAATGGCTCGATCGCGGTGAAGGCGGGCTATCCGCCCGAGGATACGCTCGACGACGCCGATCTCGCCGCGGCGAAGTGGTCGTTCGAAAACGATCGCGCCGCCGGCCGCGGCTCCGATACGCTGCCCGGCGCCAAGCGGCTGTTCCTGCCGATGCATACCGGGCGCGGCGCCATCGGCGTCGTCGGCATCGACAGCGACAAAACCGGGCCCGCTGCTCACGCCGGAACAGCGGCGGCTGCTCGACGCGCTGATGGATCAGGGCGCGCTCGCCATCGAGCGCGTGCAACTGGTCGAGGACATGGACCGGATCGAGCGCACCGCCGAGACCGAGCGGCTGCGCTCGGCGCTGCTCACCTCGATTTCGCACGATCTCAAGACGCCGCTTGCCTCGGTGCTCGGCTCGGCCGGCACGATGCGCGACCTCGCCGACAAGCTGACCGACAGCGAGAAGGTCGAGCTTCTGGCGACGATCATCGACGAATCCGAGCGGCTCAATCGCTTCATCGCCAATCTGCTCGACATGACCAAGCTCGAATCCGGCGCGGTGGCGCCGAAGCTCGCGCCGCACGATCTGTCGGAAATCATCGGCTCGACCTTGCAGCGCACCGTCAAGATCTTGCGGCACCATTCCGTGCAACTCGACCTCGCCACCGACGTGCCGATGGTGTCGCTCGACGCCGTGTTGTTCGAGCAGGTGCTGTTCAATCTCCTCGACAATGCGGCGAAATATGCCGCCGCCGGCACGACCATATTCATCCGCACCTGGCGCGACCGCACCACGGTGTCCTTGCAAATCGTCGACGAGGGCGAAGGCATTCCGCAGGACGATCTCGAGCACATCTTCGACAAGTTCTACCGCGTGCAGAAGACCGATCAGGTCCGTCCCGGCACCGGTCTCGGGCTCGCCATTTCGCGCGGCTTCGTCGAGGCCATGAACGGCACGATCGTGGCGGCAACCGCACCGACCGCCGCGGCGCCGTGTTCACGATCACGCTTGCCGGTCGCGAGCGAGCCGCAACGACTGGACGCCGCCGCATGAGCGCGGCGCCGCTTCGCGTCCTCGTCGTCGACGACGAGCCGCCGATCCGCAAGCTTCTGCGCATGGGACTTGCCGCGCACGGCTATCAGATTCTCGAAGCGCCCAACGGCAAGACCGCGCTCGAACTTCTGGGCGAAGCGCCCGATCTGATCATTCTCGATCTCGGCCTGCCCGACATGCAGGGCCACGAACTGTTGCGCACGATCCGCGCCCGCAACGAAAGCGTCCCCATCGTGGTGCTGTCGAGCCGCGGCGACGAGGCCGGCAAGGTCCAGGCGCTCGATTTCGGCGCCGACGATTATGTGACAAAGCCGTTCGGCATGGACGAGCTGCTGGCCCGGATGCGCGCGGCGCTGCGTCATCAATTGCAGACGCACGGCGAACGGCCGATCTTTCGCGTCGGCGATCTCTCGGTCGATCTGGTTCGCCGCATCGTCAAGGTCGGCGACAAGGACGTGAAGCTGTCGCCGAAGGAATACGACCTGCTGCGCGTCTTGGTGCAGCACGCCGGCAAAGTGCTCACGCACAAATTCCTGCTCGGCGAATTGTGGGACGATCTGACCGACGCGCAATATCTGCGGGTCTATGTGCGGCAGCTGCGGCAGAAGATCGAAGCCGATCCGGAACGGCCGCAATATGTGCTCACCGAAACCGGCATCGGCTATCGGCTGCGCGCGCCCGACTGAGCGCGGTATTGTCGCGCCCTGCCGCGCTCACCCATATTCTGCAGGGTCATTGTCAGCGCATCGGGGAAACCGCATATGGCCGATGAACTCGTTCTCTATACCAATCCGCAGTCGCGCGGCCGCATCGCGCGCTGGATGCTCGAGGAAGTCGGTCAGCCCTACAAGATCGAAGTGCTCGATTATGCCTCGACGATGAAGGGGCCGGCTTATCTCGCCATCAATCCGATGGGCAAAGTGCCGGCGCTGCGCCACGGCGACGCGGTCGTGACCGAGACGGCCGCGATCTGCGCCTATCTCGCCGACGCGTTTCCGCAAGCCGGCCTGGCGCCGCCGCCCGGCGATCGGCTGCGCGCGCCCTATTATCGCTGGCTGTTCTTCGCGCCGGGTCCCGTCGAGGCCGCGCTGAGCAACAAGGCGCTCGGCTTTGTCGTGCCGCCGGAGCGCGAGCGCATGATCGGCTACGGCAACGTCGCGCAAGCTTTGAATGCGCTCGAGGCCGCGGTGTCGCGGGGCGACTATCTCGCCGGCGACAGCTTTACCGCCGCCGATCTCTATGTCGGCTCGCATATCGGCTTCGGCATGATGTTCGGCACGCTCGAAAAGCGGCCGGCCTTCGAGCAATACTGGCAGCGGATCAGCAGCCGGCCGGCCTACGCGCGCGCCAACGAACTCGACGACGCGCAGGCCGCGGAGCTGAAGAAAGCCGCCGGCTAAGACGCGGGTTCGGGGCAGCCGCATCAGCGGCTGCCCCATTTGGATCGTCGCGCCCTCGCGGACATTGTCGCAAAACTCGAAATCCGTCCGGCGCGAACACGATGATCGTCGAGCCGTGCTGGAACCAGCCCAATTCGTCGCCTTTGCGAACGCGCTGTCGCAGGCGATGACATTGCGGCCGCGATAATTGTGGTTCAACAGCTCGTCGAGGCAGTGCAGGCGAATGCTGGCGACCAGGATCGCTGCGACCGCGACCAAAGTCACGGTGTGGCCGCTCGGCGTCAGCGTCGTCCGCAGCACCGCCCGTTCGTTCTTGCAGAACAGCCGCTCGATCCGCTGCAGCGCGATCGGATTGACGTTCCAGGTGTCGCCGGAGACATAAATCACCTGGTCGATGCGGCCGTCATGCGGCGCGTGGAAGCGGTGATACATGCTCGATTTCAGCCGCAGCGTCACATAGCGGCCGTTGCGATGCGCTTCGACCAGCGCCGGGTCGCAAGCAGATCCTGCAGCGTGTAGGGAAATCCCTTGGCCTGATAAAGCTCGGTGCCGCGATGGCGCCGCAGGCGCCGACGATGGCGTCGCACGGGCTCACCAGAATGTCGGCCGCGCTGTCGATCGGGCGCGCGCCGTCCTTGAGTTCGCGGATGAAGCAATCGTGCAGGCTGCTGGAATTCGGCTTTTCTTGGCCTCGCTCAGATCGAGGTCGGAGAACAACCGCCACATCGCGATCGAAGCGTCGCGGACGAGCGGCTGCTCGATCTGGCTGAACCAGCCGATGAATTGGGTCGCGAGCCGCCGCGGAATGCGGTTGGTCGAGCAGGAAATTGATGTCTTCCTGATCGAAAATCCGCAGGATTTGAGTCCTCACCGTCATGTGACTGTTAAATCTCCGGGCTAAACCGCGATTCGATGGACGGCAACACTGCACTCGCCTTCTACGGGCTCGGCGCCGCGGCCGTCGCGACTTCGGTCGTGACCTTGAAAAAGCGGCTGCGATTGTCGCAGGCCAAGCACCGATCGCTCGCCGGCCATGCCCGGATGTCGCGGTGGCTTGCCGGCTTTGTGCCGTTCTACGACTACGGCGAGGAGCGCTTCTTCTGCTCCGACGGCGCGCCGGAGAGATCGCCGCGCGCCGCCGCGACGGCTTGGCGAGCCTGTCGGCGCTCTACAAGACCCGCTTTGCCGAAACGATCAAGCGCACCGCCGAGGCGAGCGAATCGATTTCCGATTTGCAGTTCACCGACGCCTATCGGGTGCCGTTCCAATATCGCCGCGTGGTGAGCGCGCATCTGCCGTCGGCGGCCTTCGTGCAATCGTCGAGCGGCGTGACGGTGACCGATCTCGACGGCAACCGCGCCTACGACCTGACCGGCTCCTACGGCGTCAATGTGCTCGGCTACGATTTCTACAAAGGCGCGATCGAGCGCGGCGCCGCGCGCGTGCGCGAGCTTGGCCCGGTGCTCGGCCCCTATCACCCGCTGATCGTCGAGAACACCAAAATCCTGAAAGAGATTTCCGGGCTCGACGAAGTCTCGTTCCACATGTCGGGCACCGAAGCCGTGATGCAGGCGGTGCGGCTCGCGCGCTATCACACCAGGCGCTCGCATCTGGTGCGCTTCTGCGGCGCCTATCACGGCTGGTGGGGCGACGTGCAGCCCGGCGTCGGCAATCCGGTGCCGGCGCACGAAACCTATACGCTCAACGACATGTCCGAGGATGCGCTGCGCGTCCTGCGCACGCGGCGCAACATCGCCTGCGTGCTGATCAATCCGCTGCAGGCTTTGCACCCCAACGCGTCGGCGCCGAGCGATTCCTCTTTGATCGACAGCGGGCGCAGCGCGCATTTCGACAAGGACGCCTACGCCGAGTGGCTCAAGCGGCTGCGCGCGGTCTGCACCGAGCGCAACATCGTTCTCATCTTCGACGAGGTTTTCGTCGGCTTCCGCCTCGCCAAGGGCGGCGCGCAGGAGTATTTCGGCGTGCGCGCCGACCTCGTCACCTACGGCAAGACGCTCGGCGGCGGACTGCCGATCGGCGTCGTCTGCGGCCGCCAGCGATCTGATGAAGCGCTTCCGCGACGATCGGCCGGCCGACATTTGCTTTGCCCGCGGCACGTTCAATTCGCACCCCTACGTCATGGCGGCGATGAACGAATTCCTGCGCTACCTGCAAACGCCGCAGGCGGATGCGCTCTACCGCGATCTCGACCGAAGTCTGGGACGACCGCGCGCAACAGCTCAACCGCGCCTCGCCGCGGCGTCGCTGCCGGTCGAGGTGGCGAACCTGTCGTCGATCTGGACCGTCTGCTACACGCAGCCGTCGCGCTATAATTGGATGCTGCAATATTATCTGCGCGCCGAAGGGCTGGCGCTGAGCTGGATCGGCACCGGCCGGCTGATCTTCAGCCTCAATTACACCGAGGCCGATTTCGCCGCGGTCGCCGACCGTTTCGTCGCCGCGGCGAAGGCGATGCAGCAGGACGGCTGGTGGTGGCGCGACCCGGCGCTCACCAACAAAACGATCAAGCGGACCATCTTGAAAGAGATGATCCGCCACCGATTGTTTGGTCCGCGCGAGCGGCAAAATCGTCGGTCGTCCTGGATCAGCCGAACGCTTGAAGCGTTCAGCTCGGCCGCGGCACTTCCTCGGCGTCTTCCTCGTCCCAGTGATGCAGGCCGATCTCGGGATCGATCAGTTCGCCGCGCAGCAGCGCGAGCGGCGCCTTGTGATAGATTTTGATGTCGTGGAACGGATCGGTCAGGATCTTGGTCGCCCAGACCAGGCCGGTCTGCACGTCCTTGATGATGAACAACTGGACGGTGCGGAACAGCACGCCGCCGATGCCGAGCGCGAGCCAGATGATCGGCGGCGTGGTGCACGAAGTCGGTCTTGGTGACGCGCCGGCGCGAACAGGCCGAAATAGCTCGGGCTGAAATAGAGCGGCAGCGGCGACAGCGCCCAGATCGTCAGCAGCACGACCTTGCGCTGCAGATTGTAGCCGACCTTGATCTCTTCCTTGTATTCGTGGGTCGCCTGGTTGACGTGATCGTAATCCTTGGGCTCGAAGAAGAAATGCCCGGTCTGCCGCGTCGTCATCGCGACCAGCCAGCCGGCCAGCGCCGAGATCGCCGGATCCTTGAAGATCATCACATAGGAAAACAGAAAGCTCATCGCGCTGACGAAGTGAAGCGACTGATTGATCCGGCTATGGTGATAGTAGCGATGATCGTCCCAACGCTGGGTCCGCAAGGTCTCCAGAAAATTTTCCATTCGTTAACCCCCGTCATGCAGGCGTCCGATCTGGGTATGGCGATTCGATGAATCCCTTGTGACAGGGGACCTCGCACAGAATGTCTCCGTGCGAGAGTCCTCATGTGACAGATGCGTGAATTCGGCTCGGTTCAGCCCGCCGCGCGCGACCGGCTCGGAATCGTAAGCGCGCGTCGGCGCCGCCCTCCTTGCCGAAGCGGATCAGATTGAAATGCCCGAAGGGCGGCATGGCGCGGCGTTCGATCAGATGCATGCCGGGGGTCTTCGCCGTCCAGTGCGAATAGCGCTCGAAGGAGAATTCGGTACGCCAGCCGAGCTTGCGCGCCGCCGGCTGGAACCAATGTTCCAGCGACCGCCGCAAGCCGGCCTCGGCGCCGACGCGGCTGACCAGGACGATCTCGCCGCCGGGCTTGAGCACGCGGGCCAATTCGTCGAGCGTGGCCTCCGGATTGGGCACCGTGGTGATGACATATTGCGCGACGACCGCGTCGAAGGAATTGTCGGGGAACGACAGATGCTCGGCATCCATCACCCACAGGCCTTCGACATTGGTCAGGCCGAGTTCGGTGACGCGCTCCTGCGCCTTGCGCAGCATCGGCGCGGAAATATCGACGCCGCAGAGCCGGCACTTCTTCGAATAGTGCGGCAGGGACATCCCGGTGCCGACGCCGACTTCGAGGATGCGTCCGCCGATCCGTTCGGCGGCCGCGATCGCGGCCTGCCGGCCGCGCTCGAAAACCGCGCCGAAGACGAGATCGTAAACCGGCGCCCAGCGCGCATAGGCTTTGGTGACCGTTTGCTTGTCCAAATCGACTTCAGACAGAGTGCTCATGCGTAACCCTCGTGTTGCAGCCGGGCACCAGAGGTTGTCCGGCTGTGTCTTGTGCAGGAGGCGGCGATTGGCATCGCCGCCTCCGGTTCGCGTGCGCCGCCGACGGCGACCTTATGGGCATGGCCGATGAACTGGCGGGCACTGTTCTCCCACGAATAGCGCAGCGCGAATTCGCGGCACGCTTCGCGGGAAATCCACAGCGCCTGCATGCAGGCAACACGAAGGTCTTCGTTCAGCACGCCGATCGGATTGTCGCCGATGACGTCCTTCGGGCCGGTGACCGGAAAAGCGGCGATCGGAACGCCGCTGGCGAGCGCCTCGAGCTGCACGATGCCGAACGTGTCGGTGAGGCTCGGAAACACGAAGACGTCGGCCGCGGCGAGATGCGCGGCGAGGATGCCGTTGTCGAGCTGGCCGAGAAATTTCGCGCTCGGAAAGCGGCGCTTGAGCTCGGCTTCCTGCGGCCCGGCGCCGATGATGACTTTGGTGCCGGGCAGATCGAGCGACAGAAACGCCGGCAGATTCTTTTCGACCGCGACCCGGCCCACGGTCATGAAGATCGGCCGCGGGAAATCGAGATCGATGGCGCGATCCGGCCGGAACAGATCGACGTCGACGCCGCGCGTCCACATGCCGAGATTGCCGAAGCCGCGCTCGCCAAGCTCGGTCATCAGCGACGGCGTCGCCACCATCGTCACCGTCGCGGCGGCATGGAAACGCCGCAGCACGTTGTAGATCCATTGCGCGGGGATCGGCGAGCGCGCCGAGATATATTCCGGGAAACCGCGTCGTATAGCTCGTCGTGAACGGCCGGCCGTTCCTGATGCAGTAAGCCCGCACGGCATGGCCGATCGGGCCTTCGGTCGCGATATGGATGGCGTCCGGTTTCGCCGCCTCGATCCGCTCGGCGATCTTCTTTCTGCCGCGGCAGCGCGAGCCGCAGCCCGGGATAGGTCGGCACCGGAAAAGTCCAAAAACCGTCCGGCGACAGGAATTCGATTTCGACGCCGAGCTTGGCGGCGGCGCGCGCCAGCGAGCCCAGCGTGCGCACAACGCCGTTGACCTGCGGACGCCAGGCGTCCGTCGCGACCAGGACTTTCATGGGGTTGCTTTCGGCCGGGCGCTTGTCGCCCGCGTCATTTGTTCGAATCGCATGCGACGACAATTGCCATTTCATATCTCAATCGTGTGACGGTCGCGGAACGCGGCCGCACGACGCAGCACGGCCGTTCCGTAACAATGCTGTTACAAATGAATGGGACTTTGCCGCCGCGATTCGCCAACGGAGTAGTTTTCGTCCTGGCAGCAACGAGTCCCTTTACGCAGACGATCATCCGCGGCGTCGGACGGAACAAGATCAGCTTCGCGATCAGCCTCGTGATCGTCGGCATTGCCGTCGCCACGCTCTATCATTTGTTGCGCGGCATCGAGATCGGCAAAGTCATCGACGCGCTCGAAGCGCAGTCGGGATGGAAGATCCTGATCGCCGGCGCGCTGGTCGTCGCCGGCTACTCCAATCTCATCTTCTACGATCTGTTCGCGCTGCACACGATCGGCAAGCGCAACATGCCGTTGCGCGTCGTCGCCTTCGCGAGCTTCACGAGCTACACGATCGGCCACTCGCTCGGCGCCGCGACCTTGACCTGCGGCCTGGTGCGGTTCCGCGTCTACTCGTTCTGGAACTTGACCGTCGTCGACATCGCCAAGATCGCGTTCATGACCGGAATGACGTTCTGGCTCGGCAATGTCTTCGTGCTCGGCGGCGCCGTTGCCTATGCGCCGGGCGCGCTCGGCGTGTTCGATCACCTGCCGGCCTGGATCAACCGCCTGATCGGCTGTCGCGGCCTCTTCGCCATCGGCTGCTATCTGATCTGGCTCGCGCCGCGGCCGCGCATCGTCGGCCGCGCCAATTGGCGAATCGTGTTGCCCGAATGTGCGGCGCACGCTTGCTGCAGATCGGCATCGGCACGGTGGATCGCTGCCTCGCCTCGCTGTCGATTTTCATGCTGCTGCCGGACAGCCCCAGCGTCGGCTTCGTGACGCTCGTCGTGATCTTCGTCGTCGCGACGCTGCTCGGCACCGTCAGCCACACGCCGGGCAGCCTCGGCGTCGTCGAAGCCGCGATACTCATCGGCCTGCCGCAATATCAACGCGGAGGAACTTCTCGCGACGCTGCTGACGTTCCGCGTGCTCGATTTCTTTCTGCCGCTGCTGCTCGCCACGGTCATGTTCGGGCTGCGCGAACTGCGGCTGGTCGCGCGCCGCGCGCAAAGCAGGCGTGCCGAAACGGCCCCAACCTTGTTAGGCCCAACCTTGTAAGGCCATGACGCCCCCGTTAAGGTCGCAGCGGGCGGACTGGAGCGATGGTGACGAGTAAGATTAGGGCTCCACGGGGGTGGAACCTTCAGGCCGGGATGGATCCGGCGCCCGACAGGACCGATTGTCTCGATCTGCGTTGCGCTTGCGGTTGGGCTTTTTGCCGCCCCGCCGCGCGAGGCCAGTGCCGAGACGATCGAAGCGGCGCTCGCCCGAGCCTACGAGAGCAATCCACAGCTCAACGCGCAGCGCGCCATCGTCCGCCAGACCGACGAAGGCGTGTCGCAGGCGCTGTCCGGCTATCGCCCGACCGTGACCGCGAACGCCACTGTTGGCGCGGCAATATTCCGAATGTGAACCAGAGATCATTCCGCCGACCCCGCCGTTCTTGACCAACGGCGCTGCATTCGCAGCGAGAGGGTTGACAACGCCCTACTCGGTCGGCGCCACCGTGTCGCAGACGCTGTTCAACGGCAACCAGACCGCCAACAAAGTGCGAGCGGCGGAAAGCCAGGTCTCCGCAGCGCGCGAGACGCTGCGCGTCATGGAGCAATCGGTGCTGCTGGCGGCGGCGACCGTCTATATGGACATGTCGCGCGACAGCGCGAATCTCGAAGTGCAGCAGAACAATGTTCGCGTCTTGGAGCGCACGCTCACCGACACCAACAACCGGTTCGCCGCCGGTCAAGTGACTGACACCGATGTCGCCCAGTCGGAGGCGCAATTGGCGGCGGCGCAAGCGACCTTGCACGCGGCCGAAGCGACGCTGGTGATCACGCAAGCCAATTACCGGCGCATCATCGGCGTCGATCCGGCGAATTTGGCGCCGGCCTCGTCCGTCGAACGGTTCGCGCCCGTCGACGCTCAATTCCGCGATCGCGCTCGGCACCGCGCAGAATCCGTCGGTGACTGCGGCGATGTACGGCGTCGACGTCGCGCTGCTGCAAGTCAAGATCGCAGAAGGCGCGTTATGGCCGACGCTCGCCGGCGCAATACAGCGTCCAGCAGCAATGTCTTCCCGCAGATCACTGTCGCCAAAGACTGTTCACCGACACGGTCGGGCTCAATCTCTCGGTCCCGATCTATCAAGGCGGCGGTGAATATTCGACCATCCGCGTCGAACAAGGAATCGCTCGGCCAGCAGCAGCTCAATGTCGATCAGGTGCGCGACCAGACGCGGGCCAATGTCGTTCAGGCCTGGGCGCAATTGCAAGCGGCGAAAGCACAGATCGAAGCCGCGCAACGCCAGAACGCCGCCGCCGAACGGGCGCTCAACGGCGTGCGCAACGAGGCCCAGGCCGGCCAGCGCACGACGCAGGACGTGCTCAATGCCGAACAGGCTCTGGTGAATGCGCGGCAAAGCCTGATCGTCGCGCAGCACGATCGGGTGGTCGCGTCGTACAGTTTGTTAGTCGGCCGTGGGGCGGCTATCGGCGCAAGACCTGTCGCTGCCGGTTTCGGTCTACGATCCGTCGGTGCATTATCAGCAAGTACGCGACGCCTGGGTCGGCATTCGCACGCCGAGCGGACAGTGAGTCATGTGCGGTATTTGGGCATCAACCTTTCAGCATTGCCGCGCTCGATTGCCTGCAGATCAGCGGCACTGAACAGGCCGGTTCCGCGCAACTCCGCAGCGGTCCCCTTGGCGGTCAGAAACGGAAAATCCGTGCCGAACACGATTTGCGACGAGGCCACGAGCTTCGTCAGCGACGACAATGGATAGATCGTCGAGGCACTCGCCGTGTCGTAGTAGAAGCCTTGAAGATAATGCATCACGCCCTCAGGAATTCGCGCCTGAATATCCTTCCGGACAGTGGGCAGAAATTGGAAACGCTGGATCAGGAAGGGCAGCGTTCCGCCGCCATGCGAGAATATAAATTTGATATCCGGAAACTTGGCCGCGGTGCCGCTGAAGACTAGGCTCGCAATCGTTCGTGTAGTGTCGGTTCCAAGCTCTATGATCGGCTCGAAAACGTCGGGCACCAGATTTCGGCAACATTCATTGCGGAATGGGTGGGTGTAGACGATGGCCTTGCGCCGATTGAGTTCTTCCATAACCGGCGTAAAGACCGGGTCGCCCAAGAACTTGCCGCCGTAATCCGTCATCATGCAGACGCCGTCGAATTTCAGCGTGTCGAGCACGTATTCTATTTCGCGCAAGCTGCCGGGAACGTCAGGCAGCGGCAGCGTGCCGAACATGCCGAAGCGGCCGGGATAGTCGGAAATTATCTTGGCTCCGTAGTCATTCGATTCGCGCGCCAGCGCGATTGCAGCGTCGTAATTGCCAAAGAAAACACTCGGCTCGCTGACTGACAAAATGGCGGTGGCGACCCCGCCTTGGTCCATATCGTCGATCGATTGTTGCGGCGTCCACTTCATCAGCGGCACCTGGCCGGTCTTTCGACCGGTAATCTCCTTGATGAAGGCCGGGGACGAAATATGGTGATGGATGTCGATCCGAAACGACTTGCTGGCGGCGGCAGGTGTTTGCGCTGCAGCTCTGCGCGCACCAAGGACGGTACCTGCGCCGAATGCGGCGGCGCCTTCCGTAGAACTTGGCCGTAAGCGCCGTACAGGCGTCGCAACACAGTTTCGCGGCAGGATCGCTGCCTGGCGCAGTCGCCTCAAAAATGCCCATGGTAGTAACTCCCTTTGCCCGGACCGGTGCCGACCGCAGCTCAGTGAGCGTCGCGTTCGTCTGCGTACCACGACGGCTTTTGCGGGTAGTGCGGACCGTCGTACATCTCCATGACGATCGTTTCTTCGTGCGCGACGGCCGGACCGTGAACGTTGCCCTTCGGATTGCAGTAGAAACACCCGGCCGTCAGAACGACGCCGGTCGCGGTGTATTCGTATCTGCCCTTCAGGCAGAACATGAACTGATTGGCGGCATGAAGATGCGGTTGCGGGATGCCTGAGCCCTTATCGAATTTGATCAGCGCGATCGAGGCGCCGGTTTCCTCGTTGCGCCACAGCATCTTTTCGTGGATGCCCTTGAGCGACTTCTCCCGCCATGGCACGCTTTCGGACTGAATCAGGATTTCGGCGAGAGTAGGTGCGCCTTCCGGAAGTTTCGTCATCTAAGACCTCATCATTGGGTTTGATCTGTGCGTCGCGAAGCCCGCCGCGCGTTACGGCGTGGGTTGCTTTGTGCTCCAAGTGACCGATTTGATCTCGATCAGCCGCGATAAGTAGGCCACGTTCGCCTTGTTCGTCAGCCGATGCACTTCGCGCATTTCGTTGATGAAGACGAAGGAGCCGAGCGGCTCCTGGGTCGAGATTTTCTTGCCGAAAATCGTCTCGATCTCGTTTTCGCCGCCGCCGAGCGAAACGACGAGATAGGGATGATGGTGAATATGGAAATCGATGGTCTGGCCCGGTTCGAGACGAATTTCCCAAACCCGCACGAGCTCGTTTTCGAAGAGGATCTTCTGGCCGATTTCGCCGAGCGCGATGCCGCGATCGGCCGCGGTCTGCAATCCGAATTTGTCGTTCACTTTCGTGTTCCTACTTTGCCGGAACGACGGCGATGGCGCTGATCTCGATCAAATAATCCGGCGACGTCATCTTGGTGACCTCGACCATCGTCGAGGCCGGCAGCGGCGGCTTGAAATATTGCGCGCGCACTTTGTGAATGGCGTCGAAGTGCTCCATGTTGCGGACATAGACATCGACGCGGCAGATGTCGTCGAGCGTGCCGCCGGCGGCCTCGACCGCCGCCTTCACGTTTTCGCAGACCTGGCGCGTTTGCTCGGTGATATCGCCGATGCCGGCGATGCTGCCGTCCGGCCGGCGCGCGGTCATTCCGGAAATAAAGACAAAGCGCCCGGTCGCCTCGATGGCGGTGGCGTGCGAGAAGACGCCATTCGGCTGCCGCAGCTTCGGACTGGAAATCTGAACCTTAGACATGGTGCTTTTCCTCTGCACGGTTCGAAAAGGGTGCGGACACGCCGAGCTCTTGCGCATAGCGGGTCAGCATCGTGACGACCGCCGCATCGAGCAGCACGCGATCGCCGGAACGTTGGCGTTGCCGCCATTCCGGCTCGCCCGGCGTGAAAAGCTGGCTCACGCCCGGCGCGCGCGCGCCGCCACGAATGCGTTCGGCGGCGGCGGCAGCCTCCCGGCGGAACCAATCGAGATCGCAAAAATGCGCCACATCGATCGCAATGAAGAGATGCGAGCAGTCGTAGGGAACGCTGAAATCGCCGTAGAGCGGACGCACCTGCGCGCCGGTCGCGCCTTGCGACAGCAGCCCGCACAACAGATCGATCAGAAACGAAAGCCCGAAGCCTTTGGGTCCGGCCGACGGCAACAGCATGCCGGCGATGGCTTCGGACGCGTTTGTCGTCGGCAGTCCCTGCGCGGTCACGGCCCAGGTCGGCGGAATGGCTTCCTTGGCCTTCTCCGCCATGCGGATCTTGCCCATCGCGGCTTCGCTCGTCGCCATGTCGAGCACGATGGGAATTTCGCCGTCGGCCGGAATGGCGATGGCGAGCGGATTATTGCCGACGACGCGTTCGGCGCCGCCGGGCGCCGGCATCAACGGCCGCGTATTGCACATGGCGATGCCGACGCAGCCGGCTTCCGCGGCCTGCCGCGCATAGCGCCCCGCCGTGCCGAAATGAAAGCCGTGACGGACCGACACGATGCCGGCGGCGAACTGCCGCGCCTTGTCGACGGCGACGCTCATCGCCTGCACGCCGGTCACCTGACCGAGCGCGTTGCCGGCGTCGAGAACGACGGCGCCCTTGCCGCTCCGAGACCACGGCGGCTTGCGGGCTGCGCGATACCGAGCCCTTTTGCAGGCGCTCGATATACATGTCGGCCAGCATCACGCCGTGCGACGACAGGCCTTCGAGATCGGCCTCGACCAGACCGTCGGCGACGGTGGCGGCAGCCGTATCCGGCACGCCCGCGGCTGCGAACAGGCGCGCGACGAATTCTGCGAGCCTGGCGGCCGGAACCGAAACCGACCCGGCCTGTACCGGTACGTTCATTTGAACGTCTTCCTGCGCGCGGCAGCGGCCGCGTTTTTGCCGGCGGTCGAGCGACGGCCGCCACTTTGTCCAGCGTGCGGCTGATGTGCAGGCGATTGAGCTCGACGGCCTTGTCGAGTTTCGCGGTTCAGCGCCGCCCGCATCAATTGCTTATGCTCGGTCACGTCGTCGCGCAGCGGGGCGTTCGACATGATCGAGAGCGACGACATAGCGCTCGGCCTGTTCGAACAGCCGCGACCGGATCGACATCAAGGTCTGCGATCCGCAGGCAGCGACCAGCGCGGCATGGAAATCCGCGTGCTCCCTGCTCCACGCTTCGTTGATGGCGTCGGGATTGTTCGGATCGATCTTGGTCTGCCGGGATAGCCGATGGAACGCGCCAAGGAGATTGGCCTCCCACTCGACGCCGCCTTTTTCCAGCGACCAGCGCAGCGCAATGGATTCGATCTCGATCCGGGTCTGCATCAGATCGAGCAGATTCTCGCGAGACACCTCGGAAACGCGAAACCCCTTGTTCTGCTCGAGCTCGACGAGCCCTTCGGCTTCGAGCCGCATCAAGGCCTCGCGCAGCGGACTGACACCCATGCCGTAGCGCTCGCGCAGCGCTTCGACGCGCAGCCGCTCGTTCGGCATGAGCCGACAGGCAATGATGTCGGAGCGAAGCTGGCTCAAAGCGGACGCATTCAAGGTCTGGACAGCGGCGGATTTGGCTAGTCGCGGCGGCATCGAACCTCCCGGAAATATCGTCCCCGGCGGGGCAATGGCAATCGAATACACGATGCTTTTTCTAGGATCAATGGATTTTCGAAAATATATTGACGAACCGAAACTTTCGATGGCACGATGCCGGCGAGCCGGCCATTCCCAGCGCCGCCATGGAGATTTTGCGATGCGTTCACGGTTTCGGTTGATCGCAGGTCTATTGAGCGCCAATCTATTGAGCGCAGCATCATTGAGCGCTCTTGCGCTCGCTGCGGCGCTGCCGGATGCGGCCGCCGCGCAAAGTGCCGCGGCGCCGACAAAAGTGGTGTTCTCGCTCGACTTCATTCCGCTCGGGACGGCATGCGCCGTGGTACGCGGCGCTGGCCGAGGGCTACTACAAAGACGAAGGCCTCGACGTCTCCATCATCCCCGCGCAAGGCACGGCGCAGGTGATCCAGGCCGTGGAGTCCGGCACCGCGAATATCGGCTTCGTCGACGTGCCGAGCGTCGTGATCGCGCGCGGCAACGGCTCGAAGCTCAAGATGGTGGCGGTGAATTACGAGAAGGCGCCTTACGCCATCTTCAGCCTCGCCAATGGCGCAAACGTCACCGAGCCGAAGCAGCTTGGAGGGCCTTAATCTCGGCAGCGGCGCCGGCAGCTTCACGCCGAAAATCATTCAGGGCTTTATGAGCCAGAAAGGGCTCGATCCCAACAAGCTCACCATCAGCAATGTCGCGCCGCCGGCGCGCGCGTCGACGCTGCTTGTCGGGGCAAATTCCGGCGATCGAATTCTTCGTCATGGCGAAGCCCGGCCTTGAAGCCGGCGCGAAGGCGTCAAACACCGAATTGCGCACGCTTCTTCTCGCCGATCATGGCCTCGAGCTTTACGGCAACGGCATCGCTGCGACCGAGGACTATATCGCCAAGAATCCGGACGTGCTCAAGCGCTTCGTCCGCGCCTCGCTGCAGGGCTGGAAATTCGCTCTCGCCAATCCGCAAAAGGCTGCGGCCGACGAAATCCAATCTGTCCCGACGCTGAAACCCGAAGGGATCGTCGCCGAGATCGGCGTGGTCAGCGACCTTGCGGTGACTGCCGATACCAAGAAAAACGGCCTGGGCTGGTTCGACCCGGCGAAGATGAGGGCCAATGTCGACTTCGTCACCAAATATATCGGCATCAACGGCACGCCGCCCGCGCCGACCGACATCTACGTCACCGGATTCCTGCCGGCCTCGCCCGTGATGCCTTGAGGGAAACGTCGACCATTGCCGATACTGGTGCGCCGGTGGCACAGTCCGGACCTGTTCCGTTCGGCCGTTTCAAGGACGTCCACCAATCCTTTCTGCAGCCGGGGCGAGTCCCGCTCGTCGCCATTGAAAATATTACGTTCGATCTGAAAGCCGGCTCATCTGGTGACCCTTCTCGGGCCGAGCGGCTGCGGCAAGACGACCTTCCTGAAGATCGTCGGTGGGCTGATGTCAGCATCGAGCGGCACGATTCAGATCAACGGCCGCGACGTGCACGAGCCGCAGCCTGATTTCGGTGTCGTTTTCCAGCAGGCGAACCTGATGCCGTGGCGCTCCGTGCTCGCCAATGTTCTGTTCCCGATGGAAATCCTGGGCCGATGCGACGCCGCGGCGGCTCGCGCCGCGAAAGATCTGCTCGCCCTCGTCGGCCTTGAAGATTTCGAACAATCCTACCCCTCGCAACTCTCCGGCGGCATGCAGCAACGCGTCGCGCTGTGCCGCGCCTTGATCCACAAGCCGAAACTCCTGCTGATGGACGAGCCCTTCGGCGCGCTCGACGAGCTCACGCGCATGGAAATGCAGGATCTGCTGCTCGATATTCGCAGCAAGACCGGCGCCACCGTGATGTTCGTGACCCACAGCATCAGCGAGGCCGTGTACATCTCCGACTTCATCGCCGTATTCAGCAAGCGGCCGTCGGTCATCGCCGATTATATCGAGGTCGGTCTGCCCTACCCGCGCTGTTCGGAAATGCGATATCTCGCCGAATTCACCGCGATCGAGCACAGAGCCGGACGCGCGCTCGGAATCACGCGATGATCGGGCAGAACATCAAGAACGCTGTCTATCCGCTACTCGGCGTCGCCGTCATTCTCCTCGTGTGGCAATTCTACACCCACGCTTTTGCGATCAATCGTATCGTGCTGCCGAGTCCGCTCGACATCATCGATGCGTCCATCGTCAATTGGAAGGTGTTGCTGCTTCGAAAGCTGGCCGACTTTTCTTGAAAGCGTTTTCGGATTCTTGTTGGCTGTTGTGATTGGCATTCCATTCGCGGTCGCGTCGCCAGCTCTCGCGTCCTCAACCTGACGCTTTATCCGATCCTGATCGCGACGCAGTCGATTCCAAAAGTCGCCATCGCACCCATCATCCTGGTCTGGTTCGGCTTAGGTCTGCAATCGAAGCTCGTGATCGCGTTTCTGGTCGCGTTCTTTCCGATCGTGGTCGATACCGCGGCTGGAATACGGGCAACGCCTCCCGGACTTCTGGAACTGGCGCGCTCGCTGCGGGCGTCGCCGCTTCAGATCTTTCTCAAGATCCAGTTTCCGGCCGCCTTGCCGTTCATTTTCGCCGGCGCCAAAGTCGCGGTGACGCTGGCGGTGATCGGCGCCGTCATCGGCGAATTCGTCGGCTCGATCAACGGCCTGGGCAATCTCCTGCTGACGGCGAATTCGCAGCTCGATAGTCCGCTCGCCTGGGCGGCGCTGATCTGGCTGAGCGCGCTCGGTATCTTGCTGTTTGCCGCTGTCGTCGCCGCCGAGCACATCGTCATGCCGTGGGCGGACGCCGCGCGGCATTGAAATTCTTCTGCGGCACGCGCGTTTTCCGATTCGATTGTCAAACAGCGATGGATTCTCGCGACGCCGACGCGCGCGTGCCTCCTTCTCCCCGCATGCGGGGAGAAGGTCGGGATGAGGGGGCATCGCCGCTTGCCTGAGCCTCGACGCTCAGACCCCGCGGAGAGGCCCCCTCACCCTCGCTTCGCCCGACCTCTCCCCGCACGCGGGGAGAGGTAAGAAGAAGGAAGCGGAACGCCGACAGACGCAGATCGAACTGTCCGCACCAGCGGGTGCGGGGCGCGCCACGAGAGTGCCGGCTCGCGCCGACCCTCCGCTGCGGGCGCGCTCGCCTGTCGGCGTTCCACTGACGGTTCTGACGAACGGGCTTTCGCCCGTGCGCGCGACTTCAGGCCAGGCTTCCTGGGACGCGGCAAGAACGCCGATCTGTGACGTTCCCCCTTCCGGGGGCAGCATCGGACGCAGTTGGTGCGGGCGTTACCCGCCCTCACCTGTCCCAGTCCAGTGGCAGCACCCCACCGGCCGGTCGTAATGCCGGCCTGCTGATGCCCAAAGCCGCCCGGGTGCGGGTCGTAACCCCGCCCGCGGGCACCGCACTCGCCCCGGCCTTCAGGTCTACCTCCCGAAGGCGTCCTTCATGAGCGAGATGATTCGCTGTATGTAATCGAAACGGTGACAAATGTCAATAGAAAAGAGACGTCGTGTTTCGCTTTTCCCGGGCGCAGCGCAGCATGGAGCGCAGCGGAATGATGCGCTGCAGACCCGGGATCGTTACGTGCGCCAAGCTTCTATCCGCCGAGTTTGCGAAGACCCCGGATCCGCGGTGCATCGCTTCGCGCTGCACCGCGTCCGGGGAACATCGCTGAATTTTACCATGGGTGCCGCTCAGCTCGCCGCCGCGCTGACCGGTTCCGTCATCCCCGAAATCGTCGTGTCGGGATAAAGCGCCTTGAGCCGCGGATAGACTTCGCGCGCGAACATGCGGATGCCGTGCACGGTGTCGTCGTGTTCGAGGAAACCGGCCTGCCCCATGATGAGCAGATTGCCGTAGCCGCCGACATGGTGCCAATGCTTCTTGATCTGTTCGAAGACCTGATCGGGCGTGCCGGCAAACATGGTGCCGGCTTCGACGGCGCCGTCGACGGTGGACTGCTTGGTGCCGAAGGCGCTGACGACATTATGCGCGCCCTTGGCCAGTTGCACGTTCATGGCGACCGGCACATAGCCCGGCGGATTGGAGAAGTGCAGCGGCACTTTGTTGGCAGTGACGTACCAGAGTAATTTCTCTGCGCCGGCTCGGGCTCGCGCCTCGGTGTCGCCGACATAGATCAGCGCCGCATAGGCCAAACGATCGATCGGCACGTCGCTGCCCGCGCCCGGCCTCGCGCCAGCCGCGGCGATAGGAATCATAAATGCGCTTGGTGGTGTCGAAACCGGTGAGGAACGTCGCCTGAACGTAGCCATGCGCGCCGACTTGCGCGGCGCCGCCCGGGCTCGTCGAGCTCACCCAGATCGGCGGATGCGGCTGCTGGATCGGGCGCGGCCAGATATTGATCGCGCGATGGTGGAAGAAGCGGCCCTCGTGGCTGAACGGGCCGTCGTGATGGGTCCAGCATTTGACGATGAGATCGAGCGCCTCCCAATGGCGCTCGTTCATCCGCACCGGATTGCTGTTGGCCGGCAGGACTTCGTAGGGCACGCCGCGCACGAAGCCGGCCTCGAGCCGGCCGTGCGAGAGCACGTCGATCATCGCCATCTCTTCGGCGACGCGCACCGGCTGGCGGCGATTGGCGATCGGATTGCCGAGGATCAACAGCCGCGCCTTCTTGCTCAAGCGCGCCAGCGCCGCCAGCATCAAGGGCGCGGCCGGATCGACGCAGGTCGCCGTCTGATGATGCTCGTTGAGCATGATCTCGACGCCTTCCTCCTCGGCGATCAGCCATTCGTCGAGATAGCGGTCATAGAGCGCCGCGCCTTTGACGGGATCGTAAATGCGATTGGGCAGCGACACCCGGATCGACGGGTAGCTGTCGGCCGGCGGCAGATAGGGATAGGCGTTCTCGCTGAAATGCCACGCTCTCATCTCACTCTCCCAAAAACTTGAGGACTGCCGCCGTGAAGGCCGCCGGCTGTTCGAGCTGCGGCGCGTGCCCGGCGGCCTTGATCGTCTGCGTGCGTCGCATTCGGCAGCAAACGCGCATAAGCGTCGAGATAGTTTTGCGACACGAGGCCGTCGCTCTCGCCGCGAATGAAAAGCGTCGGCGCGCTGATGCGATGCAGCCGGCGCTTGAGCTTCGGATTGTGCATCCACGGCTCCCAGGTCAGAAGCGCCAGCGTCTCGCGGCGCGCGGAACATGGCGGTGAGCTCGTCGTCCGACATTTTCGACGTGTCGGGCTTCATCTTCTCGGGGTCGTGAAAGGTGAGCTTGAGCACCTCCTGCCTGCGGCATGGCGAAGATGTCCGGAATATCGAGTTTGTCGGGCGGGCCGACTTTGATGCCGACCGGGCCGACCAGAACGATGCGGGAGAAACGCTCCGGCGCCTTGGTCGCCATTTCGGCGGCGATCCAGCCGCCGATCGAGCAGCCGACCAGATCGACGCGGTCGAACTTCAGAACGTCCATCAATTCGAGATAGAGATGCGCGATGTCGTCGACGCTGTCGAGCCAGTCGGGCAGGCTCGATTTGCCGAAGCCCGGATGCGACGGCACAACGAGACGGCGTTTCTCGGAAAGTGGCGCAACGAAAGGTTGCCGCTCATTGAACCCGCCGCCGCCGTGGAGAAACAGAATCGGGCGGCCGCGTCCTTGCTCCGAAATCGAAAAGTTCAAGCTCGACGTCCGCCACTTTGACCGTAGTTACCGGCACGTTGGTCACTGGCACGCACACCCCTCCCCTGACGACGCCTTTTGTTATGAGACTGGCGGTCGCCCTCTTTTCGACCGTTACACAACGACGCGGCGAAGAGAATGCCGGTGCCGGAATAGCTGGACTGCGCCAAACCTCACACGCCAAAGCCTCACACGCTGAGGTAATTGCGCAGCACGAATTCGTTGCCCTCGAGCTCCGCCGAACTGCCGGTAAAGCAGATCTCACCCTTGTTCATGACGTGGTGCCGGTCGCCGACCGCGAAGGCTGCCGACAGATTCTGCTCCACCAAGAGGATGGCGAGCCCCTCCTGCTTGAGCCGCGCCAGCACTTCGACGATCTGCTGCACGATCATCGGCGCCAGTCCCTCGGACGGTTCGTCGAGCAGGAGCAGAGCCGGGATTGAGCATCAGCGCGCGCGCGATCGACAGCATCTGCTGCTCGCCGCCGGAGAGCTGGAAGCCGAGATTGCGCTCGCGCGCCCGCAGCACGGGAAACAGCTCGAAGATGCGCGGCAGCGTCCAATAGCTCATGCCCGTCTGCCGGCGCCCGATCGGGCAAAGACGGTCAGGTTCTCGCGCACCGTCAGGCTCGGGAAAATGCCGCGCTCCTGCGGCACGAAGCCGAAGCCGAGCCGCGCCACCGCGTAAGGCGGCAGCCCGGCAATGTCGCGGTCGTTGTAGCGGATGCGGCCGGGCCGCGGCTGCAGATAGCCCATGACGGTCAGGATGGTCGTCGTCTTGCCGGCGCCGTTGCGGCCGAGAAGGCAGACGACTTCGCCCGGCCGCACGGAAAACGACACGCCGTGCAGGATGTGGCTCTCGCCGTAATAGGCATTGATGTTCTCGAGCTCGAGCATCAGTGCGTCATCCCGAGATAGACTTCGCGCACCCGCGTATTGGCCTGAATGTCGGCGGGCGTGCCCGTCGCCAGCACCTTGCCGTAGTACAGCACGGTGATGCGATCGGCGACCGAGAACACCACTTTCATGTCGTGCTCGATCATCAGGATCGACAACGTGCGCGGCAGCGTGCCGATCAGATCGATCATGCGCGCGGTTTCGGTCGGCGACATGCCCGACGTCGGCTCGTCCAACAGCAAAAGCTCGGGCGCGCCGGCGAGCGCCACGCCGATCTCGAGCTGGCGCTGCTCGCCATAGGACAGTTTGCGCGTCAGGCGCGCGCCGTCGGTGTCGAGGTGAACCTGCGCCATCAGGTCTTCCGCGCGCGCGGACAAGGCCGTGTTGCGGCCGACCGGCGTGAAGAAATTGAGCGGATTGCCGCGATGAACCTCCAGCGCCAGCCGGATGTTTTCGATGACGCTGAGATTCTGGAACAGATTGTTGCGCTGAAACGTGCGCGCCACGCCCATGCGGCTGATGCGGTCCGGCGACAATCCGGTGATGTCGCTGCCTTTGAGCAGAATACGCCCCGAGCTCGGCCGCAGCTGGCCGCCGATCTGATTGACGAGGCTCGTCTTGCCGGCGCCGTTCGGGCCGATGATGACGTGCCGCTCGCCCGGTGCGATGTCGAGGCAGACGTCGTCGGTCACGACCAGGCTGCCGAACGCCTTGTTGAGATGATCGAGGCGGAGCACGCTCATTTGCGCGCCCTCCGCCACTCGATCTTCTGCAGTGTGCCCCACAGGCCGCCGGGGAAGAACATCACGCAGCAGATGAAGGTGACGCCGATGATGGAGAGCCAGTGCTCGCTGTAGGAGCTCGCCACGTTCTTCATCAGAAGGAATACGGCGGTGCCGACGGCCGGCCCGATCAGCGTGCCGGCGCCGCCGAGCATGGTCATGATCAAGATGTCGCCGGACGCAGTCCAATACACCGCGTCGGAGGAAATGAAGCCGTTGAAGATGGCGTAGAGCCCGCCGGCAAGACCGGCGATCGCGCCGGCGATGGTGAAGGAGATCAGCTTGTAGGCGCGCGTCGGATAGCCGATCGCCAGCATCCGCTGCTCGTTCTCGCGGATGCCGACAAAGGCATGACCGAGCGGCGAGTTGAGAAGCCGGCGCAGACCCCAATAGGTCAGCGCAAAGAAGCTCAGCGCCATGAAATACATGACCAGCGACTTCGACAGGCTGAAACCGAAAAAGCTCGGCTGTTCGGCGATCGCCATGCCGTCGGAGCCGCCGGTGACGTCGCGCCATTTCAGCGCCACCGAGAATACAAGCTGCGAGAAGGCAAGCGTCAGCATCAGAAACGGAATGCCGCCGGTGCGCACGCAAAAGAAGCCGATCAAGGCCGCACCGGCGCCGGCGATGACGACGCCCGCGGCGACGCCGAGCCAGGCATTGAGCCCGAACTGCACGCCGAGTACGGCGACCGCATAGGCGCCCAGGCCGAAAAAGGCGGCGTGCCCAAGCGACATCAGGCCGGTGAAGCCGAGCAGGAGATCGAGGCTCATGGCGAAAATCGCGAAGATGAAAATCTCCGCCACCAGCGCCCGGGGATAGTCGCCCAGGAGGAACGGCAGCCCGGCGAGCGCGAAGAGCACCACGAGCCCCGCGGCGCGCGTCTGTGTCGTCGCCGGCCGGCTCGTCGTCGCGACCGCCGGCGCGATCGCGACATCGGAATATTTGATGCCGAACAGGCCTTGCGGCCGGATCAAGCAGCACGGCAGTCATGGCGAGATAAATCAGAAACAGCGCAATGCTCTGGAAATAGGCCTTGCCGAACGTATCGGCGATCCCGATGAGAAGGCTGCCGGCGAAAGCCCCGCGCAGGCTGCCCATACCGCCGATCACGATGACGATGAAGGCCGGAATGAGAATTTCCGAATCCATTCCGGGATAGAGGCCGAGCACCGGCGCCGCAGCGATCCCGCCCAAAGCCGCGAGCGCCACGCCAAAACCGAAAATGCCGGTGAACAGTGCCGGCACGTTGGCGCCAAGCCCCGCCGCCATCACCGCGTTATCGACACCGGCCCGCACCATGGCGCCGATCCGGCTCCGCTCCAGAAACAGCCAGAGCAAGAGCGCGATGGCAAAACCGAAGCCGATCAGAAACAGGCGGTAGGCCGAGAACACGCCGGCGCCGATATGCACGACGCCTTGCAGCGCTTGCGGCGCCGGCAGACGCAACACCATGCGGCCCCACACCGTCTGCACCAGATCAAGGAACACGAAGGTGAAACCGAAGGTCAGCAGGACCTGATCCATATGGCCGCGCCGATAAAGCGGCCGCAGGAACAGAAGCTCGAGCAACACACCGAGCCCGATCACCGGGATCGGCGCCAGAATGAGCGCCAGCCAGAAACTGCCGGTAGCCTGAAAGATCGTTAGCCCAAAGAACGCACCCAGCATGAAGAACGAGCCGTGCGCCAGGCTGACGACGTTCATCAGACCGAAAATGAGCGAAAGGCCGGCCGCCATGAGAAACAGCAGCACGCCGTAGACCAGCCCGTTCAGAAGCTGGGCGACAAACAGATCCATATATTTCTCTGCCGGGCGTTCACCGCGACGCGGTCACGCTTGTCAGTAGATCTTCTTGCCCGGATCCTGGACGTCTTTTGAGGTGGAAAGGACCTTGGTCGAAATGCCGTCGCCCTTCTCAATCACCTCGCAGATATAGATGTTCTGTATAGGATTATGCGTCGCCGGATCCATGCGGAACGGCCCGCGCGGCGCATTGAACTGCACTTTGGTCATAGCGTCGGTGAGTTTGTCTTTGTCCGACGCATCGCCGCCCGTCATTTTCAGCGCCTCGGCGAGCGCCTTGGCGCTGACATAGCCATAGTCGGCAAACAGGTCCGGCGAATATTTGTATTTCGCCTTGAAGCTTGCGGCGAATTCCTTGCTCTCCGGATTATCGATCGTGTCGGTATAAGTGAGCGCGGAAATGACGCCGATGGCGGATTTGCCGAGCGCGCTCACCGTCTGCGAGTCGATGATGGTGAAGCCGGTCAGCGGCATTTTCTCTTTGAGGCCGAATTCGGAATATTGCTGGATGAACCGCGCCGCGTCGGCGCCCGGCATGAAGTCGTAGGTGACCGGAGGGTTGATCGACTTGATGTCGGTCAGATAGGCGCTGAAATCCGTGGTGCCGAGCGGCGGCCAGATTTCCTTGAGCACCTTGCCGCCTTTGGCGACGTAAGGCCCTTTGAACTGGTTCATGACGTCGTGGCCGCCGGCATAGTCGGACGCCGTGAGCACGATCTCCTTGCCGAGATTGTCGTAGACATAGTTCGCCATCGGGGTGGAGAGCTGATAGGTCGAGATCGAGGTGCGGAACAGATAGGGATAGCGGTCCCAGGTGATGGCGTCGGTGCCGGCGCCGGACACGATGTAGAACGCCTTTTGCTGCTTCATGTAATTGAGGACCGCGAGCGCGACATTGCTCGCCTGAATCCCCATCACCAGATCGACATTGTCGCTCTCGACGAGCTTTTTCGCCTTTTGCAGGCCGATCTGCGGATTGAACTGATCGTCTTCCTTGATGAGCTCGATCTTGCGGCCGGCAACCGTCCAATTGATGCTGTCGAAATAAAGCGACAGCCCATTGAGGTTGGCTTCGCCGGCATAGGCGAGACCGCCGGTATAGGTATTGATGTTGCCGATGCGGATCGGCGCGCCGCCTTGCGCGAGAACGCGCGGTGCCGCGAGACCAGTTGCCAGCACCGCTCCCGCGCCGGCCGAGCTCTTGATGAATGTGCGTCGAGACACTCCGCGACACACTCCGCCCCTGCGCGGACTTTGTTTTTTCATTGTCGCTCTCCCTAGCCGCCATCACACTGACATGCGGCAGCCGCCGCCATACTAAGCGTTACCGGATAGAGGTCGCTAGAGGAGATTTAGCAAGGTCGACCGCTTTGATTTGCAGAGCCATTCGCAGAGCATGGCGTTGCGGCGGCGCCCCGCGCTCGATAATGGAATGACAGAGAGGAACGCCTTGCCGGCACTATCGATATGCGCCGCCGCAACGGTGAGTTGACATAGAAACAAGCGCGCAAAGCGCACATCGGGCGGGCGGTGCCATCATGACTCGGGAATGACTTTGGAATTCGGCGTTTTCGATCATCTCGACCGCAATGATTTGCCGCTCCGTGATTTCTACGAAGAGCGGCTGCGGGTCATCGAAGCTTTCGATCATTCGGGCTTTTATGCCTATCACGTCGCCGAGCATCACTTCACGCCGCTCGGCATGGCGCCGTCGCCGAGCGTGTTTCTCTCGGCGGTCGGACAGCGCACCAGGCGGCTCCGCTTCGGCACGTTCGTCTATGCGCTGCCGGTCCATCATCCGCTCCGGGTGCTGGAGGAAATCTGTATGCTCGATCATATGAGCGGCGGGCGTCTCGAGATCGGCTTCGGGCGCGGCTCGGTGCCGTTCGAGATTTCCTATTACGGCCAGAACGCGGACGAGCGGCAGGAGATCTATGCCGAGCGTCTCGAGCTCATCCTCAAGGCGTTCACGGTCGACACCCTGACCTGGAACGGCCGCTACGACCAGTTCGAGAACGTGCCGATGGAGCTTGCGCCCTACCAGAAGCCGCATCCGCCGCTGTGGTACGGCGCGCATTCGCCGGACAGCGCCGAGCGCGCCGCGCGCAAGGGCCTCAACATCGTCACCAACGACATGCCGGGCAACACCCGCGCCATCGTCGATCGCTACCGGCAGGTCTGGGGCGAGGTGCAAGGGGCGCAAACCGTAACGGCGGTGCTGCCGAAAATGGGCATGGTGCGCTTCATCGTGGTCGCCGACACCGATGCCGAAGCAATGAACATCGCGCGCCGTGCCTATTTGCGCTGGCGCGCGAGCTTCGTCTATTTGTCCGAAATGAACGGCAGGCAGATGCAATCGCCGCTGCGCGCCGACAGCTTCGACACGCTCATCGTGCAGGGCCAGGCGATTGCGGGCTCGCCCGAAACCGTGCGCGCCTTTCTGGCGACGCAGATCGAGGATTGCGGCGTGAATTATATCGTCGGGCAATTCTGTTTCGGCGATCTTGCGCTCGAAGAAATGCTGCACTCCGTCGGTCTGTTTTCCGCGCATGTCATGCCGGCACTGCGAAAGAAATCTAGCGTATAAGCGGCCATGTATAAGCAACCATGTATAAGCAACTATGTATAAGCAACTATGACCGATTCTCACGGGCGCTTCGTCTGGTACGAGTTGATGACGACCGACTTGAAGGCCGCAACGGCCTTCTACACCAAGGTCGTGGGTTGGGGCATGCGCGATACCGCGATGTCCGGCATGTCCTACACGCTGCTCACCGTCGGCGAGGCCTCGGTCGGCGGTTTGATGCAATTGCAGGAGGACGCGCAGCGAATGGGCGCACAGCCGCGCTGGCTCGGCTATGTCGCCGTCAACGACGTCGATGCGGCCGCGCACCGGATCGGGAAACTTGGCGGGGCCATTCACGTTCCTCCCCATGACGTCCCCGACATCGGCCGCTTCTCGGTCGTCGCCGATCCGCAGACTGCGACGTTTGCTTTGATTAAATGGCTAAAGCCTGGCCAGGCGGAGCCCGATGAATTGGACAAATCCGGCCGCGTCGGCTGGCATGAACTCCTCGCCGCCAACGGCGAGCAGGCGTTTCCCTGTTACGCTGAGCTTTTTGGTTGGCGGAAAGCGGAGACTGAAATCGAACCTGAAAGCACGTATCAGCCGTTCGCCGTTGGAACGCAGACGATCGGCGGCATGTTCACCAAGCCGGCAATGGTGCCGATGCCGTTCTGGCTTTACTACTTCAACACCGGCGATATCGGCGCAGCCGTCGAGCAGGTGAAGGCTCTTGGCGGCAAGGTTCTCGAAGGCCCCGTCGAAGTCCCGGGCGGCAGTCGGGTCGCACGCTGCGAGGATCCCCAGGGCGCAATGTTCGCGCTGATCGAAAAACGAAAAGACAAAGCCATCGGCTATTTCGCGCGCGGCGCTTCGCCGCCCGGCGCGGGCGGCCGGCGCTGGTCCTGGTAATCAGCGCGGCAACTCCGATTTCACGCCGCGGCCCAGCGCGAATTGGCCGACCGGGCCTTCGACGTGGAACTCAAGCCCGGTCATTTTCGCGAACAGATCGATATTGGTGGTGCCGATGGCGCAGCCGCCGAGCCCCATATCCGTCGCCATCATGTAGAGCGTTTGGATCAATACGCCGGTGTCTTTCAAAATCAGTGCATAGGCGATCGAACTGTATTTCCACGACACCCTGGAAAAGCGCGCGGCAATCGTGATCAGGATTTGCGGCACGGCCGACGCGCCCATGGCGAATTCGGCGCCCTTCAACAGCGCTTCGAATTCCGGTTCACGGACATCGATGCGCACCAGCGTGTGGTCGCCGGCGTCGTAATGATAGAAACCGCGCGGCAGGCCTTCACACTTGTCGACGGCAAGATAGAGCTCGAGCTCGTAGCTCGCACCGCCCGACGGATACGGCCTGATCGTGCGCGTGACCGTCGGTCCGCCGCCGGCCGGATCGGCATCGGGGTCGGCCGGCGTTTCCACCGTCGAATAGACGCGGGCCGCGGCGTCGAGAAATCGCGACAATTCGGCGAGCGCGATCGGGGCCCGATCGTCGAAGTCGCGCGTCGAATGACGTTCGTTGAGAATCTTTGCGGCCGGCGAAATCTCTTGCGCCGGCGCGGTTGAGAGAGGACGCAGATCGATCTTCGTCCCCGGCCAAGCCGGGCGTACCGCCGGCTGCTCCGGCGCAAGGTGCGCGTAGGAATAATGGCCGCCCACCGGATTAGCGTGGCGACCCTCGGTGCTGCGCGCATGGAAGAGAAGATCGTGAAAGTCCCAGAGGACGAGATTGCCGTCGCCTTCCGTCGGCCGCAGCCCCTGGTCATTGGCGGCGACCTTGAAGAGGATCTGGCAACCCACAAGGAGCGCCAGAAGCTCGATACCGGCCAAGCCGGCCTGACGGCGGAGCGCTTTGACTTTTTGCGGCGTGGCGAGCGTCGCCAGCATGGCGGCGATCTTCGGATCGCGGATTTTGAATAAGGCGCCGGCGCGCGGCAATTCCAGAACCATTTCGTCGGCACGGCGCCGCATATAGGCAAATCGCGACAGAACGAGTGCCTCGCTATCGCGCAATTTCGGGATTTGCGGCCAATAATCCGGAAGCTGCGGCTCGATGACGACTTGGTCCGCGCCGCCGCGCGAGCGCCCCAGCCGGTATTCCACAAGGCCGCGCGCGGCCAAGCGCCGAACCAATAAGATCAATCTCCTTGTCGACGCTTCGGCTTGGCGAAGCGAACGACGTCAACGGCAGGCCCATGCGCAAATCTTCAGCGCGTTCGCGCTGCGCTGGCGCTGAATTTTCCCAAGCCGGCGGAAAAATCGTCGACGGTGACGACCATCTCTCCGCCCGGGCGCGCTTGGAGCGTGACGTGACCAAGAAGCCTTACGGAAAGTCCTTCCGGCGCCGCCCGTCGCTTCTTCTTTGTGACGCGAGCGCGCAAGACGAGACCACCTCACGTATGGGGATGCATCGGATTGAGGTCGCTCTCCGCGACCGGCCGGTCCAGCAAGTCCGAGCTTGACCGGGACATCGTAGAGCCGGCCGGGCGCAAAGCGGCGATAGAAATGCCGCATGCCGGGAACGATCACGCGGACGACCGGCACCTCGATATCGGGACGCGTCTGATCGAGGACGAGGAAATCGAGGCCGGCGCGTGCGGCGATATCCACGCAGGCCAAGCACCTGCTCGCGCGTGTCAAGACTGCCGAACTTCGCGCCAAGGCCCGCAGCGAGCTGACCGCGGACCGCTCGGCAGCAGGTAGGGATGGTCCCGCAGACGAAATGGGCCGGACTCGTCCTCCCCCGATGTGTCGCGCGCACCGAGCAGCCCGATGGACAGAAACTGATTCAGCTCGGTCAGCGAGCGCAACATAGCGATGCGCGCATCGAAGTGCGAGCCGGAGCCGTATTCGACGAATTCGACGCCGTCTTTGTCCGAATGCGACATCGCCACGAAGCTCGGAACGCCGAGATCGCTGGTGATGTCGATCGCCCACACCCGGCGTCCGGTGTCGGCAAGCTGGTCCTTGAGATCGCGCACGTAAGGATCGTCGAACTGCGCGAGATCCACTTCCGGCCGCTTCACGCGGTTGTACCACCAGATGGCGTATGAATCGCGCTCCACAAGTTCAAGGAAGCCCTGGACGATGGCTTCCTCGCGCGTATTGCCGGCCGCGCAGCCATTGGAATCGGCAAAGATCATCTGCTCGGGTGAAGGACCGCCCCGGTAGAAGAAATACAACATGCTGGTCGGCAGATATTTGAAGCGCTGGTCGCGCAGCGACCAGACCGGCGACCATTCCATCTCGGCCGACCGGTCGAACGGCGCCGGTATCGGCGTCCCGTGGTGGTCATGATCGTCGTGGTCGTGCATGATCTGAGATCTTGGAGACGGCCCTTGAGCCTTCCGATATTGCGCGTCGCTGAACAAGAGAACGTCGTTTGGAAGAATGGCTTCACCCGGCGCGAAATCGGTGAACCGCCGCGTCACCCTGATCTCGTCGCCCTGATAAATTCCCGAATAGCGCTCGATCGCTTCCATGAACGCGCTGGCCTCGCCCTGCTCGGCGGTGCTGCCCTTGCCGAAGCTGCCGCCGCTTAAGCCGGCGCGCAATTCGTCGACCAATTCGGCGGGCCCGGAGAAATTGTGTCCGGCGTAATAGTTGGTGTTGAGCGGCAGATCGACGTCGATCCGTTCGAGCTTCGTGACCACGCCGGAGAGCGCACTTACATGTTTTTTGTTGCGCGCGACCGTGGCACCGCGACGTCACCGAGCGGTATCCGCCGCTGGTCATGATCAGCTTGGTGCCGGCCTTGAAGCTCGATCGGTGCCGGCGCGCGGCGCGGATCGCGCAACTTCTTCTGGCCGCAGGCCGGGCATTGCGGGCGATGCGTGACGTAATGCTTGACGATGCTCGAGCCCAAGAGGTCGAGGCTGACGATATGATCGCGCAACTCGGTGCGGAAATCGGTGGCGATCGCTTTGGCGATTTCCATGGCCGCGAGCGCGGTGGCGCTCTGCCCCAACGTGTCCTTGGCGAGAGGCGAAGCCACGACGCGGCGTGCGCGCCTGCGATCAAGCAGCGCCTTGACCTCGCGATTTCGTTGTCATGCGGTCGGCGAGACAGGCCCAGCACGCACTCTTGCCGATTTTCCCCGGCCTGAACACCGGCCCGACCAGAGGAAAAATTCCGGACGGCTGCACCAGCAGCCAGGGCGTCTTGTCGGACAGATGTTTCCGGTTCAATTCGGCCAAGACGCGCTTCGAGATAATCGTTCACCACCACGACTGTCAGATCGGCTTTGCCGGTGACGACGCGAACGCCGAGCTTCGTCAGCGCGGCTGCCGAGCTCCTTCGCACCCTTGACGTCGATCGATTGAATGCGCACGCGGCATTTCCTGAGATTTTCTTCGGCGATCGCGGGCGGGATACCGAGGCTCGCCCAGTAAGCTGCAGCGGCGCCCGCCGACGAACGCAGTTTCGGGATGACATAGCCGCGGTCGATCAGGCGCTTGAATGCCTCGTTGATGACGTCGGCCGGATATTTCTTTCCGAGATCGCGCGCGATCTGCCCAAGGCTTTTTCCGGCGCCGATGGCGTCCGCGACCGCGCAGTAGAGCTCGCCGTGCAGAAAAAACTTCCGGTCCTCGGAATAGAGGCACACGATATCCGGCGGCAGCACATAGACGGAGAAATGCGGCGCGAATTGCGCGACGTCTTTGCTGTCGAATTGCGGAGAGCCTTTACCGCCAAGCCCTGTCACCAGTCCTGTCACCAGTCCTGTCACCAGGCCGGAACGCGGGGCCCGAGGCTTCTTGCCGCCAGTGTGGATCGCCATTGTCGGGCAAATATTCTTGGGGGTTGCGAGAGCGCCGCATAGTCTAATGCATGCCGACGCTTGCCGATACGATGAGCCGATTATCCGGCCACCGTCGGTGGTGAATAAGTCCGAACTAAGTATGACTACAACAGACGACACAGGTCCGGCCGGGTCAAGCAAGGCCCGGCCATGACGACCTGTGTCTATTGACGTAGTCGGAAAGCGCTTCGCGTCTTAGCAGGCGTGGCAACCGCCTCTCGACCAACACCATGCGCAGCCACCGCAACCACCGCAACCGCCGCAGCCTCTCCAGCCGCAACGGCAACCGCCGCACCGGCAGCCACCGCACCGGCAACCCCAGGCGAGCTTGTCGCCGGCCTTGGATGTCGCGGCGTTTTCCTTGTCGAACACATAGAAGGTCGACAAGCTGACGTCGGAAATCTCTTCCTCACCGAGGAAGAGCTGATGTTGGGTCGCGGCGTTCTGCGCCGGCACATCCGCCGCCGCTCCGCCTGTTGCCGCAGACGCCCCACCGGCCATGGCAAATGACACACCGGCGATTCCCAGAACGGGGATGGCCTTACTCCGGCGGTTTCGCTTTGAAGGTTGTTTCGCACGCGCCATTTAGAGTCCTCCCATACCTGTGGGCATGTTGCTCGATAGATCGAATGCGCGTCGCTATTGTACGCTTGGCATGCATTGCCAAGCAAGCGACGACTAGCCGAGAACGATATTAATTCAATTACATATCGGCAATGTAACACCGCCGTACCGTCACTTGTTCCTTTAAGTTGTCTTTTTCAATTCGAGACGATTACCGCAATGCCAATAGTGGATGAAGGAAACGGCAACATCATACCGAAAAAAACATATCGCGGTGCAATAGAATTCTATACGAGGACCAATCGCATCAGTTCGTTGTGACTCGTAATGCCGAGCCGCGTATAGGCGCGCTTGCGGTAGGTTAGTACAGTATTGACGCTGATGCCGAGAACGAGTGCGATCGCTTCGGAGCTCTTCCCCTGCATGATGCCGACGCACACGTCCAATTCGCGCCGCGCCAATTGTGGCATGATTTGGCGCAGGCGCCGGGCGAGAACGTCCGCTTCGCTGCCTTGGTCGTCGACAATCCGCTGCGCATCATGCTTGGCGAGGAGCGCAAACATAATGTCGGCGCATTCGACGACCGAAGCGAAATCGGTCACGACGAACCGGCCGCGTTGTGCACTGCGATAGAGATTGAGCCGGATGGTCTCGTCGCCGTGGTGCCGGATGATCGAAAAGCGATCGACGAGATCGACCGAGGAGTAGCAGTCGCGCCGGTAGGCATCGTGATCGATGTCCTGGCAAAATACGCGGACGGCCATTTCGTAACTGGGCGCGGCGTTGCGGCTGCAAATGCGATTCGCCGGGTCGTGATTCCAGTAGTGCTTGAGGTACTTTTCCGCGATCGTCCGGGCGATCGGCCGCGATCCGCGGTTGATCGCCAACAATAATCGCGCCGGCGTCCGCCCCGAACTGGCAAAGGCCGTGAGATGCTCGCAGGCCGTCGCTTCCCGCGCGATCCGGAAAAACGACGTCTCGAAACTCGGCGAGCCGATTTTCGCGATCAAGTCGCCAATCTGGCGGTTGATCGGGTTCTTCCCGTGGCGGCCGTTTTCAAGAATGTAGGTTTCCATGAATGTAGGCTTCTATCCGGCGTTCAGTACGTGCCGAGGCGGTCCGGCGCCGTCACCACCGCATGTGACAGCCGAATTTTCCTTCCGGTGTCATCTTACGCGGGACTTGGTTCCGGGACCAGCCGGCCGTGCCCGAGGTTCGCCACGGCTCGCTGGTTATTGCCGCCAAGACCGAGGCGGCAAAATCAGGGTGCAAATCAGGGAGAGTCGAATGCTCTGCAAAAAGCTGCATCACGCCGCATTCCGCTGCAAGGACGCGCGCGAGACCGTCGAGTTCTACACCAAAGTGCTCGGTCTGAAATTCGCGCATGCGATGGGCGAGGATCACGTGCCGTCGACCGGGAAATACAGTCCGCACGTGCATATCTTCCTGGAAATGGAAGACGGCAGCTCGATCGCATTTTTTGAATGCCCGAACGATCCGGGCAACATGAAGGACATGGAATCCCCCGACTGGATCCAGCATTTCGCCTTCGAGGTCGAGAGCGTCGAAGATTTGCTTAAAGCCAAAGCGGACATGGAGGCGAAGGGCGTGAAAATCATCGGCCCGACCAATCATGACGATTTTATCGAGTTCGATCTATTTCTTCGATCCGTCCGGCCATCGCCTGGAATTGACCGTGCGGACGGAGCGCGATCCCAAACGCATCAAACAATTCGAACAAGAGGCGACCAAGGTTCTGCAATTATGGGATCAAACCCATGACTGGTCGCAGCGCGAGAAAGTGTTCGGCGCCAAAACGGGCTACAGTCACAGCGCCTGAAATAGAACTCGATAAAAAGCGCCGGGGCGCCTGTCTGCGTCCGAAAAAGTCCGGCGCGACGGGGCCCAACGAGGCCGAAGGGAAACGTCCAAGGGGAAACGCCAATGACTCGCACTCATCAAGCCACCGTGCTGCCGCGCTGGCCGCCGCGTTATGGCTATCGCTCGGGCTCGCGCAAGCCGTGGCGCAACAATATCCGACGCGACCGATCCGCATCCTGGTCGGTTTCGGTCCGGGCTCGAGCGCGGACGTGGTGGCGCGCGTCGTCGGCAAACAGATGGAGGAGAAGCTCGGCCAGCCCGTCGTGGTCGAGAACCGGCCCGGCAACAGCAGCATGACCGCCGCCGACGCGGTCGCGCGTGCGCCGAATGACGGCTACATGCTGTTCATGGCGACCGTCGCCCAGACCATCAATCCCGTCTTCACCCATTCGACTTTCGACCTCGGCAAGGATCTGGCGCCCATCGCGCTCCTCGGCGTCGTGCCCAATGTGCTGGTGGCGCATCCTTCCGTGCCGGCAAATAATGTGCGCGAGCTCGTGGCGCTCGCAAAAGCAGAAGCCGGACACCCTCACCTTCGGCACATCGGGCGCCGGGACCGCCAGTCACTTGGCGGCGGAATTGTTCAATCTCAAAGCCGGCACGAAAATCCTGCCGGTGCACTATGCCGGCGGCAGCAACCAGGCGATGGTCGATCTGCTCGCCGGCCGCATCACGCTCATGTTTAATGTCGCGGCGACGCTCGCGCCGCAGGTCGAAAAGGGCAACCTCAAGGCGCTCGGCATGGCGCAGCCCAAGCGCGCCGCGATCATGCCGAATGTACCGACCATGGAAGAGCAAGGCATGCCGGGCTTCGACGCCGGCATTTGGATCGGCCTCTTGGCGCCCGCTGGCACGCCGGCGCCGATCATCGAGGCACTTGTCGCAATCCGCCAATGAGGCGCTCAAGACGGAAGCCGTGGGCGATGCGCTCAAAACGCAAGGCATCGACCCGCTGGGCGGCACGCCGCAGCAATTTAGCGACTTCATAGCAGCCGATACGGCAAGGTGGACGACGGTCGTACGCTCCGCGGGGCTGAGCAACTAGGAGGCCCCGATGGTCTGGCACAAGACAATCGGCGACGGCCCGGTCAAGGTCGTCGTCATCCACGGCTGGTTCACCGACCACCGCGTGTTCACGCCGATCTTCGACGCGCTCGATACCGACCGGCATACATATGCTTTCCTCGATATCCGCGGCTACGGCCATTCGCGCGATATCGCGGGCTCCTTCACCATCGGCGAAGTCGCGGCCGACGCGATCGCGCTCGCCGACAGGCTCGGCTGGACCGAGTTTCATGTGGTCGGCCATTCGATGGGTGGCAAGGCCGCGCAGAAGGCGGCGATGGATGCCTCGTCGCGCATCAAGTCGATCGTCGCGGTCACGCCGGTGCCGGCTTGCGCGCTGCCGTTCGACGACAATCTCTTCGGATTCTTCGCAAAGGCCTGCGAGGACGACGCACGGCGCTCGCGGTGATGGGCGAATCCGTCGGCAACCGGCTCTCGCAAGCATGGCTTAAGCGGATCTTGCAAGGCGCGCGTGAAACGGCGCTGCCGGAGGCGTTCAAAAACTACATGGTGTCGTTCATCAAGGACGACTATTCCGCGGACGCCGGCAAAGTCCAGATGCCGATGCTGGTGCTGGCCGGCGAACACGACAAAGGCGTGAGCGAGGATATGGTGCGCGCCGTTTATCCGGGGCTCTATCCCCACGCCCAGATCGAGACGATGGCGAATTCCGGACACTATCCGATGGTGGAAATCCCGATCGCATTCGCGACGCGATTGGAGAAGTTTCTCGCGGACAACAGCAATACGGAGCGCCGATGAAACTCGCATCCTTGAAATCCGGCAGCCGCGACGGCGCTCTGGCCGTCGTCGACCGCGACCTCACGAAGTGCGTGCTGGTGCCGCGGATCGCGCACACCATGCAGCAGGCGATCGAGACCTGGAGCACGACCGCGCCGAAGCTCAAGGCGATCTATCACCACTTGAACGACGGCACGGCCGAACACGCCGAGCCGTTCTCGCCGGAACGCGCCGAGAGCCCGCTGCCGCGCGCCTATCAATTTCTCGACGGTTCGGTCTATCTCAGCCACATGCAAAAGGCGCGCAAGGCGCGCGGCGCCGAGATGCCGGCGAATTTCGAAACCGAACCGCTGATGTATCAGGGCATGTCCGACGGCTTCATCGGGCCGCTCGACGATATGCTGTTGCCGACCGACGAACTCGGCGTCGATTTCGAGGCCGAGATCGCGGTCGTGGTCGACGACGTGCCGATGGGCACCTCCGCGGTCGATGCCATGGGGCACATCAAGCTCGTGATGCTGCTCAATGACTTCACGCTGCGCACGCTGACGCGAACCGAGCTGCCGAAGGGTTTTGGCTTCATGCAGGCCAAACCCACCAGCGGCTTTTCGCCGGTCGCCGTCACGCCCGACGAGCTGCCGCAATGGGACGGCCAGAAACTCAATGTCAGGCTGATCTCCTCGGTCAACGGCCGCAAGTTCGGCGCGCCGCATGCCGGTCACGACATGTACTTTTCCTATCCGCAGCTCATCGCGCACGCCGCCCGCACCCGTAAACTCGGCGCCGGCACCATCGTCGGCGCCGGCACGGTCGCCAACAAGGACGAAAACGCGGGCTCATCCTGCATCGCCGAAGTTCGCGCCAACGAAGAATTGGCCAACGGCAAGGCCGTCAACCCCATTCCTGAAATTCGGCGACCGCGTCCGCATCGAAGTCCTCGACGATGCCGGGCGGACGATCTTCGGTGCGATCGATCAGCGGATCGCCAAGGCGCCGGGATGAGCGGCGCGGTTCATGGCACGAGAACGGCGGCGCCCTGAAGCCGCCCGGACCGCAGATCCGACAGCGCGTCATTGGCGAGCGCGAGCGGATAGGGAACGGTCTGCGTGACGATTCCTGCTTGGGCAACGACGGCGAAAAACTCTTCCCCGTCCTGCCGCGTGAGATTGGCGACGGAAACGAGCTCGCGCTCCTCCCAGAGGAGACTATAGGGAAAACGCGGAATATCGCTCATGTGGATTCCGGCGCACACCACGCGGCCGCCTTTTCGCACCGCTCGCAGCGCCGCCGGAACGAGCGCGCCGACCGGCGCATAGATGATCGCGCAATCGAGCTGTTCCGGCGACTTTTCTTCCGCAGCGCCCGCCCAATGCGCCCCCATTTTCGTTGCGAAGGCTTGCGCCGCCGTATCGCCCGCGCGCGTGAAGGCGAACACGTCCCGTCCCTGCCAGCGCGCCACCTGCGCGACGATGTGGGCGGCGGCGCCGAAACCATAAAGTCCGATCTTTAACCCGTCACCGGCGAGGCGGAGCGAGCGCCAGCCGATCAGGCCGGCGCAGAGTAACGGCGCTGCAGCGACATCGTCGCCTTCCTCGGGGAGCCTGAACACATAATGTGCATCGGCAACGACATGCGTCGCGTAGCCGCCGTCACGGGTGTAACCGGTGAACAGCGGATTATCACAGAGATTTTCCCGGCCACTGCGGCAATACGGACAGCGACCGCAGGTGCGGCCGAGCCAGGGGATGCCGACACGCATACCGACGGCGAGACCACGCACCTCGCCGCCGACCGCGTCAATGCGCCCGACGATCTCATGACCGGGGACGATCGGCAGTTTGGGGTTCGGCAATTCGCCATCGACGACATGAAGATCAGTGCGGCAGACGCCGCAAGCGCGAACTGCAACTCTCACTTCGCCGTCGGCCGGCGTCGGATCGGGAAGATTTACAAGCGTCAGAGGCTCGCCTATCTGCCGCAGCAGCATCGCTTGCATCGCGCATATCCATCAATAAAAATGGAGATTACGAAAATTATCCATTCCTGATAACAGGCAAACAGGAATTTTGCAGAATTCGGACCTGCTATCGTTGAGCCGATGACACCGCGCGGAGCCGTTTGCCCTCAGAGCCGCTTGCGGGCGATTGAGTCTGACAAAAAAGAAACCGGCGCTCGGCCGGGTCCTAGTCGACAGCCACATTGCATCGCAACCAATCCTAATCGACGCCCGCATTTTCCGATACGACGATTACGTCTTCCGGCAGATCGGTGGTCCCCACCGGCACGAGTTTAGGGGCTACGGCATGGTCGTAAATTCGTATTCCATCGCGTAAATCGGTGCGCCGTCGCGCGCATGTCTGAGGAAAGCGAAAGAACGTTGCCGCCACTTGCGTCACGAAGTTCGCAGAGATGCGGCACGACATATCGCGCTGCGGAAAATCGTCGGTACTGGAGATAACGGAAGTTCCCGTGCCCGATTGCGGCGCGCGTTCATCGATCTCTAGGCGGATTGTTAGTCTCATTTTCCTGACACTGAGCCGCAAGAACAGACCGCAACGCGCGAACACGGGAATCGTGCTTTGGTTCGGGCGCAGGGCGTAGATCGCGGCTTCTTGTCAAACCTGCGAATGCTGATCTCTCCGATCCATCAGCATCTCGAACGGTCGCCCGTCGGCGCGCGTAAAGCTTCCCGGCCGCACGCCAAGTACGTCCAGCAGCTCTTCGGAGACTCAACTCACGGCTACAACCTCGTCCGTGGTCCTTGCGATATTGCTTTTGATAATTCTAACGGCCCGGTTTGTATCCTGTTCCGCGACCAAATAGCCGACGGTCACAAACGCCCCCGCCAACTCGGGGGTCTTTACCGTGATAAGACAGCCTGCTCCCATAACTTAAGAAGCTATGTCCGTCGCAAGCGGCTGCCTGAGCAATAGTGGTCACCGCACAGACCTTTTTTTATTTATCCCTTTTTGTTTGCAAAAACGGTCGCTGCAATTTTCAATACCGGATTGCTCTGACGGCACAATCTCAGCAGGACGCAATACTGCTTGGCTTCGTCTGGACCGTCCACATCGAAAAGTCGCGCGAGGCTGGGTGAAGGCTAATGGTTGTAGCCACCATATTTTATTTACGAACAACTTGTGACAATGTGGTATTACTTCTTGATCACAGTATTGACGTGAATATTTCCAGTCCGCTTCTGGTATTGAACCGAACGATAACTATCTAACTCCCATGAGGTCCTCGCATCGGACCAAAGGGAGTTTGTAAATGAAAAATCTCATATCGTCTTTTCTCAATGACGAAACGGCTGCGACTGCCATCGAATACGGACTCATTGCCGCCGGCATCTCGGTCGCGATCATCGCCGCCGTACAGGGTCTCGGATCGAAGCTGAACTACGACCTTCGCGTCGGTCTCAGCCGCGCTCAAGTAACCGAGTCGCAAATGATGCTGGGGCTTCGCCTATTGGCCGAAGCCCCTATCCGCCGATTTCAAATCGATGCCGGTTCCCAAGAATGAACAAGAATCGATCAATCCGCAACGACAGTAGGCAGACGTGGCGAGCCGAAAAATCATTGTGAAACCCGACACTAGCGTGAGCTGTCCGACGTGCTCATGCGAAATTCCTGTGCTCAACACAATAGTTTGCCGCGAGAATTTTCGGTGCAGTGCACAAACTGCGGGGGACGAACACTTTACCAGTTGGCTCAGATCCACGATCAGAAGCCGGATGCAGAAACAACTCAGACTTCCCGAAGGATCCAATTTGGGATGAGGCGCGACATCGATCGCGATCGAGCGGCCGGGAAGCCGGTGCAAGAAAAATCCCGGCAAAGCGGATTTGTATCTTGGCTGCTGCAGTAGATCGCGAACCGATTATCCGTAAGCCAGCGGTTCCGGTCGGCGCGCGCAAGCGCGACACAATGTGACGCACGCGGTTGCGTATAATCACGTAAAAACGTTGATTTCAATTCAAGGTTGAGGGCAATATACCAGCAAGCAATCGCATGACAGTCGATGGAGGACGGGGTCATGAAAGCAATTGCCAAGCTGCCAGTCTTTGACGTGATGGCGTTTCTCAAAGAAAAAAACACAGGAATGCCCCTAGCGACTTATCGAGCAAACCAAGTTGTCTACACGCAAGGAGACCCGGCCAATTCGGTCTTTTACATTCATAGCGGCCAGGTCAAAGTCACCGTCATTTCGGAGCAAGGAAAGGAAGCGGTCGTCGCAATCCGGGGACCCGACGAATTCTGCGGCGAGGGAGCCCTGACGGGGACGCCGCTGCGCTTGGCCAACACCGTTACAATCTCCACCTGCGAGATCGTACGAATAGAGAAAAGTACCATGGTGCGCCTGCTCCATGACGACGAGGAATTCGGCGACTATTTTCTCGCCCATCTTTTGACCCGGACCGCGCGGGTCGAAGCAGACTTGGTCGATCAATTGTTTAATTCGAGCGAAATGCGGCTGGCGCGCGCCCTTTTGCTGCTGGCCAATTATGGCAATGACGTCGGACCGGAACCGATACCCGTGCAGGTCAACCAACAAACACTGGCCGAGATGATCGGCACGACGCGGTCTCGTGTCAGTTTATTCATGAACAAATTTAGAAAACTGGGCTTGATCAACTACAATGGCAAACTGGAAGTGCAAAAGGCGCTTGCTGAACTTCGTTCTGAACGAGAAGCCCAAGATCGAAGTCTTAGAATCCTTCACCTTTAATCTATCTGTTCCGTTTTGGTGTTCTGTTGTGGACAGACAGCCGAGACAATCAGTTAGTTTGCCTACCGTGCACGCGGTAGGAGGCACTCGTGCTCGACAAGACCAGCCTGGATACGCGTGCGGGCTCTCCGACACTTAAAAAACGCCGTCCGGCGCAGAGCTATTCATCGTCGACGACGATCCGATGATCGGCGATCTTCTCGGCGCGGTGTTCAGCTCCGAAGGCTACCAAGTAACAACGTTCACCGACGGTGAGCAATTCAACAGCGTCGCGCGATCACGGCCGCCACCGGCCTGCGTTATTCTCGATTTTATGATGCCCGGGAGGTCGGGACCTGAGATCCTCAAAGACATTCATGCCCCGAGCTATGCCGCACCCATCATTGTCATGTCCGGCATGGCCGGCATTCCAATCGCCGTCGAGGCAATAAGGAGTGGCGCTTTCGATTTTATCGAAAAGCCATTCGCCCTCAGCACCCTTGTAGATCGCGTTAGCGACGCTATCGTTGCTTGGACGAAATACCGAATGAATGGCAACAAGTGTGAAAACCTAGGGAGAAAATTTCCTGGTTGTCGACCTTTAACACTGCGCGAGGCAGAAGTTCTTGCCGAGATAGTGGGGGCTGCATCCAGTAGGGAAACCGCGCAACATCTCGGAATTAGTCCGCGAACCGTGGAGATTCACCGCGCGCACATCATGACCAAGCTCGGCGCCAGGAACACCGCCGACCTTGTTCGGATTGTGCTATCTCGTCAACAGTATTGAGCAACACCTGCCCCTTCACGAAGCGCCGGGAACCGAAGTCCTTAAGACTTCGTGGGCCAGTTCAGGCATTCGGCAAGCCCGCGCCCCATGATCCATTCCTGGTCCGCCGCGGAAATGAAATTCATATGTTCGGTGAACCGCTTCACGCATTGGGAGGCAAGCTTCATGAGCTTGCGCCCAGCGCGCGCGTCGTGTCGTCGAACAACTCATCGACCGACATCGGCCGTGAGATCAGTTTTTGTTGTCGGCAAAAATCGATGATGATTTCCAGAATCGGGCGACAGGCTTCGACCCCGAAGCGATAGGGATCGAGCGCGCCGCCGTCGGGCAGACCTGCGGCGCGTTTGCTGTCCTGGAATTGCCGGAACACGTCCTGCACCACGTCGGGCCGCGACTGCGACAGCTCGGTTCGCACCACCAGCATGTGATTGATGGGAATGCCGCGGTGACGCTCGGCCCATTTCTGGGCGGCCGCATCGGGATCGGCAATGAGATGCTTGAGCCGCGGATCGGGGAGCTTGTCGCCCACCACCGCCGCATCGATCTCGCCGTCAAGAAGCATCTGCACCAGCTCCTTGCCGGGCGGCGCACGCTTCACGACGTCGGGATCGCGGTATTCCGCCACATGCGGATCCTCGAACGTGATCCATTCCACTTTGTTGAGATCGACGCCGTAGTCGCTCGCCAGAATGCCTCTCACCCAGGTGCCGGTGGTCACCGTATAGGCGCGGACGCCGACGCGCTTGCCGTTCAGATCGGACGGCTTGAGCGTGCCCCGCTCGGCATTATAGGCGATGGTGTGATGCTGGCCTCGGCTCACCACCACAACCGGCAGCAAAACATAGGGCTTGTCGTACGACTTCGCCTGCAGATAGGTGACGATCGCAAGTTCGGCGAGATCGTATTTGGCCTCGCGCACCACCTGCTTGAACAGGTTGTTTGCGATCTTGACCTCGGCGAAATCGAAATTGACGAGATCGGAATGCACCGCACCGCTCTTGAGCGGCGCGACATTGGCGTAGTTGCCCAGCATGGTATGGAGGGTGACTTTCGACGCAGCCGCCATGGCATGCCTCTCCTTATCGACCGGCAAGTGACGGATAGAGCGTCTGCGCGGTCTTGCCGAAGATCCAGTCCTGATCCGAATCCTTGGCGAAGGAAAACGCCTTTCGCGCCGCGCCGAGAATCTCCGACAGCGTCCCGACCGAATTTGGAAAATTCGAGCCCCAGGCGATCCGCGAGGCGCCGAACGTATCGATCATCTTGCCGAAGAACGTTTCCGGCGTCCCCTTGCCCCAGGATTTCGGGCTCACGTTGATCGGCGAGATCTTCAAATAGACCTGTTTGTACTTGGCGAGCGCGAGGAAATCGGCGGCCTGACCATAGGGCGGCCCGTCCTCGAATGGCGTGCGCGACAGGTGGTCGAGGATAATGGTCACCTTCGGAAACTTGTCCATGATCTGCCGCAACAGCGGAATGCCTTCCTGTTTCATCTGCACGCAGACCGGGATGTTCTTTGCCGCCGCATGCTCCCAGAACGGATAGGTCTTCGGATCGGCAAACCAGGTGGCCTGATCCGGCAAGGTGCTTCCGGTCGTGAACAGCCGCATGCCGGTGCAGCCGCGGCCGAGCCAATAGTCGAACGTCTTCACCGCGTCGGGGGCCATGACATCGATCGAATAAACGCCGGTGAAGCGTGTCGGCACCGCCAGCACCGCGTCGGCGACATAGCTGTTGTCATATCCGTAGGCCGTCGAGGAATGCACGATCGCGGCTTTGGCAACGCCGGCCTCGTCCATGGCCTGCAGCAGCGTGCTGGTAGGTCGTCGGCCGCTCGCTCGACCACGTCGATTGCGTGCCGCCGAGCGGCGCGAGCGGATAGCGCTTGGTATCGGGCGAAACGATATGGGGATGGATGTCGATGACTTCTGACATGTTTGTTCCTTGGATTGCGAGAAGCTTTGGAATTCTGACGAGAAGGCTTCAGGGATCGATTTGGACGAAGACCTCTTCGAGACGAGGCCGCGACGGGATCAGTTCCTGCTGCAAGGCGTAGGTGACCAAGGCCTCGATGCTGGCCCGGTTTGCCGAAATCCCGTAAGGCAACGGGTCGCTCATCAGCGTCATGAACTTGCGGTAGCGCTTGTCCTCGGCGGTGTCGTCTTTGCCGAGCTTGAGCTCTTCGAGATAGGGCTTCTTCGCCGCCACGAAAGCGTCCATCAGCGACCGCGCCAGCCACGGATGGCTCTTGAGGTGCTCGTCCTTGACGACGATCAGACCGTGAATCGGAAGGATGCCGGTTCGGCGGTACCAATCCGCTTCGACCTGTTCGACATTGGCGATCAGTTCAGGATAGACGCCGGCATCGCCGCCGGTGGGCGCATTCATGTCCCAGTTGGTGATCGGCGGCCCGGAGCGGCCGACGCCGGCCGGGCCGGTGAAGCCTGCCTGAATCTCTCCCGACGCCATCATGCTCTGCAGCGATTGGCCCGGACCGCGCATGGACCACGTTCGGCGGCAGCTTGAGCGTCGTGACATGCTCTTCGTCGTCCACGACCCAAGTCACCTTGGCGGAGTTGAGACCGTATTCATTGACGAAGATGCCGCGGGTCCAAACACCGGTGGTCACCGAATAGGCGCGGACGCCGACCTTCTTGCCTTCGAGATCCTTGGGCGTTCTGATATTGGCATCGGGGCGAACGGCAAAGCCGCCGTGATGGAAGCGGCGCATCAGGAAGATCGGCAGCGCGATATAAGGCGCGCCCCGCGCGCGCGCGATCATGTAGGTGGTCGGCGCCATCTCGCAAACGTCGAATTCAAGATCGCGGACCATGCGCCGAAAGGCGGCGATGATCGGCACGACCGAAACGAAATCGGCATCGACGCCGTCGATCGGCACGCTCCCGGATTTCACGGCGCGCGTGTGCCCGTAATCCGCAATCGCCATTTTCAAGCGCGGCTTTTCAGCCATTTCCTGCTCCGATTGTTTCTCGGAATTGTAGGTTCGCCCGGCACCGACTTGATGGCGCGGCCAAGCGAGTCGTCTTATTGTTTGGGAATTCCCGCCTTCTCGATGACGTCGCGCCACTTGGCTATATCCCTGGCCATCCGGTCGCGCATTTCCTGAGGCGTGCTCGAGCGCACTTCGAGCCCGAGCCTGCGCGCCTTCTCCTGAACATCCGGCATCGCGACAGCCTGCTTGATCTCAGAATTGAGTGTAGCTGACGACTTCGGCGGGAATGCCCGCGGGCGCCTCGATTCCGTTCCAACTGGTCACCACGTAATCCGGCAGCCCGCTTTCCTTTGCCGTCGGCACGTCCTTGAGCAAAGGATCCCGCTCCTCCCCGGAGGTCGCAATGATGTGAAGCTTGTCCGGAGCGATCGTGGTTCCGAAGCCGGCAAAATAATCGAACCCGAGATCGACATCGCCGCGCAGCAGCGCGGTGACCAGGTCCGGCGTGGTGCGATAGGTGACGATCGTAAACTGCGCACCGCTGACCTGCTGGAACAAATGCGCGGACAGGTTTTGCGTGCTGCCGGGATTGATCGCTCCGAGATTGAGCTTGCCCGGCGCCTTGCGCGCCGCCTCAATGAGGTCTCTCACAGACTCGTAGGGCGAAGTCGGAGGAACCGCCAACAGCATCTCGAAGTTCGCGGCAACGGAGATTTGCGCAAAATCGTTGAGAACGTTGTACGGCAGGTTCTGGAACAGGCTCGCGGTAATCGCCTGTCCATTGCCCATGACGCCGAGCGTGTAGCCGTCGGCGGGAGCCTCCAGCACCGCCCGCATGGCGGCGATGCCTCCGGCGCCCGGCCGGTTCTCGATCACGAACGGCTGCTTCAAGCTTTGGCTCAGTCTTGTCCGCGAGCAGCCGGATCGTCAGATCGCCGGCGCCGCCGGGCCCGTAAGGCACGAAGATCCGCACCGGCTTGTTCGGATAATCGCCGGCCGCTTGGGCGCTGCCGCCCAGAACTAGCCACGCCGACAAGCGCCAGGCTCGCCGCAGTGCAGCGGAGCCAGGCGCGAGACATTCAGCAGAGGTCGCTGACGAAAAATCTACGCCTCCCTCGACAATTTTGTTGTTTTGCGGGCCGCTCCGGCCGGCGGCTTTGGCGCCCGCCCAGGGACCTGCAGCTTACCTGGTACGGCCGATTGTCACCGCGGCAGCGGCCGGAGCAGCCAATCGAAATCGCGCCCGGACCCATAAGTTTTTGCTATAAACGCTTGCAGAATTTTCGCCACGGCTCGAGGGCCGTCATCCATGATCCCGCACGATATCCCTTCCGTCCGCCAGCTCCGCGTTTTCGCGGCAGTTGCGGCATCGCAAAGCATCAGCGGCGCCGCCAAAGCGGTCAATCTGTCGCAGCCGGGCGTGACGCAGTCGGTGCGCGCGCTCGAACGCCGCGTCGGCGACGAGTTGTTCGAGCGCCGCGGCTCGGGATGCTACCTCACCGCAAGTGGCGCGATCCTGCTTGCCCCGCGTTCAACGATTCTTCGACCAGCTTCGCGTCGCGCTCAGCGACAACGGGGCCGGCGCGCCGATTGGCCGCGCCGGCCCTGGACGTCGCCGTCAACCGAATCACCGGACCGCAGATCCGAAGCCTTGATCGCGGTTTCCGAAAACAATTCGTTCGGTTCGGCGGCGCGATCGCTGGAAATTTCCGAACCTTCGCTGCACCGGGCCGCCAAGAGTCTGGAGCGCGAGCTGCGCCGGCGGCTCTATCAGCGCACCAGCCGAGGGGTGACGACGAACGCGCAGGGGGCCGAGATCGCGCGTCGTTTTCAGATCGCGCTGCGCGAGCTCGCGCTATGGGATGGAGGAATTGCAAGCGGCGCGGGGCAACGTCGTGTCGCGCGTCATTGTCGGCAACATTCCCCATTCCGGAATTCAAATCCTTTCATCGGCCATCAAAGAATTCCTCGCCGCATACCCGACCGCCACCGTGCAGATCGTCGACGGTGCACTATGAGGCGCTGCTCGACGACTTGCGCGCCGGCAAGCTCGACCTTCTGTTCGGCGTCCTTCGCCGGCCGGCTTGGGCGGATGACGTGTCGGAGGAAGTGCTGTTCAAAAATCCGTATGTCGTCGTCGGCCGCGCCGGCCATCCATTGAGCCGCTCAAAAACACTCAGTCTGCGCGAGCTCGCCGGTTACGACTGGATCATGCCCGGCCCGATGACGCCGCGGCAGCAGGCCTTTCGGCGCATATTCGCCCGCCTGCCCGCTCTGCCGAAGATCAGCGTCGAAACCACCTCGTTGCAGATCTATCGCGATCTTCTGGCGACGACGGATCGGCTCACGCTGATGTCGACGCTCGAAGCGCAATTGAACGAACGGGCCAAGCTTGCCGTGCTGCCGTTCCGGTCGGCCGAATTGCGCCGCTCTGACGGGCTCGCCACACGGGCCGACTGGCAGCCGACACCCATCCACCGTCATTTCCTGAAAGTCTTGCGCGCGCATGCGCGACGCCGGTCTGCCGCGGCGAGCCGTTGATCGTGTCGCTTCCTGTCGATGGACGAGACCGCGACGACGGCCGATGCGGCTTTGCGGCACTGAGCGGATGACATCAAGATAAAACGTATATAATGGAGCCCTTGCGGCCCTCGTAAGGAGAATGACATGAACACCGCCGTTCCGCCCAAATCGCTCAAAGCCCAACCGCTCAATCTGCCGCAACATCGCGACGCCTTTTACGGCGGCAAGTGGCACAAGGCGAAATCCGGCCGCAACGCGGATTCGATCAATCCCGGCACCGGTGAATCACTCGGCCCGGTGGCCGATTGCGGCGCAGCCGATATCGACGCCGCGGTGGCTTCGGCCAAGGCGGCCTTCCCGGCCTGGCGGGACACACCGCCGCTCGAACGGGCGCGGCTCCTCAAGCGTATCGCCACGGTGCTGCGCGACCACGCCGAGGAACTGGCGCTGATCGACGCCGCTGATTGCGGCAATCCGGTCGCCGAGATGGTCAAGGACGCCACAATTGCCGCGGCGCAAATCGAATTCTACGCCGGCCTCGTCACCGAGATGAAAGGCGCCTCGATCCCGATGGGACCGGGCGTGGTGAATTTCTCGGTGCGCGAGCCGCGCGGCGTCGTCGGCCGCATCATTCCGTTCAATCACCCGTTCATGTTCTGCGCCGGCAAGGCCGGCGCACCGCTCGCGGCCGGCAATACGGTGGTGATGAAACCACCTGAACAGGCGCCGCTGTCGTCGCTGCGGCTTGCCGAACTGATCGGCGACATCCTGCCGCCCGGCGTGTTCAATCTCGTGCCCGGCGGACGCGAAGCGGGCTCTTCGCTCGCCTCGCATCCGGACGTCGCGATGATCGCGCTGATCGGCTCGGTGCCGACCGGCCGCGCGGTGATGAAGGCCGCGTCCGACACGCTCAAAGCCGTGATGCTCGAACTCGGCGGCAAGAATGCGCTGATCGCGTTCCCCGATGCCGACGCCGAGGAGGTCGCCGACGGCGTCATCGGCGGCATGAACTTCACCTGGTGCGGCCAGTCCTGCGGCTCGACCAGCCGCGCCTTCATCCACGAGAAGATCTACGACGCCGTGCTCGCCAAGGTGAAAAGCAAGGTCGGCCACTACAAGCCCGGCATCGCCACCGATCCGGCCACCACGATGGGCTCGATCATTTCCAAGACGCAGTACGAACGCATTTTGGGCTTCATCGACAGCGCCAAACAGGAAGGCGCCCGCCTCCTCGCCGGCGGCGGCCGGCCGTCCGATCCGACGCTCGCCAACGGCTTCTTCATCGAGCCGACGGTATTCGCCGATGTGCAGCCGAATATGCGTATCGCGCGCGAGGAAATCTTTGGGCCGGTACTCTCGATCTTCAAATGGAGCGACGAACAACAGATGCTGGCCGAGGTGAATGCCGTGGAATACGGCCTCACCGCCTCGATCTGGACCAACGATCTCTCGACCGCCCATCGCAGCGCCGCCGCGGTGCAGTCCGGCTTCATCTGGATCAACGAAGTCTCGAAGCATTTCCTCGGCGCGCCGTTCGGCGGCTTCAAGCAGTCCGGCATCGGCCGCGAGGAATGTTTTGAGGAACTGATCGCCTATACGCAGGAAAAGAACATTCACATCCGGCTCAAGCCGGCCAAGGCGTAGCGAAGGCAGCAGCATGCCGGAAAGACACATGGACCACGAGGACCCCTGGGATTGGATGCAACCCTATGACGTTCGCCGCTTCGGCGAAGTCATCCTCGATAAGAACGAGCAAGAGCGCTGGTGCCGCGCCGTGCTGCTCGGCGGCCTGCCATTTATGTGGCGCAAGGCCGAGGCCGCCCGCGATCTCATCTATAATAAGCTTGAGCTGCGCCGCGGCGACAAGGTTCTCATTATCGGCGAGTGCATCGAGCCCTGCGGCTTTGTCGACGATATTCGAGCGCGCATCGGCCCCGAAGGCGACATCAAGGTATTCGACATCACCGACGAGGCCCGGGACAATTATATCGCGAAAAACCGCGGCCGTGGCGGACAGCTCGCGACGTGGCAGTGGCTCTATACCCGCGACATAGCAGCGGCCACCTTCGATTGCGCCGTTTGCCTGCAAGGTGTGCAGCATACCGACGACTGGCGCGAGACCGGCGCCGAAATGCTCCGCGTCATGAAGGATGGGCGCAATCTTGTTCTGGCCGAGATCGCCTACAGTCCAGAGACTCAGATGAAAATCGAGCTGGACATGCACATCGAATATGTTTTCAGCAAGCTCCTGTCGCGGGTCGGCTGGAAGCTCGAGGAGTTCCCTTATTACAGTCCAAAAGATTTGGAGGCCGCTTTTTCGGGACTCGTCTCGGAGACCGGCAGCTTTGTCTGGAAGGGCATCGAAATCTTCTGGGGCCGGAAGCCGAAACCGGCGGCCTAGGTCCCTCGAAATCACCTCGTTCGCAAGCCACGAACGGGCTCTGCCGCAGCATTGACGCCGCCGGCTTCGAATGCGCGGCGGAATTTGCTGCCGCCGCACACGCTTAATGAGACCCGAAGACCCATCGCTAAGTGAAAGTAAACAACGTTACCGCGCCGCGATGCGCCCGGTCAGCGCGGCAATAGTGGCCGCGATACGCATTCAATCCAGTCGATCTTTCGTCAATTTGTAAAAGAATTATCGTCTCGTTTATCCAATCAATACACGCCGCATAAAGAATACGGTTTCAACCAATTTTCAGCATACACGTAGAACTCCGTACATTTTCATTTATTCCACACCACCACCGCCCCACACTCCAACAATAAGAATTTAGTTCGCCAACAGGGGGCGACGGTGCGTGCCAGTACGTTTGTAATGATCGGCTTTGCAGTTGTCTTCGGACTGCTTGCGGTTCTGCTTTCGCAAGCGTGGCTGAACAATCAAGCTGATCTGCGGCTCAAAAGCCTCGATGCGCAGCGTAAGACCGCGGCTCCGGCAGCCACTATTGTCGTGGCCGACAAAGCTCTGCGCTTTGGTGATGAATTGACAGCATCCTCGCTGCGCGAGGTTGCCTGGCCCGAAGGCGCGCTGCCGGCCGGAGCATTTGCAAAGATAGCGGATATTCTGACCGGCAAGCGCATCGTTCTTGGCGCGATCGACACCAACGAAGCCATCTTAAAATCCAAGATTACCGGTCCGGGACAGCGAGCGACGCTGTCCGCCGTTCTCGACGACGGCATGAAGGCCGTGACCATTCGCGTCAACGACGTCGAAGGCGTGGCGGGTTTCATTTTGCCGGGCGACCATGTCGATGTCGTGCTGTCGCGCAACGAAAAGAGCGAGTCGCTCAACGACGTCGTCATCCAGGACGCGCGCGTTCTCGCCATTGATCAACTTGCGGACGATCGCAGCCAGACACCGTCCGTCGTCAAGGCGGTGACGCTGGAAGTCGGCATCGCCGACGGCCAGAAGGTCGCGCTCGCGTCGACGGTCGGCACACTGTCGTTGTTGCTGCGAAAGGCCGGCGAAATCGTCGACCAAAAATCGCGTCGCATCACGCCGCTCGATTTTGGCAAGACCGCGGCGCAGGACGGCCGTTTTGTGAACGTCGCGGTCAGCCGGCCGTCTCGGCAAGAGCGGACCCAATACTCGGTACCGGTCGAAGGCGCGGGGGCGCGTTCGGCCGAGCTCACGCCGACCGGTCGTGGGCACGAATGACCCGAGAATTGGGACGGGTGAAATTGTGGACGCGGAACAATATAAAAGTGGGGGCGTGACGTGTTGAACTACCATCAAGCCAAAAATCGCGTGCTGACGCATCAGCCGCGCCGGCGCGGCAAGACGAGCTTACGCTCGGCCTTGCTGCGGACGTGCATCAGCCTCTTGCTGGCGACCGGGTGCGGCACACCGCTGACCAGTCCAAGCCAGGCGCAACAGCGGGTGACCGTCATAAGTCCCTCGCACACCACGACGGTGGGCGTCACCATCGGCAAGTCGCAGGACGTTCGCACCGATCAAAGCTTCACCGACATCGTCGTCGGCAATCCGGAAGTGGCCGACGCGAGCCCGCTGACGGATCATACAGTCTCGATCCTTGGCAAGAAGGTCGGCACCACGCGCGTCTCGGTCTACGACCAGGACAAGAAGTCTGTCGGCATCTTTGATGTCGAAGTCTCCTACGACGTGTCACTCCTGTCGGTCGAGATCGCGCGCGCGACCGGCGGCGGCGTCAAGGTCTCGTCGGTCGACGGCCGCATCATGCTGAGCGGCAAGGTCGCGGACGCCGTCACGCTCGACAAGGCGGTTTCGATGGCGCGGCAGTTTGCGCCGGACATCATCAATACGGTTGAAGTGACGCAGGCGCAGCAAGTCATGCTGGAGGTGCGCTTTATCGAGGCGTCACGCGAGGCCAGCCGCGAATTGGGCGTGCAATGGAATGTTTTTGGCCATTCGGTCCTCGCCAATGTCGGCAACCAACTTCCGGCATCGCAACTTCCCGTGACCGCGCCGAACGGAAATTTCCAACAGACGGCCTTGAATGGCGCCGGCATCGGCGGTCCGAATATTCAGCCGACGAATGCGACCATTTCATCTGTGGTGGCGGCGGGCGTGCTGTCCGGAGCAAACCCGTTTGGGTTTCTGATCGGACGTCTGATCGGCGGAACGAACCCGCTTGATGTCGAGCTCAACGCGCTTGAGACAAAGGGCCTGATCCGCGAACTCGCCCAGCCCAACCTCACGGCGCTGTCCGGCGATACCGCGAGCTTTCTCGCCGGCGGCGAATACCCGATCCCGGTGCCGGGACAGTTCGGCTCGATCGGGATCGAATATAAGAAATACGGTGTCGGTCTCGCCTTCACACCGACCGTGCTGAAGGAAGGTCAGATCAATCTCGTCATCAAGCCGAACGTAAGTCAGCTTGATCCGAGCCATTCGGTCTCGATCGGCGGCGTCGCGGTGCCGGCGCTGACCGTGCGCGAGGCTTCGACCACGGTAGAACTGCGCGACGGCCAGAGCTTCATGCTTGGCGGTTTGCTGCAAAACCTGAGCCAGACCAATGCCGACCAATTGCCGTGGATCGGCGACGTGCCCGTTCTCGGTGCCCTGTTCCGGAGCTCCGCTTACAAGAAGAACGAGACCGATCTCGTGATCGTCGTCACCCCGCACGTGGTGAGCCCGTTGCGGCCCTCGGATCCCATTCACACGCCGCTCGACAGCACATTGCCCGGCAACGACGTCGATTTCTTTCTGATGGGCAATGCAGAGGTCAGTCCCGCCTTGGCCAGGCTCGCTGTCGGTGCGCTCAACCGGCCCTATGTCGGCCATATCCTCGATCTGCCGAAAAAGGGAGGGTTCTATGTCTCCGTCAAGGACTAAGGGCGTGCCCCGCAGCTTGGTGTTCGCATTGACCCTGAGCTCCTTGCTCGCGGGTTGTTCGGACGTCTATCTGGATCGTCGCGAGACCATCGCGCTCGGAGCCGGCGACGCCGTCGCCGCCAACGCAGCCGAGCAAACGAACGATCCGTGGCCGCGCAACAGCTTCAACAGGCATCTGACCTTCAATGGTCAACGCATGCAGCGCGCCGTCGGGTGCTATCGGCTCGATAAGGTGACGCAGCCGGTGGATATCAACCCGTCGTCGGACGTCCAAGCCGTCGTCGTGCCGCCGCCGCCTGCCGTGTGTGACGACAAAATGCTCCTGGATGATGCGCAGTCGACCGCCGGCACGTCGGCCGGCGGGCTCGCTCCAAGCAACAAATGACCTGAAACGATAAGCCGTAGCCATGTCGATCAATCCGAAAGCTGCGCGATCGGACCAGACGAAAGTGGTCGTTGTGACCGTGGACGAGGCGTTCGAGCAGTCCGTTCGCGCGACCTTCGGCACGAGCAGGCTTATCGATCTCGACGTCATACAGGGAACGCTGTCCTCCGGATCAAGCGAGCTCGATTCGGCGACGGTGATCGTCGTCGATCTCGTCACGGATGACGACGCGGACCTGGCGGCGCTCGAAGCTTTAACGGCCCGGTTTACCGGCTGGCCGCCGGTCGTGGTGGTGACGGAGCGCTTCGATCAAGCTCTTGCACGCCGTTTTGTGCAGATGCGTGTCGCCGACGTTCTCGCCAAGCCGGTTTCACCGGTCGAGCTCGTGCGTGCATGTGCGCGAGTGGCCGCCAAACCGGCCGCGAGCGAAAGGGGCAAGGAAGCCGAGATTTACGCGTTCCTGCCGACGGTCGGGGGTGCCGGCGTGACGACGCTTGCGGTTCAGACCGCGATGTTGCTGCTCAACGGCGGCGGGCGTGTCAAGACCTCGACCTGTCTCGTCGATCTTGATTTCCAACATGGCGCTTGCGCGGATTATCTCGATATCGAGCCGCGGCTCAATCTCGGCGAAATAGAGCCTCGTCCCGAACGGCTCGATCGGCAATTGCTCGAGGTCATGCTGACCCAGCACGCGTCGGGTCTGTCGGTGATCGCAGCACCGAACTGTCCTGCGGAAATGCGATCTTTCAACCCGGATGTCGTCACCCGGCTGCTTGACCTTGTTTCGTCGCACTTCGACTACGTCGTCTTCGACATGCCGCGCACCTGGTTTAGCTGGACCGACAATGTGCTGATCGGGAGCAACAGGCTTTTTGTCGTCAGTCAGCCGACGGTTCCGGGTCTACGGCAAACCAAGCAATTGATGGCCGCCATCCGCGAACGGCTCGGTGGCAGTGTCAAGCCGCAGGTCATCATCAATCGATTCGTGCAGACCCTGCTCTCGCCCGGACTGCGCCGCAGCGATATCGAGAAGGTTATCGGCGCGCCACTGCTGTCATGCGTACCGAACGACTACGCGCTGGTGCGCGAAGCCATCGACCGTGGCGTGCCGCTCGACGAGGTCAAACCGGGCAATAAGATTACGCTGGAGCTCAAGAGGCTCATCCTCCCCCAGGAAGCGAACAGCGCCGGCAAAGCCGTTGCCGGCTCCGACAAGAAATTCAAGTTGTCATGGGCGCGATCTTGATCCTGCAAATGCGCCGCATGTAAGCCGGATGTAACAAGAGAAAATCCATGTCCAGCCGTTTTTCAACGCGCCGTCTCGCCGCTCCGGAGCTTGTTCCCGTAGCCGACGAACACGCCCCGGAAAATCCCTCTCACGACGTCGTGCCATTTGTCGCAACTGACCCTGCACCGTCCGCCTCCCCCGCGCCACTTCTGCGCGAGAAGCTGCTCGACGCCAAAGTCCGCCTGCATCGCAAATTGCTCGAGGAGATCAACCTCTCGGCACTCGATAAGCTGCCCGACGAGGAGCTGCGCAAGCACGTCCATGAGCTTGTTTCGCAGTACGTTCTCACCGATCGGCTTGCGCTCAATACCGAGGAGCTCGATCAATTCATTTCGGAAATCATGGACGAGATGACGGGATTGGGCCCGCTCGAGCCGCTGCTCAAGGATCCGACCGTCAACGACATTCTCATCAACGGCCATGAATGCGTTTACGTCGAGCGCCATGGTGTGCTTGAGCCCACTCTCGTGCAATTTAAGGACGAAGCGCACCTCCTGCGCATCGTCAACAAGATCGTTTCGGCGGTCGGGCGCCGTGTCGACGAGTCGCACCCGATGTGCGACGCCCGGCTTCTCGATGGCTCGCGCGTCAACGTCGCCGTGCGGCCGGTGGCCATCGATGGCCCATTGATGTCGATCCGCAAGTTCTCCAAGAAGCCGTACAACCTCACCAAGCTGGTCGAAGTCGAAGCGTTGCGGCCGCAGATGGCCGACCTGCTCGCAGCGGCGGTTCGTGCACGGATTACGTTGATCATTTCCGGAGGCACCGGGTCGGGCAAGACCACGATGCTCAACGCGCTCTCCGCCTTCATCTCGTCAAAAGAGCGCCTGATCACCATCGAGGATGCCGCCGAACTGCAATTGCAGCAACCGCATGTCGGCCGCATGGAGACGCGGCCGCCGAGTATCGAAGGCAACGGCGAGATCCGACAACGCGACCTGGTCAAAAACGCGCTGCGCATGCGTCCCGACCGCGTGATCCTCGGCGAATGCCGCGGCGAAGAAGCATTCGACATGCTCCAGGCCATGAACACGGGCCACGAGGGCTCAATGGCGACCGTTCACGCCAATACGCCCCGCGATGCCATTTCGCGCCTCGAGCAAATGATCGGCATGGCCGGTCTGCCGATGACGGTTGCCAGCATTCGCGCGCAGATCGCCTCCGCTATTCGCGTCATCGTCCAATTGTCGCGGCTGTCCGACGGCAAGCGTCGCGTCATGAGCATTGCCGAAATCACCGGGCTCGAAGGCGACATCATTCAAATGCAGGAAGTGTTCAAGTTCGTGCGAACCGGCGTAGCGCCGGACGGCAGCGTGCAAGGACATTTTCAGGCGACCGGAGTACGGCCGCGCTTCTTGAGCGACCTTGCCGCGCTGGGCGTGAAGATTTCCGGGTTCGCACTTCGACCCGTCACAACCCTTGTGATCATGTCGCTTGATTTCAACCCAGTCTATCTGGTCTGGCTGACCATCGCCCTGTCGGCGGGGCTGACCGCCGAGGCCGTTTATATGGTCTGCTATTCCGCGACCAACTATCGCAGCCGCATCAATCGAAGACTGATGATGCTGCAGAACGAGAGCAATCGCGAAAGCGTTCAGATCGAGTTGCGGCGCCAGCGTGGCTTGACCAGGGACGGCGAGTATCGCCTCGGCCTAATCGCGCTAAATCGGCTCATTCTTCAGTCCGGCCTCACGCTTGGCCTGTCGCGCCTTCTGATCGTCATTGCCGTGTTCGCGGTCAGCGCCTTTGTACTGGTGATCGTTGTCCGTGGCGACATGCTTCAAGCAGCAATCGCGGCGTTGCTTTGCGCGACGGCAATCCCCTACCTGGTGCTGCGCATCCTGCGAGGCCGCCGGCTGAAGAAGTTCGAGTCGCAATTTCCGGATGCCCTCGATGTGATTATTCGCAGCTTGCGCGCGGGTCATCCGGTCGCCGTCGCAATCTCCATGGTCGGCCGCGAAATGAAAGATCCGATCGGCAGCGAATTCGGCTTGGTCTCGGACGAGATCACCTACGGCGCCGACCTCGAGACGGCGATGCGCAATCTTTACGGCCGCGTCGGCTCGGACGATCTGCCCCTCTTCGTGACCGCCGTCGCCATCCAGAGCTCGACCGGCGGCAATCTCGGCGAAATTCTGCAAAATCTCTCCGGCGTCATCCGGCAACGCTTTAAGATGCGGCGAAAAATCAGAGCATTGGCGGCCGAGGGTCGCGCCTCGGCAATGATCCTATCCGCACTTCCGATCGGAATGTTTTTCGTCATCCAGTTTACGGCGCCCGATTTTTATGCCGCGGTTTGGCACGAACATCTGACAAAGATGCTGCTGCTTGGCGCCCTCGTCTGGATGAGCGTTGGAAATCTCTTCATGTTCAAAATGGTCAACTTCAAGATCTGATGGAATTTCGCGTTCACTGACGAGTGCCGACACGATGTTCGAGCTGTTCGCTAACGACGCGACCATGATGCTGAGCGGGCTGATCTTCCTCGCCGCCGCCATGTTGGCGCTCGCCGTGATGATCGGGATTCGCGCAAGGGACGGAATACGCCGCCGGGTAGCGCGCGTTAACAGCGACGGCGGCACACCCAACGAAAGCCGCTCGCTGCAATTCTCCGGTTTGCGCGCCGCACGGCGGTTGGTCGAATACACCACAAAGCACTACGCGTCCGTCGATGGCGACAATGTCAAAGTGCTGCGACGCCGCATGCTGCAGGCCGGCATCTACAATCCTCACGCCATTGCCTATTATTTCCTGGCGCGCGCCGCTTCCGCGCTGGCCGTCACCGGGCTGGTCTATTTTGCACTCCCCCTCGTCGGCTTTCCGAGCAATTCCGGGTTTTGGCTTCTTCTGATCTGCGGCGGTTTCGTCGGCTATTCGGCCCCAGGTTTTTATCTGGACCGGAAAATATCGGCCAAACGCCTCGAACACAGGCTGGGCTTTCCCGACTTTATGGATTTGCTGGTCGTGTCGTCCGACGCGGGCCTCAGTATGGAGGCCGGGCTGGACCGGGTCAGGCGCGAGCTGGGCAACGCCTACCCTTCCCTCACGGCCAATATTTACATGGCCATTCTCGAAATACGGGCCGGTCGCACCATGGTCGAGGCACTCGAGCACTTCGCCGAACGCCTCGGCCTCGACGAAGCGCGTTCGTTTGCGACGCTGATCAAACAATCAGCCGAACTTGGTTCGAGCATTGGCGACGCACTGCGCATCTACAGCGACGACATGCGCCACAAGCGGCTTTCGCGTGCCGAAGAGAAGGCCTACAGCCTGCCGGCGAAGCTCGCCATCCCGATGATGCTCTGCATTTTCCCGGTGCTATTCATCGTCATTCTTTGTCCAGTGATTGTGCGGCTCGCGACCAACAACTGGTAGTTCTTATTAGGTCCCGCAACCGCCAATTTCCGCGGTGCTGCCGGGGAAAGGTTAAGGGCTGGCGAGCACTTCCTTAACCAACCGTCCGTACTTTTGCGTGTCAGGCGTCGTCAGTCCCCGGAATCGATTTGATGCGCCCCTTCGGGGCTGTCGAATCGGCCGGGCGCGGCAGGGTCCGGTGCGCGTAATGAGTAGGCGAAGGACAAGGATCCTGTTCATGGCAACAGGCTGCGTCATCAGTCTGACCTGGCTCTCAGGCTGCACATCGGCGCCCAAGCTTGACGACGGCACCACGCCGAATACCGGGTCGACGACCAATGGTACGGACATAACCGGCTCGATCCGCACACAGCCGGCCGAACCTGGTCCGAGCGGCGAACCGGTAGCGCCTCTATCCAGTCCCGCCCTCCTCGGCGACGACCCCAACGACGACCTGGCGCTCGGCAAGAAATATTTCCGCAACAACAGTTTCGGCCTGGCCGAGCACAGCTTTCGCAGCGCAGTCGAGAAGCACCCGAACGATGCCGAGGCATGGGTCGGACTTGCGGCGTCTTACGATCGGCTGCACCGCTTCGATCTTGCCGACCGTGCCTATGGCCAAGCCATTTCGCTGATTGGCGCCACGCCCGAGATCCTCAACGATCAAGGATTCTCGTACATGTTGCGCGGTGATTATCCGCGCGCGCACAAAAAGCTCGAAGAGGCGGCGGCCAAGGATCCGAGCAACCCCTATATCCAGGCCAATCAACAGCTGCTGGAAGAAAGCTATCGCAGCGGCAAATCCGTCCAGTAGCGAATTTTGCTTGGTGACAAACACGAAGTCGCCCGCGACGATGCCGAACACGAGGCAAGAACGCAAGGCAAGGGCAACACAGTCGACGCATCTGAAAGGTGGAACGAGCGCTGGAGTTCAGGACTATTTGAATGATCGCTCAGGTTAGAAAAAGGCAAGCAGCTTTCCACGGTCTCCAGTCGCAACACGGGCTTCACCTAGCCGGCTGCGCTTGTCTCATCGTCGGAATTGCTTTGTTCGCGAGAATCTCAATGCATGGATGGCTGTTGCAATCGCGCGAGGAACGCGCGATGGCCGAGTTTGAAACGTCCCGCATCGGGACCATCGTGATGAAAGGTCCGGGAAGTCGGTGCCAGCGGTTCAGTTACGATAACGACACGGGCCAGACCGTTCCGGATTTACGACCCTGCGACGAAACAGTCAGATTGGATGATCGCGACGCTCCGGAAGCGGCAGGTACGATTCGCCAGCTTGACGCAATCAGCAAATCCTTTTTATCGAAGTAGGTTTTCTGGCCGCGATCCAATACCGGCGCCTCAATCTATTTCAAACAAGTCGGTCGGCGCATCTGCCGACGATCTTCGCAATGGACGCTGCTACGGTCGCCAGTATGGAAAGCACTGGCCGTATGGACCAAGGTAGTAGCCGAAGGGGCACGCCAGCGGCGCAAAGCAGCGCCCGTTGGGGGCGAGATAAAAGCCATACGGGCAGCCGAGCGGCGCAACGACCTCGGTCGGAGCCGGCGGCGGTGGATAGATGGAGAAGCCGCTGTCGCTCGCACAGTCGCTATCGCGGCGGCGGTGGTGGAAATTTATTCCGCAAGAGCTGCTTACCGGCATGACCGCGGGTATTTGCTCCGGCCGTGACGAAGCGGGTAGCGCCTGGGCGTTGGACATCAATAGCAGCGCCAATACGCCGCAAACCAAGATAAACGACAATCTTTTTGACATCGGCGTCGTTCTCCTTTCTGCCTCTTTTCGCAGTGGTTATGTTCGGTTCGATATCAGATGCCCCAGCTTAGAATTCTAGATCGAGCGGTTGACGCCACCATCGACGACGATCGTCTGGCCGGTGAGGTAGCCGGCTTGCGGTGAACAGAGATAGGCGCAGAGATCGCCGATTTCGTTCGGCTGTCCCATTCGGCGCACCGGAATGGTCTCGGCAAAAGCGCTTGAATTGCTCGTCGGGCGTTATGCCCAAACTCTTCGCGCGCGCGGAAAGTATCTCGGTAAGGCGATCGGTCATGATGGGACCGGGCGCGATATTGTTGACGGTGATGCCGTACGGCGCGAGATCCGACGCAATGGTTTTGGCCATGACCGTGACGCCGGCGCGAACCGAATCCGACACGACCAGATCGGTCATCGGCTCTTTCACGCCGTAGCCGGTCAGGTTGACGATGCGGCCGCGCCCCGAAGCCTTCAGCGCCGGCAATGCCTCACGGATGAGGCGAACGGCGCTCATCAAATTGAGCTGGTAGGCAATATCCCAGTCGCCATCGCCGGCCTTTTCGAAGGGCAGCGGTCGGCGGACCGCCGGCATTGGTGACGAGGCAATCGAGACCGCCCAATGCGGCAATGGCCTCGGCCACAACGCGCTTCACCTCCGCGGGCCGCGAAACGTCGGCTGCGGCAATAACCGGCGGCGCCGATCTCCGCCGCCGCTCGTTTGAGCTCTTCCGCGTTGCGCGAACAGACGAAGACGCGGGCGCCTTCGTCGGCCAGTGCTTTGGCGCAGGCCTTGCCAAGTCCCTTACTGGCGCCGGCAATAAAGGCCTTGCAGTCTTTCAAACCGAGATCCATTGGGAAGCCTTTCGACGGCCGGTTTCACGAGAGCGAGTTGCAGCAAATTCGAGCCGGACTCCGAAGTACGCCTAGCGGAGTTTGTAGAGCGCATGCCGCCGGTTGCGGGTGAACGGCCTGACCTCGTTGGGCCAGCGTCCGGCTTCGCCAGCCTTCGCCCATTCGCGGCTCGCCAAGACATGAGGGCCGTCGATCTCGTAGAGCGCGCTGTAGCGCGGGCTGGCCTGCTCGACCCGCTTTTCCTCGCCGCCGATACTGATGACGAACGGCTCGCCCTCGACGCGAGCGACGGCGTGCACGCCCGGCACTTTTAGGAGATTGGGCACATGCTCGGTGTCGTACACCTCGTTAAACAGCGACTCCTTGTCGGCGTCCACATCCATGCTGGCGACGAACAGGTATTTGGAGTTGATCGGCATCGAACCCTTCCCTTGCTGCGGTTGAACGTCGACCGGGCTCTATCGAAGTGTGCTTTGCCGGCCGCGTCATAGATGACGACTGGCGGTCGCCAAATAAGCGTGCTCCAGCCGGCGCGGCAGATCGGCCTCGCCGGTTCTGGCTTCCAGCACGATCGATCCGCGCGCGAGCGCATAGACGCGATCGGCGAGCGCCAGCGCTTTCTCGATCAACTGCTCGACCAGCAGCACCGCGGTCCCGGCCTCGCGCAGCCGCCGCACCACCACGAGCACGCGATCCACCAAGACCGGCGACAGGCCGGCGGAAGGCTCGTCCAGCATCAGCAGTCGCGGCCGCCGGACCAAACCCTGCGCCACCGCCAGAATCTGCTGCTGGCCGCCGGACAGCGCAGCCGCGCGTTCGTGGCGCTTGGCGGCGATTTCGGGAAACAGCGCGAGCGCCTCCTCGACGCGCGCGGCGCGCTCGCCGCGCGGCAGGTCGTAGGCCGCCAGCAGCAGGTTGTCGAGCACCGCAAGCTGCGTAAACACGCGGTGTCCCTCGATGACATGCGCGAGCCCGGCCTTCACGGTGTCGCGCGGACTGGCGCCGGCGAGATCGCGACCGGCGAAACGCACGCTTCCCGACCAGCGGCAGCAGTCCCGACACCGCGCGCAACAGCGTGGTCTTGCCGGCGCCGTTGGGGCCAAGCAGCGCCACCACCTCGCCCGCGCCGACCGTCAGGTCGATGCCGCGCAGCACGCCGATCTTGCCGTAGCCGGTCGAGAGGCCGGCGATGTCCAGCAGCGGTTCAGCCGCCGAGATAGGCATTGACCACCTCCCGATGCGAGCGGATTTCGGCCGGGGTCCCGGCCGCCAGCATCCTGCCGAGATTGAGCACGGTGACGTGGTGGCAGATGTCGAAGATCAGATCGGCATGATGCTCCACCAACAGCACGCCGGTGCCGGCCCGGGCGATCGCCAGGAGCAGCGCGCCGAGCCGCCCGATCTCCTCGGCCGAGAGTCCGGCCGCCGGCTCGTCGAGCAACAGGAAAGCCGGGCGCAGCATCAGCGCGCGGGCGATCTCGGTGAAGCGCAACTCGCTGTGCTGCAGCCGATCGGCGCGCACCGCGGCGAGCCGCTCCAGCCCGACCGCCGCCAAGGCCAGCATGGCGGTGTCGTGCAGCATGGCTTCGTCGCGCCGATGGCGCGGCAGCGACAGCAATGATTCGACGAACGTGCCCTCGCCGTCGATGGTGCCGCCGATCATGACGTTCTCCAGCACCGACGCGGAGCCGACAATGCGCGGGGTCTGGAACGTTCGCGCAATCCGCATGTGCGCGCGCCGGTGGCGCGCAAACACCGGCAGCGCGGCGCCGTTCAGCCTAACCGCGCCGCGCTGCTGGCGCGTAGTATCCGGAGATGACGTTGAGCGTCGTGGTCTTGCCGCTGCCGTTGGGGCCGATCAGTCCATGCACCTGACCCGGCCGGATTTCGAGGTCGAGACCGTCGATCGCACGCACCCCGCCGAAGCTCAGCGCCACCTGTTCCAGCGTCAAGGCGCCGGCATCGGGCGGCGCGCCGAGCAGGCGCGTCGAGCAGGTCGGGCCGCGGCATGATCGCGCGGTCGCTCTCGAGCGGGCGGCGGTTCTTGAAATCCAGGATTTCGGCAATTCCGCCCGGGATCGCAAGCACGATGACGAGCAGCAACACCGCATAGAGAAACGTCGACCACGCGACCAATGGCGCAGCGAATTCCGGCAGCACCGTCAAAAGAATCGTGCCGAGGAGCGGCCCGAGAATGGAGCCGCGCCCGCCGATCAGGATGGCGATGAAGAACAGGATCGACAGGTCGAGCGTGAACGCGTCCGGCGTGATGTAGGATTGCAATGAGGCGAACAGGCCGCCGGCAACTGCGGCGACGGCGCCGCTGAACAAGAACACCGTCCCCAACAAAGCGGGTTTTGAGATGCCGCTTGCTTCGGCCGCGACCTCCGCATCGCGGATCGCGGTGAGCGCGCGGCCGAAGCGGCTTGCCGCGACATTCGCCGTCATCCAGGTGCAGATCGCCGCCAGGCCGAAGCAGAAATAATAGAAGCCCCACAGCGAGGAGAACGGTTCCGGGAAAATCGGTCCGGCAACGCCCACTCCGCCGCCGGTAACGCTCTGCCAGGCCAGCGCCACCTGGGTGACGATGGTGGCGAAGCCAAGCGTCGTGATGGCGAAATAGAAGGTGCGCAGCCGCAGCGCCGGCAGGCCGATGATCAAGCCGAAGATCGCGCCGACCACGGCCGCAATCGCCAGCGCCAGATAGGGCGACAACGCCGGCGTGACGTTGCCGGCCGCGAGCACGCTCGTGGTGTAGGCGCCGAGCGTGAGCAGCGCCACCCAGCCGATCGCGATCTGGCCGGCAAAGCCGACGACCAGGTTGAGGCCGGACACCAGCACCCAATAGACGCAGGCGCGGGTCGCGATCACGCCCCAATAGCCGCCGCCGAACAGCGGGAACGGTGACGCCGACAATCAGCAGCACCAGGAAAGGCAGCGCCGCGCCGATCGTGCTCGCGGAGCCGAGCACGTTCGCGCGGCTCGGCGTGCAATTGTGCTGCCGGCGTTTCCATCACACGCGGCGCTGGAGGGCCGCGCCGGCGAGCCCCTCGGGGCGCGCCAGCAGGACGAGGATGAACACCGTGAAGACCGCCACCGAGGCGAAGATGCCGCCCGACCAGGAAGTTCGCGGTTTGCTGAAACAGCCCGAGCAGGAGGCCGGCGACCACGGCGCCGCGGTTGTTGCCCATCCCGCCGAGCGCGACCGGGACGAAGCCATAGAAGGTCAACAGCGGCGCATTGCCGAAGAAGGCGAGCAGCATCTCGCCGCCGGCAAAGCCCGCGAGCGCGCCGATCACGCCGGCGAGCGCATAGCTCGTCATGCGCAAGCTGCGTTCCGGCAGGCCGAGCGCGCGCGCGGCGAAGGTGTCCTCGGCGATCGCCAGGAAGGCGCGGCCGACCAGCGTGTGGCGATAGAGCAGTTCCAGGCCGACGATCACGGCCGCGCAGGCGAGCATCGGCAGCCAGAACTGCTGATCGAATCCGCCGCGGGCGATGTCGAAGAGCCGCGGAAACGGCCGCGCCTCCGTGCCCCACTCGATCGCGGTGAACTGCTGGACCATCAGCGCCAGCGCCAGCGTCGAGAGCACGTAGAGATGCTGGTCGAGGCTCTTGAGCACCGGCCGCACGGCGACGATCTCGGTGACGATGCCGAGGAGCGCGCCGGCGGCCAGCGCGAGCAGAAAGCCGAGCAGCCACCGGCATGCCCATGCGGGCGATGAACAGCGAGCCCAGCACGCCGCCCAGCATCCCGAGCGTGCCAGCGGTGAAGCTGAACACGCGCGAGGCGGAGAACATCACGTTATAGGTGATGCCGATCAGTGCGTAGATGCAGCCGATCGCCACCCCGGACAAGACGATCGATTCGACCATCGGCTCAAGCGCTGTAGCCGGGAGCCAGGTTGAACGCGCCGTCCTTGAGCGAATTGGCCTCGACCATCACCACTTCGTCGTCCGGATAGCCGTTGTGCTGATCGGGGGTGAAGGTGATGTCGCCGTAGACGCCCGGGAATCCCTTGAGCTTGTTGAGATAGCCGACGATCTGCTCCGGCTCGGTGCCGACGTTCTTCATCGCCTCGGCGATCATCCGTGGACTGTCATAGCCGAGCGCGATCCACCACAAGAGCGTGTCGCCCATGTCGATCTTGGCGCTCTTCAAACGGTCGAGGAAGGCGCTGGTGCGATCCGAAAGCTTGCCGCCCGGGGCGTAGCAAACCGTGCGGAAATTGTTCGGATAGACCTTCGCCCAGTATTCGGGCTTTTCCAGCAAGGCCTTGGTCTGGCCGGAGCCGAGCGTGGTCTGGCCGACGATCGGCACGTCCCATCCCATCTCGCCGCGCGTGTTGATGATGCGGGACAGGAAGCCGGCATTCACGCTCCACGGCATGATCGCTTCCGCGCCTGCGGATTGCATGCGCAAAAGCTCGGGCTTGAGGTCCGGATTGGCGGCGTCGACATTGCCCTGATAGACGACTTCGGCGCCTTTGGCCTTGAGCATCGGCACATAGGCGTTGACCGATGCGGTGCCGTAGCCGGTGGTGTCGCTGATCACCGCGACCTTTTTGCGCTTGAGCACTTCCACCACGTAGCGGTTCGCGGCGCCGCCGATCTGCTGGTTGGTGGGCGCGTTGCGGAAGCACATCGGATATTTCTGCGGGTCGGTCAGGGTGTCGACCCAGCAGGGATGGACCTGCGGCGTGTTGGTGCGTGCGAGCAGCGGCACGACCGCGAGCGACTCGCCGGAATTGACCGGGCCGAAGACGACGCTCACCTTTTGCCCGCGCGTGAGCTCCGCCGCTCCGTTCACCGCCTTGGTCGGATCGCTTTGGGTATCGCGGGTGATCAGTTCGATCTGCCGCCCGTCGATGCCGCCGGCCGCGTTGATCTCCTGCACCGCCAATTGGATTCCGCGATTGATCCCGACCCCGGTGGACGATGAGGGACCGGTGAGCGCCGGCAGATAGCCGATCGGGATCGGGTCCTTTGCGGCGATCGCGGGCTTGGCAAGCCGCCTGCAACGGCGGCGGCGCCGGCGGACGCCAGCGCTTGACGACGAGTCATCGACATTTTGATTTCCTCCCTAAGCGTGTCTTCGTTTACTCCCAAAGCTTTGTTGAGTTTCTCGGACTTATACGACGCACTATAGCCTCGGCTTGATGGTCCGAAAAGCGCCATATCGCGTGCCATGTCGCGCGCCATTCCGAGGTTTCAGGCGAGGAATTTCTTGCAAGGAGCCGTTCTTTCGAAAGGAGCCATCTTTTGAAAAGGAGCAATGGCGATGGAACTCGGACTTGCAGGCAAGACGGCGCTCGTCACCGGCGGGAGCAAGGGAATAGGCCTTGAGACGGCGCGCGCGCTGGCGCGCGAGGGCGTGAAAGTTCTGATCTGCGCGCGCCGGGAATCGGCGCTTGCCGATGCGGCGCGCGACATCATGCAGACCACCCAGGCGAAGATCGAGACGCATTCGCTGGACGTGACCAAAGTCGAACAGATCGAAACGATTCCGCGCATCGTCGGCGACAAGCTCGGCCGCATCGACATTCTCGTCAACAATGCCGGCACCGGCACCTACAAGCCCTTTCTCGAAGTGACCGACGAGGAACTCGTCGACGGCATGGCGATCAATTTCTTCGCGCAATTCCGCATCTGCCAGCGAATAGTGCCGATGATGATCGCGCAAGGCGGCGGCCGGATCGTCAATGTGAGCGGCCAGACCGGGATCATGACGCTCAACCCGCCGTTCCTGTCGTCCTGCACCGGACCGGCGAAATCGGCCGAGATCCGGTTCTCCAAGGTGCTCGCCAACGAGCTTGCGCCGCATAACATCCGCGTCAATTGCGTGATACCGGGCTTCATCAATACGCCGGAGCGTTTTGCCAAATGGGAGCGAGAGCTCGCCAAGCGCCAGCTCAGTCCCGAGGACGCCGCGCGCGAGCGCTCGCTGTGGTCGAGCAATCAGGGCATGCGCGATACGCGCTGGGGCACGCCCGAGGAGATCGCCAATCTCATCGTCTTTGCCGTCTCGGATGCGGCGAGTTACATCAACGGCGCGGAGCTCGTCGCCGACAATGCAATGGATAAATCCTAAAGCGCTCTATTGTGTTTCCGCGACCGCAACAGTGCTTCCGTTCATTGCCGGGCGTGAACGGGGTTGGCGGTTGATGCTCCGGCCATCGCGTCCTCAAGGATCATGTCCGCGCCCTTTTCGCCGATCATGATCGTGGCCGCGTTGGTATTGCCGGAAACGACCGCCGGCATGATCGAGGCATCGACCACGCGCAGGCCGGCGAAACCGCGCACGCGCAGCCGTTCATCGACCACCGCTTTTTGATCCTGGCCCATGCGGCAGGTGCCCACGGGATGATAGGTGGTGGAGCCGCGGCGGCGGATGAAATCGAGCAATTCGTCGTCGTTGTCGCATTGCTTTCCCGGCTCGATCTCCTCGGCGATATGGCGCGCCATGGCGGGCGCCTGAAAGATGCGGCGCATCGCCGTGACGCCCGCCACGATGGTCTCGCGATCCTTCTGTGTCGCCAGATAGTTCGGGTGGATTGCCGGCGCCGCTCGCGGATCGGCGGATTTGATGCGCACATAGCCGCGGCTCTCCGGCCGCAGCAACACGCAATTGCCGGTCACGCCCGGGAACGGATGCAGTTCGCCACCGATGGTGCCGGCCGAGAACAGGGAAATCGAGCATTGCGAGTCGGGCGTTTCCGATGAAGGAAGCGCGCGCACGAAACATGCGGACGAGACCGCCGGGACAGCGAGATAACCGCGGCGCGTCAATACGTAGTGCAAGCCGTGCGCGAGCTTTCCGCTCCAGCTGCGCACCGCGTCGTTGAGCGTGATCGGTTCCTTGCAGCGCAAAATGATGCGGCCTGAAAAATGGTCGTTGAGATCGTCGCCGACGCCCGGAGCATCGGCGATCACCGGCAATTCCGAGCGACTGGAGGAGCGACGCCGGTCCGACCCCCGAAAGCTGCAGACAGTTGCGGCGAATTGAAGGCTCCCGAAGCGACGATCACCTCGACATTGGCGCGCGCGCTGTGTTTGTCGTTGCCGACGAGATATTCGACGCCGGTCGCGCGCCGGCCATCGAAGAGAATGCGCGTGGCGAGCGCCTGCGGAACCACCTTGAGATTGGCGCGCCGGCGCGCCGGCTTGAGATAGCCGGCCGCGGTCGAGGAGCGCACGCCGTTGCGCATCGTGGTCTGGTAATAGCCGGCGCCTTCCTGCGTCGCGCCGTTGAAATCGTCGTTGCGCGGATAGCCGCATTGCAGCGCCGCCTCGACGTAGGCTTCGGCGAGCGGATGCCGGTCGCGCAAGTCCGAAACCGCGAGCGGCCCGCCGGCGCCATGGAATTGATCCGCGCCGCGCTCGTTGTCCTCCGCCTTGCGAAAATAGGGCAGAACGTCGTCGAAGCTCCAGCCGGCATTGCCGAGTTGCCGCCAAAAGTTGAAGTCCTCCGCCTGTCCGCGGATATAGATCAGTCCATTGATCGAACTGGACCCGCCGAGAACCTTTCCGCGCGGCGCGATGACCTCGCGGTTGTGGCATTCAGGTTGCGGCTCGGTCGCGTAGCACCAATTGAACCGGCGATCGCTGAAAAGCTTGCCGAAGCCGAGCGGAATATGAAGCCACGGGTGCAGGTTGCGCGGGCCCGCCTCCAACAGCAGCACGCGATGCCGGCCCGACGCCGTAAGCCGATTGGCCAGAACGCACCCGGCGCTGCCGGCCCCCACGATGATGAAGTCGAACGCCTCTGAATTCGGCACGCGTTTTCCTCAGTTGATACCGCCCCTTGGGGGTCGTTTCCTCATTATATGACCACCGGACTAAGGTGATCTCCGCTCACGTTATTGGCTGACTACCAAGTGCAGCTTGGCACGTCCGGCTTTCGTCCGAAAGCAGACGTCGCCTCGACTTATGGACTCGGCGTGGACGGAACGGTCGTCCGCGTGGGCCTGCGCTTGAAAAGCCAAGGTTACGGGTTCGGCCGTCGGCGAGCCAGATGACCGGCTCTTCCTTGCGATTGAGCAACAAGGGCTGCCGCCAGCACCGCGATCGCACAGATTTGGTGGACAATCGATGGAACGACCGGCTGGAGGGTCTGCAACGTGACGATGCCGAGCGCGCCGTCCAGCGTGAGCAGACCGAATAATACCAGCGTGCGCGTCAAAGGGAGTTGCCTCCGCATCGCGGTCGCGACGGCAAGCAATGCTGCGGCCCACAGCCCTATCGAGAGGAACCGGTGACAGGCCTGGATGAGATACCCGTTTTCGGTGAAATTCCGCCAGACCGGATGCAACGCGAAGAGGCGGTCGGGAGTTGGCAAGAAACTCCCTGTGTAACCGGGGAAGGTGGTCCACAGGGGGCCTGCATCCAACGCTTCGATTAGCGCTCCAAAAGCGATGTTGAGCGCGATCACCGATCCCCATGCCACGCAGGGCATCGTCGATCCAGCCGCCAACTGCGCCGGCGCAATTGCAGCCGCGATCAACATGCCGAGACCAACGCTGGCGAATGTGATGTCGAGCGCATGGCGATGCTGACCGAGATTGATCGTAGCAAACTGCCCAGCGTGATCGGCAAAATAACCCAATACGAAATAGGCAACGATTGCCGCAACTAATCCGGTCCAACGCAGGAGATCGGATCGCTCCGCAAACCTCACCGCGCCACGCAGGTAGAAAATGACGGCGACAAAGAGCGAAGCGGCAAGCAGGATGATGCTGGCAATGCGCAGCCACTCCCACCAATAGAGAAATCGAAAGATTACGATTGATTCCATTCCGCCCGCGTCATAGCCGCCGCATAGCGCATAAAGCGGCGATTGTTGATGAAGGACGAACGCTTGCTTCCAAGCGTCAGACCCGACAGGAGGAATGAGCGAAACCCCGGGTGGGTAGAGAAACCATGGACCGCGGGTGAGGCGATTGCCGGCCCCCAATACGAAAGCGGCAACGCCAAAGAACGCCGCCGCCGTCAATGCAAGCCGCGGCGACCTGGGCTTTTCCACTGCCAGGAAACGGGTGAGCCAACCGTTTAGACGTTTGCCAAGCACCGGCGACGGCTCGCGCAGAACCGCCGTCGGTGATCGATCCGGATGGACGTGCAGCAGCATCGGTTGGCCGCCGTCTTATTTCGCCACGGGAAAGACCTCGTGGGTAGCCATTTGCGAGAATATTCCTGGTTCCCCGTCGGACTGGAGCGACCCGCCGGCCACGTGAAACTCATTGTCGATGAAATTCGCCACGAAACCGTGACGCGCGATCTGCATATGCGGAAGGACCTGCCAAGAATTTGACTTGGGATCGTAGGCCTCGAAAGCCCAGAAAGTCAGCTTGCCTTGCGGCTCTTCGTATTCGCCGCCGGTGACATAGATCTTGCCGTTATAGACGTCGCCGGCGACATCGCCGCGCCGCGTCGGCGAACGGCCTTTGTAGGTCCAGGAATCTGTTGCGGGATCGTAGGCTTCGACCAGATCGGTGACATCGCTCATGGTTACGAAGGGCGAGCCGAGCCGTCCATTCACCGCATAGATTTTGCCGTCCACCGCCGCGGCGAGAAAATGGTTGCGGGCGGTCGGCATCGGCGCGCGCGAGCGCCATGTATTGGTAGCGGGATCATATTCCTCGACCGTACCGACGACGATCTCCGGTATGCCGGCCCAGATCGGTTCGCCCTTGGACTGGCCCGGAATATTTGCGTGCGCCCCGCCGATCACGTAGATCTTGCCGTCAACGACTACCGCTTGCGCTGAACCGCGTGGCGTCGGCATCGGCGCCAACTCTTTCCAGCTGTCGGCTTCCGGATCGTACATCAATGCGCTTGGTATAGGCTGCCACACTTTGGTGCCAGGCCTCCCGACAAAGCCGCCAAACACATAGATCTTGCCGTTGAGCGCGACCGCCGCCACGTGGTGCGCCGGAACCTGCATGTTTTTCTTTGCGGTCCAGGTATCGGTCGAGGCGTCGTACATCAAGACAATGCCGCGCGCCTGCACATTGGGGCCATCGTAGCCGCCCATGACGTACCACTTATTGCCGATCACCACGCTTGTGATTTCGCCCTGCGGGGACGGCATCGGTGTCGCCATGCGCCATTTGCCATCTTCTGCGTAGACCGGCGAAACTAGCAATCCCATGACGACAAAATATATTCCAAACAAATGCCACGCGATTCTCTTCATGGTCGCCCCCTTCCTGAATGTCTTCCCGACGCCGCATTGACGGCAATGACGGAGTCGCCGTGTGCCCAGGTTAACTTCGATAATAACACAGACCGGCAGTGGTAAGGGATAGATGCTCAATCGAGCCGACCGATAGGTAGAAGGCCAGAATGTTCGCCAGACCACTTCTTGGAATTTGCATTTGCCTCATGGGGCCTGGCGCCGTGCCCGCGCAGGCGATGGACTGCCCGGTATCGGAATACGAGCAGGTCGAAATGCGCGTGACCGAAGCGCCCTCCTGCGACGCTTCGATGCAATTGCTCATGGCGTGCCAGCTTGGCTCGAGTGGCGACGTTGCTGTAAGCCTGATCGTGATCAGGAAATGCGAGGCAGATTTCTTGGCATCGCTGAGCAACCGCGCGCACCGCGGCTATGAACGCAAGGTCGGCGCCTGTGGCGATAAATCCGCCAACGAGAGTGGCACCCTCTTCCAATCAATAAGAGCAATTTGCGCGGCCGAGGTGGCGCACAGCTATGCCCTCCGAGCTGTCAGGGCCAAGAAGCAATAGCTTCATGGCTTTCGCCGCCATCAAGAGACCGTCGAGCCAGCGTTCCAAACCGCCGAAAGCGGACATCGCCTTCCTGCTTAATTCCGGCGCCACGGAGCAATCCCCAATCACGACATGGTTTGTCGGACAAGGTCAGCGCACAGAGGCGAACAACGAAGTGGCGGAGGGAGTGGGATTCGAACCCACGATACGGTTTCCCGTATACACGCTTTCCAAGCGAGCGCCTTCAGCCACTCGGCCACCCCTCCGCGAAGGGGTCCCCGCAATATCACGGCGGGGCTTGAACTTACAACCCTCGACCCAGGAACTTTCCGGTCCTTCCAGCGTTGTTTTTGCAGTCCTGGCGACGGCGACACAGGAGACGGTTCATGGGACGCGGTTTATTGCTTTGGCTCATCGGCATTCCATTGCCGATCATTCTTTTGATCTGGGTGCTTGGCGGCCTGCACGGCTGATATTGCGCCAAGCGACGTGGTGTTAGAACGAAGTGTATATGCAGAGGCCCGGCGCGAGCCGGGCCTCTTGCATTCTGCCGCCAGCGGGGTTTCGTGTCCGCTTCCGCCGGCCGGTCCGGTACCCTACATTAGCGGCATGACCGCAATGACTCCGCCCGCCGACGACTATCTCATCCGCCCCGATCCGCTCGACCCGCGCCTGACCGAGCGCGTCAAGGGCATCGACCAGACCGGCGCGCCGATCGAAACCGCGGTGACGGTCGAGCGCGCGCTGACGATCTTCCTCAATTCGCAGGAGATCGTGACGGCGATGACCATCGACGACCATCCCGAATATCTGGCGCTCGGCTATCTGCTCAACCAGAACATGCTCAAGCCCGACGACGTCGTCACCGGCGTCGATTACGACGAGGAACTGTCGGTCGTCGTGGTGCGCACCAAGCGCAAGACCAATTACGAGAAGAAGCTCAAGAAGAAGGTGCAGACCTCGGGCTGCGCGCAGGGCACCGTGTTCGGCGACCTGATGGAAGCGCTGGAGAACGTCTCGCTGCCGCCGGCCGAATTGCGCACCTCGTGGCTCTATACGCTCACCCACAAGATCAACACCACGCCGTCGCTTTATCTCGAGGCCGGCGCGATCCACGGCTGCGTGCTCGCGGTCGAGGACCGGCCGCTCGTCTACATGGAAGACGTCGGCCGCCACAACGCGGTCGACAAGATCGCCGGCTGGATGTTCAAGCATCACGTCGGCGCCGCCGACAAGATTTTCTACACCACCGGCCGGCTCACCTCCGAGATGGTGATCAAGACGGTGCGCATGGGCATTCCGATCCTGATCTCGCGCTCGGGCTTCACCGCCTGGGGCGTCGAGCTCGCGCGCAAGGCGAACCTGACGCTGATCGGCCGCGCCCGCGGCAAGCGCTTCGTCGCGCTCGCCGGCGAGGACCGCATCGTGTTCGACCAGGACCTCGCTTATGTCGAGGAAGAAAGCGCCAAGCATCGGCGCAAGGCCGCGGTGCACGATGAGTAACTGACGAGTGACAAGCGCGCGTGAGCGGTCCCCCTACTCTCGGTCTCGTGCTCGCCGGCGGCCTGGCGCGCCGCATGGGCGGCGGCGACAAGGCGCGCATCGCGATCGGCGGCCGCACCATTCTCGAGCGCGTGCTCGCGTGCCTGTCGCCGCAATGCGACCGCCTCATCATCAATGCCAACGGCGATCCGGCGCGCTTTGCCGATACCGGCCTGCCGGTCGTCGCCGACAGCGTGCCGGATTTTGCCGGCCCGCTCGCCGGCATTCTCGCCGGCCTCGACTGGGCGGCGGCAAATGCGCCGCAGATCGAATGGCTCGCGAGCGTGCCGGGCGATTGTCCGTTCCTGCCGCAGAATCTGGTGGCGCGCCTGCACGAGGCGCGCGTCGCCGCCGGCACTGCCGCTCGCCTGCGCGCGCTCCGGCGAATGGCGTCACCCGGTCGTCGCGCTGTGGCCGTCGCGCTGCGCGAGGATTTGCGGCGCGCCCTGGTCGACGAGGACCTGCGCAAGATCGAAATCTGGACCGCGCGGCACGGCGTCGCCATCGCCGACTGGCCGGCCGAGCCGATCGATCCGTTCTTCAACGTCAACACGCCGGAAGACGCGGCGCGCGCCGAAGCGTTGGCCGCGCAAGTATCCGGACGCCTGATCCGCACTCAGGTCAGAAGCTCGATCAGAAACGGTCCGCGCGCGGTGTTGGCTTGCGCGAACAGATCGGCAAATTCCTTGACCGATGTTGCTTGCGCCGCCTCGACGCCCATGCCCTGCGCGAGCTTCACCCAGCCGAGATCCGGATTGCCCAAATCCATCATGTCGAGCGCGACGCGGCCGGGATTGGCGCCGACATTCATCAATTCGTTGAGCAGGATCGCATATTTGCGGTTGGACAAAAGCACCGTCGTGATCGGCAGCTTTTCCCGCGCCTGCGTCCACAATGCTTGCAGCGTGTACATCGCCGAACCGTCGGCCTGAAGCGAAATGACACGGCGCCCGGGCGCGGCGAGCGCGGCGCCGGTCGCCATCGGCAGGCCGCTGCCGATCGACGCGCCGGTGATCTGCAGCCAGTCGTGCGGCGGGGCGACCGCAAGGCCGTTGAAGAACGCACGGCCGAAGCTGACGCTCTCATCGACGACAATGGCGTTCTCCGGCAGCAACACGGCGAGCGACTGTGTGATCGATTCCGGACTGATCGCCGCGCGCAAATCATGCTCTGCCGGCTTTGCCTGCGGCAGCGCGACGGCGGGCGCCGACAATTCATCGGCAAGCCGTGCCAAGGCGTCGGCGACATCCTGATCGGGACGCGCCAGAACGTGGACACTGCAATCCTTCGGAAACAGATAGCCGGGCTTGCCGGGATAGGCGAACGGCGCGACCGGCGGCGTCGTGCCGATCGAGAACAATATGTTTCGCGCCCGCCAATGCCGTCACGGATTGATCATAGGCATAGGGCAAGCGCGCGATCGGATGGCGGCCGCGGCCGCGCTCGACCCGGGCATTGAACTGCGCCGCCAGCAGCTTTGCCCCGGTCGCGCCGGCGATCCGGAAGGCATCCGCGATCATCGAGGCGCGGATCGGGGCGCCGCCGAGCATGATCGCGACAGGCTCCCGACGCCGCAGCACCTCGGCAATGTTCGTGATGACATGCGGCGCGACCTTTTCCGGCGCGACGGCCGGAAGCGGCGCGCCATCGGATCCGCCGTCGTCCCAGCTCGTATCCGCAGGCGCGATCAGGGTCGCGATCTGGCCATGCGCCGTGCGCGCCGCCTGCACGGCCGCGGCCGCGTCGACGCCCATGGTCGCAACCGACTGCACGACGCGGGTCCACGCCGATACGCCGCGCGCCCATCCGTCGGTGTCTCCGGTCAAGGGCGGATCGAGCGGACGATGATAGCTCGCCTGATCGCCGACCACGTTGACGATCGGCGAGCGCGCGCGGCGGGCATTGTGCAAGATTGGCCAAACCGTTCGCCAGGCCGGGCGCGCCGTGCAGCAACGTGCTCGCCGGCTTTTCCGCCATCCGGCCGTAGCCGTCGGCGGCGCCCGTCGCCACGCCTTCGAACAGGCACAAGACGCAGCGCATGCCCGGCACGCGATCGAGCGCGGCGACGAAATGCATCTCGCTGGTGCCGGGATTTGAGAAACACGTCGTGACGCCCGAGGCGAGCAGAGTACGGACAAGAGTTTCGGCGCCATTCACGAGTGACGTCCCTTTCTTTCGAGCGGAAGGATGAAGCGCACTATTCGCGCTTGGCTGTCGGCAGCCAGGGCATTCGCGCGCGACGCTGCGCCTCGAAGGCTTCGATCTTATCGAGATATTCGAGCGTGACATCGATATCGTCGATGCCGCGCACCAGCCGGTCCTTGCGCAAGGGGCTGATGTCGAACGCATGCTTGGCGCCGTCGGGCGCGATCAGCGTTTGGTTGGGCAGATCGATCGTGATTTCGGCGCCCGGCCGCGCGCGCAAATGTCGCCACAGATCGTGGATTATCTCTTCGGCGAGCGTAATAGCGAGAATGCCGTTCTGAATGCAATTCACCTGGAATATTTCGCCGAAACTCGGCCCGACCAGAGCGCGCAATCCGTAATCCATCACCGCAAAGACCGCGCCCTCGCGCGACGAGCCGCAGCCGAAGTCGACATCGGTCACCAAAATTTTCGCTTTGCGATAGACCGGATCGTTCAACACGAAATCCGGGCGCGGCTTGCCCGCTTCGTCGAAGTGCAGATCGTAGAGAAAGGCCTCGCCGTAATCGTGGCCGGGCCGCCGGTGGCGGCGCATGTAACGGCCGGGCAAGATCATGCCGGTGTCGATCTTGGCGATCTCAAGCGGCGCAGCGACGGCCGTCAGCACGGTGAAGGGCAAGCATCACAGACCTCAATCTCGCGACAGGCGCCGGACGTCGGCCAGCCTGCCGCTGACCGCCGCGGCCGCGACCATGGCCGGGCTCATGATGTGGGTGAGCGCGCCGCGGCCCTGACGACCCTCGAAATTCCGGTTCGTCGTCGAGGCGCAGCGTTCGCCCGGCCCGACCAGTTCGCCATTCGAGCCATTGCACATTGAGCAGCCGGAATCGCGCCATTCGAGACCGGCCGCGATGAAGATGCGATCGAGCCCTTCGGATTCGGCCTGGCGCTTCACCGCGCCGGAGCCGGGCGACACCATGCCGGGAACGGCGGCGCGGCGGCCCTTGAGCACCTGCCGCCGCGGCGCGCAAATCCTCGATGCGGCTATTGGTGCAGGAGCCGATGAAGACGCGATCGATCGCGACCTCTTCGAGCGGCGTTGCTGGCGCAAGCCGCATGTAATCGAGCGCCCGCTCGACATGACGCCGCCGCTCGGCGTCGGCGATGCGCGACGGATCGGGAACGGAACCATCGACCGGCGAGCAATCCTCCGGGCTCGTGCCCCAGCTCACCATGGGCGCGAGCTTGCCGGCGTCAAAGCGCAGCTCGCGGTCGAAGATCGCGCCATCGTCGGTCGACAGAGTTTTCCAGTGGCTCAGCGCGATATTCCAGTCCTTGCCTTTCGGCGCGTTTCTTCGTCCGTGCAGAAACTCATAGGTGGTTTCGTCCGGCCCGATCATGCCGATGCGCGCGCCGGCCTCGATCGACATGTTGCAGATCGTCAGCCGCCCTTCCATCGACATGGCGCGGATGGTCGAGCCGGCATATTCGACGGCATAGCCGGTGGCGCCGCCGACGCCGATCTCGCGGATGATCGAGAGGATCACGTCCTTGGCCGTCACCGCCTCCGGCAGTTCGCCGTCGATCGCTATCCGCATCGTCTTCGGCTTCTTGAGCCAAACCGTCTGCGTGGCGATGACGTGGCGCAGCTGGTTGCCGCCGCCGATCGGCACCGCGAGCGCGCCGCACGCGCCGTTGGTCGCGGTGTGTGAATCGTTGCACGTGATCAGCATTCCCGGCTGCGAAATGCCGAGCTCGGGCGAGATGACATGCGCGATGCCCTGGTCGGGATGGAACCAGCCGACATGCGGCAATTTGAACTCGGCCGAATTCTCATCGAGCATTTCGACGACACGGCGGATCTCCGGATTGGTCATGCCGGCGGTGCCGAGCGACCGGTTGATGGTCGGCAGATAATGATCCGTCACCGCGAGATGCTGCTCCGGCCGGCGCGCTGTGCGGCCTTCCATGCGCAACTGATCGAAGGCGAGAAACGATTGGCCTTCATTGATCAGATTGAAATCGACCCCGAGCAATTCCTCGCCCTGCGGCGACACCACGATAACGTGGTCGGCCCAAATCTTCTCGAACAACGTCCGCGGGCCGCTCATTGCAGCAATCCGAGCTTGGTCAAGATCGCCCGGTTCTCGTCGTAGTCATCCTGCATCCATTTGACGGTCGCCGGATAGCGCAAGCGTCTCGAGCGTCCAGAAATTGCGCTGCAGATCGAGCTTGAAGTCCGGATCCTCGAGCACCTTGTCGAGCGCCTTCACCCAAAACGCGATCTGCTCCGGCGTCAGCCCGTTGGGCACGACCACGGTGTAAGGATTGGCGGTGACGACATCGAGCCCCTGCTCGCGCAAGGTCGGATATTTCGCCAATTCGCCCGGCTGCCGCTCGGGCGCGGCGATGCCGAGCATACGAAGCTTGCCGGCCTCAATCAGCGGCATCGGACTGCCGATGCTGGTGACGCCGACGTCGATATGATTGCCGGCGGCCTGCGTCGAGACGTCGGAGCCGGAATCGAAAACCACCGTGACGATCTTGTCCGGCGGCGCGCCGACCGCCTTGCCGACATTGACGACGGAAATATGCAGCGGGCTGCCGAGACCGACCGGGAAAGCGAATGTCACCGAAGTCGGATCGGCCTTCAGGCGGTCGCGCACATCCGCCATGCTCTTGTATTGCGAGTCGACGTTGGTGAAATAGCACTGATAGGCGTCAAACAATTTGATCAGCGGCGTCATCTGCTTTGTTCAGCGTCGAGCCGTTGCGCGCGATCGCATTGATGAAGCTGCCGGAAACCAGCCCGATCGTCTTGGCGTCGCCCTTCTTTCCGGCAAGATAATTCATCGCGACGATCTGGCCGGCGCCCGGCTTGTTGAGCACGGTCATCGAATCGACCATGTGCTCCTTGGTGAGCACGCGTTGGATGGCGCGCGCCACCCGGTCGTTCTCGCCGCCGGCGCCCGCGCCGACCACGAATTCGACATTGCCCTGCGGTTTCCAGTCGTGCGGTGGCCTGTTGCGCCGCGGCAGCGCCGGACAGGGCCAACGCCAGCGTCACGATCGCGAGGCCGATGGCTGTTCCTCACGCTCATGCGTTACCTCCGATCCGGATCGTCCTGCTGCACCGCAGCCGGTCCGGTTTTCATGCTCTTCGGCCTGACTTATACTAAGTATAACCTAGCTCGCACGGGGCGCAAGAGCGCGGCAATGCGCCGGCCTGCGACGGAACGGCAATGCGCAAGACTGCAAAAATACAACGGGAAGTTTTGCCGGGCGACACCACCGATCGTCTCGCCAGAGCTTCGCTCGGGCGCGGGCCTCACCATCCGCGCGCTCGAGATCTTCGTCGTCGTCGCCAAAGCCGGCACCATGGTTGCGGCGGCAAAACAGCTCAAGCTGACGCAACCGGCGATTTCGCAAATGATCGCGAGTCTCGAGCAGTCGCTCGGCCTGCAATTGTTCGATCGCTCGGTGCGGCCTCCCGTCCTCACCCTGCAGGGCACCGCGCTGCTCAAGCACGCGGCCGCGATCACCGAATCGGTTCGGCAATTCCGCAGCACGGTTCGGCTCGGCACCGCGGCCCCTTTGCCGCTCCTTCGTATCGGCATCCTCAACAGTTTCGCGACGACGATGGGGCCCTACATCTTCAAGCAGCTGCGTAATATCGCGGCCGAATGGTCGATCGATTCCGGATTTCACGCGACGCGCTTGCGCACCGTGGTCGATCGCGATTTCGACTTCGCCATTACCGCCGACGAATTTCCGGTGCCCGACGAAGTCGACGCCATGCCGATCCTCACCGAGCCGTTCCTCCTGATCGTTCCGGCGAAGTACAACGGCCGCCATCTGCCGCTGCAGAAATTGTCCGATGAGCTCGATCTCATCCGTTTCGGCCGCGACCCGACATTGCACACGCGTTTCGACCGCGTCCTGGAAAAGCACGGCGTGATCGCGCAGCACCGCTATCATCTCGACACGACCGAAGCCGTGCTGGCGATGGTCGCCGTCGGCTCGGGCTGGACGATCCTGCCGCCGCTTGCCGTCATCAAATCGATGCAGCGCGGCGATCCGATCCGGGCGCTGCCCTTCCCCGGCAAGCCGTTTCACCGCACCATCAATGTCGTGTCGCTGAAAAACGAAGGTCAGTCTTTGGCACGACAAATCCGCGGCGCATCGATCGACGCGCTGAAGCACTATTTCATGCCGCCGCTGCGAAAACTGATGCCTGAAATTGCGAAACTGACGACATTACACGGCGCGGCCAAGGCGTGAAGCCTGCGTCAGCCAAGGAGCGACGCGTAAGACAGAAAACCCACCGTCTCGCCCGGCTCGATTGCGGTCACGTCTTCCGGAAGCTCAGCGAGGCCGTCGGTTTCCGTCAGCGACGTGAGAACGCCGGCGCCGTCCTGCGCGTATTTGACCGCTTCGATGACGCCGTCGGGCGCCGTGCGCAGCGCGACCCGCACATATTCCCGCCGGCCGCTGCGCTTCCTGTAGGAAAACGTCGCGCGCGCCGGCATGGCGAGGAGCGGCTCCGGCAGCGCGCCGGCAAGCCGCAGCAAAAGCGGCCGCACCACCCGCACGAAGGTGACGAACACCGCCACCGGATTTCCCGGCAGCCCGACAAAGGCCGCGCCCTCGCCGCTCTTCGAACCGTGAATGAACACCCATCGCCACCGGACGGCCCGGCTTGATCGCGACGCGCCAGAACACGAGGCGGCCGACACTCTCGACCGCGTCGCGCACATGATCGGCTTCGCCGGTGGAGACGCCGCCCGACGTCAGCACCAGATCGTGATTGGCGGCGGCGGATGCAAGCCCGCGCGCGAGCTCTTTCGGATCGTCGGTGAGAATGCCGAGATCGGTCACCTCGACACCGTAGTGCGCCAGCAATCCGGCGAGCAGAAAACGATTGGAATCGTAGAGCGCGGCGCCCGGCAGAACCGACCCGGGCTCGACGATCTCGTCGCCGGTCGAAAACAGCGCCACGCGCACACGCCGGCGCACCTCAAGCTTGGTGAGGCCGAGCGCCGCGGCGAGCGCGATGTGCTGCACCGAAAGCCGCCGGCCGGCCGGCAAAGCGACGCGCGCCGGCGCGCATATCCTCGCCGGCCAATCGGCGATTGGCGCCAAGCTTCAAGTCCGGGCGGCACGATCACGCGCTCGTCTTCGATGCGGCAGTCCTCCTGCATGAAGACGGTATCGGTCGCCTTCCGGCATCGGCGCGCCGGTGAAGATGCGAATGGCCTCGCCGGCTTTGACCGCGCGACGCGAAGCGTGGCCGGCGGCGACGCGATCGACGATGGCGAGGCGTGTCTCGCCGTTCGGCGTCAGATCGTCGGCGCGAACGGCATAACCGTCGACGGCGGAATTATCGAACGGCGGCACATTGACTGGGCGCGACGATGTCGCCGGCGAGCACGCGGCCCTGCGCCGCACGGAGCGCGACGCGCTCATGACCGTCGACCGGAGCGATGCGCTCGCGCAATCAGACGCTCGGCGTCGTCGACCGGAAGCAGCGGACCGTTGAAGGCGAAGCAATCGTCGGTGAGCTGCGCCATTACAATGGCCTTGTATTTGGCCTGCGTCGCTTCGAGATTGCCGATCCGGTCGAGCGGCAGCGCCTCGGCCTGGAGCACATTGGCAATGCCGTTGATGTCGTCGAGCATCAGCACCGGCACTTGCGCCTGCGGCATGCGGCGCGTCGGTCGCGACGGCGACGATGCAATCGTCGTCGGGATGCAAAAGCGGCTTGCCGACGGCGGCGCGATAGACTTCGAGCTTCGGATGCGTGTGGCGTTTGAAGCCCTCGACGATCACCAGATCGACCGGGCTGAGCTTCGCCAGTATCTCCATCAGCGGCGGCTCGGCTTCGCCGCCGAGCTCGTGCATGATCGCCCAGCGCCGGCTCGAGACGATGGCGACTTCGCGCGCGCCGGCCTCGCGGTGCAGCCAGGAATCCTTGCCCGGCTGATCGAGATCGAACTCATGATGCGCATGTTTGACGGTCGCGACTTTCAGGCCGCGCTTGACCAGCACCGGGATCACGCTGGTGACCAGTGTCGTCTTGCCGGAACCGCTCCAGCCCGCAAGCCCGATAACGCGCATATTCATCCGATGAGTCCGATCCTTTCATTTAATAATCTGATCCTTTGAGTTTAACATAATACCGATAATGGCCGGTCGCACCGGGCAAAACCGGCATTTGACGGTTGCCACAGTGGGCCGTAGCCTTGCTTGAATTCCGTTCCTGACGGAGACTTTCATGCACCCCTACACAATACCCGCCGAGGTCAAGGACCGGGTCATTCGCCGTCAGGGCAAGCTGCCGAGCCATGACACGATCGATGCCGCGCGCACCGCGCTGGTCGTCGTCGATATGCAGAACTACTTCGTCGCCGAGGGCTTTCCGCTCGAAGTCCCCGCCGCCCGCGGCATCGTGCCGAACATCAACCGGATGGCTCGCGCCCTTCGCTCGGCCGGCGGCACCGTCGTATGGGTGCAAACGACCGCAACTGGCGCGCTCGAGACCTGGGGCAATCACCACAAGCACATGCTGACGCCAGAGCGGGCGAAGACCCGCCTCATGCATCTCGACGAAAAGGCCGAAGGTTTCGCGCTCTATCCGAAGCTCGAAGCCCTGCCGACCGATCCACGCATCAAGAAGGTCAAATTCAGCGCCTTCATCTCCGGCTCGTCGGATATCGACGCCAAGTTAAAGAGCCGCGGCATCGAGAGCGTGCTCATTGCCGGCACTTTGACCAATGTCTGCTGCGAATCGACCGCGCGCGACGCCATGATGCTCGATTACCGTGTCGTTATGGTTTCCGATTGCAATGCGACCCTGAGCGACGACACGCACGCAGCATCGCTCAACAATTTCGTCGTCTATTTCGGCGATGTCATGACGACGGACGACGCGATTGCGCGGCTCGTGCCGGCGGACAAACGCCAGTCGGCGTAAGGTCGCGCTCAGCGGCGGCCCGTGCCACGCCTTTAGCCGGCCACGCCTTTAGTCGGCAGGCTCCATACCGAGCGCACGAATACGCCCGCGAGTCGCCTCGTCGCGCAATGCGTCCAGAAACGCTCGCACGGCCGGCCGTTCGCGGCGCGCTTCGACCAGCAGGAAATCGTAGTGCTCCGGCGCAATGGGCAAGAACGAAAGCCCGTACATCCGTGCCACCGGCTCGATGGCGACGCCCCAGTCGGCGCGGTGCTGCGCGATGGCGGCGGCGACGGCGTTGTGCGAACGCGGCTGATTGGCATAGCCCGCCGGCTTTGCGCCGCGCAGCAGCCCGTCGACCAGAACCCGCGTGCCGGAGCCGGCATTGCGGTTGACCATCAGGATCGCCGGGTCCCCGAGCGCCGCTTTCAGCGCGGCATCCGCACTGTTGCCTTCGAACCGCGCGTCGCCGGGGCGGAAGACAAAACCCTGCATCCGCCGCCAGCCCGGCACGAGCGCGAGACCCGGCGCAAGCAGATGTTTGTTGTAGATGCCGGTCGCCGGATCGACCAAATGCACCGGCGCGATATCGCATTCGCCGCGGCTTGCGGCGCTGACGCCGCCCAGGCTGCCGACGGCGATGGTGCGCGCTTGAAAGCCGCGTTCGGCGAGCGCGCCGATCACGACATCGAGCGCGATATCGTGGCTGCCCATGATGACGAGATCGGGGGCGCGAGCCTCGTCGCCGATCAGCGTGACCTCCGCTTCTGTATCGGCATCGAGCGCCGAAGCGAGCGCGTCGATGGCGAGGAAGCCGTCGGCCTGCGAGAATGCGGTCACCGCGCCGGAACCTTTGCCGTTCGGAAACGCGATCAGCCCGTCGTTGCCCGCAACGAGCGACACCAGCACGAATTCCTCGCGGCCGAATTCGGAAGCGATCCGCACCGGCACGCGTGCGGTCACCGTGCGCGCGGCTTCCGGCGAGCAGACCGGCGCAGCGCGCGGATGACCGGCGCGACGAAGGCGTGGAACGTGAAAATCGCCGAGGTCGGGAAACCCGGCAGCACGACCAGCGGCTTTTTGCCGATCACCGCGAGGCATAGCGGCTTGCCGGGCTTGAGCGCCACGCCATGCACCAGAATTCCCGGCGCGCCGAGCGTGGCGACGATGCGATGCGACAGATCGCCCGCGCCCTTCGACGTGCCGCCCGACAGCACGACCATGTCGCACGACTCGAGCGCCGCGCGCATGGCTTTGCCGAGCGCCGCCTCCTCGTCGGGAAAAGCGCCGAACGGCACCGGCTCGCCGCCGGCTTCGGTGATTGCGGCGGCGAGGATGGCGCCGTTGCTGTCATAGACGCCGGCGGGACGCAGCGGCCTGCCCGGCTCGATAAGCTCGTCGCCGGTCGACAGCACGGCAACGCGCGGCCGGCGCACGACATCGGCCGCAGCAAGGCCGCAGGCCGCCAGCATGCCGATCTCGCGCGAGCCGATACGCGTGCCTTTGCGCAACAGCATTTCGCCGCGCGCGATATCCGAGCCGGCATATGACACAAACTGACCGGCGCGCCACTGCGCGCCGCACATCGATCGCGGGCGCAGCATCATCCTCGATCAGTTCGGTATGCTCGATCATCACCACCGCATCGGCGCCGCGCGGAATGACGCCGCCGGTCGCGATCGTCGTCGCCGTGCCGGGCAGGACCTCGATCGCGGGCGCGACGCCGCAGGCGATGACTTCGGCATTGAGCGTGAACCGCTTGCGCGCGCCGTCGCTGGCGCCTGCCGTATCGGCCGCGCGGACGGCAAAACCATCGACATTGGAGCGGTCGAACGGCGGCGCGTCGACCGGAGCGATCACGTCGGCTGCAAGAACGCGCGACAGCGCCGCGGCAAGGCTTACTGATTCCGCGGCAAGCGGCGACAGATCGATACGCGCTTGCGAAACGCCGGCGCGCTTCGCCGGCCGAGACCACCTCAAGAAACTGCTCCTGCCGCGCGGCGCGCCGCACCGCTTCGAGGATCGCATTGGCGCCGATTGCTTGCTTGGTATTTGAAACCATCGGTCTTAAGGCCACGGTCTCACGGCAACCGGCGTGCCCGCGGCAAATCCTTCGCTATCCGGCGGAACGCTGATCCAGCCGTCGCTGCCGGTCAGCGATTCAAATGACAGATAGCCGGAGGCGAGCGGATCCGCCACGGCGCCGTGCGCGGCATCTTGGTCAAATCGCACCGGAATGAGTTCCGTGAGCCCGATCGTCGAGGTGACCTTGCGCTTGAGCGGAAGCACTTTCGGCGTGTCCTCGACGCGGCCGCCGGCCAGCTTGGCGATGACATGGCGCCCGATCAGAAGCCAGATCGCCAAAGCGCAATCCAACCGTCCGGGCAAGAGCAGCACCGGCCGCGCGCCGACATAGCCGACGGCCGCCGTCTCGCCAGGCGAAATCGCGATGCCGTGCGCCTCGACCCGGCCGAACCGCGCCAAGGTGCGCACGCTCGAATCACCGCGCCCGCTGCCGGTGCCGCCGACGACAAAGCCGGCATGGGCGCGCGCATCGCCGAGCGCCTCGTAAAGCCGTTCCGGCTCGCTGTCCGCCTCGAACACCGTGCCGCCGGCCGCGGTGACGGCGCGCGTGAGCATGTCGATCGCGGCCTGCACCACGCGGCGTCTTGGCCGCGCCGCCGCAGGCGATGCGGATGCGCGGCTCGCGCACCATGACGTCGGCAATTCGCGGCAGCCGCCATCACGGCGATGTCGCTTCCGCGCAGATAGGCGCCGGCGCGGCGCAGGATCGTCTGCGGCGCGACGTCGCCGCCGGCCGGAAGCACACCCTCGCCCGGCAGAATCGCGGCGATCGCTTCGGCGCGATCGCCGCATGAAACTGACGGCATCGAGCGGCAGCACCGCATCCGTGTCGGCCGGCATCGGCTCGCCGGCGTCGACGCGCCGCGGCGGCGTCGGCAAACGGCATCGGCGCATAGGAACTCGGCATCGGCGACCGCGCTCGCCGCAACCGCAAAACCGTCGCGCAGCGCGATCGGCTCGAGCGGCAGCTTCGAGGCCACCACATCGGCGGCCAGCACGCGGCCGTGCGCCGAAGCCAAAGAACAGGCGCGCGGCGTCACCGGCTCGACGCGCGCGTCAAGCGACGCCAGGATCGCGTCGAGCGGCGTCAGGCGTGAAATGCGCTGGGTAGATGGAATCGACGGCCATCGCCGATATGTTAAAGAGCAGTTTTCCGATTTCTACGACTCGCACGGCACTGCGCCACCATGACGGAAAAGACTCTAAACCTGCGCGGCCTCAAATGTCCGCTCCCCGCTCTGCGCACGCGCAAGGCGCTCGGCGGCATGCAAGCGGGCGACATTCTTATCGTCGAATGTACCGATCCCCTCGCCGGTCTCGATATACCGAACCTGTTAAACCAGACCGGCGATACGCTTGAACAGACGCGCAAGGAAAGAGGGTTAATGACGTTTCGGATTCGCAAAGAATAGCCCAGTAAAACCCGGTCATTCCACCTTTATTCCGGCCTTCAGGATCACCGGCTTAAGCCGCAACGCCTCGTTGTTAACGAACGTGTCGAACGCTTTGACGTCCATCGGCGCGATAATCATGCCTTGCTGGCGGATACGCGCCTGGTTCTCGGGCGTCGCCATACCGGCATTGATGGCGCGATTGACCTTTTGCGCGATGTCGGCCGGAAGCCCGGCCGGACCCGCAAGCCCGAACCAGTTGATCGTCACGACGTCGTAGCCGAGTTCCTTAAACGTCGGCACGTTCGGATAGTCGGGGAGCCGTTCGGCGCCGGTTTGCGCCAGCGGCGTCACCGTGCCGCCGTTCAATTGCGGCGCGGCCGACGTCACCGTCGGCGTCGCGAAATCGATATTGCCCGCCACGACGTCGAGCTGGCTTTGCGACGCGCCCTTATAGGGCATCGACCTGGAACTTGAGATCGGCGATCTGCGCGAAGGATTCCGCCACCACTTGACCGACGCTGGCAAGACCCGAAACGCCGTAGGTCAGAGGCTTCGCGCTCGCCTTGGCCTTGGCGACAAAATCCTTCAGGGATTTTACGTCGTTCTTGGCGGAGGTGATGAAAACAAGCGGCGAGCCGGCGAGGTAAGCGACGTGGGTCAAATCCTTGAACGGGTCGTAGCCGATCTTTGAATTGACCAGCGGATTGATCGCCGTGAGCGACAACGTGGTGACGACGAAATTGTAGCCGTCAGGCGCCGCGTGCACGACCTCGTTGACGCCGATCACGCCGCCGGCGCCGTCGCGCGTCTCGACGTAAAATTGCTGGCCGAACGCCTTGGTCAATTGATCGGCGGCGATGCGGGCGAGGATGTCGGCGGCGCCGCCGACGGCAAAGGTATTGACGATGCGGACCGGGCGGACTGGCCAAGTTTCGGCCGCGACCGGCGCCGTAATCAACGCCGCAGCGGCAAAAGCCGCCGCGCGCACCAGCGACCGGTTCATTCCGCGGCGACGCGATGCGCGGCGACGCCTTTGGCCTTCACCACCACCTTGATCGCATCGTCGACGCGGTCCTTGGCGTAGCGGATCGCGGTCGGCAGATCGTCGAGCGCGAAAGTGTGGGTGTGGATCTTGGTGGCGTCGAAGCGCTTTTGCGACATGAAGGCTTCGGCGCGATGCGTCGCGCTCTTGCCCTCGCCGCGGATGCCGTAGAGATAAATGTTGTTGCGCACGATATGGGCGACGTCGACCGGCGTCTCGTCATGCGGGAACGCGGCGAGGCACACTTTGCCGCCGCGATTGACCATGCGCACCGCTTCGGTCACCGCATTCGGCGCGCCCGAGCATTCGACGACGTAATCGACGCCCTTGCCGCCGTTGAGACGCTTCACCGCCTCGACCACGTTTTCGTTGCGCACATTGATGACGTGATCGGCGCCGAGCTCCTTGCCGATCTTGAGCCGGTTGTCGCGGGTGCCGGTGAGGATCACGGGCTGTGCGCCCATCGCCTTCGCCACCGCGACGCCGAGAAGACCGATCGGGCCCGGTCCGGTGACGACGACGCTCTCGCCGGCGACAAGGCCGCCGAGCTCGGTGAGCCCGTACATCGCAGTGCCGGCGGTGACGACCAGCGTCGCTTCCTCGTCCGACATCGTGTCGGGAATGGCGACCAGCGTGTTGATGTTGTTGACCTGATATTCGCAGAAGCCGCCGTCGGTGGTGAAGCCGTTGGCGCGATGGCCCTTGTCGACGTCGCCGTAATTGAGGCCGTAGTTGTGGCACGACGTGTACATGCCCTCGCGGCAGCGCTTGCACTGGCCGCAGCCGGCATGGATTTCGACCGTGACGCGCTGGCCGATCTTGTATTCGTCGACGCCGGGACCGAGCGCCGACGACCGTGCCCATATATTCGTGGCCGGGCGTGAAATTCTTGTTGAACGGCTTGCCGCCCTGGATCATCGCCGGCGAGCCGTGATCGATGATTTCGAGATCGGTGGCGCAGATCGCGACCGCGTCGATGCGCACCAGGACCTCGGCGCGCTTGGGCACCGGAACCGGCTTTTCGGTGAGTTTCAGCTCGCCGGGATTGCCGAGAACCCAGGCCTTCATCTTGTCCGGAATCGGGAAATCCGGGCTCGTCTTCACTCCGGGTCCTGCATACATACGTCGTTTCCCTTTGCCTGATTTCCTTTTGGGCGCTTTCGTCGGTCGCGCCGCTGTTTATAGCGAATTTCGGCGCGGCGCAAAACCGCTGATCACGCCGGCTCGCCGGCCGCGTCGCGGTCGAGATCGACGAAAACATCGTCGTCCTTGCAGCACCACTTTATAGGTGCGCAGCGCCACCGAGCACGGCGGCGCCTTCACCGCTCCGGTCGGCACGTGGAAGGCGCCCATATGCACGGCGCATTCGATCACGTCGCCGTCCAGCATGCCGTCGGCGAGGCTCGCCGAGGCATGGGTGCATTCGTCGTCGGTGACATAGAACTTGCCGCCGATATTGAAGACGGCAAGCCGCCTGTCGCCGACCTCGAAGGCCTTGCACCGTTTCCGGCGCGATATCGGCTTGCGCACAAATTCGGACGACATTATCCGCCATGTTCAGCTTCCCTCCCTCATCGCGTTGCCGCGCGAGCATTCTTTATATAGTCATTCCGAGACGAGCGAAGCTAGCGAGCCGGGCCAAGAGAAAGTCAGGGCGGAAGCGCGATGCAGGTTCTGGTGATCGGCGCGGGCGTGATCGGGCTTGCGATCGCGCGCACCGCGGCGCTCGCCGGCCACGACGTGACCGTCGCCGAAATGACCGGCGGCATCGCCAACGGCGTCTCCTCGCGCAACAGCGAAGTCATCCACGGCGGCCTTTATTATCCGACCAATTCGCTGCGCGCGCGCCACTGCGTGCGCGGCCGGCGCATGCTCTACGAATTCTGCGCCTCGCACGGCGTCGCCGCATCGCAAATGCGGCAAGCTCGTCGTCGCGACCAACGAGGCCGAACTGGCCAAGGTCGAGACCATTCTGGCGCAGGCGCGAGACCAACGGCGTCGAAGGCATGGAAATGATCGGCGGCAACGCCGCGCGCGCCATGGAAGCGGAACTGTCCTGCATCGGCGCTTTGTGGTCGCCGGAAACCGGCATCATCGACAGCCACGGCTATCATGCGCGCGCTGTGGGGCGAGCTTGAAGACCGCGGCGGCATGATCGCGTTCGAAACCCCGGTCGAGCGCATGAGCTACAAGGCGCCGCATTGGCACGTGCAATTCGGCGGCCGCGAGCCGGGCACGATCGAATTCGACGCCGTGGTCAATTCCGGCGGGACTCGGCGCGCAGGCGCTGGCGCGCCGCATCGAAGGCTATCCGGCCGACAAGGTGCCGCGGCTCGTGCTCGGCAAGGGCAATTATTTCGGCTTCGCCGGCCGGCCGGTATTTTCGCGGCTGATTTATCCGACGCCGATCGACGGCGGGCTTGGCGTTCACGTCACGCTCGATCTCGCCGGCCGCATGCGCTTCGGTCCCGATGTCGAATGGATCGCGGAAGAAAACTACACCGTCGATCCGCGCCGCGCCGATAGTTTTTACGCCCGCATCCGCACCTATTGGCCCGGGCCTGCCGGACGATTCGCTGGTGCCGGATTATTGCGGCATCCGGCCGAAGCTGACCGGGCCCGGCGAACCGGCCGCCGATTTCTGATCGCGGGGCCGGCCGACGCACGGCATGCCGCGGCTCGTCAATCTGTTCGGCATCGAATTGCCGGGGCTGACGTCGTCGCTGTCGATCGCCGACGACGGTCGCCAAGCTTCTGAACTGCGACGTGCGAATTATCTGGCGCACTATCGGTGACCGGCCGCGCGTCTGGCGCCGACATTGACCGGCGGCGGCGCGGGCTCTGCGGCTTGCGCGATGGTGCCCGGATCGTCCTCGACCGCATTGGCATCGTCGCCGGTTGAGCGCGCTCGTTGCCGAGGTGACCGAGTTCAGTTGCGTGGCGACGCTCGGCACGGAGACCGGCGTATAGGCGTCGCCGCGTTCTTGTCGCCGTTATAGGCCATGAGGCCGTGTTTGGTCGCAACGATGTCGCCCGGCCGCAGCGTCGGATCGCTCGACAGATCGAACGGCGCCGAGCCCGAGCGCGTCCTTGCCGTTGCAGGTGCAATTGGCGACGAGCTGCTTGCGATAGACGAAGGCGGTGTCGAGATCGGCGTAGCGCGCGCCGTCCTTGGCGACGGAGTGCTCGATTTCGCTGCCGAAATAGACCTTGGTCTTGCTCGCCGGACACATCGACCGGCAGGTCTCGACCGGCGTCGCATTGGTGATGCGCTGCTCGAGCGGAAAATGCTGGCCGTCGCACAGCCGCACGCAGAAGGCGACGCCGTGGCCGGTGCTGCCGGCGCTCTGGCGGACGCTTTCCTGCCCGAGCGGCGGCGGCGCCACCGGCGCCGATCGGCTCGGCATAAGACGACACCGAAGGGTTCGGGCCCTTGTCGGGGCCACCGAACAAAAAGTCGAAAAATCCGGCCTGCGCCGGGCCGGCCGCGAGCGCGGCTGCGGTCAAAGCGCCGCAAACGGCGATGGTCGTCCGCAATTTCAGTTGTTTGCTTATGCGCGCCGGTTGTTTGCTACGCCCCATGGCGACACCTCACCCTGCCCTTTGCGGGCACGCTACTGACCAACTTTGATGGAGGCGGGAAAGTTCCCGCCCTTTTGCCGGCACCATGAAGGAAAAGGTTCACCATCTTGTGGCGCGGCGGCGCCTGCCGGCGGCAATTTCCCGGTATGGCTAACGGGCCTTAAACGTCAAAAATATCTCAGCCAAACATAGACTTGGCAGATCAGGATCGACACGATCGTCATCGGCAAAGCGTAGAGCGTGTATTTGACGAAGCCGAAGGCGATGCCTTTGCGCTCGGCGATCCCGGCGATGGTGAGATTGGCCGAAGCGCCGACCAAAGTGCCGTTGCCGCCGAGACAGGCGCCGAGCGACAGGCACCACCACAGCGGCTCGATATGCTCAGGCCCGCCGAAGCCCGGCGCGGCATCCTTGATCAGCGGGATCATGGTGGCGACGAACGGGATGTTGTCGATGAGCGCCGACAGCAGCGCCGAGCCCCACAGAATGGTGTAGCCGGCGCGCGCCAGGTCGTTGCCGGTCGCGGCGACAAGCCTATCGGCGAGAAGCTGCAACAGCCCGCTCACTTCGACCGCGTGCACGACGACGAACAGCCCGACGAAGAAGAAGATCGTGATCCACTCGATCTCGGTGAGCGTTCGCGTGACCTTGTCGGTTTGCAGCTCGCGGTGATGTTGCCAATTGTCGAGCAGCAGCAACAAAGCCGCGCCGCCCATGGCGATGGTGGCGGGCTCGAGGTGAAGCCGGTCGGCGAAGATCAAGGCTGCGGTCACCAGCACGAGAATCGCCATGGATTGCAGAAGGAGTGGCATGTCGGTGATCGCGCCGCGCGCATCCATCGTCATGACGCGCAACCTGTTCTCCATCGTCGCATGCGTCGCGCGGCCCCAGACGAGATGGATCATCAGCACCTGCGCCGCCATGACCAGCGCCGCCGCCGGCGCCACATTGAACAGAAAGTCGTTGAAATGCAGGCCGGCGAGCGAGCCGATCATGATATTGGGCGGGTCGCCGATCAGGGTCGCTGCGCCGCCGATATTGGCGGCGATGACTTCGGCGAACAGAAACGGATAGGGCGGGATCTTCAACTCGCGCGTAATGGCAAGCGTGACCGGCGCCACCAAGAGAGCCGTGGTGACGTTATTGAGGAGAGCGGAGATCAGGCACGTCGCCAGCTGCAGCAGCAGCAAAAGAGCCGCCGGGTGCGCGCGCGCCAGCTGCGCCGAGGCGATGGCGACGTATTGAAAGATGCCGGAGCGCTGGGCGATCGACATGATGATCATGAGCCCGGCCAGCGTACCGATGGTATTCCAGTCGATGCCTCTGAGCGCTTCGGCCTGATCGAGCGCGCCGGACAGCACCACGATGCCGGCGGCGATCAGCGCGATGATGGCGCGGTTCAGCTGATCCCAGATGATGGCCGCGTAGGTGACGCACAGCATGGCTGTGGCAACCCACTTGGCATCGAGGCCGAAAACGATATGCGGCACGAATTGATCGGTCACGGCGGCGTCTCAAAGTCTTCTCGGGTAATCGTGGCCAGAGCGCAACGCAAGGATAATCGGCATGGCGGAGCATTCTCGCGGCGCATGTGCGTCTGCGTCATGCCCGTCATTGCGAGGAGCGAAGCGACGAAGCAATCCAGCACGGAGCCCCGGAACTGTCTCACTGGCTGGCGTTGCTACGGCGCCGCGCTGGATTGCTTCGCTTCGCTCGCAATGACGACGCGTAAGAAAGAAAGGGAAGCGGAACGCCGACAGACGCTTCTTCTAACCTGCCGTGCTGCTGGCACGGCCGCGCACCCAGCAGGATGCGCACGTCTATCGGCGTTCCACCGCGGTTCTGATGCACGGGCTTTCGCCTGTGCGCGCGACTTCAGGCCAGGCTTCCTGGGACGCGGTGAGAACGCCGATCTGTAACGGTCCCCCTTCCGGGGGCAGCATCGAACGCAGTTGTTGCGGGCGTTACCCGCCCAAACCTATCCCAGTCCAGTGGCAGCACCCCACCGACCGGTCGTAATGCCGGCCTGCATGATGCCCAAAGCCGCCCGGGTGCGGTTTGCGAGACCGCCCGCGGGCACCGCACTCGCTCCGTATGTCGGATCGCATCCGGATACGTCCCTACTGAGCGAGATTCGGGGCAATGTAACTGAAGCGGTGACATTTGTCAATGAAAAAGTTACAGTGTTTTACCACGGACGATGCCCCCAACCGCGGCCGTCCGGGCTCGATCCGACATCACGCCGTCACGGCACGAAAACCAGAAATATGAAAGTCGCAAACACGATCAAATGAACGAGCCCGGTCATGATATTGGTGCGCCCCGAGCCGAAGGTCAGGACGCTCAAGAACAGCGTCAGCGCGAGCAAGAGCGTATCGCGCTCGGAAATACCGATCTGAATCTGCTTGCCGATAATGATATTGGTGATGGCCACGGCGGGGATCGTCAGCCCGATCGTCGCCAGCGACGAGCCGAGCGCGAGATTGACGCTCTTCTGCAGCACGTCGCGGTAGGCGGCGCGAACGGCGCTGATGCTTTCCGGCGCCAGAACGATCACGGCGATAATGATGCCGGCGACGGCCGGCGGCGCGCCGACGCGGGACAGTCCGGCTTCCAGAATGAGCGCGAATTTCTTCGCCAGAAGAATGACCCCGACGAGCGCGACCAAGAGCGCCACGGCGCTCGTCACCACAGCCCGGTTGGACGGATAGACGTGGTGGCCGTCCGGCGTGGTCTTGTCTTCGGCGCGAAAGTAGTCGGTGTGCCGCGAGGTCTGGATGAACAGGAAGGTCGCATAGAGGATGACGGTAATGATCGAGACGAAGATGAGCTGCCCGTTCGAGAAATAGGGGCCCGTCACCGTCTGCGTATAGTTCGGCAGCACCAGTGTCAGGATCGAGAGCGCGCCCAAGACGTGCAGATAGACGCCGGCGCCGGACATCTGGAATTCCTGCTCGTGATGGCGCAAGCCGCCGACCAGCACGCACAGCCCGACCAGGCCGTTGCAGACGACCATGATCACGGCGAACACCGTGTCGCGCGCCAAAGCCGGCGAACTGTTCGGCGTCAGCACGATCGATTCGATCAGCGCGACCTCGATGATCGTGACCGCCAGAGTGAGAATGAGCGTGCCGTAAGGCTCGCCGGCGCGATGAGCGATGACGTCGGCATGGTGCACGGCGGCGAAAATGGCGCCGAGCATGATGACGAGCATCGCAGCCGACAGCGCCATCGACAGCGCCGATGTCGGCAGTTCCCCGGTAAAGCCGACATAGGGCGCCACCACGACGAAGGCGACGGCGAGAAGCGGAAAGGCGATTGACGCGATCGGCGTTTCGGTCTGCGCGCTCATTGGTTGGCAAATCTCTAAGGAAGACCGACCGACGGGACGCCACGCACGCTCTTGGCGCGGCTGCATGCGTGCTTAGTGCCGCACAGCGGCGGAAAAGTCCATGCTGAGCGCGCCCGACTTAATCACGGCTGCATTGTCGCCTCGCGAGCAGCGGTCGCCGGCGATCCGCCGAAGAGATCGGCCACCCAGCGGGTCGACGGATGCTCTCCGCAAAAGGTGAGAATGGCGAGCGTGATCGGAACCCCGATGAAGGTGCCGAACAAGCCCCACAGGAAGGTCCAGAAGAAAATCGCAAACAGGACGACAAAAGGTGAAATCGACAGCGTGCTGCCGGCGACGCGCGGCTCGATATAGCTGCCGACGACGAACTGAATGATATTCAGGCAGATGAAGGCGCCGAGCACAGCCTGCCAGCTGTCGAATTGCGTCATCGCCAAGAGCGTCGGGAACAATGTCGCGATGAAGGGACCGATGAAGGGAATGTAGTTGAGGACAAAGGCGATCACGCCCCACTCGGCGGCGAATTGCAGTCCGGTGATCCAGGCGAATGCGCCGACCAGCAATCCGGTCATCGCGCTCATCTGCGTCCTGACCAACATATACTTTCGAAACTTGACCGCCGTCGCCGCGCTGCCGTCGAGGATCACGCGCGCCGCGTCGCGATTGGCGAGCGCCTCGACTCGCTTGCGGACATCGTCGACTTCGAGAAGGCCCAGCACGACGTAGACGAGCGCGATCAGCCAGAACCGCATTGTCGTGCTGATCCGGCCGGTCATGGTCTGCGCCGCGCGCAACAGCCAGGCGAGATTGAAATGCTGGGCCCAGAGACCGGCAACCGAGACGGCGTGACTGTCGAGCCAGTTGACCAGGTTGTCGTAGAGCGCCTGATAGCGCGCCGCGTCGGCGACGAAGGCGCGTCCGACGCGGCCGAAGCCCCAGACCGCGAGCGAGGCGAAGGCAACGCATGCCGCGACGGTGACGATGACCGTCAGCGCCAGCGCCAAGAGCTTCGGCAGATGCGACTGCAGCCGGCGCTGCAGCGGCCAGACGATGGCGATGATGAAGAGCGCCAGCGCAAGCGGCGCCAGCACGCTCGCCGCTTCGTAGACGGCAAAGCAAACCGCAAGTCCGGCAACGATCACGGCCGGGATTTTTGCTCCGCTCGCGGCTGCCATTCAGAACGATCCGAACGCCGTGCCGAGCCCGATGACCGCGACCAGCGCGAGAATGGCGCCGACGATGCCGACCATGACGATGTCGAAATAGCTTTCGCGGTGGCTCGATCCGCAGATCGCGAGCAGCGTCACCACGGCGCCGTTATGCGGCAGGATGTCGAGCGTGCCCGAGCCGATCACGGCGACGCGGTGCATCAAGGCCGGCGCGATGCCGGTTTGCGCCGCAATGCTCATATAGGTCTGGCCGAGCGCATCGAGCGCGATGGTCAAGCCGCCGGACGCCGAGCCGGTCAGTGCCGCGAGCACGTTGGTCGCCACCGCGAGCGATACCAGCGGGCCGCCTTCGATCGAGAGCACCCAGTCGCGCACCACGACGAAAGCCGGCAGCGCGGCGATGACGGCGCCGAAGCCGACCAGGCTCGCGACGCTGACCGCCGGCAGCACCGACGCATTGGCGCCGGCATCCATGCTTTGGCGGAGCGACGGCAGGCGGTTCCAGTTGCAAGCGATCACGGTTGCGATCGCGGCGGCGAGCGCGACCACGACCGACCAGACGCCGGCAACGGCTGCGACCGACGTGCCGCCCCAGCGTTCCTCGGCGAGATACGAAAAGTCGAGCCGCGGCAGGATGACGAGCGACATCGTCAGATTGACGATCACCACGACGACAAGCGGCAAAGTCGCGGCAAAGTTCGACGGCGCGGTGTCGCTGTGGCGGCCGTGGTGGATTTCGGCCGGGTCGAATTCCCGCGCCGTGGTGGCGCGCTCGCGGACTTTCTCGTCGTTCACGGCGGTATCCACGATCGCTGCTCCATCGCCGCCGCCAAAACCCTCACCGGCGCGGCGCGCCGCGGTTTCGGCGCGTTTGAGCCACCACATGCCGAAGCCCAGCATGATGAGGGAGGCGACGATGCCGAGGCCGGGCGCGGCAAACGGCGTCGTGCCGAAGAACGGCATCGGGATCGCGTTCTGGATCGAGGGCGTGCCGGGCAGAGCCGACATCGTGAAAGTCGAGGTGCCGAGCACGATCGCCGCCGGCATCAGGCGGCGCGGCACGGCGGCGGCGCGAAACAGCGTCTGCGCCATCGGCGCGAGCACGAAGAACGCGACGAACAGGCTGACGCCGCCATAGGTGACCAAAGCGCCGGCGAGCACGACCGCGAGCACGACGCGGCGCTCGCCGAGCGTCTTGGTCATGAATTGCGCCACCGCCGTCACCGAGCCGCTGTCGTCCATGAGCTTGCCGAACACCGCGCCGAGCAGGAACAGCGGAAAGAACTGCGCCAGAAAGCGCGCGGCGCTGGCCATGAAGATCTGCGTCCAGTTGGCAAGGAGCGGCTCCCCGCCGAAAGCGGCGGCAACCAAAGCCGCGGCCGGCGCCAGCAACAAGACGCTCCAGCCGCGAAACGCGAGCCAGACGAGGAGACCGAGGCCGACCAGGATTCCGAGAAGGCCCATTGTGCAAGCTCCCCGCTCAGCACTCGGCCAACAGCGCATCGATATCTGCGGTCGAGCGCTTGCCGACATCGTCGCCGTGCTGATCGAGAAATTCGCTCGCGGCGCGGCGCCCCTCCTTGCAGAGCTTCGCCACAAAGCTCCATTCGGCGTTGAGCTTCGAGGAGGCGCCGAGTTCGACCAACATGTCGGTCATGATCCGATGCGTGCGCATCTGCGCCCAGCGCTCGCCCTCGCCGTGTCCCGGATCGGCAACCTGGCGCAACAGCGCGATCATGCGCAGTTCCTTCATCAGCGGCGAATTGAAGGAAATCTCGTTGAGCCGATTGAGGATCTCGGTCGCCGTGCGCGGCGTATCCGGCCGTTCGCGCGGATTGATCTGGATGAGGATGGTGTCGTGGGCGTCGCTCTCGCGAATGAGCGGCGTGATGGTCGGATTGCCGGCATAGCCGCCGTCCCAATAGGCGTCGCCGTCGATCTCGACGGCGCGGAACATGGTCGGCAGACAAGCGGACGCGAGCAGCACGTCGGCGGTGATCTCGCCGTTGCGGAAAATACGGCCGCGGCCGGTGCGCACATTGGTCGCGGTGATGAACAGCTTGATCGGCGAACCGGCGAGACGGTCGAAATCGATGCTCTCGGCCAGAATGGCGCTCAGCGGATTGAAGCCCAGCGGATTGAGATCGTAGGGCGACAGCACCCGCGACATCAGGTCCATAGCCAGATAAACGGGCGAGGTGTCGAACGACCAGCGGCCCATGAACCGATCGAACGGCGTGCGCTGCAGCGGGCTCGACGCTGCGGCGCGCGCCACCCGCCGCCAGTATTTTTCGAGTGCGTCGCGCGCACCTTGCGCGCCGCCCGCGATCCAGCCGTCCGCCAATACGGCGGCATTCATGGCGCCGGCCGAGGTGCCGGAAATGGCGGCGATGCGAAGCTTCGGCTCTTCCAGCAGCCGGTCCAGCACGCCCCAGGTGAACGCCCCATGCGAGCCGCCGCCTTGGAGCGCAAGGTCGATCAGTACCGGATCCTGATCCATCGGCACCACGCGCCTGCCAAAGCGGGCGCACCCTCGACAGAATCTATTTTCTCAAGCCAGGCCTAATCTTCTCAAACCAAGAACTATGATGCCGACCACGAAGAGCATTCTGCATTAAAATAGGTCCGTGCGGCGCAATTCGCTTTGAGCTAGATGAGGTTCGATTTTTGCTCAAAAGTGTGGCGCAATTAGGCGTAAGTGCCGCTATTCCTCCATTTGCGGCGTAGCATGATCGTCGCTCGCCGGCGTCATCTCCGCGTCATTTGCCGAAAGGCTTCGGCGCCTGCATTATGCGACGGAACATAAGCATAAGCACCGGGGAGGACTTCAAACGTGACCGCGCATCGCTTTCTCAATCCGTCGACCATGCCCGCCACGCGCGGCTATACGCATGTGGTCGAAACGCACAGCCCAAGCCGCACCATCTACGTGTCCGGGCAGCTCGGCATGACGCCGGACGGCAAATTTGCCGGCAGCCCGGGCGATTTCCGCGCCCAGGCCGAGCAGTGCTTTGCCAACCTCAAGCTGGCGCTCGCCGAGGTCGGCGCCACATTCGAGCATGTGGTGAAGGTGACGGCGTTCTTTACCGATATGGCGCACCTGCCGATCTATTTCGAAGTGCGCGACGCTTACGTGAACATCAAAGCGCCGCCAGCCTCGACCGCCATTCAAATCGCAAAACTCGCGCGCGAGCCGGCCTTGTTCGAAATCGAAGCGATCGCGGTGGTGCCGGCGTAACGGCTCCAAACCGCGTGCTTCACGCTCAATCCCGTTCGGAATAGCGCCATGAAGAAACGAACCTTGCTTTTCGCGTTCACGCTGGCCGCGATCGCGGCGCATGTTCACGCGGAAGCTCAAGCACAAGACTATCCGGCGCGGGTGATCACGCTGGTGTCGCCGTTCCCGCCGGGCGGGCCATCCGACACATCGGCGCGGCTGATCACCGGCCCGATGTCGAAGGCGCTCGGACAACAAATCATCGTCGATAATTTGACCGGCGCCGGCGGCGTGATCGGCACCGACCATGTCGCCAAGGCCGCGCCTGACGGCTATACGCTGATCGTGTCCGGCTCGGGCACCCACGCGGCGGCCGAATTTCTCAAGAAGGATCTGCCGTACCGCTCGACCGATTTCACCCAGATCGGGCTGATCAACACTTCGCCGATGATTCTCGCAGCGCGAAGCGGCGTGCCGGCGGATACGCTTGAGGATTTCGTCGCTTATCTCAAGGCGAACGAAAAGAAAGTCACCGAAGCGGATGCCGGCGTCGGCTCGATTTCAAATCTGGCCTGCTCGGTCTTTCATGCGCTCGCCGACGTCCATCCGACGGTGGCGTCATATCGCGGCACGCCGGAAGCGACCATGGATCTGGTGCGGGGTAATGTCGATTTCGGCTGCAACCAGATCGTCAATATCGCCCCGCACATCAAGAGCGGCGCGCTCAAAGCTTTTGCCGTGACCAGCGACAAGCGCTCGCCGATGCTGCCGAACGTGCCGACGACGGCAGAAGCCGGCATGCCGGACTTCAATCTCACGGTCTGGTTCGGCCTCTCGGCGCCGAAAGGCACGCCGCCAGCCATCGTCGAGAAGCTCAATGCGGCGCTCGGCACCGCGCTCGACGATCCCGACGTCGTCGCCCATTTCGCCGATCTCGGCTACGACGTGGTGCCGAAGGACAAACGCAGCGCCGCCTATTTCGATAAATTCTACACGAACGAAGTCGCGCTCTGGGCCAAGGTGCTCGGCGGGCTGAACAGTAAATCGAATTAGCCTTCCAATGAGTTGGCAGCCGGAGCGAGCACTGCAGATCGTCGCCGGTACGCCGCCAGGCGGCGGGCTCGATCGCGTGGCGCGGGCGCTTGCCAAAGCCTGCGCCGCGACCGGCCGCCTGGATGTGCCGGTCGACGTCGTCAATGTTCCCGGCGACGGCGCCCGGCGCGCCTGGACCCATCATATCGACAACCATCCGGGCGACGGCCATGTCGTCGGCATCAGTTCGCCCAATCTGACGACCGATTATCTGGTCGGCGCGGCGCGCTTCGAACATTCGAAATATGTGCCGATCGCGACGCTCGTCACCGAATATATTGCATTCGCGGTGAGATCGGACTCGGCCTTGAAGACAGGCGGCGATCTTCTGGTCCGCCTGGGCCAAGATCCCGCGTCTGTCACAGTCGCGCTGTCGACCGCGCTCGGCAATCCGAACCACGTCGCCTTGGCGCAATTGACGCGGCACGCCGGCGGCGACGTCAATGCGCCCACGATCCGCGTCTTCGACACCGCGCTCGATGCGGTCGCCGATGTCGTCGCGAGCAAATCCCACGTCTGCGCGGTCACCGCCGCGAGCGTGCTCGCCGAACTCACCGCCGACCGCGTGCGCGTCCTCGGCATTACCGCGCCGGAGCGCCTTGCGGGCGCCTTCGTCGCGACGCCGACATGGCAGGAGCAATCGGCCGATTGCGTCATCGGTGCCTGGCGCGGCGTCACCGGCCCGGCCGGCCTTTCATCTGAGCAGGTCGCCTATTGGCAGGGCCTGCTGCGCGCAGCGACGGAACAGCCGGTCTGGCGCGAAGAGCTCGCGCGCTTGAGCTGGTCGCCGATGTATCGCGACGGCGCGGCGCTCCACACCTATCTCGACAACGAGCGCGCGGAATTCGTCGCGGTGCTCGGAGAGCTCGGCCTGCTCCAGACGCGCTAGTGCGCGTCGGCCCGGCGTTGCGCGGAGTGGCTGTGCGCTGCCGCCGGTAGCGCAGGCGGCGCGACGAACGGATTGGTGAAGAGCCGTGCGAAGAAATTCTGGCCCCAGACGCCGCTGCCGAAGGCATTGTCAGGCATGGCCAGAAGCTCGCGGCGAACGGTGTTGTCCTTGCGCTCGATGGCGATGTCGGCGACGGCGCGCTGGTCGCCTTTGAGGATCGCCAGGAGATCCTTGTCGCGGCCGTAGATGTCGTCGCGGAATTGCAGCTTGCCGGAGTCGTCGACGAAAGCCGTCTGATAGGTCAGGTGCACCGGCACCGGATTGTTGAAGCGAATTTCGTTTTCGCTATTGCCGAACATGCGCCGGATGCGATCGGCGGTATAGCCGTCGCCTGGACGCGTGATCGACAGCAGCACTTCGGCATATTTCGCCGGGTCCTCGACCCGCATGCAGCCGTGGCTCGCGGCGCGCATGGTATTGGCGAACAGGAATTTCTGGTTGGAATCGTGCTGGTAGACCAGAAACTTGTTGGGGAAATTGAAGCGGATTTGCCCGAGCGCGTTATTGGGACCGGGCGGCTGCGAGACGTGGACGGTGCCGTCGGGATTGCGGCTGACGTTGAGCCCCATGCGCGCCAGGATGGTGGAGTCCTGGCGCAACAGCGGCAGATATTCGTTGGCGACGATCGACGGCGGTACGTTCCAGGTCGGATTGAGCGTGATGGTCTTCATCTCGGCGCTCATGATCGGGGTCGGCGTCGAAGGCTTGCCGTCGACGATTTTGGTGGTCCAGGCAAGCTTGCCGTCGTCGATGACGCGCAAGGTGAAATCGGGAAGATTGACGATCACATAAGTCTTGCCGAGATCGTGCGGCATCCAGCGCCAGCGCTCCAGATTGGCGACGATGATGTCGGCCGCCCGATCCGGTTTGTTGCCGTTGAGCGCATCGATCGTTGTCTGCTGGAGGAGGCCCGTGGCTTTCAGCCCGTGCGCGTCCTGAAATTTCTTCACCGCGTCGGAGAGCGTCTTGTCGTAGATCATGTCTTTGGTTTGGCCGTCGCCTGAGATGCCGAGCCGCTCGCGCAAGGCGGGAACGCGGTCGTCCTTGGCGCCGAGTCTTCGGCGCCGGACCATCCGGGATGGCGATCTTGGTCTCCTTGCCGGCGCGGATCTCGGCGAGCTTTGACTTGAGCGCGAGATAAGCGGGGTCGTGCGGCTCGTAGGCATCGAGTGCCGCGGCGACGTCGGTCGCTGCCACCATGACGCCGAGCACATCGGCCGGATCGGCGGCTTTCTGATCGTAGGAAACGTCGCCGCTGACGCGCGTCCAGTGCACGCGCCCGATGCTGGCGTGATGCGCATAAGTAATGACCGAGGCCGTCAGCCTGATCTCGGCTTGCGCCAGCGCCGCGGCATCGGTGCCGCCGGCGAAATCCGGAACGGGATAATCGGCGGGAGTAAGCCCGTCGGCGTCGACATGGCCGAGATAGGCGATCGCCGCCTGCGCGCGCGCATTCGGGCGGCCATCGGTCAACCACAGCGGCGCGTAATTGCGGCCGGAATAGAAGGCGTCGACCACGGTTCGATCATCCGCATTGCCGAGGACGGTGTCGAACTTGCCGGCGGCGAGATCGTGCAATTGTGCGGCGACCGCTGCGTCCGGATTGGCGCCGCCCTCAGACGAAGCGGTGGCGGCGGTGCGGCCAGCGCGTGCTGGCCGGCGCATCCAGCGACGATTGCGGCGCAGCCGCCGTAGCTGCCGGCGACGGCGCGGAATCGGCTGCGGCGGTGTCCGGCGAACCAACGGCCGTGCCGCTGTTGGCTTGCGTCCCCCGCAATCGCGCGCGCGCCAGGGCGCAGCAGACAGCAGAAGAACAAGGACAGCCGGAAGCAGAAATCGATCGATGTTGACTGCAGTCACTGAGAGACCTCGTCTGCGGCGCGGACGCGCATTCGCCCGAACCGGATTTCAAGGAAGCAGCGCGAACCGATAAGGTAAGCAGATGCCGCCAGCGCGGGCGCGAACCTAGCATCATGGAAGCCCGTTGGCGACAATCCCAAAACACCTATGGTCCGAACGGTACTTTGGTCCGCTCACGACGTTGCCGCTCACCGCCGCGCGAAGATGAGAATGACAAGCCCGACCAGCGCCGTGACGGCGCCGTAATAGATCCATTGGCTTTGGCTGATCATGAAGCTTTCGGCCGGCCAGCGGATGATGCCCGCGCCCTGACATGCCCAGAGCACGCCCATCGCCAGAAGCGCGGCACCGATGAAGGTCAGGAGCGTTTTCATGATTTCATCCCGGCGGCTTGAGGATCAATGCGCGGCGTCCCAATTGTCGGCGGCATGCGCCTCGACGTGCAGCGGCACCGATCAGCGAACGCGCCGGCAGCGGCGCTTCGATCATCACCGCGGTGACGACCGGCAGCGTCTTCTCGACTTCGCCGTCCGGCACTTCGAAGACCAGTTCGTCGTGCACCTGCAGCAGCATCCGGCCGGAAAGCTTCTTCTTCGCCAAAGCCGCGTCCATGCGGATCATGGCGCGGCGGATGATGTCGGCGGCGGTGCCTTGCAGCCGCGCATTGATCGCGGCGCGCTCGTTGAAGGCGCGGATCGACCGGATTCGACGCGGCGATATCCGGGATAATGGCATTTGCGGCCGAACAGCGTTTCCACATAGCCGTGCTTCTTGGCGAACGCCTTGGTCTCTTCCATGTAATCGCGGATACCCGGGAAAGCGCTCGAAATATTTTTTGATATAGGCGCCGGCCTCCTCGCGGCCGATGCCGAGCTGATTGGCGAGGCCGAAAGCGGAAATGCCGTAGATGATGCCGAAATTGATCGCCTTGGCGCGGCGGCGCACCTCGGCCGGCATGTTCTTCACCGGCACGCCGAACATTTCCGACGCCGTCATGGCGTGAATGTCGAGGCCGTCGCGGAACGCGTTGCGCAATTGCGCGATGCCGGCGATCTCGGCGAGAAGCCGCAACTCGATCTGCGAATAATCGGCGGAGACGAGCTTGTGGCCGGCATCGGCGACGAAGGCCCTGCGGATCTTGCGGCCGTCCTCGGTGCGGATCGGAATGTTCTGCAGGTTCGGCTCGGACGACGACAGCCGGCCCGTCGTCGTCGCCGCGAGCGCGTAGCTCGTATGCACGCGATGCGTCGTCGGATTGACGTAATCCGGCAGCGCGTCGGTATAGGTCGATTTCAATTTCGACACCTGCCGCCAGTCGAGAATCTTCTGCGGCAATTCGTGGCCGAGCTCGGCCAGTTCTTCGAGCTGGCGCGCGCCGGTCGACCATTGGCCGGTCTTGGTCTTGGTGCCGCCCGGCAATTGCATCTTGCCGAACAGAATGTCGCCGATCTGCTTCGGCGAGCCGACATTGACCGGCTCGCCGGCAAGCTTGTTGATCTCGGCTTCGAGGCCGGCGGCTTCCTGCGCGAATTCGCCGGACAGCCGCGACAGGATTTGCCGGTCGATCGAAATGCCGCGCCGCTCCATGTCTGCAAGCACGCGCAGCAGCGGCCGTTCCAGCGTTTCGTAAACCGTCGCCATATGCTCGGCGGCAAGCCGCGGCTTGAGCACTTGCCAGAGCCGCAGCGTCACGTCGGCATCCTCGGCGGCGTATTCGGTCGCCTTGGCGATGTCGACGCAGTCGAACGTGACCTTGTTCTTGCCGGTCTTGGTGACTTCGTTGAAGTCGATCGTCTGGTGATTGAAGTAGCGCTGCGCCAAACGATCGAGGCCGTGATCGGTGCGGCCGGCGTCGACGACGTAAGACATCAGCATAATGTCGTCGTAACCCGCAATCTCGATGCCGCGCTGCGCGAAAATCTGGACATCGAACTTCACATTGTGGCCGATCTTGAGCACGCCGAAATCCTGCAGGAGCGGCTTGAGTGCGGCGAGCGCTTCATCGCTCGCCGATCTGATCGGGCGCGCGTCCGCCTTCGAACAAGCCGCCGGCACTGCCGTCGCCGCCTTGACGATGCGACAGCGGCACGTAGCAGGCTTCATTCGGCGCAAGCGCCAGCGCAAAGCCGCACAGTTGCGCCTGCATCGGATCGAGCGCTGCTGGTCTGGGTGTCGAGTGCGACGAAGCCTAAATCGCGGGCGCGCTCGACCCAGGCGCGCAGGCGGTCGAGCGTGCGCACGCACTCGTAATTCGACGCGATCGAATTTCTGCTGGCGCGCGATGTCGAGCCGCGCCGCGGCGAGTGCCTGCGGGGTGAGCGGGCCCGTCGCTTCGGCTCGCGCCCGCCGTGCATCCGCGGGCTGCGGCGGCCGGCCGAGAGGAAGCTGCGGCGCGGCGCCTGCCTTCGCTGCGGGTTCGGCGGTCTTTCTCGAACCGCCAACGGCGAAATCCGCGTCGGCCCCGATCTCATTGGCATCGATGCCGGCGAATTCGGCGACGCGCCGCGTCAGCGAGTTGAATTCCATCGCCTTGAGGAACGCGATCAGCCGCTTGTGGTCGGGCTCGTGCACCGCGAGATCGCCGATCGGCACGTCGAGCTTCACTTTGTCGTCGAGCGTGACGAGCTTCTTCGACAGCCGCGCTTTGTCGGCATTGTCGATCAAAGTCTGCCGGCGCTTGTCCTGTTTGATCTCGCCGGCGCGCGCCAGCAGCGTTTCGAGATCGCCGTATTCGCCGATGAGCTGCGCCGCGGTCTTCACGCCGATGCCGGGCACGCCCGGCACGTTGTCGGTGGAATCCCCGATCAGCGCCTGCACCTCGATGACCTTGTCCGGCGGCACGCCGAATTTCTCGATCACCTCGGCGCGGCCGATCTTCTTGTCCTTCATCGTGTCGAACATGATGACGCGGTCGTTGACGAGCTGCATCAGGTCCTTGTCCGAGGACACGATGGTCGAGGTGGCGCCGGCCTCGCAGGCCTCGCGCACATAAGTCGCGATCAGATCGTCGGCCTCGAATCCCGCCTGTTCCAGCGACGGCAGATCGAAGGCGAGGACTGCGTCGCGGATCAAGCCGAATTGCGGGCGCAGATCGTCCGGCGGATCGGGGCGGTGCGCCTTGTAGTCGGGATACATTTCGGTGCGGAACGTCTGCTCGGAGAGATCGAACACGACACCGAGATGGGTCGGCCTGTCCTCCGGCTTCATGTCGCGCAGCAGCTTCCACAGCATGTTGCAGAAGCCGAACACGGCGTTGAGCTGCAGGCCGTCGGATTTGCGGTTGATCGGCGGCAGCGCGTGATAGGCGCGGAAAATATAGCCCGAGCCGTCGACCAGAAAGAGATGATCACCCTTCTTCAGCGGCTTTGCCGCAGGCTTTGCGCCAGACTTTGCGCCAGGCTTGGCAGCCGGGCTGGCGGGCCTGTCGGCGGACGCGGTTTGCGGCTTTGGCGCTTTTTGTGACGATTTTTGTGCTGTGGGCATGATGGCCAATATATAGGGGCTTTGCCCGGATTAGCACCGCTTTGGATGAGACTGTGGATTTTTCCCCGTTGCCGATCGACGCCGTCTTGCCGGAGCTCACCGGGGCCTTGCGCGCGAACAATGCGGCGGTGCTGGTGGCGCCGCCCGGGGCCGGCAAGACCACGAAAGTGCCGCTCGTCCTTGCCAACGAGGACTGGGCCAAAGATCGGCGGATACTGGTGCTGGAACCGCGGCGGCTCGCTGCGCGCGCGGCGGCCGAGCGCATGGCAAAGACGCTCGGCGAGCGTGTCGGCGAGACGGTCGGGCTGCGGGTGCGGTTCGGCTCGAAAGTTTCGCGCAAGACCCGCATCGAGATCATCACCGAGGGGATTTTCACCCGCCTCATCCTCGACGATCCGATGCTCGACGGCATCGCCGCGGTGCTGTTCGACGAATTCCATGAGCGCTCGCTCGACGCCGATCTCGGCCTGGCGCTGGCGCGCGACGTGCAGCAGGGGTTGCGCGAAGACCTCAAACTGCTGGTGATGTCGGCGACCATCGACGGCGCGCGCGTCGCCGGACTCTTGGGCAATGCGCCGGTGATCGAGAGCGAAGGCCGCGCCTTTGCGGTCGAGACGCGTTATGCCGGCCGCGACGCCGGCATGATCGAGCCGCAAATCGCCGACACTATCCTACGCGCGATGCGCGCCGAGCCGGGATCGCTGCTCGCATTCCTGCCCGGCATCGCCGAAATCCGCCGCACCCAGACGCAGCTCGAAACCCGCACCGACGCCTTGACCGACGTGGTCGCGCTCTATGGCGCGCTTGCCGGCGACGAGCAGGATCGCGCCATCCTCCCCGCCCCGCCCGGGCGTCGGAAAATCGTGCTGGCGACTTCGATCGCCGAGACCTCGATCACTATCGAAGGCGTGCGCATCGTCGTCGATTCAGGGTTGTCGCGCGTGCCGCGCTACGAGCCTGATGTCGGCGTGACACGGCTCGAAACCGTGCGGATGTCACGCGCCGCCGCCGATCAGCGCCGCGGCCGCGCCGGGCGCACCGAGCCCGGCGTCTGCTACCGGCTGTGGGACGAGCCGCAAACCGCGGCGCTCGAGCCGTTTGCGCGGCCGGAAATCCTCGCCGCCGATCTGTCCTCCTTCGCGCTCGATCTTGCCGCCTGGGGCACTGAGCCGGAGAAACTCGCCTTCCTCGATCCGCCGCCGCGTCCTGCTCTTCGCCGAAGCGCAAAGCACTGCTTACCGAGCTCGGCGCCCTCGACGCCGACGGCCGCATCACCGAAGAAGGCCGGCGGCTACGGCAATTGCCGCTGCCGCCGCGGCTCGCGCGCATGGTGATCGATGCCGCAGCCGGGGGCAGCGCATTGCAAGCCGCGGAGCTCGCCGCGCTGATCGGCGAGCGCGGCCTCGGCGGTGACGATATCGATCTGCGCGAGCGTCTCAATGCGCTGCGGCGCGATCGCTCCAATCGCGGGCGCGACGCGCGCGGCATGGCGCAGCGCTGGGCGGAAATTGCTTCTGAGTCCCAAACCCCTGATCCCTCCCCGCAAGAGGAACGAGGAACTAAGTATCGGCGCGCTCATCGCGCTCGCCTATCCGAACGCATCGCCAAGAATCGCGGCGGCGGCGCGGGAGCGTTTCTGCTGGCGAACGGCCGCGGCGCCAATATCGATCGCGCCTCGCCGCTGGCGCGCGAGCCGTTTCTTGCGGTCGCCGAACTCACCGGCACCGCCGCGCAGGGCCGCATCCTCTCGGCCGCCGCGATCACGCTCGCCGAAATCGAGACGCGTTTCGCCACCCGCATCGAGACGCGCGACGACATCGTCTTCGACGCCGCAAGCGGCAGCCTGCGCGGCCGCAACAGCCGCAGGCTCGGCGCCATTGCGCTTGGCGAACAGCCGATACAAGGTCGAGCCGGACGACGACACCGCGAAATTTCTTGCCGACAAGATCGCGGGTGCCGGGCTCGATCGCCTGCCCTGGACCAAGGCGATCCAGCAATGGCGCGACCGCGTGATGTTCCTGCGCACGAGCGAAGGTGATGAGTGGCCGGATCTGTCCGACGCAGCGCTTGCGCAAAGCGCAGCGAGTGGCTCGCGCCGTTGCTCGCCGGCAAGACCGCGCTGAGCCAAATCGCACCGGATGAATTCGCCGCGGCCTTGAGCGAGCTTTTGCCGTGGCCGCTCAAGCAGCGGCTCGATGCCGAGGCGCCGACCCATTTCGAAGCGCCGACCGGAACGCAGGTGCCGATCGACTACGAGGCGGAAGGCGGGCCGAAGATCGCGATCCGCGTGCAGGAACTGTTCGGCCTCGATCGCCATCCGGCGATCGCCGGCGGCAAAATTCCGCTGGTCATCGAACTGCTGTCGCCGGCGCACCGCCCGGTGCAGACGACGCGCGACCTGCCCGGTTTCTGGCGCGGCAGCTACGCCGCGGTGCGCACCGAAATGCGCGGGCGCTATCCGAGGCATCCCTGGCCGGACGATCCGATCGCGGCGCCGGCGACGCGGCGCGCCAAGCCGCGCAAAGTTTAGCGAGCCTTTTAGCATCCCGCTTACCATCGCGCTCCAAATCGGCCGCCATTGGGCGCCATGGCGCGCGGAATTAGCGCCTTCTTCGCCGCCGCATGGTGAGATGGCGCGCGAAAACCGGATCCGAAACCATGCGTCCTTTCATTGCCATCGCCGCGTTTGCGCTTGCCGCCGCCTTCATCGTTCCGCGCTATCCTGACGCAAACAGCAAGCGTCGCGCCGTCGATGATGGCCGCGCGCACCGATACGCCGGCGCAAGTCAAGCCGGTCGAATTCAGGCGAGTTCGTCGTGACGCCAGACAGCCACGGCCATTTCCGTGTCGAAGGCCGCGTCGACGGCCGGCGCGTCGACTTTCTGGTCGATACCGGCGCGTCGATGATGGCGCTGACCGCGCGCGACGCGGCAACGCTCGGCATTCATCCGGCAGAGAGCGACTACACGATCGCGGTGAGCACGGCGAACGGCACGGTGCACGCGGCGCCGGTCACGCTCAATCGGGTCGAGATCGGCGGCATCACCGTGCGCGACGTCGCAGCGATGGTCCTGCCGGAGAACGCGCTCGAACGACAACCTGCTCGGCATGTCATTCCTGTCGCGGCTGCGGCGCTACGAATATGCCAACGGCCGGCTGGTGCTGGAGCAATAATATAGTGTGATCGCCGAAGCGGTTGCTCGCCGCGCCCGGAGCGCGGCAACGCAACCATTCCCGCCCGCCGCCGTTTACGCTATTGCTGCTGCGCCATTGCTGACCGCCCTCCTCCGATCCGGACCGATTTTCGATGTTTCCCAAGCCCAAAGCCGTCGCTGAAGCCGAATACCTATGCCTATGAATCCGAGCCGATGGTGAAAGCCACCGGCTTTCGCGAATACGACGCGCGCTGGCTGTTCGGAGCGAAATCAACCTGATGGGCGTCGAGGCGCTCGGCCTCGGGCTCGGCACGCTGATCCACGAGCTCGGCGTCAAGCCGCACATCGTCACCGGCCATGATTTCCGCTCCTATTCGGCCTCGATCAAAATGGCGCTGGTGAACGGTCTCATGGCCGCGGGCTGCAAGGTCTACGACATCGGGCTTGCGGTAACGCCGATGGCCTATTTCGCGCAATTCGATCTCGACGTGCCCTGCGTCGCCATGGTCACCGCCTCGCACAACGACAATGGCTGGACCGGCGTGAAGATGGGCACCAACCGGCCGCTCACCTTCGGTCCCGACGAGATGACGCGGCTCAAGGACATCGTGCTCGGCGGCAATTCAAGCAGCCGGCCGGCGGCGCCTACGAATTCGTCGAGAATTTTCCGGCGCGCTATATCGCCGATCTCACCAATCGGCCGAAGCTCAAGCGGCATCTCAAAGTCGTGTGCGCCTGCGGCAACGGCACCGCCGGCGCCTTCGCGCCGCAAGTGCTGGAAAAGATCGGCTGCGAGGTGGTGCCGCTCGATTGCGAGCTCGACCACACCTTCCCGAACTACAATCCGAATACCGAAGACATGAAGATGCTGCACGCCATGCGCGACGCGGTGCTGGCGAACAAGGCCGATGTCGGCCTGGGCTTCGACGGCGACGGCGACCGCTGCGGCGTGGTCGACAATACCGGCGACGAAATCTTCGCCGACAAGGTCGGCGTCATGCTGGCGCGCGATATTTCGTCGCAAGCACAAGAACGCGCTGTTCGTCGCCGACGTGAAATCGACCGGCCTGTTCATGACCGATCCGGTGCTGATCAAGAACGGCGCCAAGACCGATTACTGGAAGACCGGGCATTCCTACATGAAGCGCCGGGTCAACGAGATCGGCGCCATCGCCGGCTTCGAGAAATCCGGCCACTTCTTCTTCAACAAGCCGTTCGGCCGCGGCTATGACGACGGCCTGATCTTCGCCTTCGCGGTCTGCGACATGCTCGACCGCAATCCGGGACAGAGCATGGCGGACCTGAAGAACGCGCTGCCGAAGACCTGGTCGTCGCCGACCATGTCGCCGCATTGCGCCGACGAAGAGAAATACGGCGTGGTCGACGCGGTGGTGAAGCATTTCGAGGGCGAGCAGAAAAAGGGCGGCAAGGTCGCCGGCCAGCCGATCCGCGATCTCGTCACCGTCAACGGCGTGCGCGTGACGGTCGAGGACGGCACCTGGGGCCTGGTGCGCGCCTCATCCAACAAGCCGGAGCTCGTCGTCGTCGTCGAAAGCCCGGTCTCGGAAGCGCGCATGCGCGACATGTTCAAAGCGGTCGACGCCGTGCTGCGCACGCACAAGGAAGTCGGCGAGTATAATCAGACGATCTAGCCCTTATCCTCCCCCGTGAAAACGGGGGAGGTGACGCGCGCAGCGCGTCGGTAGGGGCGGCGGCGATGAGACAGAGACGGATAGAGCTTGAGAAATCATCCGTCATCTGTCGTCCGTTGTCCGTCCGCCGTCCTCACACTTCCTGAAACACGTCGATCTCGAGCACGCCCGGAAACATCGTGCGCCAGGTCTGCAGATAGACCTGCATCCGCGGATCGCTGGCGATGCGCTGGCGGTTCAGCTCCCAATCCTCGTGCGCATCGTAATCGATGATCTGGACGAATTTCGCCGGATCGTCGACGTTCTGCAGGAGACGGACCTCGGCCTTGCCGAACATCTGATAGAACGGCGCCGCCGCCTTGATCATGGCGGCGAGCTGGCCTGAATCCGCGCTCGGCAGCGTGAAGCGCAATTGCAGCGTCCGCCGGACCTTTGCTGCTTCCTCGTTGGCCATCGCTGTATTCCTTATTGACTCACGAACTTTTCCCGGGACCGGTGCGCCGGATAAACACCGAGGATTCGCAACGTCTTCGGCTGCGAGACAAATTCCAGCTCCTCGAGCGCGAGTTCGAGCGCGCGGTGCTTCGGATGGCCCTCGACATCGGCGTAAAACTGCGTCGCGGTGAAGCTGCCGTCGACCATGTAGCTTTCGAGCTTGGTCATGTTGACGCCGTTGGTGGCGAAGCCGCCGAGCGCCTTGTAGAGCGCGGCCGGAATGTTGCGCACCTGAAACACGAAAGTCGTCATGACCTGCTTTTCCTTGCGGCTCGCCCATTTCGGCTCGCGCGCCAGAACGACAAAGCGCGTCGTGTTGTGCTTGGCGTCGGCGACGTCCTTTTTCAGGATGCGAAGCCCGTAGATCTTCGCCGCGAGCTTGGTCGCCAGCGCCGCGCGCGTGACGTCGCCGGCCTCCGCGACCTCGCGCGCCGCGCCCGCGGTGTCGGCGGAGACCACGGCCTTGAGGTGCAGCGCGCGGATGATGTTGCGGCATTGCCCGAGCGCATGGACGTGGCTCTCGACCGTCTTGATCGTTTTCAGCGTCGCCTTTTTCGGCGCCATGAGCTGATGCTGCACCGGCAGGAACCATTCGCCGACGATGTGCAGCTTCGACGCCGGCATCAGATGATGGATATCGGCGACCCGGCCGGCCACCGAATTGTCGATCGGGATCATGGCGAGCGCCGCGCGTCCGGTGCGGACCGCGGCGAAGGCGTCCTCGAAGGTCGGGCACGGCAGCGGCTCGTAGTTCGGATAGGCCTGCTTGCAGGCGATGTGCGAATTCGCCCCCGGCTCGCCCTGAAATGCGATCTTCTTGCGTTTGCTCATCTTCTTTCGCTTGGTCACTCTATGCCAAATTTCGGCCGCCCGTCAGTACTTTGCCCGCCGGTTGGTTACCGGACATTGTTTCACGCGACGGTGCTTCACGTGACACATCGCGGGCCAATATTCACGCGCTTTCCCAAATCCTCCGGCGTATCGACGCCGAGCGGCACGGCGTCGACGATCGCGACGTCGATGCGCATGCCGGCCTCGAGCGCGCGCAACTGTTCGAGCTTCTCGCGGCGCTCGAGCGGCGACGGCGGCAGCGTCGACGAAGCGCTCGAGCGCCGCGCGGCGATAGGCGTAAAGCCCGATGTGATGATAGAGCGGCCCCTCGCCCGCGGGCGCGGTGGCGCGGGTGAAATAGAGCGCGCGCAGCCGCGCCTGGGATCCGCCGCCAACCGGCGTGCCCACCACCTTGACGACATTGGGATTGGTGCGCTCCTCGGCCACTTTGATCTCGGCGGCCAGTGTCGCGATATCGACGGCGTCATCGGCAAGCGGCCGCAGCGCCGCCGCGATCGCTGTCGGGTCGAGCGTCGGCAGGTCGCCCTGCAGATTGACGATGAATTTGGCGCGGCCGTCCGGATCGGCCTTGCCGAGCGCCTCGAAAATGCGGTCGGAGCCGGAAGCATGATCGGCGCGCGTCATCACCGCGCGGCCGCCGGCTTTATCCACAACGGCGGCGATCTCCGCCGAGTCGGTGGCCACGACCACCGGGCCGAGCCGGCCTCCTGCGCGCGGCGCAGAACATGCACGATCATCGGCTCTCCGGCGATATCGGCGAGCGGCTTGCCCGGCAGCCTGGTCGCGGCCATGCGGGCGGGAATGAGAATAAGAACGTCAGCCATCGCGTCCACCGCACCGAAACGTGCTTATACGGGTTGCAAGAACCGCGGCAAACCGGCTAATTGTGCGCCCGCCTGCCTTCCGCTGCGGAGCCATTCAGCGATGAATTCGTTCGAAATCAACAAGATTCTCGGCGCCCTGCTGGGCACCTGCCTGGTCCTCGTCGCCATGCATATCGCGTCCGGCGCGATCTTCGACGCCGGAGACCGCCGGCCAAGCCCGGTTATGTCATCGCCGTGAAGGCAGAAGCGCCGCAGGGCGGCGCGCCGGCGGCGCCGGCGGAAGCGCCGATCGAGACGCTGTTGGCCACCGCTTCGGCCGAGCGCGGCGCCAAGGTCGCCAAGCAATGCCAGGCCTGCCACAACTTCCAGGAAGGCGCCGGCGCCAAGATCGGTCCCGATCTTTACGGCGTCGTCGGACGCCAGGTCGCGTCCGTCGCGGCTTCAACTACTCGGCGCCGCTGAAGGCAAAGGGCGGCACCTGGACGTTCGATGAGCTCAACAAGTGGCTGACCAAGCCGAGCGCCGACGTTCCGGGCACGGCGATGACCTTCGCCGGCCTATCGAACGAGAAACAGCGCGCCGACGTGATCGCCTATCTCGACACGCTGTCCGCCAATCCGGTGCCGCTGCCGAAGGACCAGGGCTCCGCCGCGCCGGCGAAGTAAGCTCCGCATCCCGGGGAGCAATCGCCGAAGGTTTCCCCGGCCGGTTGCGCCGGAACCCGTTTCGTTGCGCCGCACACCGGCACGCTGGCGCGATAATCGCAAAATGCGGATAATGACGTCATCTGCCGCTCAATAACCGTCATTATTCTGCCTTCGCGCATTATCCGTTCATCCAAGAAACTCATTGGAGGGCCCAGGTGGATCGCCGATCCCTACTGAAATCCGCACTGCTCGCGCTCGCCGCGCGCGGGCTTCCCTTGCCCGCCTGGATCAGTCCGGCGCTGGCGCAAGCGCCTGCCCCCGCCCCGGCCAAGACAAAGTCTGGCGGCACGGCACGTCGCTATTCGGCGACCTGAAATATCCGGCCGGCTTCAAGCAATTCGACTACGTCAACGCCAAGGCGCCGAAGGGCGGCACGGTGCGGCAGATCGCGCTCGGCACCTTCGACAACTTCAATCCGGTGATCGCCGACGTCAAAGGCTCGCTCGCCGCCGGCATCGATCTGATCTACGAGACGCTCGCCGTCCGCTCGCTCGACGAAGTCTCGAGCGAATATGGTCTTCTCGCCGAAGCGGTGAGCTTTCCCGCCGACTTCTCCTCGGTGACCTATCGGCTGCGGCCGGAAGCCAAATGGCACGACGGCACGCCGGTCACGCCGGACGACGTGATTTTCTCCTTCGAGGCGTTCAAGAAAAACAGTCCGAGCAAGATCGCCTATTACCGCCACGTCACCAAGGTCGAGAAGACCGGCGATCGCGAAGTGACCTTCACCTTCGACGCGCCGGGCAATCGCGAACTGCCGCAGATCATCGGCCAGCTCACCGTGCTGCCGAAGGCCTGGTGGCAAGGCACCGACAAGGACGGCAAGCAGCGCGACATCGGCGCGACCACGCTCGAGCCGCCGCTCGGCAGCGGCCCCTATCGCATCAAGGATTTCACCCCGGCGCGCAACATCGTCTACGAGCGCGTGAAGGACTATTGGGGCAAAGACCTCAACGTCAATGTCGGCATCAATAATTTCGACGAGCTGCACTACGAATATTTCCGCGACATCGACCGTCGCGCTCGAAGCCTTCAAGGCCGATACGGTCGATTGGCGCACCGAGAACAGCGCCAAGAACTGGGCCACGGCCTACGACTTCCCGGCGGTCGGCGACAAGCGCGTGTTGCTCGAGGAGATTTCCGATCCGCAACATCGGCATCATGCAGGCCTTCGCCTTCAACATCCGCCGCGAGAAATTCCAGGATCCGCGGGTGCGGCTCGCCTTCAATTACGCGTTCGATTTCGAGGAAATGAACAAGCAGATTTTCTTCGGCAGTACAAACGCATCGCCAGCTATTTCGAAGGCACCGAGCTTGCCGCCACCGGCCTGCCGACCGGACGCGAGCTCGAGCTTCTGGAAACCGTGCGCGACAAGGTCCCGCCGGAACTGTTCAAGAAGCCCTACACCAATCCGGTCAACGGCACGCCCGAGGCGGTGCGCAACAATCTGCGCGAAGCGATGCGGCTGTTCAAGCGGCGGGCTACGAGATACGCGACCAGCAAATGGTCAACGCCAAGACCGGCGAGCCATTACAGCGTCGAATTCCTCGCCGAAGATCCGAGCTTCGAGCGCGTCTTCCTGTTCTACAAGCCCTCGCTCGACCGCCTCGGCATGACGCGTCACGGTGCGCACCGTCGACGAGGCGCAATTCGAGAACCGGCTGCGCAGCTGGGACTTCGACATCATCACCTGCTGGCTGGGCGGAATCGCTGTCGCCCGGCAACGAGCAGCGCGGCTTTTGGGGCTCGCAGGCGGCCGATCAGCCCGGCTCCGAGAATCTGGTCGGCATCAAAAATCCGGCGGTCGACGCCATGATCGACCAGGTGATCTTCGCCAAGAACCGCGCCGATCTCGAAGCCGCCGCCAGGCGCTCGACCGCATCCTGTTGTGGAACTTCTACGTCGTGCCGCAATGGACCTACGGCAAGGTCGCGCACCGCGCGCTGGGACCGTTTCGGCCATCCCGATCCGATGCCGAAATACGGCCGGGCGGCATTTCCGACCGTGTGGTGGTGGGACGCCGAAAAAGCCGCAAAGACGGGCTAGCGCCCTTGAATAGGATTGGCGGGAAGCCGAGCCTCAAGCCATGGCATTCCGCCCTTCGGATTTGAGGATGATGCGGACACCCAAGATTTCGCGCCGGCGCGTGCTTAAATTGAGCGCCGGCGTCGCGGCTTCCGCGCTTTGCGCCCGACCTTGCGTTCGGCCGCGCGCCGACGATCTGATCGAATCGCACGGCCTGTCGGCGTTCGGCGATCTCGCCTATCCGGCCGACTTCCCGCATTTCCGCTATGTCGATCCGAACGCGCCGAAGGGCGGCAAGTTTTCGCAGATCGGTCCGGACCGCGCCTACAACCAGAATTTCCTCACCTTCAACTCGCTCAACACCTTCATCCTCAAGGGCGACGCGGCGCAGGGCATGGAGCTGACCTTCGCGACGCTGATGGTGCGCTCCGGCGACGAGCCGGACGCCATGTATGGGCTTGCGGCGCAAAAGGTGCGCCGCTCGGCCGACGGCCTCACCTATCAGTTCTTCATCCGGCCGGAGGCGAAATTCCACGACGGCTCGCCGCTCACCGCGCAGGACGTCGCCTTCTCGCTCAACATCCTCAAGGAAAAAGGCCATCCGATCATCAGCCAGTCGCTGCGCGATTTCATCGGCGCCAAGGCCGACGACGACGAGAGCGTCACCGTGACGTTTGCGCCGAAACGCGCGCGCGACGTGCCGCTGTTCGTCGCCGGCCTGCCGATCTTCTCGCGCGCCTATTACGCGACGAAGCCGTTCGACGAATCCACGCCTCGACATCCCGCTCGGCTCGGGCGCCTACAAGGTCGGCCGCTTCGAGCCGGGCCGCTACATCGAATACGAGCGCGTCAAGGATTGGTGGGGCGCCGATCTGCCGGTCGCGCGCGGCCAGAACAATTTCGACGTGGTGCGCTTTGAATATTATCGCGACCGCGATGTCGGCTTCGAAGGCTTTTCGGCCGGGAATTATCTGTTCCGCGAGGAGTTCACCTCGCGCATCTGGGCGACGCGCTACGATTTTCCGGCGCTGAAGGACGGCCGCGTCAAGCGCGACGAGCTACCCGACGATACGCCGTCGGGCGCGCAAGGCTGGTTCATCAATACGCGGCGGCCGCAATTTGCCGATCCGCGGCTGCGCGAGGCGCTCAACGACGCCTTCGACTTCGAATGGACCAACAAGACGATCATGTACGGCGCCTATCGAGCGCACCGTCTCGGTGTTTCAGAACTCCGAGATGATGGCGCAAGGCAAGCCGAGCGCCGATGAAATCGCGCTGCTCGAGCCGTTCCGCGCCCGCCTGCCCGACGAGGTGTTCGGCGAGCCCTATACTGCCGCCGGTCTCGGACGGCTCCGGACAGGATCGCACGCTGCTGCGCAAGGCGGCGCAGCTTCTTGCGCGACGCCGGCTGCGCGCTCGCAGAACGGCAAGCGCGTGCTGCCGAACGGCGCAGCCGATCACCATCGAGTTCCTGATCGACGAGCCGTCGTTCGAGCCGCACCACATGCCGTTCATCAGGAATCTCGGCGCGCTCGGCATCGACGCCACGCTGCGCATCGTCGATCCGGTGCAATACCAGGCGCGCCGCGACGACTTCGATTTCGACATCACCATCGACCGGTTCAGTTTTTCCTCGACGCCGGGCGATTCGCTGCGCTCCTATTTCTCCTCGCAGGCGGCGGCGCTGAAAGGCTCGAACAATCTCGCCGGCATCGCCGACCCGGCGGTCGATGCGCTGATCGACGCCATCGTCGGCGCCAATTCGCGGCCGGCTCTGGTGACCGCCTGCCGCGCGCTCGACCGGGTGATCCGCGCCGGCCGCTACTGGATTCCGCACTGGTACAAGGCGTCGCACTGGATCGCCTATTGGGACGTGTTCGGCCGGCCGCCGGCGCAACCGCGCTATTTTCGCGGCATTCCCGACACTTGGTGGTATGACCCGCAAAAGGCCGCGAAAATCGGCAGAGCGGGCTAAGACTTTGCCGGCAAAAAGCGGAGCATGGACCTTGCGCCTTGCCGCCATTGGCCCGCGCCATTGACCTGTGGCAGGGTTCTGGGCAAGGGCTTTTGTGGGGCGCCGAACGAACGACGCAAAAGCGTCACCAAGACTGCTAAACTGGGCCGGCGCCATCGCTGCCGCCCGACCCGACAAGAGCTGAGAACAACGGGCCCTATCCAGAATGACCGCCTACATCCTCCGCCGCCTGCTTTTCATGATCCCGACGATCTTCGGGATCATGCTGGTTTCGTTCACCGTCATTCAGTTCGCGCCGGGCGGCCCGGTGGAGCGCGTCATCGCCCAGCTCTCCGGCCCCGATACCGGCGCGACGTCGCGCATTTCCGGTTCCTCGCGGCGATTTCGGCGCGCAGGGGATCGGCAGCGGCGCGCAGATCGACATGAACTCCAAATATCGCGGCGCGCAGGGGCTCGATCCCGAATTCATCAAAAGCCTGGAAAAGCAGTTCGGCTTCGACAAGCCGGCCTATGAGCGCTTCTTCCTGATGCTGTGGAACTATTCGCGCTTCGATTTCGGCAAGAGCTATTTCCGCGACGTCAGCGTCCTTCAGCTCATCAAGGAGAAGCTGCCGGTCTCGATCTCGCTCGGCATCTGGATGACGCTTCTGAGCTATCTGATCTCGATCCCGCTCGGCATCCGCAAGGCGGTGCGCGACGGCTCGCCGTTCGACGTCTGGACCTCCGGCGTCATCATCATCGGCTACGCCATTCCCGGATTCCTGTTCGCGATCCTGCTCATCATCCTGTTCGCCGGCGGCTCGTTCTTTCAGATCTTTCCGTTGCGCGGGCTGGTTTCCGACGACTGGTCGCAATTCGCCTGGTGGCACAAGATCCTCGATTATTTCTGGCACCTGACGCTGCCGATCATCTCGATGGGGCTTGCCGCATTCGCCACCATGACGCTGCTCACCAAGAACTCGTTCCTGGAGGAGCTGCGCAAGCAATATGTGCTGACCGCGCGCGCCAAGGGCTGCTCCGAGCGGCAGGTGCTCTACGGCCATATCTTCCGCAACGCCATGCTGATCGTCATTGCCGGCTTTCCGGCCGCGTTCGTGTCCGCCTTCTTTGCCGGCTCGCTTTTGATCGAGACGATCTTCTCGCTCGACGGGCTTGGCCTGCTGAGCTTCGAGAGCGTGCTCAACCGCGACTATCCGGTCGTGTTCGCCAATCTCTACATTTTCGCGCTGGTCGGGCTGGTCGTGAATCTGATTTCCGACCTCACCTATACCTGGATCGATCCCCGCATCGATTTCGAGACGCGGGAGGTGTGAGGTGGACGCCAAAACGCTGCCAAATAAGCCGCCCGACGGCATCAACGATACGGCTGGCGCCGCGTTCGCGCCGGATCTCGAGCCGGCCGGTCCGCTCGGCCTCGCCGGGCTGCCGCGCTTCGAGCTTTCGCCGCTCAACGCCCGGCGCTGGGGAAATTTCAAGGCGAACCAGCGCGGCTACTGGTCGCTGTGGATTTTTCTCGTCCTGTTCGTCGTCACCCTGTTCGCCGAATTCATCGCCAACGACAAGCCGCTCTTCATTCACTACGACGGCAAGAACTATTTCCCGATCTTCTTCACCTATCCGGACACCGAATTCGGCGACGATCTCGGCACCGCCGCCGATTATCGCGATCCCTACACGCAAAAATTCCTCGCCGAACACAACGCCATCGAGATCTGGCCGCCGATCCATTTTTCCTACAAGACCATCAATGACCGGCCGCCGTCGGCATTTCCCTCGAAGCCGACCTGGCTGTTGAACAAGATCCGATTGCGATTTCGCCGCCAAGAACGGCTACGCCCAGTGCGGCACACTGGAAATGAACTGGCTCGGCACCGACGACCAGGGCCGCGACGTGCTGGCGCGCCTGATCTACGGCTTCCGCATCTCGGTTCTGTTCGGCCTGGTGCTGACCATCGTATCGTCGATCATCGGCATCGCGGCCGGCGCCGTGCAGGGCTATTTCGGCGGCTGGACCGATCTGCTGTTCCAGCGCTTCATCGAAATCTGGACCTCGGTGCCGGAGCTTTATCTGCTCCTCATCATCTCGTCGGTGCTGGTGCCCGGCTTCTTCGTGCTGCTCGGCATCCTGCTGTTGTTTTCCTGGGTGCGGCTGGTCGAGCCTGGTGCGCGCCGAATTCCTGCGCGGCCGCAATTTCGAATATATCCAGGCGGCGCGCGCGCTCGGCGTTTCCAACAAAGTCATCATGTTCCGCCACCTGCTGCCGAACGCCATGGTGGCGACGATGACGTTTCTGCCCTTCATCATGTCGTCGTCGGTGATGACGCTGACCGCGCTCGACTTCCTCGGCTTCGGCCTGCCGCCGGGCTCGCCGTCGCTCGGCGAACTGCTGTCGCAGGCCAAGGCCAATGTGCAGGCGCCGTGGCTCGGCCTCACCGGCTTCTTCACCGTCGCGCTGATGCTGTCGCTGTTGATCTTCATCGGCGAAGCGGTGCGCGACGCCTTCGATCCGCGGAAGACGTTTACATGAGCGAAGATCTCTGCCTCTCGGTCAACGATCTCTCGATCGCATTCCGCTCCGGCGGGCGCGAGACGCTCGCGGTCGACCGCGTCTCGTTCGACATCGTCAAGGGCGAGTGCATGGCGCTGGTCGGCGAATCCGGCTCCGGCAAATCGGTGACGGCGCTCTCGATCCTGAAGCTCCTGCCCTATCCGGCGGCGTATCATCCGTCCGGCAGCATCGAGTTTCACGGCAACGACATCCTGCAGCTATTCCGAAAAGCAGATCCGCCAGGTGCGCGGCGACGACATCACCATCGTCTTCCAGGAGCCGATGACCTCGCTCAATCCGCTGCACACGATCGAAAAGCAGATCGGCGAAATCCTGCTGCTGCATCGCGGCCTGACCGGCGCCGCGGCGCGCGCGCGCACGCTCGAAGTGCTCACCCAGGTCGGCATTCCCGATCCGGAAACCCGGCTCAAGAGCTATCCGCATCAGCTCTCCGGCGGCCAGCGCCAGCGCGTGATGATCGCCATGGCGCTCGCCAACGAGCCCGATCTGCTGATCGCCGACGAGCCGACCACCGCGCTCGACGTCACCGTGCAGGCGCAGATCATCGCGCTCCTGAAGGACATCCAGACGCGGCTGAACATGTCGCTTCTGTTCATCACCCACGATCTCGGCATCGTGCGCAAGATCGCGCAGCGCGTCTGCGTGATGAAGGACGGCAAGATCGTCGAGCACGGCCCCGTCGAGCAGGTTTTCACCGCGCCGCAGCATCCCTATACGCAGGCGCTGCTCGCCGCCGAGCCGAAGCCCGATCCGGCGCCGCCGCAGCCCAACGCGCCGGTGGTTCTCGAGACCGAGCACCTCAAAGTCTGGTTTCCGATCCTGCGCGGCCTGATGCGCAAGACCGTCGGCCACGTCAAAGCCTGCGACGGCCTGACCATCTCGTTGCGCCAAGGCGAGACGCTCGGCGTCGTCGGCGAATCCGGCTCCGGCAAGTCGACGCTCGGGCGCGCCATCCTGCGGCTGATCTCCTCCGACGGGCACCATCGCCTTCATGGGCAACAATCTGCAGGGCCTGACGTTCAAGGAAATGCGGCCGTACCGCCGCGACATGCAGATCGTGTTTCAGGATCCCTACGGCTCGCTGTCGCCGCGCATGTCGGTCGCCGACATCATCAAGGAAGGACTGAAGGTCCATCACCCGCACATGACGGAACGCCAGCGCGACGAGCGCGTCATCAAGGCGCTCGACGACGTCGGGCTCGATCCCGAGATGCGCTTCCGCTTTCCGCACGAATTTTCCGGCGGCCAGCGCCAGCGCATCGCGGTGGCGCGCGCAGTCGTCCTGGAGCCGAGCTTCATCGTGCTCGACGAGCCGACCAGCGCGCTCGACATGATGATCCAGGCGCAGATGGTCGATCTGCTGCGCGACCTGCAGAAGCGGCACAATCTCACTTATCTGTTCATCTCGCACGATCTGCGCGTGGTCGCGGCGCTGGCGAGCCGGCTGCTGGTCATGCGGCACGGCCTGGTCGTCGAGAGCGGCGACGCCGCCGAACTGTTCCGCAATCCCAAGACCGATTACACGCGCGCGCTGTTCGCCGCGGCGTTCAAGCTCGAAACCGCGCCCGAAGGCATCGTCGCGCAATAGCAATCGGCGCAATAAGAAGCGGCGCCAAGCGCCGCCGAAGGGGCACTAGGGATGGAACGCTTTCGCTGCTCGCTTGCGAGCTTGTGCGGCTTTGCGTCGCTGCTGCTGGCGATGTCGCTCGCGGCGCCGGCCTTCGCCGAAACCGTCAAAATCGTCGTGCCGTTCGCCGCCGGCGGTCCGGTCGATCAATTGGCGCGCATTCTCACGCCCGAGCTCGCGGCGAAGCTTAAGGCCGACGTGATCGTCGACGATCGCGGCGGCGCCGGCGGCGCCATCGGCTCGGAATTGGTCGCGCACGCGACGCCCGACGGCGACACCATCCTGCTCGCCAGCATGGGCTCGCACGTGCTGGGCCCGATCCTCAAGCCGCCGACGACCTACGATCCGGTGAAATCCTTCGAGCCGGTGATGATGGTCGCCACGATGCCGTCGCTTGCTGGTGGTGAACCACCAGCTCGGCGTCGACACGATGAAAGACCTCATCGCCAAGGCGAAGGCGCAAAAGCTCACCTACGGCTCGGCCGGGACCGGGCACGACCATGAACATCGCCGTCGAAATGCTCAACATGCCGCGGCGAACGTGAAAATCACCCACGTGCCCTATCGCGGCGCGGCGCCGGCGATCAACGATCTGCTTGGCGGCCATGTCGACATGCTCAATGCCGATCTGCCGGTCCTGCTGCCGCTGGTGAAGGCCGGCACGGTGAAGGCGATCGCGCTGTTCGCGTCCGAACGTTCGCCGCTGCTGCCCGATCTGCCGACGACCAAGGAGCTCGGCCTGCCGAGCGTGGTGATGGAAAACTGGTACGGCGTCTTCCTGCCCGCCGGCACGCCGCCGGCGGTGCGCGACAAGCTCGAACAGGCGCTGTTCGCCGTCATCGCGATGCCGACGGTCAAGCAGCGCTTCGCCGAACTCGGCATGCACGGCACGCTCGGCCATGAGGCGTTCGCGGCGCGGCTTGCGAAGGAATTCGCCGCCTGGCCGGAGACGATCAAGAAGCTCGGCATTACCGGGGAATGACGCTCGGATCGCGCTATCGCGCCTTGCCGAATAAGTCCGGCACCGGCACGCCGGAGGCGATCTTCTCCTCGCGCAGCTTTTCGGCGGCGGCATTGCGTTGCGCGCGTTGCAGCACCTCGGCCGCGCGCTCGCGCGGAATGAAGCAGACGCCGGTCTCGTCGGCGAGCACGAGGTCGCCGGGATTGACCGTCACGCCGCAGATCGTCACCGGCTGATTGACGGCGACGGTCTCGACGCGCCATTTGCCGGTGATCGGGCTGACGCTCTTCGACCAGATCGGAAGCCGATGGCGCGCGAATGATCGACGTCGCGCACGCCGCCATCGACGATGGCGCCGATCTCGCCCTGCCGATGGCCGATCGTCGCCGATATGCCGCCGAGATTGGAACACAGATCGACGCCTTGCAGCACGAGGACGTCGCCCGGCTCGGCGAGATTATGCGCTTCGATCTCGCCGAGCCCCGAGACGCCGGCTTTGACCTTGTCCGGCACCGGCGCGGTCGCGGCGACGTTGCGCACCGTCAGCGCCCGGCCGACGAGGCGCGCCGTCGGATCGCGCGGGCGCAGCACGGCGGCCGGCACGGCGCCGACAATGCCGAGCTCATCCATCGCATCCGAGGCGATGCCGGTGAGATCGGGCAAGCGCGCGATAGCCGTCGAGCACGTCCGGCGGCAGCACCGGCAGGTCCAGCATGCCGAAGGCGTCGCCGGGAAGCTTGCCGAGGCGTTTGCTTGGTCATCGCTATCACCCCGGCAGGAAGCTCAGAACCCGAACAGCTTCGCCGGATTGTCGACCAGCATGAGGCGGCGCGTTTTCTCGTCGGGCGCGATCTCGGCGATGAGATCGACCAGTTCGCCGTCATTGGGCACGGCGTTGTGGTTCGGATGCGGCCAGTCGGTGCCCCAGACCACGCGCTCCGGCGCATGCGCGGCAAGATCGCGCGCGAACGGCACGGCGTCGGCATAAGGATAAGGCTGCTTGGTGATGCGGTCGGTGCCGGACAGCTTGACCCAGACATTGCCGCGTGTCGAGCAGACGGCGCAGCACCGAAAATGCCTTGCCGTTAAGTCCCTCGCCGATATCGATGCGGCCGATATGGTCGATCACCACCGGCGCATCGATCGAGCGTGATGAACTCGTAATGCTCGACAACGCCGTTGCCGCCGACAGTGCATGGCGATATGCCAGCCGTACGGCTCGGCCAGTTCGATGATCCTGAGCATGTCCTCGCGCGGCATCGGCTGCGCCGAGATGCGGAAAATAGAAATGCAGCCGCACGCCGCGCACGCCGGCGTCGTCGAGGCGATCGACCTCGTCCTGCGCGCATCGTCGGATCGAGCAGCGCGACGCCGCGATAGCGGCCCTCGCCGGCCGCGAGCAGATCGACCAGCGCCGCATGATCGCTGCCGTGGCAGGTCGATTGCACGAACACGCCGCGCTGGAAGCCGAGGAAATCGTGCAGGCGGAACAGATCTTCCTTGGGCGCGTCGGTCGGCGTGAACGGCCGGTTCGGCGCATAGGGAAATTTGCTGTGCGGCCCGAACACATGGAAATGCGAATCGCAGGCGAGCGGCGGCAGCGTGATGCGCGGCTTCTTCGGATTCGGATCCGGAGGCGCGATGGTCGGCGTGAGATCGTCGGCGCGAATGGTCATAGCGGCACGCTATCCTTGCAATGATCAATCGCAGCGCACGGTCATGCCGCCGTCGACCACGATTTCGGTGCCGGTGATGAAGCGCGCTTCGTCGGAGGCGAGAAACAGCACGGCATTGGCGGTGTCGCGGCCGTCGCCCATGAAGCCGAGCGGAATGCGCGCGACGCGCGATTTGAGCAAGGCCTCGATGTCGCCGCCGGTGCGCTGCTTGGCGAGCCGCGCCTCGACCATCGGCGTGTGCATCTGGCCCGGCACCACCGTGTTCACGCGGATGCCCTTGCTGGCATATTGCACGGCGGTGACGCGCGAAAACTGGATCACCGCGGCCTTGGACGAGGCATAGCCGATCTGCGGCGAGCCGGTAAAGCGGATGCCGGAGCTCGACGACGTGTTGACGATGGCGCCGCCGCCCTGCTCGATCATGACCGGAATGACGTGGCGGCAGGACAGGAACACGCTCTTGAGATTGTAGTCGATCTGCTTGTCGAAAATCTCTTCCGACATTTCGGCGGCGCCGCCCGCGGCCGAGCCGCCGACATTGTTGACGAGGATGTCGATGCGGCCGAATTTCTTGCGGCAGGCCTCCGTCATGGCGCGCGACCTGCGCGTCGTCGAGCACGTCGCAGACATGGGTTGCGATCTCGCCGTCATTGCCGACGCGCGCGACCGTCTCCGTCATCGCGTCGGCATCCTTGTCGACGGCAAAGACCTTGGCGCCCTCGCGCGCGAACAGCACCGCGGCGGCGCGGCCGTTGCCCCAGCCCGGCCCGACGCAGCCCGCCCCGACGATCAGCGCGACTTTACCCTCGACCCGTCCCGGCATACGGCGTTCCCACCCCTCATTGATTTGGCAGAATGTTAGTGGAGCGCTGGCGGCTGCGCCAGCAGGGCCAATCTATGGCTTGAACCTTCGAACTCCTATGGGGGACTAACGCAGATACGCACCCCATGTAGGCAAAGGGCGCGCCGATGATGGAGCTCCTTGGCGTGAAGGCGACGGCTTCGGCTAGATGAAACGACCGGCGCGAGCAGTTCTGGGAGCCGTCATGGGAGCCGTCACGGGACTTTGGTACATGGCCGGGTCGAGCTGGGCCGGCGCCATAGACCCCACCGATCGCGTTGCGGGCCACCCGACTGTCACATATTTCGATCTGGTGAAACAGGTCGTCACCGATCTCGACAGCCTGCCCGCGCATGGTGAGCCGACAGCGCATACAATCGTTCCCTATCGGCACATCGAAGGCGAGAAGGCCAAGACCGTTCCCGCCGGTCCGGTCGCAATCCAATTGCTGACGGGGCACACAATCCGGAGCCAGGGGAAATCGCGGCTGGCGCTGATGGCCGATCTCGGCCCGTCCGACGGCGACGTGACGGAGTTCACCTTGCTTGCGCTGTTCGACATGACGGATCAGCCGAAGCTTCTCGACGTCGTCGAGGTCGGCGGCGACCGCTTGACCGGATTTACCGACAAGCCGCTTTTGCCGCTTGGGCGCGGATCGGACTTGATCGTCATCGACAGCGATCACTTCAATTCGAATGAGGATTTCGTCGGCACCGAATTTTTGTTCGTGCGTAACGACCGTTTCCGGCTGGCCGGCTCGCTTTTCACGTTTGACGCGAAACTGTGCACGTCGCGTCGCATCCAAGAACCGGCGATCACGACGCAAGCCGATGCCGGCAATCACTATCGTGAGATTTATGTCGCCGTGAACGAGAGCGTGACATTGGAGCGCGACAGAGCTGGCTGCAGTGGCGAGAAAATGCCGCGGCCGTTCCATAGAACCTATCGTGCGATCTATCGCTGGAACGCGGCCAAAGAACGGTTCAAAATCACGTCGAGCGACTTGAAAAGGCTCGATCGGGAAAACGCCAAGCTGATGTCGGGCGGCCTGTGATGGAGGCGACGATGCGGCCTGCCACAGCGGCCGCCTTTGGTTAACAGCTCCTTTACGCGCGGGCGCTATGATCGCTCGCGATGACGTCGATTGCCGCGCCGCAACTTGCACCCCTTGAACCCTTGGCATCGAGCGCCCCGGCTGCGCCGGTGCAGCTTCAGCTTGGCCAAATCCTGAGCGGAACGGTCATCGCGCTTCTCAACGACACGATGCTGCGCCTGCAAACGCCAGCGGGCCTCCTTGACGTCGCAGCGGACACACCGCTACCGTCCGGCACGCCGGTAGCGATTACGGTAGAAGGCACTGCGCAACAGCCGCGGATCGTGGTTACGCCGGTCGCCGACGGACAACGTCAGCCGGTGCCGCAGCAGCCCGAAGCTGCGAACGAGAGCAGCGCCGGCCAAATCGGCAGCACGGGACCAAATTCCACCGCCGTAGCAGCGCCGGCCGGTCCATCCGCCGCGGACGTGGTCGAGCTCACCCATCAGCAAGGCGCGGCGGCGCAGGCCACCCTGTCGACCGCCACTGCACCTGCAGCGTCGTCCTCGACCCAAGTCACCGCGCCGGCCCTGACCCAAACCGCCGTGATGCAAGCTGCCTTGTCGACCGCGACTGCGATCGTTCGCGATGCGGCGACGACCCAGGGAAGCCTCGCAGCGCTCTATGCCAACCTCGAAGCCGCCGTGTCGACCCCATCAACGCCGGTGCCTGCGCCCATTCTTGATGCTGCCAGGCTTGTACTCGCGATGCGCTTCAATATGACGTCAAGCCAAAGCATCAACGCCGACGATGTGAGCGCTGCGCTGATGCGCTCGGGCCTCGCGAGCGCTGTTCCGGCGGCAGCCGCATCCGCGCCGGTCGCCGCAGCCACCGATCTCGGCACAGCCCTTATCGCCTTGCGCCAAGTCTTGAAGAATTGGCTGGACCAGCAAACGGACGCAAGGACTGTATCGGAATCTCCAGATGCAGCGGCGGCGCAGCCTTCGGCGCGGATCAATACCCCGATGCAACCCTATCGCGGCGCGGTGAACGTGCCGCAGGCGCCCGCGCTCACCTTGCTTGCAACGGCAACTCCCACGCGCGAGCAGACAACCCGCGTCCTGTTGCAAGCATATCAGGACACGAAGACGGCGCAGGAGCCGCCGAATGCGGCACCGCCACAGGTCGCCGTGCGCAGCACTGCGGCCAACATACCGATGCCGCCGTATCGCGGCTCGCCGAGCGTGCCGCAGGCACCCGCAGCGCCCTCGCTCTCACCGACCGATCCGCCGCGCGAGCAAGCCATACATCTCCTTTCGCAAACCGACGCGGCCATTGCGCGGCAGACCTTGCTGCGCATCGTTTCGCTGCCCGGCGATCCGGCCGGCAACACGCCGCACAGCAATGACAATTCGACGCGCGTGATGTTCGAAATTCCGGTCGCCACCACGCAAGGCACCGGCGTTGCGCCGATGACCATCGAGCGCGACGGCGGCAAAGCGGATGCTCCCGAGGGCCTGATGTCCTGGCTCGTGCAAGATTTTCCATCGACCTCCCGGAAATCGGTCCGGTGCATGCCCGCATCGCGCTCACCGGCGAACGCGCAACCGTGACGCTCAACGCCGAGCGCGCGGAAAGCGCCGAGTCTGCTGGCGGCCGGCCTGCCGCTGCTCGATGCCGGCTTGCGCAGCGCGCAGATCGAACCCGGCGAATTGCGCTGCCGCGCCGGCGGCTCCGCGGCGAATTCCGCGGGCGCGGTGCGCCCGCAACCAGCGGCGCCCGGCATGTTCGTGGATCAGGCATCATGAGCGACGGGCAAACGGCGCTCGCCGTCGCGCTCGAATATGAAAAGCCGGGCGCGCCGCGCGTCACCGCGATCGGCCGCGGCGAGCTGGCGCGGCGGATCGTCGAGCTTGCCGAATCCAACGATGTGCCGATCACGCACAAGCCGGAGCTCGCCGCGGCGCTGTCCTGCCTCAAAATTGATCAGGAAATTCCGGTCGAGCTCTACCGCGCCGTCGCCGAAGTGCTGATCTACATTCTGCGCATAGCAGAGACAGCCAGATAACGCGCGGCATAATCCGTCACGTTACAACGTGTTCATTTGATTCGCTCCAATCTGCGCGGCCACTGCCTTTACATCGCCACGGATTATTTCCTAGCTCGCGTGAAGAGTGACAGCGCGCACGCATTTGCGCGCAATTTTTTGAGCAGCGGCGGAGGTCTTGATGACGAATGCGATCGAGCAAACCGCAAGCAAGGTTCCCGAAGTCACGCTGGTCTTCTGGATCATCAAGATCGCGGCAACCACGCTCGGCGAGACCGGCGGCGACACCGTCACCATGACGCTCGATTGGGGTTATCTCGCCGGCACCGCGCTGTTTCTCTCGCTACTGGTCGCTTTGGTCGTTCTTCAGATTGCGGCGAAGAAATTTCATCCGTTGCTCTATTGGGCGACCATCATCGCGTCGACGACCGCCGGCACCACCATGGCCGATTTCGCCGACCGCTCGCTCGGCATCGGCTATCTCGGCGGGTCGCTGATTTTGTTCGCGTGCGTGATCGCGACGCTGGGCGCCTGGTATTGGTCGCTCGGCTCGATTTCGGTCGCGAGCGTCAACACGCCGAAGGTGGAAGCCTTCTACTGGATCGCCATCACCATTTCGCAAACGCTCGGCACCGCGCTCGGCGATTGGACCGCCGATACCGGGCTTGGCTATGACGGCGGCGCGCTGGTATTTGCCGCCGGACTGGCGGTGCTCGTTGCCATTTATTTCATGACGAACGTGTCGCGCGTCTTTTTATTCTGGGCGGCCTTCATCCTGACGCGGCCGCTCGGCGCCACGGTCGGCGATTTCCTCGACAAGCCCGTGAGCAACGGCGGCCTCGCGCTGAGCCGGCCTATCGCCACGGCTGTCATCGGCGCTTTCATAATTGTGTGCATTATCGCTTTGCCGCAGCGCGCCGGGCAGCATCCCGGACGGCTCGAAACCGCGCCATAGAGACCTTATCTATGTGGGGAAAGTTGGCCGACCATGCTTACGACGACCGACGCCCCAGCAGCTCACCAAACCGGCAGCCACCGGCCGCAAGCGCGTGCGCGCGATCCTGTTGAGCGACCGTATCGACACGTCGCAGCTCGAGCATGATCACGTCGTCTCGACCGTTCCGCTGACCTATAAATTCGGCAAAGACGGTTTTGTGACGCTGTTCCGCTACGGCGTCGCGGTGATGATCGGGCTGACGCCCGAGGAAGAAGACGAGGTCTTGCGGGCCCTGAAACCGCGGCTGATCCGCCCGGTACAGCCCGCGGAAGAGGAAACGGTTTCGATCGATCTGACGCCCGACAAGGACGATCAAATTCTGCCCGGCGGTCCGATCATCTTGAAGTCGATCACGCCCGACTGCCTGGTCGTCATCGCGGATGCGCTGTCGAAGAGCGTCGTCTTGGCGCGCGACGAACGCGAAGTGAGCGCGGTTCTCGAACTCGTGGAGCCGTTTGCCCGGCAACTCGCCGAAAAGGGCCGCGCCAGCGCCGGGCGCCGCACCATTCTCAGGCAGATCGGCAACGCGCTCCTCGTGCAACAACGCGTGTCCGGCCGCGTCGCGGTCACCGACAAACCCGACGTGCTGTGGGATCGGCCCGATCTGGAACGGCTCTATGCGCGGCTCGAGGACGAGTATGAACTGAAGGAACGCGCCGACGCGCTGTTCCGGAAGCTCTCGGTGATCGCCGAATCGGCGGAGGTTCTTGGCGACATTCTCGACACCAAGCGCTCGTTTCGCCTGGAAATGATCATCGTGATCTTGATCGCCGTCGAGCTATTGATCGCGGGCTACCAGACCCTGCCGCACTAAGGCACGGTTGAGCCGCGGTCATGCGTGCCGGCCATCGTTCGGCGGCATATCCCAGACCAATGGCGACGTGCTAATCTGCCGGCAAAAGAGCATCTTCGGGGAGGAAGCCGATGCGCCGGCGGAAAATAGTCGCAGCGCTTGCCGCGGCGATATTGCTATCCATTAGCTTGCCATTCATTAGCTTGCCATTCATTGGCCGCGCGCAAGCGCAACAAACCTATCCGACGCACACGGTGAGGCTGATCCTGCCGTTCGGTCCCGGCAGCGCGACCGACACCACGGCACGCCTGTTCGCAGACCGGCTGACCGCGCGCTGGGGCAAACCGGTCGTAGTCGAGAACCGCCCGGGCGGCGACGGTCTGGTCGCGCTCAAAGTATTTGTCGACGCCCACGACGACCACACGCTGTTCTTCGGGCCGGCGGCGGCGTTTCTGGTTCATCTCTACGATCAGGATGCGCCGCCCTATGCGCTAAGCGACATCGCCCCGATCGTCGGCGTCTATGTCACGGTGCTGGCGATCTCGGTGCCGACGGAGATGAACGTCAACACGATGGACGATCTGGTGGCGCTGGCGCGGGCGCAGCCGGGCAAGCTCAATGCCGCCGCCGCCACCGGCAATTCGGATTTTCTGATTTTCGGCTTCATCAAGGACATGAACCTGCAGATCACCCGCGTGCCCTATCGCGACATCATGCAGGCGCCGAACGATCTCGCCGAGAGCCGCATCCAGGTGCTGTCGACGTCGCTCGCGGCGGTGCAGTCGATGCTGCAAACCGGCCGCATCAAGGTGTTGCTCGTGACCAGCCGCAAACGCGCGCAGACTGCGCCGGATATTCCGACCGCGGCCGAGGCCGGCTATCCGCAATTGACCATGGAAACCGCGGGCGGGCTGTACGGCCCCAAGGACATGCCGGACAGCGAGCGCGAAAGCATCGCCGCCGATTTTCGCGATATCGCCGAGAACGATCCGATCATTCGCCAAGCGGCTGGTCGATACCGGCCAGATCATGACGCTGCTGCGCCCGGCCGAGTTCGCCGCCAATATCAAAGAGCAGAACAATCAGCTCGCCGCGATCGCGAAGACACTCGGCCTCAAGATCCCGCAGTGAGGCGCCGCACAGCGGTGACCTCGCTGCCGGCGGCGCGAATGCGGGCGACGGCCTCGGCGATCGGCTCGATGGCGACCGCCATGTGAAACGCATTGGCGTGCAGAAGATTCTTCGTCGTCGCGCACGATGGCGACGTGGCCTTTCCAGAACACGAGATCGCCGCGCTCGAGATCGGCAGCATCCGCGCTCGTGGCGATGCGGCGCTCCGAGCGCCGCCTCCTGCATGTCGCTGTCGCGCGGGCAGGCGATGCCGCAGGCGGTGAGCGAAACTTGCACGAGACCCGAACAGTCGAGCCCGAGCGCGGTCTTGCCGCCCCACAGATAGGGCACGCCGAGAAAGCGCTCGGCGACCGCGACGAAATCGCGTTCGTAATCGCCGAGCGGCGTGAGATGTGCCGCCGGCACATAGGCGCCGCTCGCCGTCACCGCCATGCGATCGGCGATGCGCGCGACAGCAAGCGTTGCGCCGAGCGGCAGCGCCTCGATGGGCGGCAGTTTGATCGACGGGCCGGGAAACGCGAAAGTCCGCAGCGCCGCGACCTTGTGCGTCGGCGCAGCGCCCGCGGGCGCGAGCGCATTCGACGGCAGCCAGCCGACATAATTGTCGGCCGCGAGCTGGCCCCAGGAAAAGCCTTCCGCGTTGGTGTCGTAGATCGTGACGCGCTCGCCCTTGAGCGCTTCGGTGTCGAGCGGCGCATCGGGCCGCGGCTCGCGGCGGAGCGGCGCCTGCGGCTCGATCACTTCCATGACGCGGCCCTCGACGAAGCGCGCCGCGGTGACTTTGCCTTGCAGATGCTTGGCCGCGAGATCGGCGCGCGCCGGCGTAACGCGAGGATCGAAGCGCAGCCATCGCTCAGCCGTAGCGCGCCGCAAGCAGCGCATAGAGCGCGCGCGCCGCCTGCAAGTCGCCGCCCTCGGGCCGGCCGGCTTTGGCCGTGGCCGTCCAGGCGAAGACGTCGAAATGCAGCCACGACTTCGCGGTCACGAAACGCCGCATGAACAAAGCGGCGGTGATGGCGCCGCCTTGGCTGCCGCCGACATTGTTGGTGTCGGCGACCTTCGATTCCAGCATCGCCTCGTAAGGCCGCCACAGCGGCAGCCGCCACACCGGATCGTTCTCCGCCGCGGCATAGGTCATCAGATCGCCGGCGAGCGCATCGTCGTCGGTGAAGAAGGCCGGCAGATCCGGGCCGAGCGCGACGCGGGCGGCGCCGGTCAAGGTCGCGAAATCGGCGATCAGTTCGGGCTTGTCCTCGTCGGCGAGCGCCAGCGCGTCGGCGAGGACCAGGCGGCCCTCGGCGTCGGTATTGCCGATCTCGACGGTGATGCCTTTGCGCGAGGTATAGATGTCGCGCGGGCGGAAGGCTGCCGCCGGCGATGGAATTCTCCACCGCCGGAATGAGCACGCGCAGCCGCACTTTCAGCTTGCGCGACATGATCATATGCGCGAGCGCGAGCGCGGTGGCGGCGCCGCCCATGTCCTTCTTCATGTTGAGCATGGAGGCGTCGGGCTTGATGTCGAGGCCGCCGGTGTCGAAGCAGACGCCTTTGCCGACCAGCGTGACATGCGGATGCTTGGCGTCGCCCCACAACATGTCGATCAGCCGCGGCTCGCCGGCGGCGGCGCGGCCGACGGCGTGAATGAGCGGAAAGTTCTTCTCCAAAAGCTCGTCGCCGATGATCGGCGGTGATGCGTCGCATTGTGGCGCGCGGCGAGCTTGCGCGCGGCCTGTTCGAGCTGCGCCGGGCCCATATCGTTGGCCGGCGTATTGATGAGATCGCGCGCCAGCGTCACTGCTTCGACGATGTGCGTGCAGTTCCTCGCGATCGACGCTTTGCGGCAGATCGAGCTTGATCGCGCGCGTCTCGGCCTTGCGGTAGCGGGTGAAGCGGTAGGAGCCGAGCGCGAAGGCGAGCGCGGCAAGCCGCGCATCGTGCGGCTCATTGGCGAAGCGGTAGACGCCGTCGGGCAGATGCTGCGTCAGGCGGCCGGGCAGGAACGGATCCTTGGTCTCGTCCGCGCCTTCGAGGCCGAACAGCACGCCGCCGAGGCGGGCCTCGTCGTCGCTCTTGCCCGGCAGCGGCAGGTAGCGGCCGGATTTGGGCTCAAAACCCGCGGCATCGGCGAAGGCGCGCGCCTCGGCGCCGATCATTTTGCGCACGTCTTTATAATTCGCCGCGGTGACGAACCAGATCGGAACCGCGTCCGCCGTCTTGTGGGTGACGAAGATCGAGTCCATCGGATGACCTGAATGTGGAAAGCCCGCGCACTCAACAGCTACGCCCTGCTAGCACGACAGCAGGGATTCTGTCATGTGCCGCCACGGGGATGATGGCACGACGCGGCTAGGCGCGCTCCGGACCGGCAGCGAATTGCGCGTGGCTGTGCCGCATCCCGTAGACCGCATAGACGGCAAGCCCGATCATGAGCCACGCTGCGAGCCGCAGCCAGGTGTCGAGCGGCAGTCCGCACATCAGAAAGACCGCCGACAGCGCGCCGAGCGGGGCGACATATAGACCGCCGGCGTCCGAAACGGACGCGTGCAGTTGCGGCTCCCTGATGCGCAGCACCAGAACGCCGAGGCAGACAATGGCGAAGGCGAACAAGTGCCGATGCTGACCAGTTCGCCGACCAGACCGATCGGCAAAATCCCGGCGAGGATCGTGACGACGGTGCCGGTAAAGATCGTGGTGACGTGAGGGGTGCGGAAACGGCGGATGCACCTTGGCGGCGACCGGCGGAAACAAGCCGTCATGCGCCATCGAATAGAGGATGCGCGGCTGGCCCGAGCAGTCCCACCAGCATCACCGAGGTCAGGCCGAGAATGATGCCGAGCTTGAGAACCGGCGCGAGCCAGGTCAGCCCGATCGCATCGATGCCGACCGCAATCGGATCGGCGACATTGAGCTTGTCGTAGGCGACGATCCCGGTCAGCACGAAGCCGACGGCGATGTAGAGAACGGTGCAGATGACGAGCGAGCCGAGAATGCCGATCGGCATGTCGCGCTTTGGATTTTTGGCTTCCTGCGCCGCGGTCGAGACCGCATCGAAGCCGATATAGGCGAAGAACACCACGGCCGCGCCGCGCAGCACGCCGCTCAAGCCGAATTCGCCGGGCCCGAGATTCGGCGGAATGAAATGGCCGGCCGGATTGGTCGCCGTCACCCAGTGCGCGGTGCTGACGAACGGCGCGGCGAGCGCGATGAACAGCACGACGATGACGAGCTTGATGGCGACGATGATGTTGTTGATCGCGCGCCGATTCGTGGACGCCGATGACCAGCAATGCCGTCATCATCGCGATGACCACCATCGCCGGCACATTGATGACCGCGCCGGTCGAGTGCCAGGCGTGCTGCGCGGCATCGTAGGCGAGCGGCGATCCGGCGAAAGCGGCGGGAACGACGATGCCGAAATCCTTGAGGAAGCTCACGACGTAGCCCGACCAGCCGATCGCGACCGTGGTCGAGCCGAGCGCATATTCCAGGATCAGGTCCCAGCCGATGATCCAGGCGACGAGTTCGCCCATCGTCGCATAAGCATAAGTATAGGCGCTGCCGGCGACCGGAACGGTCGAAGCCATTTCCGCATAGCAAAGCCCGGCAAAGGCGCAGACGATGGCGCCAAGCACGAAGGACAGAGTGATCGCCGGCCCGGCATTTGCCGCAGCGGCATGGCCGGTGAGAACGAAAATGCCGGCGCCGATAATGGCGCCGATGCCGAGCGCGACGACATGGACCGCGGACAGGCTGCGCTTGAGCGGCACGCCGTCATGCGCAGTCGAGCGCCTGGACCTCGCGGCTCGGCCTCCGCCTCCAATAGCGCGAGCGATTTGCGCGCCAAAATGTGCGCCACCATGGCCGTCCTCCAAGCGCCCCGCAACGCGGTGCGCGTTGTGTCACCCCGGCTCTTGGCAGAATTGACAACGATTGAATGCAGTTTTGGTTGCAAGCTGGCGGCTTCCCGCTTACGCGGGAACGAAGGCGTGCGTCGCTCCCCTTACATCCACGGCATCAGCGACGCGTGGATCACGTCCGGCACGCCCTCGTCGCCGACCGAGCGGATGGCGAGGTCGACGTCCTTGAGCCCGAAGCGATGGGTGGTGACGAGTTCCAGCGGAAAGCGCTTCGAGGCAAGCTGCGCCAGCGCGAGCTCGCAGGCCTTGTAGCTGTGGCCGCGCGCGCTCTTCATGGTGATGAACTTCACCGTGAATTTTTCCAGCGGGAAATTCGGAAACTGCGCCATCTCGCCCTGCGCCACGATGATGCCGCCCTTGCGCTTGAGCGCCTCGATGCCGAGCAGGATCGGGATGGTGCCGGCGCCGGCGGTGCAGTCGAGCGAGACGTCGACGCCCTTGCCGCCGGTGATCTCCATGATGCGGGCGAGCGGGTCTTCCTTCTGCACGTCGATGACGTAATCGGCGCCGAGTTTCTTGGCGACCTCCATGCGCGCTTTGTCCTTCGACGTGCCGGTGACGATGATCAGCGAGGCGCCGGCCTGCTTGCAGATCACGGTCTGCGACAGGCCCTGCTGGCCCGGGCCCTGGATCAGCACGGTCGAATTGTAGCCGACGCCGCCGTCGAACAGCGACCACTCGACGCCGTTCGCCATCGGCGTCACCAGGCCGGCGAGCTCGGCCGACACGCCTTTGGGCACGTGATGCACCACCGCGTTCCACGGCAGATAGACATATTGGGCGAAGCCGCCCCACAGATGCGGCGCCTTCTCGGCCGAGGTGTAGCCGTAGCGGATCGCGTCGGGATTGGTGCGCCAATTGGTGTTCTCGCAATGCCGGTACTGGCCGGCATGGCACCATTCGCATTTGCCGCAACTGACATAGTGCTCGACAAAGACGAGATCGCCTTCCTTGAAGCCCTTGCGGCGGGTGAATTCGCGGCCGGCCTTGGCGATGATGCCGATATTCTCGTGGCCCATGATGACGGGCGCGCTGCGACGGCGGATGCTTGTAGAGCTTGACGTCGGTGCCGCAGATGCCGCCGACCTCCATCTTCATCAGCGCGGCGTCCTCCGGAATGTCCGGCATCGGATATTCGCGGATTTCGGTCTTGCTCGGTCCGGTCCGCACCGCCGCCAATACTTTCTCGGCCACTCTCTTGTCCTTTCGTCTACCGTCATGGCCGGACCTTGTTCCGGCCATCCACGTCTTGTCGGGTGAGGTATAAAGACGTGGATGCCCGGCACAAGGCCGGGCATGACGGGTTGCCATGCTCGGCTTTATCAAGAAAACGCAGCGAAAATGGCGCAGCGCTCGACCGCGTGCGCGAATGGACGCGCGCGCGCTTTGCGCTGCCGAGGACGAGACCGTCATGGTGTCGGAAATGGCCTGCGCGGTGCCCGGCTGCCCGCCGATCGAAACGCATATGGTGTTCTGGACCGCGCGCGGCCGGCACCACTTCAAGATCTTCAAGCCGCTCGCCGACGTCGCCGAGGACGACCTGCCGCCGGCCTTCATGAAGAACGCGCTGATCGCGCTCGACGGCGTCGATGTCGATTGCTGCTAGAGCTGATCCCGAAAAGTGGAAGCCGGTTTTCGGTAAGGATCATGCTCACGAAAATCTACGCCTTCGCGAGATTTTCGCGCTTGAGATCGGTCACCTTGGCGACGCCGGACAACAGCATGGTCGAGCGTCAGCTCGGACGCCAGCTGCGCATAGACGCTTTTGACGCCGAGCGAGCCGCCATTGATCAGGCCCCACAGCGCCGGCCGGCCGATGCCGACCGCCGTCGCGCCGAGCGAGAGCGCCTTGAACACGTCGATGCCGCGGCGGATGCCGCTGTCGAGCACGACCGGCACGCGGCCTTCGACCGTATCGACCGCGGCGCGCAGCATGCTGATCGAGGCCGGGCCGCCGTCCATCTGCCGGCCGCCGTGATTGGAGACCCAGATTCCGGCGGCGCCGGCCGCGAGGCTTTGGCGGATATCGTCGGGCTGCACGACGCCCTTCACCAGCACCGGCAGGCCCGACGCCTCGCGCAGGAACGTGATGTCGGTGAAGCTCAGGTCGCGCTTCTGGTCGCTGAAATTGCCGTGGCCGCCGAGCGCCGGATCGTGATTGCCGGCGGTGAGCGCCCGGCGGCGCGCGGGCGGCCGAGCGCGATGTAGTCGTCGCTCTGGCCCGGGCCGAGCGCGTCGGCGGTGAGCACGATCGCGGAATATCCCGCCGCCTTGGCGCGCTGCACCAGCCAGCGGTTCAGCTCCATGTCGCGGTTCATGTAAATCTGGAACCATTTCGGACCGGTCGTCGCCTTGGCGATCTCTTCCATCGGCCGGTTCGACGCGCCCGAAGCGACGAACAATGTGCCGGCCATGCCGGTGCCCGCGGCATTGGGCAGCTCGCCGTTGACGTGGAAGTTGCCCTGCGCGCCGGTCGGGCAGGTGAACACCGGCAGCGCCAGTTCGTGGCCGAGCAGCGTCGTGCGCAGGTCGATGTCCTTTCACGCCCTGCAGGCGCCGCGGCATGATCGGAAAATCGTTGAAGGCGCGCCGGTTCTCGCGATAGGTCCAGCCGTCGCCGGAAGGCCCCATGACGGCGAAGCGGCCGGGCGAGATGATCTTGCGGGCGTCGTCTTCGAGAAGCTCGATATTGACGATCTTGAGCTCGCGCTCCTGCGTGCTCGCGTCGCCGAGATCGACCGGCGGCGCTGACGGACTCGCGGGAGCCGCCTGCGTGACCGCTGAATCCGCAAGCGCGCCTGTCGGCACCTGCGTGGCCGCGATTGCCGCGCCGCCGGCCGCAAGCGCCTGAATCAGATTGCGCCGTGAAGTGTTCATGCTGTCCTCCCCGTAGATTTGCTTTTGGGAGGACAGCATCGTGGTTGCAAGCGCGGCCGTCAACGCCCGGCGTTGCAATCGCCGGTAGGCGAATTATGCGGGCGGCAGGCCCACCGCCGCGAGCGCCGCCGACTGGCGCTTGGCGACGCGATCGATCGAGAAATTCTCGATCGCCTCGTTGAACAGCTGGTAGAAATTAAGCTCGGCGCGCAGGTGCAGAAACACCGCGCCGAGCCCGATCGCGGCGCGATCCATGAACACGAATTCGCGCGGCACCGTCACCGGGCCTTTCTGCTTGAGCGCCTGATGCACGCGGAACGCTTCGCGGCGGCCGTATTCCGACGGGCTTCGACGCCGTCGGCGATGGTGCGCACGCGGTCGTCGAGCAGCGGCGCATAGATGAAGCGCGCCCAGATATTGAGCGTGTCGATGAGGTCGCGCGACAGCTTGCGAAAGCCCCAGGTCTCGTAGGCATGCACGACGAGATCGTCCTCGCCGTGCAGCAGCCCGTGATAGAGATCGACGACGCCGCGGACGAATTTCGGCGGAAAGATGCGGATGCAGCCGTAATCGAGAAGATTGATGCCGGCGGGCGCGCCGTCGCGCGCGAACACCGTGTAATTGCCGAGATGCGGATCGCCGTGGATGACGCCGAAGCGGCTGAACGGAAACCACCAGGCGGTGAACATCGCGGTCGCCAGCGCGTTGCGCACGGCAAGCGGATCGTTCTTGTGCGCGAGCATTTTGCGTGCCGTCGAGCCAGTCGAGCGTCAGCAGCCGGCCGGTCGAGAGCTCCGGCCAGGCGCGCGGCACGCGCACGCTATCGACGCCGTCGAGCATTTCGCGATAGAGCGCGACGTGCTTGGCCTCGCGCCGGTAATCGAGCTCCTCGCGCACGCGCGCGCCGATCTCCTTGCCGATCTCGGTGGTGTCGATCGCGGAGTCGAAGCGGCGGCGGATCGCGAGCAGCCATTGCAATTGCTGCAGGTCGGCTTCGACCGCGGACTGCATGTCGGGATATTGCAGCTTGCAGGCGAGCACCGCGCCGTCGAGCGAGCGGGCGCGATGCACCTGGCCGAGCGACGCGGCGGCGGCGGGATGATGCTCGAAGCTTTCGAATTTCTTCTCCCAGCCGGCGCCGAGCTCCGCCATCATGCGGCGCTTGACGAAGGCCCAGCCCATCGGCGGCGCTTCGCTCTGCAGCTTCTGCAATTCGGCGGCATATTCCGGCGGCAGCAGATCGGGAATGGTCGCCATCAATTGCGCGACCTTCATCAGCGGGCCTTTGAGCCGGCCGAGCGCCGACGACAGCGCGCTCGCGTCGCCGGCGCGATCGGCTCGCCGCCGAGCAGCCGCCGCCCGGCATAGCGCGCCGCGACGCCGCCGACATTGGCGCCGACGCGCGCATAGCGCGCCGCGCGGGCGGAGAAACGGTTTTTTTCGGCGTCGCCGCCGCGCTTGTTGCTCGGATCTTTGATTTGCCGTCGGTCATGGCCGCCATCATTGCGATCAAGACTATGGCCTACTATGTGCGTGTGCATGGGCAGGTCGCGCATCGTGCTGCCCACGGATTGACAATGAAAGTATGGGCAGCACCACGCTGCGATGCAAGTCAGAATTGAAGCCGCCGCTGCAAACGCGGCGGCTGGGGAGGATATCATGGCAACGCGCGCATGCAAGCGCTGCGCATCGTCTGCGCGCGCAGCGTTGTTGTCGGCCTTCATCGGCGTGCCGGCGCTCGCCGAGGTCAAGCTGCCGGTCCCGGCGGTCGATCAGTCGGCGGTCGCCAAGCGCGGCTATCTTCTACGTCGGCGGCCATTATGTCGGCGAGCCCGGCAAGGAGATCATGCAGGGCCAGATCTACGTCGAGGTGCTGGCGCCGAAGGAGCAGCGCCGTCCCTACCCGCTCGTGCTGATCCACGGCGCGGCGCAGACCGCGACCAACTGGATGGGCACGCCCGACGGCCGCGAAGGCTGGGCGGAGTATTTCGTCGAGCAAGGCTATGTCGTCTACATGATCGACCAGCCGATGCGCGGCCGCTCGGCCTATCATCCCGGCGACGGCGCGACGCGGATGTTCACCGCCGAGAACGAGCAATTCCAGTTCACCGCGATCGAGAGCGACGGCACCTGGCCGCGGACGCGAGAAGCACACGCAATGGCCGGGCGAAGGCGCCGAACAAGGGCAAGAAGGGCGATCCGATCTTCGACGCGTTCTACGCCACGCAGGTCGAGACCGTGATGTCGAACGAGGAGACGCAGCAGCGCAACCAGGATGCCGGCGCGGCGCTGCTCGACAAGATCGGGCCGGCGATCGTGCTGACGCATTCGCAATCCGGCCCGTTCGGCTGGCTCATCGCCGACGCGCGGCCGAAGCTCGTGAAGGGCATCATCGCCATCGAGCCGTCCGGCCCGCCGTTCGAGAACACCATCATCGGCACCGGCAAGGGCCGCGCCTGGGGCCCGACCGATATCGCGATCACCTACGATCCGCCGGTGAAGGACCCGAGCGAGATTGCGGTCGTGCGCGACGACAAGCCCGACGGCCCGAACATGTTCGTGTGCTGGATGCAGAAGGCGCCGGCGCGGCAGCTCGTCAATCTGAAGAACATTCCGTCGGTCGTGATCGTCGGCGGAGGCGTCCTATCACCAGCTCTACGACAATTGCACGGTGAAGTATCTCAAGCAGGCCGGCATGAAGATCGAATGGATGCCGCTGCAGAGCAAAGGCATCCACGGCAACGGTCACATGGTGATGATCGAGAAGAACAATCTCGCAGATCGCCAAGGTGATCGACGACTGGGTGGTCGAGAACGTGAAGTAGACGCTAGCCGCGGTCAGCTCGAGCTTTCCAGCTCCGTAATCATCCGCTCGATGACGCCGAGCCCGCCCTGCCAGAATGTCGGATCGCGGGCGTCGAGGCCGAACGGCGCGAGCAGTTCGGAATGGTGCTTGGTGCCGCCGGCCGACGAGCATGGCGAGATAGCGCTCGGCGAAACCGTCGGCGGCGTGCTCGTAGACCGCGTAGAGCGAATTCACCAGGCAATCGCCGAACGCATAGGCATAAACGTAGAACGGCGAATGGATGAAATGCGGGATGTAGGCCCAGAACGTCTCGTAGCCGGGCTTGAGCTCGATCGCCGGGCCGAGGCTCTCGCGCTGCACGTCGAGCCATAATTCGCCGATGCGCTCCGCCGTCAATTCGCCGTTCTTGCGCTCGGTGTGGACGGCGCGCTCGAACGTGTAGAACGCGATCTGCCGCACCACGGTGTTGATCATGTCCTCGACCTTGGCGGCGAGCATGGCCTTGCGCTCTTTCTTGTCGCGGGTCGCTGGCCAGCAAGCTTCCTGAACGTCAGCATCTCGCCGAACACGCTCGCGGTCTCGGCAAGCGTCAGCGGCGTCGGCGCCATCAGGGCGCCGTTCGGCGCGGCCAGCACCTGATGCACGCCGTGGCCGAGCTCGTGCGCGAGCGTCATCACGTCGCGCGGCTTGCCCTGGTAATTGAGCAGCACATAAGGATGCGCCGACGGCGTCGTCGGATGCGCGAAGGCGCCCGGCGCCTTGCCGGGCCGCACCGGCGCGTCGATCCAGCGCTCGGCGAAAAAGCGCTCGGCGATCGCCGCCATTTTCGGCGAGAACGCGCCGTAGGCGGTCGAGCACCGTGTCCCTGGCCTCGGTCCAGCCGACGGTGCGCATCGGCACCTGCGGCAGCGGCGCGTTGCGATCCCAATGCGGCAGCCGCTTTTTGCCGAACCATTTGGCCTTGAGCGCATAATAGCGGTGCGACAGCCGCGGATAGGCGGCGCGCACCGCCGCGACCAGCGCATCGACCACTTCGCGCTCGACGCGGTTCGACAGATGCCGCGTCGTCGGCGATGTCGGCAAAGCCGCGCCAGCGGTCGGAGATTTCCTTGTCCTTGGCGAGCGTATTGGTGATCAGCGCGAACTCGCGCACGTTGTCCTTGAACGTGTGCGCCAGCGCCTGCGCCGCGGCCTTGCGCTTTGCGCCGGAGCGGTCCTGCAGCAGATTCAGCGTCGGCTCGATGGCGAGCGACTTGCCGCCGACCTTGAAACGCAGATTGGCGATCGTGGCGTCGAACTGCCGGTTCCAGGCCGAATAGCCGGTCACCGACTTTTCGTGAAACAACTGCTCGACGCGATCCTCGAGCTGATAGGGCCGGTAGCGGCGCACGTCTTCGAGCCACGGCCGGTAATGGCCGAGCGCGGGATCGGCCATCGCCGTTTCGAGCACCGCGTCGTCGATGCGGTTGAGTTCGAGCGTGAAGAACAGACAGATGCGTGGAGGCCGCCGTCATGCGCTCCTGCACGTCGCCGTAGAATTTGGTGCGCGCCGGATCGACGGTGTTGCCGGCATGGACGAGCCCGGCATAGGAGCCGAGCCGGCCCATCAGATCGTCGATCGCCTCGTAGCGCCGCACCGCCTCGGCGAGCGCCGCGCCGCCGTCCGGCGCGCCGCCATCGCGGCGAGCTTGCCCTTATAGGCCTCCTCGAAGGCGACGCAGTCGGCATCGGCGCGGTCGAGATCGCGCTTGATCGCCGGATCGTCGAGGCCGGAATAAAGGTCGTTGAGATTCCACTCCGGCAAGCGCGCCGAGCGCGGATTTGGCGAGCCGAGCCGCGGTGCGGGCTTGCCGGGCCGGCGGGCAACGCGTTTGGCGACATTTTCTGGGAGCGGTGGCATGCGTTGACCTGATCCTCACCGGCACTTCATGTGGCGCAGCAGTAAGGCGCCCGCAAGGCCGCCGCGAGGCACGACATTCGCGCATTAGCGCGGCCAAGCCGGCGCGTCGGTGCCGAGCGGCACGCTCGGCCGCGCCCAATGCGGTGGCGTTTCGCGCATGACAGCGGCATGACGAACCGCGGTGAGCCGGCCGAAGCCGGACGCGGTCTCCTCCAGGCAATCGCGCACATCGTCGAAGCCGGGATCGGGGCACGTCATGCCGTCGATGCGGCCGAGCTGGCGCAGCCAATAGCCGGTTTGCGCCAGCGACAGCCGCACGTGCCAGGAGCCGCCCTCCTCGGCGCGGCGCTTGAGCGCCGCCATCACGGCGAAGGCCAGCAGATAACCGGTGGCATGGTCGAGCACCTGCGCCGGCAGCGGTCTCTTCGGCTTCGGCTCGGAACCGAACGCCTCGGCTTCCGCGTCGTTCAAGCCGCTCGCGGTTTGCACCAGCGAATCGAAGCCGCGGCGCTGCGGCCCACGGGCCCTCGTGCCCGTAGGCGCAGAGCGAGGCATAGACGATGCCGGGGCGGAGCGGGCGACGTCTTGCGGCGAAAAGCCGTGCGCGGCGATGGCGCCGGGCCGATAGCCTTGCACGAAAATGTCGGCGTCGCGCAGCAGCGCCGCGAGCGTTTCGCGGCCGCTCGCCGTCGCGCAGATCGATCGACGCCGACAATTTGCCGCGGCCGGTATCGATGACGAGCGAGCAGCATCGACGGCCAAATGCGATGCGGTGACCAGCAACACGTCGGCGCCGTGCGCCGCGAGCGTGCGGCCGCAGACCGGACCGGCGATGATGCGCGTGAGATCGAGCACTTTGCACGCCGGCGAGCGGGCGCTCGGCCGCGGCGAGCTTCTGCGGCGGCGCGTCGCCGATTTTCTCGATGCTGAACAGCGGCAGCTTCGCGACCGCGCGGCCTTGCGGATGGCGATCCCACTCGGCGAACGAGCGGCACGCGGTGACGACGAGGCCGGCTTCGGCGGCCGCGGTCTCGAGCGCCTCGGCCTGCCAGCCGTCGAGCGCGCGCTGCACCGCGGCTTTGTCGTGCGGCACAGCCGAGCAATTTGAGCAGCCCGGCGCGATGATGCGGCAAGATTGGTGTGCAGCCGCGCCCAGCGGCCGTCGCCGCAGCGATAAAGCCCGCCGATGTCGTCGTGATATTCGTCCGGCGCTTTGCCGTCGACGCGCAGATAACGCTCGCTGCGGAACTCGATCGCCGCGCGCCGCATGTCGACGCTGACGCGCTGGCGGCGGCCGGTGCGCAGCCGCCACAGCTCCGCGGCCGCCAGCGCCGCCGCCGCGATCGTCGCCTGCGCCGCCGTTCCGACCGCGAAGGACGACGGCAGCACCGGCTCGGCGCCGGTCAACTGAATGTCGCCGAGCGCCGCATCGTCGAAACCGGCGTCGCGCCACAGCGCCGGCGAGCACGGTCTTGGCATCGGGAGCGGACCGCAGCGGACTTGAGTGGTTCTGAGCAATCGACATGGCGCTTATCCGGCTCGACATCGCATTGCAACGAGCATTGAACGGCGCGAGCCACTGTCAAATCAAGGCGGCACTGACGCAGACGGCGGCCTTGCTGGCAGCACGGCGCCTATGCTCTCTATTGCACAGCGCCGCTCAACGATTTTGGCTGCCGGGCGCATCATCGGATACGGGAGGACCGCTCATGCTGAAATATGCGCCACGTGTTTTTTGGCATCGCTGCTCACCGCCGCGCTGACGACACCCGCCGCTGGCGCAGCAAACAGGCGGCACCAAAGTCGGCGTGCTCACCTGCAAGACGTCGGCGAGCCTCGGTCTGATCATCGGCTCGCGCCAGAGCGTGCGCTGCAGTTTCTCGCCCGATGCGCGGCCCGCCGGAGAATTACGTCGGCCATATCGGCCGGCTCGGCCTCGATCTCGGCGTCCGCGGCGGCGGCGTCATGGTCTGGGCCGTGGTGGCGCCGACCAACGGCTATCACCACGGCGCGCTCGCCGGCACATTATGTCGGCGTCAATGCCGACGCTTCGCTTGGGCTCGGCGCCGGCGCCAAAGTCCTGGTCGGCGGCTCGCACCGTTCGATCGCGCTGCAGCCGCTGTCGGTCTCGGGCCAGGTCGGCGTCAATCTCGCGCTTGGCGTCGCGGGTCTGACGCTGCGGTCGGCGCCGTAGCCACCGCGAGCGGGACGATCGTTCTCGCGCGTAACATCGCCCAACCTCCGCGGTAACGCCGGCGGGAGCGCGTTGCTATGGCGAAAATAAAAGTCGGCCTGATCGGCAGCGGCTTCGTCGCCGAGCTGCATATGTACGCCTATAAGCGCGTCTATGGCGTCGACGCCGAGGTCGCGGCCGTCGTGTCGCGCGGCGACCACGTTGAGCCGTTCGCGAAGAAGCATGGCATCGGCGCGACGCATCGCGACTATCGCGTCCTGCTCGCCGATCCGGCCATCGATGTCATCGATATCTGCACGCCGCCGGCTTTGCATGCGCAGATGATCGTCGCGGCCATGCAAGCTGGAAAGCACGTCATCTGCGAAAAGCCGTTCTCCGGCTATTTCGGCCGTCCCGGCGATCCGACGCCGATCGGCAAGCATGTGCGCGAAATCGCTGATGTACGAGCGCGTCATGGCGGAGATGGAAGAAACGCGCACCGCGATCAAGGCCGCCGGCAAGCTCTTCATGTATGCCGAGGATTGGATCTATGCGCCGGCGGTCGCGAAGACGGTCGAAATCCTCAAAGCCACCAAGGACAAGATCCTGTTCATGAAGGCCGAGGAAGAGCCATAGCGGATCGCATGCCGCGCACGCCGCGCAATGGTCGATGACCGGCGGCGGCTCGCTGATCCGCATGGGCTGTCATCCGTTGTCGGCGGTGCTCTATCTCAAGCAGGTGGAAGCGCGCGCCCGCGGCGAGACGGTCCGCGTCGCGGCCGTGACCGCCGATGTCGGCAATGTCGCCGCAAGCGTCGCGCCCGCAGGAACGGCCCTTCATCAAGGCCAACCCGGTCGATGTCGAGGACTGGGGCACGCTGACCGTCACCTTCACCGACGGCACCAAGGCGACGATCTTTTCCGGCGACATGATCATGGGCGGCGTGCGCAATCTGATCGAGACCTATACCTGCGGCGGCTCGCTGTTCGCCAATATCACGCCGAACAATCACATGCTGACCTACATGACCGACGAAGAGAAGCTCGCCGACGTCTACATCACCGAGAAAGTCGATCGCAAGACCGGCTGGCAATTCGTCTGCCTCGAGGAGGAATGGACCCGCGGCTATCTGCAGGAGATTCAGGACTTCATGGAATGCGTCGCGACGGGCCGACAGCCTTTGGCCGGCCTCGACCTCGCCTACGACACGATGCAGGTCCAATATGCCGGCTATTGGTCGGCCGAAGACGGCAAGCGCATCAAGCTGTGAACGCCGCGGTCCGCTTAACACCCCCTTAAGCCTCCTGCCGCAGAGTGCCCCGAAACGGCACAGCGCGCCGGCGGAGGATTCCATGACCATTCTCATTGTCGACGACGATCCGGTGCAGTGCCGGCTGCTCGAAGGCATGCTGCACAAGTTCGAATACGAGACGTTGACGCGCGACAGCGGCGACGCGGCGCTGTCGCTGCTCGCCGGACCCGACGGCGCGCGGATCGATTGCGTGATCCTCGATCTGGTGATGCCCAATCTCGACGGCCTCGGCGTGCTGGCCAAAATGCGCCAGGCCGCGATCAACGTGCCGGTGATCGTGCAGACCGCGCATGGCGGCATCGACAATGTCGTCTCGGCGATGCGCGCCGGCGCGGTCGATTTCGTGGTCAAGCCGGTCGGCGCCGAACGGCTGCATGTCAGCCTGCGCAACGCGCTCAATGCCAGCGCGCTCGAAGGCGAATTGCAGCGGATGAAGAAGAGCCGCTCCGGCACGCTCGGCTTCAACGACATCATCACCAAGAGCGCGTACATGCATGCCGTGCATCCGCATCGCGGAGAAGGCGGCGGCGTCGACCATCCCGGTGCTGATCTCCGGCGAATCCGGCGTCGGCAAGGAATTGATCGCGCGCGCCATCCACGGCTCGGCGAGCGGCGCGCCAAGCCGTTCGTCGCGGTCAATTGCGGCGCGATGCCGGAAAATCTCGTCGAGTCGATCCTGTTCGGCCACGAGAAGGGCTCGTTCACCGGCGCCACCGAACGCCATATCGGCAAATTCGTCGAGGCCTCGGGCGGCACGTTGTTCCTCGACGAGGTCGGCGAATTGCCGGCCGCCGGCGCAAGTGAAGCTGCTGCGCGCCATCCAGGAAGGCGAAGTCGAGCCGGTCGGCGCGCGCAAGCCGGTCAAGGTCGATGTGCGGCTCGATCTCGGCCACCAATCGCGATCTGATCGCCGACGTGAAAGCCGGCCGCTTCCGCGAGGACCTGTTCTATCGCCTGCATGTTTTTCCGATCACGGTGCCGCCGCTGCGCGAGCGGCCGGCCGATATCCCGGCGCTGGCCCGGCATTTCCTGGCGCGCTTTGCCGCCGAGGAAGGCAAACGCATCCGCCTGATCACGCCCGAGGCGCTGCGCGTGCTCACCGCGTTCCGCTGGCCCGGCAATATCCGCCAGCTCGAAAACGCGGTGTTCCGCGCCGTGGTGCTCGCCGAAGCCGACGAGCGTCGGCCTCGACGAATTCCCGCAGATCGCGGCGCAGTTCGGCACAGGTCGCAACGCCGGCCGCCGCATGCCGAGACGGCGGACGCGCCTGCCGCCGCGCCGGCGGAGGACGACGAGCCGGTGCTCGTTCCGATGCCTTCGACGACGAGCGCGAGCCTTTCGGCCGCCGCTTTGGGGCCGCCGCTCGCGCCCGGCGACGCGCTGCCGCTGCTCGATGCCGACGGGCGAGGTGCGGCCGCTGGACGAGATCGAAGCCGAGCTCATCCGGTACGCCATTACCCATTACCGGGGGCAGATGTCGGAAGTGGCGCGGCGGCTGCAAATCGGCCGCTCGACGCTCTACCGCAAGCTCGAAGCGCTCGGCCTGAATAGCGAGCGCACCGAGGCCGGAGCGAAACCGGCGCTAGCTGACCAGCCGATCGGCCCGTTGCCGCAGAGCGACAGGCCGCCAAAAAATCGCGTGATGTGACCGATTATTACCTGTCTGTTACGGGACAAGTTGCCGGCCGGCTCACGTAATGTGCGCGCCGTTTCGGCTAGGGCCGTGACCGCAGGGCGATTGCCATAATTGGGGACCAGCCTCTCCAAGTGGTGAGTTTTGCGGCCGAAAATGCGCAGGTTCCGTAAGGAGAATTGCAATGCCCGGGATTCGTGTCGATCGGCTTCTGGCCTCGACGGCCGTTCTTCTTGCTCCTCGCGGCTACCGCCGGCGGCGCGCTTGCCGATCCCAAGGACGGCGGCAGCTAATGCCGGCGACGCCGCGATAGCGCCGTCACCGAGCCCGGCGCCGTGCCGCCGCCGACGGATCCGACCGGCCGATGCCGGCCCAGAACGCCCGACCAGCAACCCCTGCCGCATGCCAGCTGCGGCGCCGCTGCCCGCCGGCCGCAGCCGCGCGCCGCCGCCGGCTGCGCCGCTGCGGCAGCCGCCGCACCGCGCCGCACCCGCCGCGGCAGCAACGCTGTCGCCGCGTCGTCGGCCCGATGCGCCGATCGCCGACCAGTTGCGCAATCTCGCCAACGGCAAATTCGACCAGCATCATCGGCAACAAGAAAGATCCGCACGCAGATCGACGCGTTCTATTCCGGCCGCAACTACGCGCCGATCTGGATCACCGACGGCAAGGCCAATGCGCGCGCCAATGCGGCGATCGCCTATCTCGGCCATGTCGACGCCGACGGGCTCGATCCCGCCGATTATCCGGTGCCGAATTTCGCGACGCTGCAGCGACGCCGGCGCGATCTTGCCGATGCCGAGATCAAGCTGACCATGTCGGTCATCACCTATGCGCATCACGCCAGCATCGGGCGCGTGCACTGGTCGCGCGTCAGCGCCGACATCGAATACACCGAAACGGCGCCGGAGCCGGCCGACGTTCTCGCCGGCATCGTCGGCGCAAGCGACGTCGCCGCCGCGCTCGATGCCTACGAGCCGCAGACGCCGGGCTATCTCGCGCTCAAGGCCAAGCTCGCCGACATCCGCGCCGGCAAGGTCGACAAAGGCAAGCCGACGATCGGCAATGGGCCGGTGCTCAAGGTCGGCATGCAGGACGACCGCGTGCCGGCATTGCGCGAGCGGCTCGGCGTTCTCGGCGACGGCGGCACCACCTACGACAAGCCGCTCGCCGATGCGGTGAAGAAATTCCAGCAGGCAGCACCAGATCGCGGCGACCGGCACGCTCACCGCGGCGACCGTCGAAGCGCTCAACGGCAAGCGCCCGATCACGCGACCGACATCATCCTCGCCAATATGGAACGCTGGCGCTGGATGCCGCACCATTTCCCGGACACCTACGTGCATCGTCAATCTGCCGGACTTCACGCTGCGCGTGATGCATGACGGCAAGCAGGTCTGGACGACGCGGATCGTGATCGGCAAGCCGGAAATGCCGACGCCGATCATGACGGCGGACATGAAATACATCACGATCAATCCGACCTGGAACGTGCCGCCGTCGATCGTCAATCACGAATATCTGCCGGCGCTCGCAGCAGGACCCGACCGTGCTCGATCGCATGGGGCTCAAGGTCAGCCACAATCCCGACGGCACCGTGCACATCTAGCAGCCGCCCGGCGACAAGAACGCGCTCGGCCGCATCCGCTTCAATTTCCCGAACAAGTTCCTGGTCTACCAGCACGACACGCCGGACAAATACATGTTCGCTTACGACAAGCGGGCGTTCAGCCACGGCTGCATGCGGGTGCAGGATCCGCCGCACTACGCCGAAGTGCTGCTGTCGCTGGTGCGGCCGAACGACGGCTACACCGAAGACCGCATCAAGAAGATGATCGCCGCAGGCAGCGAGACCGATATCCAGTTCCCGACCTTCATTCCGGTCAACCTGACCTATCAGACCGCGTTCGTCGACGACGACGGCAAGCTGCAATTCCGCGACGACGTCTACGGCCGCGACAAGGCGCTGATCGCCATCCTCAAGGGCGACGATCGCAAGGTCGCGGATATCCCGTCGAGCACAAAGAGGACATTTCGCACCGCGAAGTCCTGGCGATGCCCGACCAGCCGTCGCTGTTCGGCGGCGGCGGCACAGCCTATTCGGCGGCGGAACGAGGCTATTCCGGCGGCGGCGGCGACAATTTCTTCTCGCGGCTGTTCGGCGGCTTTGCCGCGGCGCCCCGCCGCCGATCCCGCACCGGCCCGTGCCGCATACCCGCAAGGTCACCCGCTCGGGCGAAAATACCGTCACGCGCTAACGGACGGCTGTGGACAACGCGCCCGCCGTCGCTCGGACGGCGTGGCTAACCTTAAGAACCGTTTATAATCAAGCGTTAGGCCATTATTACCGCGCCATCGGTGGCGAATGGCCCGGCCGTTAACCATTTCACGCTCACGAAACCACCCTTTGAGCCCCTCCTGGCGACGGCCATATTTTGCCACACTAGGACGTTAGCCCTAATAGCGGTCGGGGGTGGGGTCGACGGTAACGTCTCGTTAACCCTTCCCAAATTAACAATGCGTTAGCGTTATCCGGCGCGGCGGGGAGCCGCGGCGGATGATGTCGCTGAACGCGTCAATGCGAGATTGCCAGTGCACGTTGGTAACGCGCGCCTGAATACTCGTCGTTTGTCCGCGCGCGCGCCGGTTATTCGTGCGGTCTTGCGCTTCTCATTCTTCCTCTTCGGTTCGAAAGCCCTGCAGAACGCGGTCGCCGAGGGCGACACGCGCACGATCTCCATGCACCACCTGCACACCGACGAAGACATCACCATCACCTACAAGCGCGACGGCCGGTACGACGAGGCCGCGCTCGAGAAGCTCAACTGGTTCCTGCGCGACTGGCGGCGCGAGCGAACAGACCCGCATGGACCCGCACCTGATCGACCTGGTGTGGGAGGTGCAGCGCGAGGCCAATACCGAGCCAGCCGATCCAGGTCGTCTGCGGCTACCGTTCGCCGCAAACCAACGCCATGCTGCGCCACCGCAGCGTCGGGCGTGGCGCGCTTCAGCCAGCACATGCTCGGCCACGCCATGGACTTCTACATTCCCGGCATTCCGCTCGAGACAGCTGCGCGAGATCGGGCTGCGGCTGCAGCGCGGCGGCGTCGGCTTCTATCCCGACCTCCGGCTCGCCCTTCGTGCACATGGACACCGGCGGCATCCGCATGTGGCCGCGCATGACGCGCGAGGAACTGGCGCGGGTGTTCCCGGATGGCCGCACCGTGCAGATTCCGACCGACGGCCGGCCGCTGCCGGGCTATGCGCTGGCGCTCGCCGACATCAGGAAGCGCGGCGCCATCGCCGTCGGCGAATTCGCTCGATGCGGCCGCGCACTGCGGGCGTCGACGTCGATACGCTGGTGGCGAGCAATGAGCGCCCGCACAGCAATCCCTTCGCCAAGCTTCTCGGCCTCGGCGTGAAGGACGAGGATGACGACGACGAAGAAACCGTGGCGAGCGCGGCGCCGAGCCCCGCCCCGGCTATGGTCCCGGCCGTTGCGACGCAGCCGCCGCCGTACCCATCCCGCCGAAACGTCCGGTGCTCGCCGCGATCGAGCACGGCGCCCAGGTCGCCGAAAAGGCCACTGTCGCGGCCGCGGTCAAAGTCGCGGATGCGGCCTCGAAGGTGAAGCTGATCCGCACCGCCGACGCCGCGCCGCTGCAGACGCCTCTACAGACTTTGCCGTTGCAGCCTTCGTTGCCGACGCAGCCGGTGGCGAGCAACGCGCCGACCGCCAACCAGGTCATCGCCGCCCGCGGCTATTGGCAGGGCCCGGCTGACGGGACGGCCGTCGCCAACCCCTCCGCTGCCGCGAAACTGCAGCGCAGCGCGCAAGCCGCCAGCAAGCCGGCAAATGCCAATCCCGACGTTACGACCGGCGCGATCGGGCCGTTTGTAAATCCGAACGCCAACGGCCCCGCGCTTGCCCTTGCTTACGCCGACCCGTCGGGCAACCCGACCGCGCCAGCCGCCCCCACGACCGCCCCGATGGGCATCGCCGCGCTTCGCGCCGCGGCGCAGTTCCGCTCAGACTGCCCAGGTTCTCGTGACCCCGGTCCAAGTCGCGCCCGTACGCAGGCTTCATCAAACGGCACGACGGTCGCGGTCAAACGCTCCGGCAATCAGGCTTCGTCGGTGATCATGACGGCAAGCGCGACCTCGGTCACCGTCGTGAAGTCCGAGCGCGCATTTCCACAATCCGTGGATGCGCGCCATCGTGCTGTCGCCGAGCGTGCATCGCTTCCTCACCACCGCGGCGCTCGGCGCGCGCGATTTCCGCGCGCTCGCGGCGATGATGGTCAAGCCGCCGCAGCGCGGTGATGATGACATTCGCGGCCGATCCCAATCCGGGCCTGCAGCACGATCGTTTCAGCGGCGCGGCGATCGTCTTCGTCCCGACGGTGAACTATCCGACGCATACCGCGTCGTTGCAGTAGTCATTCCAGAGCGCCGCACTGCGGCGAACCCGGAAGCCATAGCCACGAAATTTGCAGATTATTCTGACGCGCCACTTCGGCGTCAGCGAATGCGATTCCGGGTGCGCACCTTCAGCGCGCCCCGGAATGACGGGACCGTTAGTTCAGCATCCCGAGCGCGTGCAGGTAGGTCTCCAGGATCGCCTCCTGCTCCTTGCGCTCGTTGATGTCCTGCTTGCGCAGCCGCACCACGACGCGCAGCGTCTTGACGTCGAAGCCGTTGCCCTTGGCCTCGGCATAGACGTCGCGGATGTCGTCGGAGATCGCTTTCTTTTCTTCTTCGAGCCGTTCGACGCGCTCGACGAAGGCCTTGAGCTGATCCTTGGCGAAACGGTGGGCGGTCTGTTCGTCTTTGACGGCGGCGGCGGTGGCCATTGTGTACTCCTCACGATGCGGCACGATCCCGAAAAGCGGATACCGGCTTTTCGGCAAAGACCATGCTCGCTTGATCGCGAGAGGTTTCGGGAGCAAGCGGCCTCAGGTCAAGGCGCGCGCGCCTTCATCCACGCTCTGCACAGGACAAGAGCCCGCGCGAGCGCCGCGTCAGTGCTTTTGGCTTGCTTTTTCGAATGCCGCCTTCTGCGCCGGCGAGGCGTCCTTCTGGTGCATCGGCGCGCCATTCGTCGTAGGGCATGCCGTAGACGATCTCGCGGCTTTCTTCCTTGGTCATCGGCACGCCCTTGGCGTCGGCGGCGTCTTTCATCCAGTTGGACAGGCAGTTGCGGCAGAAGCCGGCGAAATTCATCATGTCGATGTTCTGCACGTCGGTGCGCGAGCGCAGATGCTCGACCAGGCGGCGGTAGACGGCGGCTTCGAGTTCCGTCGTGGTATTCTCGTCGGTAGCCATGATCTTCTCCGCAGGTTCAGGTATGGGAAAGATAGAGACCGCACCGCCGTCTTGCCATAGTCCCGCTTTGGTCCCGTTTTGCCACAGTTCGATAAGGTCCCGTTGCGACAAGTCCGCCCTAGGATCCTCTTGGCCACCCAATCGCGCGAATTGCTCGAATCACTGTTCCGAGCGCGGTCGCCGCCGCGCACCCGTCGCGCTGCCTGCCGCCGCATCTGCCGGAACCGCCGCCGCGCGGCCGGCTGATCGTGCTGGCCGCCGGCAAAGCCGCCGGATCGCTCACCGAAGTGGCGGAACAGCAATATCTCGCGCGTATGCCGGAGAACCGGCTCGACGGCCTTGCCGTCACCCGCCACGGCTATGGCCGGCCGACCCAGCGCATTCCCGTGGTCGAGGCCGGGCATCCGGTCCCCGATCGAGGCCGGGCTTGCCGGCGCCGAGAAGACGCTGGCCATCGCCGACGCGCCGGCGCGGACGATCTCGTGCTGGTTCTGCTCTCCGGCGGCGCCTCGGCCAATTGGATCGCGCCGGCCACCGGCATCACTTTCGCCGACAAGCAGGCGACGACCCGGGCGATCCTGCGCAGCGGCGCCAATATCGGCGAGATTCAACTGCGTGCGAAAACATCTCTCCCGCATCAAAGGCGGCCGCCTCGCCCAGCGCGCATATCCGGCCCAGGTCGTCACGCTCGCGATCTCCGACGTGCCGGGCGACGATCCCGCGGTGATCGGTTCGGGACCGACCGTGCCGGACCCGACGACGCTGGCCGACGCCCGCGCCATCGTCGCCAAATACCGGCTCGATCTGCCGCAAGCCGTGACGCGCGCGCTGAGCGATCCCGGCAAACGAATTGCCGAAGCCCGGTGACACGGCTTTTGCCGATGCCGACTACCGCATCCTCGCCCGGCCGGCCGACGCGCTGGCCGCCGCCGCAGGCCCGCGCCCGCGAGGCCGGCTACGACTGCGTGGTGCTCGGCGACCGGCTGCAGGGCGAGGCCCGCGAGGTCGCCGCCGAGCATGCCCGGCTCGCCCGCGACTTTGCCGGCGAGCGCCGCCGTATCGTCATCCTTTCCGGCGGCGAACTCACCGTGACGCTGCGCCAGACCAGGAAGGGCCGCGGCGGGCCCAATCAGGAATATGCGCTGGCGCTCGCCATCCATCTTGACGGCGCCAAGGGCATTGCGGCGCTGGCGGCCGATACCGACGGAACCGACGGCGGCCGGGGCCGGCCGGACGACCCGGCCGGCGCCTTTATCGACGACAACGACGGTGGACGGGCGCGGGCGGCCGGCCTCGATCCCGCCGCCTTTCTCGCCGACAACGATTCCACGGGGTTTTTCAACGGCATCGGCGATTTGTTCACGCCCGGTCCGACGTTCACCAACGTCACCGACTTCCGCGCCATCGTCGTTGACACGCCATCGCCGTGACGGGGAATCTGAACGGGACATGAGGCAAGCGATTTTACCCAGAATGGCGGCGGCAGCCGCGGTTTTGAGCACCCTTCGTCGTGCTCATTCTGGCCTCGTCGACGAGCCGGCCGCGGCCGATTTCCGGCTCTGCAACAACACCGCGGGCCGCGTCGGCATCGCCATCGGCTACAAGGACGCCGACGGCTGGACCACGGAAGGCTGGTGGAACTTGCCGGCGCGGACCTGCGAAACCGTGCTCAAGGGCAATCTTGTCGCACGTTATTATTATGTCTACGCCATCGATTACGATCGCGGCGGCGAATGGATGGGGCAAGCCTTTATGTGCACCCGCGACAAGGAATTCACGATCCGCGGCATCGGCGATTGCCTGGCGCGCGGTTATGACCGCACCGGATTTTTCGAAGTCGATACCGGCGAGCAGCGCGCCTGGACCGTGCAACTGACCGAATCGAGCGAGCAGCCGTCGCAGCAGGCGCCGCCTAATTCCGCCAGTACCAACCCGGTCACCCCGCCACCGCCGGCGCGGAACGCCGGCGCTCGCGGCACCGCCGCCGGCCGGCGGAAATCCCAATCAAGCCGCGCCCAAAGTGCCGCGGGGCCAGACGCAATGAGGCGGCAGCGGCGCACCAAAGTCGTGGCGACGCTCGGTCCGGCTTCCGGCAATCGCGACATGATCAGCCGGCTGTTCGAGGCCGGCGCCGACGTGTTTCGCATCAATATGAGCCACACCAATCACGAGCGGATGCGCGAACTGGTGACCACGATCCGCGCGGTCGAAGCCGAACACAGCCGGCCGATCGGCATCCTGGTCGATCTGCAAGGCCCGAAGCTGCGGCTCGGCACCTTCAAGGACGGCGCGGCCGAGATCGACAAGGGTCAGGACTTCATGCTCGACGCCGATCCGGCGCCCGGCGACGCCAAGCGCGTGCAGCTGCCGCATCCGGAAATCTTTGCCGCGATCAAGCCGGGCGATGCGCTCCTCATCGACGACGGCAAGCTGCGGCTGGTCGCGACCGAAGTAGCGCCGCAACGCATCGTCGCGCTTGGTCGAAGTCGGCGGCAAAGTGTCGAACCGCAAAGGCGTCAGCCTGCCCGACACCGTCATTCCGCTCGCGGCGCTGGCGCCGAAGGACATCGCCGACCTCGAAGCCGCGCTCGATGCCGGCATCGATTGGATCGCGCTGTCGTTCATTCAGCGCCCGGAGGACATCGCCGAAGCCAAGAAGCTCACGCGCGGGCGCGCCGCGGTGATGGCCAAGATCGAGAAGCCGCAAGCGGTGGCGCGGCTCGGCGACATTCTCGAACTCGCCGACGCGCTGATGGTGGCGCGCGGCGATCTCGGCGTCGAAATGCCGCTGGAAAAGGTGCCCGGCGTGCAGAAGGAAATGACGCGCGCCTGCCGCCGCGCCGGCAAGCCGGTCGTGGTCGCCACGCAGATGCTGGAATCGATGATCTCGAGCCCGGTGCCGACGCGCGCCGAAGTCTCCGACGTCGCCACCGCCATTTTCGACGGCGCCGACGCGATCATGCTGTCGGCGGAATCGGCGTCCGGCCAATATCCGGTCGAAGCGGTGGCGACCATGAACCGCATCGCCGAGGAAGTCGAAGACGACGCGCATGTATCTGCCGTCGCTGCACGTGCTGCACACCGAGCCGGAGGCAACCGGCGCCGACGCGATCGCCGCGGCGGCGCGGCAAGTCGCCGAGACGCTCGATCTCCCGGCGATCGTGTGCTGGACCTCGTCGGGCTCGACCGGATTGCGCGTGTCGCGCGAACGGCCGAAATGCCCGATCGTCGCGATTTCGCCGATGGACGCGCGCGGGACGGAAATTGTCGGTGGTCTGGGGCATCCACTGCGTCATCGACGAAGACGCGCACGACCAGGACGACATGGTGGAGCGCGCCTGCCGCATCGCGTTCAAGGAGCGTTTCGCCAAAGCCGGCCAGCGCATCATCATCGTCGCCGGCGTGCCGCTCGGCACGCCGGGCGCGACGAATTTCATGCGCATTGCTTATGTCGGCGAGGAGAAGGCGGGCGAATAGTTCGCTATTCGCCCGTCGCCCTCGCCGCCAGCGCTTCGATCTCAGCGATAACCCGATCCGCCGCGACGTGATGCAGCATGTGGCCGATGCCGGGCAGCACCACGAGCTTTGCAGTCGGCACGGCGGCGGCGAAGGCGATGGCGTGCTGCTGCGGCGGGACCACCATGTCGCGATCGCCGGTGATGAGCGAGCGTCGGCACCGCGAGCGTGGCATAGCGCTCGGCTTGTGGCCGCAAGAGCGCATTTGAGATCGGCGACATCGCGCGCATTGGCGAGAAACGTCGCTGGCCGCAGCAAGAGCAGCGCGCCGGTGCGCTTGAGGTAGCCGCGCGGCGGCAGTTGCGGCAGGAATGCCGAGGCCATCCCGATGCCGATGAACGGCAAGCCGAGCGGCAGCGCCAAGCGTGTGCGCATAAAGCCAGCCGAACACCGGCGTGGCGAACAGCTCGTAGAGCCAGGTCGTGCGGCGCGGGAACGGATAGAGCGGCGGCGCCAGCAGCACCAGGCCGGCGACGCGTTGCGGATGATCGAGCGCGAAAGCAGCCGCCAGCGCGCCACCCCAGGAATGGCCGACGACAATGGCGCGCGCAACGCCGAGCCGGTCCAGCACGTCGCGCAACATCGCCGCCTGATAGGCCGGCGAACTGCCGCGCCGGCCTCGGCGCTCGCTCCAGCCCAGTCCGGCGCGATCGACCAAGATGACGCGGTGCCGGGCGGCAAGACGCTCGCCGAGCGCCAGCCGCATGTCTTCGAGATTGCAGCCGGCGCCGTGAATGAGAACGACGGTGCGGTTTGTTGCGGCGCGCTATCTTGCGCGTCCGCCCGAGCTCGACGACATGCTGGCGCAAGCCGTCGACATCGACGAAGCGGCCGCGCGGCGGATGCGCGCGCTCGATCAGCCGCGCGCCGATGAAGGTGATGACGGCGCCGGCGGCGAGAATTTCGGCGACAGCCGGCAGCGCGTGGTGCATTCAGAGTTTGAGATGCGATCCGCTCGCCCTTGAGCCAGCGCGCGCCTTGCGCATAAAGCGCATCGAGATCGGGGCCTTCGAGGCCGGCCATATCCGTTCTTCACCTTGTAGCCGATCTTGGTCTGCAAATAAGCGAGATGCCGATAGCCTTCCGGAAAGCTGCTTGAGCAGATCCTGATCGAGCGCGAGCTTGGCCGACGGATCGACCGGGTCGAGCCGGTCCTTCTCATAGACCAGCCGCTGCAGCACCAGGCCCCAGCGGCCGTCGCGCTTCTCGAAGAAATCGTAGAAGCGGCCGGTGCAGACCACGTCGCAGATCGACGCCGTCGACCGGCGCGCGCTGCGAAATCGTCATCTTGGTCTGCGCGATGGCGCGGTTGCCGGCGACATCGATCGAGCTGCCGCCGAGAAAATGCAGGATGCGCACGCCGCGCTTCCAGCCTTCGTCATTGCCCGTGATGAATTCCTCGAAGCGTGCCCTGAAACCAGGTCGCCATCATGCGGCCGTCGGCATGCCAGACGGTGCGGAAACGATCCCACAGGCGCGCGTCGCGCCACACCGCCCAGTTTTCCACGAGTTCGCGGATTGTCACGTTTATCGGCGTCCGATCAGTCACCGCCGGCTTCAGCGCATTCAGCGTATTGCGCAAGCGTCCAGTGTAGCCTGGATTGCGCAAGCGAACATCCGCGCGATGCGGAGCCAAACGAGCGGAGCTCAGATATTGCGGCCCTCGACCTTTTCGGTCAGCGTCTTGACGACGTCGGGGATGTTTTCGAGGTGCGGATCGATGGCGAGCGCCTTGCGATAGGCTTCGAGCGCGTCCTTGTCGTCGCCGATGTCCTGCAGGATCAGGCCGAGGCCGGACAAGCGCGCCGAAATGGCGCGGCTCGCGCGCCAGCACCTCGCGCGATGATCGGCGAGCGAGTGGCCGTAATCCTGCTTGAGATAATAGACCGTGGCGCGCCGGTTCCAGGCTTCGACATAATCCGGCTTGATCGCGATGACGGCATCGAGAAGCTTTATCGCGAGATCGTAATCCTTGTCGTCGGTCGCGTCCTTCACCCGCGCTCATCAAGAGATTGCAGGTGTCGCTGCCCGAGGCGATCCAGAGCGCCCAGATGCGATCCTCGATCGCCTTGGCGCTCGCCGTCGTCCGGCGCGATTTTCAACGCGCTGAACAGCGTGTCGAGACTATAGGTCGGTCTCGCCATGGCCGGGCCGCTGCGGCAGATCGCTCGGCGGCGACAGCCATTGCCCGCGGATCTTGCGCCGCAGCCGGCGCCAATGCCGGCGCCGCGAGACAAGCGCCGACGGCAGATCAGCAAAGACGGCCGGGAATCGGAGCTTCATGCGCACGAGTCTATTCGCCCGCCGCGACGCGGCAAGCCGGAAAAGTGCTCAATCGGGCGCGGATGAATGCGGCGGAAATGGGCAGCAGACGGCGTTCGGCCGGCTTATCAGCCCTGGCGCGCCTTGAAGCGGCGCTGCGTCTTGTTGATGACGTAGACGCGGCCCTTGCGGCGCACGATGCGATTGTCGCGGTGGCGGCCGCGCAGCGATTTCAATGAATTGCGGACTTTCATAGCGTTGATTCCTTGATTTGGCCGGTTGATTAAGGACGATGGCCCCTGCTTGTCAATGTTGCGCCGTCTGGGCCGTGAGATAGGGTGGAAATGCGATGAATTCAGGGGCCGCTTACGGCTCATTTCGGGGGTCGGCAAGAAGGGTCCGGCCTGCTTCCTGCTCGAGGCGAGCGGGAAGCGGCTCCTGCTCGACCTCGGCGAAGGTCCGCCGCCCGGCTGCCTGCCGGATGTCGGCCGGGCTTGGGCCGGTCGATGCGGTGATTTTGAGCCATGGCCACAAGGACCATGTCGGCGGGCTGGCGCTTCTTGCCGGAGCTCGGCAATCCACCGGTCTATGCCACCGAGATCGTCGCGCGGGCCTTGCCGAAAGCCATCGCCGCGCGGCCGCTGCCGATCGGCGGCAAGACCGACGTGCTCGGCATTGCGGTCGAGACCGGCCGCAACGGCCACGCGCCGGGCGGCATCTGGCTGCATTTCGGCATCGGCGAGCGGCTTTCTCTACACCGGCGACTATTGCGACGGAGTCGGTCCTCTACGCCTACGACCCGCCGGCAAAGCCGCGGCGACCGCGCTGATCGATTGCTCTTATGGCGACTACCAAAAACCGCTCGCGGAATGCTGGAGCACGCTTGCGCCATATCTCGGGCGCGGCCCGCTCCTGCTCCCGGTGCCGGCCAATGGCCGCGGCCCGGAGATTGCGCTCGAACTGATGCGCCACGGCGTCGACGAAATCTATGTCGACGATGCAACGCGGAAGCGCTGCGACCAGCTTGGCGACAGCGATCGCGTGTCGCTGCGCGCCGGCCTCCGCGACGAGATCGAACGCCTCGCGCACGTCGTCAAACCGATCGACGGCGCGCGCGGCGTCATGCTCGCGGCATCGGCCGATGGCGCGTCCGGCGCCACGGCAAAGCTTCTTCCGGAATTCGAGAGCCAGCCGGAAGTGACGATCCTGTTCACCGGCTACGTCAATCCCGACACGCCGGCGGAGCGGCTCGACCAAAAGCGGTCGCGCGCAAACCATGCGCTGGAACGTGCACCCTCGCCTCGTCGACACCGTTGCGCTGGTGAAGTCGGTGCAGGCGAAGACGGTGATCCCCGCCTTCTGCGACCGCGCTTAGCTTGCGGCGCTCGCCGCCGCGCTCGCGCCGGCGCGCGTGACGATGGACGGACCGATCGCGATTTAGTTATTTGGCCGGATGCTAGGCCGTCGATCTACGCCGTCTTGGCGTGAGCGTGTCCGGCATCGGCGTTGGATTGCGGAGCGCTCTCAAGCGCGCCGCCGCCGTCGGAGCCGGTGACAATGCCGATGATCTTGTTCCAGGCGCGCAGCGCAAAGCCGGCGAGCGCGGCATGCTGTGCCGGCAGACCGCGAACTTCCGCACGTGATCGGGAATGTACCAGGTGCTCACGGAGCCGGCGGGAAAGAACACCATGTCGCCCGGACCGACGCGGCGCACTTGTCGTTCTCGTCGGTGACGAAAACCTCGCCCGAGATCAGGTGGATCGTCTCATCGACCGTGTAATGCCATTTGAAGCGGCCGGCGTGCACGACCATGCCATGATCGACGAGGTGCCGTCGGCGCTCGTCGCCAGCCGCTTCGAACGGGCCTGCGGATTGCCCTCGATGATCCAGTCCGCGGGGATCGGCGCCGGATCAAGATCGACGTCCGCGGGCGCGGCAAAGACCACAGGGTTCGACACGGCATCCTCCAGAGAGCTGACAGGCATATAGAACCTGCCATTAAAAGGCCCGACTGCCGAAAAAAGCGTAAACTCGGAAGGTGCAAACCGGCGATTTAGCGCGCGGAACTGTCCGGCCGGCGGCGCAGCGGCAGCGGCCAATCGCGCCAGGTCCGCCGCAGCCGCGGCGGCTTGATCGGCACGTTCGCCGTCCGCCGCTCGGCCTTGCGAGCGCTCAGGAATTCCACCCACTTTTCGTAGACGCCGAGCGCCGCCGGACGCCAGGAAGCCGCATTGAATTCTGCAAGCCCGGTCTCCAGCGCGTTTTTCGGAAAATCAGCCATCAGTTCGCTGCGTCGGCCGGCGCATGGCGCGGTCCGCGAAAGCCTCGGCAAGCGCGGTCGCCACGTCATCGAAATAGTTTTGCGGCAGCGCCGGATAAGCCTCGCGCTCGCCGCCGAGGAAGCGCGCCACGTCGCGGCGGTATTCGCGAAACAGCGTGTCGGCGTCGTATTCCGGATGGCCCTGGAAAAACAAAAAGAAGCTGCCGTCCTGCTTGGCGAAAGCATCGACGCCGGCCGTCGGCGGAGCGGGTGAGGATTTTGTAGCCGCCGGACAGCCAGCGCGTCTTCCGGCAAGTCGTTGTAGCGCGAATGCGGCACCCACAGCGGCTCGGGAAAGTGCTGCGTCATCGGATGATCGGCGGCGAGCCGGCAATCGAACACGCCGAACTGCTTTTCCGGGAGCGCGCGGCGCTCGATGCCGTCGGCGTGAAGCACGGCCGCATGCGCGGCAAGGCACGACCAGATGGTCGACGCGGTGTGATCCTGCGCCCAATCGACGACCGCGCTCAAGGTTTCCCAGTACGGCTCGTCCTTCAGATTCTTGGCGCGCGGCTCGGTGCCGGTGACGATCAAGCCGTCGAGCGGCGTATCCCAGAGCTCGGCAATGTCGCGATACTTTCCGGCAAGCGCGCTGGCGCAGGCTCTCGCCGCGCGGCACTTGCGGGATGACGAACAATTTCAGAAGCACGACGCGCGACGGCGCCGCCTCCCGGAGCAGTTCGGTGAATTGCCGCTCGGTCGCCTCGAACGCCGCGTCGGGCATATTGTTGACGAGGCCGATGGTGACGCAATTCGCGGCGTTGAGCTCGGACAACGGAACGGCCGGTGTCGAGGAAAAGCGGCATTGCGCTCCTGCCCTGCCCGCTTCCTACTCGGCCGCGAGCAAGCGAGCGCCGCGACTGCGACGCCGCCAGCGCCTGATCGAGATCGGCGATGATGTCGTCGATATGCTCGATGCCGACGCGAGAGCCGGATCATTTCCGGCTTCACGCCGGCCTTGGCTCTGCTCCTCGCGCCGACATCTGCCGGTGCGTGGTCGAGGCCGGATGGCAGGCGAGCGACTTGGCGTCGCCCATATTGACCAGCCGCTTGAACAGTTGCAGCGCGTCGTAGAAGGCCTTGCCGGCTTCGAGCCCGCCGACGATGCCGAAGGTCAGCAGCGAACAGGCGTGGCCGCCGAGATATTTCTGCGCCAGATCGTAATACGGATTATCGGCGAAGCCGGCATAGTTGACCCATTCGACGCGCGGATCGTCGCGCAGGAATTCGGCGACGCGGCGCGCATTCTCGACATGGCGCTCGACGCGCAGCGCCACCGTCTCGATGCCCTGCAGCAAGCAGGAACGACGACAGCGGCGACAGCACCGCGCCGGTGGTGCGCTGATAGACGCTGCGGCAGCGCGCGATATAGGCGGCGTCGCCGAAATGATCGGCATAGACCAGGCCGTGATAGGACGCGTCCGGCTCGTTGAACATCGGGAAAGCGGCGGGCGTGCGTCCTTCCAGCGGAAGCGGCCGCAGTCGACGATGGCGCCGCCGAGCGTCGTGCCGTGGCCGCCCATGAATTTGGTCAGCGAATGCACGACGATATCGCGCGCCGTAATCGATCGGGCGCAGCAGGATCGGCGTCGCCACCGTATTGTCGACGATCAGCGGAACGCCGTGGCGTTCGGCGACGGCGGCCAGCGCCTCGATGTCGCAAATATTGCCGGCCGGATTGCCGACGCTTTCGCAAAAGATCGCGCGCGTCTTGTCGTCGATCAGCTTTTCGATCGCCTCGGCGCGGTCGGATTCGGCAAAGCGCACGGCGATGCCCTGGCTCGGCAGGATGTGACCGAACAACGTGTAGGTGGTGCCGTAAAGCTGCGGCACCGAAACGATATTGGTGCCCATGCCGGTGAGATTGAGCACCGCGTAGTTCAGCGCCGCCTGTCCGCTGAGCGACGCAGAGCGCGTCGACGCCGCCTTCGAGCTCGGCGACGCGGCGCTCGAGCACCTCCGTCGTCGGATTGCTGATGCGGCTGTAGCGATAGCCCTCGACTTCGAGATTGAACAAAGCGGCGCCGTGGTCGGCGCTGTCGAATTCGTAGGCCACGGTCTGATAGATCGGCACCGCGACCGCTTTCGTCGTCGGATCGGTTTCGTAGCCGCCGTGAACGGCCACTGTTTCGTTTTTCATGCTGCCCGTCGCCTGCCCGAAATCACGCGATCTTTGCGCGCGCTTATTTGGGCGCAATACTAGGGAGATTGCGTTTCTTATCCGTGGCTGTAGAGGGCAAGCAACGTAAGCGCGGCGAATTAGAGGGATTAACGTTAACTGTTTGCCAAACCATTTCGCGTGACGCGCCGCAGCGCGGTTTTTGCGCCGGCGCGCTTTGGCGATCGTTCAAATTTTATCCAATGTTGAAGTGAAAGATTCACTTTGTTGGGCGATGTTGCGGCATGAGCCTCGCTCGAGACGGCATGAGACGACGCACGAGCAGCGGCGGCGACGGCGCCCTGCACGACTGGCTGCGCGCGCTCGAGGCGACCGCGCCGATCGCCAAGCAGCCGCAGCGTCTCCTGCCTCATATCGTCGCCGAGATGGCGCGCAGACGTGGCGCCGCGCCGGCCCTGATCTCGGACGACGAGACGCTGACCTATCCCGGCGCTCGTCGAACGCGCCAACCGCTACGCGCGCTGGGCGCTCGGGCAAAAACTCGCCAAGGGCGACACCGTCTGCCTGATGATGCCGAACCGTCCGGAATATCTCGCCATCTGGCTCGGCATCACCAGCGTCGGCGGCGTCGTTTCGCTGCTCAACACGCAGCTTCGCGGACCGTCGCTCGCGCATTGCATCGACATCGTCGCGCCGCGGCACGTCATCGTTGCCGCCGAATTGATCGACGCCTTTCGCAGCGCAACCCTTTCATGCCAGCCGAAAGTCTGGTCGCACGGCAGCGATGATTTCGCGCGCATCGATCGCGAGATCGAACAGTTTTCCGGCGCGCCGCTCGGCGCCGCGGAAAGCCGCGACGTGACCATCGCCGATCGCGCGCTGACGATCTACACGTCCGGCACGACCGGACTGCCCAAGGCCGCCAATGTCAGCCATCACCGGCTGATGCAATGGAGCCTGTGGTTCGCCGGCCTGATGAATGCCGGGCCGGACGATCGCATGTACGATTGCCTGCCGATGTATCACTCGGTCGGCGGCGTCGTGGCGACCGGCGGCCTTGCTGGTCAGCGGCGGTTCGGTCGTGATCGCCGAGAAATTCTCGGCGCAGCGTTTCTGGGACGACATCGCCAAATGGGACTGCACGCTGTTCCAATATATCGGCGAACTGTGCCGCTATCTCGTCAACGCGCCGCAGCATCCGCGCGAGCGCGCGCATCGGCTGCGGCTTGCGCCGGCAACGGGCTGCGCGCCGACGTCTGGGAGAAATTCCAGTCGCGGTTCGAGATTCCGAAAATCCTGGAATTCTATGCGGCGACCGAAGGCAATGTCTCGCTCTACAATGTCGAAGGCAAAGTCGGCGCCATCGGCCGCGTGCCGCCGTTCCTGAAACATCGCTTTCCGCTGGCGCTGGTGAAATTCGATGACGCCAAAGGCGCGCCGGCGCGCGACGACAGCGGGCGCTGCATCCGCTGCGCCACCGGCGAAATGGGCGAAGCGATCGGCAAAATTCGCGGCAGCGTCGCAGACCGGCGGCGCACTTCGAGGGCTATACCAGCGCCGCGGATACCGAGCGCAAAATCCTGCGCGACGTGTTCGAGCCGGGCGACGCCTGGTATCGCACCGGCGATCTGATGCGCATGGACGCCGGCGGCTTCTATTATTTCGTCGACCGCATCGGCGACACGTTCCGCTGGAAGGGCGAGAATGTGGCGACGTCCGAAGTCGCCGACGCGATCATGGCCTTTCCCGGCATCGTGGAGACGATGGTCTACGGCGTTGCCGTTCCCGGGACCGAAGGCGCGGCCGGAATGGCGGTGCTGGTCGGCAAGGGCGATCTTAATTTGTCGGAGCTGCGCGCGCATCTCGCGCAGCGGCTGCCGCCTTATGCCCGGCCGCTCTTCCTGCGCATCAAGGACGGCATCGAGGTCACCGCGACTTTCAAGCACAAGAAATCGGACCTGGTGCGCGAAGGTTTCGACCCCAAAGCCACGCAGGACGCGATCTATTTCGACGATCCGGAGCGGCGCGCCTATGTGCCGCTCGATCCCGCGCTCCACGCGCGGATCGCCGCGGGCAGCGTTCGACTTTAGAATATTTGTCCTTAAGCCCTGATCTCGGCCGCACCGCGTCTGGCCCTTGCGGAATTCGCCCGTTAGGATCGATCTCGCGACCGGCGGCCTAACACGCCGGCGCATCGGGCGGACGCGCCAATGCAGAGTTCTATCGAGCTTGCCGGCTCACAGGCTGCGCCTGGGGCCGATATTGCCCTATCGGTCCCGTCCGGCGGCGCGTCGGCAGTGCCGAAGGCCACGGCGCTGCGCGCCATCGAGATGGCGGCGGAAGCCGTTGTCGTCCTCGCTTTGCTCGCCGAACTCGCGCTGGTCCTGGCCAACGTTTTTGCCCGTGTCTATTTCCGGCATTCGTTTCTTTGGTCCGACGAAGCGGCGCGGCTGTCGCTCTCGATCCTCGCCTTCATCGGCGGCGCGGTCGCCTATCGCCGCAGCGACCACGCTTTCGTCCGCATCGTGATCGAGCGACTGCATCCCGCGGCCGAACGCGCTTGTCTCGCCCTATCCGACATCATCGTGCTGTTCGTCGTGGGCCTCACCGGCATTGCGTCCGGCGAATTCATCGCGTCGAGCTGGGGCGAGCTGACCCCGGTGCTGCAACTTCCCGCAGCCTTGATCGCGCTGCCGCTTCCCATCGGCATGGCGCTGATCGCGCTTCATGCGCTGGAAAACCTGTTTCGCAAGGATCGGCGCACGGCGCTTGCCACCGGCGCCGTCTTCATTGCGACCCTGGCGCTTGCCGCGGTCATGCGAGATTTTTGGCTGCCTTATCTTGGCGGCGACGCCGCCATCATCACGGCGCTGGTGTTGTTCTTCGTCGCAATCCTGGCCGGCGTGCCGGTCGGCTTCGTGCTGCTTCTCGCCACCGCGACCTATCTCTGGGCGGCGGACATGCCTTTCGTGGTGCTGCCGCAAAACATGGTCAACGGCACCGGCAACTTCATTCTGCTCGCGATCCCGTTCTTTATCCTGGCCGGCCTGATCATGGAGCGCGGCGGCATCAGCGTCCGGCTGGTCCGCTTCATCCAGACGCTGGTCGGCCATTGGCGCGGCGGCCTCCTGCAAGTGACGGTCGCCAGCATGTATGTGGTGTCCGGCCTGTCCGGCTCGAAACCGGCCGACGTCGCGGCCGTCGGCACCGTCATGCGCGACCGGTTGCGCGAGCGCCACGGCGCCGACGAAGGCGCCGCCGTGCTCGCCGCATCCGCGATCATGGGTGAAACGGTGCCGCCGAGCATCGCCATGCTGATCGTCGGCTCGATCACCAGCGTCTCGGTCGGCGCGATGTTCATCGGCGGCTTGATCCCGGCGGGCGTGATGGCGGTCTGCCTGATGATGCTGATCTATGTGCGCGCCCGCCGCGCCGGCATGCAGCCTTCGCCGCGCGCGCCATTGCGGACGATGGCGCAGGCGGGACTCGGCGCGATCTTGCCGCTGTTGATGCCGGCGATACTGCTCGGCGGCATTCTGTTCGGCATCGCCACGCCGACGGAAGTCGCGGCCTTTGCCGTGATCTATGGGCTCGCGCTGTCGATGCTGCTCTACCGTGACATGGATTTCGGCAAGTTCTTGCGCACCGTGCTCGACACCGCGGCACTGACCGGCATGCTGTTGTTCATCTTCGCTGCCGCATTCGGCTTCTCCTGGACGCTGACGGTGGCGTATATGCCGCAGCGGCTGGTCGCGCTGCTGCATACGCTCGGCGGCTCCACCGCAATCTTCATGCTCGGCTCGATCGTGCTCCTGATCGTCATCGGCGTGCTGCTCGAAGGCCTGCCGTCGCTCAATGTCGTGGCGCCGCTCCTCATTCCGATTGCCGGCAAGCTTGGCTTGAGCGAAATGCACTATGCGCTGGTTCTGATCATCGCCATGGGCATCGGCGGCTTCATGCCGCTCGCCGGCGTTGGATTCTATGTCTGCTGCGCCATCATGCGCTGCGACATCGAACAGGCCTCGCGCGCCATGCTGCCTTACCTGATCATGGTGCTGATCGGGCTTCTGGTCGTCGCCTTCGTGCCGTGGTTTGCGCTGGCGCTGCCGCGCTATTTCGGTTTTCACGTCTAAAAAACATCGGGAGGAAGACATCATGGCTGGCAATCGATCGCAGAAAGCTTCTCAAGGCCGGCGCGGCCGGCGCCGCGCTGTCGGTAGCGGCGCCGTATGTGTCGCTCCAGGCGGCGCCGCTGACCATGCGCTTTGCCCATTTCGCGGCGGAAGATCATCCGGCCAATATCGCCGCCAAGCAATTCGCCGACCGCGTCGAGAGCCGCACCAACGGCGCGATCAAGATCAACATCTTTCCCAACAACGTGCTCGGCGGCCCGCCCGAACAGGCCCAGCAGATCAAGCTCGGCACCATCGATATCGGGCTGCCGACGCAAGGCCAATTGGACAAATACGACACCGCCTTCGCCGCAGTGATGCTGCCCTTCATCTGGGACAGCCCGCAGCACGCCTTCCGCGTGCTCGACGGGCCGGCCATGGACTGGCTCTCCCCGCTCGCCGAGAAGCAGGGCTTCATCCTGTTGCGCAACTGGGAATACGGCTTCCGCAACGTGACCAATACGGTGCGTCCGATCAACACGCCCGACGACGTCAAGGGCCTGAAGCTGCGCACGCCGCCGGAATTGCAGATTCAGGCCTCGATGGAGGCGCTCGGCGCGACGGTGCAGGCCATTGCCTTTCCGGAGCTCTATCTGGCGCTGTCGCAACATCGTCGTCGACGGCGAGGAGAATCCGATCGCGGTGATCTACTTCAACAAGTTCTACGAGGTGCAGAAGCACCTGGCGATCACCCGGCACATCTACAACAACATGATCCACACCGTGAGCGCAGCGAGCCTGGAAGAAGCTCGATCCGGGGCAGCAGACGATCTTCCGCGAGGAGAGCGCAACCGCCGGCGACCTGATGCGCAAGATGATCGCCGATCAGGAGCAGGATCAGATCAAGAAGATCGAAGCTGCCGGCATGCTGGTGACGCGACCCGATCTGGCGCCGTTCCGCGCCTTGATGGGCCCTGCCTATGAGCGGATCGCCGCCTATGCCGGCGCCGACAACGTGAAGAAATTCCAGCAAATGGCCGATCAGGGCCGCACCGGCTGAGCCCCAGCATTGTCCGGAGCTAGGTGCAATGGCTGCGCTGAAGAGCGGCTCGAGGCGTATCGCAATCTGTTTCGCCTCGACGGCAAGACCGCGCTCGTCCTCGGCGCCGCCTCCGGCATCGGCAAGGCGTCGGCCGAGGCGCTGGCCGCGCTCGGCGCGACCGTCATTTGCGCCGACAAGAACAAGGAAGGCGTCGAAGCCACCGCGCGCGACATCGGCATGCAAACCCGAGCCCAAACCCGCGCCGAGGTCCATGTTCTCGACGCCGGCAATGCCGACGCCGTCAACGCGCTCGCGGCGGCGATCGAAGCCACGCATAAGCGGCTCGACATCGCGGTGACGACGCCGGCGATTCACGTGCGCAAGCTGATGCTGGACTATACCGACGAGGAATACGACCGCGTCGCCGACCTTAATCTGCGCGGCACGTTCTACTTCCTGCGCGCCTTCGGCCGCATGATGGTCAGGCAAGGCGGCGGCAGCCTGATCGCAAGCTCATCGGTGCGCGCGACGACGCTCGAACCGGGGCTTGCCATCTACGGCGCGACCAAAGCCGGCATCATCCAGATGGTGCGCGGGCTTGCCTCCGAAGTCGGCCCGTTCGGCGTGCGCGTCAACGCCATCGTGCCGAGCATCGTCGAGACCGCGCTCGTCGCGCCGCTCAAAGCGCGGCCGGAAATCTGGAACGCGCTCGCCGCGCACACGGTGTTCAACAGATGGGCGCAGCCGAGCGAAGTGGGCGCGGCCGTGGCGCTTTCTCGCCTCCGATGCGGCAAGCTACATCACCGGCACCGCGCTGTTGGTGGATGGCGGCTGGACCGCGATCGACGGTCCGCCGACCGGACTGACAAAGACGCATAGCGACGCGCGTTAGGCGCTAAGCCGTTGCGCCGGCGTCGACGGTCAACACCGTGCCGGAAATGCTCTGTGCCTTGTCGCTGAGCAGATACTCGACCGCGTTCGCGACGTCGTCGACGCCGGCGAGCCTGCGCAACGCGCTTCGCCGCACCACCTGCGCGCGCTGCTCGCCGGTGAGGCCGTGCGTCATGTCGGTGTCGAGGAAGCCCGGCGCCACGGCATTCACCGTGATGCCGAGCCGCCCGACTTCGCGCGCCAGCGAGCGGGTGAAGCCGAGCATGGAGGCCTTGGTCGCGGCATAGACGGAAAGCCCGCTATAGCCGGTGAAGCCGATGATCGAGGCGACATTGACGATGCGGCCGGCGCTCTCCGACATCATCGCGCGCACCACATATTTGGTGAGCACGATCGGCGACAGCGTGTTGACGCGGACGAGCTCCTCGATCTGCGAATTGTGCATCAGCGACAGCGCGCCATCGAACCCGAGCGCGGCGTTGTTGACGAGGCCGAACAGCGGGCCGAATTCCTTGCGCAGATCGCGCACCAATTCCGGAATCTTGTCGATCTTGCCGAGGTCGAAGGCGACGAAATGCAGCGAGCCGCTTCTTGGCGCGCTTGGCTTCGCGCGATGGCCGCGGTCAGGTCCTTGTTGTCCTTGCGCGCGACGGCGATGACGTCGATAGCCGCCGGCCACGAGCTTGCGCGCAATGCCGAGCCCAAGACCGCGGCTGGCGCCGGTGATCAGAACGGTGCGCGCGGTTTTCTTGCTGGTTTTCTTGACGGGCTTAGCCATAGCGCCGCGCCAGCTTTCCGGTCGCCGCGACGTCGAGCGTCGGCACGATGCTGATCGCCGCGGGAACCTTGTGGCGCGGCAGCGCGTCGCGGCAGAGCTTCGAGATATCGCCCTTGACGCTTCGAGCGCGCCGTCGCCGCCGCCGGATTTCGCACCGGACTTTCAGCACGACGTCGGCGATCACGATCGAGCCGGTGATCGGGCTGCGCTTCGGCCGCACCAGCGACATGCGCACCTGCGGATGCCGGTTGATCACCGCCTCGATCTCTTCGGGATGAACCTTCAGGCCGCCGATATTGATGATGCCGCCGCGGCGGCCGGCGAAGACGTAGCGATCGCCGTGCAGTTCCACCATGTCGCCGGTGTCGACAAAGCCGTCTTTGTCGGCGAGCGGCGCATCGGTGCCGACATAGCGCGACGCCGTGCGCGGCGAGCGGATGCGCAGCGAGCCGTCCTCGACCTTCATCTCGACGCCGTCGCGAACCTGCTTCGACATAGGACGCGGGAAAGCCGGCGAGTCCGTCGCTGACCTCGAAGGCGACGCCGGCCTCGGTCGAGGCGATAAGCGTGGCTGACGCTGGCGTTCGGAAAGGCGCTGCGCAAACTGTCGAGGATCGCCTGGTCGGCGATCTCGCCGGAAAGCCGAACATAGCGCGGCGAGATTTTCCGGATCGCCGGCGACATCAGCGCGCGGCGCCAATGCGTCGGCGTGCCGAAGAGATGCGTCACGCCGTGCCGGCCGAGGCGGTCGAGATGATCGGCGACCGGCTCGCCGGCGCTCGACAGCACGAGCGAACTGCCGCCGAGCACCGCGCGCAAGAAAATCTGCAAGCCGCCATAGCGGCGGATGTCGTAGAACGTGCCCCACACGACGCTGGCGTCCGGCTGCTTTCGCCGCGAAGGCGCCGTCAGGCCGGCGAGGCTGTGCACGACCATTTTCGGCACGCCGGTCGTGCCCGACGTCAGCAGCACCCATTCGGTCGGCAGCGGCGCCGCCGGGAGTCTGTTCGGCCGCGCCGATCGTCGCGCGCGCAGGCGACGCGGACGGGAATATCGAAGACGTCGCTCGCCGGCGAAGTCGCTGATCGATGACAACGGCATCGACCTCGGCGCCCGCGATCAGCGCCGCGAAATGATCGGGCGCGGCATCCGGCGGCAGGATGGTGAGGCGGCGCGCGACGCCGTCAAGTTCGATCAGCGCCAGCGCCGTCGTGAGCTGACTGCCGGTGGCGAGCAGCACCGACTTGCCCGCCAAGTTCGCCGAGCCGGCCGCCGAGCGACGTGCCGCGAGCGAGATCCGTGTAACGAGAGCACGCGCGGCGCGATCCCAGAAGAACCGCTCCGGCGAACCGTCAGCGATGCGCTGGCGCAGCGATTGCGCCTCAGCGTGCGCCATTTTCGTAGACTTTCACGAAGTCGCCGAAAGTCACGGGAAACACCGCGTCCTCGGAGGCCGTGAACGGATCGACGCCGAGCCGGTCTTCGAGGCGGGCGACCAGCACGGCGAAGCCGAGCGAGTCGAGGCCGGAATCGAGAAGCACGAGATCGTCGCGCAACGGCGCCAGATGCTTGCCGTGCTCGCGCGCGATCTGCGCCATCTGGTCCATTATGGTTAATTTTATCGACATGGCATGCGAAGCCTACCGTTTGTTCACTTCGCCACCCGTATATTCGCGCAACGATTACGATCAAGTTCACGACGGAGACGTGGTCAACGCGAATGGTTTCTTCCCTGCCGGAAATCCGCTGCCGACAGATCGACGAAGGCGATGTTCCCGCCGTCGCCGATCTGCTGACGCGCGGCTTTCCGAACCGCGATCGGCGAGTTCTGGCACCATGCGCTCGATCAGCTGACGCGGCGCGAGCCGCCGCACGGTTTGCCGAAATATGGTTACCTTCTGGAAACCGGCGGCATGCCGGTCGGCGTCGATCCTGCTGATTTGCTCGGCGATGCCGGCCGGCGAAACGCTGGCGCCGCGCTGCAATCTGTCGAGCTGGTATGTCGAGCCGGCGTTCCGCGCCTATGCGCCGCTGCTGGTGTCGCAGGCGCTGCGTCACAAAGAAGTCACCTATCACGAACGTCTCGGCGGCGCCGCATACCTGGCCGATCATCGAAGCGCAGGGCTTTTCGCGCTATAGCGAGGGCATCTTCATCTCGCTGCCGGCGTTGACGGCGTCGGCGGCGCACAAGGCCGAGGTGTTCGACGCGCAGCGGCAGCCGGCGGTCGAGCTTCGATCCGTTCGAGCAGGAAATGCTCGCTGCAACACGCCGCGCACGGCTGCATCAGCCTGTGGTGCGCGACGGCCGAGCGCGCTTATCCGTTCGTGTTCCGGCCGCGCCTGGTCAAAGGCTTCATGCCCTGCGCGCAACTGATCTATTGCCGCGACATCGCCGATTTCGGCCGCTTCGCCGGACCGATCGGCCGATACCTCGCGCTGCGCGGCCGGCCGGTCGTGATCGTCGATGCCAACGATCCGATACCGGGTCTCGTCGGCATCTTCCGCCGCGGCAGCAAGCCGAAATATTTCAAAGGCCCGCAACGCCCGCGGCTCGGCGATCTCGCCTATACCGAATACGCGATTTTGGGCGTGTAGCGCATCGCTACACCGTCAGCGCCTGACGCACCCGCGTCGGCCATTGCGCCAGCTCGACGCCGTGCGTGGCGAACAGCGCCAGCGCCAGACGATCGATGCCGAAGGCGACGCAGCCGGTATGCGTGGTCTTGCCGGCCGCGTTCGCACAAATTCCACGTCGTGCCGAAATGGTCGCGGTGATAGTTGAAGCTCATGCAGGCGGTCGGCTCTTCTTCCGAATGCACCGGAACGAGCAGCTCGAATTTCAACGCCTGCTCGACCTGGCTCATCGCCATCAGCTTGCCGCCGCGGCCGAAGAACGGATCGCTGGCCTGATCGATGCGATAGTTGAGGCCGAGTTGCGCCGGCGAAGCTCTCGGCGCGCTTCATCCAGCGCGCGCGGAAATCCTGGATCTGCTCCGGCGTGCCGACGCAGACATATTCGCGCATGCGGAACGATTGCAGCCGGTCGAGCATTTTCGACGGCTCGCGGCGGAAACAATCGCAGGCGACGTCGAAGAGAAGCCCGCCGGCGGGCACGTGGCCGCGGCTCGCGACCAGCGGATAGACCGGATAGCAGGCGGCCGGGCTCAGCACCAGATCGGCGGCGGCGAGGCCGCGCGGTCCAATCGCCGCCGGCCTCGTAGCGCTCGACGCTCGACCTGGATCGTCGGCGTCGGCGCCGCTCAAGCAGCTCACGCAGCCGAGAAAATGCGGAAAGCTTTTCAGATAGCCGGACTTCTCCAATCTGCCGGCGGCTCATCACCGGCGGAAAGCGCAACACTTCGGTGTCCGGCTCGCGATAGCGACGAGATCAGCGTCGGTGAGGCCGTCGACGACCTGCTCGAAGATCGCGGTGCGCGCGTAGACGCCGTCGATGCCGGTCGGCAGCAACAGCGCCTCGGCGATCGAATCCAGTGAACGGGCCGGCGCTGCCGGCTTCTTGAATGCCACGTTCATGTGTTTGCGCCTCGTTTGTTGGAGCGTTTTTGCGGCGGAAGCTCAGTCGCCAAGCGAATCCGGAACGCCGCGCGAGCAGCGAGGCCGTCGGCGACATTGGCGAGAATGCGGTCGTTGTTGATCATGATCGGCGACGACAGAATGTCGCGCAGATGCCGGCCGATGCTGAACTCGCCGTCGTTGCGATAGCCCGACAAGCCCGCAGGTCTGCATCGCGCTCATCACCGTCGCGACGGCAAGCTCCGAGGCATTGACCTTGAGCAGGTTCATGCCGGTCTGAAAATCGATGGTTTCGAGCGCCGGCGGATCGGCCGAGGCCGCCTCGAACCGTTGCAGCGACGTTGCGATGAGGCTGCGCAGCGTGCGCAGCGAAGCATTGGCGCGCGTCAGATGCGCGGCGGCCGGCGGCAGCGTGCCGCCGGCGCGGTGCGCGGCCTTGCGGACGAAATCGCGGGCGCGCGTCGACCGCGGCGGCGGCGATGCCGGCCCAGGCGGCGCTCCAGAGCAGATGCGCGACCGGCATCATGGTCTGGGCGTGAATCTTGTCGTAGCTCACCGGCAGGATCTGCTCGCTCGAACCGGAGGCGACGAGCTTGAAGCCCTCGCTGCAGGTGCCGCGCATGCCGAACGCGTCCCAGCCGGACAGCGGCTCGAGCGTGTAGTCCTGCTTTGAGGAAGGCGACGAGAACCTGATCGGAACTCGCGCGCATCGGCCGAGCGCCGCGCGGTCGTGACGATGCCGTCGGCGGCCTGCGCCGTAGGAAATGACCGTCGCCTGCCGCTCGAGGCTGATGCGCGAGCCGTTGCGCTCGATCGGCGCCGCGCTGTTGCGGACGTCGCCGCCGCCCTGGCCTTCGGTGGTCGAGGACGCGAGCAGCAATTGTTCGCTGGCGAGCCGGCGCAGCAGATGCTGATGCCAGGCGCTGCTCTGGCCATGGCGCACGAGGCAGGCGACCTTGGTCTGGTGCATCGCGTAGATCATTGCGGTCGACGCGCAGGCGCGGCCGAGCGCGTAGCAGACGTCGACGACGTCGGCGATGCTGGCGCCTTCGCCGCCAAGTTCGCGCGGCACCGCGATGCCGAGAAGCCGCTCGGCGCGCGCGGCGGCGATGGCTTCCTGCGGGAACCGCGACTCGCGATCGACGGCGGCGGCATGGGCCGCGGCGATCGCGGCAACCTTCTCGACGTGCGCGACCGCAGATTCACAGCCGGCAGATTGCGCGCTGCGCGGCAGATTGCTCGCGGCAGTGAGAATGCCGCGCGTTGCGCTGTCGCGCCGCTTGAACGTCCTGATCGACTTCGAGAACCGTCACGGTTCGCGCTTTCATGAATAAACTCGCGATAGAGTGGCCGTCTCTCGCAGACAGATGCGATCGCTAGAGCACCACAGCTAGCGCAAAACTTACAAATCCTCGCGGCATTTGCGTGAAATTAGCGCGCTTCTTTGGCGTAAAGGTTACCATTCGAAAACCCTTCATGTGATAACGATTTGTCGCGCCGAAAATGCAATATTGGTTGCCGGAAAAGAGCGATTTTTCCGCTTTGGAATTTGGGAACCATTCACCGTGCTGGATCGCATCAATTCGGATCGCATCTCGCTCGCCGCCGATCGCATCACGGCGCTGGTGCGCGCCATCCTGGCAAAGCGCGTCGATCGCGCGCGCCGTCGGCCGCGACGACGATCTGAGCGAGTGCGGCATCTCGTCGCTCGACATGGTCAATCTCATGCTCGCGGTCGAGGCCGAGTTCGATCTGAAAATTCCCGACCGCGACATGACGCCTGCGAACTTCCGCACCATCGCGCGGATCGAAGCGCTGGTCGGGAAATTGCAGCGCGCCGCCTAGGCCGCAATCCCCGAAAACTGCCTTGAAATCGCTCTTGGCGATCGCATCGCTCCGGTGAGATGATGCGGGCAGCGCGCGGCCGAATGACGAGCCTGCGCCAAGTAAAGGCGCCACGTAAAGGCCCACGTAAAGGCGGGGAAACATGTCCAAGACGGTATTTTACGCCAGCGTCGGCCCGGTGCTGACGCTGCTACGATCTCGACATCGACGGCGCCGCGTTGACCAAGCGCAGCGCGATCACGCTGCCGGCGAATATTCAATATCTCTGGCCGCATCCGTCGCGGCGCTATCTTTTATGTGGTGTCGAGCAGCGGCGGGCCGGGCATCGCCGGCGACAAGCATTTCGCCAGTGCGCTTGCCGTCGATCCGGCGACCGGCGAATTGAAGCTGCACGGCGAGCCGGCTGCTGCTGCCGTCGCGCCCGATCCACACCAGCGTCGATGCGACGGGCGACTATCTGCTCACCGCCTACAACATCCCGAGCAACATCACCGTTCATCGCCTCAATGCCGACGGCACGATCGGCGCGCCGGTGGCGCAGACCGAGAAGCTCGATACCGGCATCTTCGCGCATCAGGTCCGCATGACGCCGTCGAACCGCGCCGTGGTCCTGGTCACGCGCGGCAATCATCCCGACGGCGGCAAGCCGGAAGATCCCGGCGCGATCAAGACGTTCAGCTTCGACAACGGCGTGCTGAAAAACCTCGCCTCGATCGCGCCCGGCAACGGACTTGGGCTTCGGCCCGCGCCATCTGGATTTTCATCCGAGCAAGCCGTGGGCCTTCGTCTCGATCGAGCGGCAGAACAAGCTTTATGTCTACAAGCTCGACGACGGACCGGCGCTCGCGCGCGATCCATCCTTCATCAAGGAGACGCTGACCGATCCGCACGGCGAGACCGAGCAAGGCGCCGGCGCGATCCATGTCCATCCGAACGGCAAGTTCGTCTATCTGACCAACCGCACCTTTCCCGGCGTCGCCGAGCGGCGGACGCAAAATGTCGGCCGGCGGCGAGAACACGCGTCGCGGTCTATGCCATCGACGACACGACGCGGCGAGCCGACGCTGATCCAGAACATCGACGGCCACGGCGTGCAGCTGCGCACCTTCGGCATCGATCCGAGCGGACGCATTCTGGTTGCCGCGAGCATCCTGCCGGTGGCGCTGCCTGACGGCACGACTGTCGGCGCGGGCCTCACCGTGTTCCGCATGGGCAGCGACGGCAAGCTCACCTTCGTGCGCAAATACGATGTCGATGTCGGCAATGCGCAGCAATTCTGGAGCGGCATGGTCACGCTGCCTTGACGGTTTCCTGAAAGTAACCGTCAGCAGTATCAGCAGTGTGCCTTCTTGCCGCACCGGACGCACGCCCATCTTTGTTGCAAATCGTTTTGCTCCAGTGCAAAGGGCACACCGTCATGTCCATCCGGCCTGTGAAAAGCATCGTCACGTCGCAAGCCCGTCATCGAGGGCGCCGGCGTCAAGCTCAACCGCGCCTTCGGCTTCGGCAATACCTCCGAGTTCGATCCGTTCCTGCTTGCTCGACGATTTCCGCAACGACCGGCCCGACGATTACCGCGCCGGCTTTCCGTGGCATCCGCATCGCGGCATCGAGACCATTACTTATGTGCTGGCCGGAACGGTCGAGCACGGCGACAGTCTCGGCAATCGCGGCAATCTCGGCGCCGGCGACGTGCAATGGATGACGGCCGGCAGCGGCATCCTGCATCAGGAAATGCCGCAGGGCGACGCCAAAGGCCGCATGCACGGCTTCCAGCTCTGGGCCAATCTGCCGTCGTCGCTGAAAATGACGGCGCCGCGCTATCAGGACATCAAGGCCGGCGACATTCCCGAGATCGTCGACGACGACGGCACCCGCGTGCGCGTCGTCTGCGGCGACTTTCTGGGGCAAGCGCGGCCCGGTCGAAGGCGTCGCCGCCGATCCGCGTTATCTCGACGTCTTCGTGCCGCCGGGCAAGCGCAAGACGCTTCCGGTCGAAGTCGATCGGCATGCCTTCGCCTATGTGTTCGAAGGCTCCGGCAATTTCCGCGTCGCGTCGCAGCCGTTCGGCGTGCTGACCGAGAAGAGCGACGGCGACAACGAGATCATCGTGCGCGAGCAGACCGGCAACCGCTCGCTGGTTCTGTTCGACCGCGGCGACGAGGTCACCGTGCAGGCGGGCGACGAGGGCATTCGTTTCCTCCTCGTCTCCGGCAAGCCGATCGAAGAGCCGGTGGCCTGGCACGGCCCGATCGTGATGAACACGCCAGGCCGAGCTGCAACAGGCGTTCTCCGAGCTGCGCAACGGCACGTTCATCAAATAAGATCCAGCCCGTGTCACCGCACTCCGCTCGTCATGCCCGCGATTGCGGGGACCCAGCGCCGGATTAGCCCAGGCTGATGCGCGCGAGAATGAGCGGCGCATGACGCCCACGCCTCCCAAAAATCTGCTATCCTCCCTGGCTAAGAAAAGCGTGCGGCCCGCAAGGCCGACACGACAACAAACAAAATTGCGACAGCCAGGGAGGAACCACGCATGAAAAAGCTGCATTGCATTCGTCGGTGGCCGCGGCGGCCGTTCTGTTCAGCGACCGCGCTTTGCGCCGACGATTTTCCGTCGCGCCCGATCACTTTCGTTTCGGTGTTCGGCCCCGGCAGCGCCAGCGACACGATCTGCCGCATCATCGCCGATCCGCTCAGCACGGCGCTCAAGCAGCCGGTCATTGTCGAGGATCGCCCCGGCGCCGACGGCGCGGTCGCCGCGCAATATGTCCAGCACGCGAACCCGGACGGCTACACGCTGATGATGGCGACCAATTCGCCGCTGTCGGCCGATCCGTTTCTGCTGCGCGAAGTCAGCTACGATCCGGTGAAGGATTTTGCGCCGGTGACCCGCGTCGGCAGCTTCACGCTGATGCTCGTGGTCAATCCGAGCCTGCCGATCCATTCGGTCAAGGAGCTGGTCGACTACGCCAAGGCCAATCCCGGCAAGCTGTCGTTCGCCAGCGGCAACACCGCCGGCATCGTCGGCGGCAAGACGCTCGCGCATTGGGCCGGGCTCGACATGCTGCACGTGCCCTACAAGAGCTCGCCGCCCGCCATCGAAGACGTGATCGCCGGCCGCGTGTCGATGATGATCGTCGACTTCACCGTCGCCATGCCGCATGTCGCGTCCGGCCAGGTGCGCGCGCTCGCGGTGACGCGGCTCAAGCGCTCGTCGCTGTTTCCCGGATCTGCCGACGCTCGACGAAGCCGGCATCGAAGGCTTCGAGCTCGACGCCTGGGCCGGCCTCGTCGCGCCGGCCAAGACGCCGCCGGCCGTCGTCGCCAAGCTCAACGGCGCGATCGCGCAAGATCATCGACGATCCGGCGACCAAAGCGAAATTCCGCAATGTCGGCTTCGACGGGCTTTTCCTCGACGCCCGATGAGCTCGGCGACTTCATCAAGGTGCAGCTCGGCAAGTGGGGCAAGATGGTCGCGGACGCCGGCATCAAGCCGGAATGAACATAGGCGAGCGAAGCGACGCCGTTCTTCGAACGGCTAAGCCTGGCAATGACGGGTTGGTGGGCGCCCTACTCGCCCTTCATCCCCGCCGCTTTGACGATCGGAAACCACTTTTCCTTCTCGGCTGCCTGAAAAGCGCCAAGCCCTTCGGGCGTCTGGCGATCGGCCGGCACGATGTCCTGGCCGACGGCGGCGAGCTTCTGCTGCACCGTGGATCGGCGAGCGATTGCTTTACCGCGGCGTTGAGCTTGGCGATGACGTCGGGGGCGTGCCCTTCGGCGCCCACAGGCCGTGCCAGAGCGCGCCGTAAAAGCCAGGGAGACCGGCTTCGTCGGTCGTCGGAATATCGGGCACCGCCGGCGAGCGGGCCGTGGCCGCGAGCGCATAGGCGCGCACCGTGCCGGCTTTGATCTGCGGCACCGAATTCGACAATTGATCGACCATCAGGTCGATATGGCCGGCGACCAGGTCCTGGATCGCGGGGGCGGCGCCGCGATAGGGCACGAGCTGAAATTGCGTCTTGGTCATGGTCTCAAAATTGACCACGCTGACTTGCGCCACGGCTCCGGCGATGCCGACCGAGACGGTTTTCTGATTGTCCTTGAGCCACGCCAACAGCTCTTTGAGATTGGCGGCGGGCAGCGTGTTGCGGCTGACGACGATCTGCGGATTGATGGTGAGTTCGGCGACCGGCGCAAAATCCTTGATGATATCGACCGGCAGATCGTAGAGCGCACCGACCAGAAGGTTCGAGCCGTTATTGCCGATTTCGAGCGTATAGCCGTCCGCTGTGGCGCGGGCGACGCGGGCCGCGGCGATGCTGCCGCCGGCGCCGGCGACATTCTCGATGATCAGTGATTGGCCGAGCGGACCCTGCATCTTGTCGGCGATGACGCGCGCCACCATGTCGGTCGGCCCGCCGGCGGCGAACGGCACAATGATGGTCACCGGCCGCGACGGATAGGTTTGCGCTGCCGCAAGCGATGTGGCGGCAAGCATGGCGACAACAGTCGCCAGCGCCAGAAATCGGCGATCGATGAATGCCAAGGCGTCCTCCCCTGAAACGAGACGCGATTTTTATTGGCCTCGCAGCGGCGCTGGCTGCTCATCCAGCATCGCCTGGACCGCAAGCCGTGTCGTTGCCTCGTCGAGCCCGTGCTGCTCCACGAGGTCACGGCAATCGGCGAGGATCGCATCGGCGTCCTGCATCATCTTCAGGCGCTTGAAGTGATCGTCGTAATGCACGCCCATGCTGGCGCCGACGATCTCGTAGATGTTCATGATGCGGAACGGATAGTCGCGCTCGTGGGCGCAGAGCTCGCGGTGGTCGGAATGATAGACCGCGACGATGCGCGTCGATGCCGGCGGCTTCGGCGGCCGCCAGTTCCGCCTCCTGGAGCTTCCTGCGGAATTCCGGCAGCATGCGCAGATTGTTGCTCTGCAGCCCGACCGCCGGCTGATCGAGATCGACGATCTCGATGCCGGGCACGGCCCAAAGAATCTCCTCGGCGGCTTCGACCACGCCGCGAACGCCGGGATGCTTGTGCAGCGCGATCCGCATCGGCACCGGTTCCCGCAGCAGCGGGCGCAGCCGGTCGAGCTGTTTGTGCATGAATAAGGTGAACGGCGTCATCTCGAACGGTTTGCTGCCGCGCGTCTTCTCCACCGTCGGCAGCGTCGTCTCGGTGAATTGCACCTGGCACGACGGGCACCAGGAGATCACCTGCCCGGTGTTGCTCTGCGACAGCTTGTCGATGGTGTTTTCGCCGACGCGGCCGGACGTGGTGACGTCGCCCATGCGCATCTGCACGATGCCGCAGCAATGCGTCGGGCCGCCCATCACGTCATACGTGATGTCGAGCGCGTCCATGATGTCGAGCGCGTGGAGCGCGATGTGCGGCGTCTTGAGCACATTGCAGCCGGTATAGAAGACGAAGTCGGGCTTCTCGCCGGCGGCGCGCGGCGCTTTGCCTTTGGCACCCTGCCCTAGCCGCGCCAATAGCGCATCGTCGAGCTGAATTTTCGCGATATGCGGCACGTCGCGCGCCACCAGGCGGAAAGCGTCGAAGCCTGAGCGGCGCTCAGCGGCGGCGTCTTTCTTGCCGTGCGACAGGGCGATCCGCGCCATATAGAGCAGGAAGCGCGGATTGACGCCGTAGTCGCAAGCCTTGATGCATTCGCCGGAGAGGAGGCAGCCGGCCGCCCATTTCTTCGCGGCGTCGTTGCCGCGATCGTTTCCTTGGCCGCTCTTTATAATGTCGACGATGCCGGAGATGACCTCGACCGGGCTTTGGCGCTCTTCGACGGTGAGGCCGGCGGCTTCGGTGGCCGGGCAGACCTCGACGCATTTGCCGCAGCGGGTGCAGGCATCCGCCATGGCGTCGGCGCGGGCCTTGAGGGCGGATTCGAAGGTCTCGGTCTGGGTGCCGGTCGCTGGGCTATTCATGGCCTGCCGTTCCTCTTGCCGCGACTCAAGAGTAGCGCCGCTAGCAGGCAGTTTGAAGGCCCCCAGGGGCACACCCTATTCCTTACATGGCAGCGGCCGATCCCAGACATTGAAGGCCCCGCCCAGCCGATGTAATACCGGACGCAACTATCGATGCCCGGCCGTCTTTCATGGACAGGCGCCGGGCATGACTTTGACAGGCGCAACGGCCGCGGATCGATGGACCCGCGCCGCACAGCGAAGGCGAGGAATGCGATGGGTGAATTTGCAATCGGCCAACCCGTTCCCCGCTTCGAGGACCCCCGCCTGATCCAGGGCCACGGCCGCTATGTCGCCGACATGGTGTTTCCCGGCATGGCTTTCGGCTTCGTGCTGCGCTCGCCGCACGCGCATGCGCGCATCCGTTCGATCGACACCGCGAAGGCCAAGGCCGCGCCCGGCGTGCTCGCGGTGCTGACCGCGGCCGACTACAAGACGGCGGGTTTCGGCGATCTTCCGGTGCCCGGCGGGCTCAAGCGCCGCGATGGCGTGCCGGGCTACAAGCCGCGCTATCCGGCGCTGGTCGAAGACCGCGTGCGCATGATCGGCGACTATGTCGCCTTCGTCGTCGCCGAGACGCTTTATCAGGCGACCGACGCCTCCGAGCTTATTGAAGTGGATTACGAGCCGCTGCCGGCGATGGTGTCGACCGGCGATGCGGTGAAGCCCGGCATGCCGCTGGTGTGGGACGATTGCGCAAACAATATCGGTTTCATCCAGATCGAGGGCAACAAAGAGGCGACCGATGCCGCCTTCGCGCGCGCGGCGCATGTCGTCAAACATGACTTCGTCATCAACCGCGTCACGGCGGCGGCGATGGAGCCGCGCGGCTGCATCGGCCTATTCGAGCCGGTCGACGGCCGCTACACGATCTATACGACCTTGCAGCGGACCAATGTCTTCCAGACCGAACTGTCGCAATACGTGCTGAAAGTTCCGGACAGCAAGATCCGCGTCGTCTGCGGCGATATCGGCGGCAGCTTCGGCATGAAATCGGCGGTCTATAACGAAGTGGCGCTGGTGCTCGCCGCGGCGAAGCTCACCGGGCGGCCGGTGAAATGGGTGGCGACGCGCTCGGAGAGTTTTGTTTGCGATGCGCAAGCGCGCGACAATGTCACCACAGCCGAGCTCGCGCTCGACAAGGACGGCAATTTCTTAGGCTTCCGCGCCAAAATCATCGCCGCCATCGGCGCCTATATGCAGACCGGCATGCCGGCGTTTACCGGCAATCTCGGCACGCTCGCCGGCGTCTATCGCACGCCCGCCTCGCATATCGACGTCACCGCCGTGTTCACGCACACGCAGCCGGTGCGGCCCTATCGCGGCAACGGCCGGCCGGAAGCCGGCTACATCATCGAGCGCATGGTCGATCTCGCCGCCGATCAGATCGGCATGGATCCGGCGGAGCTGCGCAAGAAGAACACCATTCCGGCAAGCGCCATGCCGTTCAAGACCAGCGTCACCTTCACTTACGATTGCGGCGAGTTCGAAAAGAATCTCGATCTGGCGCTGCACGCCGCCGACAAGAAGGGTTTCGAGAAGCGCCGCGCCGAAGCGAAGAAGCACGGCAAGCTGCGCGGCTTCGGCTTTTCCAACACCATCGAGCGTTCGGCGGCGGCCGGGCTTGAAGGCGCCGAAATCAGATTCGACCGCACCGGCTCGGTGTCGATCTTCTCCGGCAGCATCAATCAGGGCCAGGGCCACGAGACCGCGTTCAAGCAGGTGGTGTGCGACCGGCTCGGGCTCGATCCGAAGGAAGTCACTTACATCCAGGGCGACACCGACCAGGTGTTCTTTTCCGAAGGCACCGGCGGCTCGCGCTCGGCGGCATTTTCCAGCTCGGCTTTCACTCTGGCCGCGGAAAAGGTCGAGGCCAAGGGCAAGGCCATCGCCGCGAAGATGCTCAAGGTCGAGCTCGCCGACATCAATTTCCACGAAGGCCTGTTCTCGAGCCAGAAGACCAACCAGACGCTGACCATCAAGGAAGTCGCCAAGGCCTCGCTCGAGCCGAAGAACCTGCCCGACGGCATGGAGCCCGGCCTGATCGAGAAGGCGATCTATAGCGGCAAGGTCGCGGCCTATCCGAACGGCGTCCATGTCTGCGAGCTGGAAATCGACGAAGAGACCGGCACCGTCGAGATCGTCAATTATAACGTGGTCGACGACGTCGGCACCGTGATCAATCCGCTGTTGCTGCACGGCCAGATCGACGGCGGCATCGCGCAGGGCGTCGGCCAGATTCTGATGGAAGACATCAAGTTCGACACCGAGGGCCAGATCCTCACCGGCTCGTTCATGGACTATGCCATGCCGCGGGCGAGCGACCTCACCGCCTTCCATGTCGAGAGCAATCCGGTGCCGACCAAGACCAATCCGCTCGGCGTCAAGGGCGCCGGCGAAGCCGGCTGCGTCGGCGCCATGCCGGCGGTGGCCAATGCGCTGGTCGACGCGCTCTCGGTGCTCGGCATCAAGCACGTCGCCATGCCGGCAACGCCGGAAGTGCTGTGGCGCGCCATCCATGAGGCGCGGGCGAAGGGGGCATAGCTCCCTCTCCCCGCACGCAGGCCGTTGCGGGCATGAGCCGTCGTACAGACGTGACGGCGCATGCCCGGCGATACATTACGAGCATGACAACGCACGCAGCCGAACGACGCTGCCCCTCACCGGCATCCGCGTGCTGGAATTCTGCCACACCATCATGGGCCCGACCGCGGGCTTGATCCTCGCCGATCTCGGCGCCGACGTGATCAAGATCGAGCCGGCGGACGGCGACGCGACGCGGCGCCTGCCCGGCTTTGCCGCCGGCTTCTTTCCGGCCTTCAACCGCAACAAACGCAGCCTCGCGCTCGATCTGAAATCCGACCAAGGCCGCGCGCTGTTGCATCGGCTGGCGGCGACGGCCGACGTGGTGCTGGAGAATTACGCGCCCGGCACCATGGACCGGCTCGGCTGCGGCTACGGCGATCTTGCGCACAACAATCCGCGGCTGATCTTTTGCGCGCTGAAAGGCTTCTTGAGCGGGCCCTATGAGCACCGCCCCGCGCTCGACGAAGTCGTGCAATTCATGTCCGGGCTCGCTTACATGACCGGGCCGCCGGGGCAGCCGCTGCGCGCCGGCTCGTCGGTCGTCGACATCATGGGCGGCATGTTCGCGGTGATCGCGATCCAGGCGGCGTTGCGCGAGCGCGAGCGCACCGGACGCGGCCAGATGGTGAAGACGGCTTTGTTCGAGGCGACGAGCTTTTTGATGATGCAGCACATGGCGGCGCAAGCTTTGACCGGCCGCGCGCCGCCGCCGATGCCGGCGCGCGAAGGCGCCTGGGCGCGTCTACGAGCCGTTCGCCACAGCGGACGGCGAGCAGATTTTCGTCGGCATCACCAGCGACCGCCACTGGCGGCGCTTCTGCGAGCATTTCGCCCGGCCCGATCTGTTGGCGAACCCGGCCTACAAGAGCAATGAGGACCGCGTCGCCGCGCGGCCGCAATTGCTGCCGATCGTCGCCGCGATCGTCGCGCAGCATAAGCTTGCCGAGCTGACCGACATTTTCGACCGTATCGCCATTCCGTTCTCGCCGGTCGCCAAGCCCGGCGATCTGTTCGACGATCCGCAGCTCAATGCCGGTGGCCGCATGCTCGAAGTCGATCTGCCGAACGGCAAGCGCGCCAAGATTCCGCGCCTGCCGATGGAGATCGGCGAGCACGATCTGGCGCTGCGCCGCCAGCCGCCTGCGATCGGCGAGCATTCCGCCGAAATCCTTAGCCGAGCTCGGGCTTGCGCCAAGCGAGATCGAGGCGCTGAAGAAGGATAAAGTGATAACCGTGAAGGACAGACCAGGGACTTAAGATGAGCGATCTACCGTCAGCCGTGCGCATCAGCGAGGAAGGCCCGCGCGAGGGCTTTCAGATCGAAAAGGGCCCGATCGCGACCGCGCGCAAGATCGAACTGATCGACGCCTTGTCGCAAACCGGCATCGATCACATGCAGATCGTCTCCTTCGTCAATCCGAAGGCGGTGCCGGGCATGGCCGACGCCGACGACGTCGTCGAAGGCATCAAGATCAATCCGGATGTCGCCTATACGGCGCTGTGGCTCAACGAGCGCGGCTTCGAGCGCGCGCTGATGCATGATCGCCTCGCGCTCGCCGGCTCGATCACGCTCGTCGCGTCGGAAAAATTCTCCAAGCGCAATCAGAACCGCACCGCGGCGGAGCAACTCGCCGGCCAGCATGCGATCGTCGAGAAATACAAGGCCGCCGGCGTTGCGGTCGAGCGCGGCATGATCATGGCGGCGTTCGGCTGCAATTTCGAGGGCGACGTGCCGGTGTCACGCGTGGTCGTCGCTCGTCCAGCAAATTCTCGACGTGGCGGAAGAGCACGGCGTCACGCTGAAATACATCTCGCTCGCCGACACCATGGCCTGGGCCAATCCGCTTGCCATCAAGCGCGTCGTCGGCACGTTGCGCGAGCGCTGGCCCGATGTCGACTTCGCGCTGCATCTGCACGACACCCGCGGCATGGCGGTGGCCAATGCCTTCGCCGGCCTCGAAATGGGCATCAAGCGCTTCGACGCCGCCGTCGCAGGCTTAGGCGGCTGCCCCTTCGCCGGTCACGCCGGCGCTGCGGGCAATATCTGCACCGAGGACCTTGTCTTCATGTGCAGCGAGATGGGCATCGCGACCGGCATCGATCTCGACACGCTGATCGAATGCGCCAAGCTCGCCGAAGACATCGTCGGCCATCCGCTGCCGGGATCGGTGATGAAGGGCGGCACGCTGAAGCGGTTCCGGCAGCAGCACTAGAGCAAAGTTGTTTTAGATCGAAGCAATGATCGCTCTAGCATTTTGATGGAGCATGATCTTTTCGGACCTTGCTTCGCCCGCCGAAGCGGACTTCGCGAAGGTGGAACCGGTTTCCACTTTTCCGAATCATACTCTAGGCGGCGTCGGCATCGGGCCGACGACATTCCGAGCGAAATATGCCGCGCTAGTAACCGATAAGAATTTCACTCACAGTCGGCTTCGCTGCGCGGATGGTCGAATCGGAGGAATGATATTCCTGGTCCGCCGAAATCGCGCTGGCCGCGTCCTTGGCGTTCTTCGGATCGACGTGAAAGCTCACGCTGGCTTTGCAGCCGCCAGGCAATGCGGCCAGCGTGCCACCGTCCCAATCGCTGACTGTGGCCATGCCATCCTTGTCAAATCCTTTGAGTGTGAATGGCTTGTGATTGAGCTTTTCGAGCTCCGGCAAAGTCAAGCCGAGACGCAGGCCTTCCGGTCCCGTCCAGATCGATTTCCCGGCAATGTCGATCAGATAAAGGCCGGTACGGTTCGGATTGGACCACCATACTTCCAGACGCCGCCTAGGGTCCTTCGGATAGACAATCGTCGCCCCAACTTCGCTATCCTGCACCTTTTCATGAGTGAAAGTGACATTGCCATCGCCGAAGGTCATGGCCAAAGCGAGCATGCCCGAGTCCTGCGCGAATGGGCCGCTGCATTCAATGACAGTGTGCGAAGCGCTGGGCAGTAAGGATTTAGCTGCCGTGGCGCGCGGCACAGCGCTTGCGGCAGCGGGCGCGGCCGGATGCGATGCGGAGGGCGGTTCCGATACGGCTGGCGGAATTGGCTGGTTCATTTGCGACGGGGCAAGCTGATCGTCGGGGCTGACGCTGTGACTTGATCGCGGCACGACGGTGCCGCGCGGCTGTGCGGAAATCGGATTCACCGCCGCCAAAGACAGTAACAATGCAACGGCTGGTCCAAGCGTTGGGCGCGCAGCGCCAATCCACCGCATCAGCCTCCTCCCTCGTCTGTCGAACAAAGCTTAGCACAGCGGCTCGGCGCGGCCCACGGCGGTTCCGTGCACGGTGAAGGCGACAAATCGTCTGCTTGATTGGCGCGGCATGCCGTGCCGCGTCTCTTAGGGTGATTGGATAACAGTCACCCCCGCTCCAGAATCTTCCACACGCCGCTCGCCGTGGCGACGACGCAGTCGCCGACCTTGAGCATGCCGCGCATGAAGATGATCGCGCGGGTGATGCGCACGATCTCGCAATGCGCCTCGACGAAATCGCCGATCTGCACCGCGCCGATATATTGCATGTTGAGCTCGATGGTGGCGTGCGGCTTGTTGCCGGTCGCCCGCATCGCCGTCATGCCCATGGCCTGATCGGCGAAGGTCGCGAGCATGCCGCCATGGACGATGCCGATGTGATTGCTGTGCTTGTCGGACGCGACAAAGCCGAACAACGGATCGCCGCGGCGCCAGATCGGCCCGACCAGCTCACCGAAATTATGGGCTTTGACGCGTTCGAAGCCTGCTGCGGCCGGATCGAAAACGGCCGCATCCGCGGCCGGGATGTTATCATTCATGTCGGGATCAAAACCTTACATAATCGCGAATTCATTATTGCGGCGGTCGGTCACCAGCATCGCGCCCGGATAATGCGTGATGCAAAATTCCGGCTTGACCGCCATGATTACCGATTGCGGCGTCACTCCGCAGGCCCAGAACACCGGGATCTCGTCGTCGTGCACCGGCACCGCGTCGCCCCAGTCGGGCTTGCCGAGGTCCGTGATGCCGATCAGTTCCGGCTTGCCGAGATGCACCGGCGCGCCATGCACCGAAGGGAATCGCGTCGTGATCTGAACGGCGCGAATGGCGGCAGCCGGCTTCATCGGCCGCATCGACACCACCAGCGGCCCGTGGAACGGACCGGCGGGATTGGTTTCGACCGTGGTGCGATACATCGGCACCGTGCAGTCGCACGTCATGTGGCGCAATTCGATGCCGTCGTCGAGCAGCGCCTGTTCGAACGAGAACGAGCAGCCGATGGCGAAAGTCACGAGATCATCGCGCCAGTATTTCACAATGTCGCATGGCTCGTCGGCGAGCTCGCCGTTCTGCCACACCCGATAGCGCGGCAGATCGGTGCGGATGTCGAGATCCTCGGCGATGGCCGGAATGCGCCAATCGCCCGCCGCGGAAACGCCGATCAGCGGACAGGGTTTTGGATTGCGCTGGCAGAAATGCAAAAAATCCTGCGCCAGCTGTTGCGGCAGAATGGCGAGATTGGCCTGAACGAAGCCGGGCGCGAACCCCGACGTCGCCCCGGAATGCCGGTTTTCGCCGGCTCGCCAGCCGCGCCGCGAGCCCGGTCTGGAACACTTGCGGATCATCCTTTAGTCGTGCCGCCGTCGCCATTAACAGGCTCCTTTACCCATTTTGCCGCAAAATTTCGCTGCCAAAACTTCGCTTGTCCCCGAAACTGTCTGCCCGTTTTACCAGCAACACGCAGGCGACTATACGACATTGTGAAATACCGGCGCGACGATCTTACACGGCGCGCGCAAGTGCCGGTGTTTAACCAGCCGCGCGAATCCTGTTGAAACTAACATCAACTTCGCGTTTGCTAGCGCCACCAACAATTCGCCAGAAGCCCGCCAAGGGACCGCCGAGGAACCGTATGAATTCAGAGGGAGAATTTCGATGGCTGAAAAGTGGAAAGACGCGCCGTGGGCGGAAGATTTCTGGTACCGCGGCAAGCTCACGCGCCGTAGCCTGATCGGCTGGGGCGGTGGCGCGATCGGCGCCATGATGCTCGTGCCTGCCCCGTGGCGCGCGGCCTTCGGCGCCGCCAAGCCCTATAAGGTCGGTTCGGAGCAGCCGTTGTCCGGCGCCGGCGCCGCCGGCGGCAAGACCGCGATTGTCGGCCTGCAGATGGCGGCCGACCGCATCAACGCCAATGGCGGCATCAACGGCCGCCCGGTCGAGCTCGATATCGTCGACGACGAAAGCTCGCCGGCCGTCGCCCGGCAAAAGACCTCGAAAATGGTGCAGGACGACGAGATCGACGTCCATGTCGGCGGTTTCTTGTCCAACATCTGCATCGCCTGCATGCCGGTCTGGCAGGAAGCCAAGATCGTCAACATGATCAGCGTCTGCCTCGACACAACCCTGACCACCTCGGCCTGCAACCGCTACAGCTTCCGCCTGCACGACTTCGCACCGGCGCAAGCGGTCGCCTTCGCGCCGACACTGACCAAGATGGCCAAGAAGTGGCATATCGCCTTTGCCGACTATTCCTGGGGCCAGTCGACGCGCGACGCCTATGTCAACGAGATCAAGAAGAACGGCGGCGAAGTCGTCGGCACCACCGGCATTCCGCTCGGCACCGCCGACATGACGCCGTTCCTGTCGAAAATCTCCGGCGATTTCGACGGCCTGTTCGGCATCTTCTTCGGCAAGGACGGCGTGACCCTCGCCAATCAGGCCTACGATCTCGGCCTGACCAAGAAATACAAGTTTGCCGGCGACGGCTCGATCTCGGAATCGACCAATCTGGTGGCGGTCGGCAACAAGCTCGACGGCTTCACCGCCATCAACCGCTACATCCCCGTCTTCGACGGCGTGCTCAACACGCCCTACCTGCATCGCTTCTTCGACGAGGGCAAAAAGCGGCTGGCGAAGATCGACCCGTCGGGTCCGCTGCCCGATAAATACGTGCAGTCGAACTACGAAGCCCTCAACGCCATGAAGATCGCCATGGAGAAGTCGAAGTTCGACACCCGCGACGATTCGATGAAGCTGATCGAGGCGCTCGAAGGCCTCGAGGTGAAGGAGAGCGACGACTTCCCGCAAGGCGACAAGACGCTGCGCAAGGACGACCATCAGGCGTTCCTGCGCGAATTCATCTTCACGATCGGCGGCGGGACCTATCACCTGCAAGAAGTGGTGGACAAGGATAAGACCTTCGTTCCGCCGGCCTGCAAGTTCCAGTCGGCGTAACCGTCCGAAAAGGACGTTACGTGAGCGCACAAGCGTTGGCCGATGCTGGCTCTCCGGCGAATAGCCGGGGAGCGGCGTCGGCGCCGATCCTCAAGACCGAGCTGTTGACCGTCCGCTTCGGCGGCTTGACGGCGTTGTCCGGCATCAATTTCGAAATCGCGCGCAACGCAGTGCATGCGATCATCGGGCCGAACGGCGCCGGCAAGAGCACCTTCTTCAATTGCCTGACCGGCGTGCTGCGCTCGACATCGGGCCGCATCATCTTCGACGGCGAGGACATTACCGGCCTGCCCTCGAACGCGATCTCGCAAAAGGGCGTCGCGCGCTCCTATCAGATCACCAACATCCTGCCGAACGCCACGGCGCTGGAAAATGTGCGCATCGCCGCGCAGTCGCGCCGCCACGCCTGGAACATGATTTCGCATCACGGCGCGCTCGCCGACATCAACGCCAAGGCGGAAGCGGCGCTGCAATCCGTCGGCCTGCTCGGCAAAGCCGATGAACTGGCCAGCAATCTGTCGCACGGCGAACAGCGCAATCTCGAAATCGGCATCGCGCTCGCCACCGAGCCGAAGCTGCTCTGCCTCGACGAGCCGACCGCCGGCATGAGCCAAGGCGAAACCGACGAGACCGAGGACCTGATCCGGCGCCTCGCCAAGGACCCGTCGAAGAACCTCACCATCCTGATCGTCGAGCACGACATGGAGGTGGTGATGGGCCTCGCCGACCGCATCACCGTGCTCAATTACGGCGCAATTCTTGCAGAAGGGACGCCGGAGGAAATCCAACAAAACCCGAAGGTGCTGGAGGTCTATCTCAAGACATGAGCGCCCAAGATACCAGCGCGTTGGAGACGAAAGCTTTGTTGCCGAGAGTCTCCAACGATTGCGCCCGCCGAGCGCGCCGAGCCGCTGATCCGCGTCGAGGACGTGCACACCTATTACGGCAAGAGCCACATCTTGCACGGCGTCTCGCTCGACGTCGGTCGCGGCGAAGTGGTCGGCCTGCTTGGCAGCAACGGCGTCGGCAAATCGCACGACGCTGAAATCGATCATGGGCCTGGTGCGGCCGAGCCATGGCACGGTGATGCTCGACGGCAATGCGATTACCGGGCTGCCGCCGCATAAAGTGGCGCGGCTCGGCATCGCCTATGTGCCGGAAGACCGCCGCATCTTCCGCCTGCTCACGGTGATGGAAAACCTGCGCACCGGCTTCGACCGCCAGGGCGTCACCGAAGAGAGGCGTCGAGACGCTGCTCGACAAAGTGTTCAAGTTCTTTCCCGGTTCTGGCGGAGCGGCGCAACCAGGCCGGCGGCACGCTGTCGGGCGGCGAGCAGCAGATGCTCGCGATCGCGCGCGCCATGATGCTCGAGCCGAAGATCATCCTGCTCGACGAGCCGACCGAAGGACTGATGCCGCGCATGGTGTCGCAGATCCACACCATCATCGACACGCTGCATAGCGAAGGCATCGCCATTCTTCTGGTCGAGCAGAACGTGCCGCTGACGCTGGCGGCGAGCCAGCGCATCTACATCATGGAGAAAGGCTCCGTGCGCCACCATTGCGCGTCGCGCGAGATCGACGCCAATCACCCGATCGTCAAGCAATATATGGGGGTGTGAGCGATGGATGCCGTGAGCCATTTCTTCCATGCCGTGCCGCTCGACCTCATCATCATCCAGACGGTGAACGGCATCGTCGCCGGCATGATCCTGGCACTGGTCGCCTCCGGGCTGACGCTGATCTTCGGCATCATGGACGTGGTGAATTTCGCCCACGGCGAATTGTTCATGCTCGGCGCCTATATCGGCGTCGTCATCGTCGCTGCCACCGGCAGTTTCTGGCTGGCGCTGATCGGCGCCGCCTTGATCGTCGCCCTGCTCGGCGCCGGCTTGCAGATCGCGACGCTGCGGCCGCTTGATCGGACGCGATCCGCTGAACACGATCCTTGCCACCTTCGGCGTCTCGCTGGTGCTGCAGAATTTCGCGCTGTGGTGGTTCGGACCGACGGCGCGCCGCATTCCGGAGCCGCTCGAGCGCTTCGTTCACGCTGTTCTATCTGCAATATCCCTGGTACCGCATTCTGATCGCCGGCCTCTCCGCCGCGATCATCGGCAGCTTCTGGCTGTTCCTGAAATACGGCAAATTCGGCGTCTGGATCCGCGCCACGGCGCAGGACCGCGTCATGGCGCAGGCGATGGGTATTCCCGTCCCGCTGGTCTATACCGGCGTGTTCGCCATCGGCGCCGCCATGGCGGCGGCGAGCGGCGTGCTGTTCGCGCCGCTGGTCGGCGTCAGCCACACGATGGGGCTCGATTGGGTGCTCAAGGCCTTCATCGTCGTCGTGGTCGGCGGCATGGGCAATCTCGGCGGCTCGATCGCGGCCGCGATCTTCATCAGTCTCCTTGAATCCTATGCCGCGATCTGGGTCGACCCGTCGCAGGCGGTGATCGTGTCCTTCGTCGTGCTGATCCTCACGCTTGTTGTTCCGTCCCACCGGCTTGTTTGTACCGACGCCCAAATGACAACCGTGCCGCTCGATAAAGTGTCGCCGCCGCTTGGCAAGATGAGGCTGAGCCACACCGCCATTTTCTGGATCGGCTTTTGCGTGATCATGGCGGTGTTGATCGTGGCGCCGCTGGTGCTGCCGGAATTCTGGCGGCGTTTCCTCACCGAAATCCTGATCTGGGGCCTGCTGGCGATGTCGTCCGATCTCTTGATCGGCTATACCGGCATGATCTCGTTCGGCCACTCGGCGTTTTTCGGGCTCGGCATGTATGGCGCGGCCGGCGCGCTGATCGCCTTCGGCCCGCCGAATCTCTGGCTCGCGATATTCTTTGGGCTTTCCGGCGCGGCCGGCGCCGCATTGTTCGTGGCGTTCTTCTCGACGCGGCTGCGCGACATCTATTTCGCCATCACCACGCTGATCTTCAGCCAGATCTTCTACGTCATCATCTTCACCTGGACGGCGGTGACCGGCGGCGAGAACGGCCTGATCTTCACCCGCCCGCATCTGTGGATCCCGTTCCTCTATGACGCGCGCTTCACCTCGACGACCATGCACTGGTTCGTGCTGGCGGTGGTGACGGGGTCCTATCTGATCCTGCGCCGCGTCACGCAATCGCCGTTCGGCATGGTGCTGCAATCGATCCGCGAGAACGAGTCGCGCACCCGCGCCATCGGCTATGCGGTCGAACGCTACAAGATGGTGTCGGTGATGCTGTCCGGCCTGTTCGCGGGTCTCGCCGGCGTGCTCTACGCCGTCCAGAACCAGTTCGCCGCGCCCGACTTCGTCTATTTCTTGACCTCGGGCGACACCGTGATCTTCAACGTCATGGGCGGCATCGGCACGCTGGTCGGCCCGATCGTCGGCGCTGGTTTCTTCCAGCTGATGCGCGATCTGCTGTCGCGGTTGCTCGGCGACCAGTTCCCCTATCTGATCCCGCTCGGCATCATCTTCATCGTGATGATCATCTTCCTGCCGCAGGGGATTCTGGGCTTTGCGAAGCGGTGGTTGAATAAGTAGCGCGCCGTCAGGAGGCCGCCTTCCCCAAAAACGCCATCAGCGCCGCGGTCTTCGCCCTATCGCCATCGAAATCCTCGGCGATGGCTTCGTAAAAATGCGCCGCGCCTTCGTAGAGCTCGTGCGCGGTCGGATCCTCGCCGACGAAGCCCGCGATCTCGTGCATTTCGGCGACCCAGCGATAGGCCTTGGGCGGCATCATCGAGACCTGGCGCTTGAACCAGGCGAACATTTCTTTCTGGCTCGATTGCAACTCGGCGAACAGATCGTCGGCATTGCCGGCGCGCGTCGCCGCCAGCATCATCGCTGCGCCGATCGCCTGCGTGCCTTTGGTGATGCCGGCATAGGACATTTTCAGCGCCGAAGCCGCGCTCATCGCGCCGTCGAGCACGCGAATGTCGAGGCCGTAGTCGCGCAACGTCGCGAAGCGCTGCGCGCGCGGCGCCGGAGGCGTAAAAGCGCGGACCGGCATCGCCCGGCTTCGGCGGCTGGCCGATAATGCCGGCATCGGCGAACGGACATCCGGTCGGCGCGATGGCGGCGGCAACCCGCTCCACGGTTTTCGGATTGATGGCGTTGCAATCGACATAAACCGGCTTGGCGTTGCTGGCGGTCAAGGCCGGCGCGAAGTGCAGCGCCAGCGACAGCGCGTCGCCCGGCGGCAGGATCGAGAGAATAAAGTCGGACGATGCGATCTCCTCGTCGCTCGCATCGACCATGCCGGCTGATTTCGCCCGCGCTTGCGTCTCCGCGCTGCGGCCCTTGAGCGCGGTGAGCACTTTGAGCCCGTTATCGACGAGCCTCTTACCGACAGCTGCGCCCATGGCGCCGGGCGCGATCACTGCGACGACAGGAGTCATGAATGGCCTCGATTGCGAATTGCGGGGGAAGAATAGCAGGTTGAGCGGGATGAAACCAGTCGTCATTCCGGATTGCCGCGCAGCGGCAGGTCCGGAATCGATAACCACGAACGCTGGGATATGATTCCGGGCTCCTCGCTACGCTTGGCCCGGAATGATGATTAAGTCTTTTCGGACGTCCGCCGCGCCCGCACTCTGCAGCCGCCGCCGCAGCGCCGTGAGACTGCCGTCGGCGCCGGGCTGATAGACCACGGTAAAGCGCGACACGCTTTTGGCGAACGCCGCCGCGTCGGCCGGCTTCTTCACCTCGAAGGAATCGAACCCGGCGCGCACGAGGAACTGGAACTGATCGCGCAGCACGTCGCCGGTGGCGCGCAACGTGCCGCGGAAGCCGTATTGCTCGCGCAAGAGGCGGGCCTGGCTATAGGCGCGGCCGTCGCGGAATTTTGGGAATTCGAGCGCGATCAGCGCGAGGTGGCCGAGCCACGGCTTGAGCTCGGCGACGCGCTTGTCGTTCGGCCACAATATGCCGAGCGAGCCGTCGCGGCCGATCAGCGTGTCGGCCTCGGCGAGAAAGCGCTTCGCCGGCACGATCACCGGCACGCGATCCGGGATCGGCGCGTCGACGGCGACGCGCACATAGCGGTCCTCGACGATCTTGCCGTTTTCAACGAGCGGCATAGACGCGCTCCCGGAACGGCTCGACGCCGGTGCGTTTGACCGTATCGATGAACAACTCGTCCGGCCGCGCCCGCAATTCGAGATAGGCGGCAGCGATGTCTTCGACCACGTCGGCCACTTGCGCATAAGGCACTGCCGGTCCGATCAGCGTGCCGAGCACGGCGTTCTCGTCGGCCTTGCCGCCGAGCGTGATCTGATAAAACTCCTCGCCGTTCTTCTCGACGCCGAGAATGCCGATGTGGCCGACATGATGATGGCCGCAGGCATTGATGCAGCCGGAAATGTTGATGTGCAGCCGGCCGAGGTCGCGCTGCAAATCGAGATTGTGGAAGCGCCGCGTGATCTCCTGCGCGATCGGGATCGAGCGCGCATTGGCGAGGCTGCAATAATCCAGGCCCGGGCACGAGATGATGTCGGAGACGAGATTGACGTTGGGCACGGCGACGCCGACGCCGTCGAGCGCGCGCCACAAAGCCTGGCAGGTCGCGCTGCGTGACATGCGGCAGCACCAGATTCTGCTCATGGCCGACGCGGATTTCGCCGAACGAATAGCGGTCGGCGAGATCGGCAATGGCGTCCATCTGTTCGGCGGTGGCGTCGCCCGGCGTGCCGCCTTCGGGCTTGAGCGACAGCGTCACGATGGCGTAGCCCGGCACTTTGTGATTGGCGACCGAATTGCCGACCCAGGTGTCGAAACCGCGGTCGGCTTTGCGCGCTGCGGCGAATTCCGGCGGATTGTCGGCTGAGCTTTTCGTAGCGCGGATAGACGAAGCGGCCGGCGATCTCACGCGACGACGGCATCGTCGAGCGCGAGCGCGCCTTCCTTGATGTTGTCCCACTCCGCGTCGACTTCCTTGGCGAAAGCCTCCGGCCCGAGCTCGTGCACCAAAATCTTGATGCGCGCCTTATAGATATTGTCGCGGCGGCCGAACTGATTGTAGGTGCGCAGCACCGCTTCGACGTAACTCAGCACGTCGCGCTTATGCAGGAACGGCTTGATGGTCTGCGCCAGAAACGGCGTGCGGCCGAGCCCGCCGCCGACCATGACCTCGAAGCCGGTTTCGCCCGCTGTCGTTGCGGTGCATCTGCAGCGCCAGGTCGTGGATGCGCAGCGCCGCGCGGTCATGCGCCGACGTGCCCGACCGCGATCTTGAACTTGCGCGGCATGAAGGAGAATTCCGGATGCAGCGTGACGTGCTGGCGGATCAGCTCGGCCCAGACGCGCGGATCCTCGATCTCGTCGGGCGCGACGCCGGCCCATTGATCGGTCGTGATATTGCGCACGACATTGCCGCTGGTCTGCATGCCGTGCATGCTGACGCTGGCGAGATCGGCCATGGCGTCCGGCAATTCGGCGAGCTTGATCCAGTGATACTGGATGTTCTGCCGCGTGGTGAAATGGCCGTAGCCGCGATCGTATTTGCGCGCGACATGCGCCAGCATGCGCAATCTGCTCGCGACGACAGCGTACCGTAGGGAATGGCGATGCGCAGCATATAGGCGTGGAGCTGCAGATAGACGCCGTTCATCAGGCGGAGCGGCTTGAACTCTTCCTCGGTCAATTCGCCGGACAGCCGCCGCGCCACCTGATCGCGGAATTCCGCGACCCGCTCGGTGACCAGCGTGCGGTCGAATGCGTCATAGACGTACATGAGCGCCTTGCCTGCGCTGCGCGTTGAATTAGCGCGCTAGCTTTACGCCTGCGCGGGTCTTTTTCGAGCAGCCTTCGCGGCCGCCACGGGAAGCTCGATGGTCGGTCCGCCGCAGCCGGATCAGTTCGCGCAGATTTCCGGGGCGGACATGGCCGCCGGCGCAGAAGCTTGCACCGGCGCCACATAGGCGCCGACCGCGCCGAGATCGTCGGCGACCGCGCCGGCCATGAGCTGCTGCGCGCCCGCGCCGTCGGTCGCGATGGCGGCGCCGCCGAGCTCGGTGGTCCAGCCGTCGGCATGGCGATAAATCACCGCGCCGTCGCCAGTGCGATTGGCGGTGATCACGACCGGGCCGGTCACCTTGATTTTCTTCTGTTCGAGCGGCGAAGTCATCGGTGCCTCATGTCGGAACTTGCGGGCCAAGGGGACACGCGCCCGCTTGAAAGAATGATATTCTATATATGATGGCTTTTACGGCCGCAAACAGAAGAAAATTCTATCAAATATCGCAAATCCGAATTGGGATATTGCTCCACAAAACGCGCCCGCAGACGAAACGTTTGTTCGCAACGGCATAAACAATAGGCTTTCAGCCCACGAAGACGAGAACGGTGGCGAGCGCGACATGAGCGAGAACTCCGGTTCGGCGGCAGGCCTCCCGGCCCATAGCGCGGCGCGCCGCCGAAGTCTTTTTCGCCTTTCTCCGGCTCGGGCTCACGAGCTTCGGCGGCCCGATCGCGCATCTCGGCTATTTCCGCGAGGAGTTCGTCGCGCGCCGCAAATGGCTCGACGAAAAGACCTATGTCGATATCGTCGCGCTGTGCCAGTTCCTGCCCGGGCCGGCTTCAAGCCAGACCGGATTTGCCATCGGACTGATGCGCGCGGGCTATGCCGGCGCGCTCGCGGCCTGGACCGGCTTCACGCTGCCGTCGGCGATCGCGCTCGTCCTGTTTGCCTATGGCGCCGACGCGTTGAGCGGCGCGGCGGGCGCGGGGCTGCTGCACGGCCTCAAGCTCGTCGCCGTTGCCATCGTGGCGCAGGCGGTCTGGGGCATGGCGCGCACGCTCGCGCCCGGATCGCGAACGCGCGTCCATCGCCGTCGTCGCAGCCCTGATCATTTTGTTTAGTGCCTCTTCCTCAGCCCAGATCGGCGCCATCGCGCTCGGCGGCATCGCCGGGCTGTGGCTGTGCCGCAGCACCGAGCCGGTCGCTGTGGGCCATATGCCGATTGCCGGTGTCGCGCGGCGCGGGGCTCGCGGCGCTCGCGCTGTTTTTCGCACTGCTGCTCGGACTGCCGCTCCTGCGCGGCGCGGGATCGCCGCAAGGCGTCGCGGTGTTCGAGGCGTTTTATCGTTCCGGCGCGCTGGTGTTCGGCGGCGGCCATGTAGTGCTGCCGCTCCTGCGCGATGCCTTCGTCACGCCGGGCTGGGTCAGCGACGACGCGTTTCTCGCCGGCTATGGCGCGGCGCAGGCGGTGCCGGGACCGCTGTTCACCTTTGCCGCCTATCTCGGCACCATTGTCCGCGCCTCGCCGCACGGCATCGCCGGCGCTGTGCTCGGGCTGTTCGGCATTTTTCTTCCCGGCATTCTGATTCTCATCGGAACGCTGCCGTTCTGGAATACGTTTCGCCAGCGTTCCGGCGCGCAGGCGGTCATGCGCGGCGTCAATGCCGCGGTGGTCGGTCTCCTCGGCGCCGCGCTCTACAATCCGGTCTGGACCAATTCGGTCGGCTCATCGAAGGATTTCGCCGTCGCGCTTGTCGGCTTCATCCTGCTCACCGTCTGGCGGGCGCCGCCCTTGGTGGTTGTCGTGTTCGGCGCGCTCTCCGGCATGGCGCTGGCGCTGCTGCCATAAGACTCATAAAACCGTTGCAACACCGGCAATGATTTTCCGAACAGATCTCGCATGACAAAGGGGGAGACGATGCCCGCTACGGTTCGCCCACAGGAGAAACTTGCGCCTTCAGGCGACCGCCTGCCCGGCCATTACGACCGCGCCCCGCAATATGCGGGCATGATCGCCGACAAGGACGTCGGCGGTGCCGATGCGCGACGGCGTCAATCTGTCGGTCGACATTTACCGTCCGGACACAGAAGAAAAATTCCCGGTGCTGCTGGCGTTTGCGATCTACAACAAGGACCTGCAAGGCCCGGAGATGGCGCAAGCGCTGCCGCCGCAGCCGGCCTGGTCGTCGCTCTGGTGCGGCCCGCTCGAGGCCGGCGACACCAAGTTCTTCGTATCGCGCGGCTATGTCCATGTCATCGGCTCGCCGCGCGGCGTCGGCAAATCCGACTCCGGCGGCTCGCGGCAATGGGACAGCTACGACCTGATCGAATGGATCGCGCAGCAGGCTTGGTGCGATGGAAATATCGGCATGGTTGGTATATCCGGCTTTGGCGCCGAGCAGCTTCATGTGGCGCGGCAGAACCCGCCGCATCTCAAGGCGATCTTCCCGCTCGATCCGCGCGGCGCCTATGGTGTGCTCGGCAGCTTCCGCGAGGAATATCCCGGCGGCGTCATTCACCTGTTTCGCTATCTGTTGATGCATCTTGCCGCCATGCATGGCGGCAAGGGCAAGCCCGGCGCGCTGCCGCCGGAAAAGGAAGCGCTGTGGCGGGAAGCGATGAGCAATCCCGACTACAGAATGTATCCGCACATCTTCAACGTCGTCGCGCAGAAGGGGCAGCATATGCCGCCCTATTTTGCGGTCCTCATCGAGCCCTATGACAGCGAAGCCGCGGTGCGCGAGGCAGAAGAAAGCTTCAAGAACATCAAGGTGCCGACTTACACCGGCTCGGGCTGGTACGCCTATTCTTACAAGACGCATCTCAACGGCGCGCAGAACTATTTCGAAAAGATCGCGGCGCCGAAGAAGCTCGTGTTCGGCGGACCGGCGCATCACGAACGGCCGTTCCACGCGCTCCACGGCGAGATCCTGCGCTGGCACGATCAGTGGCTGAAAAACATCGATACCGGGATCATGAACGAGCCCGCGGTGCGCTACTGGGTCATGGGCGCCAATGAGTGGCGCTCAGGCTCGGACTGGCCGCTGCCGGAAACGCAGTGGACCAAGTTCTATCTCAACAGCTGGGAGCGCCTGCAGACCGCGCCGTTCGTGCCGTCGAGCGCCGACGACGAATTGCCGCCCGACGCTTTCGTGCAGATGCCGCCGACCCAGACCAATGCGGTGGCGACACTTCGCTACATGACCGAGCCGCTGCCGGACGATGTGCTCGTGGCCGGGCCCGCCGTGCTGAACCTCTTCGCCGCGATCGATCAGGACGACACCAACTGGTTCGTCATTCTCAAGGATGTCGGCCCCGACGGCTCGGTGCGCACCGCGCGCGACGGCGAGCGCGAATTGCCGTCCGAGCTGCCGGAACGTGAGCTGACGCGCGGCTGGCTCAAGGCCTCGCACCGCGCGCTCGACCTGAAGCGCTCGAAACCGTGGAAGCCCTGGCATCCCCTGACACGCGCGGCGCAGAAGAAAGTCATGCCGGGCGAAATCACCGAATACGCCGTCGAAATTCTGGCGACGGCCAACCTGTTCCGCCGCGGCCATCGCATCTGCGTCGAAATCGCCGCAGCCGACATGCCGTCCGGCGTCGGCGGCGCGACCAATGTCGAATACGTGCCCAATCACATTGTCAGCAGCAAAACCACGCTGCACAAGATCTACCACGATGCGAAGCGGCCCTCGCATCTGTTGCTGCCGATCATTCCGGTGGATTGACCGCGGTGTCGTCATGCCCCCGCTTGTTGCGGGCATCCACGTCTTTACCGCGGCTAAATTAAAGACGTGGATGCCCGCAACAAGTCCAGCCATGACGAACGATCGAATTCAACAAAGATGCATCCCGCGCTAAGCCGGGTTTACGTGCCCTGTCGCCACCACCGATGCGCTATGTCGCGTAACTCCGCGAGGGTTGCAACAGGGGTCATAGGACGCGGCTTATGTGAGCGGGGCGGCGTATTTTTGCTATAATTGGGCGCCACCCGATTCGGCGAGAGGCTTGCAAATGGACGGCGCTGCTGACGACCGATACCGAGCCAGGGGCATGATTGCCTTTGCGACGGCTCTTGCCGCTGCACCGCAGGTGACCGCTATCGCGACAACTGTTCCGACGCGCGTGCCTTTGCCATTGCAGACCAGAGAGTTGAGGCAAGCCATGTCGTTATTTACCGTCCAAGTGAGGCCGCCCGTTCTCAATCATGGTAATCCCCAAGAGCCCATCTTCTGGCATTGGGCTGTAAAGGCACGATCACAAGCAGAAGCTCTCGACATCATCGAGCGCGGATACTGCAAAGGGATGCCAGCGAAGATCGTGCCGCCATTGGGCGGCCCATGCCGCGCCGATCTCAGTTGGGACCCGCTCTGAGGTCAACATGAGTGATTGGCAGCCAATCGAAACTGCGCCGAGGGACGGAACAGTTGTCCGTCTGCTTTGTCCGACCCCGAACTTGAGCTCAAAGCCGTTCCAAACAGTCGGTCGCTATTTCGATCTAGGGGCATGGGTCGGGCATCCTGAAAATCGTGGCGTCATGTTACCAAGCCATTGGATGCCGATTTCAGATGAAGGTGAGCCGCGAGCTAGCGCAAAGGAATGAAGCAAGTGGAAAGGCCACTCAGAGAGTACACGGTGAAATCGGCATTCTTGTCGAACCCGCCGATCACGGTTTCTGCTCAATCTTCCATCGAAGCTTTCGACAAGGCAAAATACGTTTTTGGATTCGTGGGCAAGCGAGAAACATTGCAAATCACTCGCATCGTTCCATCTGACTACGGCTTATGCGGCTAAGCTTCGCAATTTCTCCTCTTGCCGAAGTATGACCCATTTACATCGCCAAAAATAAAGGGACGGCCTAAGCCGCCCGCTTTACATATTGTCTCTATCTTATTGCTTGTCGGGTAGCGAGGTGCGCGGATCGTTCTTGGTGGTTTGACGCGCGTTTTTTGATGCCCGTCGCGCGACTTTACACTGGTCTAATAAACCAAGTTATTCTGTCGAATTTGAATGCTCGCATAGCACTTTCTTTGCTGCCGTATCGCAGAGAATATTGCATGATCGGATCAGTTTCAGAACTTTCCCTGACAAAGCGAAACCACTGGTAAGTCCCGTCAAACACCAACTTGATGTTTGTGTGGTCGTCGTCTACGAGCGTGAAGAACTTTTCAACAGACTGCTCCTGCTCCAGTTCTCGAATCCTTTGAAGGACAGCCGCGCGTCGTCGGCTGATGCCTTGAGTATTGGGTAACGGCTTGCCGATGGATTTGGTTCTGTCAGGATACGCAGCAAAATCGGCTAGTGCTTGGCGTGCCCGCGAATTTGTCTCGGTGATATTTCCACGTGGGTTTATAGCCGTTGATGGGAGGCGTGCGCGTAGCGCCTCAAGACCGCCAAAACGAAGACCGCCAAGGGGTGGCCCATCAGCATATTTAGGCATGGCTGCAACTCCCGCCCCCAACAAGGTTTACGTGCTACCATCAACTCTACTTGTCAAGTATGTGGGGGGAGCGATGAACGACACGGCCAAAGAATTGGGGCGTCTAGAACGCATTGATCTTCGCAACGTCTGGTCCACTGAGGCCACAGATTTCACGCCTTGGCTTGCGCGACCCGAAAACCTTGAAGTGCTGGGCGAGACCCTCGGTATCGACCTTGAATTTGAAGCGCAGGAAAAAGCGGTCGGTCCGTTTCGCGCGGACATCTTATGCAAGGACATTGGCGGCGGCGGCACTTGGGTTCTGATCGAAAATCAACTTGAGCGAACCGACCATCCGCATCTCGGTCAACTTCTAACCTACGCTGCTGGTTTGCAGGCGGTCACCATCGTCTGGATTGCCGCCAAGTTTACCGACGAACACCGGGCAACACTCGACTGGCTAAACCAGATCACCAGCAACAAATTTCGCTTCTTCGGTCTTGAAGTGGAGTTGTGGCGCATCGGCACGTCTCCCGCCGCACCAAGGTTCAATATCATTTCGAAGCCAAATGACTGGTCGCAATCGGTCAAAATGGCTGCAGAGGCAATCGACGACGCGGACGTTTCAGAAACCAAACTCATGCAAAGAAGCTATTGGGAGGCGCTTAATGCTGTACTGAAATCGAAAGGCGGCCCGGTGACAGGAAACAAGAAGCCGCAGTTACAGTCTTGGATGTCGTACCCTGTCGGGAAGGCCTACGTTCACCTTAATGCATGCATGGTAGTCAATCGCAATCAGATTAGAGCCGAGCTTTACCTCTCAGGTGCAAATGCCAAGGCGCATTTCGGCCTCCTTGCAAAGCAGAAGGAAACCATCGAGCAGGAATTAAGTTATCCGTTGGAGTGGGACGAACTGCCTGCCGGGCAAGACAGCCGAATATACGTTGCTCTGCAGGACGCCAACCCAAGGAATACTGACGACTGGAAACGACAGCACGAATGGCTTGCTGATAAGTTGAACGACATGTACCGAGTCTTTTCTGGCCGCGTCAAAGAACTGAGTGCCGAGGACTGGCAACCCGAGGACAATCATTAAAGCTGCTCTCGTGGCCGTCCACACGGTAGGGACAGGTCCGAATGTCGCGGACGCATGCTTAATTCGTCGGCTCGATTTTTTGTCGGCTCTCTTTTTATTTTCGCTAATCGGACACCCGGCAACCCAGCGCCGACTTTCACTATTCCTGACGCATTCGCATTCGGCGAGTCAGCGAGACCCCCACTCTATCTCTGCCCCTTTCAGGGGGAGAGAAGAGCAAGCCGCGCCCGGGGCGATTTCTGCTTCCTCCCCTGTAAGGGGGGAGGATTGAGGTGGGGGTCGCGGGCCGCTGGCGCAGCGCCGGAATCGCGCCGTCGCGTAGCCGCATCACCCTTTTAATGATTCCGGTCCTAGTGGCCTGCGGCATGTCCGGTCGCGACCGCCGCGACCTTGGCCGCATCCTCCGGCGCCGCATTGCCGCGCCAGACCACGTGCATGTCGGGGCGCACGAGGATGAGATCGTAGCCGTAAACATCGCGCGCGACCTGGTCCGGCACGTCGAGCACTTGCACCGGCGCGCCGTGCGCGGCGATGGCGCGTTGCAGGCCGCTGGCGTCCGCTTTGGTGCCGGCGAGTTTCAGGATCGTATAGCCGTCGGGAATTTTGTCCTGCAGCGGCGTGCCGTCGTCGAGCCAGACATGCGGCAGGCGCGCGCCGGGCCAGGTCGTCGGGTGATATTCGCGGAACAGATGTTCCGGACCGCCCGGAATATTGCAGATGATCGGCTGAGTCGACATAGCGGTAGCCGAGCTCGGCGCCGATCATCTCGTTGCTCTTGCGCTGCTCGACGTCGGCGACGGCGGTAAGCTTCTTGCGCGTCTCGCGCGCCGGCCGGTGAGTTCTCGCGAATATTTGGCCGCCACATGCCGCGCCATTTGCGCCGGCCGATCGTCGCATAGCGCGACGCGCCGACATTGCGGTCGCCGATCTGGCGGCGCTCGACCTCGTAGGATTTGAGCAGCTCCGGCCCGCCCCAGCCGGCTTGAGCGTCGCCGCAAGCTTCCAGACGAGATCGGTCGCGTCGCCGACGCCGGAATTCATGCCGAGCCCGCCGGTCGGAATGACCAGATGCGCCGCATCGCCGGCGATGAAGACGCGGCCCTTCGCCGTAGCGATCCGCCAGCAGGAGATTTTGCCGCCACGGCGCGCAGGACAGCATGTCGTATTTGACCGGAACGCCGACGGTGCTCTCGAACTGCGCCTTCATCTCGTCGTCGGTGTCGACCACCGAATGCAGCGTCCAGTGCTTGGTCGAATCCTGCATGATCAGGAACGTCGCCTTGTCGTCGGCGACATGATAGTGGCGGCCCTTGCCCGGGCTGCCTCTGCCCCGAGCCGTTGGACAGCGGCAGCCGGTCGAACAATTCGTCGCAGCGGAACAGCGCCTGGCGCAGCCCGAGCAGATTGCCTTCGCCGGAGAGCTCGATGCCGAGCTCCTTGCGCACCGCGCTCGCGCCGCCGTCGCAGCCGACGAGATATTTCGCGCGAATCTCCTCCGTGCGACCGTCCGTCGTGCGCACGCGCGCGGTGACGCCGTCGGCGTCCTGCGCGAGCGACAGGAACTCGCAGCCGAAGCGCACGTCGATCGCCGGAATGGTCTCGGCGATGGATTTCAACAGCGGCTCGAGCGTGTATTGCGAGATCAGCTGATAGGGCTCGAGCGGCATGCGTGCCGTCATTGGTCGCGCGCACTGGTCTCTTGCGCCTGCGCGACCGAAGGATAGGTCAGGTGCAGCAGCGGCGGCTCGTTGAGCGCCAGCATGACGTAGACATCCATCGGGCAATCGGGCCGCAAGCCGGCGGCGCGGATTTTCTGCGACAGCCCCATGCGGCGATAGATTTCCATGGTGCGGGCATTGATGCGCTCCATCTTCGGCAGAAAGGCCGGCTTCTCCTTCTGCTCGATGAGCGTGCAGCGCACCCCGCGCTTGCCGAGATCGATGGCGAGCGTGAGGCCGGTCGGCCCGGCGCCCACGATCAGAACGTCACTATCCGTCATGCTTTCCTTCACCGCCAATTCGCACGAGCTTTGTCCCTTACGCCGCTGCTCTTACTTCTCGGGAAGGGTCTGTTCAAGCTCCGTGAACGGCTGATAGGCCGCGTCGCCGCATTGCTCGGGGGTGGAATCGATAAACTGCGTTATCTGGCCGGCGAGATAGATCGCCACTTTGCTCTTGATCTCGCTGTGGCCGTTGAACTGCAAGCATACGACATAGTGCTGGCTGTCGCCGACCGGCTTGAGCACCGGCTGCGCGATGCGCGCGCCGCGGAAGTCGGCGCGGTCCAGCAACTGCTGCGACAGAAATATGGCGATCTGCTTTGCGGTAGTTCTGCGGATAAAGGTTGGGGTCGACGGCCGGGGCTGTCGGGCTGCTTGGTGTTGAACGATGCACCCGGCGACCGCGATCGCCACGACCGCGGCCACCGCGAAACCCCCGCAAAAATTCGACCTGACCGGGCGCAACTGGACCGATCCCCTCACGCCACCGTCTCCCCGCACTCATTATAGCAGAGGGTGTCCGGGAAATTCATTGCCGGATTCACGGGGCGGCTTGCCGCAGCGCGCGGAGCGATATCCGCCCGCCAAAAGCGTCAATCTCCCGGCACCGGCCCGCACCAGCCCGGCAGATAATTGGCATCGATCGATCTTGGCCAATTGCAGCGCCTTTTCGAGGGCGCCGTCGAAGTCGTTCTCGACCGTCTTGCGCTTCATGCGCCGGCGCAGAAATTCCGCCCAGATGAATTCGCTGAACGGCGTCGTGTCCTTGGCAAAGCCGCCGGCGCGGCGCAATTCGCCGGCGAGCGAGCGGAACGGATCGTCGACAGCTCGGTGATGGATTTCGGAATGTCCTTGTAGTGCCGGCGCACGCCGTTGTCGTCGAACGGATGCATCCAGGAGCGATTGTCCATGACGTTCCAGAATGCGTCGGGCTCGAGCTTGCTCAAATTGGCGATGACGGTCACCGCGACGTTCTTGACCTTCTCCTCGTGGAGCGCGAGCGAGAGGTGGTGATGATCGATGACGTAATTGCGCTTTTTCGGGCCGAGGATCACCGGAATCATGTGGTTGCCGAGAAACTTGCCACCCTTCTTCAGTCCGATCTCCCGCCAGTGCTTGCGCTTGGCCTTGACCTCGCGCATGCCGACGGTGATCTGGGTCGGACGGAGATCGGTAATGGCGACCGTGGTCAGTAATGGGTTCGCGAACCATGATTTCGCTCCTCAAACAAACATCCCTATCGCACCATATCGGCACGATGCGGCAGCTAAAATCAAGCCGCCCGGCGCGAGCGGCACCGGGCGGTATTTTGTCGGAATTCGGACGCTTGGCCGCTTAATGCGCCAGCGGATCGGGCCGGACCTGGATGTGAACGGCCATCGGCATCATGCCTTTGCCGCCTTCCTTGAGCCACGGCGTGCGATCGCCTTGCGACGACCACAGTCCCCTGCCCTTCCAGCCGCCGTTCGGATCGTCGATGCGGCGCATCGAGACCCTTGGCGTAGAAGCTGATCGGATAAGGAATGCGCAGCATGACCATCTTGCCGTCGACCAGGGCCGCGAAGCCGTCATTCTCGTTGGCCGTGGAGATCGGCACGTCCTTGCCGAGCCCGACCGCGTTGTGCTGATCGACCCAGGTGTAGTAGCTCGCCTCGGCGCTGTTGTCGCCGATGCCTTGGAAGCCCGGACCCGGATATTTGTAGAACGCCCAGCCTTCCGGACACTGATCGCCGGTCGCCTTCGGTCCGTTGAGCGGACCTTTGCACTTCGAGCGATCGAAGCTGCCGAGATGGCCGCTGGCGAGCGACACCCAGACCACGCCCTTGGAGTCGATGTCGCCGCCGCGCGGACCGAAGCCCGGCATCGGCATGTCGTAGAACTCCGACAGCTTGGTCTTCGGGATCGAAGCGCAGCACGCCGGCGCGGCCGGCGAAGATATTCACCGTGTACCAGATCGAGCCGTCCACCGGATTCGGCATCACCGCATAGGTGCCCGATCCGCCGATGCGCGTGTCCTTGGTCGGATCGACCGGCTTGCCCGGCTCGGTGTAATCGTCGAGCTTGCCGTTGCCGTTGGTGTCGAGCACGAACGGCGCCCAGCCTTGCGCCTTCTCGGCGTCGCCGGTCTCGTCGAACACTTTGGTGTCGAGCCAGCCGGCGACCGGTCCGCCGCCGCTCGTCCACAACGTGTTGTCCTTGTCGAAGCCGAATTGCAGGTGATGGGTGCCGAAGCAGGTATCGATGAAGGTGAACTTCTGCGTCTTCGGATCGAACATCGCCAATTGGCGCTCGTTGATGTCGATCGGGAACGCCTTGGCGTAGGGATTGTCCGAGCCCTTGCGGCAGAAGGCCGGCGTGCCGGGCGCGTGATTGGTGCCGGTCATCCAGACCCTGCCCTTGGCAGTCGAACATGTCGTTGTGATTGTCGAATTTGGTGTCCCAGATCTGCTCCATGCCCCAATAGGCCGAGGCCGCCAGCGGCTTCTCGATTGCCGCGTGGCCCGGGCCGAGCGCCTCCGGCACGTCCGGCGCCTTCCGGCGGCGTGATGTAGGTGACCTTCGACGTCTTCGGATCGAGCACCGGCAGATGATCGGTCGCATATTCCGTCGAGCCGTAGAGCGGGCCGTTGGCGTTGACCGTCGGATTGCGCTTGTCGGACGAGATCAGGTCGTGAAGATAATGTTGTCTCGTCGCCCCAATCCCAGGTCGTGATCACGAGATTGCGCTCGACGCCGTGCGGCCGCGGCGGCTTGGCGAACGGCAGTTCGCCGTTGGCGATGCGGTCGGTCCAATCGCCGAAATACTTGAACGGCACGCCGCCGAATTGGCCGGCGAGCGGGTTGACCATCAGTCGGCGACGCCTGGCCGGACTGGACGCGCCGCATCCAGGCGTCTTCGCCGCTCTTGAACTGTTCCGAAGTGCCGCCGGAATGGTCCGCGTCGCCAGCTGGCCGAGCTGATGGCAGCCGACGCAGGCCTGGTTCTTGATCGCGGTGAGCCAGTCGACCTGCGTGACGTTGTCCGGAATGTCGCTCTTGCCGCCGAACTGATCCTTGTCCGGGATTTTCAGCATCGAGAACCAATAGATCGCCGGATAATATTGTGCCGCCGCCGCATCGTTGGGCGCCGGCGACCGCGGTGAGATTGAGCGTGCTGGCCCGGCGTCGCGTCGACCTTGGCGGAATCGACCAGGCCGTAGCCGCGCACCCAGACCTGATATTTGGCCTTCGGCAGGTCGGGCACGACATAGCGGCCCTGATCGTCGGTGACGACGATCTTGGCGAAGCGGGTCGGCAGATCGTGCGTCTCCGCGATCACCCAGACGCCGGCTTCCGGACCGTTCGGCCCGGTGACGACGCCGCCGATGTCGTCGTTGTCGATCTTGACGGCATTTTGGGCGCCCGCGTTTGGCTGCCCGAGGCTTGGGCCAGCGCGCTTTGTGAGAAGACGCCTGGCGCATTGATCTGCGCCGGTAGCGCCGTCCAGAGCGCGGCCATGAACGCCAACTGCCAGCGCCGCGGCATGGCAAAGCAATGCCCGCTTCATGCAATCCTCCCGATATGTCGCGATGCCGGCGCGTCGACCGGCGTGTCGACAATTTTTGCGGGAAAATCTTGCCCCAGCGCCCGCCCGCCCGCAAGCGCAAACCCGCGCGGGCCGGGCCGGCGTCAGGCTTAGGTCAGCAATGCAGAAACGTCGATGTGCGATCAGTTCGACGACGTATCGGCGACGTTCGACAATTTGTCGAAAAGACCGGAAATGTCGCTGCGGATCGTCGCCAGCTTGGAAAACTGCTCGGTGACGGTGGCGACGCGCTTTTCGAGCTCCTCCTTGGTCGCGGCGAACATGCTGACGCGGGTGGCGAGGTCGCCGTTCTCGTCGGCTTCGAGCGAGCCGATCTTGGCGACGAGACGATCGCGAATATCCTGCACCTGGCCGAGCAGATCGACGACGCCGCCGTTCTGGGATTCGAGCGGAACCAGCCGCGATTGCAGGTCGTCGAGCCGCGTCTTCAACTGGTCGAAGGTCAGCATGGTGCGCTCGATCTCGTCGAGCCGCGACTGCGTCGACTTGACGAATTGCGACAGTTCCTCGACGCCGGCGTCGATATTGCCGGTGCTCGCCGACACCGACAGCAAGCCGAGCGCGCGGTCGAAATTGCCGGACAGGCCTTCGACGTCCCGGCGCAGCGTCGCCAGCCTGGAAAATTGCGCTTCGAGGTCGGCGAGACTCGTCGTCGAGTTTCTTCTTGTCGTCGGCGAAAGCCTGCACGCGGGTTGCGAGATCGCCTTGCGGCGTTTTCTGCAGCGCCTCGATTTCCGACGCCAGCCGGTCGCGGACGTCGCTCAGTTCCTTGACGCGGCGCACGACGCCGTCTTCGACCGCGGCAAAAGGCGCGATCCGCGCGCCGAGATCGGCATAATCCTGCTTCAGGCCGCCGTGGTTTTCGCGGCACTCTCGATCTCGTCGCAGCGCTGATGCCCTTGGCGGACGAATTCCATCAGATTCTTCAGACGAACGTCGATCGCGGTCGCGTCGTCGCCGAACTCGCGATCTCGGCGAGCGCGCGGTCGATATCGTTCTCGCGGCTGTCGAGCTCGCCGAACAGCTGCTCGATCACCCGCCGCTTCTCGAGCACCGGCAACGAGCCGCTCGCGCAGCTTGTGCTGCTGCGCGCGCAATTCCTCGACGCGCGTTTGCAGATCGCCGATCTCGTTGCGGCTTTGCTGGATTTGCGTCACGCGCTCCGCTTCGGTGAGCCGCTGCGTCACCGCGCCGATGGCGTCCTCGGGATCGCTGCGGACGAGATGACGCACCGCGCTTTCGGCGTCGACCTGCGCCTTGGCCAGATCCAGCAACGCCCTGCCGCACGCCGCCGAGCCGCAACTCGAGCGCGGCCGCCGCCTTGCGCTGGCGGATCACCGCGTCGGAGAGCCACAGCGCGGTCGGGATCAGCGCCAGCGGGATGAGAACGATGAGAAACCAGGCAAATTTCTGCGCCAGCGGCTCGGCACGGAAGGCCTCGAACAAGGCGGCCAGGTCCTGCGTCTGGGTAATGAAAATGTAGCCGACCGCGAGCACGAAAAGGACGACGCAGCCACCGACAAACTTTGACATTTTTTGTTCGACCCGCCCACAGAACTCTGCCGCGTTTGGTACGACAGGAGCGCGCCGTGCACAAGTAGATGGTAAATTTCGATGACGGCTCGACGCGGTCGAACGTCATGCCGCGCGGCGTGCTAATGTCGCGATTCTGATGATCGATTTCCGACACGCCGCCCTGGCATTGTCCGTCGCCGCGATCGGGCTTCTCGCGGCCGATCCGCCGCTTGTGTCATGGCCCGCGTCATGGCCCGTGTCACGGCCGGCATACGGCCAGCAAAGCCGCCCGGCTTACGGTGCGATACGTGCCGTGCCGGCGCCCGCAGCCGCGCCGAAACCGGCGCCGGCGCCCGGAGCAAATTCGGCGCCGGCGGCAAAGCCGGTGCAAAAGCCGGCTGCGGCCAAACCGGCAGCCGCGAGCTGCCACCCCGAGACGTTCCGCGTCGTCGTCGATGTCGGTCACACCGCTGGAGTGCCCGGCGCCATGAGCGCGCGCGGCGTACCGGAATACACCTTCAATCTCGCGCTCGCGCAGGACGCCAAACAGGCGCTGGTCGATGCCGGCTTTACCGGCACGGTGCTTTTGATCACCGACAAGGCGCCGCCCGGCGGCCTGGTCACGCGCGCGGCGCAGGCCAACAGCCTGCCGGCGGATCTCTTCCTCGTCGATCCATCACGACTCGGTGCCGGACAATCTGCTGCAGACCTGGCAATACGAAGGACAGGATCAGCACTTCAACGACGATTATCCCGGCTACGCGCTCTTCATCTCCAACGACAACGGCGACCGCGCCGGCAGCCTGTTGTTCGGCAATTTCCTGGGCAAGGAATTGCAGGCGCGCGGCTTGCAATACACGCCGCATTACACGCTCGCTTTGATGGGCCATCGCCGCCGCGAATTGCTCGATCCGGTCGCCGGCGTCTACCGCTACGACGCATTGATCGTGCTGCGGATGACGCGGATGCCGGCGCTGCTGCTTGAAGCCGGCTCGATCGTCAACCGGCAGGAAGAACTGGAACTTGGGCACGCCCGAGCGCCGCGCGCGCACCAGCGCAGCGATCGTCGCCGCGGTCGCAGGAGTTTTGCGCGGCGCGGGCGCGCCCGGTCGCCGTGAAACCAAACGCGACTTCGCGCCAGCACGTATTCCGCCGGCGCGGTCGCCGGACTTATGCGAATGCGGTCCGGCGCTTGCGCAAAGCGAGCGTGCCGACGATCAAAAAGTTGATCATATTGACGCCGAGCCCGGTGGCAAAGGCCGGTGCGTAATAGCCGAAATGGTCATAAAGAATTCCGGCGAGCCAGCCGCCGCCGGCCATGCCCCAGCCGCTGAACAGCAAGCAGCGTCGGCATGCGCCAATAGGCGTCGCCGGCCGGAAACAATTCGCGCGAGGCGAGCACATTGGCGGGCACGAGACCGCTGAAGCCGAGCCCGAACAAAGCCGCGACCGTGAACAAGCCGACTTCGTCCTGCGTCGAGCAAGAACGCCGCCATGCCGAAGGCCTGCAAGGCCGAGCCGGCGAGCATCGTATAAAGTCCGCCGATCCGGTCCGAGATCACGCCCCAGATCTGGCGGCTCATGAAAGCTGCCGCGAGCAGCACCGACACCATCGCCGCGCCATGCGCGGCGCTGATGCCGAGATCGCTGCAAAACGCCACGAGATGCGCCTGCGGCATCGACATCGGAATGCAGCAGGTGAAGATCGCGCCCATCTGCAGCGCAAAGACCAGATTGGGCGGCCAGCCCATCACCGATTTCTTTCCCGTGCGCGGCGCTGCGCGCTGTCGCGTGATGCGCCGTCTTCGGCGGCGCCCGCAGCGCCACGACGGCAGCGGCACGATCAGAAGGAGTTCGAACGCCGCGAAATACAACATCGTCTCGCGCCAGCCGGCATAGGCGATGGCGCGCGCGAAGATCGACGGCCACAGCGCGCCGGCGAGATAGGCGCCGCTCGAAATCAGCGCCAGCGCCGAGCCGCGGCGGCGGTCGAACCAGCGGCTGACATAGACGTAGAACGGCGCATTGATGCCGCCGATGCCGAGCAAGCCGATGAACAGGCCGTGGCCGACATAAAGCGGCCAGGACGGGCCGAGCGTCGATAGCGCAAGCCCGACAGCGATCATCGCGGCGCCGAAAATGACGGTCAAGCGGATGCCGAGCCGCTCGGCGACGCGGCCCATGAAGATGCCGCCGAGCCCGGAACCGATCCACATCAGCGCGCCGGCGAAGGCCGGGACCGAGCGCTCGCCGTTGACCTCGGCGGCGATGTTCTTGAGCGCGACGACGGTGATCCACGGCGCGCCGAAGGCGACCGCCATGACCACGAGGACCACGCTGGCGACCACCCATGACGTGCGTGTCTCCACCGATGGGATGGCCGGTTGCAGCATGGAACCCGTGTTTCTAGCGCCAGTCTGCTGGCGCAGTCTCCAGGACAGCTCTAGGCGTTCCAGCGTTCGGACCTGCGCGAGACCCTATAGCAGCGCCCGGCGCCGCCCGCCCATAACATTATTGGGACCCGGATATGCGGGCCGGGAATAAATCCCGCCCCTCGCCCAATCACGTCCTCGGAAGCCGCAAGCAGCCGCGAGGGCCGCGCAAGGCTTCAGCACCTGGCGCATGGGCACCGAGCATGGCTTCGAAGGAGAGTGCAATGGGATCCGATCGCGACGACGGCGTCAGCCGCCGCAAAGTGCTGGAATGCATGACCTGGGTCGGCACCGGCGTGCTGTGGACCATTTCCGGCGGCGTGCCGCACTCGCTCGGCATCATGGGCGAGGCGCAGGCGCAGGAAGCGCAAGAGCCTGACCTTCCTGCAGATCAGCGACAGCCATGTCGGCTTCGACAAGCCGGCCAATCCGAACGCGCTCGGCACGCTCGAAGAGGCCATCGCCAAGGTCAACGCGCTGCCGAAGAAGCCGGCCTTCATGATCCACACCGGCGACATCAGCCACCTGTCGCTGGCATCAGCAATTCGACGACGCCGACCGCATCATCTCGCAGTCGCGGCTCGACGTGCATTACGTGCCGGGCGAGCACGATTTCCTCGATCCGGACCAGAAATTCTACCGCGACCGCTACGGCCGCGGCACCAAGGGCGCCGGCTGGTACAGCTTCGACGCCAACGGCGTGCACTTCATCGGCCTGGTCAATGTCGTCAATCTCAAAGCCGGCGGCCTCGGCAATCTCGGCGCCGATCAGCTCGAATGGCTCGAAGACGACGTCAAAGGCCGCTCGGCCTCGACGCCGATCGTCGTGTTCGCCCACATCCCGCTGTGGACCGTCTATCCGGATTGGGGCTGGGGCACCGACGACGGCGCGCAGGCGCTGTCCTATCTCAAGCGCTTCGGCTCGGTGACCGTGCTCAACGGCCACATCCACCAGGTGATGCAGAAGGTGGAAGGCAACGTCACCTTCCACACCGCGCGCTCGACCGCGTTTCCGCAGCCGGCGCCGGGCGCAGCGCCCCTCGCCCGGACCGATGAAGGTCCCCGACGACCAGCTGCGCACCATGCTCGGCATCGCCAATGTCACGTTCAAGCAGAACGAGCAGCGGCTCGCGATCGTCGACACGCCGCTGAAAGCTTAGAAGGAGACCGGCCATGGCCATCTCGAACACAGTGCGCAGCGCGCTCGTCGCGGCCGCGCTTGGAGCGGCGACCGCGACCATGCTGGCCGCGGTCGTCCTGCCCGGCTGGGCGCGAAACGCGGCGCCGGCGGGCGCCGTGTCGATCGACAACTTCACCTTCACGCCGGCGAGCCTGACGGTGAAGGCCGGCACCACGGTGACCTGGACCAACAAGGACGACATTCCGCACGGCATCGCCTCGTCCGACAATGCCTTCACCAAATCGAAGGCGCTCGACACCGACGACAGCTATTCGTTCACGTTCACCACGCCGGGCACCTACCAGTACTTCTGCTACATTCATCCGCACATGATGGGCACGATCGTGGTAGAAGCAGCGACGGGCAGCAACGCCACGCAGTGATGCTCGATCGGCTGCACGTCAAGCGCCGATAGCATCTTGATGAGCATGATCTTCGGAAAACGGATCACTTTCCGGATCATGCTCGACGGCCGAGCGCGACACGATGGCAGGTGATGCGAATGCCGAACAAGAAAAGGCGCGGCGTTTTCGCGACGCCGCGCTGCCCCATCTCGACGACGTCTACACGCTGGCGCGTTATCTCATGCGCAATGCGGCCGACGCCGAAGACGCGGTGCAGGAATGCTATCTGCGCGCGTTGCGCCATTTCGACAGCTATCGCGGTCCGGCCATGAAACCGTGGCTGCTGACGATATTGAGAAACGTCTGCAACGCCGAATTCGCGCGGCGCGGCAAGCAGGAGACGCCGGCCGATTTCGCCGAGGACGAACCGACGGCGGAAGATGCCGATGTGGCAGGAGCCGCAAGCCTCGCCGGAAACCGCGCTGCTGCGCCAGCAGGACGACGCCGACGATCCGCCGGCTCGTCGCCGCATTGCCGCAGCCGTTTCGCGAGGCCATCGTGCTGCGCGAGATCAACGACTTGTCCTATCAGGAGATCGCCGAGGTTGCCGGCGTGCCGGTCGGAACGGTGATGTCGCGGCTCGCGCGCGCGCGCGTCGATGCTGCGCTCGGCGTGGAATGTCGCGGAAGGCATCGACGCAAATCGACGCCGGGAACACGTCAGGACTATCGCCATGAACTGCGCCGAATGCGAAATCCTGCTGCATGCGCTGATCGACGGCGAGCTCGATGCCGGCCATGCGCGCGACGTCGAAGCGCATGTGGCGGGTTGCTCCGCCTGCGCCGAGAAGCTCAAAGCGTTCCGCGCCATGCGCGAGGCGATGGCCGAGGCCGAGCCTGAAAGAGGCGGCGCCGGCGCAGCCTGCGCAGCCGCATCGAGGCGGCGCTGCCTGCGCCGCTCCCGCATACGCACCGGCCGCGGTCATCGCGCCGCGGACAATTCTTTCGGCCGTCGCGCCGATCGTTCTTCGGCGGCTTTGCCGATCGGCACGGCGCTGTCGGCCGCGGTTGCCGCAAGCCTTGTCCTCGCCGTCTTCCGCAACGATCAGAATCAGACAATCGCCGACGAAGTCGTGTCGGCGCATATCCGCTCGCTGCAGGCCGGACATCTGATGGACGTGGAAACCAGCGACCAGCACACGGTCAAGCCGTGGTTCAACGGCAAGCTCGACGTCGCGCCGCCGGTCATCGATCTGACCGCGGAGGGCTTTACGCTGCTCGGCGGCCGCCTCGACTACATCGACGGCGAGCCGGTGGCCTCGGTCGTCTATCAGCGCCGCAAGCACGTGATCAATCTGTTCGTCGCCCAGCGCCTGGGCGCGAGCGCACGCCGGCGACCTGTCCGAGACGGTCCAGGGCTACAATGTGCGCCACTGGTCGGAACAAGGGCTCGACTTCTGGGCCGTCAGCGACCTCGCCGGCGACGAACTCGACGAGTTCGTGCAGAAAATCTCGGCAGCCCTGCATCCCGCGCGAGCCCGTCCTGACTGGCCTACGCCGCCATTACCGGCTAAAGCAAGGCGCGCCAGAGCGCTGCATGGGTCCGTTCGCCGCCAATCCTGACTGCAAGCCGCAACCTATTGGCGCGTCAAACGTTTAAGCGTCGATCATGGATCAACGCGTCGACAACGAGCGCCGCTCCGATCTCCGAGCCTGGCCCGGATTCCTGCCGACGCGAGCGCTTGTCCGGCGGCCGATGCGGCCGCGAACAAGCGCTCGTGGCGCGACAGGCTTGCGCCAGCGCCGCGGCCTGGTCATCGCGATTATCGTTGGCGGCGCAGTCCTCGCCGTTGCTGGTCTTTTTCTGGTGGCTCCATGCCAGGCAACTATGAGTCGACCGACGACGCCTTCATCGATGCCCGCACGGTGCAGATCAGCGCGCAGGTCGCCGCCGCCATCGTCGACGTCCCGGTGAACGACAATCAGCTGGTCGAGGCCGGCGCCGAACTGGTCCGGCTCGACGATCGCGACTATCATCGCCCAGCGCGATCAGAGCGCAGGCGAGCGTCGACAATCTCATCGCGCAAATTGCCGCGCAGAAGGCCAAGATCGATCAAGCCGACAAGCAGGTCGCGCAGGCGCAAGCGGCGCTGACCTTCGCGCAACAGCAAGCCGATCGCTATCAGCTGCTCGCCAAACAGGGCACCGCCACCGTCGAACAGGCGCAGCAATACGCCTCGAACCTGCTGCAAAGCCAGGCGTCTCTCGCCGCCGCGCAGGCCAACGCGATCGCCACCGAGAAGCAGAAGCCGGTGCTCGAGGCGCAACTGCAAGACCGACGCCAAGCGCAACTGGCGCAGGCCGAGGCCAATCTGTCGCGCACCATCATCACCGCGCCGGTCGCCGGCCGCGTGACGCAGCTGACCGCCGCCAAAGGCGCCTATGCCGCGGTCGGGCAGGCGCTGATGATGTTCGTGCCGCGCGAGGTCTGGGTGACGGCCAATTTCAAGGAAACCCAGCTCGACCTGATGCGGCCGGGACAACCCGTCGATATCGAGATCGATGCCTATCCCGATCGCACGTTCAAAGGTCACGTCGACAGCATCCAGTCCGGCAGCGGCACCGCGTTCAGCCTGCTGCCGGCGGAAAACGCCACCGGCAATTACGTCAAGATCGTGCAGCGCGTGCCGGTCAAGATCGTGTTCGACAAGCCGCCCGACGTGCTGCTCGGGCCCGGCATGTCGGTCGTGCCGACGGTGAAGGTGCGATGAGCGAGTCAGGCGCAGGCGCGCAGGCTGGGACGCCAGCCGCTCGGCCGCCGGCGACCGCAATCCCTGGCTCGTCGCCGTCGTCGTCTCGATCGCGACCTTCATGGTCGTGCTCGACACCGCGATCGCCAACGTGTCGCTGCGCTACATCGCCGGCAGCCTGGCCGCCAGCGTCGACGAGAGCACCTGGGTGGTCACGACCTATCTGATCGCCAACGCCGTGGTGCTGCCGGCGAGCGGCTGGCTGTCGAACGTCGTCGGCCGCAAGCGCTTCTACATGATCTGCGTCGCGCTGTTCACGGTGAGCTCGCTGCTGTGCGGGCTGGCGCCCAGTCTCGGCGCGCTGATCTTCTTTCGCATCCTGCAGGGGCTCGGCGGCGGCGGCATGCCGACCAGCGAGCAGGCCATCCTCGCCGACACCTTTCCGCCGGAAACGGCGCGGCCAGGCCTTCGCGCTCTACGGCGTCGCCGTGATCGTCGCGCCGACCGTCGGCCCGACGATCGGCGGCTGGATCACCGACAATTTCTCCTGGCACTGGATCTTCTTCATCAATGTGCCGATCGGCCTGGCTTCGCTGGCGCTGGTGCATTGGCTGGTCGACGAGCCCGAAGTGCTCGAACGCGAACGCCACGAGCGCCTGGCCGGCGGACTGAAAGTCGATTGGGTCGGCTTCCTGCTTGATCGCGGTGACGCTCGGCTGCCTCGAAGTCGTGCTCGACCGCGGCCAGATCGACGATTGGTTCAGATCCGGCACCATCGTCACTTTCTCGATGCATCGCCGCCGTCGTCGTTTCTGGCCTTCATCCCGTGGGAGCTCAGCCAGGACGAGCCGATCGTCGAGCTTCGGCTGTTGTTTCACCGCCAATTCGGCATGGCGTTTTTCGTGATGCTGATGATCGGCGCGATCCTGTTCGGCTCGAACCAGATCATGCCGCAGCTGCTGCAGACGACATTCCCCTACACCGCGATGCTGTCGGGTCTCGCCATGATGCCGGGCGGCATCGCCATGCTGGTGATGATGCCGATCGCCGGCCATGGTCACCGGCCGCTTTCAGCCGAAATATCTGATGGTGCTGGGCCTGACCGGGATCGCGCTGTCGATGTGGTATTCGACCTCGCTCACGCCCGACGCGAGCTTCGACTATTTCGGCTGGGTGCGCGTCTATCAGATGATCGGACTGCCGTTCCTGTTCATTCCGATCAATACGGTGGCCTATGACGGCCTGCCGGCGAACAAGACCAATCAGGCCTCGGCGCTGATGAACGTCGCCCGCAATCTCGGCGGCAGCATCGGCATTTCGCTCGCCAATGTCGTGCTGACGCAACGCACCCAGTTCCATCAGTCGCGGCTGGTCGAGAACACCGTGCCGTCGTCGCCGGTCTTTCAGTCCACGCTGCAGCAAATGACCAAGTATTTCATGCAGCACGGCGCCGCAGCCGGCGACGCCAACGGTCAGGCCATGGGATTGATCGGCCAGATCGTCCAGACGCAGGCCACGATTTTGGCCTATATCGACGTTTTCTATGTCTGCGCCATTGCCGCGGCGCTGATGATCCCGCTGGTGCTGATTCTGGTGCGGCGGGTGCAGATTCAAGGCGCGCGACGCATGGTGGCCGGACATTGATATGAGGATTTGAAGATCGCCGGCAGAATTTCCTGCCCAAATGGTGTTCGTTCGAGCGGCAAGCACGCGGTGCCTGCGCCGCTAACTTTGCACGCAATGCCGAGAGCGGCGCCGAGGCATGAAGCAACGCCGATGGCCTTTCGAAGCGCCGGTGTCGCTAGGCGTCATGAACGGCACTGTCTGCGTCAGACGCACTGCTGATCGTGCTCGCACTGCTGCTTGCTGCGGCGCCGCCGGCCCGGAGCCGGTCACGGTCAACGTCGTCATGATCGACTACAAATTCGAGCCGGATCATCTGACGCTTCCAGCACGACGTGCACTATCGGCTGCATCTGGAAAACCACGGCAAGGAAACGCACGAATTCACGGCGCCGACATTTTTCGCCACCGCCAAGATCGACAATCCCGACGTGCTCAATCGCGAGCGCACCGAGATCGTGATGCAGCCCGGCGACGCCAAGGACCTTTTCCTGACGCCCGGCAAGCCGGGCACCTACGATCTGCGCTGCTCCGACCACGACTGGAACGGCATGGTGGGCGGCATCACCGTCGAGTAGCGACGCGATCATGCATCCTGGCAGGCCTGGACGACGCTGCCGCCGCCCGCCATCGCGCAGGCAAGTTGCCGAAAAATGTGACTGCTGCCTTATCGTCGCATGTCGCGCGGCGACGCCGCACCGGCGACGACGAAACGCGTGCCGACAGCCGGATGCGCACGCTGCTAGCCAGTCGCGCGAAGCGCGCGATTCGCGTCGCTTCGGCCGCGTCGCGGCACCTTAGTTGCGCCGAAATGTCCGACCAGCATGCAACTACGGCACCAATCTTGCTTGAACTCGTTGTCGAGGGGGTTGGGGGCTGATTAGCGCAATGATCTGGGAAGAAAGGAGTCGCCAATGTGTGACTTTAGCCTTCAAAGCGTGCGGTCGAGGCCGGCGAAAGTCGGCGATAAGCTCGTGACACGTGACTTCGGGACGGGAACCCGCGGGTTCTCCGCCGTCGGACGACCCCGGAATGGCAGTCTGTATTCTGCCCGGCACCGAACTGGCCTTCGCCGGCGACGTTGCCTGCCTACCGGCCGGCCTGCTCGGCTGGAAGACGAAGACGATCAACCACCAAACGGCCATCTTTCGGCAAGTCAACAAGGACAAGATGGCCGCGCATCACGATGCGCTCGAATTTCCGGACGGGCGCATCGTGCTGCTGACGCTGTTGTGCGAAGGCCAAGAGGCCACCGTTCTGCAATTGCCGGCGCAGCCGACGACTGCGGAAGAGGCGCGCGAACAGGAACGCGTCAGCTACGTCGGCTGAAACCCATTCAGGTTCGCTCCACCGGGCTCGCAAACAGGCCGGCCGCCCCATCGGGCGACCGGCACTTTGAGCGTGTCACATTTTCGTGAAGCGCGCTTCGGCCTAAGCGGTCGTGCGACGTGATTTGCGAAATGACGTGACGCAGCGTTGAACTGCTCTGCGCCAGTGGCGCCGCCACTGCGGGCAGTTTGTTTTTTTGGCGCTCTCAAGCCCCCACACGCATCTTGCCAATCGAACGCGCCGGATCGTGCCGCGTGTCAATTGCCGTCACGGCAGGAACAAACGCGGCGCGTTACGCGAAATTTATTGCATTGGCTCGCCAGGACTAGCGCGTGGCTTTGAACGCCACAGCGCGGAATAGCTGTGTTTACACCCGCATTTGCACCCGCGCTTGACCACAATCATTTTCGCAGCGATCGCGGCCGAACCGGCCCGGTTTTCGTCGTGACACACGCTGGCAAGACGTGAGAAATTACGCCAAACGGGGCAAACGGGCGGTTGGCGTTCCAGTCCTTGCCGACGGCGACCGTAATGGCTGCTGCCGCGGAACACGATCGCTCGGCAAAAGCACCACGATGCAGAAATCGGACAATGCAAAACCCGCCCCATGAATGATGCCCTAAACCAACCGGAGCCTGCGGATCGCTCCGCCGCGCCATCCGCGGCCGCGCCGGTTGCGTCACCCGCCGGCGTCGCGACGCCCGACACGAACCGAGAAAAGACCCAAGGCACAGCGGCACTCGCCTCGCCCGGCGCGCAATTTCTCCTCGTCTTTCCGCCCATCATGCTGCCGATGTTTATGGCGGTCGCGGACCAGACCATCGTCGCCACCGCGCTGCCGGCGATCGCATCGAGCCTCGGCGAGATCGAGCGCGCCTCCTGGGTGGTGGTGTCCTACCTGATCGCCAACACCATCGCCGCGCCGGTCTACGGCCGGCTCGGCGACACGTTCGGCCGGCGCTGGATGATGTATCGTCGCGCTCACGATCTTCATGATCGGCTCGGTGCTGTGCGCGCTCGCGCCCAATATCGACGCTGCTCACGCTATTTCGCGTGCATGCAGGGCTTCGGCGGCGGCGGCCTGATGACGCTGTCGCAAGCGCTGATCGGCGAAGCGATCCCGCCGCGCGAGCGCGGCCGCTATCAGGGCTATCTCGCCGGCATCGCGGTCACCTCCAACACGTTCGGCCCGGTCGCCGGCGGCTATCTCACCCAGGCGTTCGGCTGGCAATCGATCTTTCTCGTCAATATTCCGCTCGGCCTCTTGGCGATGCTGTTCGTGTTTCGCATTCCGCCGCGCCAGGGCGACCGCCGCCGCACCACATTCGATTCTCCGGGCCTGGTTCTTTTCATCTTCTTCGTCGGCCCGGTCATTCTCGCGCTCGAACAAGTGCAGCGCATGGAATTGAGCTCGCTGCCGATGGCGCTCGGGCTTCTGGCTTTCGGGCTGATCTCGCTCGTTCTGCTGATCTGGCAGGAAAGGCTGACCACCTCGCCGCTCATCCCGCCACGATTGTTCCGGCAGCCCTCGATCTGGCGCAGCGACGCCATGGCGGCGTGCCACGGCGCGGCGCTGGTGTCGCTGATCACCTTCCTGCCGATCTATCTGCGCGCCGTGCGCGGCCTGTCGCCGTCGGAGACCGGCTTCATGCTCCTGCCGCTGACGGCGGGCATCGGCATCGGCTCGATGATCACCGGGCAGATGGTGACACGGACGGGATACACCGCAGTGTTTCCGACCTACGGCTTGATGGGGGCGACCGTAAGCCTGTTGTTGCTCGCGTTTTCCATTCCCTATCTGAGCGCCGGCCAGCTCGCCTGGGCCTTCTGCGGCGTCGCTTTATTCATGGGCACCGTCATGGGTGTCGTCCAGGTCACGGTGCAGTCGGTGTCAGGACCGCGCTTGCTCGGCACCGGCGCCGCCATGGTGCAGTTCTCGCGCTCGGTCGGCGCCGCTTTCGGCACCGCGACCGTCGCCGCGGTGTTGTTTTCCATTCTGACCGCGACCGATCGCGACACCGCGAGTCTGTTCGGCATGATCATCGAGCGGGGCCCCGAGGCGCTCGCGACGCTCGATCCGGCGCGGCAGGCCGTCGTGCAGGGCCAGATCGGCCAAGCCTTTCACGTCGTTTTCCTCACCATCGCCGGTTTCACCGGCGTCGGCACGTGGCTCGCCTGGACATTGCCGTTGCGCCGGATCTGACCGGTACCAAGGTATGGGGAGTCCGAGTGCGCCTCGCCGCGCGAGATCAGCATTTGGCCACCAGCGAAGCAGCCTTGCTATCGGAGCTGCCTTTGCGCATTTTATCCGGCATCAATATTCGACCGGCAGCGCTTTTCAAGTCCGCTCTGTTACTTCGATGGTTCCACAGGAGCAAAGATTTTTGATCGATCAGCGCACCAAGCTCCCCTTCTCTTTCGCCAACTACGCCGACGATTTCGATCGCCATATCGAGCGCAGCATCCGTGGCTATGGCAACCTGATCGAGGACTGCGTCGAGCTATCTCAATATTTTGTCGAGAACGGCACCGTGTTCTGCGACATCGGCTGCGCCACGGGCCGCACGCTGGCTGCTATCCGCGCCCGCAATCAGGAGCGCGCGCCGGATGCCCGTTATGTCGGCCTCGACATCGAGCCCAGCTTCCAGCAGCACTGGACGCAGTTTGCCGGCCCGAATATCCAGTTCGTGGTTCAGGACGTGCTGACCTTTGCAGATTTCACCGAGCTATCGATGGCAACCAGCATCTTCACCTTGCAGTTCTTGCCGGAACGCCACCGGCGCCAAGTTTGCCGCAAGATCTACGAGGGCCTGATTCCTGGGGGCGCCTTCATCGTCGCCGAGAAGACCTTCGCCAAGATGCCGAAAACGCAGGACATGCTGACCTCTCTCTACCTGAACTACAAACGCCGGAATTTTTCCGATGAGGAGGTTCTGGATAAGGAGAGGTCGCTACGTGACAAGATGAAGCCTGGGCGCGAGGCCGACCTGATCCAGCTGCTGACCGAAGTCGGCTTTCGCGCCGAGAGCATAGAGTCTTTCTGGCGCAATCATCTGTTCGCCGCTTACATCTGCATCAAGCAATGACAGCACGACAAACGAAAGCGCGAGCGGGCGCCTAGGCCATGTGGTCCGAGACCATCGGCTATCGCGATCACCGGCCACCTTATCTCAAGCGATTTTTCTTGGTGGTCGCTGAGACGATCCCGCTCACGGGCAAGGAAGACTTGCTGGATCTCGGCTGCGGCGTCGGCGAGGTAGCGCTCGGCTTTGCACCCTTCGTGGCAACCATGACCGGCTTGGATCTCGAGCAACCCATGCTTGAGGAGACGGCCAAACGAGCCAAAGCCATTGGACGCGACATCCGGTTGGTGCATGGCAAGGTGGAAGACGCACCGGCCGATCTAGGCCGCTTTCACCTCATTACGATGGGTCGGGCTCACTGGTTCATGCACAACACCGCTTCGCTCGCCCGCATCGACCGATGGTTAGAGGTGGGCGGGCGCGTCCTCGTCTGCCTGCCGATGGAGAATCCCGACGGCGCCGAATGGCGCCAAGTTTATGGGGCGACCCGGGACAACTGGGCCAAGGGCAGCCATCGGGAGCTAACGAGGATCCCAATCGAGCAGTTCTTCCAAGGCACTGAGTTCGTACCGGTGAAGCGCGTCATCATGCGCGGCCAACGAAAGCTGGAACTGGAGCACCTGATCTTTCGCGCTCTGGGTACGCCCAGCACGACGTCGGCAATGCTCGGCTCCGAAACCGACCTGATGGTCGAAGCGCTGCGCAACGCCATGGCGCCCTATTTTCGCGACGGCCCAATTATGGAAAACCACGCCACCCTGGGCGTGATCTACCGCCGGCGGCAAGATTCCTGATCAAGGCAATCGTTTGCCGCTGACTTGGGGCGAGAGGGCGGACTGCCGAGTCTTAGGCCGCAACCGAATGCCGGGGTCAAAAAAGCGACGTAGGCGCCCGCGATGACAGACATCTTGAAACGAGGCGCCCCAATCCGGGTTCAATATTCTTCAGTATTCATATGAATCAACTTAAGAGAGCAAAGCCATCGATTCGCGCTGTTGCGAAAAAGCCACGCATCTTGCGGCGATCGACATCTAACGCTGGAAATTTCTGTGATTTTTCTTGTGACCTCCCTCCGAATAAACCTAGTGTTCGGGCGGGAGACCCTATGGACCGTAAGTCCTATTTGCTCGCGACCGCTGCCGGCATATCGCTGCTGGACGCAAGCCAAGCACTCGCGGCCCCGCCAGCTGCTCCATACAGCTGGACCGGCTGGTACATCGGCGGGAACGCCGGCTATAGCTGGGGCAGAGCTGAGAGCTCGTACATCGATACGGGTTTTGCCGCCGTCGGATTACCGATAAACTATTCGGGCTCCGAGGCCCTGAATGGTTTCGTTGGTGGTGGCCAAACCGGTTACAATTGGCAGATCGATAACTGGACCGTTATCGGCATCGAGACGGACTTCCAGGGTACGGGTGAGAAAGGCACGGCAACTTTCAACTTCGTCTCCGACTGCGAGGGCGTTTGCGCGATCAGTCACACCCAATCGGCGAAAATCTCCTGGTTCGGAACCGTGCGTGGTCGGTTCGGCTATCTCCTGACCCCGACTCTGTGGGCGTATACGACGGCCGGACTTGCTTATGGCCAAATCACTGCATCCGGCAACGTCCTTGATACCAACTGTGGATGCTCTTGGTCCTACGGCAAAACGGCCACGAATGTAGGCGTCGCCGCGGGTGCCGGGTTGGAAGGACTCATGCAGTCGTCCTTCGGCAAGTGGTCGTGGAGAGTCGAATATTTGTTTGTCAATCTTGGTTCCGTCGGCGGCACAGGCATCAACCCCGACTTCGGGTCGCAATACGTTTGGTCTGCCAAAGTCACAGACAACATCGTGCGCTTTGGCGTCAATCTTTACCTGCCTTAGGCGCTTTCGTTTCCGGCCGAGCGTGAATGGCCCTGTTGCAGTCAAACGCCGGCGTTTGGCAGTTGCAATACATAAGTCCTGTCGCTTGCAGCCATTAACTCTCGACGGCGGACGGGTTCAAAAAGAGATCCTCCGGATTTCTCGATCAAACGATCTCTTTTTTCGGCATCGGCAGCCCGATGCTGCGGGCATTTCAATGCAATCGGCCAATTTCCCCGGCCGAATAGTTTGATAACGTCGGCGCTGACCGGCCACCACTGGAATGCCATGCGGATCGACTTCTCCAAAGCTCCAATCAAAAATAGAGCGTTCAGCGAGAAGCCGATGACTTTCATCGACCAATCGTCGAAAGATTTTTTTGCCGGGATAATCGATCTCATTGCTATCGAGACCGGAAACCGCATCGCGCGCGAACATTGGCAGCAGAAGCAGCTACAAAATCTACTCAGACATGCCGCCCAGCGATCAAGAATTCTGGCGCGACCGCATTGGGCCGCAACAAATAAATAATATCGATACTGCTGATCTTCCGGTCCTCTCGCGCGGCGACCTGGCTAAACAGGTTGAAGCCGAAGGAAGCCTGCTGCCCGCCGACGGGCGGATCCCTGTAACTTGTCACGCCACATCGGGCTCGTCAGGACAGCCCGTACGATTCTTCGTCTCGCAGATGAATTCGTATTACAACAGCGCGCGATCTTTGGCTCAATATTTCATTGAGGATCGCGATCTCGCGTTAAACCGAACGCGATTTAAGCCATCACAAGATCGCATTGAAAATGGCTTTCGCGTCAGAAAAAACGAAGATTGGCTCGGACCCGCAAGTGGTCTTTTCAGGAGCGGGACAAACAAAGAGGTGCTGCATCTGCACCCGAATCGAGAATTGTTGTTACGAGAATTAGCCAAGGACCCCATCGGTTACTTGGTCGTGCAGCCCCGACTGATCGATACCGTATTCCACGATCGCGACCTTGCGTTTCTCCGTGAAAACGGCACCAAGATGGTGATCCCGGTTGCTGAAGAAATCGGCGGCGATCTGCGAGAAAAATTTGCCGCAGTCGGCATTCCAGTGCGCTCGGTTTATTCTACCGAGGAGATGGGGTTCGTCGGAGCGGAATGTTCGAGCTTCCCCGAGACTTATCACATTGCAGAGAGCAACGTGATCGTGGAAGTGGATTACCAAAATGGATTGACGATCCAGGACAAGTTGCTCGGCCAAGTCCTCGTCACGCATCTGCATTCATACGCAACACCGATTATACGCTATGAGATCGGAGACTTTGCCACGATATCGCCGAAATGCGCCTGCGGACACGATGGTCCGGCGCTGTCGAACATTTACGGGCAGAAAAAACGTCTGCTTAAACGCAAGGACGGCAAAATCGTGCCCTTCGCGATGAAAGCCGCCAACATCCTGGCTATCGTCAATTGTGAAGAGTACCGCATCCGACAGACGGCGCTGGAAACCATCAAAGTCGAGATTGGCGGTGTGGAGCTATTGACCGACGTGCAGATGTCCAAGCTTCACGATCTCTTCAGAAAGCATGCAGGCGACGAATTTGAGATCCAGATCGTCGCCGTACCCCGTATTGAGTGGGGTCAGGACGGGAAGAGGTTGGGTTTTAGGAGCGAGCTGTTTTAGAACGGCAGATGCCCCCGCCATGCTATTGCGGCCTAGGCGCGCAAGCGGCAGACTTCAAAATGCAAACCGGGAAACAACGCCATGATCGTCGACGCACAAGCTCATCTTTGGCTCGCCAACACGCCGGACCGGCCCTGGCTGCCGAACCGGGTGGCGCAACTGCCCGAGCCGTTCACCATCGAAAAGCTTGTGCCGTTGATGGACGAAGCAGGCGTCGACCGCGCCGTCATCGTGCCGCCGTCATGGGAAGGCGATCGCAACGACTATGCGCTGGAAGCGGTGCGGCGCTATCCGACACGTTTTGCCGTCATGGGCCGCCTCCCGGTCAACGATCCGAGCACGGCGAAGCTTCTGCCGGAGTGGAAGAAGCAGCCCAATATGCTCGGTATCCGGCTGACCTTTCACCCGCACCAATGGGCTTGGCTGACCGACGGCACCGTCGATTGGTTCTGGCCGCAGGCGGAGAAGTATAATCTCCCGATCATGTTCTACGGCGCGCCGATGGCGCACTTCGCCAAGCGTCGCCGAGCGTCATCCGGGGCTGACCATGATCGCCGACCACTTCGGCACCACCGGCGAGGTGGCGAAATCCGGCAAGCTCGCCGAGGCGGTCGGCGAGACCGCAGCGCTCGCCAAATATCCCAATGTCTCGGTGAAGCTCTCGACCTCGCCGTTCTATTCGGCGGAAGGCCTATCCGTTTGCCGATATGAAGCCGCATATCCGCCGGCTGTTCGACGCGTTCGGGCCGCGCCGCTGCTACTGGGGCACCGACCTGACCAATTCCTTCGCCAAGGCGACCTACAAACAGCGCATCACGCATTTCACCGAGACGCTCGAATTCCTCTCCGCGGAAGACAAGGAATGGATCATGGGCCGCGGCATCCTGGCGCGGCTCGGCTGGGCGTGACCGACCAAAACGCCATGCCCGGCTTGGCTCCCTTGATTTTCGTCTGAGCATGATCTTATCCGACCTTCCTTCGCCCGCCGAAGCGGGCTTCGCGAAGGCGGGAAACCGGTTTCCACTTTTCGGGATCATGCTCTAAAGCGGCACGATGCAAATCCGCGCCCACCACATCAAATGGGGAGCCCTGCTGATCACGGCTGTGTCCGCGATCGTCGGCCTCTATTTTCTCCTCGCCTATATCGTGCTGCCGACGTTCTGGCGGCACTACGAGCATCAAAAGGACCTCGCCGGCCTGACCATGATCACGCGCACGGCGAACGGCATTCCGGGCGATCCGATCAATGTCGGATTGGTCGGATCGCGCGAGGACGTGCTCTGCGCCATGAACGCCGCCGGCTGGTACCCGGCCGATCCGATCACGTTGCGATCGAGCATCGAGATCGTCGGCAGCGTGCTGCTCGATCGCCCCTATCTGCAGGCGCCGGTCAGTCATTTATATTACGACAACCGGCGTCAGGACCTCGCCTTCGAGAAGCCGGTCGGAAAAAGCGCGGACCGGCGCAATCACGTCCGCTTCTGGCGCGTTCTGGAACGCGGCCAAGAGGGCCGCGTGGTTTGGCTGGGCTCCGCGACCTTCGACCGCGGCGTCGGCTTGAGCCACGACGACGGGCGCGTCACCCATCACATCGCGCCCGATATCGATGCCGAACGCGATCTGCTCACCGCCGACCTCAAAAATGCGCGCGTGGTGCAGACCATTTACGAGGTCACCGGCATCGGCCCGACCGCTCAACGGCCGCAACGGCGAAGGCGACCACTATTACACCGACGGCGACATCGAGATTTCCGTTCTTGTCAGCGGCTGCAAGCAGACCGTGGCGACCGTGCGCGTGCTCGACAACCCGCCGCTCGTGGCGATGAAGAATTTGGCCTGGGACACGATCGCAAAGATCATCATCTCCGCTGCCGATGCCGACGGCGAGACAATAGCCGCGCCGGGAATTCTTCGTCGCACGCTAAAATTCCGCGGCGATGAAATGCGTGACCTTGGGCGCGCCTGACAAATTGAAGCGATGCACCGCCTCCTGCGACCACGCGATCGGCGTTGGTGACGCGCTCGTGCTGGCGCAGATGCTCCATCCAGGATTCGACGAGGAAGGTCTCGACGATGCGCCCCTCCTCGGCGGTGTCCTCGAACACGCCCCAGGCATAGGCGCCGTCGCGGCGCCGCTCGTGTTCGAGCTTGGCGATGGCTTCCAGAAACGCCTCGCGATCCTGCGGACGGATGCGGTATTCGACCGTGACCAGCACCGGACCGCGATCATGCTCGATGTCCTGCGCCGTGATCGGCGCCGGCCAGTGCATGGACGGCGTCAGATCGATGCACAGCGCCGGTTTGCAGCTTCCAGCGCCAGGTCAGCGGAATGGTGGCGAGCAGCTCCGGCCGCGGCGGCGAGATGCGCGAGCGGCAGCCCGGCACAGTGCCGCAACCTCGCCCCAGACGGCGCTGCCGAGCGTCACGCAGCCGAAGAACGCGGTCGCGAAGACCGCAAGCCCGCGGCCGCGCACCCAATCCGGCAGCGCCACCTGCGCCGAGACATTGAGCGTCGCCAAGGCCGCGATCCAGGACGCGCCGGCGATGACGCTCGCGAACAGCGCGGCCATGGGTTCGTGCGCGAGGCCGAACAGCACCATGGCGACGGCGGTGCCGAGCGTCGCCAGCGCCATCAGCCGATCCGGTCCCCAGTTTTGCCTTCAGCGCCGGCAGTGCGAAGGCGCCGCCGACGGCGCCGACGCCGATGACGCCGAGCAGCACGCCGTAAAGCTCGGGTCCGCCGGCGATCTGGCTCGCGCGCGACCAGCGGCAGCAGCGCCCAATAGGCGCTCGCGAACAGAAAGAAGCCGGCCGCCCGCATCAGCGTCGCGCGCAGATGCGGATTGTGCCGCGCATAGCGCAGGCCGGCCCAGCATGGCCTGGCCGAAGCGCTCCGCCGGCAGCAGCGTGCCGGGCTTGCTTCGCGGTGCGCCACCACAGCAAGCGCGACGATCACCGCACATTGCAGATCGCGTTGAGCCAGAACGGCGCGGCGATGCCGAGCGCGACAATCATGAGGCCGCCGAGCGCCGGACCGAGCGCGCGCGAAATATTCACGCCGACGCTGTTGGCGGCGATGGCGGGCGGCAGATCGTCGCTTGCGGAACGAGCTGCGGCACGACCGCCTGCCAGGCCGGCGACGGTCAGCGCGCCGGCGGCGCTGATGAGAAACGTGAACAGCAGCAGATTGCCCGGGTGTCGCCAGATGCAGCCGACGATCACCGCATAGACCGCGGACACCGCCGTCGTCACCGTTTCGACCACGATCAGGAATTTGCGCTTGTCGAAAATATCCGCGAGCGCGCCGGCCGGAATGCGCGAACAGGAACATCGGCAGACTGCTCGCCGCCTGCACCAGCGAGACGATCAAGCGGATCGGGATCGAGACTCGGTCATCAGCCAGCCGGACGCCGCGCTGTACATCCAGCCGCCGATATTGGAGACCAGCGTCGCCGTCCAGATCACCGCGAAGGCCGGATGGCGGAACGGCGCCCAAGGCGAAGACGATGACGAAGCCGCGGCGCCGCCGATCCGCGCTGCGCGGGCGTCGCTCATCCCTCACGCCGGCGGCTTGTGCGCGAGCCAGCGGCCGGCTTCGGCGGCGGCGAACAGCTCCGCCAGCGCGGCGTTGACGGCGGCGGGCTCCTCGCTGGTGATGGTGTGACCGGAGCGCGGAATGACCAGCAGCGCAGCCGTCGGCGCCGTGCGCTTGAGAAAGACGCTGCCGTCGAGGCAGGTCTCGTCCTCGTCGCCGCAGATGACGAGAAGCGGCACCGAGAATTTCTTCAAATCCGCCTCCATGTCCCACAGCGTCGGGCGCTTGCTTTGCAGCATCGCCATGGTCAGCGCGTGGCCTTGCGCCGAATGTTCGGCGAGCATGCGCGCGAATTCGCGCATAGCCGCGCGGGTCCTTGTATTTCTGCGCCTGCCGCGTCGGGCGCATCGGCATAGATCGCCGCGGCCTCGGCCATGCCTTTCGCGGTGAACATCTTGGCGGTCTCGGCGGCTTGCGCGCGCATCGCCGCGCGCGCCGCGGGATCGGGCAGCGAACCCCAGCCGCAGCCGGCCGCCGTCACCGAGATGCAGCGCTCGCGGATGGCGCATGCCGACATGGAGCGCCGTGTAGGCGCCCATCGAGTGGCCGACCACATGGGCCTTGTCGATGCCGAGCGCGTCCATGACGGCGATGACGTCGCCGCGCGCGATATCCTGGCCGTAGCGCGCCGGATCGTTCGGAATGTCGGACGGCGGATAGCCGCGCTGGCTATAGGTGACGCAGCGATGCGAGCGCGCGAAGCGGCGCATCTGCGGTTCCCAGGTGCGGTAGTCGCCGGCGAATTCGTGCACGAAGATGACCGGCGTGCCGGCGCCGGCTTCTTCGTAATAGAGGCTCACGCCGTCCGCGGTTTTGATCTTGGGCATCTGCTGCGCCTCCCGTCGCCATCGACGTCGCATGCTACATCAATCGCGTGACGCCGTGCAAACAATCGCGCGGCGGCTTGCAAACCGCGCTTGCCAGCACGCAAAAAACCAATAGGCCGCCCGTGAGAGCGGCCTATCGGCATGCCAGTGCGTCGCCTAGGAACTCTGAAACTGTCGCCGCTCAAACCATCCAGAACGGCTTGGTGGATTCGCGCTGCGCGTCGCAGCGCGTCAGTCCGAGATCGCGCAAGTGTCGCGTCGCTCAAGCCCTGCAATTCGTGGCGCGACCGCGCCCGGCGCCGCCACTGCACGAGGCGGTGCTTCATATATCCCCACCGCCAACCGAGGCTCGGTGTGCCACTCGTGAAGATCTGTGTCATGGCTCGCTCCGTACTACCCGGCCAACCCTCTGATGCTCGGTAACTAGGCTGCGGTTTGCGATGCGGGATGTGATCGTCAGCACAGTTCGGCGCATTTCACACAAGGCATTGTCAGGATTGGAAAAGTTTGCGCCTATTCGCACGCTGTTGCAGTGCCGGCAAACAGTTCCCTAAAGTTCGCACAAAATGATCGATTTCGGCGGCGGGTCAGGCCGCCTGCGGCCGGGCTTGCGGCGCGATCTCGCACATACGCGTGACCCGCTCGGCCGGCAAGGCGGCCGCCGTCTTGTCGTAGCCGACGACGCGCAGAATGCCCGAGGCCGGGCACATCGCGACCGCAAGCCGCGTATAGGGATTGAGAACCGGCTCGCGCACCCAATCGAAATTCGGCGCCGACAGCGGCCCGTCCCAAGCGCTCGAGCGTCTCGCGGCGCGCGCGGCTATAGTCCGCGGCTTCGGCGAACGAACTGGTCAGGAAGCGGCGCATGCCGATGCGGCCTTCCCAGCCGGGCCGGCACGGCACCCAATCATTGGCGGCGCTCGTTTCATCCTCGCGGCGTGACAAAGCCGGTTTCGGTGCGCTCGATGACGCAACGCTCGTTCGCCGCACAGGCCGACCAGCGAATAGATCACCGGACGCGCCACCGGCGTCGTCTCCAGCATGCGCCGCGCCGCGGCATAGTCGGCGCAGGTTTCGAAGGTCTGGCGCAGCAGCTGATCCGGCGGCATCAGATCGCCGGACTGCCAAATGGCCACGGCATTGACCGCGAAATCATAGGGGCGAAGCCAGCGATGCGCGGTGCGCCGCCGCATCGGCGCCTGATTGACGCAAGCGGCAAAGCGCCACGGCGCCATCGCGGTCAGCGCGCCGACATAGCCGGGCCAGGTGACGCTGATAGAAATCGCCGCAAGCGCCGCGCATATGCGCCACCTCGGCGTAACGGCCGAGACCGGCGAACGGCCAATCGAGCGTGCGCAGGAGCCAGGGCACGCCGTCCTCTTCGATCGCGCGCGCCGTGCAGCCCCATTGATAGGACGCATTGAGCAGCCACACGCCCGAGAAATCGAGCAGCGCCTGCGATCTGCGCGATCTCCGGCACATAAGGCGAGCGCGAGCGCGCGAGCCAGCGCTCGCGAGGCCCGATCGAGCATCGGCATCAGCGGCATCGCCGCGCGCGGAAAAATATCGAGACAGGCGTCGCGCAAGGCACGCGCGCGCTTCGCGCTGTGCTGGACGTGCCGCGGCGCGCCGCCGTCGCGCAGATCGATGACCGGAATATCCGTCAGTTCAGACATCGGCAGATCCAAGCCTCTGCCGCGACACTACTTAAGCCCGAGGGCTTTTCAAAGGCGCCGAAAATCAAGCCTAGAACTCGGCGTCTTCCTGAAGCGCGACGGCGAGCGCGCCTTGCCGGCGGCCGGCCGGGCCGCCCCGCATCGGCGCCGCTTGGCGCTTTGCGGCGGGCTTGGCCTTGCCGTCTTCCGCGCCGGCGGCGTCGCCAGCCGCGGCGTCGAGGCGGAAGAAGGCGACCCGCTCGTCCATGTTCTTGGCCTGATGCTCGAGCGTCTTGGCGGTGGCGGCATTCTCCTCGACCAAAGCCGAGTTCTGCTGCGTCACCTCGTCCATCTGGTTGAGCGCCTTGTTGACCTCCTCGACGCCGGTCGACTGCTCGATGCTGGCGCCGGCAATGTCGGAGACCAAGTCGGCGACCTCCTTGATCGACTCGACGATCTCGCCAAGCGCTGTGCCGGCTTTGTTGACCAATTCGACCCCGGAGCGGACCTGGCCGTTGCTGTTGGTGATCAGGTCCTTGATGTCCTTGGCGGCCTGCGACGAGCGTTGCGCCAAGGTGCGCACTTCCGACGCCACGACGGCGAAGCCGCGCCCGGCTTCACCGGCCCGCGCCGCTTCGACCGCGGCGTTGAGCGCGAGCAGATTGGTCTGCCGCGCGATCTCGTCGATGACGCCGATGATGTCGGAGATCTTTCCAGACGACGCTTCGATCTGCTGCCATGGCCGAGACCGCCTTGGCGACGACTTCGCCGCCGCGATCGGCCACATCCCGTGCCTTGGCAGTGGATTGGTTGGCAGCTTGCGCGTTCTCGGCGTTCTTCTTCACCGTCGCCGCGATCTCTTCCATCGAGGCCGAGGTCTCTTCCAGGCTCGCGGCCTGTTCCTCGGTGCGCTGCGACAGGTCGGTGGTGCTGCTCGAAATCTCGGCCGAGGCGTCGGAGACTTCGCGCGCCGACTGCTTGATCTGGCCGACGATCTGGCCGATGCGTTCGGCCGCGGTATTGGCGTTGTTCTTCAGCTCGGCGAAATCGCCTTGATACTCGGCGGTGATGCGCTGGCTGAGATTGCCCTCGGCGAGCGCGCCGAGCATCGTGATGAGGTCGTTCAGCGCCTTGGCGACATTGTCGCACAGCGAATTGATCGCGGTGCCGACATTGAGCACGAGGCCGGTCCTTGCCGTCGAGCTCGACGCGCTTGGAGAAGTCGCCGGCGACCGCGGCCTGGACGATGCCGCCGACCGTCGCCTGGAACTCGTCGGCCATCCTGGCCATCGCGGCCTGGCGCTCGGCTTCGGCCTGCCGGTCCTGCTCGGTCTTCGCCTGCGGCCTCGCGTTGCGCCTTTTCCGCGGCCTTCACCTTGAACGCCTCGACCGCCTTGGCGATGTCGCCGACCTCGTCCTTGCGCTTGAGACCCGGCAGCACCACGCCGAAATTGCCGTCGGCCAGTTCGCGCATGCCCTTGGTCAGCGCCGTGATCGGATTGGAGATCGAGCGGGCGACGAAGAAGGCGATCAAGCCGCCGAACAGCAACGTCAGCGCACCGATGATCTTCTGATTGAACAAGGTGCTGACGATCGAGCTTTCGACGTAGTTTTTGGTGGTTTCGAAATTGACCTGCCAGTTCCTGCCTCGCCCCCGCCGAGCGCCTGCTGCAGCTGGGTGACTTGCGGGGTGACCTTATCGGCGAATAGATCGTGGACCTGGTGGACCCTGCCGATCATGCCTTGCGCCGTGGTTTGGAAATCCGCGATTGCGGACGTCAGCGGCGCGATTTGCGCACGAACGTCGTCCGAGCCTTTCGCTTGCAACGCAGCGACCGTGGCCGTCGCCTTGGCGACGGTCGTCGTCGAGAAGCGGTATCATGTCGGTGTTCTGAACGAGCTGACCGCGCAGATTGGCGACGCGCATCTGCTGCAATTGCGAGTCGAGCTTGAGGACCAGGATCGCGATGGCCGGATCCGAATCGGGCGCCGCATTATCGACGAACTTCTTGATCATCTCGTCCATGCACGCGCCCAAATTCGTGGCGGCCTTCACCAATTTCGCGTTATCCGCTGTCGATTGCGCAACGGCATCGAACAGGGTCTGCGTCACCTGCTGCAGGCTGGCGAGACCCGCTTGCATGTCGCGATACATCTTTTTTCGTTCTTCGCGCGGCGCCGACTTTTCCGCGCCCTGGAGTGCGGCTAGGACCTTGGCGGCGACCTCGCCGTTCTCCTTCCGCGACGTCTCGTCACGGTCGTACACATAGCGCAGCGTGGTGCGGCGCAGGATTTCCAAATATTCCTCGGCCTGCAGCGTCCGCGCGTTATTTGTGGCAATCGAGTTCATGCGGGTGACGACGGCCCCGACATCGCCGAAGACCAGCACGCCATACAAGACAAGACCGAGCGTGACGAGAACGAGGATGCCGAAACCGCCATAGAGCCGGTACTTAATGGACATGATGTGCTTCCTTGAAACGGCGGTGCGCGCGTCCTTTGCCGTCAATGGCTTGCTGGTTTTGGGCCTGCCGGTCTTTGTCGAGATCGATCCGCCAGCAGCCGCATTGCGCGGCGCCATCGGAAGGCCGATGAATGCGATGGAGGCCGTACCGGCTCGCGGATGGCTGCCGGCGCCTAATCCGGGCGCGACCGACGGCGCCGGTTCAGTATCGATGGCGGCACGCATTCCAGGTGACTTCTATCGTAACGCCACGAGCATCGATCCCACGGCGTATCTGGCGACTTACAAGTACGGCTTGGATAGAATTACAGCGCAGAAGTTAACGTTTGGTACGGCAAGACGGACAGCGTGCGGCCGCGCGGCGCCGTTTGGCCGCGACCCACGCCATGTCGGACTTCGTTAGCCGTTGCCGCCGGCCCCCTAGAACTCGGCGTCTTCCTCAAGCGCGACAGCGAGCGCACCCTGTACCCGGCCGACCGGGCCGCCGCGTGCCGTAGCCGGGCGCTTCGCGGCCGGCGTAGCTTGTGAGCGCGGCGCGGGCTTCGCGTCCGCGGCACCAGCCGCGGCGTCGAGCTGGAAGAAGGCGACCCGCTCGTCCATGTTCTTGGCCTGATGCTCGAGCGTCTTGGCGGTGGCGGCATTCTCCTCGACCAAAGCCGAGTTCTGCTGCGTCACCTCGTCCATCTGGTTGAGCGCCTTGTTGACCTCCTCGACGCCGGTCGACTGCTCGATGCTGGCGCCGGCAATGTCGGAGACCAAGTCGGCGACCTCCTTGATCGACTCGACGATCTCGCCAAGCGCTGCGCCGGCCTTGTTGACCAATTCGACGCCGGAGCGGACCTGGCCGTTGCTGTTGGTGATCAGGTCCTTGATGTCCTTGGCGGCCTGCGACGAGCGTTGCGCCAAGGTGCGCACTTCCGAAGCCACCACGGCGAAGCCGCGGCCGGCGTCACCGGCCCGCGCCGCTTCGACCGCAGCGTTGAGCGCGAGCAGATTGGTCTGCCGCGCGATCTCGTCGATGACGCCGATGATGTCGGAGATCTTGCCAGACGACGCTTCGATCTGCGCCATGGCCGAGACCGCCTTGGCGACGACTTCGCCGCCGCGATCGGCCACGTCCCGCGCCTTGGCGGTGGATTGGTTGGCCTGCTTGCGCGTTCTCGGCGTTCTTCTTCACCGTCGCCGCGATCTCTTCCATCGAGGCCGAGGTCTCTTCCAGGCTCGCGGCCTGTTCCTCGGTGCGCTGCGACAGGTCGGTGGTGCTGCTCGAAATCTCGGCCGAGGCGTCGGAGACTTCGCGCGCCGACTGCTTGATCTGGCCGACGATCTGGCCGATGCGCTCGGCCGCGGTATTGGCGTTGTTCTTCAGCTCGGCGAAATCGCCTTGATACTCGGCGGTGATGCGCTGGCTGAGATTGCCCTCGGCGAGCGCGCCGAGCATGGTCGATGAGGTCGTTCAGCGCTTTGGCGACATTGTCGCACAGCGAGTTGATCGCGGTGCCGACATTGAGCACCAGGCCATCCTTGCCGTCGAGCTCGACGCGCTTGGAGAAGTCGCCGGCGACCGCGGCCTGGACGATGCCGCCGACCGTCGCCTGGAACTCGTCGGCCATCCTGGCGAGCGCGGCCTGGCGCTCGGCTTCGGCCTGCTTGTCCTGCTCGGTCTTGGCCTCGGCTTCGCGTTGTGCTTTTTCCGCGGCCTTCACCTTGAACGCCTCGACCGCCTTGGCGATGTTGCCGACCTCGTCCTTGCGCTTGAGACCCGGCAGCACCACGCCGAAATTGCCGTCAGCAAGCTCGTGCATGCCCTTTGTCAGCGCCGTGATCGGATTGGACACCGAGCGCGCTGTGAAGAAGGCGATCATGGCGCCGATCAGCAGCACCAGTCCGCCCACGGTCTTCTGATAGAGAATGGTGGTGTCGATCGAGGACGCGACCTCGGCCCTGGTGTCATTGAAATTCTGCTGCACTTGATCGTGCAAGGTCTGCATCTTCGCCTGCATCTTCTGGATCTGCGGCGCGATCTGGTTGGCGTAAAGATCGTGGGCCTGATGCTGGATGGCGACGACGCCCTCTACGGTCTTGCGGAAGTCCGTCACTGCGGATTTGAGCGGATCGGCGAGCAGGAGCACATCGTCCGGGGCGGCGGCGTCGATCATCGCGATGCGTCGCCGTGATCTTGGCAACCGCGTCGGCGAGCGCCGGCATGCTGTCGACATTGGTCAGGAGCTGGGCCCGCATGCTGACGACGCGCATCATCATCAATTGCGAGTCGAGCTTCAAGGCGAGCTTCACCAGGGATTCATCGGGACCGGCTTGGACCTTGTCGATCAATGCGGCAGTGGCTGCCGCGAGAGCCCCGCCGGCCTTGGATAATTTGGCTTGGATGCCGTCGATCTGCGCGACGCCGTCGAACAGCTTTTGCGAGGTCGCAAGCGCCCCGGTAAGGTCGCCTTGGACGTCGCGGTACACTTGTTTCCGCGTATCGGCCAACGTCGACTGCAACGCCTCATCAATAGTCGACGCGAGAAGCTTGGCGACTTCGCCGTTTTCTTTTCGCGATGACTCATCGTGATCGTAGGCGTAACGCAGGACGGTGCGGCGCAATTTCTCCAAGTAATCTTCAACCATGACCGCCCGCGTCATGTTAGCTGACGTCCCGTTGATCCGGGCAATCAAAACCGCGGCGGCGCTGAATTCCTGCACGCTATAAAAGACAAGCCCCATCGTCATGACGACGAGGATGCCGAAGCCGCCATAGAGCCGGTATTTGATGGACATAGTGCAATTCCTTGATGCCGCATCACGCGGGCTTATCGCCGCCGATCGCCACGCGCCGGATTTTGTCAGCTCACCGCGACGGCTTCGCTTTCGCTCTGCTCGGAGAGGAGATTGTTGAGATTGATCAGCGCGATCATGGTGTTTTCGATCGTCACCAATCCGGACAGGAAATTGGCCTGCAAAGCCGCGCGACACTTGCGGCACCGGCTGGATGCGCGAGCCTTCGACAGAACGATGTCGAGCACACGGTCGGCGAGAAGACCCACGGTCTTGTTGCCGACCTGAACGACGATGACGACATGCATCGGCGTCGCGTCAGTCAGACCCTGCCCGAAGCGGCAGCGCAGATCGATGATCGGCACCATGACGCCGCGCAGATTAAGCACGCCGCGCATATAATCCGGCTGATTGGGGAGCTGCGTGACGCCGGACCATTCCTTGATCTCGCGCACGGCCATGATGTCGACGCCGTATTGCTCGTCGCCAATGGCAAAACTGATGAATTCGGTGGAGGCTGCACTGGCGTGATGGCCAGCTCCGAGCTCCGGCGCGATGGAGGGAGCGGCCGCAGTATCGACGGTTGGACTCATAGGCTACTTCTGTCTGTCGTTACGCTTTTATCCGGCGGCGTATCCGGCGACGGAAAAATACTATTCGACCAGAAATACACCGCAGAAGTTAACGATTGGTACAGCAACAGGGCCGGCATACGGCCGCTTGGCGTGGATCACCGGTCGCATCGGCCGGTTTGGCCGCGCCGGCCGACTAAAACTCGGCCTCTTCCTTGATCGCCGTGGCGAGCGCGGTTTGCGTGCGGCCAACCGGACCGCCGCGTGCCGCAGCAACCGGGCGCTTCGGCAACGGAGTGGCCTGTGATTTGGCCTTCGGCTCTTCCGCCTTGGCCGCCGGGGCGCCCTCGAGGCGGAAGAACGCCACGCGCTCGTCCATCGTCTTCGCCTGATGTTCGAGCGTCTTGGCGGTGGCGGCGTTTTCCTCGACCAGCGCCGAGTTCTGCTGCGTCACCTCGTCCATCTGGGTCAGCGCCTTGTTGACCTGCTCGACGCCGCTCGCCTGCTCGATGCTGGCGCCGGCGATGTCGGAAACGACCCCGGCCACCGACTTGATCGACTCGACGATCTCCTCGAGCGCCGCGCCGGCCTGATTGACGAGCGCGACGCCTTCCTTGACCTGGCCGTTGCTGTTGGTGATCAGGTCCTTGATGTCCTTGGCGGCCTGCGAGGAGCGCTGCGCTAAGGTGCGCACTTCCGACGCCACCACCGCGAAGCCGCGGCCGGCGTCACCGGCGCGCGCCGCTTCGACCGCGGCGTTGAGCGCGAGAAGATTGGTCTGCCGCGCGATCTCGTCGATCACGCCGATAATGTCGGAAATCTTGCCCGGCTGAGGTTTCGATCTGGGCCATGGCACTGACCGCCTTGGCGACCACCTGGCCGCTGCGATTGGCGACGTCGCGCGCCTTGGCGGCGCCTTCGTTGGCATGCTTGCGCATTCTCGGCGTTCTTCTTCACCGTCGACGCGATCTCCTCCATCGAGGCCGAGGTCTCTTCCAGGCTCGCGGCCTGCTCCTCGGTGCGCTGCGACAGGTCGGTGGTGCTGGTCGAGATTTCGACCGAGGCGTTGGTCACCTCGCGGGCCGCCTGCTTGATCTCCGCGATGGTCTCACCGATGCGCTCGGCGGCGGTATTGGCGTTGTTCTTGAGCTCTGCGAAGTCGCCGTGATATTCGGCGGTGATGCGCTGGGTGAGATTACCCACGGCCAGCGCGCTGAGCATTTCGATCAAGTCGCTCAGCGCCTTCGCCACATTGTCGCACAGCGAATTGATCGCGGTGCCGACATTGAGCACCAGCCCGGTCTTGTCCTGCAGATCGACGCGCTGGGAGAAATCGCCGGCGACCGCGGCCGAAACGATGCCGCCTACCGCCGACTGGAACTCGTCGGCCATTTTCTTGGCAGCGGTGTCGCGTTCGATGATGGCCTGGCGCTCCTGCTCGGCCTTTTGGGCGGCTTCCAATTTGGCCTTCTCGGCGATCAACGCCTTGATATCATTGACGGCGTTTGCGGTATCGCCGATTTCATCCTTACGCGCGGTGCTGCTGATCTCGACGACCTCGTCCTTCGCCATGCGCTGCAGTTGCCCGGTCAGCTTGCCGAGCGGCCTGGCGATTGTAAAGATTCCCAGTAGAGCGGAGCCGATCAGGAGCACAACGGTGACGACGCTGATGCCCGTGCCGAGGCGTTCCGCGAACTCCATCTCGCGGGCGAGATCGGCTTTAGCCTCCTCCGAGCGTTGCTTGGTAAACTCCACCGTCTCACCGATAAATTGTTCTATTTCGTTCGACATCGGCAGCGTGCGTTCGGCGATGATGCGGTCAGTCTCCGCCCTGAGCGAAGCAATACGGCCGGCAGCATCCTGCGCCGCGGCGCCGTTTTCCGATTGCTTGGATTCAAGCGCGATAATTTCGTTGCGTCGCTTGATGATTTCGCTTCCGGCGGCCTGGTACTCGGCGGCGTCGCTCTTGAGCTTCTTCAGCCGCGCGATGTTTTCCGGGCTGACTACCAAATTCAGCGCTTGGTCAAGGAATTGGTTGAGAGATGCGACACGCGCAGCAATATATTTTTCCGCCTTTTCCAAATCCGCGGCCGAATTGGCGAGCCTCACGTCGCGGAAACCTGTCTGCATGCCGCGGAACGATGCCTTCGCCTCGGTCACCGCGAGCGCGACGCTGCTTTGACGCTCTGCCACCTTGTTGCCGCTGCCGACCTCCGCATTGCCGTACATTTGAGTGGCGACAAGCCCGACCACGAGCAGAATGGCGACGCCCGACATGATGCCAAGCTTGGTTCCGATGCGGATGTTGGAAAGTCGAAGCATGGGCTAAATCCTCGAGATCGCCTGGAGGGCGGAAGCGGAACCGGATGGCGAAACTGTCGTTGTGGTCTGCTCAATGCTGGAGGTTTCCGGTTTGAGCATCGCAGAGTCAGCTTCGCCGGCCGATTCAGAGAGAAGTTTGGGAAGATCGATGAGCGCGATCATGGTCTCGTCGACGGTCACGAGACCGGAAAGAAAATTGGCCTGCGAGCTTCGCGACACCTGCGGCACCGGCTGGATGCGAGACGCTTCGACGGAGACGATATCGAGCACGCGGTCGGCGAGCAGACCGACGGTCTTGTTGCCGACCTGGACGACGATGACGACATGGACCGGCGTTGCGTCGCTCAGGCCTTGCCCGAAGCGGCAGCGCAAGTCGATGATCGGGACCATGACGCCGCGCAGATTAAGCACGCCGCGCATATAATCCGGCTGATTGGGAAGTTGCGTGACGCCAGACCATTCCTTGATCTCGCGCACCGCCATGATGTCGACGCCGTATTGCTCCTCGCCGATGGCGAAACTGATGAACTCGGTCGACGCCGCGGCACTCGTATGATCGCCGATATTCGACTGAGGCGCAGCGGATGGGACGAGTTGGGTCGATGACTCGGCGGTGGAGACTCATACCGGACGCTTCCGTGTGTTGTTACGCTGCGCACTGCAATCCGGCAGCGTGTCCAGCAACACACGGTCGGCACGCGGTTGACGCACGGTCGACGCGGGGTCGACACACGGTCCAACAAGCCGTCGTCACACCGAGGGAGATGTCCGGCTTGTGTTCAATCCTGTAACTTCGCCTACCGGTAAGATTACAGGTCGAGCAAAAATACCCGCTAGAGATTAACGACGATCACACATCGCAATGGTTGTGCCGGGCCGCCGCCCCAACCAGCGCCTTCGGCCGCCGCCAGTGACGTAACCGGAATAGCCAACGTGCCGCTCGCGGCGATCCAAGAGGCTTGTCTGCGATCCTCGCTCGCAAGTAAGAGTAGCTGCCAAATCAAAGACCACGGAAAGGGTTCAAGGTTATGGAGCTTAGATCGACACGCCGGATCGTGACCGGGCACGATGCCAAGGGCAAAGCGGTCGTGCTGTTCGACGCACCGATCCAGGCCAAGCAGCGCAGCGTCGGCGGCAACGGCATGACGCTGCTGTGGGTGACGCAGCGAGTTTCCCGTCGACGTATCCGGCTCGGCCGATCGCGGCGCAGAGCCACGCCGGCGTGCCGCCGCCGCCAAACGGCACGGTGTTTCGCATCGTCGATTTCGCGCCGGCGCGCCGCATGCGGCGCCGGTCGATCATCACCAGATCCTGGTCTCGATGGGCATCGATCCGGCGACGCAAGGCTATGCCCGGCACGCCAATACGCACCGGACCAGGACCATCGACTATGCCATCGTGCTTGACGGCGAGATCGACATGCTGCTCGACGACAGCGAAATCCATGTCAAGGCCGGCGATGTGTTGGTGCAGCAGGCGACCAACCACGCCTGGGTCAATAACGGCACCAAACCGTGCCGCATCGCCTTCATCCTGATCGACAGCAAAACGCCGCCGGCCTGGAAGCAGGACTGGAAGCCGTAACGGCTCTGCGACGACCCAAGCCGGTGGCGCATCCACCGCCGGCTTGGTCCGCGTCTTGAAGACTCGAAAATTATTCCGCCGCTTCCTGGTGCCGATGAAACAACGGCACGATGCGGGCGCGCTCGCCGGCGATGCGCGACGACGACGTGGTTTTCCGGCACCGTCACCCAGTTCTTGTGATCGGTCGAACGGCTCGGACACGATGACGATGCCGCGCTCGGTTTCCCGGTAATAAAGCGTATTGGCGTGATCGTTCACCGCGTAGCGGAAGGCATAAAGATCCTTGCCGTTGGACAGCGCGGCGGTGAAGCGAAGGCGATCGCCGGGATCGGTCTGATTGACGAAGTCGGTCAGCGTCGCCAAGATCTTCTCGGCCGCGACGACCGGATCGTTCGATGCCGGCGCCCAGAATGGCGAGGAAGATCGCCTCCGAGTCGGTCGTGCCGATGCGCGACGGATAAAGCTCGATCCGGGATCAGCGCCTCGACGCTGCGGCGCCAGCGGCTCCAATTGCCGAGGAAGCCGTTGTGCATGAACATCCAATTGCCGCAGGCGAACGGATGACAATTCGGCCGGGTGATCGGCGTGCCGGTCGCAGCGCGGACATGGGCGAAGAACAGGTGCGACTGCAGGTGCCGGCACAGATAGCGCAGATTTTCGTCCGACCAGGCCGGCCGGATTTCGCGATAGAGCCCCGGCTCCGGATGCTGGCCGTACCAGCCAAGGCCAAAGCCGTCGCCATTGATGCTCGCGGTCGATTCCAGCGCGTGGATGCTCTGCGAGATCAGCGAATGCTCGGGCTCGGTCACATAGTGCTCGAGCGCCGTGGTTTCTCCGCGATATGCGATCCAGCGGCACATAAACGGCCTTAAGGTGCCTTTCCGGGCGGCCTTGCCCCTCGTTTACGGATCACGCCACCAATGTGGCATCCCGAATCCATCGACTCACCTTATGTAGGGCAATATCGGCACCTTCGTGTTCATTTTCGGTAAAGATTCGCAACTGCGCGTCGGCCGAGGTTCCTTCCAGGACGATGGACCGGCAGTGCTCCACCTGCTCGGTGCAGTCGAGCGCCTCGGCATCGGCCTCGATCAGGTCCAGAACCCGGTCGAGCATCTCGGCGACCGTCACGGCGCCCGACCGCGTCACGAACGTGCCCTGCACGCCGTAGCGCTGGGCCCGCCATTTGTTCTCGACCGCAATCGCCCGATCCACGCTATCGATCTCGGCATTGTGCTCGGGATGACCATACAAAAAGCGTGCCAGCACGCGGTAGAGCGCCGCGATCGCGATCGTGTCGTCGAGGCGCGTGCAGCAATCCGGGGCGCGCAGTTCCAGGGTCGGATATTTGAGCGACGGCCGGATCGCCCACCACAGATGGCTGGCGTCCTGCATCGCGCCGGAGCGCACCATGGCATCGACATAGGCGTCATAGTCCGCGTTGCTGCGGAACAGTTCCGGCAGGCCGGTGCGCGGCAACTCGTCATAGGCGGCGAGCCGATAGCCCTTCAGCCCGGTGGCGTGGCCCTGCCAGAACGGCGACGAGGTCGACAGCGCGATGAACAGCGGCAGGTAGGGCAGCATCCGCGTCATCACGTCGATGCGGCGCCGCGGATCGGGAAACTCGACATGCACGTGCATGCCGCACAGCATGTTGCGCTGGCCGATCATCTGCAGATCGTCCATGACCTGCGAATAGCGATCCTTCGGGCTCTGCACCGACTGCCGCCAGCGCGCCAGCGGATGCGTGCCGCAGGCCAGCATCGACGAGCCCATGCTCCGCGGCGGCGGCCGCCGCGTTCTGGCGCAGCCGCAAGCAGTTCGCGCCGCGCGTCGCCGGCGTCGCAATGCGGCTCGGTCGCGACCTCGATCTGCGCCTGCAGGAACTCGCGCTCGATGCGGCCCGAGGTGCCGAAATCGGCGGTCTGGAACAGCGCGTCCGGTGTCTCCGCCGGCACCTCGAAGGTCTCGGCGTCGGACAGGAAATATTCCTCCTCGATGCCGAACTTGAATTGATCGTCGGCGACGAAGCTGTGGGCATGATGGCCCGCGGGAACGAGAGCGCGCATGCGAAGCCGGCGCGCTTGCGGATCGAATCGGAATTCCATGGTTCAACTCCTCGGTTTTCCAATTCTTCGAGATCGTCTTCGATTGTCTGTTGATCACGCGTTACGCCGCTCGTTAGATTGCTCTTTAGATACCTTGGGTCTGCAGCCAGCATTCCAACAGCGCGACCTGCCAAAGCTTCGAATGACCCTTCGGCGTCAGCTCGCCTTCCGGATTGGACAACAGCCGGTCGATATAGGCGCGGTTGAACAGTCCGCGCTGCCGCGCACGCGGCGCATCGAGCACGTCGCGGACGAAATCGAGGAACGCGCCGCGGATATATTTGAGCGCCGGCACCGGGAAATAGCCCTTCGGCCGGTCGATCACCGCGTCGGGCACGAGACCGCGCGAGGCTTCCTTGAGAATGTATTTGCCGCCGTCGCGCACCTTGAGCTCGGCCGGAATGCGCGCCGCAAGCTCGACGACCTCGTGATCGAGGAACGGCACGCGGGTCTCCAGGCCCGAAGCCATCGCCATGTTGTCGACGCGCTTGACCGGATCGTCGACCAGCATGATCTGGGTGTCGAGCTGCAGCGTCTTGTCGATCGGGCTTGCGCTGCGGCAGGTGCGGAAGAACTCGTCGACGAATTCGCGGCTGTAATCGCCGTTCATCAAGCGCGGGCGCCAGCGCCTCGCGCCATCTCGGCGTGATCGCGATCGAAATAGACGCGCGCATAATCTTCGGTCGCGTCGTTCGAGCGCATCAGCGCCGGATACCAATGATAGCCGCCGAAAATCTCGTCGGCGCCCTGCCCGCTCTGCGCCACCTTCACGTATTTGGAGACTTCCTGCGACAGCATGTAGAAGCCGATGGCGTCGTGGCTCATCATCGGCTCCGACATCGCCGCGACCATGCCCGGCAGCGCATCGATGGCGCGCGAGGAATCGACCTTGATGCGGTGATGATCGGTGCCGAAACGCTGCGCGATCAGATCGGAATAGCGGAACTCGTCGCCCTCGACGTCGCCGACCGTCTCGAAGCCGACGGAGAATGTTTTCAGATCGTTCTGCCCATGCGCGGCAAGCATGGCGACCAAGATCGAACTGTCGAGCCCGCCCGAGAGCAGCACGCCGACCGGCACGTCGGCGACGCGGCGGCGCTCGACCGCCTTGCCGAGCGTGAGACGGATCGCCTCGCGCCAATCGGCTTCGTTGAGGTTGCGATCCTCGGCGCGCGGGCCGACCTCGATGCTCCAGTACACTTCCTCGCGGCGCCGGCCGTCGGGCTCGATGATGCAGATCGTGGCCGGCGCGAGCTTGCGCACGCCCTTGATGATGGTCAGCGGCGCCGGCACCACGGCGTGCCAGCTCATGTAATGATGCAGCGCCGCCGGATCGATGCTGGTGTCGACGCCGCCCGCGGCCAGCAACGCCGGCAGCGTCGAAGCAAAGCGCAAGCGGCCCGGCAGTTCGGCGTAATAGAGCGGCTTGATGCCGAGCCGGTCGCGCGCCAGCACGACGCGGCCGGAATCGCGCTCCCAGATCGCGAAGGCGAACATGCCGTAGAAGCGCTCGACGCAGCGCGGGCCCCATTCGGCATAGGCTTTGAGAATGACTTCGGTGTCGCCTTGCGAGAAGAAGCGATAGCCCTTCGCCGCAAGCTCGCTGCGCAGCTCGCGATAATTATAGATGCAGCCGTTGAAGACGATGGCGAGGCCGAGCTCCGGATCGATCATCGGCTGCTGCGATGCAGCAGCGAGATCGATGATGCTGAGACGGCGATGACCGAATGCAACGCGGTCTTGCGAAAATGTGCCGCCCGCGTCAGGTCCGCGCGCCCACATTTTCGCATTCATCGCCGCGAGCGAATCGCCCGCAACGGCGCCGTTAAACGTCACCTCACCGCAAATGCCGCACATTTCATCATGTCCGGAACTACAAGGCCCCACGCCCAGCCCGCAATAACGTTTGGGGACGAGTCAAGTTCCTGCGAAGTTCCGGCATGTGATTTGCGCGTGCAGCGCAGTGGCTTGCCGCACTGCACTGATGCAGCGATGCAAATGAATTTCACGTCAGCAGACGGCGAACTGCCGACGTCCATCCGGCGAGTTTTCGCTCGCGCGTCGCGCCGTCCATTTGCGGAGAAAATCGTGCGCTCCAATTGCCAATGATCCAAGAAACGATCCGGCTCGGGAAAGAAGCCGGCGTGGAAGCCCGGCGAGATAGGCGGCGCCGAGCGCGGTGGTTTCCTTGATCTGCGGGCGGTCGACGTTGCTGCCGATGAGGTCGGCGAGACGCTGCATCGTCCAATCGGAATTCGCCATGCCGCCGTCGACGCGCAATGTCTTCAACGCACTGTCGGCCGCGCGCCAATCGGCCTGCATCGCGGCGATCAGATCGGCGGTCTGAAAGCAGACGCTTTCGAGCGCGGCTTGCGCCAGTTCGCGCGGCCCGGTCGCGCGCGTCAGGCCGAACAGCGCGCCGCGCACGTCCGGCCGCCAATAGGGCGCGCCGAGCCCGACGAAAGCCGGCACGAGGATGACCTCCTGCGTCGGATCGGCGGCCTGCGCCAGCGGCGCCCGTCTCCGCGGCGCTTTGCACGATGTGCAAGTTATCGCGCAGCCATTGCACCGCGGCTCCGGCGACGAAGATCGAGCCTTCGAGCGCATAGCTGCGCACGCCGCCGAACTGATAGGCGATGGTCGTCAAGAGCTTGTTGGCCGACTCAACCGGCGTGCGCGCCGGTATTGAGCAGCGCGAAGCAGCCGGTGCCGTAGGTCGCCTTCAGCATGCCCGGCGTGAAACAGGCCTGCCCGATCATCGCCGCCTGCTGATCGCCGGCAATGCCGCAAATCGGAATCGCCGCGCCGAACAGTTTCGGATCGGTCATGCCGAAAGCCGCCGACGAATCCAGGACATCCGGCAGCACCGATCTGCGGCACGCCGAAGAGCTTCAGCAGCTCATCGTCCCAGCGGCCCGTTGTGAATATCGAACAGCAGCGTGCGCGAGGCATTGGTCGCATCGGTGGCGTGAACTTTGCCGCCGGTGAGCCGCCAGAGCAGATAAGTATCGACCGTGCCGAAGGCGAGCTCGCCGCGCGCGGCTTTGTCGGCGGCGCCCGGAACGTTGGCTCAACAGCCAGGCGAGCTTGGTGCCGGAGAAATAGGGATCGAGCAGAAGCCCGGTCTTGGCCGCGACGCGCGGTTCATGGCCTGCGGTCTTTCAGCCGCGCGCAGAGATCGGCGGTGCGGCGGTCCTGCCAGACGATGGCGCGATGCACGGCGCGGCCGGTGGCGCGATCCCACAACAGCGTGGTCTCGCGCTGATTGGTGATGCCGATGGCGACAATGTCGCGCGCGGCGGCATTGGCTTTGCGCAACGCGTCCCGGCACGTCGCGACGGTCGTCGCCCACAAGATCTTCGGGCTCGTGCTCGACCTCGCCGTCGGCCGGAAAATGCTGCGGGAATTCCTGCTGCGCGACGGCCGCAATCGACGTGTCGGCGCGAAACAGCATGGCCCGCGTCGACGTCGTGCCCTGATCGATGGCGAGGACGTAAGATGGCAAGCGAATCCTCCGGCCCGGACATTATAGTCCATTTATCTGGGCCGGACCCGCGCTCACGCCGTCTGCGCGTGCTTTTTCACCGCCGCGAGCTGCTTGAATTCCGGCGACTTCTTGTAGAACGCATCGAGCGGATAGCAGCCGGAGACGATGCCGTTGCGCGGCGCCGTGGTGCAGTCGCTGAAGGTGCGGCAGCAGCGCTTCTTCTGCAGCGGCTTGTTCTGCAAAATGTCGAGCGGCAGTTCCGGATAAGCGAGCACCATGCGGCCGAGACCGACGAGGTCGACCCAGCCCTGGCGCACGACGGCCTGCGCCACGTTCGGAAAGAATTCCTGCAAATAGGTGTAGCCCGAACCCATGAAGCAGAAATCGGGAAACGCGGCTTTCAGTTCGCGCACCACGTCGAGCTGGCGCATGACGCCGACGAACGGATCCTCGGGCGGATGATAGCCGTCGGACGGCGGATAGAGCGCCGGCCGGATGAAATGCGGATTGTAATACGGGCTGCCCGCCGTGATGTTGACGAAGCGGATGCCGAGCCTGCGCAGGATTTCGAAAAACGCCTTGGTCTCCGTCAGATCGTAGCGCAGCGGATCGTTCGCGATCGGCGCCGAAGGCGTAAGGATACGGCAGCTTGATGGTCTTCCGGCACGCCGGGGCCGAGCGCGCCCGGCAGCGAACGCGCCGGGATCCGGCTTGAACGGCACGGAATCGAACGCGCTCAAGCCGCACGCCGATGTGCAGCCGCGGCGCCTCGGCGCGAATGCCCTCGACGATCTCGCGCAGGAAGCGCGTGCGATTTTCCAGGCTGCCGCCGTAAGGCCCGGGCCGGTCGACGGCGCTCAGGAATTCGTGGCCGAGATAGCCGTGACAATGCTTGACGTCGACGAAATCGTAACCGCAAGGCTCGGCGCGCTTCGCCGCGATCACGAAATCTTCGATCAGGCGCTTGATCTCGTCGTCGCTGATCACCGGCCGGCCGGCCGGATAACCGAATTTGCGGTCGAGCAGCGGATGGTTATAGGCGATGATCGATTCGAATTTGGTATTGTCGTTCGGCTTGCAGAAGCGGCCGGAATGGGTGAGCTGCAGACCGATGACGAGGTCGTCGTCGCCGCCGGTCGCTTCCTTGTGCGCGTCGATCACGATCTGGCGCAGCGCGGCGATATCACTTCTGGCTGTCCTCGGTCATGGTGAGCTGCTTCGGATTGGCGCGCCCGTCGGGCCGCACCGCGCAGGCTTCGCCGCCCCAGATGAGCTTGGCGCCGCTCTGAGCCGAACCGCTTCCAGCGCCGCTTGGTGTTCTCCGACGGCCGGCCGTCGGTCTGACAGTCCCAGCCTTCCATCGGCTGGATCGCCAGGCGATGGCCGATCGTCATGCCGTCGAATTCGAGCGGCGCGCCGAGCGGCGAATGCGGACCGCCCGACACGATGTCGTCGCACGGCATATCGAGCCCCAAGGACTGCAGGTAGCTGCGAAAGCCGGACACGCCGTCGAACGAGCCCGCTTTGGGATAATCGCCGAATTTCATGTTCTCCTCCGTACGACTGCCGCGCGTCTTTACCGGCGCGCTTACCGCGCTTTCACATAAGACGTAATGACTTCGACGGCGTGGGCCCGCCGCGCCTTGCGCTCGGCCTCGCTCATCAGAGCTCGCGCCCGAACGCCGCCGACAGCGTCGCCGCATTGGAAAAGTAGAAGTAGCTCAGCGCCGACAACGAGACATAGAGCTGGAACGGATCGATGCCGGGCCTGATCACGCCCTTGGCGTTCGCCGGCGGCGAGAACCTTGCGGATCATGTCGATGAGCGACAGATGCATGTCGCGCAGCCGCCGCGAGCGCTTGAGATATTTGCCGCCGTTCATGTTCTCGGCGGCCGAGCAGCGGAATGATCCGCGGATTTTCCACGTAATAATCGAACTTGAACTCGACCAGCGTCTTGATCGCTTCCAGCGGCTCGAGATTGGTGAAATTGAGCTCCCGCTCGCGCTCGCGCATCGCGCCATAGGCGCGCTCGAGCACCGCCACATACAGATCGTCCTTCGAGCCGAAATAATAATACAGCATGCGCTTGTTGGCGCAGGACTCCTCGGCAATGACGTCGACCCGCGCGCCGGCCAGCCCCTTGGCGGCGAATTCGATCTCGGCGGCGTCAAGAAGCGCGCGCCGCGTGCGCTCGGCGTCGCGCACCGGCTCGAGCTTGGCCGACTTTAGTTTGGCTTTCGCCGCCGGTTTTTTGATCTTGGATGTCGCCGCGACCGGCATGATTGGAGCCCCTTCAAAAACCGCTTAAGCCGCGCCGTGAATATGCAAGACCGTGCCGAGCCGCGCCGCGGCCATATCCGGATCGCGGATAAGGCCTGCGGCGTCGGCAAGCTTGAACGCCTCGACGAGATGCAACAGCGAGCGCGCGCTCTGCTGGCCGCCCACCATCACGAAATGCGATTGGTGTCCGTTGAGATAAGCCAGGAACACGATCCCGGTTTTGTAAAACCGCGTCGGCGCCTTGAAGAGATGCCGCGACAGCGGCACGGTCGGCTCGAGAATCTTCCAGTACTCATCCTTGTCGCCGCGGCCGTGCGCATCGAGCGCCGCCGACGCCGCCGGCGCGATGGCGTCGAAGATGCCGAGCAGCGCGTGCGAAAAGCCCTGCGCATCGCCCGCGATCAATTCCGGGAAATTGAAATCGTCGCCGGTATAAGTGAGCACGCCCTGCGGCAAACGCCGCCGCAGCCGGATTTCCTTGTCCTTGTCGAGCAAAGAAAGCTTGATGCCGTCGACCTTGTCGGCGTGATCGCCGATGATGTCGATGCACACATCCATCGCCGCGGTGTGATCGGCGCTGCCCCAATAGCCGGCGAGCGCCGGATCGAACATCTCGCCGAGCCAATGGATGATCACGCGGCTCGCGCACCTGTTCGAGAATGCGGCCGTACACTTTGGCGTAATCGTCGGGCGACTTGGCGGCGGCGGCGAGCGCGCGGCTCGCCATCAGGACAATGCGGCCGCCGCAGGCTTCGACGGCTTCGATCTGCTCTTCATAGGCGGCGATCACGTCGTCGAGCGTGACCGCGGGCGACGGCGCCAGCTGATCGGTGCCGACGCCCGAGAACACGACGGCGCCCGGCACGTCGCGGGCCGCCGCGACCGAGCGCCGGATCAGTTCCAGCGCATTGTTCCAGTCGAGCCCCATGCCGCGCTGTGCGGTGTCCATGGCTTCGGCGACGCCGAGCCCGAGCGACCACAAATGGCGGCGAAAAGCGATCGTCGCGTCCCAGTCGATCGCCGGCGTCAGCCAGGGGTCGACATCGGCCAGCGGATCGGCCACAACGTGCGCCGCCGCGAGCGCGATGCGATCGAAATCTATGGCCGCCGTCGCCGTTTGGGTGCCTGGCCATTCCACGCGCGCGGGCCCTGCATGCGATAGCGCTCGAGCCGGCCGTCCGCGCTGGGCAAGTCAATGAGCGGCATCATTCAGATTGGCGCTTGCATTTGATAATTATCTAGTTAGTTATATGCGCCGAAACGCGCCGGGCTGTCAACGCAACTCAGGGAATAATCCAGTCGCATGAGCACGTTACACAGCGAAGAAGTCACGTCGGTCAGGCATTGGACGGAAAGTCTTTTCAGCTTCACCACCACGCGCAACGCCGGGTTCCGCTTCCAGAACGGCCAGTTCGCCATGATCGGGCTCGAGGTCGGCGGCCGGCCGCTGCTGCGCGCCTATAGCCTCGCCAGCGCCAACTACGAGGAGAACCTGGAATTCTTCTCGATCAAGGTGCCGGACGGGCCGCTGACGTCGCGGCTGCAGCATCTGCAGACCGGCGACCGCATCCTCGTCAACGGCAAGCCGACGGGGACGTTGATCCTCGACAACCTGCAGCCGGGCCGCCACCTCTATCTGATGGCGACCGGCACCGGGCTGGCGCCGTTTCTCAGCATCATCAAAGACCCGGAAACCTATGAGCGCTACGAGAAGGTCGTGCTCGTGCACGGCTGCCGTCAGGTCGCCGAGCTTGCCTATCGAGACTTCATCACCCAGCAATTGCCGCAGCACGAATTTCATCGGCGAGATGATCTCGCAAAAACTGATCTACTTTCCGACCGTGACGCGCGAACCCTTCCACAATCGCGGGCGGCTGACGGACCTGATCACGTCCGACACGCTGTTCGACGAAATCGGCCTCGCCCCCGCTCTCGGCCGACCACGATCGCGTGATGATGTGCGGCAGCCCAACCATGCTGCGCGACCTTGTTGCCATCGTGCGCGAACTCGGCTTCGAAGAAGGCAATCACAGCGAACCCGGCCAATACGTGATCGAGAAGGCGTTCGTCGAGAAATAATCTCGCTAAAAACGCACAGATGGAACTGAAACTAAAACGGCGGCCTGCTTCGGCCGCCGTTTTCTTTTCATGCCGCGATCGGGCGTTAGCTTTGGCTCGCGCGCCAAGGCAAACGATCCAGCGTCTCGGCGAAGACCCAGCCGCCGATGCCGAGCGCCGACGGGAAAGCGCGCCATGACAAATCCATCGCGCTCGATGAACGACATCCCGCCGCGCCGCAAGGCTCTCGCACAGCGCAGGGATCGAGCGCACCGCGATGGCGTAGAGGCCGATGAAGGGCAATGACGGGATCGCAATATCCGGCGCTAGCCGCGAAAACGCTTCGGCGCGTAACCAGTTGAACGCCGCCGCGATCGAGGCGAATTGCTTTTCCGGCCGCATTGTCCGTCGCCGGCTTGCCGAGAAAGCGCGAGAAGCGGTCAGCCGCCTCTTCGACATTTGCGGTGGCAATCACGACGTCGATCAATCCCGTCGCGCCGTTGGGATGCGACAGCCAGCGCGGCTGCCAGACGGCCGCCTCGGTATGATGCGTCAGAATCTGAATGCGCCCTTCCGCCATCTGACCGGGCTCGACGCGCGTCACGGTGAATTTGGCGATGTCCGGACCCGCTTCGGTCTCGACCGGCCGCTCGAAATGCGCGAGCGGGCCGCACGCGAAAACCCGACGACTCCAGGCGGCGACGCGCCGCGGCGGCATCGCGCGACCGAGAACGCCGCGAGATGAACGCCGGCATATCGCGACATCGCGGCGTCAAGTTCGCGGCCGAGCGCGGTGTCCGCCGTCTTGTAGAGAACCTCGATATAGCCGTGACGAAACATGCTCGTCACATTGCCGGTCCCGGTCAAAACCACGCCGCCTTTGCCGTCGGGATTGACCTGCACCGAGCGCGGCGTCGGGGCAAAGCCCGCGCTTGAGAGCGCCGCGCTCGCGGCATCCGGATCGGCGGCGAAATGGCCGACATGGTCGAGAAAAATCTCCTCGCCCAGCGGAAGCTGGCGATCGGTCGTCACTGCTTTCCGGCATTGACGCGCTCCTCGGCCAATTGGTGCAAAGCGGCGCGGTCGATCTTGTTGGTCGAGGCGAGCGGCATCCTGTCGAGGAACCAGACAAAGCGCGGATGCTGATAGGCCGGCGCGTTGGCGAGCGCGTATTGCTTGATCTCGTCGACACTCGGATGACGGCCGGCCTTGGCAATAATGAAGGCGACCGGCTTCTGTCCCTTGATGTCATCGTCGATCGGCACGACGGCCGCCTGGCTGACATCGGCATGCGTTTCCAGCATGCGCTCGACGTCGCCCGGATAGATATTCTCGCCGCCGGAATTGAACATGTCGTCGGTGCGGCCGATGAAATAATGAAAGCCCTCGGCGTCGCGGCGGAACACGTCGCCGGTGCGGTAAAAGCCGTCGGCCCCGATCGGCGAAGTGACGTCCGGGCGATTGTGATAGCCGGTCATGACGGCCGGGCATTTCATTTCCAGCACGCCCTGCGCCGCGTCTTTGCTGCCGCCGTCGACGAGCCGCACCTGCACTTTCGGATGCGGATAGCCGACCGACATGTCCGGCATCGGCAACCCTTTAGGATGCGGCCCGAACACGACCGGCCCGGCCTCGGTCGTGCCGTAAGCATTGGTGACGGCGGCCTGCGGCAGCGCGCGCTTGAGCGCCGACATCAAGCTCTGGCTGACCGGCGCCGAGCCCATGCGGACGAATTGCACGCTCGACAGATCGGTTTCCGCCAACAGCTCGGTCTCGCGCAGCATCATGGCGATCATCGGCGGCACCGCGGTGAGCCAGGTGCAGCGATATTTGCCGATGGCCTCGATATAGGCGCGCGCCGTGAAATTGGGCAAAAGAACGATCGTGCTATGGGCCGCAATGGCAAGCTGCGCCAGCGCCAGCGCATTCATGTGATAGAGCGGCGCTGCGATCAGATAGCGCTGGCCTGATAGATCCTGGCCGGCGAGGCGCGTTTCGACGACCCAGAGGTGACTCTGGTGCGACAGCACGACACCCTTGGGGATGCCGGTCGAGCCGGACGTATAAAGAAACATCGCCGGCTCGTTGGCGGCCGGCGTTAGTTCGCTGAATGCACCGGGATCGAGGAACCGCTCGAACCCGCCTGCGCCGGCATCGCCGAAACCGATGCTGCGAAGCCCCGCGGGACAATCCGCACGACGTTCGACATCGCAGAATACGAGCTTCGCGCCGGCATCGCGGATGACGAACTCGATGGTCTTCTTCGGAAACTTGAAATTGACCGGCACCGCCACCAAGCCCGCGCGCGTGATGCCGAAGCAAGCCGCGATATATTCGGCGCGATTGGCGGAGAGGATGGCGATGCGATCGCCGCGTTGCAAACCGTCGCGGATGAGCGCGCGGGCGACGCCGTTCGCCATGGCATCGATCTTGGCATAGCTGAATTCGCGGGGGCCGCCCTCGCCGCCGAGATCGATCACCGCGATCTTGTCCAGGTCGCGGTCTTTGCCGATCAGTTGTCCGAGATTGCGGAAGGCGAACATGTTCTGCAAGACCGATAGGGTCTTTCACTTTGCCGCGGCTGAAACATATTTAGGCTTTCGGCGGCGCATTGAAATAGGTGCCGCGCCCGCTCGCCAAGAGCTTGCCCTTGGCGTCGAAGATAAACGCTTCCGACGACGAGAACTGGCTGCCGAGCCGAACGATCTTGCCGCGGCAGGTCAGATCGCCCGGCATGGCCGCGCTATGATAGTCGACCCGCAGGTCGATGGTCGGCACCGGACGACCGACCTTCTTGAGCATCGCCCAGTCGGCCGTGAGATCGACCAGAGCCGCCAGCACGCCGCCATGGGTGTAGCGCCGCTCCGGATTGACCACCCATTCCTCGCGCCAGGCCGCGGTGAGCTCGATGCCGTCATCGTGCAGCGCGGTGACTTTGAGCCCGAGCCATTGATGATACGGCGCGCGCGTGATCATCGCCTGCGCCTGTTCGAGTGTGATGTCTGGAGTAGCATCTTGGCTCATGTTTTCGCTCACGGCGCGACAATGACTTTGCCGATGACTTCGCGATCCTGGATCAGGCGCAAGCCTTCGATCGCGCCTTCGAGCGGCAGCACTTTGTCGATCACGGGCTTCATCTTGCCGGCCTCGATCAGCGCCATCAATCCCTTGAGATCTTCGTCGTAAAAGCTGTTCGAGCCCTGGATGTTGATCTCGAAACTCCAGACATAACGCAGGTCTTCCTTCGGATCGTGGCCGGCCGACGCGCCGCAGACCAAAAGCTTGCCGCCGCGCTTGATACAGCGCAGCGACGGCACCCAGGTGTCGCCGCCGGTGAAATTGACAACGACATCGACGCCGCCTTCATAGGAACGGCGCTGCGGCTTGCCGTATTTCTCGACCGCCCATTTCGACCAGTCGACCTTGGTGTAATCGACCACTTCGTCGGCGCCCATGTCTTTCAGCCGCTTAAGCTTCTGCTCGCTCGACGCGCAGGCAATGACCTCGGCGCCGAGAAGTTTGGCGATCATGACGCAGCCGGTACCGACGCCGCCAGAGGCGCCGAGGACGAGAACCTTGTCGCCTTTCTTGACGGTGTTGTGGGTGATCAGCATGCGGTGCGCGGTGCCGTAGGCGACCGGTAGCGATGCTGCCTGCGCGAAATCGACGCCGTCCGGCATGGCGACCAGCTGATCGGCCGCGACCAAACAATATTCGGCCATGCCGCCGTCGAGCATTTCGCCCATCAGACCTTGCTTCTTGTTGACGGGATTGACCAGAACCCGATCGCCGATCTTCCAGTTGGCGACGCCCTCGCCGATCTCGGCGATCTCGCCAGCCATATCGAGGCCGATGATCACCGGCAGCGGCACCTTGATGCCCGGCATGCCTTTGACGGTAAACAGATCATGAAAGTTGAAGGAGGATGCCCGCACCCTTATGACGACGTGACCGGGCGCCACTTGCGGGGCCGGATAATCCTCGACGAGCTTGAGCTCGTCGAGCCCGCCATGCGCCTTCAAAACCAGCGCCTTCATCGTCTTTGCCACCAGGAAACCTCTTCTTTTCTCACGCGCGAGAACAGGCCGCTCACATTCGTAAGGGCTTGTAAGCAGCATGCCGCCATTCGAGGCGCAAGCGGAAAGGTTGGGCCGGGAGCGCCACGCAGACCGGCGTTGCGCGGCAGAGGTTGTTTCCTCAGTACAGACCCTTATACCTAGGCCGCCCCGCGGCGCGAAGGACCATGCATGAACGAAAATTTCCGTCAATTTCTCGATCGGCTCCGACAATCGGGCGAGCTTGTCGACCTGCACCAACCGGTCGATATCCGCCATATCGCGACGCTCGTCGACCAGGCGAAGACGGCATTATTTTTCCACAAAGTCATCGGCTACGACATGCCGGTCGTCTCCGGCATCATCCGCACGCAGGAACGGGCGATGATGTCGATGCACGCCGAGAATTACCGCGAAATCGAAGATAAGCTGCAGCGGGCCATCGACAAGCCAATCGCGCCGAAGACGGTCAAGACGTCGCCGGCCGACCAGGTTTTTCTCACCGGCGACGACGTCGACCTCTATAAGCTGCCGATCCCGATGTCGTCGATCTATGACGGCGGGCCGATGATCACCGCCGGCATCGTGATCGCGCGCGATCCCGAATTCGGACTCAATAGCGGCATCTACCGCTTCATCGTCAAAGAGAAGAATCTGACCGGCATCGACATCGTCACGCCGAACAATATGAAGATGTTTGCGCGCCGCGCGCTGGAGCGCGGCGAGCCGCTGCCGATCTCGATTTCCATCGGCACGCATCCGATCGAGATCGCCGGCGCCGGCTATCGCGCGCCGCTCGGCGTCGACGAAATGGCGATCTCAGGCGGACTTCGCGGCGCGCCGGTCGAGCTGGCGCAATGCCGGACCATCGACCTGCCCTGCATCGCCGACGCCGAGATCGTGCTGGAAGCGGAAATCCTGCCGACCGGCTGGACTTTTCCGGAAGGCCGCTTCGGCGAATTCACCCGCCTGATGGGCGGGCTGCACTGGAATCCGCTGGTGCGCGTCAAAGCCATTACGATGAAGAAGGACGCGATCTACTACAACCTGCACATGCCGTGGGAGAACACCTGGCTCGCGGCGCCGACGCGCTATGCCGCGATCCGCCAGGCGCTGAAGACCGCGGGCGTCGTCGTCAAGGATATCAATGTCACGCTCGGCGGCTGCGCCTTCTGGCACGCCGTGATCTCCATCAAGAAGCAGCCCGGCGAAGGCAAGAATGCGCTCCTCGCCGCACTCTCCGTCATGGATCTCAAACATGTCGTCGTCGTCGACGACGATATCGACGTGTTCGATCCGGCCGAGGTGGAATGGGCGATCGCGACACGGGTGCAGGGCGACCGCGACATCATGATCGTCGGCAATGCCCGTGCGAAGCCGCTCGATCCGAGCCTGCCGCAGGGCTTTGGCGTGGCGCCGACCGGCGCCAAGGTCGGCATCGACGCCACCATCCCGGAAGGCATTCCGCCCGAGCACTACGAGCGCATCACCTACGCCTATGCCGACACGGCGCATATCGGCGATTACGTGAAAGGCAAGGCCGATGCGGCCGGCAATGGCGGCGACAACATCACGGTGCGAAATCTCGCGGTGGAAATCCTCGCCGCCATCGAGAAAGAGCCGCTCTATTACACCGACATCGCCGAGCGCTTCGCGTCGTATAATTTCGTCATGGTTGCGCGCGCGCTCGGTTACCTGCACCAGACCGAACGACTGTGGCAGGATCCGCGCGGCCGCATGTGCGTACGCGGCTCGAAATTCGCAGCGGTGCCGCCGAAGAGATAGAGCGGCGGTGAACGCCGATCACTTCAGCTTAAGCCCGGCCGCGGTGATCACCTTGGCCCAGGTCTGGCTTTCGGCCACGAGCTGTTTGGCGAATTCGTCCGGCGTCGACCCCACCGACGAGAAGCCAAGTGCGTCGATGCGCTGCGCGACGTCGGGAAGCGCCAATACGATGCGAGTTTGATCGCTGAGCGACTTGATGATGTCCTGGGGCGTGCCGGCGGGAACGAATAAGCCGTCCCAGCCCTCGCCATCCAAGCCTGGAAAACCGGCTTCGATGATTGTCGGGACGTCAGGCAGCGCCCGCGACCTGGTTTTGCTCATGGTGGCGAGGACGCGTATTTTTCCCGTCGCTACCAGCGGTGCCGCAGCCGTGAGCCCGGCGAAGCAGATCGGCGTGTCGCCGGCGAGCACGGCTTGGGTCGCCGGGCCGGTGCCGCCATAGGGCACGTGCACGATATCGAGATTGAGCGCCTGGCGGAACCGCTCGCCGAGGAGATGCGACGGCGTACCGACACCGGCCGAAGCGTAGCTGTATTTGCCCGGTGTCGCGCGCACCAGCGCGACCAGTTCGGCGACGGTGTGCGCCGGCACCGCCGCTGTATTGACCGAGAACGCGGTCGGGAAACCGACCGCAAGCGATACCGGCGCGAAGTCCTTAAACGGATCGTAGGGCACCGTCTCGTAAAGCAGCGGATTGATCACGTGATTATTGGCATTGATGAGAAGCGCATAGCCGTCGGGCGGAGACTTCGCCGCCTTTTCGGTGCCGATATTGCCGCCGGCGCCGACGATATTCTCGACGAAGAACTGCTGGCCGAAATGGTCGGAAAATTTCTCCGCCATCAATCGGCCGAACACGTCGACCGGTCCGCCGGGCGCGAACGGCACGATCACGCGCACCGAGCGCGATGGATAGGTTTCGGCCTGTGCGGCGCGCGACAGGGTTTGCAGCGCCGCAACACCGCCTGCCGTGAGCAGAAGTCTGCGCCTGGACAATTTCATCGGGTACTCCTCGAACTCATCGCGGAACGCTGCACGATCCGCGCTCGAAGCCGGTCGCGCCAGCGCCGGGCAACGAGCGATATTCTGGTTGGGGCCTTGTTGGAGCGGGACTATAGCCGCGCTCCGTTCGCCCTCAAGATATAAGGTAGTGCAAATGCTGCTGCTTTAATGCGCAGGATTAGCCTGCGCGAAGCCGGGCGCGCAGGCTAATTTTCTTCTGTTTGTAAAACTTGCGGCGCGCCGGTTCTAAAATGCGCCGCGCCGGAGCTTGTTTGGCGAACCCCTATGCCGCCCTCTCATGGCGGGCACCCGCCTCGTGCCGGCTATCGGCATCGAGGCGGAACATCGCAAGCTGCTCGTCCATCGACTTGACTTGCTGTTCCAGGGTCTTGGCGGTGGCGGCATTTTCCTCGACCAGGGCCGAGTTCTGCTGCGTCACCTCGTCCATCTGGTTCAGCGCCTTGTTGACCTGCTCGAGACCGGCCGCCTGTTCGGTCGAGGCGGCGGCGATGTCGGCTACGATGTCAACGACTTGTTTGATCGAATTCGACGATCTCGTGCAGCGCCGTGCCGGCCTTGTTGACGAGATCGACGCCGTCTTTCACCTGACCGCTGGAATTGGTGATGAGGTCCTTGATGTCCTTGGCGGCTTGCGACGAACGCTGCGCCAGGCTGCGGACCTCAGAGGCGACCACGGCGAAGCCGCGGCCGGCTTCGCCGGCGCGTGCGGCCTCGACCGCGGCGTTGAGCGCCAGCAGGTTGGTCTGCCGGGCGATCTCGTCGATCACGCCGATGATGTCGGAGATCTTGCGCGAAGAATCCTCGATGCGCGCCATGGCGTCGACCGCCTTGGCGACCACCTGACCGCCGCGATCGGCGACGTCGCGCGCGCCGCCCGCCGATTGGCTCGCGCGCTGCGCATTCTCGGCGTTCTGCCGCACTGTCGCCGAGATCTGCTCCATCGACGCCGAGGTCTGTTCGAGGCTCGCCGCCTGTTCCTCGGTGCGCTGCGACAGATCCGTGGTGCTTGCCGACAGTTCGCCGGAGGCGTTGGCAATCTCCCGCGTTGCGGCGGCGATGGCGCCGATCGACTCGTGCAGGCGCGTGCCCATGGCGTTGAAGTCGTCTTTGATCTGACGATAGCTCTCGGTAAAACCTTCGCCGAGGCGGTGGCCGAGTTCGCCCTCCGCCATCTTGACGAGGCCCTCGGCGAGGATGCGAACGATCTTCGCCTGTTCCTGCGCCGCCCGCGCCTGCGCTTCGGCGCTTTTCTGCTGCTCCGCCGCGGCCTTGGCCTGGATTTCAGCCTCGGCCTTCTGCCGGCGCACGGCTTCTTCGGTCTCGCCGTGCGCTTTCTCGGCCGAGACAACCTTGAACTCTTCCACCGCGGTCGCCATCGCGCCGATCTCGTCCTTGCGCTCGAGGCCGGGAAGAACCACGTCGAAGTCGCCGCCAGCGAGCTTGCGCATCGCGGCGCTGAGCTGGTGCAGCGGGTTGCTGACGCGGAACGAGACCACCCACATCATGCCGGCGACGAAGAGAGCGCGCACAGCATCAGACAGATCTGGACGATCAGGCTCCACATCGCGTGCGAATGCAGATCGGCGGCATGATCCCTGGCGACGTCGAGCGCGATGGTCGCGGTATCCTGGATCGGGGCCTGCCTTGTTATCGATATTACCGACCACTCGTCCGAACTCGTGCCCGTGGGCTGGCCGGCAATCAGCGCCGTCAGCACCTTCATCCGCAGCGCCGCATAGTCGGAGTCGAAGAAGACACTGTCGACCTTGCCGATCATGTCGGTGAGACGCGTCGGCAAGGACAGGCCGTTCGCGACCTCTTTGAGCGACGCCCAGGTGATGGTGTATTTGCTGACATAAGTGTTGTAGTCGTTCATCGCCGTGGGCGAGACCGGCTTGCCGCCCAGCGGGTTGAGGATGACCAGCGTCGCGTCGCCGCTCGAATTGCGCATGGTCCAGGCGAGCTGCTTGATCTCCATCATCTGGTCGATGAACGGGTCCTGCAATTTGATCGCGGTTGCGACCCGCGTCGACAATTTATCGATCAGTCCGAACAGCTCGTTGGCTTCCTTGAACGCCTTTTCGGCGAGTCCGGCCGGACGCGATGCCTTCGGCTGCGCCAGCGCCGCGGCCGTTTCGTCGTGCGACGCCGTGATGCGTTTGAAGCGGTCGGCAAGCTCCGTCGTCAGCGCCTGCTGCTCGGCGAAATCGACCTGCGGCAGGTAGTCCAGCGCGGATTGCAGCGCCGCCATTTCGGAGGTGCGGGCCTTGCCGAGGATCGCCGACACGCCTGTCCTGTCGGAGTTAAGGTCGATGCCCGTCGTCGCGCGGTCGATGCGCATGTTATAGAGCGCGGTGAACAGATAGCTTTCGGCATTGGCGGCCGCTTCCGCTTGGCTTGCCACAGCGAGGCGGCTCCAGGAGTTCCCATGCGGTCAGCGACAGCATGACGATGACGGCCAGGCCGAGCGTCATGATGACGGTTTTCAGAAGTGTACTGATCGTCACGCGATTCAACATGGCGGATCCTCAAAGCCAATAGCGGGCCGACACCGTTGGTTGCGGTTGGCGTCAGCCGTCACTAAAACCGATTAAGTTTTAAGATCAGTTAACTAAAATGAACTTCTCAAGACGCGCGGCCGGGCCGCAACCGGCAAACCGCGGGCGCGCGCCGCCAAATAGGCTTCCAGGATGTTATTTGCTCGTCGTCGGGGCCGCTCACCCCGTACGATCAGGCCGGCTGATAGCGGGTGCCGATGCCGGGCTTGCTTTGGCCGAGACCGGGAAGCTCCCACACGCCGGCGCCGGACGGATTGATGTCGGCTGCGATATCGACGTCGATCAGATAAGGCCGGTTGGCCGCAATGCCCTTGCGCACCGCCTCGGCGAGATCGCCGGCGCGGTCGACGCGCACGCCTTCGACACCAGCCGAGCGGGCCATTGCCGCGAAGTCCGGATTGTAGCGCTGCGCCGGTGATCGGATTGTGGAAGTCGGTCGCGAGTTCGCGGCCGTTGAGATAGCCGCGCTGCAGCCCGCGAATGGAAGCATAGGCGTAGTTGTTCCACACCACCCAGACCACCGGCAGATTATATTCCACCGCGGTGCCGAGCACGCTCGCGTGCATGAAGAAGGCGCCGTCGCCGCACACCGAAACGCAGGGCCGATCGGGCGCTGCGAATTTCGCGCCGAGCACGCCGGCAACGCCGAAACCCATCGGCCCGAAACCCATCGAGCCGATCAGCGAGTCCGGACGCCGCGGCTTGCAGAAGCCAAGGAGCCAGTTGTGATGCACGCCGATATCGCTGACGAGGATGGCGTCCTCGGGCAAGCCTTTGTCGATCTCGAGCGCCGCGCGCTGCGGATTGATCGGCGTTGAATCATCGGAAAATCCGGGCGCGACGAACTTGTCCCATTCCTTGCGATAGCCGTCGATAGCCATGAGCCATTTCTTGCGCGCGTCGGCCCGCGCGTTGAGATCGGCGCGGCGATCGAGCTCGGCGAGAATTTGGCGCAGGAACGTGCGCACGTCCGCCATCAAGCCGAGCGCGACCGGATAGTTGCGGCCGATTTCTTCCGGATCGATGTCGACATGGATGAGTTTGGTCGGCGGGATGGTGAATGAGTAACCCGGAATCCAGGAGCTCGACGTGCGGTCGTCGAAACGAACGCCGAGCGCAAGCAGCACGTCGGCCTGACGGGTGGCATGGTTCGCCTGATAATGTCCGGCGCGGGCGACCAGCCCGAGCGCGAGCGGATGCTTGGTGTCGATGGCGCCAAGCCCGCTCGCCGACGACGCCACCGGAATCTGCAAGCGCTCGGCGAGCCGCAGCAAGTCGTCGCCGGCGCCGCCATAGCGCACGCCCTGCCCGACAATGATCACCGGCCGCTCGGCGCTTGAGCAGCATGTCGACGGCTTTGACCACGCCTTCCGGATCGGCGCCGCAGCGGCTCGATATATTGGCGCTCCATTCTTCCGGCTTGGGCGCTTCCTCGGCGGAGGCCTCCATGAAGACGTCGAACGGCACGTCGAGCACGACCGGGCCGGGCCGGCCGGTCACCATCGTCTTCCAGGCCTGGCGCACGGCGAGCGGCACCATTTCGCCGCGCGTCGGCTGAAACACCTTCTTGCAATAGGAGCGGACGGTGGAAGGAAAGTCGGCCTGATAGTGGCGATAGAGCTCCTGAAACGCGCCGCGATTGAACTGGCTGGTCGGCACATTGCCGGTCACTGCCAGAAACGGCACGGAATCGAGAAAGGCGTTGCCGAGCGAGATCGGCAGGTTCGCCGAGCCCGGCCCGCAGGACGTGAACGTCGCCGTCGGCCGGCCGGACACCCGGTAATAAACGTCGGCCATGAAGCCGGCGACGCTTTCATGATGCACGGAGATGGTCTCGATATCGTGCTTGCGCTCGAACAAAGCGTCGATGAATTGAATATTGCCGTGGCCGCACAGGCCGAACACCTTCGGCACCTTCTCCCGCACCAGATAATCGACAATGACCTGGGCGCCGTTGAGCATATTGGTGGTCGACATCGGTTCCCCTTCTCCTCCACGGCGGCTTGCGACTTAAAACTGGCGGCAAGCTATGTCTCACAATGCTGTACGTCAATTGATATTGTGGTATGAGGCTCTCGACCCATTGGAGGCCTTTCGGTGAGACCGCGCGCCAAGAGCAAAACCGTCGCCAAGCCAGATCCGGCGCCGGCCCGTGCGAAGATTGCCCGGCTGGTCCGTCCGCCGCAGTCTCCTGCCGCTGACGATGCCCACAACGATGCCGATGACAAACAGCGCGTCGGCATCCAATCGCTCGGCCGGGCTTTCGGCATCCTCGAAGAGGTTGCACGCCACCGCGATGGGATCGGACTTGCCGATCTCGGTCGACGCGTCGGTTTGCACAATTCAACGACGTTTCATCTCGCCAAGACCATGGTGGCGCTCGGCTATATCCGTCAGGAGAAAGAGACCAAGCGCTACCGCATCGGCCGGCCGCTATTCGCGCTCGCCGCCAGCGCGCTCGACGAAATCGAGATGGTCAATGTCGCAACTCCGGTGCTCGAGGACCTGTCGCGGCAAACCGGCGAGTCGAGCCATTTCGCCGTGCGCATGGGCGACGCCATCGTGGTGATCGCGCGCACCTGCGGCCCCGGCGCATTCCAGTTGACCGACCGCGTCGGTGTTGTGCGCCCGGCCCACTGCACGGCGCTCGGCAAGGCGATCCTGGCATCGCTGTCGCCTGATCAGCTCACGCGTTTGCTCAAACGCGCCGGGCTGAAACCGTCGACGGAGAAGTCGATCACCGAAATCCCCATCCTCTTGCGCGAGATCGAGGAGATCAGGCGCACCGGCATCGCCCACGACGACGGCGAGTTCAATCTGGAAGTCCGCTGCGTCGCGGTTCCGGTCACCGACTTCACCGGCAAGGTCGATCGGCGCGCTCGGCATTTCCGGGCCCGTTTGGCGGCTCTCGCATCAAGCGATCAAGAGCCGGGCGAAAATCGTCCAAGAGACGGCGGCGCGCCTGTCGGGTGAGTTCGGTGCGTCGTAGGCCATGTCAGGCGATACGCGTTTTGCACCCAGAAGCGAAAGTTACCCAGCTCGCGATCTGTGCCCCATTTTCAATTTGGGATTAGGCGACGCGCTTGCGCGCCACGGCCGGCTGCTGTTCGCCGGAACTCGTTGACCGCGCCTCTTCGCTCTCGGCACGGCCGTCGAGCTTGAAGAAGGCAACCCGCTCGTCCATAGCTTTGGCCTGATGCTCCAGGGTTTTAGCGGTGGCGGCGTTTTCTTCGACCAGCGCCGAGTTCTGCTGGGTGACCTCGTCCATCTGCGTCAGCGCTTTATTGACCTGCTCGATGCCGTCCGCCTGTTCGGCGCTGCCATTGGCAATGTCGGCCACGATCTCGGCCACCGACTTGAACAATTCAACGATCTCCGTGAGCGCCGCGCCAGCCTCGTTGACGAGCGTAACGCCGTCCTTGACCTGGCCGTTGCTGTTGGTGATGAGGTCCTTGATGTCTTTGGCGGCTTGCGAAGAGCGCTGCGCCAGACTGCGCACCTCGGACGCCACCACCGCGAAGCCACGGCCGGCTTCGCCCGCGCGCGCCGCTTCGACCGCGGCGTTAAGCGCCAGGAGGTTGGTCTGACGCGCGATTTCGTCAATCACCCCGATGATGTCGGAGATTTTGCGCGAGGATTCTTCGATCTTCGCCATTGCCGCAACTGCCCTGGCGACGACTTGGCCGCCGCGGCCGGCGACCTCACGCGTGCCGCCGACCGAGGAATTCGCGCGCTGAGCGTTCTCCGCATTCTTCTTCACCGTCGCGGCGATCTCTTCCATCGATGCGGAGGTTTGTTCGAACTCGCGGCCTGCTCTTCCGTGCGCTGCGACAAATCGGTCGTGCTGGCCGAGATCTCGGCCGAGGCACTGGCGACCTCGTTCGCGGAAGCCTTGATATCGGCGATGGTCGCGCCGATCTGCTCGGCCATCAGGTTGGCGTCTTTCTTCAGTTCGCCGAACATGCCCTGATACTCGGCGCGAATGCGCTGGGTCATGTCGCCGGCAGCGAGCGCGTTGAGCATTCTGATGAGATCGTTGAGCGCCTTGGCCACATTGTCGCACAGCGAATTGAGCGCGCTACCGATATTGCGCGCCATGCCGGCGGTGTTGGCGACATCGACACGCTGCGAGAAGTCGCCGGCGACCGCGGCCTTGACGATGCCGCCGACCGCGGCCTCGAATTCACTCGCCATTTTTTGCGTCGCGGCTTCGCGCTCGGCGGCCCTGCGCGCCTCGTTGGCTTTGTGTTCGGCTTGCAGCTCCGCATTACGGATCATGCCGTCCCGAAAGATCGTGACGGCATTGGCCATGCTGCCGATCTCGTCGCCGCGATCCGTGCCCGAAATAGCAATGTTCAGGTTGCCGCCGGCCATATCACGCATGACAACATTCAGTCGCGCTAAAGGCTTGGAGATGGATCGCTGGACGACAAAGAGGAATATTACCACGCCAAGGATCGTCGTTCCGATGAGAAGCCCGACGCTCTCTGACAATGCCCAATACGCATTGTTCTTCGTATCCAGCGCTCGCTTCGATGCCTCCGCGACCAAGCGGTCCTTCGCCTTGGTCAACAGCTCGGTGGGAGCACGGTCCATACCAGCCACGGCCGCGTCGCCGGCGGCGCTGTCGAATTGGTGGTCCTTGAATTCTTGGAGCCCGTGCCGGTAAGCCTCTCCCATAGTCTTATGGGCGGCGACGAATTGCGCGACCAATTGCGCGACTTCAGCATCGGCGATGCTGTGGCTCAGTCGCTCGGCTTCGCTGCGGACGTCGTTTTCGCGTTGCTGGAAATTGCCCCAGTATTTGTCCAAGGCTTCGGGTTTTTTCCCCCTGAGCAACGTGTCCTTCCACTCCTGGACCTGCTTCTTAAAATCGGCTTCCGTGGCTACGACATTGATGGCGTTGTTCTGGCTAATCCTGACTTCTTCGAAGGCTTGCAGGGCGACACGGAACTCCCAGAAGCCGACCGCCGCCGAGGCGATCAATAAGAACGTGCTCATTGCGAAAAGAAGCAGAATTTTCCCCCGCAGTTGGAGCGATTTCGCTGTCAGACTCTTCAATCCCGAAGCGACCATAATCAATTTTCCTCATGGCTTTAGGCGAAGAAAGCTCTTACAAATTTGGGCCTGACTTTTGCTGAATTTCAAACAAATAAACTTGCCGTGCCGGCCTCTGTTCTGCCGGCAGCAAATATCAAACAACGCGCGCGGGCGTTGTCCGTTTGCTCAAATTAAAGGCAGAAAATAAAAATGTAATTAATGTGCAACGATTTGCGAGCAACGACCATCGCAGGTTGGGGAACGTCAGCCGGCCGCTTGGCGTCGCGAGGATTCAGCTTCTTGACGCCGGCCATTCCCCGGAAAGCAATGAACAAGAGGATTTACCGCGCCAGTCATTGCAAAATGCGTGTTAGGCAGGCCGGAGCCTAGAGGGGGATACGACAGGGGCGTTGGACTGGGGCATTGGACATGGGGCGTTGGAGATGGGGCGTTGGAGATGGGGCTGTTAGACGGTGATGCCGCGCTGGTGACGGGGGCCGCATCCGGAATTGGGCGGGGCATTGCGCGGCTCCTCGCCGCGGAAGGGGCGCGGCTGGTTTTGAGCGACGTCGCCGCCGAGCCCGGCCAGGCGCTCGCGCGCGAACTCGGCGCGACATTCATCGCAGCCGACCTTGCGGAGCCGCCCGCCGCGCGGCAACTGTTCGATGCCGCACAGGCGGCGCTCGGTCACATTTCAATTTTCGTCCACAGCGCCTCGCCCCGGCGCTCCGAGGATCAGACGATCTTGGCCGTCACTGAGGCGCAGTGGGACGCGATGGTGGACGTCGGGCTGCGCGCAGGCTTCGTTCTCGGACAAGCTGTCGGCGCGCATATGAAGGCGCGCGGCATCAAAGGGCGCATGCTCTACGTGACATCGCTGCATGCCTATTCGCCGCGCAATCTTCCGCACTACAGCGCCACCAAAGCCGGACAAACCATGCTGGTCAAAGAGCTCGCCCGCGCGCTCGGGCGCGACGGCATCCGCGTCAATGCCATTGCGCCGGGAGCCATACCGGGGGGAGGATTCAACGCCGACGTCGCGGCGCTCGAAGCGATGATCCCGCTCGGCCGCACCGGCACGCCGGAGGATATCGCGGCGATGGCCTTGGCGCTGCTCTGTGACCGGTTCTCGCGTTATGTCACCGGCACGACTGTTGCGGTCGACGGCGGTTTGGCACTTTATAATTGGATCCCTTTTCCCAAGCCCTGAGGGTGGGCGCAGCCAGGCTTAAGGACGCCAAGCTGGGGGACGCATTTTGGACAGTGTCGATTTTGATGCCTTGGAGGCGCAGGCGCGGCAAAAATGCCCGCGGCCTCGTTCGCATTCTGTGCCGCCGGCGCCGACGACGAGATCAGCGCGGTCGAGAATATCAAAGCGTGGCGGGACCTGCGGTTGCGGCCGCGCGTGCTCAATGACGTCTCCGACCATCGATACGCGGGTCACGCTGCTCGGCAGTGCGGTGCCGACGCCCGATCCTGGTGGCGCCGACCGGACGCCACAAATTATTTCATGCCGAAGGCGAGTGCGCGACCGCGCGCGGCGCCGCCGACGCCGGCTCGGCCTTACGTGATGGCCAGCAACTCCAATGTGACGATCGAGGACGTCGCCGCGGAGCGGCGCGACGCGCCGCAATGGTTTCAGCTCTACTATTGGCCGAACCGCGCCGAGGTCGAAGCTTTGATCGACCGTGTCGCGGCGGCCGGCTTCACCGCGCTGGTGCTGACCGTCGACGCGCCGGTCGGCGGCTGGAGCCCGCGCGCGGCGCGCGCCCAGCATGAGCCCTCGCCCGACATTCTCAACATCAACATGCCCGGCGCGCCGATGGCGCGGACCTTCTATCATCCCGATTTCGCCGGCAAGGTTTTGTATCCCGCCACCTGGCGCGAACTGGAATGGCTGGTGAAGCGCTCAGCCATACCGGTCATCGTCAAGGGCGTGCTGCGCGCCGACGATGCCGTGCGCTGCGTCGAAAGCGGCGCGCGCGCGATCATGGTCTCCAATCACGGCGGGCGTCATCTCGACACCACGGTGACGACCCGCCGCGATCGGCGAAGTGGCGGCCGCGCTCTCCGGCAAGGCCGAGGTCTATGTCGACGGCGGCATCCGGCGCGGCACCGACATCTTCAAGGCGCTGGCGCTCGGCGCCCGCGCCGTGATGATCGGCCGGCCGGTCATCTGGGGTCTCGCCGTGCACGGCGCCGATGGCGTCAGGGATGTGCTCGAGCATCTGCGCGTCGAACTGGTGCGCGCCATGCAACTCACCGGCGCGGCGACGCTCAAGGACATCACGCCGGACTTCCTCGCGCCCTCGCCGAATACATAAGCCATCGGCACGCTTCGGTATCGCTTCGCTTTGTTTCGACCCGGGCGCTGACGCATTCGTAGGCAACGTGCGGACCGCTTTGCACCTAAAAGCAGCGGCTAAGTCCCTGTTCCCAGCGAACTCATCGCAATAGATTGATCCGAACGGTGTCGCGCGACATTCTCATATTTCTCATTGCCAATATCTCTCAGTGTAACGGCATCGAGCGCGCCCCACCTCGGCTCGAGCCAGCGGAGCGAAGCATGACGTGCGGACGAAACGGAGCAGTTGACATGATCGGCGCGGCGATCGCCGTCGCCCTGGCTTCGGTGCTCCTTGCGCCGTCGTCGGCGGTCAAAGCCGAAGACAGCAAGCCCTTTGTCATGAAGCTGAGCACCGCGACGCTCAACGATACGCAACAAGAATGGCTGCAGCGTTTTGCGACCGCGGTCGAGAAAGATTCCGGTGGCCGGATCAAGGGCGAAATCTATCCGGCAAGCCAGCTCGGCTCCATTCCCCGGCAAATCGAAGGCACGCAATTCGGCTCCATTCAAGGCTGGATCGGACCGCCGGAATTCCTCGTCGGCGTCGACGAACGCTACCAGGCGCTGAGCGCGCCCGGATTGTTTACCAGCCGCGAACAGGACCAACGGGTGCTCGACGATCCGTCCGTCAACTCCATGATACTCGGCTTGGGCGCGGATAAGGGGCTGATCGGAATGGCGGTCATACTGACCGGCCCGTCCGCGATCGTGGTCCGCAAGCCGGTGCGTCATCTCGCCGAGTTCCAAGGCATGAAGATTCGCGTGCTGGCGTCGCCGTTTCAGCTCGAAATGATCAAACGAATGGATGCGTCCCCGGTGGCGATGTCGCTCGGCGACGTGCTGCCCGCGCTGCAGCAGGGCGCCATCGACGGCGCCCTCGGCACTGTTCCGGTTTTCGGGCCGCTGCATTATGTCGACACGGCAAAGTACATCGTCGAAAGCGATCAGCCTTACGTCAACGTCATCGTTGTCATGAACAGGAAATGGGTCGAAGCCTTGCCGGCGGACTTGCAAAAAATCCTTCACGATGACGCAGCGGCGGTTTCCAAGGATATCGCTCCCTTCGTCGATGACTTCGTTGCCGGGCAGCGCAAGGCTTGGACCGACAAAGGCGGCGAGCTGATCAGCCTTCCGGCTGCGGAGCAGGCCGCGATGATCGCCAAGATTTCCAGCATCGGCAACGATCTTTCGGTCACGAAGCCAGAGCTGAACAAGGCGGTCAATCTGGTCTTCGAGTCAGCCGCGCGCAACAAATAGGGTGGCAGCGACGCATCTCACGTGATCTTTTCCGACCTTCCTTCGCCCGCCGAAGCGGGCGTCGCGAAGGCGGGAAACCGGTTTCCATTTCTCGGGATCATGCTTTGAGAGCCTCGCCCCATTTTGTCTCGATGGCGCGCGCATCTTGATGAGACAGAGCGGAGAGCTTTGGAAACTTGTCGATCCAGGCGAACGGCTTCACCGCCTCGATGATGAGCTTCGAATGTGAAGTGATGCCGCGCGCCTTGGCGTCGGCCGGAATGCGCGGATCGAGCGCGGAGCTCCAGGCATTCCTGATGATGTCGGTCTGTTCCGACGGTTCGCAACGCGTCGTCACCGCCCACATCACGTCGGCAAGATCGGACGGATCGATGTCGTCGTCGACCACCACCACGAGCCGTCCCATA